>BOYI01000001.1 GCA_019651435.1 Pelagibacteraceae bacterium
AAGGTTTGGCTAAGAATGCAGCACACAGATAAAAATTATGAAAATCAAATAAATTTAATTAATGAAAAGCTAGTAAAGATGGGATCAATTTTAGAACAACAGTTCAGCGATGCCTTAAAAGTTGTTGCTTCAAGAGATCAAAATTTAGCAAATAAAGTTATTGAAAAAGATGACCTAATAAACCAACTCAATCATGATATTAGTGATTTAGTCTTTCAAATTATTGCAATGAGACAGCCCATGGCAGACGATCTAAGATTTTTATTTTGCTCAATTAAAATTATCAGAGATCTTGAAAGAATAGGAGACCATTTAACAACTGTCGCAAAAAAAGGATACCGAGTCAGCACGAATATCCCTGATCAACTAATTGAAAAACTTGAGGCTCTAGGAGGAAAAGCTTCAGTGATGACCCACGATGCATTGAATTGTTTATTTGAGAGAAAATTAGCTCAAGCTGATCAAATTGCAGAGAGAGATGATATAATCGATAATCTTCACGGCAACTTCATTAAAGATGTCCTTTCATACATGAAAGAAAATGATGATTTTATACCAGACTCTTTAGCTTTAATTCAAATTTCAAAAGGCATTGAGCGTATCGGAGATTATGTAACTAACATAATGGAAGAAGTACATTTTTTAATTGAAGGTAAGTATAATAATTCTTAAAAAAAATTGCTCGCAAAAATATTAGTAGTCGAAGATGATAAGTCAATCTCAGACCTCATCACTTTGCATTTAAAAAAAAATGACTTCGAATATTTAGTTGTTCATAATGGGGAAGATGCATTATCCCATCTTGATAACTTTATGCCTGATTTCATAATTTTAGATTGGATGATACCAGGCCTTTCAGGCTTAGAGGTTCTTAGAAGAATTCGAAATAAACAAGAATATAAAAACTTGCCCATATTAATGCTTACAGCCAAAAACTCTGAACAAGATAAAATTATAAGTTTTGAAAGCGGATTAGATGATTATATCACTAAGCCTTTTTTACCTAGCGAACTTATCGCAAGAGTTAAAGCAATTTTAAAACGAACTAGTCAGTTAAATCAAGATCAAGACAATCTTATTTTTAATGAAATAAAAATAAATACTGTTCAAAAAAAAGCCTACAGAGGAGACAGAAGACTTAACCTTGGCCCAACAGAATTTAATATTTTATTTTTCCTACTAAAGAATAAACAAAGAGTATTTTCTCGAGAGCAGATACTAAATAAGATTTGGCCTAATCAAGTCAACGTAGAGTTAAGAACAGTAGATGTCCACATTCGTAGACTTCGAAAAGAACTAAATCAAAATGAAGAGAAAGACATTATTCGCACAGTTAGGTCGGCTGGCTATTCTCTAGATTTTGATGAATAAAAAAAAAATTTTAGTCCTTTGTACAGGTAACTCTTGTCGTTCGATTATGGCAGAAGGGTTAATCAATCATCTTGGCAAAGATGATTTCCAAGCCTTTAGTGCCGGAAGTAAACCAACAGGCTATGTTCATCCAATGAGTATAAAAACATTAAAAAAATCAGGTATTTTTAAAATAGATTACAAAAGCCAATCTTGGGATGAATTCAGTGATGTAAATTTCGATTTAGTGATCACGGTTTGTGATAATGCTGCTGGTGAGTCTTGCCCCGTTTATTTAAGTGGTGCCCCTAAAGTGCATTGGGGTGTTGAAGATCCAGCTAAGTTTAAGGGTAGTGAAGAAGAAATTGAAAATGAGTTTCAGCGAATTTTTAAAATTCTTGAGAAACGAACCCACGCAATGGTTGAAAAATATAACAATACCAAAAAGTTTCAAATAGAAGAACTAAATTTAATTGGAAGTTTAATTTAAAAATATCTTTTAAGTTTTTGAAGAAGTTACGATTTTTTCTCAAATACCTGCGTATAGACTTTGTAAGCAATTCCTAGCCCTATGACTTGAGACCCAATGAATAAGAGGGCAGTGGAGGGATGGATGCCAGTAAAGGACTCCGTAAGCATTCTTGAAATGGTGACCGCGGGGTTTGCAAAACTTGTCGATGAAGTAAAAATAAGAGCTGCGCATATGTATATTCCCACATTGAAAGCCACAATATTTTTCCCGTCTGCTCTAGATAGCAAGATGACCATGAGTAATCCAAAAGTAGCAAAGATTTCTGAGATATAAATATTATTTCCACTTCTAATATTGGTAGAGATTTCAATCACATTAAGCCCAAAAAGAAAGTTAGCAAACATTGTGCCTAGGATGGCGGCTACACACTGAATGACTATATAGATTATTAAATCTTTGGAGGACAACTCTCTCTTAAAAAAAAATAATAGAGAAACGATAGGATTAAAGTGAGCACCAGAGTAAGTTGCAAACATTCGAATTAAAAAAATAAGAGTAAATCCAATAACTACTGCATGACTAAAAAGAATAACCATTTGATCATCAGTATATTTTTGACCAGCTATTCCTGATCCCACAATACTTAATAAGAGGATAAAAGTGCCTAAAAACTCAGATACGTATTTTTGCATTTGATGAAACTAGAATAATATAATTTTTATAAATGTATTATGAACTTTTAGTTACAAAATTTGATAGTAATAGGACATTTCAGAGAAGTTATTTCTTCTTTTTATTTTGAATTTTTCTTAAAACTCGCCAGCGAAGATTACTGCGAACAATATAGCCTACACAATTTTTAGAGTCACAACGACAAGGATGATCCTCATAACAGTCCATGTCATAACCATAGTCATAAGTAAGCTCTTCCCCTTTTTTGATATCTTTAATAGCATTTATCCAAATTTTACCTCGAATAATATCTGTCTCACAATTTGGATCACAGGAGTGATTAATATACTTTGCTAAATTCCATGACACTTTCCCATTAATGTCATATCTCTCATTTAATGTAAAAATATAGACAGCTCCTATCGTTCCTTTTTTTTGGTTCGCAGCAATATGAACATCAGCAATTTTATCTGACTGTGCTTTAGTAATTTTTAATCCTCGATATTCAATAATCCTTGACCCTTTTTCAATATCAGTTTTTGCAAAAAGACCAGAAGAATGGATCTTAGAATTTTTTCGAATATATAACTTTTGGTTAGATGGCATTTAATAAGTTTTTAAAAACAGAGCATATTGGCATACACTTATTAAAAGTAAACAATTGTTCTGGAATATTATGTTAATAATTAAATGATGAATTTATGATATATTTAACTCTTGAAGTTCAGTGCTAATATCGAGAATTCTCAAAGTTGGATAATTGAAAATAGAGATTATTTAGAAATAAATTGGAATGATCAGGCAATATCTGAGCATCTTCAAAAAGAGAATAGTTTTAATTTTTATCTATTAGATGATGATCATCCAATCGGTGTTTTAATCGGACATTTCCTTTATCAAGATCAAAATGTAAGTGAGTTTGAAATTTTACACATTGCGGTTTTGCCTGAATTTAGAAACCAAGGGTTGGGAAGAATGATCTTAGAAGAGCTTGAAAAACAACTCAAAAGTACTGGAAAATCAGTCAAAATCTTTCTTGAAGCGAGCGCAATTAATAAATTTGCTATTAAACTTTATGAAAAATTAGGCTATAAAGCCTACAATGAAAGAAAAAACTATTATGGGAGCAATCCTATAAATCCCTCTTCTTTGCAAGACGCAATACTGTTTGCAAAAAATCTTAATGCCAGAACCTAAAAATTTCTTTATTAAAACTTTCGGTTGTCAGATGAATGTCTATGACTCTGATAAAATGAAAGATATTTTTCTTGCTAATAATATACAACCAACTGAAGACTCTTTTAATGCAGATTATATTGTCCTCAATACCTGTCATATTCGAGAAAAAGCTACAGAAAAAACTTTTTCCGATTTGGGTAAAATTCATAAAAAAGGAAAAAAAGATCAAAAAGTGATAGTGGCGGGCTGTGTCGCTCAAGCAGAAGGAGAGCTTATTCAAAAACGAGCACCTTATGTTGATTTAGTGATTGGCCCCCAGTCAATTCAATCGCTCAATACGTTTTTAAAAAAAGATGATATTTCCAAAGCAGCTATCACTGAATTTGATGCCATTGAAAAATTCGATACTCTTAACTTAATCAAAAGAAACCATAACAGTAAATCTGCTTTTGTAACAATTCAAGAAGGGTGTGATAAGTTTTGTCATTTCTGTGTAGTTCCTTATACAAGAGGAGCAGAGTATTCTCGAAGTGTTTATGAATTAGTGGATGAAGTAAAAGCCCTGGTAGATTTGGGTGTCGTAGAGTTCACTTTATTAGGTCAAAACGTAAATGCTTATCATGGTGCCGATGCGGCTGGCCAACCACATACTCTTGCTTCATTGATTAACACAATCTCTGAAATCGGAGGCGTAGAGCGTATTACGTATTCAACGAGTCATCCCATTAATATGACTGATGATTTGATTCAATTACATGGAAGCAATGATAAGCTTATGCCATATCTGCATTTACCTGTTCAATCAGGATCTGATAATGTTTTAAAGTTAATGAACCGCAAACACACTCGCGATTATTACTTTGAAATTATTGAAAAAGTCAGGAAGGCAAAGCCTGATATTGCTCTTTCTTCTGATTTTATCATTGGTTTTCCTGGAGAAACCGATCAAGACTTTGAGGATACTCTTGACCTTATTCAAAGAGTTAAATACATGAATTCTTATTCTTTTAAATATAGTCCTCGACCCGGAACTCCTGCTGCCAATAAAGAGCTTATTAGTGATGAGATTTTGGATGAACGTTTAGCGCGCACTCAGGCATTATTGAATGAACAACAAATGGAATACAATAAAAAATTTATTCAAAAGACTGTTCAAGTTTTAATTGATGGTGCGGGTAAACATGAGGGCCAAGTCAAAGGTAAGTCAGAATTTAATCAAAGTGTGGCTCTTCAAGGAGAAAAACAAATCATTGGACAGATTATTCCTGTACAAATTAAAGAGGTGCTTACCCATTCTTTATTAGGAGAGAGAGCTTAATGGCTACTTCAAGTATTTCACTTCATCAAAAAAAATTAGAGTTTGAAGACAATCAATTTCTTTCTAGTTTATTCGGCTACCACGATAAGAACCTCAAAGTTTTAGAAGATAAGTTTAAAGTGAAATTATACAGTCGAGGTAATTTACTTTCGATTAAAGGAAATCGAGATCCTGTAGAAAAAGCATACTTTATTATCCAAGGTCTATATCAAAAATTAAAAAACAAAGATATTACTCCTGAAGAAATTGAAAATAATATCGATCTAGCAAAACCCTCTTATATTAAAGAGCAAATTGAACAAGATCAGAAATTTCAAATTACCACTAAATTAAAAACGATTTATCCAAAAACTAAAAACCAAGAAATTTTCCTAAAACAAATGAGAACAAAAGATATAGTTTTTGCTGTTGGGCCTGCGGGAACAGGAAAAACTTACATGGCTGTTGCGTATGCCGTGAGTTTATTTGTCGAAGGAAAAATTAATCGTCTTATTCTCTCGAGACCAGCCGTGGAAGCAGGAGAACGATTAGGATTTTTGCCTGGTGACATGAAAGAAAAAATTGACCCTTATTTAAGACCACTTTATGACGCTCTCTATGAGATGATGCCTGGAGAAGAAATTGATCGAAAAATGGTTAATAATTTAATTGAAATTGCGCCATTGGCTTTTATGAGAGGCCGAACTTTGAATAAGTCTTTTATTATCTTAGATGAAGCACAAAATACTTTATCGACTCAAATGAAAATGTTTTTAACAAGATTAGGTCAAGACTCAAAAATGGTTATTACGGGTGACTTAAGTCAAAAAGATTTACCTGATAATGCGAAAAGTGGAATGCAGGATGCAATGGAAAAATTAGAAAAAGTCAAAGATATCGGATTTGTCCATTTAAATAGTAGTGATGTGTGTCGTCACAGTTTAGTTGAAAAAATAATAAACGCTTACGATAAGTAATTTTGAAAATTAAAAACAAAAAATTTGAAATTGAATTTATTGGTGATACTCAACTTAAAAAATTTTTGCGAGCTTCTAAAGATCGTCTTAAAAAATTATCGGAATACTTTCAAATTCTACATCAAAATGAAGACCAAACGATGATTACAATAAAAATTGTCTCTAATGAGGAAATAAAAATTTTGAATAAAAAATTCAGAAAAAAAAATAAAGTAACCGATGTTCTTTCTTTTCCCGATGAACATGCTTCTGGCGATATTGCAATCGCGGATAGTTATATTTTGAATAAAAATCAAACAATTAATGCTCAGAATTTTTTTATGTTAGTGGGTCACGGCCTTTTACATCTATTTGGTTACACCCATTATGATAAACAATCTCGATCAAATATGAGATTTTTAGAGAATACATTTATGTTAATGTTAGGATTAAAAAAAGTTCATGAAGATTAAAAAAAACATAGCCATTTCTCTGATTAAAGATCTTATTCAAGATGATAAATTTAAAAAAGAGATAATTGATTTAATTTCATCAACATCGGATAGCTCTGGCGTGGCAAAACTTGAAGAGAAAAAGATCTTCAATAATCTTTTAAAAGTACACAAAAAAACTGTGGATGATGTCATGGTTCCTAGGGGTGAGATTATTTTTATTGATGAAAAAATAGATAAAGAAAATTTAATCAAAATTATTAATAAAGAGGCTCACTCTCGTATGCCGGTAGTAAAAGAAGAGCTTGAAAACTGTCTGGGAATGGTTCACATCAAGGATTTATTCAAGAAAATCAACAATAAATCATTCAAAATTAAGAGTCTTTTACGAGAGGTAATATTTATCCCCTCAGCGACCCCTGTCTTTAATCTTCTACAAAAAATGAAAAAACAAAACATTCATCTCGCGATTGTTATGGATGAATTCAATAGTGTTGCTGGTTTGGTGACCATTGAAGATCTTGTGGAGGAGATTGTTGGTGAAATTGAAGATGAGCATGACAAAGAAGAAGCTCCAATGTATGACCTAAAAAATAACAATCTCATTATGGATGCTGCAATGCTAGTTGATGATTTTGAAAGAGAGTTTGATATTTCAATTCCAGAGGATTTAAAAGAGGATGTCGGAACTATTGGAGGAATTATATTTAATTTAGCTGGCCGTATCCCTAAGAAAAAAGAAAAATTTGATATAAATAAAAAATTATCATTCACCATTCATAAAGTTTCTTCTAGAAAAATTTTAGAAGTAATTGTTCATGGTGTGAAACCTCAATAGTTTGTCCTTATTTCTTTCTCGACAATTCTTAATTATTGTCACCAGTGCTCTTCTAATTCTTTTATCGCTTCCACCATTTGGATTATCTCTTTTTTATTGGATTGGAATAACACTTTTTTTTTATATTTTACTAATTGATCGAACTTATAAATTAAAACATATTTTTATTTTTTTTTATTTAATTCAATTCATTAGTTTGATTTGGATTATTCAATCTTTTTCCTCAGGGGGTGGGGGCTATTTAATCTTAGGAGTAATTCTAATTTCTTTTCTTGCAGGATTTATTGCATTCCTTCATTTAGGATCTATTCAATTAATTTATTATTTTTTTCGAGGAAAAAATTTATTACCTTTTTTATTGCCTTTAAGTCTAAGTATCACAGAATTATTAAAAGAATTTATCATTGGTGGGTTTCCATGGAATCCTTCTGCAATCATTTATTTTAAAAATCTTTTTGTCTTAAAATCTTTACCTATTGTAGGCGTTTATGGTTTAGGCTTAATCATTCACTTAGTAATTGGTTTGATTTTATTTTTCCTAATTAATGGAAAACGCCTCGGTCTTTATATAGTAAGCATACTTGTAATTTTTTCTTTTCTTATCGGTTTTATCAAACAACAGCCTAGTTTTCAGGATGGTGAGGATGCAGTAAATTTTTTAGTAATTCAGCCTAATATTTATGAGTCATTGGTTAATTATGATGTAATTAAAAATATTGAAAAATATGAACAATTAACCCTAGAGGCGCTTCAAGCAAGACCCGATGCGGATGTTATTATTTGGCCGGAGGGCTCTCTTCCAATTGACCTGAATAATCGACCAGGATTATTACAACGTCTAGGAAGCATTCTTGGAAATAATCAAAAATTAATTTTAGGCTCAAGTGCCATAGAAAATGATGTTCTGCTTTATAATCGCCTTTACGTATTGAATGAGATGGGGGTTATTGAACAGTACTATGATAAACAAAAGTTAGTTTTATTTGGAGAATACGTACCTTGGGTCAAACCTTTAGTTAGCCGGTTTTTAAATTTAGGAATGAATTATGTTCCCGGTAATGATCAATCTTTAATCAATTTACCTAATCAAGTAAAGGCAACTCCCATGATTTGCTTTGAGTCAATATTTGAATACCAATTAATTAATGAAAATATATGCCAATCAGATTTGGTGATACAAATATCTAACGACTCTTGGTTTGGAAAATGGTATGGTCCCCAACAACATTTAGCTAATTCTTTAATTCGTAGTGTTGAATTCCAAAAAACCCTTATTCGATCTACTCCTTCCGGAGTTTCAGCTGTCATCCAACCTAATGGAATTATCAGCCATCGTATTGACAACGATCAGCGAGATTACTTTTATTATTCTTATAAACCTAGTAATCAAATTATAAATTGCTCATCAACAATATTTTATGTTATTAGCTTGTTACTTTTAATTCTAATTTCTAGTTGGGTATATGTTCGAGTCAAAAAATAAATATTTTGGAAGAAAAAAAGGGAAATCTTTTGCTCGACTTGAACAATTTCAAAAATATTTAGTTCCTCCATCAAAAGATTTTTTTAAACAAATAGGAAAACCAAGAGTTTTAGAAATAGGGATTGGTGATGGTGAAAAAATAAGCACAGATGCAAAACTTTACTCTAAAATTAATTATATTGGCTGTGATATTTTTGCTGACGGCGTTCTTCGTGCTATCCGTAACTCTAAGGAAAATTCACTTAAGAACCTTGTTGTCTTTCACTTAAATATTCAAGACATCCTACCTTTTATTCCAGCTAAATATTTTGATGGTATTCGAGTTTTCTTTCCTGATCCCTGGCCTAAAACAAAACATAAAAGAAGAAGAACTTTTAATAGCGAGCTAGTTCAAACATTGAGTTCTAAATTAAAGAAAAATGGCTATATCCATTTTGCCACCGATCATGGTGATTATTTTTTAGATGCGCTGGTTTTATTACAGGATCAAGGCTACCGGATGGATAATATCAGTCCTAATTCTTGGAAATACAATGAATTCAATGCTTTGCACACCAAATTTGAGAAAAAAGCCTTAGACAAAAATCATAAATTATTCTATTTTAGCGTTCTTAAAAATTATTAACCAACGATGAGGAGGTGGGTTATCCCGCCTTTTTTTTTAACTAGAAAAGATAATGCTAAATAACACAGAAATATTAAAAGTTGCCGAAGTCGTCTCACAAGAGAAGGGCATCGAAATGGATATAGTAATGGAGGCTCTTGAGGAGTCTTTTGAAATTATTGGAAAATCAAAATATGGAATGGACAATAACATTAAAGCATCTATTGACCGTCTCACAGGAAATATAAGTTTATCTCATATTAAAGATGTGGTTGAAAAAATTGATCCTGTTTTGCAGGCAAATCAAATTTTATTAGATCATGCTAAAAAATATGATGCTGATACTGAAATTGGAAAACAAATAACAATTCCTTTACCATCCGTAAACTTTGGAAGAGTTACAGCCAATATGGCAAGGCAAGTTATTTACTCCAGAGTTAGAGAAGCTGAAAAAAGAAGACAATTTAATGATTTCAAAGATCGCGTCGGAGAAGTTTTGTCGGGTATTGTAAAAAGAATTGAGTTTGGAAATATTATTGTTGATCTTGGTAAAGCTGAGGGATTTTTAAGAAAAGATGAACTCATTCCAAGAGAGAATTTTAAAAATGGTGATCGTATTAGAGCTTATTTCTTCGATATAAAAGAAGAAGCCAAAGGACATCAAATTTTTCTTTCAAGAACTCACCCTCAGTTTATGGCAAAATTATTTGAACAGGAAGTACCTGAAATATATGAGGGTCAAATAGAAATTTTATCTGTTGCAAGAGACCCTGGTAGTAGAGGAAAGATTACAGTTCGTGCGAACGATAAGTCTATCGATCCAGTTGGGGCATGCGTGGGTATGAGAGGTTCTAGAGTTCAGGCTATTGTTAATGAATTACAAGGTGAAAAAATTGATATCGTAAATTGGTCAGAGCTTAAGTCGATGTATGTTCAAAATGCCATTGCGCCCGCACAAGTCGCAAAGGTTAATGAATTTGAAGACTCAAATAGAGTAGAGATAGTCTTACCTGAGGATCAGTTAAGTATTGCTATTGGTAGAAGAGGTCAAAATGTAAAATTAGCTTCAATACTTACCAATCTTGAAATTGATATACTAACTGAAAAAGAAGATGCAGAAAGAAGACAAGAGGAATTTAAAAAAATCACTTCTCTTTTCGCTGAAAAACTTGATCTCGAAGATATGATTGCACAATTATTGGCGGTCGAGGGATACACAAGTATTGAAAAAATTGCTAATGCTTCAATCCAAGATATAGAAAAAATTGAAGGTTTTGATGGTGAGCTTGCTGCTGAGATATATGCTCGTGCAACGCAGTATATGGAAAACGAGAAGGCAGAACTTGAGAAATTAATTCAATCTTCAAAACTAGATGATTATGTCAAAGGAATTTCAGAATTTGATCATAAGATGCTTGCAACTTTGATTGAGAATAAAATTCTTACTAGACAAGATTTAGCAGATCTAGCAACTGATGAATTAGTAGGCAAAGAGGGTATTCTTCAAAAAAGAATTGAAAAATCTGTTGCTGAAAAAATAATTATGGATGCCAGGGAGATTTATCTTAACAGCTAAGAATTATATCTATGACCAAAGATAATAAGACCACAACACCCCCACCCAAAAAACCTGCAACAGGCGCTGTGGGCGGAGCTGCACCTCGTAAAAAACTAACACTCAACACGACTGCTTTTCAGAAAAAATTATCCTCCCTCTCTGTTAACAACATCTTAGATGATGAGCCAGATTATGAAAAGATGCCAAGTCTGGCAAAAACAAAAAGAAATCGAGAAAAACAAAATAAAAAATTTAAACCTAACTTAACAAGCTCTCAAAAGATTGTTCGGGAGGTTGATATTCCAGTTAAGATTTCTGTCCAAGAATTAGCTAGCCGCATGTCAGAAAAAACTGGTGATGTGGTCAAGGCATTAATGAAAAGTGGTGTGATGGCTACGGCTAATCAATATATTGATGGTGATACAGCAGAATTAATTGTTACTGAATTAGGTCACACTCCAAAAAGAGAAGAGGCCATTAGTTTAAAAGATGAAATTGCTAATCATCAAAAAACATCAAATTCAAATATTAAGGCTCGACCTCCGATTGTAACAGTAATGGGCCATGTCGATCATGGAAAAACCTCACTTTTAGATGCATTAAGAAACACCAATGTCACTGCTCGAGAGTCGGGTGGAATTACTCAGCATATTGGCGCTTATCAAATTCAACACAATAAAAATCCTATAACTTTTTTAGACACACCAGGTCATGCCGCATTTTCGAATATTCGTTCCCGTGGAGCTAACTTAACAGATGTGGTTGTATTAGTTGTTGCTGCTAATGACAGTGTCAAGCCTCAAACGATTGAAGCTATTTCTCATGCAAAAGCAGCAGGCGTACCGATTGTGCTTGCAATTAATAAAATGGATTTACCTGATGTGGATCCTAACATTGTCCGTAATGATTTATTGAGCCATGAAGTTGTTGTCGAAAGTTATAGCGGAGAAGTTTTAGAGACAGAAATCTCAGCTGTTAAAAAAACTAATCTCGATAAACTTTTAGATAATATTCTTCTTCAAATTGAAATCTTAGATCTAAATGTTGAACACAATAAATTAGCAGAAGCAATTGTCGTAGAATCAAAAATTGAAACAGGCAAAGGTTCAGTTGCTACAGTTATTGTTAAAAATGGTACTTTAAAAGAAGGAGATCATTTTACTTGTGGTTCTGCTTTTGGTCGTGTTCGAGCTCTTTTGGATGAGGCAGGAAAAAGAGTGAAAGCAGCACCTCCAGGTATGCCAGTAGAAGTTCTAGGTTTTGACTCAGTTCCGCAAGCGGGCGATGTCATGTATGTGATGCCGAACGAAGAAACAGCAAAAGATATTACAGAAAAAGTTAAAGAACAAAAAAAATTAGAAAATACGGCATCCGTAACTAAATCCTCACTAGAGGAAATGATGGCTAATGTTTCTAAAGGAGAAGTAAAAAAATTACCTATTATTGTTAAAGCAGACGTGCAGGGATCTTTAGAAGCGATTGTAGCTTCTCTTGAAAAAGTAGGAAATGATGAAGTTCAAATTAATGTTATTCATAATGCGATTGGAGCGATTAACGAGAGTGATGTGAGCTTAGCTAATTCTGCTCAAGGCGTTGTAATAGGTTTTAACATTCGTGCGATCCCTCAAGCTCGTACTATTGCAAAGAGAGACAAAGTAGATATTCGCTATTATTCAATTATTTATGAGTTAATTGATGATATGAAGAAAATGCTATCAGGTCTCTTAACCCCTGATACCAAAGAAGAAATTATCGGTCACGCTGAGGTCAGGGATACCTTTAGTTCATCAAAATTCGGCACAATTGCTGGTTGTTTTGTTACCAACGGTTATGTCTCAAATTCTGCAAAAATAAGACTTGTTCGTGAAGGTAAGATTATTCACGAGGGAGAAGTAGGAACACTCAAAAGATTCAAAGATGATGTTAAAGAAGTTCGAGAAAACTACGAGTGTGGTATTTCCTTTAAAGACTACTCAGACATTTTAGTAAAAGATGAAATCGAGTTTTATATAACTAAGGAAGTTCAAAAAGAATTATAGTGTGGACAACAAGCCGAGTTTTCGTACCAAAAAAATTGAACTCTCAATTAAAAGATTAGTATCCGAATATCTCGTTACCCACCGAGACTATCTTAGCAAATTTCCCAACTTACGCTTTGAAATTACAAGCGTGAAAGTGAGCAAAGATCTTCGCTTTGCAAAGATTTTTTTAATTCATAATATTACTGAAGAAGAGTTTGCTCAATTTAATAAACTTTACTTACATGAATTCAAAGTTTAATGCTAATACCTTAACAAGTAAATACACCCCTAAGGTGACTCTTATTTTTGATCAAACGTTTCAAGACTCTTTAAAAGTACAATCACTTATCGATTCACTTTAAAGACAATGAAACAAAAGTTCACCTCTAATGGATGGCTAGTAGTCAACAAACCAGAAGGTGTCGAGTCTTTTGGTGTTATTCGAAAATTAAAATTTCGTTACCAATTTCATAAAATAGGTTTTGCGGGAACATTAGATCCATTAGCTTCTGGCATTTTATTAATTGGAATTAATAAAGCGACCAAACTGATACCGAAAATACATCTTTTCAATAAAAGTTATGAAGTCCAAATACGCTTCGGCGCAACGACGCCAACTCTCGACTCAGAAGGTCGATATACTTCTTTGGAGCCAGTCTCTAATGATTTTCAAGATCGTATACATTACATAAAAAAATTTATAGGAACTTACCGGCAAAAAATTCCTAATTTTTCTGCTCATAAAAAAGAAGGTAAAAACTTTTATGAATTAGCGAGAAATAATGAAGACATAGAGGATCGATATAAACAAGTATCAGTTAATTCTTTGAAAATCTTATACTCTAACCCTTCAACTTTGGGAATCGAGCTAGAGTGCCAAACAGGTTTTTATGTTAGGGCATTTGCTTCAGAGTTAGCTTCTTCTATGGGAGATAAAGGCTATGCCTCTTATATAAAAAGGCTGAAAATAGGGGAGTTTTCAATGGATCGTGCCGTGAATTATGAAAATATCCTTGATTTTTCAAGCATAAATGATTTAAGTACCAACTTGATTACCATTTGATCTGGGCGACATCCTGGACAAATGATGTTTACTTTGAAAGGAGTATTGATGTCGGATATACAAATTAACGATATAGCACGTGCTGAAAATGATACCGGTTCTCCGGAGTCACAAATTTTTTTTCTCACTCAGAAAATTAATCTGTTAACAGAACATATCAAAGTTCATAAGAAGGATTTTCATTCTCGAAGAGGTCTGCTCATGATGGTTGGTAAAAGAAATAGATTGATGGCGTATTTAAAGAAGAAGAATGTTGGAAAGTACACAGAAGTAGCAGACAAATTAAAACTAAGAAAAAAGTAAAAGCTTTTTCTTAGTTGTAGGTAGAAAAGAGGAAAATGAAAATAGAACATACCTTTACGTTGGGTAACCAACAAATCACACTTGAAACTAATCGAATAGCCAAACAAGCCGATGCATCAGTTGTGGTTTACTGTGGTGAGACCATGGTAATGGCTAACATTTGTGCCGCTAAGACACAAAAACCTGATATCGATTTTTTTCCACTAACAGTTAATTATCAGGAAAAATATTATGCATCTGGAAAAATTCCAGGTGGATTTTTTAAAAGAGAGGCTCGACCAACCGAACGGGAGACTTTAATTAGTCGTTTAATTGATCGACCTATTCGACCTTTATTTCATAAAAATTTTAAAAATGAAACTCAAGTAACCCTCACTGTTCTTTCTTATGATGGAACGGTTGACCCTGATGTGATTGCAATGTACGCCGCTGGTGCTGCATTAGCCATTTCAGGCTTGCCGGTTGCAGGAACTCTTGGGGCCGCGCGTGTTGGATATATTGATGGCCAACTAGTCGCTAACCCAACCATACAAGAGATGGAGAATTCTGAGCTTGATCTTGTTCTAGCTGGAACAGAAGAAGGCGTTTTAATGGTGGAGTCAGAAGCACAAGAGCTTCCTGAAAGCACAATGTTGGATGCCGTTAATTTTGGTCATGAATTTTACCAAAACTTCATCAAAGAAGTTCATGCATTTGCTGGAAAAACAGAGATTAAAACGTTTGAAGTTCCTAGTCTTCCTGACTTTTATGAAGGTCTTCAAAAAGATATTGCTGGTAAGATTGCTGATCCTATTCGTGAAGCATATGGCCTTGTTGATAAACAAGAAAGAAGCCAAAAGCTGAATGAAATTAGATCTTCAATCATTGATAATGTAGAAGCCGATCAAGTTTTAGCTGCAACGACCATTATTAAAGACATTGAAAAAGATGTTGTCCGTGGTGACATCATTAAGAACAAAAGTCGTATTGATGGCCGAAAGCTAGATGAAGTCAGACAAATTACTTGTGAACTAGACATTCTACCTCGAGCACACGGCTCTAGTTTATTTACTAGAGGTGAGACTCAGGCATTAGTGGTGACCACTTTAGGTACTGGTGATGATGAGCAGATGATTGACTCACTTGATCCCATGCACAAACAACATTTTATGTTGCACTATAACTTCCCTCCTTATTCTGTTGGAGAAGTTGGTAGAGTGGGCGCTACTGGAAGAAGAGAAATTGGTCACGGTAAGCTTGCATGGCGTGCTGTTCACCCAATGTTACCGAAGAAAGAAGACTTCCCTTACACACTGCGTTTAGTATCAGAGATTACTGAATCAAACGGTTCAAGTTCTATGGCTACTGTGTGTGGCTCATCTCTTGCATTAATGGCAGCTGGTGTTCCAATCAAAAAACACATTGGCGGTATTGCAATGGGTCTGATTAAAGAAGGAGACGACTTTGTTGTATTAAGTGACATCTTAGGAGACGAAGATCATCTAGGTGACATGGACTTTAAAGTTGCAGGTACAATGGATGGTATCACTTCTCTTCAAATGGATATCAAAATTACAAGTATCACCAAAGAGATTATGGAAATTGCTCTTAACCAGGCATCTGGTGGAAGAAAGCACATTATTGGCATTATGTCCGAAGCTCTTCCAGAGGCGAGAACGAAATTCTCTAAGCATGCTCCTCAAGTCATCTCTATCACAATCGATAAAGCAAAAATTAAAGATGTGATTGGTTCTGGTGGTAAAGTCATTAAGAATATCGTTGAAGTGTCTGGTGCAAAACTAGAAGTCAACGATGATGGAATTGTGAAAATTGCATCGAGCAACGAAGAGTCCATTAACAAAGCTAAACAAATGGTAGAAGATATTGTAGCAGAGCCAGAAGTAGGGAAAGTCTACACTGGTAAAGTTGTCAAAATCGTTGAGTTTGGTGCTTTTGTTAACTTTATGGGCGCTCGCGATGGACTTTTACACGTCTCTCAAATCTCTCAAAAAAGAGTAGAGAATGTCTCTGATGTTTTATCAGAAGGTCAAGAAGTTCAAGTGAAAGTACTCGACGTTGATCGTGCGGGCAAAGTAAAGCTCAGTATGAAAGAAGTCTAATAAAAATTATTAGTAGCGCAGACAGTATATAGTTTGCGCTTCTATCAAATTCCCAAAAAGCCTTTTTGTTTTAGTTAGTTTTTCAACAAAGAGATAATTTCATTTTTGTTTGCTTTACAAACTCCCTTTTCGGTTATTAAACCAGAAATATATTTGGATGGTGTTACATCAAAAGCCAGATTAAAAGATTTACTTTCCCTAGGATAAATCAAAACATTTTTTAAATTACCAGCATCATCTAATCCATTAATATGTGATAGCTCATTATTGTTTCGTTCTTCTAATGGAATATTCTTATAATTATCTATTTCCCAATCTATCGTAGAGCTAGGCAAGGCTACATAAAAAGGAATTGAATTATCATATGCAGCTAAAGCTTTTAGATATGTTCCAATTTTGTTGCATACATCTCCAGTATATAAAGTCCTGTCTGATCCTACCAAACACATATCTACAAAACCTTTTTGCATAAGGATGCCACCTGTATTATCAGTAATTATTGTATTAGGTATTTTTTCATTATTTAATTCAAAAGAAGTGAGATTAGCACCTTGATTTCTTGGCCGAGTTTCATCAACCCATACATGTAAAGGGATTCCCGCTTGATGTGCGTGATAAATTGGAGAAGTGGCAGTGCCCCAATCAATAGTAGCTAACCATCCTGCATTACAGTGTGTTAAGATATTAACAGTATCTTTTTTAATCTTATATATGTCCTCAATAATTTTGAAACCATGTATCCCAATATTTTTACAAAAGCCAACATCCTCTTTAATGATTTCTTGAGCTTCTTGAATAGCTACTTCAAATAAATTAGATACTTCAACATTGATTAATTTATTAATCATTCTATTTACAGCCCACTCCAAGTTAATAGCTGTTGGTCTAGACTTAATAAGATCATTTCCTTTTTTCTTAATAAAATCAAAATCCTTTTTTTCTTTAGCAGCTAAAGCTACTCCAAAAGCAGCTGCGCCACCAATTAGCGGGGCTCCTCTTACTTCCATAGTAAATATTGCATTTACCATTTCATCAGCATTGTGAATATCTTTAATTATAAATTCATGAGGAAGTTTTGTTTGATCAATAATCTTTACAAATGAGCTATCTCTTTCGTACCAAATAGTTTGATAATGTTTATCTTTAATTTTCAAATTAAAGCACTCGTCCTGCGATATTTTTTAATTTATCTTTAGTTTTTTTAGTTCTTTTTTCAGGTGCTGTAATTATCGCAAAATCTAAACAATTGTTCGTTGGATCCTGTGCATCGATGAATTTTTCAAAATCTATAATTAAGTTCTTTACAACTTTTTTAGCATTTGAACTATTTTGTGAGAGTGTTTCAATAATTTGTTTTACATCAACGTTATCGTGATCGGGATGCCAGCAATCAAAATCTGTTATCATAGAAATTGAAGCATATCTAATTTCAGCCTCTCTTGCTAATTTGGCTTCTGGCATATTAGTCATTCCAATTACATCGGCACCCCAAGATCTGTAAAGTTCAGACTCTGCGAGTGTAGAAAATTGTGGCCCTTCCATTACAAGATACGTGCCATCTTTTTGTGATAATATTTCTCTGTTGAATAGCCTCTTCGCAAGCATTCATCAAGCCTATTGAGGTCGGCTTAGCCATAGATACATGTGCAACTATATCCTTTATCAAAAAAGTTTTATTTCTTGCAAAGTTCTATCGATGAATTGGTCAACAATAACAAACATTCCAGGTTCAAGATCCTCTTTTAGAGACCCAACTGCAGATATGGAAACGATATCAGTTACTCCAAGTTGTTTTAATGCATCAATATTAGCTCTGAAGTTAATTTTTGTTGGAGATATAAAGTGACCTCTCCCATGTCTTGGCAGGAATATAACTTCCTTTGATTTAAATAAAGCTTTTGTTATTTCATCAGAGGGGTCCCCCCATGGAGTCTTTATTTTTAAAGACTCTACATTAGACAGTCCTTCAATATTGTATAAACCACTTCCTCCAATAATTGCTAGCTTATTTTTTAACATTTAAAAAAACTTATTACTCGTCACAGAATTAATATGACACAGTTTTAGTAAAAAAGAATATTCTAATCATAGTTCTTGTACACTCATCCCGACTTTATTGTAACCGTTATCAACATATAAAATTTCTCCAGTTACACCCTTAGATAAATCACTCATCAAATAAACGGAAGACTTTCCAATATCATCTAAAGATAAGGGTTTTTTAATAGGAGAGTTATCAATTGTGTAATTATAAATTTGTCGGGATTTATTGATAACCGCGCCTGCTAAAGTTCTCATCGGTCCTGCAGAAATGGCATTCACACGAATTCCTCGATCACCCATATCCACTGCAAGGTATTTTATAGATGTTTCGAGAGCTGCTTTAGCAACACCCATCACATTATAACTTTGCATATAACGAGTTGAGCCATAATAAGTAAGCGCCATGACAGAAGCATTATCATTCATCTTGGGTGAAAAAATACGAAGCATTTCAGTTAAGGAATAAGCAGAAATATGAAGTGTTTTTAAAAAATTATCTTTTGTTGTATGAAGATATTTTCCAGATAATTCATTTTTATCTGAGTAGGCAACGGCATGGACAAAAAAATCGATATTATCTTTCATTCCATCACGAACACTTTCTAATGATGCAGTATCAGAAACATCACAAGGCATAATACCTAAACAATTTATTTTTTGGGAGAGAGGTTCAACTCTTTTTTTAATCGAGTCGTTTTGATAGGTAAGGTACATACTTGCACCTTCCTCATGTAAACATTTAGCAATTCCCCAAGCAATAGAGTGATCGTTAGCGATCCCGACAACTAGTCCTTTTTTTCCTTCTAAAACTTTAGTCATTGAAGCTGGTTATATAAATTGATGCGTTCGTTCCACCAAAACCAAAACTATTAGAGAGAATAGAATTGATCGTGACATCATTTTTATTTTCTCTGAGGATATTCATTCCCTCTGCCTGCTCATCCAAAGTAGAAATGTTTGCAGACTCCACCATAAAATTATTTTCCATCATCAATAATGAATAGACTGCCTCTTGAACACCTGTGGCGCCTAAAGAGTGTCCAGTTAAAGATTTTGTTGAGCTAATTGGAGGAACGTTATCTCCAAAAACTTCTCTAATGCCTTTGAGTTCAATCATATCTCCCACAGGAGTCGAGGTTCCATGAGCATTGATATAATCAACGGGACGACCTTGAGTAGCCATTTGCATACATCGAACAGCACCTTCGCCTGAGGGTTGAACCATGTCGTGACCATCAGAAGTTTGCCCAAAACCTTGAATTTCCGCGATAATATTAGCACCTCGTGACTTCGCGCTATCTAAACTCTCCACAACTAAAACACCGGCACCACCACCAATGACAAAGCCATCACGATCAGCGTCATAAGCTCGTGAAGCTACTTCGGGGGTTTCATTGTACTTACTTGAAAGAGCGCCCATCGCATCAAATAAAATGGACATGGTCCAATGAGTCTCCTCACCGCCACCTGCAAAAACAATTTCTTGTTGGCCATGGCGAATTAAATCATAAGCGTTACCAATACAGTGCAAACTTGTAGAACAAGCAGAACTAATTGAATAGTTCACTCCTTTAATACCAAAAGGAGTTGCAAGAGTAGCAGAGTTGGTTGAAGACATGGTACGAGTGACCATATAGGGTCCAATTTTCTTTACACCCTTTTCACGCGCAATATCAAAAGCTTGTTGTAATTGATAAGTAGAAGGACCACCCGATCCCATTACAATTCCTGTATTAGGATTAGAAACTAATGATTGATCAAGTCCAGAATGTTCAATGGCTTCTTGCATTGCAATATGGTTGTAAGCAGCTCCTTCACCCATAAAGCGTAAAATTTTTCGATCTACATGTTCTTCAGTATTAAGATTGGGTTTGCCATGCACATGACTTCTCATTCCTAACTCTTCGTATTCTTTACAATGACTAATTCCTGATTTGACTTCTTTGAGACTTGTTAAAACTTCTTGTTTGTTATTTCCAATACAAGAAACAATTCCGTAACCAGTAATAACAACTCTTTTATTACTCATTAAATAAACCTACTTTGAGATCATTGGCATGGTAAATTATTTTATCTTGATGGATGATCTGACCATCGCCATAACCAATCGAGAAACCTTTTTTGCTCATCGACTTTTTAATATTAACCTTGTACTGAATGAGTTGCTTGTCTTGTTTAATTTCTTCAACAAATTTTATTTCACCAACGCCTAGTGCTCTTCCTTTACCAGGATAGCCGAGCCATCCTAAATAAAAGCCTAGCATTTGCCAAAGAGCATCAAGACCTAAACAACCTGGCATTACAGGATCTCCTAAAAAATGACATTCAAAAAACCATAAGTCGGGTTTAATGTCTAATTCTGCAATGATTTCGCCTTTTCCATGCATTCCTCCGTCTTTGTTGACTTTGGTAATGCGATCAAACATAAGCATGGGCGGTGCCGGTAATTGGGCATTCCCTGGCCCAAAAAGATTTCCTTTTCCACACTCAATTATCTCTTCGTAACTATAACTAGATTGAGGTGTGAAACTGTTCATTTTAATGCGGGCAATTAATGTCGGCTAATTGTAGTTTGTTTATGTCTGATGTCAAAAGGTCTATCAAGTTGATTTCACTTTTTAAATCATTCGATGAATTAGCAAGTGCAAAAATAATTTTTGTACACGCAAGACTCGTTACAAATCCTGCCACAGGACCGATCATGGCACTATTTAAACATCGATGATTGACATCTGTTTGAGGAAATAAACAAGCAAAGCAAGCTGTTGTATCTTTTTTATAATTTTGAGAAAAATAAATCCCCTCAGTTGAGTTAATGGAAATAGAAACATAAGCAATTTTATTTTTTTTTGAAATTTGTGAGGATAAAATTTTATTTTCATGATTATCAGTACAATCAAAAATAAGATCGAAATTTTGATTTACATTATCTTTTAAATAATTCTCATAAGTGGTTTGATGACTAATAATTTTAGTAATATCATTTATTCTTTGAAGTTTGTTTTTTGATACTTCAGTTTTAAAAGCACCCACATCTTCTAGCGTATAATTAATTTGTCGATGTAAGTTTGACTCTTCAATTTGATCGGGATCAATTAAATGAATTTCCCCAATACCTGATCGAACAAGATATTGAGAGGCAACAGTTCCAAGTGCACCTAAACCAATAATGCAAACTTTTCTTTTTGAAAGATTTAGCTGTCCTTGTTCATCAATTCCTGGAACAAGAATTTGACGACCAAATTGTTCAATTAAATTGTCACTGAGTTCCTGTTGAGCCAAATCCTCCACTTCCTCTCTCAGAACCAGTCAGTTCTTTTACTAATTTAAATTCTATTCGTTGGTATTTCGCCACCACCATCTGGGCAATTCGCATTTCATGCTCGATGACAAAAGGCTCATCTCCATGATTGATTAAGATGACCTTAATTTCTCCACGATAATCAGCATCAATGGTGCCAGGACTATTTAAAACTGTAATTCCCTGTTTTAGAGCAAGACCACTGCGAGGTCTTATTTGTACTTCAAAACCCTCTGGAATTTCAAAATAAAGACCCGTGCCCACTAACACTCTTTGTTTAGTTTCAAGTGTGATGCTTCCATCAGGCAAGTACGCCCTTAAATCCATACCAGCACTTGAAGTGGTTTCATAAGTAGGCAGTTCGATAGAGTCATGGGCAACTCTGACTTTCATTTCAATAAAATTACTCATTCTCTGCTTTTAATATATGTCGTAGGACTTGATTAGCAAAGGAGGTCTTAGTCACATTACCTATTTGATGATAATGACCTTTTTTATTAAAAACCCCTCCATTGTTATACTTATTATTGAAAATATTATTTTTGGAGATGGGATAATTTAACACAAGATAATCACAGTTTTTCTTTTTTAATTTTTTTAATGCATTGGCTTTGACGTCATTTGTTTCATAAGCAAAACCCACTGTGATCTGAGGACCAGAGGAGATATTGCTAATTGTTTTAAGAATATCGGGGTTATTTTTTAATTTTAAAGTAAGGTTTTTATTCCTTTTGATTTTTTGTTTTTGATAATTTTCCACTCGATAGTCTGCCACTGCTGCATTAAAGATGGCAAGATCTACGTTTTTATTTTTTTTTGCAGCCTTTAACATACTTTCTGCATTGGGAGTAAAAATATAAGAAATCTTTTTAGAAACGATGGGCTTTACTTGAAGATAGCCATGAAGACAAATTACTTTAAAGTTATTCTTAATCAGACTTTTGATTAACGCCATCCCTTGTTGCCCAGAAGACTCATTCGTAATATAGCGAACTGGATCTATATATTCACGAGTAGAACCAACAGTTATAAGAGCAGTTTTCAATTAACTGAGCTGTTTTAAAATTTCACTTGGATCAACTAAACGACCACTTCCATATTCACCGCATGCAAGCGAGCCATCATCTGGGCCAATAAAATGATGGCCATGATCTTTTAAAAGCTGAACATTTTTTTGTATCAGTGAGTTTGCCCACATTTCTTTGTTCATAGCAGGAGCGATATATATAGGTTTATTAGCAGCAATCATGCAAGTCAAGGCCAGGTCATCGCAAAAGCCTTGAGCAAATTTAGAAACAAGGTTAGCTGTTGCTGGATAGACAATAATATGTGTATTGTCTCTGGCTAATTGAATGTGTCCAATATTTTTTTCCATATCGAGATCAAAAAGTTCGCTATAAACTTTCTTTCGACTGATCGACTCTAGTAATAAAGGTGAAATAAACTCAAAAGTATTCTTGGTAGCAATAATTTCATAGTCGATTGATTGCTTTTGAAACTCTCGAATGAGATCCAGTGCTTTATAGCAACCAACACTACTGGATATAATCAATAAAATTTTCATTTTTTCTGCACTATATATATGTTGTTAGCGCCTGAAAGGAAATCAATAGTTTCAATATGTGTAAAACCTATGATTTCCAATTCATTTTGAACTTCGTTTGGAGAGGGAAAGGCTTTTATGCTGTCTGCAAGATATTTATAGCTATGACGATCTTTAGCAACAATACTTCCACTGAAAGGTAAAAAATAATCAAGAAAAGCCTGGTAGGGTTTTTTGATAAGATTAGCCTTAGGCAAACCAAACTCCATAAATAAAAAATATCCATTTTTTTTTAAACATCGAAAAATCTCTTTGAAGCTTTGTTGTCTATTTTCATAATTTCGTACACCGTAGGTACAAGAAATAATTTGGAAAAAATTATTTTTATAGGGAAGTTTTTCTGCATATCCAACTTGATATTGAATATTTTTATCAGCATTTTTTTCTTGAGAGACTCGATGCATCTGTTCAACCGGATCTATGGCGTATAAATTTTTCTTAAAAGGAAGTAATTGAAAAATATCACCTGTACCACTAGCAATATCTAATATTTTTTCTGTTTTTTTATATTTGGATATTAATAAATCAGCATAATATTTTTTCCATAGTCTATGGACGCCGAAGCTCATGACATCATTCATGAGGTCATATTTAGCATGAGAAACAGTTTCAAAAATATCTGTTATATTATAATTATTTGAATTACTTTTATTATGCATGCCTGAGCTACCTGAAGTAGAAACTACAATAAGATATTTAGATTCAAAAGTTAATGGAAAAAAAATTTTATCCATTAATGCATCTAAAAAAAAACTACGAAAAAACTTACATATAAAAAATTTTCCAGTTATTGAAGGAAGTATTATTAAATCTGTTGATCGAAAAGCGAAATATATTGTTCTTACTTTAAAGCCTCTTAGATATTTAGTCATTCATTTAGGAATGAGTGGGCGATTAAAATTTTTTAATAAAAAAAACTATACTAATGAAAAACACGATCATGTTGTCATGGAATTTTCTCAATTCAATGTTGTCTTTAATGATCCAAGACGTTTTGGAATGTTTTTTATGTTAGAAGATGATCGAGAACTTAAAAATTTTTTTCAACATTATGGTGTAGACTTATTACTTGATCCTATTAACTACGAAAATATTTTTCTTATCTTTCAAAAAAAGAATGTTTCTTTAAAACAAATACTTTTAGATCAACGAGTCTTTGTGGGCATTGGTAATATTTATGCTAATGAAGCCCTATTTCATAGTCGACTTCACCCAGAGCGTAAGTCAAATACATTGAGCAAAGCTGAAATTAAGCAATTAGTGCGCTCTTGTCGTCATGTTTTAGAACTTTCATTAAAAAATGGGGGCTCATCCATCAATGATTATAAATCTCCTGATGGAACTTTAGGTAGTTTTCAAAATATGTTCCAGGTCTATCAACGAACAGAAGTTATGCTGAAAAAAAAGTGCTACGAGGTAAAAAAAATAGTACAAAATGGACGTTCAACTTTTTTTTCTCCGACTTTACAAAAATAAAAAAATCTATATAAGTTACTAACGCAATTAGAAGAATAACCTGTTAATAAAATAAATACATGCCACAACATAAATCTGCAAAAAAAAGATTACGTCAATCTGAAAGGCGTAGAGTTGTAAATAAAAGTGTTAAATCTAACGTAGCAACCCAATTAAAAGCTATTGATAAGCTTATCAAAGACAAAAAAGTAGAAGAATCAATGGCAAAACTTAAGCAAGTTATGTCGGTGTTGCATAAATCTACTCAAAAGAAGATTATGCACTTAAATAAGGCTTCCAGAACAATTTCTAGACTACAAAAAGACATCTCAGCAATTTCAAAATAATTTTTTTTTTCAAGAATTTTTTTATATAAAAAAAATTTTTTTTTTATTCTTCATTTCGTCTTTTCATGCTTAAATACACGACCGTTCAGAGGAGAGGTGACATAACTGTGACAGACGATATTGATCAAGAAGTGAATGTTTCTTGGAGTTCTATTACATCTGAGTTAAAAAAATCCCTCGATAAAGATACTTTTCAAAATTGGATTAAACCTATTCAATTCGAGTCCCTTCTTGATACTTCTTTAACACTCTCAGTTCCCACGCGTTTCTTGCGGGATTGGATTATTAAAAATTATGCACCTGTGATCAAGCGCGCCTATCTCGATCAAGACATCACAATTAATAAGCTATCAATTCTTGTAAAAGAAAATAACAATCGTGTTATTCCTGGTACTGAGGTTGTGCATCAGGAAAAAGAAGAAGATGGAGATGATCATTATTATGATGATATTTCTGCACCGCTCGACCCACAGTTCACTTTTGATAATTTTATTGTAGGTAAGCCTAATGAACTTGCTTATGCTGCAGCGCAACGTGTGGCTCAATCTGAAGTTGTAAGTTTTAATCCCTTATTTTTATATGGAGGTGTGGGATTAGGTAAGACACACCTAATGCATGCCGTTGCTTGGAATATTAAAAAAAGAAATCCTAAAAAAAATGTTGTCTACCTCACTGCAGAAAAATTTATGTATCAATTCATTAAAGCACTTCGCTTTAAGAATATAATGAGCTTTAAAGAACAATTTCGCTCAGTAGATGTGCTGATGATTGATGATGTTCAATTTATTATTGGTAAAGATAACACCCAAGAAGAGTTTTTCATACATTCAACACACTTGTTGATAAAAACGTCAGATTATTATCTCTGCAGATAAATCTCCAGCGGACTTAGAGGGTTTAGAAGACCGATTGAAATCAAGATTAGGGTGGGGCTTAGTGGCAGACATTCATCCACTCACATATGAATTGAGATATGGCATTATTGAAGCTAAAGCAGAGCAAAAAAATATTAAATTGACAGGGGATGTCCTGGAATTTTTAGCTAATAAAATAACCAATAATGTTCGTGAGATGGAAGGAGCACTGAACCGTTTGGCAGTTCATGCATCTCTTCAAGAGTCAGAGATTACAGTTGATCTAGTCAAAGATGTTTTAAAAGATTTACTTCGTACTAACTCTCGCAAGATCACTATTGATGAAATCCAAAAGAAAGTGGTGGAGCATTACAACATCAAATTATCAGACATGCATTCACCGCGCAGATCTCGATCTGTTGCTAGACCACGTCAAGTAGCGATGTATTTAGCAAAGTCGATTACCACTCGTTCGCTCCCTGAAATTGGAAGAAAATTTGGCGGTAGAGATCATACTACTGTGATTCATGCGATCAAAACTATTGAAGAAATCATGGTAAATGATCCTAGTCTTGCAGAAGATATTGAACTTTTGACAAGAATATTGCAAACTTCCTAAATGGATTTCCGAGTTAGCCGTGAGGCCTTTTTAAGGGTTCTCACACATGTCAGTTCTATTGTCGACAGTCGCTCGACTATACCAATCCTCTCTAACATTTACCTAAAATGTGAAAATAATCAGATTGAAATTAGATCTACTGATATGGATATCTCTATTCGTGAATTTGTTTCTTGTGACTCTACTAAAAATGGAGAAGCAACTGTGAACTCACGTATTTTAACTGACATCATTCGAAAAACAAAAAGAACTCGATTGTTAAATGTAAATTGGAAGGTAATCGCTTAATTATTAATTCAGATAACTCTGTTTTTGAATTAAATGCTTTATCCGCAGACGAGTTTCCAAAATTTGTCCCTTTAGACCCAACAAATTCATTTGAGTTGACTATTCCTCAAATGAAAAGACTTTTTAATAAAACAAAGTTTGCGATTTCAGCAGAAGAGACAAGATATTATCTCAATGGTATTTATTTTCATACCGTCGCTAATGGTTCCAAAACCGCTCTTCGCTGCGTTGCTACTGATGGGCATCGATTAGCTAAAACAGAATTAGACTTATCTAATGCTGTGAATATTGCAGGAATTATTTTGCCCAGAAAATTTATTCTTCAATTAGACCGTATTTTGGGTGACTTTGAAGGCAAAGTGAAAATGATTTGTACTGATACTCAAGTAAGTCTCGAGGCGGATAATTTTATTATTATCAGTAAATTGATTGATGGAACATTTCCTGATTATGAAAAAGTCATTCCTGTTTCAAATGATAAACTACTTCAAGTAGAAGCAGAGCCTTTCTTTAATGCCATCGATCGTGTTTCTACGGTTAATCAAGATAAAACGCCAACAGTGAAATTACAGTTTGAGAATAACAACATTAAGATTATGGCAACTAGTACAGACAGCAATAAAGGTGATGAAGAAGTGGCAGCTAGTTATGCCGCGGAAGCTTTAGAAATACTTTTCAATTCAAAATATATTTTAGACTTACAAGATGTCATAGAGGGAGAGACCATGATTTTAGAATTATTAAATCAATCTTCTCCTGTGATCGTGAAGGATCCTAAAGATGCCACGAGCTTATACATTTTGATGCCTATGAGAATATAAGTGACCCCACCTTTAAAGGGTATTCACTTAAATAACTTTCGAAACTTTGCCCATAGACAAGAGAGCTTTTCCAATAGTCACACGCTATTTAAAGGAAGAAACGCAGTTGGAAAAACTAATTTATTAGAAGCAATTAGTTTTTTATGTCCGGGGACCGGTTTTCGAAAAGATACAATTTCTAATTTTAGCAATCAAGATCAAAAAGAAAGTAATGTGATTATGAATTATGATTTTGATCATGAAGAGTTATCTAATCACTTAAAAATCGAATTAGCCTTTCAAGAGGAAAAATGGTCGAAGCAATATTTTTTAAATGATAAAAAAATACAGCAACAACAATTACTAAAAATATTTCAGCTTTTTTGGTTTACTGAAACGGATAAAGTTTTTTTTATTAAAGATACTCAATATCAAAGAAATACAATAAATCGTATTGCATGTTATTTTGAGCCATCATTATTTCAACTGCTCAATAAGTTTACAAAGCTTAGAAGAGAAAAGAAAAAAGTTCTTCAAACAACGCAAGAAAAATCTTGGCTGGAGTCCATAGATAAACAGCTGATTGAAATAGGAGAGAAAATAATTACTAATAAAAAAAATTTTTTAAATGAATTTCAAGATTTTTTAAAAAATGAAAATAATCAGTTTTTTCAGTTTGAAATTCAACCAAGTTATGGATTGGAGCATCAGGAGGATTTTTTAATAAAATTCAAACAAGATTTATCAGATGAGAATCAGTGGCCCAAAGATCATAAGTTGCAATCTGAACACGACCCCCAAAAATCAATATTTGAAATTACCCACGAAGGAAAAAAATTATCACAACTATCATCAGCGCAATCGAAGTTATTGATATTGAGCTTTTTATTACACTGTGCAAAATTCTTGAATCAACAAAAGATTACAATCTTTTTAATAGATGAAATCTTTGATAACTTTGATATGATCAATATTGAAAAAGTTATTCAATACTGTGCAGAAAATAAATTCCAAACCTTTTTCTCAACCACTGATAACTTTGCACTCCAAGGGGTAATAAATAATTTAGAGATTAAAGAAATAACTTAATGGCAGATCAATATTCAGCATCCTCGATTAAAGTCCTTAAAGGACTGGAAGCAGTCCGTAAGCGTCCAGGGATGTACATCGGTGATACCGATGATGGCACGGGTCTTCACCATATGGTTTACGAAGTTCTTGATAACTCTATTGACGAGGCTCTTGGTGGTTATTGTGACTCTATTCAGTTGATTATTAATAAAGATGGATCAGCGACAATTTCTGATAATGGTCGAGGAATTCCAGTAGATATGCACAAAACCGAAAAAGTTCCCGCTGCTGAGGTAATTATGACCCAACTTCATGCAGGTGGTAAATTTGATGATAATAGCTACAAAATTTCTGGTGGTTTACACGGTGTTGGTGTTTCAGTTGTCAACGCCTTATCCGAAAAACTATCCCTAACCATTCGTCGTGATGGAAAAATTTACAATATGGAATTTAAAGATGGTGTAACGACCAAAAAACTAAAAGAAGTTGGAACCATGAAAAAAACAGAACGTACAGGAACTCAAGTTCAGTTCTGGCCATCAAAAAAAGTATTCACTGATATTACATTTGTCATGAAGACTTTAGAAAATAGAGTTCGTCAACTTGCCTTCTTAAACTCTAATGTTCGTGTCACGTTAACGGATATGCGCCAAGCAAAAGCAGAGCCTGTTGAATTTTATTATCAAGGAGGTTTAACTTCTTATGTTCAATTCCTTAATGCACGTAAATCTACTCTAAATAAAATCATTCCTTTTGAAGGAGAGAGTGGGGGCATTAAAGTTGAGGGAGCCTTACAGTGGAACGATGGCTACTCTGAAAGTATGCTTTGTTTTACTAATAATATTCCCCAAGGCGATGGTGGGACACACCTTCAAGGTTTTAGATCAGCTCTAACTCGATCGCTGTTAGTTATTCAAACAGTGTTGCTGTTGCAAAAAAGGAAATGTCACTTTATCGGTGATGATGCCAGAGAGGGAATGACTTGTGTTCTTTCCGTGAAGGTTCCTGATCCAAAGTTTTCATCACAAACAAAAGATAAATTAGTCTCCTCAGAAGTACGTCCTATTGTTGAAAAAATAGTAGCAGAACAATTGAGTTCTTGGTTAGAACAAACACCGGTGAGGCTAAAAAATTGTATCAAAAATCGTCGAAGCGGCTAATGCAAGAGAAGCTGCGAGAAAGCTCGTGAGCTTACGAGAAGAAAGAATGTTTTAGAGTCATCTTCTCTTCCAGGAAAGCTGCAGATTGTCAGGAAAAAGATCCTGCAAATTCAGAACTATTCATTGTTGAGGGAGACTCTGCGGGGGCTTCTGCAAACAAGGTCGTGATCGAGCAACCAGGCCATTCTTCCTTTGCGTGGTAAAATTTTAAATGTCATTAAAGCCAACCCACATAAAATTTTAGAAAATAATGAAATCTCAGCATTAATTACAGCTATTGGCGGTGGTTATGGCAACCCTCCAAAAGATAAAGAATACAATAAATCAGATTATTTTAATGCGGATGCAATGCGCTATCATAAAATTGTCATCATGACTGACGCTGATGTTGACGGTAGTCATATTCGAACTCTGCTTCTAACTTTCTTTTATCAATTTATGAGAGATATCATTACGGAGGGTAGGCTTTATATTGCCCAACCACCTCTTTATAAAGTAAAAAAAGGTAACTCAGAAAATTATCTTATAGACGACAAAGAATTGACTAAATTCCTTCTTACAAACAACAAGGATGAATTAGAGTTTAATATTTTTGATAAGAAGAAAAAAGTTCAACTTAAGGAAGAAGAACTAAATGAAATTATCGATCTTGCCGCTCGAGCAAATTCTGCTTATCAAAATTTAGATCTCACTTATTTAGACTCACAGTTTTTTGATCAAGTTATAAATACAGGATTATTTTTACAAGACTTCGCTCCTGGGAAAGTAGAAAAGTCTATTTTTAAAAATTTCCTTTCAAATTTGAATGATGTTTATAAATCTGAAAATATCAAATTCACTTTTCAAAGTATGATTAGTAATGAGTTAGTCTTTTTACAAGAAAAAGAGGGCTATAATAAAATAATCAAATTGCCTCTCGAGAAGTTGCTTCACCTAAGAGAATTCATCTCTTTAGAAAGTCTTAAGCTCTATAATAAAATGGGTTTTTCCAAATCTACCGATGCATCTTTTGGCATTGCTAAGCTCTCCACAAAAGAAAACTTTTCTTGTTACGGTCTCGTAGAATTTTTCAATACTCTTTTTGAGATGAGCAAAAAAGGCCAATCTATAAGCCGTTATAAGGGTTTAGGTGAAATGAATCCTGAGCAATTATGGGAAACTACTCTCGATCGAGCTAATCGAAAACTACTTCAAGTAAAATTAGAAGATCAAGTGAATGCCGAAAGACAATTGATTATGCTGATGGGTGATGATGTTACAGATCGTAAGAACTTTATTCAGGATAATTCTATTAAAGTAGCAAACTTAGATATCTAAGTTGGATAATAAAAAAAATAAATTTCTTTTTGTAAATTCCTCGGATTTTTTACTTATTCGTTTGATTGCCTTTGTGGGACAAGGAATTACTTTAGGCGTAACACAATATTTTTTTGATATAACAGAGTTTGTAACCCTCTCTTCATGGGCTGTAGCGATCTTACTTCTTCTAAGCGTGGGCTTAGCCTATTATCTTTTAAATCGTGGAGATAAAATATTATCAGAGCGGCAAATCTTTCTTTTTTTATGTTTTGATATCTTACAAATATCATTACTCATTGGACTTAATGGAGGTTACACCAATCCTTTTATTTTTATTATTTTGGCACCCATAGCTATCGCAGCTTCTTATCTTACGATAGAAAGAATTTTAGTTATTCTTAGTTTGTCTCTTGTATGTTTTGCACTGATCTTTAACTTTTATATCGAGTTGCCGTTGTCTGTTCGCCCAGATATCAATATCAATTACAGTCTAGCTATTATGATTTCTTTATTCATCAGTAGCATTTTTTTAGTTTTTTATTTGTATTACTTTTCTTTGAATTACAAAAGTACCCAAACAGCATACGAGCTTGCGAGCAAACAACTCCAAGATGAAAAAGAACTTCTAAAGGTGGGAGGGCTTGCTGCCGCCGCTGTTCATGAACTTGGAACTCCTTTAAATACCATTAATTTAATTGTAGGAGATTTTGATCATGATAAAGATCTTAAGAAAAAATATGGAGAAGATATTGATACTTTAAAAATTGAACTAGAGCGATGTAAAGCTATATTAAAAGAACTTTCTACAAACCCTGAGTCTAAAGAACTTTCTTCTGAAATAAGCAATATGTCATTAGATGCTTATACTCAATCCTTGTGTGAGCAATTTTCAGGTAATTATCGAGCAATTAATTTAGACTATCGCTCAGATGAAAAATCAAAATCGATCAATATTCAAATTACCCCTGAACTTAATATTGCTATGAACAATATTATCAAAAATGCTATTAGTTTTGCCTACAACGAGATTTTAGTCCTCGCTGAAGCGACAGATAAGGAATATTTCATTAAAAATCCGCGATGATGGACCCGGATTTTGATAAAAAGTTTATAGCTAATTTTGGTAAACCATTCTATTCTAGCCGACCTGAAAAAGGGGTAAATATGGGCCTTGGCCTGTTTATAACTAAACAAATGATTGAAAATCTAAATGGCGAAATTTCAGTACAAAATAATAATGGAGCAGAAGTAATATTGACATGGCAGATCTAGAACAAACAACCGAAAAAGAAAAAACACTATTCATCATTGAAGACGACAAGCCTTTTCGTGAGCGCTTAACCACCTCTTTTCAGCGTAAAGATTTTGTTGTGACTGCTGCTGCCAATAAAAAAGAAGCATTAGAAGTTTTAACTCAAAATGATTTTAACTATGCAATCGTTGACCTTCGCCTCGGTGATGGTTCTGGATTAGATGTGATTAAAGTCATTAAGGAAAAAAATCCTGAGTGTCGAGCCGTGATGTTGACTAGTTATGGTAACATTGCAACTGCTGTATCTTCAGTGAAATTAGGTGCAGATGATTATCTTACCAAGCCAGCAAACATCGATGATATCGAAAAATCTTTGATGTCTGCTACAGCTTCTTCACTTCCACCACCACCAGAAAATCCGATGTCTGCAGACAGAATTCGTTGGGAACATATTCAAAGAGTTTTTACTCAGTGTAATCGTAATGTCTCTGAAACAGCCAGACGATTAAAAATGCATAGAAGAACTTTGCAGCGAATTTTAAATAAACACGCTCCTAAAGAATAGTATCTCCTTTTATTCTCTGCTATCTTATATAGATGTCTGAGCCCCGATTAATTCTTGTAGACGGTTCAGGTTATATTTTCAGAGCGTACTATGCGCTCCCTCCTATGAATAATTCCAAAGGTATTCCTACTAATGCTGTTTATGGTTTTTGTAACATGATGTTACGTCTCATCGATGAACATCCTAATGATAAAATTTTAATTATTCTCGATGCGGGTAAAAACACTTTCCGGAATACTCTTTATCCGGAATATAAAGCTAATCGCAGTGAAGCACCAGAGGATCTTATTCCTCAATTTGGAATTATTCGCGAAGCAATTGATGCTTTCGGTCTAGACGTTATTGAAAAAAAAGATTTTGAGGCTGATGATATTATTGCAAGTTATGTTCGCTATGGTGAAGTGAACAAAATTCCAACAACGGTCTTTAGTTCAGATAAGGACTTGTTTCAATTGCTTTCAGCTAATACCCGCATTATGGACCCCATGAAAAATGTAGAAATTGATGAAGCCAAAGTGATGGATAAGTTTGGTGTCGGTCCTGATAAAATCACTGACGTTCAAGCACTGATCGGCGATAGTGTTGATAATATCCCAGGTGTTCCTGGTATTGGTCCTAAAACAGCTGCAAAATTAATTAATGAATTCGGTACTTTTGATGAGCTTTTAGCAAAAAAGATCAAATCTCTAATGTTCGTATTAAAAATCTCATCCATGATCATGAGGAGTCAGCTAAAATTAGCCATCAGTTGGTCATTTTAAAAAATGATCTCGAACTGCCAATTCAAATTGAAAAATTAAAAAACTTTGATGACTCCCCAAAGTTAAATGAATTCTTTAAAAAATATGAATTTAAATCGCTCATTAGAACAGTGCTCATGAAACCAAACCTCATGCTGCAAAAAAGATATAGAATTTAAATCACTTATCAAAACACAGAGATCATAGAATATCTACAAAGCCTTCAAACAGAAAGAACGCTCGCGATTGATCTTGAGACAGATAGTCTTGATGTTAATCAGGCGAATATTATTGGCATATCCTTATCAAACGCTGATCAGGCATATTATATTCCTTTCAAATCTCCAGAAAATGAATTGTCTAATAAAGATCAAACAAAAATTTTAAAAGAACTTAACCTTTTATGTGAAGATCCTTCAATTTTAAAAATTTTTCATAACGCTAAATACGATAGTGTTATTTTAAAACGCTTTCTTGTAAATACAGTTTCATTTCAAGATACATTGTTAATGTCTTTTTTTATTAACAACGGTCTGACCAAACATAACTTAGAGGATTTATATTATTACTACTTTGGTGAGGAAAAAGAAAAATTCAAAGACGTCATTAAAAATGAATCCAAAAGAAATTATAAAGATTTCTCTGAAGTGCCTTTACAAGCTGCAACGAATTATGCAGCGCATGACGCTATGCAACTCATAAATTATATGAAGCACTGCAACAACAAATTTCAGAAGCCCTGACAGTTGGATATATTATGATATCGATAAAAAACTTAGTTTGGTTCTCCAAGAAGTAGAAAGTAATGGTTGTAAAATTGATTTAAAATTTTTAACGAAGCTAGAAAAAGACTTAAATAAAGAAATTGAAAATATCGAAAAAAGATTTTCAAAATTTCAGGTGAAGAATTTAATATTGGCTCCCCGAAGCAATTAACTGAAATATTTAAAAAACTTGACGTCAAAGTTACTAAAAAAACAAAAGCGGGGGACTTTCAAACTAATGTCAAAGTTCTCGAGCAATTAGAGTCTGAGGGCGTTGAAATCGCCTCTCATATTTTGCAGTGGCGTCAGTACTCCAAACTTGTCTCTACTTACACTTCATCCCTGGCTGAGCACGCTGATAGTAATGATCGAGTTCATAGCACCTTTAATATCGCTGCCACAATCACTGGACGATTAAGCTCCTCTGAGCCTAATCTTCAAAATATTCCCATTAGAACAGAAATTGGAAAGAAGATCAGAACAGCCTTTATTGCTGAAAAAGATCATGAACTATACAGTTTTGATTATTCTCAAATTGAACTTCGGGTTCTTTGTGAGGCTTGTGAGGACCCTAATTTATTAAAGGCATTTCAAGAAGATCAAGACATTCATCAAAGCACTGGACAGCTAGTCTTTAATAAAAAGACAATCAACGATAATGATCGCCGAATGGCTAAAATTATTAATTTTGGAATTATCTATGGCATTAGCCAGTATGGCCTAGCAAAACAACTAGGGGTTAGCAACGCTGAAGCGAAATTATTTATTGATAATTATTTTCAAAAATTTCCTAACATTAATGATTTTATGAAATCCACCGTCGATAAGGCAAAAAAATTAGGATATGTCGAAAATCTTTTTGGAAGAAAATCTCATATTAAAGATATTAATGCGAAAAATTTTATGCTGCGATCCTTTGCAGAGAGACAAGCTATCAATGCCCCCATTCAAGGTACCGCATCATCGGAGTTAATTAAAATAGCAATGCTCGATATTCAAGATTATTTACAACAAAATAAATGCAAATCCAAAATGACCTCTCAAGTACACGATGAACTTCTATTTGAAATTCATAAAGATGAAAAAGATCTTATTTCTCAAATTGCCAATTTGATGGAAACATCACATCAAAAATACAAATCTTTTAAAACTCCAATTAAAGTTGATTTTGGTGGTGGATCAAACTGGGGACAAGCCCATTAGTATTTATAACTTAATGCTAGTTGTTACCATGAAGAATTCGGCCCTTTAAGAAATTCAATTTCCTCTGGTGTCGATTTTCGATTAAGAATTTCATTTCGATGAGGGTATCGTCCAAACTTTTTGATCACCACTGTATGATCATTCCATGATTTTTTAATATGCTCATAATTTGGATTATTTTTCAAAAAAACTTCACCTAATTGATGAAGATAAATATGATCTTGTAAATCTTCACTGTGAATTAAAGGTAGGAGATAAAAAAATTTTTCAGAAGTCTCAAGTTCATCCAAGTATTGTCGATCAACACCCTCAGTTACTAAAAGTCTTGCTTTGGTGTCTTGAGAGTAGGATTTGGGGTCGTTGCGAAATAAGTTTCTAGAGAATTGATCAAGAAGTATGATGAGCGCCAAGCTGCTTTTAGCTTCATCTTGCCAATCATCATATTCATTTTTGATTGCTTTCTCGACATCGACTAAAAACCGATCTCTGATTTTTTGATCGTATTCATCATTTTTAGCCCAATGATCTTTGGAACTCGATTCCTTGAACCAGAAATCAAGCACTTCTTGATATTTTGAAAGTGACACTAAAAGCTATCGTCAGGTTTGTTGAAGGCCATCCATTGTTCTAATTCAGTAAAACCGCCAATTTTCTCACCATTAATAATGATTTGAGGGAAGGTTTTGGCTGTTGGAAAGACTTCAAAAAACTGCTCTCGATTAAAGTCTTCATCCAGTTTTAGAATTTTTGGATTATAAGGCTCTAATACAGCTTTGGCTCTGGTACAAAAAACACAATTTTCTTTCGTGTAGATTGTGGCGTCCACTTAGAATGACTCGTCAAAAGAGAGGGAGCGATCGGTTGGTCGCTGATATTCTGATACGCGCTTTTCAAAAAAGTTAGTGACGTTTTGAACATCAAGAGCTCTCATAAAATCAAATGGATTTTCTGTGCCATAAACATGCTCAAAGCCAAAAAGATCTGCAATACGATCAGAGACAGCTTCAATGTACATACACATCATCTCTTTGTTCATTCCAATGAGATCAACTGGTAGTGCATCTGTCACAAATTCTTTTTCAAATTCCACAGCCTCTCTGACAATTTCTTCAAACTCTGATTGAGAGACGAGTCCCGGAATTAAATCCATTGATTTAATGTCTTCATCAGAAAGAGTCCCATTATTAAACTTGGTGCTAAGAGTTTTGAACATTAAAGCGGAGAAGCTAAAGTGCATTCCCTCATCTCTTGCAATCCAGTCATTTGATAAAGCCAGACCTGGAAGCAGGCCTCTTTTTCTAAAGTAGTAGATCGCACAGAAGGAACCGGCAAAAAATAATCCTTCCACTAATCCAAATGCAATCAAACGTGTTAAGAGATTTTGTTTACCGTTGAGCCACTTTGAAACCCATTGCGCTTTTTTATTAATACAGGGAACATTTTGAATAGCAGAGAATAACTTATCTTTTTCAGAAGGATCTTCGACGTATGCTTCGATTTGAAGACCGTACATCTCCGCATGAATAGACTCATTGAGCATCTGCATCGTGATAAAAAGTCGAGATTCAGGGATTAAAATTTCATTATAGAAGCGAGATGCTAAGTTTTCATTGATCATCGCTTCAGAGTTAGCAAAAAAAGCTAAAACATGTTTGATGAAGTGCTTTTCACCTTCATTCAGTGTTTTGAGATCACGAAGATCGTCCTGAAGAGAAACCTCTTCGGGTGTCCAGAACGCTTGTACGTGTTGTTTATAACGATCCCAAATTTCTTGGTGTTGAATGGGAAAAATAGATTTACATCCTTTTGATATCATAATTGGCTCCTTGATATAATTTGATTAATTTTTCTAGGCACTACAAGTTAAACAATCTTCTGGTTCATTGGATTGTGCCTCTTTTACATAAGATTCTTTTGCTTTTTTCTCTGATGAAACAGTCACTTTAACTGCATCAACAGCTGAACGGCTACGGAGATAATACATTCCGGTTTTTAAGCCTTTTTTCCAGGCATACATATGCATGGAGTTGACCTTTCCAAAAGTAGGTGTGGCTAACCATAAGTTCATCGATTGGGTTTGGTCAATAAATGGAGCACGATCAGCAGCCATATCAATAACTGTTTTTTGTGATGTCTCCCAAACTGTTTTGTAGGTTTCTTTCAAATCTTCAGGGAAACCCTCAATATTTTGAACAGATCCATTCTCTAAAATAATTTGATCTCGTAACTCTTTACTCCAAAGATTTCGTTTCATCAGTTCTTTAACTAGGTAGCGATTAACTAATAAAAATTCACCTGAAAGAGTCTGTCTTTTATAAATATTAGATGTTTGAACTTGGAATGTTTCAGTATTACCTAAGATAATTCCAGTAGAAGCCGTTGGCATGCAAGCAGTAGTCAGTGAGTTACGAACACCATGCTTTTGAATTTTTTCCATTAAACCTTTCCAATCCCACATGTTCGACGGCTTTACACCCCATAGATCAAATTGGAATTGTCCTTGAGATAAAGGGGATCCTTGGAAAGTAGAATATGCGCCTTTATCTGCAGCAAGTTCCATAGATGCCTCGAGCGCACCAAAATAAATGGTCTCAAAAATTTGTTTGTTGATGATTTGGGCTTGAACAGAGTCATAAGGAATATTCATTTTAAAATATACATCTGCTAATCCTTGAATGCCTAAACCAATAGGACGATGACGACTGTTTGAATTTTCTGTTTTGTCAGTTGGATAGAAATTAATATCAATGACTTGATCTAAGTTCTTCGTCGCCAACTTGGCCACCTGATAAAGATCTTGATAATCATATTTACCTTCATCAGTCACAAATTTAGGTAGAGCAATAGAAGCTAGATTACAAACAGCAGTTTCATCTTTTTCAGAATACTCGACGATCTCTGCGCATAAATTGGAAGACTTAATTACACCAATATTTTTTTGGTTAGACTTATTATTAATAGAGTCTTTATAGAGCATATAAGGCTGGCCTGTTTCGATTTGAGCTTCAATAATCTTTGACATGAGCGCTCGTGCTTTTACTTTTTTCAGATCAGGCATTTCTTTTTCATATTTGGTATAAAGCTCCTCAAAGTCAGTACCGTATGTGTTGGATAAACCAGGGCACTCATGTTCACTCATTAATGTCCACTCGCTATCCTCTTCTACACGTTGCATGAACAAATCAGGGATCCATAAAGCATAGAATAGATCTCTAGCGCGGAATTCCTCAGCGCCTGTATTTTTACGAAGTTCTAAAAAGGCTTCAATATCAGCATGCCAAGGCTCTAAATAGACTGCAAAAGAACCCTTTCTTTTACCGCCTCCCTGATCAACAGATCGAGCGGTTTCATTGAAAATTTTCAAGAAAGGAATAAGACCGTTGGATTTTCCATTAGTGGATTTGATACGACTACCGCCTGCTCTCACATTATGAGCATGTAGGCCAATACCACCAGCTGTCTTAGAAATGAGGGCACAATCTTTGACCGTATTAAAAATACCTTCAATGGAGTCATCTTCCATTCCAATCAAAAAACAAGAGGAGAGTTGCTGCATTTTTAAGCCACTATTAAAGAGCGTAGGAGTGGCGTGAGTGTAGAGTCCTTGAGATAAACTGTCATAAGTTTTTTTCACCTGATAGAAATCAAATTTATCTCCAGATACACACAGTGCGACACGCATCCATAGGTCCTGTGGGCGCTCAATGACTTTACTATTAAATTGTAAGAGGTAGGCTCTAAAAAGTGTGGTTAAAGCAAAATAATCAAAAAGATAATCACGATCGTAGTCAATAATTTTTTCTATCTCTTCTGCATTGGCCATAACTTTTTGATGGTACTCTTCACGCAGAAGACCATCTTCAAATAAATTTTTCGTTGCAATAACAAATCCAGGTGTTTCTTTATGAAGGGCGTTGGCTTTAATTCGACCAGCTAAATAAGAGTAGTCTGGATGTTCCACTGTTAAAGCGGCAGCGGTCTCGGCTAAATATGTATCAATTTCATTTGTGGTAATACCATCATACAAACCTTGGATTGCTTTTTGAGCGATGGTAATTGGATCGATTTCTAATCCATTAGATAGAACGGAAATTCGATTTGTAATTTTCTCTAAAGAGATATCTTCTTTGTTGCCATCTCTTTTGGTGACTGCCATCGTTGAAACTTTGGCGCCAACCTGCTCATTGAGCTTTGCTGTTTTGTATCTTTGTTTAGCACGCTGTTCACGGTAGAGAACATAGGCTCTGGCTACTTTATGATGTTCGCCACGCATTAAGGCTAATTCCACTTGATCTTGGATATCCTCAATGTGGATCATATCGCCATTAGCAATACGACGAGTAAGAGCTCCAGTTACAGTTTCTGTAATATCATTAATTGTTTGATCAATTTTGCCATTGTCACGAATATCAGTTTGAGCAAGGAATGCTTTTCTAATCGCGTTTGCAATTTTATCTGATTTAAAAGGGGTAATTGAGCCGTCACGCCTTACAACGCTTAAACTCAGTAGATTTATCTCTTCATTTTGTTTGTTGACGACTGTATTTTTAGTTGAATTCTCTATATTTTCTGCGTTATTTGTTTCCATTCTACCTACCAAGTTCGTGTATATCCTCGCAAAAAATCACTAGATCTAGTGCCTCTTGCCTAGTGACTATACAATCTATAGACAAAGATAGTCAATTTATTTTGTATTTAATTCTCAAAAGCCAATAAATTCAAATGGAATTTGATGCTTCAGCTAAGACTTATTAAATAAATATTCACAGGTTTTTATCAATTTTTTTCTGTAGAGCGAATATTTGATTCACTGACAAAAAAAATTAATAAAATCAGGCAAAATTTTTGGCCCGATTCGTCAATTGCATATAAAAATTTTCACTTAGTTTATGATCATTTTTCATTGGACCTCTTGGAGGAAAGCATTATTTTCATCGGGTGAAAAAAATATTAGGAGTGGGCACAGCCCTTGTTGACGTTATCTGCCAAGTGGAAGATAACACTATATCTGCCCTCAACCTTACCAAAGGTTCTATGACATTAATTGAGGAGTCTCAGATTCAAGAAATTCGTTCAAATTTTGAAAGTCCCCTTATTACCTCTGGTGGATCGGTTTGTAATACAATCCATGAATTAAATTATACCTCTCATGAGGCAGCATTTTATGGCAAGGTGAATGAGGATGAGTACGGACAGGCATTTATTCAAGATTTAGAGAATGCAAATATTGCTTATAAGGGAGTGATCAAACAAAATGATCTTCCAACTGGATGTTGTAATATTCTTGTCTCTCCAGATGGTGAGAGAACAATGGCAACCCATATAGGTATCGGCTCTCAGCTTCATCCTGATGAGCTTACTGAAGACAGTCTTCAAGGTATTGATCACATTTATATGGAGTCATATTTGTGGGACCATGATTTAACAAAACAAACTTTAAAAAAGTAGGAAAGATTGCAAAGGCAATGAACATTGAAACTTCATTATCCCTATCCGATCCTTTTTGTGTTGATCGTCATCGCGATGAACTAAAAGAATTTATCGAAGAATATGTCGATCTTGTTTTTTGTAATTTTGATGAAGCTAAAATGTTTGCTCAAAGTGAGACCATGGCAGATGTCTCAGCTTTCTTTCAATCTTTTGGTAAGAAAATTGCAATGACCGCAAGTGCTGAGGGCGCATACTATTTTCATGGAGAAACTGTAGCACATCAGCCAGCTCAAAAATTGAACAGGTCATTGATACAACAGGTGCAGGTGATAATTTTGCAGCTGGCTTTCTTGATCAATATTTATCAGACAAAACAATTGATGAGGCCTTAGCCCAAGGTAATGCTCGTGCTGGCGAGGTTATCCAACAGCTAGGCCCCAGAATAAAAAGACATTGAAAAATATGACTAAATCGTGTTTTATCATTATTAATCTAGCCACTAAAGGAGGACGCATTGGATTATAAAGTAAAAGATATCTCTCAGCATGCTTTTGGGAGACAAGAAATAGAAATAGCCGAAACTGAAATGCCAGGATTAATGGCTATTCGTGAACAGTACGGTGACTCGAAACCTCTGGCTGGAGCAAACATTATGGGCTGTTTACATATGACTATACAAACAGCTGTTCTGATTGAGACACTTGTTGCTTTGGGTGCAAAGTGTCGATGGAGTTCATGTAATATTTATTCAACCCAAGATCATGCAGCAGCAGCTATTGCTCAAAGTGGTACTCCTGTTTTTGCATGGAAGGGGATGAGTGAAGAAGAGTTTTGGTGGTGTATCGATCAAACTATTGAAGCGGATGGTTGGGAGCCTAACATGATCTTAGATGATGGGGGCGACTTAACTTTGCGGATGCATGAAAAATATCCTGAGCTATTAAAAAATATTAAAGGTTTGTCTGAAGAGACAACCACAGGTGTTCTTCGACTAGAACAGATGGTGGAAAAAGGAACTCTTCAAGTTCCCGCTATTAATGTGAATGACTCCGTTACAAAAAGTAAGTTTGATAATCTGTATGGATGTAAAGAAAGTTTAGTAGATGGTATTCGTCGTGGTACGGATGTCATGATGGCAGGCAAGGTAGCTGTCGTAGCAGGCTTTGGTGATGTGGTAAAGGAAGCGCTGCTAGTTTACGTGGAGCTGGCGCTCGTGTTCAAGTAACAGAGGTCGATCCATTTGTGCACTGCAAGCAGCAATGGAAGGTTATGAAGTAGTGACCATGGATGATGCTTGTAAGTATGCAGATATCTTTGTCACAGCTACAGGGAACAAAGACATCATTACCCAAGACCATATGAGAGAAATGAAAGACCGAGCCATTGTTTGTAATATCGGTCACTTCGATAATGAAATTCAAATCGAGTCTCTTCAAAATTACAAATGGGAAGAAATTAAACCTCAAGTTGACCAAGTAACTTTTCCTGATGATAAAAAATTGATCATTTTATCCAAAGGCCGTTTGGTGAACTTAGGAAATGCAACGGTCACCCTAGTTTTGTGATGAGTGCCTCTTTCTCTAATCAGGTTTGGCTCAAATGGAGCTTTGGAAAAATCACCAAAACTATGAAAACAAAGTCTATGTTTTACCGAAAAATTGGATGAAATGGTAGCTATGTTCCACCTCAAAAAAGTAGGAGCAAAATTAACCGAAATGTCCAAAGAGCAAAGCGATTACATTGGCGTTGAACAACAAGGACCATTCAAGAAAGAAACTTACAGGTATTAATTATGAGAAAAGATTACATTTTTACTTCTGAGTCCGTTTCTGAAGGACACCCCGATAAAGTATCTGATCGTATCTCTGATATGGTCGTTGACCATTTCATTGCCAAGGATCCTTTTGCGAGGGTGGCTTGTGAAACTCTCACCACCACCAATAAGGTTGTACTGGCTGGTGAAATTCGAGGACCAGTTCAAGAAGATAAAGATGAAATCATCTCTAAAGTAAGAGACTGCATTAAAGATATAGGTTATGAGCAAGACGGCTTTCATTGGCAAAATGCTGATGTTCAATATTTATTGCATGGTCAATCAGCGGATATCGCCATGGGTGTTGACTCCTCTGCTGATAAAGATGAAGGTGCGGGAGATCAAGGAATTATGTTTGGCTATGCTTGTACAGAAACCCCTGAATTAATGCCGGCACCAATTTATTATTCTCATAAAATTTTAGAACTAATGGCAAAAGGACGTAAAGATGGTTCTCTTAAAGGACTCGAGCCTGACTCCAAAAGTCAGGTAACCTTAAAATATGTTAATGGTCAACCAAGTGCTGTTACGTCAGTTGTTATTTCTACTCAACATGCAGAAGGCCTCTCACCAGAAGCGGTGAAAGAAATAGTCACTCCTGTATTAAAAGAGTCAATTCCATCAAACTTGCTCGATCGCCTATCTGATAGCGAATATTATGTCAATCCGACAGGCAACTTTGTGATTGGCGGACCTGATGGTGATACCGGTTTGACCGGAAGAAAAATTATTGTCGATACTTACGGTGGAGCTGCTCCTCATGGTGGTGGTGCGTTCTCAGGAAAAGATCCAACTAAAGTTGACCGTTCTGCTGCTTATGCCGCTCGATACCTTGCAAAAAAATATCGTAGCTGCAGGCTTAAGTACTCAGTGTACTATTCAATTATCTTACGCTATTGGTGTGGCAAAGCCTTTGTCGATTTATGTAAATACACAAGGAACAAACACCATTGATGAAGCAAAAATTGAAGCGGCTATCCCAGAGATTATGAACTTATCTCCAAAAGGAATACGTGAAAAACTTCAATTAAATAAGGCTATTTACGAGCAAACAGCCGCCTACGGTCATTTTGGAAGAAAACATGACAGTGGGACAGGGGCATTCTCTTGGGAAGCCTTAGACTTGGTTTCTGACTTTAAGTCACTCGCATAATTGAGCCTCAGTTTTACTATTAACCAAGAGTCTGAACTTACAGATTTAGTAAGTAAAATATCTCCTCTTTTACAACACCAACAAATACTTTTCTTTGAGGGTGAAGTTGGATCAGGGAAAACAACATTCATTAGATATTTACTCAAATCTTTAGCCATAAAAGCCAATCAAGATTTTCATTTTTGGGTAGCCCTACTATCAGCGAGAACATCATTATAATTTAAAAAAACTCAACTTAGTTCATTTTGATTTTTATCAAGTTGACGGAAAAACCCATGTTGATTTAGAAGATTATTTTATGAATAACTGTTTATTAATTGAATGGCCTTTAGAAGATTTAAAAAAAAGATATCTTCCTGATGCAATGTTGATTAAGATTAATATAAAAGAACAAAGTCGTATTATTGAGATAAGTTCACCAAACCCCAAATGGCTTCCCTAAAAAAATCAAACTTATCAAAAGTAAAAAAACAATTATTAAATAAAAATATTAAAACAGGTGGCCCCCTTAAGTTTAATCCTGATGCCTCAAATAAAATTTTTCAACTTTGCAAAACAGGAAAAAAAACATTTCTTTTATTATCCTTTCAAAATAATCCAGTGGAGTATCAAAGATATTTAAGAGCTGACCATGCTCTTTACTCACAGGGAGTTCTCACACCCTCGGTTATTGAAAAAAATCCTACTCACAAGTATTTGTTAATGGAATATTTTCCAATCAATAATGCTTCAAAGTATTATAAAAAAGAGGAATTAAAAAATATTTTCCCTCAAGCAATTAAAACCTTAAAACTTTTACAACATCCAAGAAAAAGATTTTCAGGTATCCCTATCAAACCTTTTAATAATCTCACCAGAAACGCTTCGAAGGGAATAGAGACTTATATCGAATACTTCGATTATAAAATTCAAATAGGCTACTATCTCAATCGACTTATTCAAAAATCATTGAAAAATAACCTAATTTCATTGAATAAATATAAACCCGCTCTCACGCATGGAGACTTTTTTTTGGAGAACTTCATTTACTATCAAAAAGATCTCTATCTTATTGATCATCAAGATCTTCACTATAATCACCCCTATCTAGATATTGCTTCCTTGATATTTGATGCTCGACGATTGTATTCCGCTCAGACAGAGGACAAGTTAATTCGAAATTATGCAAAGAAATTTAATCTCTCTCTAGTTGATTTTCGATCTGAAATTCATTTAGTCAGTCTCGCCCGAAATCTACGTATTTTAGGAAACTGGGTGAATTTATACCGATCAGGTAAAACGCAATATCTTAAAAAATATCGAAAAAATACATGGCTGCAAATATTGAAGCATGTTGAGTATCTTCGTTTCTGGGATTTAAGAGAAATATTTGAAGAAATTTATAACAAAACCAAATAAATGGATGTATTAATTTTAGCTGCAGGGTTGGGCACAAGAATGGAAGACTTAACTAAAGATCTTCCAAAGCCATTATTGCCTGTTAAAGGTAAGCCTCTGATCGATTATGCTTTTAACTTAATTGAGCCCTTGCAGACGAAAAATATTTTTGTCAATACGCATTACCATGCAGATCTTATTCAATCACATATCAGTAAAAATTATGAAAATATAAAAATATCATTTGAGCCAGAGATTTTAGGAACGGGTGGAGGGATAAAAAAAATTCACCAAAACGATCTTCTAGTTTTAAATACGGATAATCTTTGGCAGCAACAATTTGCTCAAGAAATAAAAAGCGCATGGGATTTTTTTCAAAATAATAAAAATATCGATAATTTACTCTTAACTAAAACTAATAGTGATTTTCATGATCTTGAAATTTTACCTGATCAATCTATTCAATTTCCCTCTAATCAATGCAATGCTCAATTCCAAGGTTGTCATTTCATTCGACAGGGAGTTTTAGAAGATTATCCAGAAATATTTAATATTCCTTCCTATTGGAATAAGTGCTCTGAGGAAAAAAAATTATTTAGTTTTTTAACAACAACAGAAAACACCCACATAGGTACAAAAGATTTATATTTGAAATACTCAAACTGAGTCCTATATATATAGAGTATGGCAATAGAACAAATCAAAGATGCTGATTTTCAGCAAAGTGTATTAGATAGCTCCAATAATCAACCAGTTTTAGTCGATTTTTGGGCAGAGTGGTGCGGCCCATGTAAGGCCCTAGGCCCAATTTTAGAAAACATCGCATTAGAGTTTGAGGGCAAAGTTGCAGTAAAAAAAATTAACATTGATGAAAATCCTGAGTCGCCAGCTAACTTTGGAATTCGAAGTATTCCAACAATCATCATGTTTAAAAACGGCACTGTGGCAGATACGAAAATAGGATTAAGTTCTGAGGCAGATCTAAAAAACTGGATTAATCTCACTTATAAAATTTAAGATTATTTTCCAATCTGGACAGTAACTATAAGCATCGATAGTTCTTTTCGATGTAAACTTTTCATTGGAGAGACTTTCCATTTATCTAATTTTTCATAATTAGCAATGGCCTCTCCAAAATTATACATTCATATACCCTTCATTAATTGAAAAACTAAAAATAGCATTATTTTTGAGAATGCATGAAGGCATTCACAAACCATTAGCTTGCCATGACCATACGTAAAAGTCAACACAAGAGCATGGTCTAATACTTTTCAGAATTGATAAGTGATTGATTTAAATCTGCCCGAAATATTTTTTGAAAATTGTAGTGTGCAATAAATCAGCATCTCTTGAGAAAAATCAAGTCCCTCAAGATTTGTGATAATCTTGGCTCGTAACCAACGAGTCCAGTATCCACAACCAGCACAAGAATGCCGAGTTCTATCTTTGTACATTTTGCAAACAGATGACAACATCTCATGTGGTGCTACATAATTCCATCCTCTAAATCTTTTTCATATTATTATTAGAGGACCAATTTTTATAGTAGTCAAGATCTCTTCGGAGTATCGAGTTTATAGATTGATATTTTATCTTCAGTCTTTTCAGGCAAGCTATGTTAGCTGCTCTAGAGGAAAGGAACTGAGTTGTTCGAGCCATTAGAGGTAACGCGATATTGATCTTCGAGTTTGACGCCTTCTTTTCCTCCTACCTCACCAATATAGGTCTCGACACAAATGGTCATATTTTCTTCGAAGTGACTTGAAAGTCAGCATTTGAAAAGTCTTCATTAGGATACGCAATCAAAGGCCATTCATCACACAATCCAATTCCATGTACCATGCATGGGTAGTGATTATCGTAACAATTATCAGGCAATTTCCATGCTTTTCAGCAAATTCTCTAAAGCTGGTGCCTGCTTTGATAAGCTCTTTATTATGTTGAATGTGTTCGGTAGCAAGAGAATAAAGTCTTCTTTGTTCATCATTGAATCTACCTCCCTCAACAAATGTTCGAGAAATATCTGCGCAGTAACCGTAGGTCCTACCATGTCCGTATCAAAGGCAACAAGATCTCCTGGTTCAATAACTCTATTGCTACATTCTTGTAGCCAAGGATTGGTACGAGGACCAGATACTAATAATCGTGTCTCAAACCACTCGCCACCATTTTCGATGTTGGTTTTATGCATATAAGACCACAATTCTTCTTCAGTCATTCCAGCTTGAAGCTTGTCTTTCATGAGCCACATTCCCTTTTCTGCAGTTTCAATCGATGCTTTCATACAGACTAATTCATCTTCTGATTTAATAGAACGGGCAGTTTCTACAAATTTTTGCGCATTTAATAACTCTACATTAAATTGTTTGAGTAGCGTTTGAATACCAACAGGATCCGACACATCAATAGCCAAACGATTATTTTCAGGAGAGTGCTCTCTCATTAAATCTTGAACCATGCCCGCCCATTGTTTTGCATTTTTATCGACAAAATTATTTGCAGAAAAGAAATCCCAACTGACTACACTTCGAATTTCATCAATAGTGCAGAGATGCTCAGATAAATGTTCGCTTTTAGGATAATCAAATAAAATTACTTTACCCCCAGCGCTGATAAAAACAAAACGAACTAATTCATGCATTGTAAATAAACTCATGTTCCTACTGTCTGTTGCATAGCGAATATTGATGGGATCAAAAAGTATACAGGCCCCAACATCATTTTTTTGAAGTTGTTCAATTACTCTATTGAGACGATACATTCTGAGTCGGTCAAAATTAATTTGATCTTCGTATAAATAAGGTTTGAACTGCTGAGTGCCGGCATTTTGATTGATGACCTCTGAGAATTTAGGCCCAATTTTTCTATTGGCAAATTTACTAGTAAAATTACTCATTTAACAAAATCTAATCACGATTTTTTTAAAAAGCAAAAGAAATAATCCTTTAGGTTCAGCTGCATTTTTTGTCTCATGTATTTATCATATGCTTTCTATTGTGATTGTGTGTTGTATTGAGGGTGTTTAGACTCAGGTCGATTCTTGTGTTTAACAACTATTGAGCCATCTACTACCTCTATGTCATAACCCCAATTATCCCATCCATTTAGAGATAAAGGCTCATTTAATTCATCTTCAAGAGTTCGTGGATACACATAACATCCTTCATTATCTCCATATTGAGATTTGGCTTTCTCCATCTTTTCACTTCCATATGTAAATCTAATGGAATTTTTAAATGCTCACCTAATAAATAACATAACTTCATATCTTTACATGCTAAGTCCATTGTGAACCCCGCTTCATATTTTTGATTAAAAATATGTGGCACAACAGTTTCCCATGCAAATGAATTACCAGCAGAAACTCTGATGGCATCAAAAAGTTTTCTAAGTCTAAGCCTGCTTTTTTTGCAATCATCATACATTCCGAAGCTGCCACCATATTAGTGAAAGCAAGCATGTTAGAAACTACCTTCGCAATCGCACCTGCTCCGATATCTCCACAAAGTACAACAACCTCACCAATTGCATCTTGTATTAATTCTTTCCACTCATTAAAAATCTCTTTATTACCTCCTGCTAAACTAACCATATTATTATTTTGCAATGCATGAACCCCTCCTGTCAAAGTAGCTTCTAACATGGATACATTATTGGTTAATGCTTTTTTCTAATTCTTGAGATTGCTTAAAGTCAGTAGTAGAAGTATCAATCCAAACCATTCCTGGCGAGGCATTTTCCAATAACCCTTCTTTTCCTTCAACAGCTTGCAAGACGTGTTCAGGTTTTGGCAAACAAGTTATGGTGGCATGACATTTTTGAGCTAACTCTTTAATAGAAGATGCTCTTGTAATATTTTCAGGAAGAAGATTTAGTTTATGTTCATCAATATCATAAGCAATCAATTGATATTTTTTGTTTTATTTAAATTATTTAAGATTGGTAATCCGGCATTCCCTAAGCCGATTACTCCTATGACTTTGAATTTGTCATTTTAGCTTCCCCACCTATCAGGCATATAGATTTTTGATTTATTGAAAAAAAGGACGAATAGATAAGAACCATTCGTTAATGAAATTAACTTGAGCTTTAAATAAACTCATATTCCTAACTCCTTTTTTTTACTTTTACCAAAATCTAATCACGATTTTTTCGAAACGCAAAAGATAATCTTTAAATCTAAGTGGTAATTTTTGCCCATTTCGCTAACTTTATCGAGGAACTTAGTATTGATATTTATAGTTTTTTGCTCTTTTCTGATATTTGTCCTACATACGTCGCCGCATTCCATAAACCAAGAGAGTTAATTGGTGAAAATCTTTTTAGAAGTTAAAGACATATTTATAAATGTGTAAATAAAACTGCTTACAGATATTTTAAATAAATTTTATTTATTTTGTCCTTTTGACTTCTTTATAAACTCCTTGGGATCATTGAATTGAAATGGTTTGATTGTAGGAAAGAAAATTTCAGCATTTTTTTGTGAAATCATTTCCAGAGGAATAAACCAAAAAAACTGACCCTTTAACTCTAGCATTTTTAAAAGAGGCTGAATAATTATCCTCATTGTTCTTTTATATGGAGATCTTAGCCTGAATGCTTGAGAAGCAATGATAAAATTATATTTAATTGGGATGTCTTCAATTTTTTTTGAATTAAATGATCAAGTGCAATTTTTTGATCACCTCTATAAATTGCAAGAAGGGTTTTTTTCTTAGGTATTAATAATGTTGATTTGTTATCTTCTTTTAATTCCCAATTCTTTTTATTAAATTATTCATTCGCATCAACTGTTTGGTAAAATTAAAACTAGTATTTCCTTCTAACTCTTTTAATAAATTTAATTTTGGGCAAATCTTTATTATTAAAGTCACCATAAGAGGCATTAGTAATACAAAAATTAAGTTTTTATGTTCAAAAATCTATCGCTAAAAAACTTAATAAGCTTTCTATATCATCAACGCTAATTTCTTTTCCTACGACATAAATCGGATCTTCTGGAAATTGCTCGTGAGCAGCTGATAGAAGGGTAGATATAATGGTTCCTTCTCCTGTTCCGGCATCAAAAATTCGAAATGCATCTGAGTTAATTCGAGTTTTTTTAAATAAGATGAGAGTTTAAAAGCAATGCTACTTTTTTCATTTGTGAGAATTAACAAATGATAAATACTTATCTCTTGAGTCAAAAAGTCGGCTTTTTTGTCCCCATTTTCTTATCCCCTTATGCTTCTTTTTAAACAGAATTTTTAAAAATTCCATATTAGAGTTTTTTTATAAATTTGGAGGGATTTTAAGATGAATTTAGTTGAAAGATTAAATCAAGGACCTGTTTTATGTGCTGAAGGTTATCTCTTTGCTATGGAGCGTAGAGGCTACTTGCAAGCAGGCGCCTATGTACCAGAAGTCGTATTAGAGCATCCTGAAGTTGTCACTCAATTACACAGAGAATTTATTCGTGCGGGTAGCGACGTCGTGCAAGCTTTCACTTATTATGGTCATCGTGAAAAACTTCGATTAATTGGCAAAGAAGAACTCTTAGAACCCTTACAAAAAAATGCTTTAAAAATTGCAAAAGATGCAGCTAATGAATTTCCTGAACTTGATTTAATGATTGCAGGTAACGTTGCCAATAAAACATTTATAGTCCTACTGATAAACAGTCTCATATTGATTGCCAAAAGATGTTTGCTGAACAAATAGCATGGGCAAAAGAAGCTGGTGTTGATTTTGTTATAGCAGAAACTATCAGCTGGACTGAAGAAGCTAAACTTGCATTAAAAGAAATAAAAGATGCAGGTTTAATTGCTGTTGTCAATTTAGCAATTCCAAAAGGAGATAAGACAAGAGAAGGTCATAGCGCTGCAGAAGCTTGTAAAATTTTAGAAGATCATGGTGCAGATGTGGTAGGATTGAATTGCTATCGTGGCCCTGATATGACAATGAAATTATTACCTAGCATTAGAGAACAAGTTTCTTGTCATGTAGCGGCTCTTCCTGTTCCTTACCGAACAAATGAAGAATTCCCTACTCATATGTATATAGAAGATCCTAACTGTGGATGTCTTGATGGAAATGTTTCTCATATTGCATTAGATGGTCTGACTTGTAATCGATTTGAAATGGCTGAATTTACTAAACAATGCATGGATATAAATGTGAACTTTATTGGAATTTGTTGCGGGGCTGACCCACATCATGTCAGAGAAATGGCCGTTGCAATGGGCAGAAAACCAATCGCTTACAAATACTACCCTGATATGACCAAACACTTTGCTCATGGAAACGAAGGTTCTTTAAAAGATAATAATAAAGCTGATGAATGGCTTAAATAAATTATAATCTGAAATGGAAAAGGTAGACCTACAGCGTTCAACTCACGAAGATCTGTTTATTCCAAAACGTCATCAATTAGAGGGCTGTACTAATCCTATTCACCAAGCACACGGAATTCCCAACGAATACTATACCCGCTCAGAATGCTTTGAGATGGAGGGAGAACATTTATTTAATAAAGGATGGTTTGCTGTTGGTTTCGTAAAAGATCTGCCTCAGCCTCCCGTTCTCCCAAAAATTTTTTTAATAACCCTTTTTTTAGTTGTTAAAAGAAAAAAAGATGAAAAAAAAATTTGAGTCTTCCAAAATGTTTGTGCATCGTGGAATGATCTTAATTGAAAAGAAGTTTTTAAAAAGGGCCATCCGATGCCCCTATCACTCTTGGTGTTATAAACAAACTGGTAGGTTGACTCCCAAACTATTGGTGGCCCTGGTTATAATTACCATTCAGGTATTGATAAAATAACCTTTCCTTTTTAAAATTGATCTCATATTTGGGTGATTTATATTTGTCAATCCTGGATGGAATGGCCCACCTTTTTAAGAAATTATCAACCCTTTTTTAGACTGCTGTTTTTACACCAATGTATTCTGATATGAGCGACTTTCTTTAAATTAGAAGTAAATGGGAAAATGAAATTTGCTGTAGAAAATTATTTAGAGTCTTATCATTTGCCTTGGGGCATCCTGGGTTGAACAGCTACTCCAAATTAGAAGATCATGAAAACATTGTTATATGGACATTATGGGGCCAAATTTTTCAAGATATTCCCCAGACACGACTGGAAAACAATTACAATTTAAAAACTTAGGTCCTGAGTGGGGTACAAAAGGGGAGTATATTGTTTTTTTCCTAACTTTAAACTTTGGATTCAAAAACCAATTTTCAACCTTTTTATTGAGCCTTTAGCTCCAAATAAAATTGTGAACACTGAACAATTTTTCAGACCTGCTATGTTAGCAGATGAGTACAAAGAGACTCGCCAAGAAAATGCTAAATTATGGAAGACCGTATTCGAAGAGGATATTTTTGTTGTCGAGGAATGCAAAAGGTAGATATGCCAAGGGTTTTGATGGGGGTCGTTTTTCTCCTGTCATGGATGAACCCACTCATGTATTCCACGATTGGTATGCTCGAAAAATTTTAAACACTCTTTAGTTACAAATTAATTTAAATAATATTTAATATTACAAATGAATGAATTTCAGGATTGGATTGGAAAGAGTTTTCATCGTGAAGACGTTATTACTGCTCGACTCGTTGATCATTTTCAAAAACTTTTGATCCTCATTTTGATCAATCTCAAGAAGTCCCTCCTTGTTTTTTTGGTGCCTAGCACCAGACAGTCTTCCCGCAAATCAACTTGGGGCTGATGGTCATCCCCAATTAGGTATTTATCTTCCTAATATTCCCTATAAAGGAAGAATGTGGGCTGGTGGTGAAATTCAATTTTAGCAAATTTTCATTTAGGGGACTTGGTAAAAAACTTCAACAATTAAAGATATTGTTTTTAAATCAGGTAGGTCGGGTAACTTATGCTTTGTCAGTGTAGAACATCTGTATCAAGTAGAGCAAAAAATATTATTGAAGAAATTCAAAACATTGTTTACCGAGAAGATACAACTAACAGGGCATCTAGCGAACCTGATGAAATCTTAAATTTATCAGACTCTCAAAAATGGACGGTGCATGCAGATAGCACCATGTTATTTCGATATTCTGCCATTACTTTTAATGGACATAAAATTCACTATGACCTTCCCTTTTCTCAAAAATCTGAGGGCACGAAGGTCTGCTAACTCACGGTCCAATGCAGGCAACGCTCATTGCTAATCGAGCCTTTGCATCTGGATTACCAATAAAATCAATGAAATATCGAGGATTATCACCTTTAGTTTGCCAAGATCCTTTGATGTTGAGGTAGGAAAAGATCAAGAACGAATTATAGGAAGAGTGATATCTTCAAAAATAAGATTACGATGCAAGCAGAGTTTGCAATATGAGTGATCAGAATATTATACCTCGACTACCGCTTTTTACCCCCGGTTGTAATATTTCGTTTTTAGATAAAGCTATAGCTAAAGGGGCGGAGAGCGTCATTGTGGATTTAGAAGATGCCGTGGCGCCTGAAAGAAAAGAGATGGCTAGAGATAACCTTCAAAAATTCAGCATCCAGTCTTTGTTCGTATTAATGGAGAGAACTCCTCAGAATTTGAAAGTGACTTGAATGCCGTTAAAGACCACCCATTAATTCAAGGTATCATTTTTCCAAAATCAGAGAGTAAAGCTCAGTTAGATAAAGTTCATGAGTCTACGAACAAGAAAATTATTCCCTTAATTGAAAGCGCCGAAGGTTTAAATCAAGTTCAACAATTAGCTAAACACCATGCAACGATTACCTTATCACTAGGTCACTTAGATCTGGCTATGTCTCTTCGATGCCAACCTGACTTTGTTTCTCTTCAATATGCTCGATCACAAATCGTTCTAGCTTGTGCGCTTGCTAAAATTCCTACACCTATTGATGGGATTACGCAGTCATTTACAAACGTTAATGAAGTTCTTCAAGATTGCCTACGAGCAAGACAATTAGGTTTTGAGGAAAACTTCTAATTCATCCAGCTCAAATCATTCCCGCTAAACAAGGATTTTGCTCCACTGAAGAAGAATATGAATTTTCAAAACGAGTTATTGAAATTTCACTAATGTGCCGCTGCTCAAATAGATGGAAAAATGATAGACGCCCCAGTTGTAGAACAAGCTCGAATAATTATTCGAGATTACGAGCTAATGAAATCTTAATGAGCTCAGATTTTTTGACATCTTTTTGTCATTGGGCCTCTCAAGAAAAAATTGAACTTTCCCTGAAATTCTCCTTGAAGCACGTCTTAGTTACTTAGATACAATTGCTTGTATTGAGGCAGGAAAAATCAAGTAATTTCAACGAAAATTCAAACATTTAACAATCAATACTTTCATCACTCTGTGCCAGCTAGTAGGGCGATGCAATATGCCTGCCAAGCTGGGATATTAGATTATGATGACTATGAGTCTGCAGGATCCTCTCATCCTTCCGCTCCAATAATCTCAGCAATCCTTGCCTTAGCTCCCCAATTAAATCTTCGACTAATTGACATTCTAGAGGCTTGGGTGGTTGGCTATGAAATTATCATTCGAATGGGTGAAGCATTAGGATACGGACACTATGAAAAGGTTGGCACGCCACCTCTACTTATGGACCAATTGGTGCGGCTGCTGTAGCACGATTATTAAAGTTACCTGCAGATCAATTTGGTCAAGCTTTATCTATAGCCTCAAGTTCTGCTGCGGAATGAAATTACAATTTGGAACTGAAACGAAAAGTTGTCCACGAAGGTCTTGCAGCTCAAGCTGGAATGCAGGCAGCATATTTAGCCCAACAAGGGATTACATCACAAATTCATTTTTTGATAGCAGAGATGGTTTCAAAGATTTATATGGTGATCATCAAAGTAAGTGTCTAAATGGTTTGAAAGAAACTATTTTGGGGAGAGCTGTTTTGGACTATCCTGTTATTCGCAAGCCATGGCCATCTTGTGCATACACACATCGTATTATTGAGGCTGCAGAAAAAATTCACAATCCATCACTTCAAATGGAAGACATTGATGAAGTCATCATTGAAATCCCAGACCCATGGACGAAAGTTGTGAAATTTCAAATACCTAACAATGAGGCTGAAGCTAGATTTTCAGCACCATATTGTGTGATGATGGCGTTACAATCTGGCTCTCTTGGGCCAGATGATTTTTCTAATCAAATTTATTTAACCGAGGAAAGACAACAATTAACCAAAAGAGCAACTGTACAAGCTTTCAAAGTTGATAGTCAATTTAAGGAAATGAGCCCTGACTATCCTGATATGGTTTCTGTTAAATTAAAAAATGGCTCAATGATGAAAGAAAGTATTGGCTATGTGAAGGGGGGCCTCCATAACCCCATGAGCCTTGAAGACTTGAGAAACAAATTCCAAAAATGTTCAAATAAATCAACATTTTTTGATCAATTTTTAAGCGCACCCATAGAAGCAAAAAGTTCATCTCTTCTAGATATTTTTTAGGTTTTCCAACAATTAAATTTGATATAGCGTATTGCTGCTTTTGAGGGGGAGAGGGATAAATTTATAAATTCCGTTTAATAAAATGAAGGTAACTAAATTATCACTTTGGCATGTGGGTCTCACCAGTCATGAGACCTATTATATGGCTGATAATAAAACCTGTGACACGGTTGAGTCGGTTGTAATTAAAATAGACACAGACACAGGCATCACTGGTTGGGGGGAAACCTGTCCCATCCCTCACTATCTTCCTGCCTACGCTCGAGGAATAGCGCCAGCCCTCTCTGAACTGGAATCAGTGATAATTGGGAGTGACCCGATTGGAGTGGAGTCATTAATGATTAAAGCTGAAGCTCATTTACCAGGGCATTTGTAGCTAAATCTGTTTGATATGGCCTTATGGGATATCACCTCAAAGCATGCGAAATTTCCTTATAAATTTGTGGAGGAAAAAACAAAACGATCTTCCTTTATCACTCCATTACATGTATTGCGCCCGATCAAATGGCTTTCTATTGCACGAGAGAAAAAAAAAGGATTAACCCAATTTAATAAACTTGGTGCTGATGCGAATTGGCAAAATGATGTGGGGCGTCTTGTGAAAGTTAGAGAAGCGGTTGTGAGGACCACTGGTTTATGGGGATTGGAATTGTGGTTCCACTCCTTTAGATGCCATTCGAACAAGCCGCGCAGTTAACCATTTAGATATTATGTTAGAGCAACCCTTTTCGTTCTATTTCTGAGTGTGCTTCTGTAAAATCTGCTTCTAACCTTGCAATGAAATTAGATGAAAGTGTTTACGACATTAAAACATTAATAGAAGGCAATCAAAAAGGAGCTATGGATGTCGCTGCTCTTAAGATATCTAAATTTGGAGGTATTACTGCACTTAAAAAGCTAGAGATTTATGTACATATTTTGGGACTAAAATGTGTATCGAAGATACTTTGGGGAAGTGATATCACAACGGCTGCAGTGTTGCATTTAGGTATTAGTTGCGATCCAAATAGACTACTGAATGTCTGTGATTTATCGAGTTATGTCTCCCCAAGACTAGATGCCAAAATACCCAGTAGAAACAATGGAAAGATATCTGCGCCTGAGGGTATTGGCTTAGGTGTTGATCCGGATTTAGACCTACTAGGTCAGCCTGATTTAATTATAGATTAAGTATGAATTTATTTCGATTTCATGGTCAAAAATTTTGCTGTAATTTTTAATGGGGATAAATGAGCAATCAGCCAATTTATACGATTGAAAAAAAACATTATATCGATCCTCATCTATATGAAGAGGAGAAGAAAAAGTAATGATGCGTACGTGGCAGTTTGCAGGTCACGCTTCTCAATTACAAAATACAGGTGACTATTTTACTTTTGAAATAGCTGGCCAACCTTTATTTTGTATCAAAGACGACAAACAAGAAATTCGATGCTTTTATAATGTTTGCAAGCACCGCGCCCATGAGCTTTTAAAAGGTTCAGGTAATAGCAAGCGAGCAGCTAATCTAATTATCTGTCCCTATCATGGTTGGGCCTATCATTACGATGGAACCTTCAAGGCAGCACCTAATATAAAGTTGTACCTAATCTTGATACAAGCAAACTATGCTTAACTGAAGTTCGATTAGAAAACTTTCTAGGATTTCTTTTGTCAATTTAGATAAATCGACAGCACCCATGGATGAATGGTTTCCAGAGGTTAGAAAGAATTAGAAGACTTTGTTCCTTTTATTTATCAACTGAAACCTTTGAAGTGGGTAGAAATTCCTGAGTCATGTAATTGGGAAAATATCTGTTGAAAATTATTCTGAGTGCTACCACTGCAGCATTAATCATAAAACCTTCTCCACCGGAGTAATCAAACCATCGACTTATCGCATTTTACCTCAAGGCTATTGTTTGAGACATACCACGGAATGTCAAAATTTAGAAAAAAGACTTATCCCATTGATTTGAATTCAAACCCAAATGCAGGGAAATTATTCTTCTTGGTTCCTGTGGCCTCTTTTCTTTTCAAGTCTATCCGGGCAATGTTTTGAACACGTATCATTGGAGAATTATTGATGTTGATCACATTGTTCTTTGGAGAGGTTGGTACAGTATTGATGGTCAGCCTTCAGAAGTGGTTGAGAAACTCGCCGTTCAGGATCGAGAAACAACTGTGGAAGAGGATATTGGGTTAGTGGAGTCGGTGCAAAAGGCTTGAAAAGTAACGGTTATGATCAAGGATTCTAGTCGTTGACCCTACGTGTGGTGTTAATTCGAGCACTCCATCCAAAACTTCAGCAATGGTATAGTGAGTATACTCAGTAAAGATGCAAACTTATCAAAATTATATTAATGGTACATTTGTCGAGGGATATGAGAATATTGAGGTGCTCAATCCTGCAACAGGTCAGCCATTTGCACTTCAGGCAATAGCCAACAGTCAGCAGGTTGATGATGCCGTTCAAGCTGCTCGAAAATCATTTCTAGAAAGTAATTTAAAATCTCCGCCCTGTCGAACGTGGTCGTATGGTTCGAAAGATGGGTGAGTATCTTTTATCTAAGGAACAAGAAATAGCAGAATTGTTGACGATGGAGGCTGGAAAGCCCCTTTGGGAAGCAAAGTAGAAGTGCAGGGTGCTGCTCGATATTTTGAATATTATGGCAATCAAGCAGAAACAGTTGAAGGCAAATCAATCCTTGGGATCCGATTATTATGACTTCACTGTTTATGAACCATATGGTGTTACCGCCCATATCATCCCTTGGAATTATCCTTTAGAGATGACAGCACGATCTGTCTCTGCTGCTCTGACGACAGGCAACACGTGTGTTATAAAAACACCAGAACTTGATCCCATTACTAATAGGTATATAGCACTTGCTGCAGAGCACGCTGGCCTTCCTCAAGGAATAGTAAATATTATTTGTGGATGGGGACATGAAGCAGGAGATGCACTTACTTCACATCCTGATGTCAATCAAATTGTATTCACAGGATCAGTTGAGACAGGCATTCAAGTGGCAAGCAATGCTGCAAAAATGTTGTTCCTTGTGTTTTAGAACTGGGAGGAAAGTCAGGCGCGATTGTGTTGCCAGATGCAGATCAGAAAAATTTAATTGACTCTGTTCGATGGGGAATTTTCTTTGGAGCAGGTCAAGTGTGTTCAGCTATGTCTCGATTGATTGTCCATGAAAGTATTCATGACGATGTCTTGGCTCAAGTAGAGGAATTAGCTAAAAAATTAAAACGGGCCCTGGTCAAGATTACCCTACCTTTGGAGATAATATGGGCGCTATGATCTCAGAGCACCAGCGCGACCGGCAGAAGGCCTATGTCAAAATGCAGTAAATGAGGGAGCAAAAATCCAAACTGGTGGCCATAAGCTTAATAATCAAGGGTTTTTCTTAGAACCACTATTATTTCTGATGTCACGCCACAAATGGAGATAGCCCAAACCGAAGTCTTCGGACCTGTACTTTCGGTGATGCGATATTCCACTGAAGAGGAAGCTCTCTCCATTATTAACAGTACGGAGTACGGACTCGTTGGCGGTGTTTTTACAAAAGATCTCAATAAAGCTCATCGCTTATCTCAAAAAATTCGAGCAGGTCAGATTTTTATTAATGAATGGTTTGCAGGCGGTGTGGAAACCCCATTTGGTGGATTTGGTAAATCAGGGTACGGACGAGAAAAAGGTCGTGAGGCCTTATGGAATTATGTTCAAACCAAAAACATTGCCTCTAAACTTTCATGAAGATTACCTCCATTACTGTTTATCAATCTAGTCTCCTCTAGAGCATCCTTATTGGCTTTCCGGTGGGCGATTAAAATTTGAAGTTCTCGATGCCACATTCTTGAAATTAGAAACTGATGAAGGATTGATCGGTTGGGGTGAGGGAACTCCTTGGGGACATACCTATGTTCCAGCACATGGTCCAGGCATTCGTGCAGGTATTGAAACAATGGCACCTTTTTTATTGGGACTTAATCCTCAAAAGTTTTAGAGGTAGAGCGAGCAATGGACTTATCACTACCTGGTCATTTATATGCCAAGTCTCCCATTGATATGGCCTGTTGGGATATCGCAGGTCAAGCAGCAGGACTTCCGATTGCAGATTTAATGGTGGGGCTCTCGTGCCCAGCTCCTGTGCCTCTTTCTGTCGGAGCCAAACAGTGGACGAGACTCGAGAAGTTTTAGCGCGTTACCGCGATCGCGGTTATTGGGTGCACTCTGTCAAAGTCGGTGGTGATGTCGATCAAAATATTGAGCGAATTCAAGATGTGGGAAACTCATCGTCCCACTAAAGAACGTATTCTTTATGATGCTAATCCGAGGGTTCACTCGACAACAAGCCTTGCGAGTGATGCAGGAAACCCGGGAGCAATGGAAGGTGATGTTCGAACAGCCCTGTGAAACACTGATGATATTGCCGCCATCCGTCCTCTCCACTCAGCTCCAGTAAGTGTGGATGAATGCTTAGTGACCTTACAAGATGCAACAAGAGTAGCCAGAGACGGAATTGCTGAGGTTTTTGGTATCAAGCTTGAATCGTGTGGGGTCTCACAAAAGCCAGTAGAATCAGGGATATTGCCCTTGCACATGGTATCGATATTTTTGTGATGGCCACTGGTGGATCTGTTTTGGCGGATACAGAGGGTTTACATTTAGCAGCCACTATTCCAGATGATAATATGCTAGGGGGATGGGCCTGTCAGGATATGATTACAGCAGAGATTGCCGATGGAGCTGGCCCAGAGCAACCAAGGGACATTTTGCATTTACCCGAACAGCCAGGTTTTGGGCGTTCATCCTCGAATCAACTTTAACGAAGGTAGCACGATATGAGTAATACCCCAAAAATTATGAGTGGTGTTTATCTGACGGGTCACGGAGGCCTGGATAAATTAGTTTATCGTGAGGATATTCCTGTTCCTATTCCTCAAGCAGGTGAAGTTCTCATCGAAGTAAAAGGGGCTGGCGTTAACAATACTGATATTAATACTCGACTGGGCTGGTATTCAAAAAAAGTAACCAGCGATACTAATGCAGGAGGTTCAGAGGGCTTATCAGAAGTCGATGATGATGACCCCTCTTGGAGCGGGTTTCCTTCAGTTTCCAAGAATTCAAGGGGAGATATTTGTGGTAGAAGTTCAAGTCGGTGAAGGTGTGGAGCAAGATCGAATAGGTACTCGCACATTAGTTCGTTCAATGCAAAACATTCCAACCCTAAAGACAATCCTTTAGCAATGCAAAAAATGGGCTCTGAAGTTGATGGAGGGTTTGCTCAATACGTGTAGCTAAAGCAAAGGAGTCTTTTCCAGTTAATTGTGACTGGAGTGATTGAATTGGCATCTATTCCTATTTCCTATTCAACGCGGGAGGGAATGCTTTGTCGGGGAAAATATTCAAAAGAACTATTTTGATCACTGGCGTTCAGGTGGAGTGGGCTCGTGCTATTCAATTAGCCAAAGTTCGGGGGGCTAAAATTATCACTCAGTGTGCACCTGATAAGGCAAGCACTTTAAGAAATTGGGTGCTGATCAAACAGTAAATCGAAATGATGACTTAGTAAAAGTTTTAGGTAAAATTCTGTTGAGGGCAGTTTTGATTTGGTGGGTGGATCCAGCTGGCCAAAGTTATTAGATATTCTAAGACCAGGGGGGAAGTATATCACCTCGTTGCCTTGCAGGCCCAATTGTCGATTTGGATTTAAGAAGCCTTTATTTAAAAGATTTGACTTTATTTGGTTCGACCGTCAATGAACCCTATGTCTTCGAAAATGTTATTCATTGTATTGAAGAGGGACAAATTAAACCTTTGGTCGCCCAATCATTTCCTTTAAAAGAGATTCATCAGGCTCAAACAGTGTTTATAGAGAAAAAATTTATTGGAAAACTTGTATTAATCCCATAAATCCTGTGAGATAAAATTATTGTATATAATAAGACATGAGTAATATTGTAGAACCAGGAAATCAGCACGAAACAGACGTCGTTATTATAGGCGCCGGACCTTGTGGTTTATTCCAAGTATTTGAATTAGGTCTTTTAGATATGAAGGCCCACTTAATTGATAATTTAGATAAAATTGGTGGTCAGTGTGCTGAGCTTTATCCAGATAAAAATCTATACGATATTCCCTCACGCCCTGCCATTACAGGTCAAGAATTAACAGATGATTTGATCACCCAAGCAGAACCCTTTGGACCCACATATCACCTTAATCAATTAACTGCTAAAATTGATGTCCAAAAAGATCAAATTGAAGTGACGACCAATTTGAACACTATCATCAAGTGTAAGTCTTTAGTGATTGCGGCAGGCTCTGGAAGTTTTGTTCCTCGAAAATTACCTGTTTCCAATGTAGAAGAATTTGAAAATAAAAATATTTTTTATTCTGTTAAAAAAAGAACAGACTTTGAGGGAAAGAAAATTTTGATTGCTGGTGGTGGCGACTCTGCCTTGGACTACGTGATGGGTTTTCATCAAATCGCCTCTGATATTACTTTAATTCATCGTCGAAAAGAATTTAAAGGCGTTCAAGACTCCGTGAACAAAGTAATGAGCTTAGTCGATCAAGGAGAAGTCAAATTTAATATGGGCACTGTAAAACAAATAGTTGATAATGGTAAAGGCCAAGTGGATATCACCTTAGATGATAACACTGTTATTGATGGAGTTGATGCCATCTTCCCTTTCTTTGGATTAAAAATTGAATTAGGGCCAATTGCTGATTGGGGTTTGAACTTAGAAAATAATTTAATCTCGGTGAATACAGAAAACTTTGAAACATCTACTCCTCGAATTTTTGCTGTTGGCGATATTTGTACTTATCCTGGTAAGTTAAAATTAATTTTAAGCGGTTTTCATGAAGCGGCACTCGCTGCAAAGAAAATGTTTCATTATTGCCATAATATAAGAAATATGTTTTTCGTTATACGACTTCCTCTAAAGAATTCAGGAAAAATTAGGCGTAAAATAAACTAGTCTTCAAGCCTATTGTGTGTTCCATCACAAGCGGTTTTTTATTGATGCTTGCATCCACAAAAAAAAACTTTTTGGTTGCTTCAGCAGTGTAAGGAATACAGGAAAACCCGGGTTTATTTATGAGGAACATCACAAAAAAGGGTTGTTTTGGCTTAATCCACATGCACACCAAAAGTATTTTTGCCCTCTTGACTTCGACAACATAAGATCCTTTTGAGCAATATTGGGTTTTGACATAAATTTCTCCTGTTTATCAGTCTTCTTCGCGGGTACAGAATTTCAGATCAAATTTATTATTTTTTGAATGTGTTTTTAAACAGTAGTACGTGAAATATTTAAGGTTTTTGAAACAGCAGTAATTTTACCATCTAATTGATCATATGTTTTCTGAATAAGTAAGCATTTTTGTTCTTTTAAAGTTGAGTCGTAACATTCTGAACAAGGTGTGTAAGTAGGAGTTGTATTCTTAGTTTTAGTATTTGGAGCACTAGTTACTTGCTTTTGAAAAAGTTTCATAAATACACTTGATCCTAGCCAGTCTTTTACTTGAACAATTTTATCTGCATTCATATCATGAGCAACATTTTCAAATGGAGTGGTGAAGATATTGTAAAAATCTTTTGATTCATCTTTGTACAAACCACTTAACATAATTCTTGTATTTGAGTTAACCCCTTCGATTTGCCCATCTTCGTTTATAGCAATTAATCCAATACTATTAGTGTGAAGATATTCACTTCGTGGATGAAAGGAATAAATATTAGTGTGTTTAAAATTTTCTAGAAAAACTTTTTGTTCAACAGACTTTGCTGAAAGTTTAACAAGGGCTAATGTATGATCTTGTCGACTGCTTGTATCAGTTGAAGCATCCAAAACCCCAATAATATTTTGATTGTGATCAAAGATAGGACTTGCAAAACAAGAAAGACCCCCATGGCTTGTAAAGAAGTGTTCACCTCCAGCAACGATGGTAGGTGATTTTGTTTGTAAGCTTAATCCCAAACCATTTGTTCCTCGGTATTTTTCCAACCAAACTGAGCCAGGTATAACTACTTTGCTAGCTTGGCTATTTAAAAATTGATTATCGTAAATGGTATCAAGGACTACACCATCATTATTAGCGAAAGCCACCATAAAATTTGATCCAGCAATTTGGGAGTAGAGCAATTCTAATTCAGGCACGATGAAATCTCTAATATCTTGATATTGTTCTTTTATCTCCCCAAGCTCTTTTTGATTTAAAACACTTTCAATTGGGTTTGAATTTGGACGTAGTCCGTGTTCAAAACAACGAACCCAACTATCCGCAATGTTCTTATCAGTGAAATCTAGAGAAATACCTCTCTCTTTTTCCAAAGATCGGGCCTGTTCTACTAGACTTCTATAAGAATGCATGGGAAAAAGTTATGAAATTATTGATAAATATACAACTTTTATATTGTTCAAAAAATGAACAATTTTTTAAGTTTTTCACAAAAAAAATAAAATTTCACGATCGTGGGTCGTTGGAGAGAGTAAAAATTTGTAGTTAAATATTTTTACTTTCGGGAGGGATTGATGAAAGCACAAGTATTACATAGTTACGATCCTGATATGAAGCAGGACGTTTGGGTAAAAGAGGAAGAAGTTCCTAACCCAAAATTAGAAAAATCCACTGACGTTATTGTGAAGATTGGTGCAGCTGGTGTTTGCCGAACAGATTTACATATTATTGAGGGTGTATGGAAACATATCCAAGATCCAGATGATAAACTTTTACCTTGCGTAATGGGCCATGAAAATGCTGGTTGGGTAGAAGATGTTGGAAGCGATGTGGAAGGCTTCAAAAAAGGTGACCCAGTCATTTTACATCCGCTAATTTCTGGTGGCACTTGTTTAAACTGCCGTCGTGGTCATGATATGCACGCAGCTGATGGTGCATTTCCAGGTTTGAACATTAAAGAAGGTGGCTACTCTGAGCTTTTACGCACAGGTGTTAGAAACCTTATCAAACTTCCAACAGTTTTAACACCTAAAGATGTTGCTCCTTTTTCTGATGCGGGCTTAACTGCTTACCGTGTCGTAAAGAAAGCAACACGTCACTTATTACCAGGTCAGTCCTGTGTAGTAATAGGTGCTGGTGGACTTGGGCATATTGCTATTCAGTGTTTACGAGCAATGTGTGCAGCAAACATTATCATTGTTGAAAAATCTCAAACTGCTCTAGATCATGCAATGCCTTTGGGTGGCGATCATGGCGTCTTGATTGATGGTAATGAAATTGAACGAGTAAAAGAATTAACTAAAGGTAATGGTGCAGAAGCAGTGATTGACTTTGTGGGTGAGCACGGCTCAACCAAAATGGGTCTTGATATGACTGCTAACGCGGGTTCTTATTATATTGTAGGTTACGGTGAGAAAATTGAAATTCTTGCTGTGGACGCAATTATCTCCGAGAAGAGCATCATTGGTAATTTAGTAGGTACATGGGCAGAACTCTATGAATTAATGGAGTTAGCCGATAAAGGCCTAGTGAAACTTTCCATGCAGGAATACAAGTTAAGCGAAGCCAACAAAGCACTTCATGATTTGAACACTGGTCAAGTCAAAGGAAGAGCTGTTTTAGTACCATAAAAGTTTGTTTACAGAATTGAATTCTGGGCAAAAAAAAACGAAGTAATAAGGGAGGGAATTATATGAAACTTAAAACCTTCGTAAGCACTCTGGCATCAGTCCTCTTGATTGGTAGCCAAGTAGCTTATGCAGATAAGTGGGGCGATCAGTTTCCACATATCGCAGCAACAGGAGATATTCCTGGGATGTGTTCATATGAAGAGACATCTAAAAAAGACTACAGTGGTAGAACACTAACAATTAACACTCACGCGATCCCAGTTATGGGTGAGCCAACTGCCCTTCACGCAGAGCAGTTTGAAAAATTAACAGGTGCAAAAGTAGAAGTTACGCATACTCCTGCTGGTGACCTATACTCAAAGGCAATGGTTCCTTTCCAATCAGGTCAGGCTCCTTACGATATCGTCTTTGGTTTTTCTAACTTCATCAATGACTGGAAGAGATACTTAGCTCCAGTTCCACAAAAGTATGTTGATCAAATGACTGATGTTACTGCATCACACATTGCGATCGCTTCTTGGGGCGATACCATGTATCAGTACCCAGTGGATGGAGATAGACACTATCTAAAGTACAGAAAAGATGTAATCGATAATCCTGAAATGCAAGCAAAGTATAAAGCAGATACAGGAAAAGAATTACGTGTTCCACAAACCTGGAAAGAGTATGCTGAAATGGCTAAATACTTTAATGGTTGGGACTGGGATGGTGACGGTGAATTAGAATATGGTTCAGCTGAGGTTATGAAAAAGATGACCTTATGTATGCTGCTTTCTATTCACGTTCTGCTGCTTACTCTAAGAACCCAAGAACCCAGGTGGTTTCTTCTTTGATTTAGAAACAATGACACCACTAATTAAATCCTGGTTTCGTTGAAGCGCTACTGATTGGGTTGAGCTGTAAACTACGTACCACCAGGAGGTATTAACTTTGGTCTTGGTGATGAGATTAACTCATTCGGTGGCGGTCAAACACTTTTCAGCTTCTCATGGGATGATGCTTTCGTTGCAGCGATGCAAGATGATAGTCCTATTAAGAACCAAGTTGGGCAGCACAGTTACCTGGCGCTGACCGAGTTTGGAACAGAGAAAATGGAATGTGGGACGCTAAAGCAAACCAAGCTCCTTTCTTCGTATGGGGTTGGGCTGTTGGTGTAGCAGGAAAATCTAAAAACCAAGATATGGCTTTTGATTACCTTTGCTTCTTTGCAAATGGCGCAAACCACCAGGCAGACATTGGCATCGGCCGATTTGGTGTAAATCCTTTTATGGAAGAGGATTTCAAAGCAGACGTTTGGACTGCAATGGCTGGGACGCACAAGTTGCTCAAGAGTACGTTGATACACTTGCTGAAATGGAAGAAAGTACAAACAGAGTATTCCCACTAAGAGTACCCGGTACTTTTGAATTCAATAGTGCGCTTGCTACAGGAACTGCGAAAGCGCTAGCGGGTCAATTATCTCCTCAAGAAGCTCTTGATGAAGTTGCAGCTGAATGGACTGCAATTCTCGAGAGAGTTGGCGCTGATAATGTAAGAGATGCTTACGCTGTCGGTGTTGCAATGGAAGATAACGAACTTTAAATACATAAATCTCAGTGATCGTCCAATTTTCTTGGGCGATCACTTTTAATTTAAGCTATAATTTAAACATTAATGAACTTTAAACATAAATTTGTATTTTTGCTTCCTGGTTTAATTGTTCTTATTGGAATTTTAATTTTTCCAATTATTTTTACAGTCCGTTTGAGTTTGTCTGGCTGGAATAGCTATAATCCTGGTTTAGATTTTGTAGGCATTAAAAATTACATCAGATTATTTACTGATGATCCTCGTTTTTGGGAGTCATTTTTTCGTTTAAGTTTCTTAGCAATTACTACTGTTTTTCTTCAATATATTATTGGATTTTTTTTAGCCCATGTTGTTTGGAAAGATATTAAATTTAAAAGATTTTTTCGAGTACTTTTCTTAATTCCAATGATGACTACTCCTGTCATCATGACAGTTATTTGGAGAACCTTTTTTCATGAGTCGCTAGGTCCGCTAAATGATTTTCTTAGTATTTTTGGAGTACAACCCCAGTGGTTATCAAGTCCAGGGTTAGCAAAAATATCTATTATTGTAGTTGAAGTTTGGCAATGGACTTCATTTATGTTTTTACTACTGCTTGCTGGATTATTGAGTTTACCTAAAGAACCTTTTTTGGCCGCCTCTATTGATGGCGCTAGTCCATTTAAGAAATTTATGTATGTAACTTTTCCTTTAATGGCACCTATATCAATTGGAGCTATCATTATACGTTTAATCGAAGCTTCTAAAATTATGGATACAGTATTTGTTCTGACAAGCGGAGGTCCGGGAACCGCAACAGAAACTTCAAGTTTTTATATTTTCATTAAAGGTCTCAGAGAATTTCAGATGGGGTATGCAGCAACCATGTCTTTTACCTATCTTATTATTATGATCATTAGTTTGACTATTATTGCCAAAGTTTTAACGAAAGTGTTGATGAAGGAGTAAAAATGCCCAAGTTATATACCTTTTTAAAATATTTTTGTGTCATTCTTTGGTCTTGTTTTGTTATTGCTCCATTTCTATGGGCTATTTCAACTTCGTTTAAAGATTTTAACTCTGTAACAGGAGGGGCAACTTATATCCCCTGGTTACAATTTGAGCCTACACTAGATGGTTGGAGTGTATTGTTTAAACCAGGATCACAGGGTGGTATTAATATCGTTGGTCCTTATTTTAATAGTATTTTTGTGACCTTTACTGCAAGTTTCATTAGTATCGCTTTAGGAACTTTAGCTGCTTACGCTTTATCTCGATATACTTTTAAAGCAGGTTTTGTGCAAAATAACGACATTACTTTTTTTTTCATCTCTCAAAGAATTATGCCTCCAGTTGTTCTTTCCATTCCATTTTTTATTTTCTTAAGTACTATAGGTTTGCTTGATAGCTTGGCTGGTCTGATATTAGTTTATATCGTTTTACTGATGCCCATAGCCGTTTGGATTATGGTCGATTTTTTCAATCGTGTTCCAAAAGAAATTGATGAAACAGCTCTAATTGATGGTTGTAATCCTTTTCAGGCATTTTTCAAAGTTGTGTTACCAAATTCCATTCCAGGTATGATTGTTGCAGGTCTCTTCTGTATTATTTTTGGTTGGATTGATTTTTTCTTTGCATTTATTTTAACTTTTACAAATGTACAACTTTTACCTGTAAAAATTGTTGCACTTAACTCATCGATTACACCATGGTGGAGTTTGTCAGCTGCTGCTCTTGTTTCAGTTGCACCGCTTATTATTGTTGCTTTTGTTGTTGAACGTTTCTTATCAAAAGGAAATTTATCAGGAGCTCTTAAATAAATGTCTTTGAATTTAGGAAATATTATTTTTAAACCTACCGAGCAATATCATCTAAATGATATCTCTCTTAATTTTGAGCCAGGAAAAATGTATACTATTCTTGGAAGAACCCTCTCTGGAAAAACCACACTTATTAAAAACTATAGCAGGTCTACTAACTCCAGACTCAGGCAATATCCAATTTGAAGGCAAAGACTTTTTAGCAATTCCTGTTTGGGAAAGAAACGTCGCTATGGTTTATCAGCAATTTATCAATTATCCGCACTTAAATGTTAAACAAAATATCGAATTTCCTTTAAAACAAAGGAAAATGGACCCTAAATTTAATCGAAAAAGAGGTTAGTGATGCTATTCAAAAAGTTGGCCTCAAAGGCTTTGAGGCTAGAAAAATTCAAGAATTATCTGGTGGTCAACAGCAGCGTGTGGCACTAGCAAGATCTTTAGCAAAAAAAGCTAAAATACTTTTATTGGATGAGCCTCTTGTTAATTTAGATTACAAACTTCGTGAAGGCCTTAGAGAAGAGTTTAAGAAATTGTTTACTGGCTCTGAGGCTTCACAATCTATTTTTATTTATGCGAGCACTGATCCGTTAGAGGCGATGCAGTTAAATGGAGATATTATTGTCATTGATGAAGGTAAAATTCTTCAAACTGGTTCGGCAAAAGAAGTTTTTGAAAATCCAGCAAATGCGAAAGTTGCTGAAATTACCAATGACCCTGCTATGAATTTAAACAAAGGTAAAATTGAAAATAATAAACTAATTCTTAATAATAATATTCAATTTAATCTCCCCACTAATTTACAGACCATGTCTTCGGGCGACTATTTAGTCGGTATCCGCGCCACTGATTTACATTTGGATAACAATGGTTATGACTTTAAAGTAGATATCTCTGAAATATCAGGATCAGAAACATTCCTTCATTTACATAATGAAGATATCAAATGTGTTGCCACCATCGAGGAAGTAAAATCTTATGAGGTTGATGAAAATGTAAAAATTAATTTTGATTTATCAAAAATATACTTATTTAAGGAGTCAGGAGAATTGCTTTATTCTCCTTATCAAAAATAATGGCTAAAATAGAATTAAATAACATTGCACATAGTTATAATCCCAATGACCCTAATCCAATTTTTGCTCTTAAAGAAATGTCTCTATCATGGGCAGATGGTGGGCGCTATGCTTTATTAGGTCCATCAGGTTGTGGCAAAACAACAATGCTAAATATTATGAGTGGATTGGTAACCCCCTCTCATGGAAAAGTAATGTTTGATCAAAAAGATGTTACCCGTACTATTACGGAAGAGAGAAATATTGCTCAAGTATTTCAATTCCCCGTAATTTATGGAACTATGTCTGTTTACGAAAATTTAGCTTTTCCCCTTAAGTGTCGTCAACTCCCGATGATCAAATTGATAAAAGGTTAAAGAAGTTGCAGAAATATTGAATTTACAAGACTTTTTAAATAATAGAGCTAAAGGCCTGACTGCAGATCAAAAACAATTAATTTCCCTAGGAAGAGGATTGGTTCGAGAGGATGTTGCTGCTATCCTTATGGATGAACCATTAACTGTTATTGATCCTGATTTGAAATTTCGTTTACGTCGTAAACTCAAAGAGATTAATGCTAAATATAAGACGACACTAATTTACGTTACTCATGATCAAAATGAAGCTATGACTTTTGCAGATAATATTATTGTAATGGATGAAGGAGAAGTGGTGCAAGCCGGATCTCCTAAAGATTTATTCGAAAAACCTCAAACAACATTTGTTGGTTATTTTATTGGTTCTCCTGCGATGAACCTATATGAATGCAAAGCGGATAACTCTAATCAGGTATCTGTCGGATCAAATAATATTGCTGTTCAAACCAATTTAGGTTCAACTAATACTTCAAATTTAAAATTAGGAATTCGCTCAGAATATATCACTGTTGAACAGTCATCAGGGCCAAATACTATTCATGCTGACATAATTGAAGTAGAAGATTTTGGAAACTATAAGCTCATTACTGCTCAACAAGACTTAATTCGTATCAAAGCAAAAGTAAAAAGAGAACAAGAAGTGCCATCTGAAAAAGTTTTTTTAAAATTTCCAGCAGAGCACTGTTGTGTTTATGCAGACAACAAACTCATTTAAAAATTTTCTTTTAGCTTTTTTTTGTATTTTTTTTATTAATATACCTGCATCAGGTATCACACTTATAGAAACACCAGTAAAATTAGATGCGCCATGGGGGATGACTTGGTTAGATGATAATAACATATTGATCACCCAAAAATCTGGAGAGATTTTTCTAATAAACACAGAAGACTATACTCAAACTCAGATCAAACATGACATCCCATCGGTTCAATATGGTCAAGGAGGTCTGCTAGATATAATTAATGATAAAAATATTATTTGGGTTACTTGCTCAGTTGAAAAAAATGGTAAGTATACCACTGCGATTTATCAGGCAGAATTATCTGGCGATACTCTGATTAATGAAAAAAAGATTTATGAAGCTCTTCCTTATATTAAAAGTCCTTATCACTTTGGATCAAGATTAGAGATAAAAGAAGATTATCTCTATGCCAGTATCGGTGAGAGAGGAGAGGGAATGATTGCTCAAGATCCAACCAACTCTATTGGTTCTATTATTAGAATTCATAAAAATGGAAACAATCCAGATGATAATCCTTACATCAATAATCCAGATTGGTTGCCAGAAATATATCAAATTGGTGTGCGTAACCCTCAAGGAATGACCCTAGATCCTTTAACCAAAGATATTTTTATTTCAAATCATGGGCCTAAAGGAGGAGATTTTATTGGACCTGTCTTACCTGGCACAAATTATGGATGGAAACAAATCGGATGGGGCGGAACTAATTATTCTGGTACAAAAGTTGGAGATGGAAATGCTTGGGAGCCAGGATTTTTAAAGCCAGATTTTATTTGGGTTCCTTCAATTGGTATTGGAGGCATAAAGTTTTATCAAGGAAAATCCTTTCCTGAATGGCAAAATTCATTGTTAATTGGTTCGTTAAAATATGAGTATTTATCTATCCTTCACAGAAAGGATAATAAATTTATTGAAGAAGAAATAATATTTAAAAATGAAATTGGTCGAGTTAGGGATATTGAAATTAACAATAAGGGTGATGTTTTCCTTATAGCTGATGAGTCTGACTCAAGTCTTTATATTCTTAAACCCTAATTATTTAAAGAAAAATTAAAGTAAATATCTATTAATTTAAGTATAATTTAAAGAGATGAAAATTTTAGTAGTAGGTGGTGCCGGTTACATTGGTTCACACATGTTAAAACGTTTTCAAGACACAAACCATAAAGTAGAGGTTTTGGATAACTTGTCTACTGGATTTGAAACGAACTGTCTTGACTTCACATTACATAAATGTGATCTCGCTAACAGAGAAGAAGTTTATTCAATTTTACAAAATAATTATGATTTAGTTATGCACTTTGCATCATACATCAATGTAGGTGAGTCATATATTAATCCACAAAAGTATTATGAGAATAATGTTGTTAATACTTTGAATCTTTTAAATTGTATGGTTGACCTAAAGATACTCAATTTTGTTTTTTCTTCCACCGCAGCTGTGTATGGAGAACCAAAATCAAATCCTATTTCTGAAATTAATCCAATGACTCCTGTAAATCCATATGGTCAAACTAAAGCGATAGTTGAAAATATTTTGAAAGATTATGACAATTCTTATGGTTTAAAATCAATAAGTCTTAGATACTTTAATGCTTGTGGCGCTCACCCAGATGGAACGATTGGAGAAAGACACGATCCTGAAACTCATTTAATTCCATTAATTCTTCAGGCGGCTTCTGGAAGAAAAGATAAAATAACTATATATGGCGATGATTACCCAACAAAGGACGGTACTTGCGTCAGAGACTATATTCACGTAATGGATTTAGCTGAGGCACATTTATTAGCTTTAGATAGATTATCTCAAACCCAATTATCTGATGTTTACAATGTAGGAATAATGAGGGTTTTAGTGTTAGAGAAATTATTGAGGTTGCTAAAAAAATCACTAATCAAAAAAATGGATATTGAAATTCAAAAGTAGACGTAAGGGAGATCCAGCTGAATTAATTGCAGATAATCAAAAATAAAGTCGGAATTGAATTGAAAGCTAAACATTCTGATTTAGATAAAATTATTTCATCTGCTTGGCAATGGGAGCAAAAACTACTTACATTTAACCAATAATTACTCGAAACTTACTAAAATTATCTTTATATTAATGAATGTTATATAACTAAACAAAATGCTATATATCTCAATTTAGCATTCAAGGAGGAAAACAACATGAGAAAAATCTTAGCTACATTAATTGCTATAGCAAGCTTAGGTTATTCTTCTGCTTTTGCTGGAACTTTGGTCATAAACACTGACTTAACAGACCCAGCACCAAAAGCTGCTTTTGAGTGGGCTTTTAATAAGTTTCAAGAAGAAAATCCTGATGTAACTATAGAAGTAAATAACTTCGATCATGAAGGTTACAAGCAAGCAATTAGAAATTTTTTAACTACAAATCCACCAGATGTATTCAACTGGTATGCTGGTAACAGGATGTTACCTTTCGTAAGAGCCGGTCTTGTAGAGGATGTATCTGATATTTGGTCTGATACTGGTTGGGTTGATGGAAATTTGACAGAAGGAATGTCCCACGCAAAAAAACCAATGACAATTGGTGGAAAACAATGGGGTATCCCTTACACTTATTATCAATGGGGTGTATATTACAGAAAAGATCTTTTTGAAGCCAATGGAATTTCAGTTCCTACTACATGGGATGAATTTGTAGCTGCTTGTGCAACACTAAAAGCTGCAGGTATAACTCCGATTACTATTGGATCTAAGTATCTTTGGACCACTGCTGGTGTTTTTGATTATTTAAACTTAAGAACAAATGGTTATGAATTCCATATGGCTTTAACTAAAGGTGAAGTTCCATATACAGATCCTAAAGTTCATGCTGTATTTGACAAATGGGATGAATTAGTTAAACCAGGTTACTTTTTAGAAAATCATGCATCGCTGGCTTGGCAAGAAGCTATTCCTCCAATGGTGAATGGTGAGGCAGCCATGTATGTAATGGGAAACTTCTCAGTTGCATTATTTAAAGAGGGTGGATTAACTAATGACAATCTTGGTTTTTTCCAATTCCCAGAAATAACCCCAGGTATTCCTATGGCTGAAGAAGCACCAACTGATACAATGCACATTGCTTCAGGCGCTAAAAACAAGAAAGACGCAAAGAGATTCCTTATCTTTTTGAGTAGAGCTGATGTTCAAGAAGAGATGAATAAAACTCTTGGACAGCTTCCTGTTAATAGCGGCTCTAAAGTTGACCCAGATCCTTTTTTAGAGGCAGGTTTGAATATGCTAAACAATGCATATGCTATGGCTCAATTCTACGATAGAGACGCACCAGCCGAAATGGCATCTGAGGGAATGAAGGGTTTTCAGGAGTATATGGTTAACCCAGATAGAAGAGATAAAATTCTTGAGCGTTTAGAAAAAGTACGTCAAAGAGTTTATAAATAATCAATTAAAAGGGGGGTGGTGCAAAAACACCACCCCTTAAAAACTTGCCTAATTCAATTCAATTATCATACAGAAAATCCTCGTGGTGGAAGCTTAACCAACAAAGATTAACACCATTTATTTTTTTAGCTCCAGGCCTTTTGCTATTTATAGTTTATGTAATTTGGCCAATCTTTAATTCTTTATATATATCTTTATTACAATGGGATGGACTATCTCCTGCAATATTTGTTGGTATTTCAAATTATGTTGAATTATTGGATGATGAATATTTTTATATTTCGTTAATGAATAATTTAAAATGGCTAATTTTCTTTATGTTGGCTGTTCCTATAGGATTAGGTTTAGCTATTTTTTTAAATCAAACAATTTTTGGAATAAGATTAATTAAATCTCTTTTCTTTTTTCCATTTGTAATTTCGCAAGTAGTGATAGGAATTATTTTTGCTTGGTTTTATAATCCTCGAGGAGTTATTGGTCCATTTCTTGAATATATTGGTTTAGGTAATTATGCGATATTAGCAGATGAAAATTTTGCCACATATGGAATTATTTTTGCAGGTATATATCCACAAATAGCCTATTGTATGATTTTATATTTAACAGGATTAAATAATCTTAATACAGATCAAATTGAGGCTGGAAGAATGGATGGTGCTAAGGGTTTTTCCTTATTTCGAAATATTATTTTGCCTCAACTGAGACCAGCAACATTTTTAGCAATTGTTGTGACTGTAATTGGATCCCTTAGAAGTTTTGACATGGTAGCAATTATGACTCAAGGAGGCCCTTGGGGTTCTACTAATGTATTGGCCTATTATATGTTTGAGACAGCATTGAGCGAATATGGCTACAGAATGGGATATGGATCAGCAATTGCAGCAGTTTTATTTACAATAATGATGTTTTACATATTGTTTTTCATTTATCGGATGTATCAAAGTGAAAAAAAGGGACTTTAATTAAATGTTTCCTATTCCAATACAAAAAAGACCACTTATCAATCAAATTTCATACAAAATTTTAATTCCCATCTCTTTGCTAATATGGCTTGTCCCTTTAATTGGAATTATGCTGACCTCAATTAGAGGACTAGGAGATATTTCTCAGGGAAATCTTTGGGGCGTGCCAAGTGAGTTTCTTTTATTTAGTAATCTAAAAGATGTTTTTACTAATACTCCAATGATCTCTTATATAATAAATAGTTTTAAAATTACTATTCCAACAATGATTGGAGCAGTAGCATTAAGTTGTATGACAGGATTTGCCTTAGCTTCTTATAAATTTAAGGCAAATTTATTTATCTTTTTTACTTTTATAGCTGGGAATTTTGTTCCTTTTCAAATTCTAATGATACCTGTAAGAGATTTGACTTTTCAAATGGGTCTATATGATACTGTTACTGGACTAGTTTTATTTCATGTAGCTTTTCAAACTGGTTTTTGCACTTTATTTATGAGAAACTTTATTAAAGCTCTCCCGAGTGAATTATTTGAAGCTGCAAGAATGGATGGTACTTCTGAATTTAATATTTTTTTAAAAATAGTACTTCCTCTTACTCGTCCTGCTATAGCGGCTTTATGTGTTTTAATTTTTACTTTTATTTGGAATGATTTTTTCTGGGCAACAGTTTTAATACAAGGACATCATGCAATGCCAATTACTGCTGGATTAAAATCCTTGAATGGACAATGGATATCTGCTTATCATCTTCTCTCAGCTGGATCAATTATGGCTGCAATCCCACCTGTGATTATGTTTTTCTTAATGCAAAAACATTTTATTGCAGGTTTAACTTTAGGCGCAAGCAAGGGTTAATCATGACAAAAATTGTATTTATTGGGGCAGGCAGCACTGTGTTTATGAAAAATATTTTAACTGATGTTTTATTAGAGACAGAACTCCAATCATCTCATATTGTCCTTCACGACATTGATGATAAACGACTTCAAACTTCTCAATTAGTAGCTGAGAAAGTATCATCGACAATTGGAACTTCAGCTAAAATAGAAATTAAAGCAGACCGTAAAGAGGCACTGAAAAACGCTGAATTTGTTATAGTTATGATCCAAGTGGGAGGCTATAAACCCTCAACTATTATCGATTTTGAGATACCTGCTAAATACGGACTTCAGCAAACAATTGCGGATACCCTTGGTATTGGAGGTATCATGCGAGGATTAAGAACAGTTCCGGTTCTTGTTGATATTGCAAAAGACATGATGGAGCTATGCCCTCAAGCATTAATGCTTCAGTATGTAAATCCAATGGCAATAAACTGTTTGGGTCTTTCTCATTTTGTACCTGAACTAAAATATGTTGGTTTATGCCACTCAGTACAGGGAACAGCCGCAGATCTGGCAAGAGATATTGGTGAAGATATCAATCAAATCCAATATGAGTGCTCAGGCATCAATCATATGGCTTTTTATACTAAGTTTGAAAAAAAACTAGCAGATGGCTCAAACCAAGACTTATACCCTCAAATACATCGAGTGGGGGAAGAAGGATCTTTTGGACTTAACTGGGATGGTTGTACTAATCACGTCCGCTATGAGATTTTAAAAAGACTTGGTTATTTTGTAACTGAGTCTTCAGAACATTTTGCTGAGTATACTCCTTGGTTCATTAAAAATCATCAACAGGGATTGTTAAAAGATTTTAATATTCCTATTAATGAATATATCCGTCGTTGTGAAAAACAAATTCAAGAATGGGAAGATCAAGAACAACAATTACTTAGTAATAAAGAGTTAGTTTGTGAGAAGTCGGTGGAATATGCCTCTAGAATCATTCTCAGTATGGTGACAGGTAAAGAAGATCTCATTTATGGAAATGTTTTGAATATAAACTTAATACCCAATCTTCCTTCTAATAGTTGTGTGGAGGTTCCTTGTCTTGTGAAAAAAAATGAACTAGTTCCTCAATCAGTCGCGCCTTTGCCAATGCATTTAGCAAACCTCATTCAGACAAATATTAATGTTCAACAATTAACAGTTGAAGCTTTAAAGAATAAAAAAAAAGAAACTGTGTACCATGCTGCCATGCTTGATCCTCATACTGCAGGAGAGTTAAGTCTTGATCAAATATGGAAGATGGTGGATGAGTTAATTGAAGCTCACGGCTCAATGCTCCCGACGCTATCTTAAATGAACAAAATTTTTATAGAGACCATTGATCGTGGAGACGGTAAAAAGCTTTATCTTTATAGTCAAAACAAACCTAATTATAAGACTTTTTCAGGATTGCCGCCCGTGGAAGGCAATCAAACCCACCTTCGATTTCATCCCACCCGCTCAGAATGGGTGGCTTATTCTACTTCTAGGCAAAATAGAACATTTCTTCCAAATGCAATGGAGTGTCCCTTATGTCCGATGGATACTGAGGAAAAGGCAAGTGATATTCCTGTAGATCAATATGAGGTTGCTATTTTTACTAATCGTTTCAGCTCTCTTCGTATGGAAGAAACCCATGTTCCTGAATTAGAAATATCTACACAATCTGCTACCGGTACATGCGATGTTATCTCTTATAGCTCAAACCACAAAGACCAATTTTCTGAATTATCACAAGAACGCATCGAGTTGATTTTAAAAGCTGTAGCTCATAGAAGCAAAGAACTCTTAAATAATTCTCATATAGAGTATGTACTTCCATTTGAAAATAAAGGTAAAGAAATTGGAGTTACGCTAGAACATCCACATGGTCAGATTTATAGTTTTGGACATATACCTGAGACAATAAAAAGACAATCTGAAAATCAAATACAAAATCCTTTATTAGAAACAATTGCTCAAATTCCAAAAGAATTAATTTTACATGAAAATACATCAGGTATTAGTTTTGTACCTCGTTGGGCAAGATATCCTTTTGAAATTTGGATAGTTCCCCATCGTCGTGTATCACAAGTTTATGATTTAGATGATGAAGAAATTAAAAATCTATCTCGTCTTTTATTAGAGTCTTCCAAAATGTTAGATAAAGTTTTCAATGAACCAATGCCTTATACACTTGCTTGGCAATTAGCACCGAAGGGATATCAGGATAGCCATCATCTGCATTGGTGTTTTCAGCCTATTAAACGTTCTAAGACAAAATTAAAATATTTGGCTGGTGTGGAACAGATTACTGGTTTTTATTTAGTTGATCTCCCCCCTGAACGTTCAGCAAGAATTCTTCGAGGCGAAGAGCAACCTGATGAGTAGCGCTAAACTATTTCATTCTTTTTTTCAAAAAGAACCCTCGATTACAACTTCCGCTCATGGACGAGTAAATCTAATAGGGGAACACACAGATTATAATAATGGTTTTGTTTTACCTTCGCTTATTCCCCAATCATTACAAGTAAGTATTAGTCTTAGAGATGATGATAAAATTATTGGTATTTCAAGCGAATTTGGTGAATTACAATCTTCAATTTCTTCATCAAATGATGGAACTTGGTTAGATTTTGTAAGAGGTGCCATTTATTTTTGTCAAAAAATATCACCTTCAATTAAGGGAATGGAGATTGCTGTTAGTTCAAGTATTCCCTCTGGATCGGGGCTTTCTTCTTCTGCCGCTTTGGAAATTGCCTTATTGAGAGCAATATCTCAATTAAAAGATATCTCAATTCAATCAGAAGAAATGGCAAAAATAGGTCAGCAAATTGAACACCAATTTGTAGGAACTCAGTGTGGGATCATGGATCAGATGGCATCTGCTTGTGGAACATTTGGACAAGCTATTTTTTTAGATTGTGAAAATCTTCAAACTAAATCTATCCCAGTTTTTGCTCATCACAGTTTTGTCATTATTCATTCAGGCAGCACCCGAAAACTTTCTCATGGTAAATACAATGAACGAAAAAATGAAACTTCAAAAGCATCAGAAATTTTGGAAGTTCCTTCTCTTCGTCATGCTACTATTGATCAATTAATGAAAATCGAGGATCCAATTATAAATAAAAGAGCAAAACATATTATCTCTGAAAATGATCGTGTGCTTAAAGCAGTTTCTTGTCTAGAACAAGACGATCCCATCTCTTTTGGTAAATTAATGAATTCTAGTCATCATTCGATGAGAGATGACTATGAGATCTCCAGTGATGAATTAAATCAGGTGGTTGAGTCAGCAAATAAAAATGGCGCCCTAGGGGCAAGACTTACTGGTGCTGGTTTTGGAGGTTGTGTTGTGATATTGACTCCTAATAAAGAATTACCATCAGTTTCAAAGTCAGTTTTAGATGATTGCCCTCAGGCTTATCTAGTGACAACCATATCTAAAGAATTAAATTCCTAATTCTTTTCTATTAATAATATTTTGAAGGTTTAATTTTTCTTTATTTTTCAAATAAAATGAGACAGTTTCACAGACTTCTACCGCCATTCTCATTCGACACTCTAGAGTCAGAGCAGCATTGTGAGGAGTTAACAAGACATTAGATAAATCAAATAAAGGGTGGTCAGATGGTGGAGGCTCTTGTTCATAGACATCTAGTCCTGCCGCCCGTAACTTTTTATCTTTAAGAGCTTGATAAAGATCTTGCTCATTAATTATTCCTCCCCTTGCTGTATTAACAATAACACAACTATCTTTCATTTCTTGAAAGCTTTTGGCATTAATGAAATTTTTGGTTTCATCATTTAAGGGTAAATGAACACTGACAAAATCAGCAAGTTTTAAACTGTCTTCAATTGAAATTGAATGACAACCCATTTTCTCAATCGTATCTTTAGATACATAGGGATCATAAACATAAACATTCATTTCAAAACCTAAACACCGCTTTGCAACGGCTTGGCCAATTCGACCAAAGCCTAAAATGAGAACATTTTTTTGATATAACTCAAAAAAAGAAGGAAGATTTCCTTTTTCTTGAAACTTGCCTTTTCGAGTAAGTTCATCAGAGAGATGTATATTTTTTGTTAGTTGTAAAAAAAAAGTCATTACATGTTCTGCCACACTGACTGCATTAGCAGTACCCGTAACTCCAAGAGCAATTTTTTTTTTATTTAAATAACTTAAATCGACATTGTCATATCCAACGCCGTGACGAGCAATGATTTGAAGATTAGGGCAGGCATCGATAACTTCATTGGGCATTTGAGCAGTACGAAGCACTATCCCTGATACATCTGCTAATTCCTTTTTTAAGTTACTTCGTACTAACATCAGTAACTTCAATAATAGAATGCCCTTGAGATCGAAGAACTTCCCATCCCAACTCATGAATTGAACCCACTAATCCTATTTTCATTGAATTATCAAACTATGAAAAAAAGACATTATTTTCAAAGGGTTTTTCATTCAAATTCTGATGAGATTATGTAAGATACACAACTGATTAAAAGGAGGAATAATGAAAACTTTAAGATTATCTTGTGCACACGCGCTTTTTAAATTTTTAATCGCTCAAAAAACCATCATTGATGGAAAAAAAGTTCCATTATTCCCAGGTGCCTTTGCTATTTATGGACATGGAAATGTCGCCTGTCTTGGTCAAGCGATGGAGGAGTTTCAATCAGACCTTCCTGGTTATCGTGGTCACCATGAGCAGAGCATGGCGCTATCTGGCATAGGATATGCAAGAGCGATGCGCCGAAAACAAATTTTTATTGCAACTTCTTCTTCTGGTCCGGGTGCTATGAATATGGTTACTGCTGCTGGTGTGGCTTTAAGTAATCGTCTGCCCTTGCTTTTATTACCTGGTGATGTGTTCGCTTCTCGTTTTCCGGACCCTGTATTACAACAAGTAGAAAACTTTAACTCTCCTGTTGAAAATCAAAATGATGCCTTCAAACCAGTTTCTCGATTTTTTGATCGAATTACAAGACCAGAACAGATACTAAACTCTCTACCCCAAGCTATTCAAATTATGCTAGATCCTGCAGACTGTGGTCCGGCCACGATTGCGATCTCTCAAGATGTACAAGGAGAGTCTTTTGATTACCCTGAAGCTTTTTTTGAAGAACGCATTCATGAGATTAGAAGAATTCATCCTGATCCTAATCAAGTTAAAGTTGCAGCTGAAAAATTAAAAAATTCAAAACAACCAATCATCATATCTGGAGGAGGGGTTTTATACTCCGAAGCTGAAGAAGAATTATCGCGTTTTGCCAAAAAACATAATATCCCCGTCACAGCAACAGCGATGGGTATTGGCTGTATGACTAAAGACGATCCGTATTATATTGGAGGAATAGGAGGCTTAGGTGAAAAGTCTGCTAATAATCTTTCAAAAGAAACTGATCTTGCTTTGGCCATTGGTACTAAACTTGCTGACTTTACCACAGGCTCTTGGGCTAATTTTGAGAGTGATAACTTTCAATTAGTCTCTTTGAATGCAGCTCGTTTTGATACTGTCAAACACTTAGCTACACCTATTGTGAGTGATGCAAAAATAGGACTTCAGCAATTATCAGAAGCTTTAGGTGATTGGAAAGCGCCCGATAATTGGTACCAAAAAGCAATTAAAGAACGAGCAGAGTGGGAAGCACATGTTCAAAAACAAAGTGGCCCGACTAACCAAGAAGAACCTTCTTATGCTCATGCAGTAGGGGCGGTTTATCGAAACGCTGATCCTAGTGACATAGTTGTAACTGCAGCAGGAGGTTTAGTTGGTGAAGTCGTTCAAGTATGGAAACCTAAACAAATCAACACATTTGAGACTGAGTGGGGTTTTAGTTGTATGGGGTATGAGATTAGCGGAGCGCTGGGAATTAAAATGGCAAAACCCGATCAAGATGTCGTCGTTTTCTTGGGCGATGGTTCTTATCTATTAAGCAACAGTGATATTTATAGCTCTGTTCTCTATGACCAAAAGCTCATCATCGTTGTTTGTGATAATGGAGGCCATATGGTGATCAATCGTCTTCAATTAGCCAAGGGAGGAAAAGAGTACATTTGTAATCTTCGAGCAGCTCGCGCCACAAATTTACAGTTTGTGGATTTTGAAAATCATGCCAAAAGCATGGGGGCAAATGCGGAGACTGTCAGCTCTACATCTGAACTTGAGGCCGCATATAAACGAGCTAAAGACTCTGATAAAACCTATGTGATTGTTATTAAAACACATGGCTACGAATGGTTAGAGGGAAGTGCATTTTGGGAATCGCCAACTCTGCACGATCCTATTACAAAAGAAAACAAAAATGCCTTAGCTGACTTCCAAGGTGGAAAAGAAAAACAGCGAAAAGGTGTTTAATTTATTTTTAAGATAGAAATATCAGCTTGAGATAAAGTTCGCTTCCCAAGAAGAAGCTCACCCTGATAGACTTCAGGTATAGATACATCCTGAGTTCCGTAGTTTGTGAAGAATAATAAATTGCCTCTTCGGCGAACTCTTAGATATTCTGGAAGTTCTACTACATCTAGACCAGCTAATTGCATTTGATTTTTCATAATAGCATTCAATAGCTTTTGATCGGGCCATCCACAAAGATAACTTCCCTGATTTCCACTTGTCAGAACTGCCATGTCATCACTTGATTTACCTTCGCTGACACCTGAAGTTAATCCATGCTCTCTCCAAACAGAAAAGTTTCCTTTAATTCCATTCCACTCAACGGACACAGGCAAATCTCTGGGGAGAGCATCTACGCGTCGAACTTGAAACCCTAGCCCTTCGAGACTTAACTCATTGGGGAGTTGAAAATCTGGAGTTTTAGTTCCAGTTCTGGGGCCCGCTAAAATTTGAGCACCAGATTTAATCACTCTTTGTAAGTCCTCTTCTTGAAAATGAACGAAAGAGGGGATAATGACTAATTTATATCCAGTAAAATCAGCATTTTTTCCAACAATATCCAAAGATCCCCCATTCATTCTCACAGCTTTATAGAAATCTAAGAGAAGTCTGGTGTAATGAAAATCATGGGTTTGGCCATCAAGCTCAGTCATCCAACATGCTTCATAGTCATGAACAAGAGCGATAGGAGATTGTTCAGTTTTAGGCATTTCTATTTTTTTTATTTCTTCGCTTACTTGTTTGGCCTCTTCTTGGCCTGGAGCAGGAGTATTGTCTCTGTACATTAAACCAGCATGCATTTGCTCCTGAGCATAGGGCGCCTGCCTCCATCGAAAATAACTCACCACTTCAGCATCATGTGCAAAAGCCTCCCATGACCATAGACGCACAGCCCCTTTAACTGGAATAGGATTATATTTCGCCCAATTAACAGGACCAGGTTGTTGTTCCATCACCCACAACCGACCCATGCCTCGATACAAGTCATGATGGTAAGCTTGAAAGTCAGGATCGCCAATTCGATAACATTCTTGCAGAAGTTTTTTATCTTCACGAGCAATCACTTGCATATTTTGAAGGAACCCTAAAGGATAACTATCCCAAGCTGCAATTTCTAAATCTTGAGATACTTCACGATGATCAAATTCTGTAAAGTGACCCATATAATTATGACTGACAGGTCTGCCAGGAGAATATTTATTTATAATTTCAACCTGAGCTAAATTAAATTTTCTCACTTGATCAGAACTAAATAGTTGAAAATTAAAGTTATGAGATGGGTTTGCTTCTGTAACGGTTAAGTTAGGTAATTCTATTTCCTCAAAATTATTATATTCCATGGACCAAAATACATTGCCCCAAGACTCATTTAACTTCTCTATCGATGAATATTTTTTTTTTAGCCATATTCTGAACTCCTTCAATGAAGAATGACACCAAGAGTATGTTGTTTCATGGCACCCATATTCATTATCTGTTTGCCATGCTTGCACATAAGGATTGTCCCCATACCGTTGAGCTAAAATTTTTGTAATTCTTTTTGATTGTTCTAAATATCCTGAATGAGAAAATGAATAATGTCTTCGGGAGCCAAATTTCCGAGGCTGACCATTACTATCAACAGCTACCATATCCGGCATTTGATCAACTAGCCATTTGGGTGGAGTTGCAGTTGGAGTACACATCACAATCTTCAGACCTGCTTTACCTAGGATATCCACAATCTTATCCAACCATTCAAAGTCAAAGTTATCAGGGCTTTTTTCAATACGAGACCAAGCAAATTCAGCTATTCTGACCCATTTGATACCTGTTTTGACCATGTTTTCAGCATCACTTATCCACAAATCTTGAGGCCAATGCTCAGGATAATAACAGACTCCAAGTTCAGGGTTGGAGGACATAGCTAACTAATCGATATTCCGGTGCTGTTAAAAAAGTGGGTATTTTCTGAAACCCACCCAAGATTGATATCTTGATTTAAAATAGCAGAGCTTGAGACATCTAACTTAGCAGTAATTTCATTGTCTCCACCAATGTTGATATAACAAAGAAGATGTTCTCCTAAATTTTCAATATGACGGACATTGCCTTTTAATTTAGTCTCACTCTCAGGAGTAACGAATAAGTGCTCTGGTCTAATCCCCACTTTTGAAGTTTGACTTGGGGTATTAATATTTTTCAAACTATGATCTGCGTCCTTTTCAAGATCAATAATGTTCATTTTTGGACTGCCGATAAACTCAGCAACAAATTGATTTTTAGGAGAACTATAAAGTTCTATAGGAGTTCCTACTTGCTCAATAATACCTTGGTTTAATACTACAATTCGATCAGCTAATGTCATCGCCTCCACTTGATCGTGTGTAACATAAATCATTGTGGCTGTTAGTTGACTATGAAGTTTTGCAATCTCAATTCTTGTCTGAACTCTAAGCGCAGCATCCAAATTAGATAATGGCTCATCAAATAAAAAAACTTTTGGATCTCGAACAATAGCACGTCCAATAGCAACACGTTGACGTTGTCCACCTGACAGTTGTTTTGGTAGGCGTTCAAATAAATTTTCTATTTGTAAGATTTTAGCTGCTTCAGTTACTCTTTGTTGGATTTCATCTTTTGGAGCCTTTGCTTGTTTTAATGCAAAGACATATTTTCAAAAACGGTCATATGAGGATAAAGAGCATAAGATTGAAAAACCATTGCTACACCTCTTTCTGCAGCGATAACATTATTTACTACTTCACCACCGATTGAAATTTCCCCTTCAGTAATTTCTTCTAAACCCGCAATCATTCTGAGCAAGGTTGATTTCCCACACCCCGAAGGTCCAACAAATACCACAAACTCTCCTGATTTGATGTCTAAATCAACACCATGAACAACTTCGGTTTTATCATATGTTTTCTTTACACTATTAAGCTGAACATCCGCCATAATCGGTGAATTATAATGTTCTTTTGTTCTTTTGCACTAAATATGATTTTAAGGTTTTTTAAAGTTAGATATCCAAACTGTTTGATAAGCCTTCAGTGTTATAATTGACTTTATATCTTCTATTTCAAGATTGTTTATTAGTTCCCACCAATTTTCTGACTCAATTAAATTTAATTCAGTTAAATCTAGGTATTGAAAAATATTAGTCACATTAGTTACACTAAAAATCGATTGTTTTTTATCGAGACTTTGTCTCCAAATACCAAAAAAATTTTTTCCTAAATTAAATGTAAATTGAATAGCATTAGGATGAAAAGCAGGTTGATTTTTTCTTATTTTAATTAAATTTATAATTGATTTATAAACTTGATTATTAATTGATTTTTCATCAAGCAGTCTTTTTTTAATTTCATTTGAGTCCCATGATTTTCTATTTATTGATCTATTCTGGGAATTTTTTTTCATTAGCTCATAATCATTAGTTGTTCCAAGGACGCTATGTATGTAAAAAGCTGGGATTCCTTCCAAGCTTAACATAATAGCATGACAGGCAATAAATCGTTCAACCTGCATATGATCGATGCCTTTAAATGTACCCTTCATAGCATCAAGTAATGCTATATTAAGTTCATACACAGTCTCAGTTCCATCAGGTTTTTTTCGATTGCTTATAACTCCACCAAATTCTTTGACTATATCAATTAATGTATCCCTCTCCTGATTTGTAAGAATGTTTTCAGTAGGTCTCAGCCCAATACCATCGTGAGAGGCAATAAAATTAAAATAAGTTGTATTTTCTTTAGCTGGTGGCATGCTCATCGACCATTTTCTTAGAGCCGTACTATCTCCCATCAAAAGAGTCCAAATAAGAAGAGGTGGAAGTGTAAAGTTATAAATTGCATTTGCTTCATCGCCATTTCCAAAATAACTAAGATTTTCCAGATTAGGCAGGTTAGTCTCTGTAATTAACAGGGTATTCTGGTTGTAATTATCTAAAAGTGTTCGAATTAATTTTACAACTTCATGAGTTTGGGGAAGATTTAGACAATTAGTTCCTTTTTCTTTCCATAAAAAAGCAACAGCATCAAGCCTGAAAACTTTTACACCGTTTTTTAAATAAAGGTAAATAAGCTCGATAAAAAACAATAATACTTCGGGATTTTTAAAGTTTAGGTCAATTTGATCGTGACCAAAGGTGCACCATAGATATTTTTTTTTATTGCTAATATCCATCTCTTGAAAGAGATCAGAGCTTCTAGGTCGAACAACATTTTCAAATCCTTCATCTTTATCTAGTGAGATGAAAAAATCTTTGTATGCGTCACTTCCTTTAAGAAATTCTTCAAAATATTCACTTTGTCTAGAGGCATGGTTGATCACAATATCGGCCATTACCCTATAATCCTGAGATAATAAACTAATATCTTCCCAACCCCCTAAATCATCACGAACTTTTTTGTAATCAACGATAGAAAAACCATCATCTGAACTAAATGGGAAAAAAGGAAGGATATGAATATTATTAAAGTAAGGTTTAATAAATTCATCAACAAAGTTTTTTAAAGTTTTTAATTTTTTATTTTTTGCAGAAAATATAGAGTCTCCATAAGTGATTAAAAAAATATCACTTTCATTCCAATTTTCTAAATTATCATCATTTTTTAATTTTGGAATTTTTTCAAAAATTTGATTTGATAAATTATTTATTTCTTCATCTGTTAAAATATTTTGATAGATAATTTTGAGATGAGAGTGAACTTTTTTATGAAATGTATTCAAGTTATGAGATAATTCCTTGAATTATCTTTTAAATCAATAGATTGAAAATAAAAGATTTTTCTCGTTGATTTGTTTTCATATAGTTATTGCATTAAACACATAGGTATTTTTGAAATTCATAATAAGATTTTTTTGGTATCCTTTTGAAGGATTGATAGTCAACATACACCATGCCAAATCTTTTTTCATATCCAAATGACCACTCATAATTATCCATCAAAGACCAAGCAAAATAACCTTTTATAGGAATACCCTTATTTAGGCATTTGAGAACTTCTTTTAAGTGAAGATCAAAATATTCTATTCTATCTAAGTCTATAATTTCATTCTTTTCGTTTAAAAAATCTTTATTTGCCATACCATTTTCAGTGATATAAATCGGAATTTTCTTATTATATTCATTATGTATGCGCTCAATAAAATATCCAAGTCCTTGAGGGTAAAATTCCCAATCCATATCAGTTTTTTTTAAATCTCCTCTTAAGCACTCGTAATTAATGCCATCATTTGATTTATAATTTTTGATCAGAGATCTTGTATAATAATTTAGACCAAGCCAATCTATTGGTGTTGAGATAATCTTCAAATCATCTCTAAATTCTGAGGGCAAATATTTACCTAAAACTTCAAGTGCTATTTCAGGATATTTACCAAGAAAAATTGCATCTGAGAACCAGCGGTTATAAATAGCATCAAAAAGATTTGCTGCATCAATATTGTTTGGATCATCATTTATAGGAGAGGCATATTCATTATTTAAGACAATTCCAACTTCTGAAGATGAAATAGATTTTAAAGCTGTCACGGCTAAACCATGGGCATATAATATATTGTGCATCGCTTGAGCAGCGCTTCTTAAATCTTTGATGCCAGGGGCATGCTCTCCTAAATAATGACTCAGCCAAGACACACACCAAGGCTCATTGATGGTCGCTATTTTATTATACCTATCACTAAAGTGCTCAGCGATAAATAAGGCGAAGTCACTAAAATATTTTGCTGTATCTTTATTTGTCCATCCACCTTGATCTTGGAAACGGATAGGTAAATCCCAATGATAAAGTGTAGGATACGGTTCAAGTTCTTGTTTATGGATTTCATCAAGTAATCGATTATAAAAATCTAAACCAAGATTATTTAATTTCTGATTTTTTTCTGGAAAAAGGCGAGGCCAGGAAAAAGAAAAACGATAAGACTTAAAACCGGCATCTTTGATTAATTTAATATCCTCTTTAAAAAAATCTAAGTGTCTGCAAGCTTCTTTTCCATCTATTCCATTTAGTTTTTTTCTGGCAAAATCATCCCAAATAGATAAACCACAGTCTCCGTTTTTATTTCCTTCTATTTGATAGGAAGATGTTGCAACACCGAATATAAAATCTGAAGGAAATTCTTGAATAACAGAAAGGTTATGCAAGGATATTGGTGTTTTCTTTATTAAACAAATGACTTTTAGATAAATCAAATTTTACTTTGATTATATCGCCACTTTTAATTGAGCTATCTCCAGCGCATTCAACTACTATCGGTTCGCCTTCATTTTCTAAATAAACAAAAGTACTAGAGCCAAGTTTTTCTACAACAAAGGCTTTACTTTCCCAGTCAAAGTCTGTGCTCTCGGTTAGGTGAATATCTTCAGGTCGAATACCAAATTTGACTTCCTCGGAACTTAACTGACCTTGAATATTTTTAGGTAAGACAAAACTTTTATTTAATAAACTTAAATCTATTTTATCGGTATTTTGTGAATTTATTTTAGCATCAATAAAATTCATTTTTGGCGACCCAATAAATCCAGCAACAAAAAGATTATTAGGCTTATTGTATAAATCTAAAGGAATTCCTTTCTGAGAGATTTCTCCTTGATCTAAAACAATAATTTCATCAGATAAAGTCATGGCTTCAGTTTGATCATGAGTAACATATACCATCGTAGCATCTAGTTGCTCGTGTAGTTTTGCTAACTCAATTCTCATTTGAACTCTGAGAGCAGCATCAAGATTAGATAGCGGCTCATCAAAAAGAAATACTTTTGGTTTTCTCGTAATTGCTCGACCAATTGCAACTCTTTGTCTCTGACCCCCTGAGAGTTGTTTAGGTTTGCGTTGAAGGTATTCTTCAATTTGAAGTGTTTTTGCTGCCTCATGTACTCGTTCTTTTATTTCTTCTTTAGATCTCTTTTCTAACTTTAATCCAAATGCCATATTATCGAATACAGTCATATGAGGGTATAAGGCATATGATTGGAATACCATTGCTATGTTCCTCTCCTTTGGAGAAAGATCATTCACCACTCGATCATCAATTGAAATAGTTCCAGAATTAATTCCCTCTAAACCAGCAATCATACGAAGTAATGTAGATTTCCCACATCCAGAGGGCCCAACCAAAGTAGTGAAAGATTGACTTTTCACTTTTACAGAGAAATCTTTAATAACATGGGCTTTCCCATAGAGTTTATTCAGTTTTTTAATTTCAATTTCAGACATTAATTTAAATATCCTAAATAATCATTTTGTTGAAAAAGCATGGTATCTAATAATAATGATGCAGCTTTAGCATCGTGTACCACAGGATCTGCTAATAGCGCGAACAAAGCATCTTTTTTAGAATGATTGAGAATAGCTTGAGTTGTCATTTGAATGGCACCAACTTGTGAATTTAATAAAGCCCCAAACGACTTAGGATAATTTTCTAATTTCTTACCATGTATTCCACTTTTATTTATTATTGCTGGCACTTCCACAACAATATCTGACGGAAGACATTCAATAAAACCCTTATTAGGAATATTAACCGCATGCTCCAATGCGTTAGTGTCGTTAACTATATTTTCAATTATAGGTACTATTCTTTCATGAGGCTCTTTTACTTTAGGATCAAAATATTCATCGTAACTATCATTCTCATAATAATTTAAGCACTTTCTTTTATAGTTTTCGTAAAAATCTAGGATACCATCATGGTCAGCGACGCTATAGGCCCATGGAAGATATTCGCCTATGTGACTATCTGTTGTGATTGGAAGATAATTATATTGGTTAAATAATTCAAAAAAAACTCCTCGCTCTGCTCCTGGCTTTGAAATAAAACCTTCATGGTCATTAACAAGAGTGGAATAATAATCATTAAATTTTTCTCTTATAATAGGATAGCCGTCTTTACCAGTATCTTTGTAATTTACTTTAAGGAGTATCGAAAAATGGTTTAAGCCACCTGCTTCAAATTCAATATTTTCTAAAGGGGTCTCAAGAAGAGTTGGGAGTTGTCGGTCCATTGATTTTACTTCATGACAAAGACCTATGATTTTTAAATTAGGAAAACGTGTTGTCAAAGCATGACATATTCTTTGCATTGGGTTAGAGTAACTAAAAACAAATGCCTCTGGACAAATCTTTTCAATATCTTCACAAATTTCAATAATAGCTGGAACTTGACGCATTGCATGAAACATCCCTCCAGGGCCTCCGTTTTCTCCATAAACTTGTTTGATGCCATACTGAAGAGGGGTTTTCCAATCTTGGTCCCACAAATCAAATCGGCGACCCACTTCGATAGAAATTAAGCAAAAATGGGCTCCCTTTAAAGCTTCTGATCTTGAGGTAGTAGCCTGAATTTCAAAATTAACTCCTAATTTTTCTTTATAAGAAAGAGCTATATTCTTTGTATTTTCAAGGGTTTTCGCATTAATATCATGTAGCACAAGGGTAGAGCCCTCTAAAATTTTAGATTTAAAAAAATCTCCAACAATACCTAATCCAAAATTAGTACTGCCTGCACCTATAATTACTATTCGATTGCTCATGATTTCCCTTTCTTATCCTTTCACCGAACCTGCAACTAATCCTCTTATAAAATATCTTTGTAAAGAAAAGAAGATCAACAATGGCACACTCATTGAGATGAATGCACCGGTAGTAAGTATTTCCCAATTCTCTCCTCGAGAACCAAGAAGTTCTTTTAACTTTGCAGTTAAAATAATTTCGCTTGGGTGTTTATCTAAGAAGACCAGACCTACTAAGAGGTCATTCCATACCCATAAAAATTGTAAAATAAAAATAGAAGCAAAAGCTGGTATAGAGAGTGGGACTACAATTTTTATAAAAGTATCATAGTGAGTAGCGCCATCAACTCTTGCGGCTTCCATCATCTCATTAGGAAGTGATTTTAAAAAATTCCATAATAAAAAAGTTGTCGAAGCGAGACCAAAGCCAGTATGCGCCATCCATATTCCTGGAAATGATTTTGCGGCTACTCCAAACAAAGCACCAATATCATTATAAATGGAAAGGATAGGAATTAAGGACATTTGTAAGGGAACCACTAAAGCAGCTATCACAGTAGCTAATAATAAATCTCTTCCATAAAATCTCATCCAAGTTAGGGAGTAAGCAAAAAAAGAACATATAATAAGAGGAATTAATGTCGAGGGTATCGCAACAGCGAATGTATTAATGAATGCCTGACCTAGTCCCTCTCTTAATAGAACCTCTTTATAGTTATCGAGTGTAAAACTAGGGGGACTTGTAGCTGAAACAAAAATTCTCTTTCCTTTTTTTTTAGTAAATTTTTCTTTTGATCTCCAAAAGTAGTTTCCCTCCTTATCGATAGAAATTTCAGAGCCATCTTTAAATACAGCAATTTCTCCTACCTCAAATTCATCAATATTTTTTGAAGTAATACCAAAACGAGAAATTATTTTTCCGCTACCCTCCTCAAAAACTTTATCTTTGATAATAAAGTATCCATCTTCCTCAATTTGAGCTTCCATTCCTTTTGTGCGATAAATTTCATTAACATCAGTAGTAGTAAAAGAGGTCCACCATCCACTGATCGCCAGCACGTCTTTATCTCGAAGAGAACTTATAAAAAGACCAAAAGTAGGAGCTATCCATACAAAAACAAAAATAAGAAGCAATAACTGGGCAAAAATTGAAGAAATAGAGAGTTTTTTGATCATATTTTCTGCTCTTTTCTATGCTGATATAAGTTCCATCCTAGAATTGGTATAACCCCAATCATAATACAGAAGGCGAGCACACTTCCTCTACCAGAGTCACCACCGCCCCTGAACATCCAGTCATACATGAGATTTGCTAAAACCTCAGTCTGCCATTGACCATTAGTCATAGCGTAAATGATGTCAAAAACTTTCAATACTAAAATTGTAATAATAGTCCAGATAACCAGAATTGTTTGCTGGAGATAAGGAATGATTATGGACCAAAATATTTTCAACTCACTGGCACCATCAATTCTAGCGGCATCTAATGTTTCGCTAGGAATACTTCTCAATGCAGCACTAAATATAACTAATGCTAATCCTGTTTGTATCCAAATCATGATAGCCATTAGAAATAAATTATTCCAAACAGGAATAGTTAACCAAGCTTGTGGTTCAAAACCAAATGCAACCACAATTGCATTTAGAAGCCCAATTTGCTCTTGTTCAGGTCCTCGATAATCATAAATAAATTTCCAAATTACGCCAGCTCCAACAAAAGAGATAGCCATAGGCATAAAAATAATGGATTTAGCAATTGTACCCCACCAGACCCGATCCGCAAGATTTGCTATTACTAAACCAAAAAATGTACTTAATGTTGGAACAATTAAAAGCCAACCAAAATTATTTAAAATACTTCTGCGAAAGTCAGGGTCTTTAATAGCCCAAGCATAATTAGACCAACCTAAAAATTCTCTACCTATTTTATCATAAAAACTTAAACGAATTGTTTCAAAGACAGGATAAATAATAAATACAAAAAGGATAATGAAGGCAGGTGCAATAAAAATGACTGCACGAAGAGAATTCTCTAATTTAAATATCTTTGAAGAACGCTTACCGAAATAATCTAAAAGAAAATTTGATACATGAAAAAATAAAACAAAAGCTAATATTCCTAATAGAACAGTTAGAGCTAAAGAGAATATAGTCATTAGGAATAATTAGTAACGAAGTTTTAAGGCGAATAAATTAAATTATTCGCCCTAATTGAAAATATTTTATTGACCAGCTATCCAGCTTGCCTGAATTGCATCAGCAACTTCTTGGGCTGATTTACCGTTAGTGTAGTCAACCATTCCTGTCCAGAATGAACCTGCACCAACCCAACCTGGCATTAGATCTGATCCGTCAAATCTAAATGTTGTAGCGTTTTGAAGAACTTCATGAAGACTTCTAAATGTATCACTAGCATATTTGCTAGTATCTACACCAGTGTGAGGTGTTAAAAATCCACCTTTTTCCATGAATCTTTCATGCGCTTCTGGATGCATTAAAAATTTCATAAACTCGGTAGTTACTCTGTTCATATTAGTGGCAGTTAAAACAGTACCACCGCCAAGAACTGGTTTACCTAGATCCTTTTCAGCAAATGCAGGAAAGTAAAAGAAGTCATAGTCTACCCTGCTTCTAATCCTTCAGGGAAGAATGCAGGAATAAAGCTAGCCTGTCTATGCATCATACACTTTGGCTGGTGACGTAAATAGACCTTTAGGACTGTCTCTGAAATCGGTAGTTGCCACAGCAGCAGCTCCACCATCAACATAAGAGTCATTTAGAGCGAAGGAACCAAAGAAGTCCATGGCATCAAAGACCTTTGGATCATTGAACTTTAATTCATTAGATACCCAGTTATCATATACAAAAGGAGGATGTGATCTAAGCATTACATCTTCCATCCAGTCTGTTGCTGGCCAACCTGTTGCTCCACCTGAGCCAAGACCAATACACCATGGTGTATTACCATCAGCTGCCATTTGTTCTGTAAGCGCAATTAGCTCTTCCATAGTGTCTGGCACTTCATAACCATTGTCTTCAAAGTTATCTGGTGAATACCAAACTAAACTTTTGACGTTTACTCGATAAAAACACCATAAAATTTATCAAACCACTGCATCTTTTAAGTGCAAGATCAATCCAAGATTGAGCTGCTGCATAATTAGATGAAACTAAACTTTTAACATCTGGTCCTAAAGGCTTAAGACATCCTGTTGCTGCTATATTAGCTGCAAGACCTGGCTGTGGGAAGACAGCTATGTCGGGTGGGCTACCTGCCTGACAGTCAATGTTAATGATTTGTTCAAATTCATCAGAACCACCATATTCTACAGTAGCACCTGTTGCATTTTCAAATATTGAGATTACATCTCTAAATGACTCATCTTCAGGAGCCATCCAAGGACCAAGAATAGTTAAGCTTTCGCCTGATAGATCCGGTCCTGTATAAGCGGAACTAGCATTACCAAAGCTTGTAGTAAAAATTGATAATGTAAGTACGCTTACTATTAGTTTAATGAGTTTCATGAAACTCCTCCTTACATAAAATAATAGATCACAGGTTTTACCAAAACGTTTTGGTTGTCAAACTAAAATTACACTCTATTCTATGCATATTATGAATATCATCAAATTAGCTAAGAAACTCAACCTTTCTATCACCACTGTATCAAGGGCTCTTGGTGGGTATTCAGATGTTAGTGAAGCAACCAGAAAGAGGGTTATGGACTTCGCCAAAAAACATAATTACAACCCCAACCCTTATGCAAGTAATTTGGCTTCTCATAAATCTAATGCTGTTGGTTTCGTAATTCCACTTTATGGACTTAATAACAATACCTTAAACCAAATTGCTTATTTCAAATTTGTTGCAGGAATGTCATCTAAAATTAATCAAGATAATATTTTGTTCTATATGTTATTTGCTAATAGCGCCAAAGAAGAAATGGACTCTTATAAAAAGTTAGTAGAAGTCAATAAAGTTAAAAATATTATCATCCATAATGTTCAAACAGATGATAAACGTATTGAATATTTAAATTCAAAAAAAATAAATTTTGTTGCCTGGGGTAGATCAAAAAAAATAAATTATTCTTGGGTAGACTTGGATAATGAACTAGCTACAGAGCTTATAGTTGACTATCTTTATTCGAAAGGCCAAAAGTTATTTGCTTTTATTAATGTTTCTGAGAAATATAATTTTGCTCATTTAAGAAAAAAAGGATTTCAAAAGGCATTAAAAAAATATCAAATAAAATTTGATAAATCTCTTTATCGAACAACTAGTTTAGAGGATCCATCATTTTCTAAAGAAATCACGATTGATCTTCTTAGAAACAATCCTGAATTAAATTGTATTATATGCTCAACAGAGTACTCAAGTGTTGGGGCCATTCAGGCTTGTGCAGAATTAAATAAACAAATTGGAAAGGATATCTCTATCATTACTTTTGATGGCCCTGTTGTAGAGTCGCTCACTAATCCTAAATTAACTGCTATCTCTCACCCACTTGAAGAACTTGGGACTAATGCCATTAATATTCTTTTAGGTTCTAAGAAAAAAAAACTATCTTCCAATTATTTAGTTAAACCTCATATTATTGAACGAGGTTCTGTAAAATCCCTAATTTAGTTATTATTAAATAAGAGATTTATATTCTTAAAATCATCCCTATATAATAAGTAATGAGTCAATCTACGCTTCAGCGTACAGTTAGCCTTTTGGTCCCATTCTTATGGCCAAAAGATAAAAAATCCATGAAATTCAGGGTTATTGCTGCTGTTATTTGTTTATTGCTTGCCAAAGCGGCCAATATTGGGACGCCTCCCATATTGGGCTATGCGGTTGACTCCCTGACAGAGCTCTCTCAAGGCCTTAATGTCTACATGTTAATACCCTTAGCTTTGATTATTTCATATGGAATAGCGCGTGTAGCCGCTCTAGCATTTGGAGAATTAAGAAATGCATTTTTCTCTAAAGTCGCTCAAAATGCCATCACCCAATTAACCTTAAATACTTTCAAGCACTTACATTCTTTATCTTTGCAGTTCCATTTAGGAAGACAAACAGGAGCCCTAAGTAAGTTTATCGATCGAGGAACAAAAGGGGTAAACTTCCTTCTTACCTATGTTCTTTTTAATGTCATACCAACTATCATTGAAATCTTTTTAGTAGCTGGAATATTAGCTTACATCTATGGATGGAAGTATGCCTTAGTCACTTTAGTAACAATTGGTCTTTATATAACGGTAACTTTTACAGTCACACAATGGAGATTGCAATTTCGTCGTCGAATGAATGCCGCTGATAACGATGTGAGTACGAAATTAGTTGATAGTCTTTTAAATTTTGAAACAGTTAAGTATTTTAATAATGAGAACCATGAATATAAAAGACTTTTTAAATCACTCGATCAATATGAAATCGAATCAATTAAAAATCAATATACTTTAAGTTATCTAAACATTGCACAAACTATCGTCATCATGACGGGTATCACGATCATGTTAGTTATGTCGGCATTTGATATCCGAGCTGGAAATTTAACGATTGGTGGATTTGTGGTAATTAACGCCTACATGCTTCAGCTTTACCAACCACTCAATTTTTTTGGAACGGTTTATCGTGAAATCCGACAATCTTTAACCGATATGGAAAATCTTTTTACTCTCTGGGAAGAAAAACCCAACCTCACAGATAGTGAGAAAACTCTTCATAAATCAGAAGAGGCCTCAATTCGATTTGAAAATGTAAGTTTTGATTACGATGCGAGAAGAACGATTATTCAAAACATCTCCTTTGAAGTCCCCAATGGAAAAAAAGTAGCGCTTGTTGGACCCACAGGCGCTGGAAAATCAACAATTAGCAGGCTTTTATTTAGATTTTACGATCCTAAAGAAGGTGCTGTTTATGTAAACAACCAAAATATTAAAGACATTTCTCAACAATCATTAAGAAAAATAATCGGTGTTGTCCCTCAAGATACTGTGCTTTTTAACGATACGATTTATTACAATATCTCTTATGGCAATCCTGAGGCCACAGAAGAGCAAATTCATGAAGCTGCTAAGAGTGCAGATATTCATAACTTTGTCATTAACCTACCGGATGGATACCAAACTATTGTAGGAGAAAGAGGATTAAAACTCAGTGGTGGGGAGAAACAGCGAGTAGCAATAGCTAGAGCTATCTTAAAAAACCCTTCCATCTTCTTCTTCGATGAAGCCACATCAGCATTGGATAGTACAACAGAAAAAGAAATTCAAAAAAACTTACAAACTATTTCTCAAAATCGAACTACTTTAGTTATAGCTCATCGTCTATCAACAGCTGCCGATGCAGATGAAATTTTAGTTCTTGAACAAGGACAAATTACGGAGCGCGGAACACACAAAGAACTCTTAAGTCGTGATGGTAAATACGCTGAAATGTGGAATAAACAAAAAGATACTCAAGCCGTTCAAGACCTTGAGACTAGTGTTTTGTCATAGTCTTATATTTTTTTTGAATAGACTCGGGCCAAACAGATTTAATATATGCTAAGATTGACCAAACATCCTCATCGCTAAGCTTGTCATTGCCCTGCATTTTTCCTTCATAGTTTTCATTATAAAACTTTAAGCCGTAGCGAATGATATTATAGAGTTGCTCTTCACTATGATGCCAAGTATGACCAGTTCCATTCAGTGGTGGGGCATAATTATGTCCGTCCTCGTCTAATGAGGTTTTCCATTTGGGTTGACCTTGTAGATTATCACCATGGCAAGAGGCACAATGGGTATAGTAGAGAGCTTTTCCTAATTCTAATTTGGCACTGACCTCATCTAGCGACACGTTTGATATATTTACTTCCTCTGTACTGTTCTTTGAATGAAAAAATATAAAGTAGCTAACTATAGATAGGATAATAATTACCAATAAAATCAGTAATTTTTTCATTAAGCATTAATTTTTTTAAGCAGATCTTGAATTTCTGAGATTTTTTCATTTTTGTCTTTATTATTTTTTTTTATCGCATCTGTCACGCAATGATCTATGTGCTTATTAAGAATATTATTTTCTAAAGACTTAATTGCTGATGAGACTGCCCTTGTTTGTTGCAAAATATCCATACAATATTTTTTTTCAACTATCATTTTTTCAACACCTTTTAGCTGTCCCATAATACGATTAATTCTATGTATGTTTCTAATATGGTCTGGATTTGACATAATATATGTATACCCTATACTAGTATAAAGTAAATAAAAAAAAGAGGAGATCATGAATTTTTTAATTAAATTAATATTTTTATTAATTGTTCCTTTAATCAGCATTGCGGGCCCTGGTGATGATATTGGCAAAATGGGAGTATCAAAAGATGTCCAAAAAGTTATTAGAGTTCAGATGTATGACAATTACTTTAAACCTGCCACCTATAAAATTAAAGCTGGTCAAACAGTAAAGTTCATAGTGGAAAACAAAGGCCAGTTTGTTCATGAATTTAATATTGGAACAGAGCCACAACACATAAAACACCAACCAGAAATGGCAGAAATGACCATGATGGGAATTTTATATCCGGAATATATAGATAAGGAAAAAATGAAGGAAATGGCAAAGATGAAATGTAAATAAAAAATAGAGGAGCTTCATGTAATAGCATGACAATGACAACAGCTGTAGCTAATTTTAACTGGAAGTGTAAACACACATGGAAGCGAAGTGCCCATAATACCAAATGGTGCTTAATTGGTTGTGCCATAGGTGATATGGGAACCATTTTGTTTTTTCAGATGACTGGAATACCATGGTCAACTTTAGCCATCATGTCACTTGCCATAATTAATGGCCTGCTTACTAGCATCGCCCTAGAGACTATTATTTTGATGCGTCAGGAATTCAATTTTCAACAAGCATTAAAAACTGCGCTAGGTATGAGTTTTATTTCAATGATTTCAATGGAAGCCGCCATGAACATCACAGATGTTCTTTTAACTGGTGGGGCTATGCTCACATGGTGGGTAGTGCCGATTATGCTTTTTGTAGGATTTATTACTCCTTGGCCTTACAACTATTGGCGTTTGAAGAAATATAATATTGCGTGTCACTAATTAAGCTCTCTTTATACCTTTTTTTTGGAATATTAATTTTTTCCTCAGCTAATTCAGATCTATTGATTGTTACAGATGGAGATACTATCCGCATTGGAGATGAACGCATTCGATTTAGTGGTATCGATGCTCCGGAAATAAAGCAAACCTGTATTTATCAAGAAATAGAGTTTAAATGTGGTGAGTTTTCTAAAAATCTTTTAATTGAAAAAATTTCAAATCAAGAAGTAAGTTGTATTAGAGAAAACACAGATCAATACGGAAGAACTTTAGCAGAATGTTTTGTTGGAAAAGAGTCTCTTAGTAGTTATTTAGTAAGAGAGGGATACGCTTTCGCATATCGTAAGTATTCCGATAAATTTATTCCAGATGAAGAATATGCCCAAAGTAAAGGCAATGGAATGTGGAGCATGGATTTTATGTTCCCATGGGATTTTCGAAAATCACAATAATTATTCTTATAGTATCTCATTTATCGTGATGTAAAATTTTTCTGTGAACAAAAAAGAAATAGCAGTAATAGGAGCAGGTATTGTTGGATTGAGCACTGCTTATTATCTTCAAAAAGCTGGATGCCAAGTAATTTTAATTGATAAACAAGATCCGGGTACAGGTACGTCGCGTGGACATGCGAGTATGATTGCCAATTATGGAGTCCCAGGTATTAATCAACCTCAAGTATGGCAACAGTTGCCAAGATATCTTTTCTCTAAGTCTTCACCCATAGCCATTCAATGGAGCAAAATAGGAAAAATGACTCCATGGCTAATTCAATTTTTAAAAAACTGTAATACTGCCTCAATGGAAAAAACAGCATCACATACTTCCTATCTTCTAAAAAGTGCTCTCTCTAATTATCAAGAATTATTAAAAGAAGTAGGAGCTCAAAACTTATTAACTCATCGAGGAGTTTTGTATGTCTGGATTGATCCTCGCCAACAACCTAATTCTTCGCAAATTAATATTCGATCTGAATCAGGAGTAGAACAAATCAAACTATCTGGAGAAGAAATCAGAGAGTTGGAGCCCAATCTCTCTGATCAAATTCAAGGGGGATGGCATTTTCCAAAAGCTCATCACACTCTTGATCCCGATCTTATCTTAGAAAAATTGTATCAAAACTTTCTTAGTCGAGGCGGTCAATTTCAAAAAGAAGAGGTTTCAGCTATTCATCCCAGAAGAGGGTTCAACTCAAATCAATAATAGTGATTATGATCAAGTAGTCGTATGTACAGGGGCATTCTCAAAATCACTGGTAAAGCAGATTGAAGGTCAGTTCATTCCACTCGAAACAGAAAGAGGCTATCACATTGAATTTATTGAAAAACAACAACTTTTAAGTCGTCCCACCTGTTTGGTAGAGTCAGGGATGTATTTAACACCTCTACATAATCGACTCCGCGCCGTTGGGACCGTGGAACTGGGAGGCTTACATTCTGAGATCTCCCAAGCCCGTATAGATTATATTGCGCGAGATGCCAAACGATTACTGCCCTCACTTCAAGATTATCAAAACCCTGGCTTGGTTATCGCCCACAATGCCCGATTGCCTGCCTGTGCTAGGCAGATCGCCAAAATATAAAAATATCTTTTACGCTTTGGTCATAATCATCTAGGTTGGACCCTTGGACCTACGACAGGAAAAGTTAATTACTGATCTTATTTGTCATGGTAGGAAATTAATTCAGTTTATAGCATCGACAGGTATCTCTCATAATGAAACACATCATCAGTTTTATTTTCGTATTTCTTTGGACCTTGCCAATTAAAGCGGATGCTTTTTTTCAAGATTACTGTATTGGATATTTTGAGGAAGTTTATTGGGTCTTAGATCCTATTGAAGAGGAAGAAGTTCGAGATGAAATTATAAATTTCTTTAATGAGAAATTTCCTCAATCCAAGTCTCTAAATTTTAATTTATATTATAGCTCTTCTATAAGGCAGTTTATATTTGATGATCAAAAAAAAGATCTTAGCCAGTTCATTCAGGTCAACTATCCTAATTTTGAAATAATTCTTTTGGATGCTTATATTAATTTATTTACTCAAGGAGATAATTACTGTCCTGCCTTTTGGAATGATTGCTCAGAGGAATCTTTGGATAGTTTTTTTTCAGGAGCTAAAGAATTTAGTGATACTTGGAGGGGTGAAGAAAATGTTTTAAGTTTTCTTGAAAATGACTTCATTAATAATCAATGTATTTCACTCCTCAACACTGAAATAGATCGAACTCAATTTATTGCTGACTTAAATATTCTTATTAAAGAATTAACTAAAAATTAATTAAATTAATTTAGTCTCGAAATCTTAGGTTTTTCTTGGATAACTCACCTATATTTGAGACACCCATTAAAATCATGTCTCGCTCAATTTCTTTTTTTAAATTACCAAGCGCTCTTTCTACACCTTTTTGCCCTCCAGCAGCTAAAGCATACAAATACATTCTTCCTCCAGAACAGGCCTTTGCTCCTAAAGATAGAGCCTTTAAGATATGAGTACCTCTTCTAATACCTCCCTCACAAATAACATCAATTTTATCTCCAACTGCATTTACTATTTCTTCTAATTGGTCAAAAGGAGAACGAGATCCGTCTAGTTGTCGACCGCCATGGTTCGATATCATGATTGCCGTTGCACCAACATCGACAGCTTTTTTAGCATCTTCAACTGACATAATGCCTTTAATTGCAAATGGTTTTCCCCATTTCTGATTTATTTCTTCAATTTTTTTCCAGGATAATGAGTTATCTAGCATTTTCGTGAAATAATCACCTATGCTAGTCATGAGGTTTGTCCCTTCTGTAACATGTTTGTTGAGATTGCTAAGTTCCCATTTAGGTTTGGTAAAATAATTAAAAGCCCAAGCAGGATGAGTCGCAAAACTAATAATACTTTTTATTGATAAATTTAGTGGAATAGTAAACCCGGTATATAAATCTCTTTCTCGATTACCTCCCACTGAAGAATCAACAGTAACCGCCATCGTATCAAAATTATGTTCTTTGCACTGATCAATTAAATAATCATTCAAGCCCTGATCTTTATGTACATAGAGTTGAAATAATTTTGGAGTGGAGATTAAGTTTGCTATTTCCTCTATGCTTGCTGTTCCCAGAGATGAGACTCCAAACATGGTGCCAAATTTTTCAGCTGCCTTACCAACACCAATTTCTCCATCAGGATGAAATAATCTTTGAAGAGCTGTAGGAGCACAGTAAATAGGTAAGTCTAATTTTTGACCCATCACTGTCGTTGACATATCAATATTTTCAACACCAGTTAAAACATTTGGAACTAAATCACATTGATCATAAGCTTCCGTATTACGTCGGTAAGTCACTTCATCATCGGCTGCGCCATCAATATAATGAAAGATAGGAGAGGGAAGTCTGCTTTTAGCTAAGTTTCGAAAATCTTTAAAATTATGGCAACTATTGATGCTCTTAAACATAATTACATTTTAAATAAAAAATTAAGGATGACTAAACAATTCTTTTTTATAAAGATTTGACTCCCATAATTGATAAAGGCTAAATAATGATTGATTTTGAAATTTCTTAATCGAAATAGTATCTAACTTATTTTTTCTATTAATATTAAAAAGATTTGTAGCTCCCAAGCTAGTTCCTATTTCCCTTTTGTTTTTAAGAACAGTCTGTTTGGGGCGAAGGGTAGATAATAATTTCATTATCATAAGATTTTTAGTAATGGGTCCATCTAGGATTATTGTATTTTTTGAATTCATTTTATTGAGACAATAATTCAACATAAATGCTATGTATAAGCACACTAAATAATATATTTGTTCTTTTTTAAGATTTTTATACTTACTGATATTAATTTTACTGATTTTGAACGCACCGCCAGAAGCATAGCTCGGATAGATTAGATAATCCTCTAAATTAAAATTACTTATGGGTTTGAGCTTAGAAGTAAGCTTAAATTTTTCTAAAAGATAGTCGTACTCTCTACCTCCCATAAACCTCATTGTGGGAACTGCTTTTCCATAAACATCTATGTTGGACAGCATATCCAGTTCGGGCTTCAATTTTTTTAGAGAATTTTTTTGATTAAAGATAATGTACCAAGTTCCTGAGGAAACTAAGGTAAAATTTTTAATATTTGAATTTTTAAAATACAAATAAGAGGCATTACTGTCATGAACCCCATTGATGATTTGTAATTTTGAATGACCAATTTTTTTGACTCCAATTGTTTTCCAGGCTTTTTCATTTGAAGGAAATTTACTTTGAAATTTCAGTTTTTTCACAAGAGAGGAGAGTTTATTTTTTTTAAAATCCCATAGATGGGTATGACAACCCAAATAGGAAATTTCAGAAGTATAATTGTTTGTCATTTTCCAAGTTATATATTGAGGATAATTGAGAAAATATTTTGTTTTTTTAATCAACTCAGGTTTTTTTTGATTTAAGTAATAAAGTTGAAGGCCAGTATTAAGACCATTTTCTAACAAGGGTGTATAGCTTTCATTAAAAGAAGGAATAATTTTTTGATATCCCTTAACATATTTATGATATGGAAATTCATAATCAGTGCATGCAATTAATTCTTTATCATTAAAATCAATTAGAGCCGTTGAGCAAGCATGTGCCGTGCAAACAAACTTATTTAACTGATATTTTTTTTCGACTGTTTTTATTTTTTGTAATGTCCATTCATAAACCGATGGTGAGTTTAAAACTTTAATTCCATGTTTTTTGGTGGAACGCTGTTTAGAATTAAAAGATTTTACTACTTTATTATTTTGATCAAAGAAAATGAGTTTGATATTGGTTTTTCCAATATCAAGAACAATATTTAATTTTTTATTTGCACGCATTACCTTGTAAATGAGGTAATGTTTCCTCCATCAACATTGATAATATTACCTGTTGATTTTTTTGATTTGGAACTAGCAAAAAAGTAAATACCTTCTGCAATATCTTCGGGCAATATACTCTCTTTGAGTAAACTTCTATTTTTATAGAACTCTTCCACATTATTAATGCTTATCTTATTGCTGATAGCTCTTTGTTTCTTCCAATCACCTTTCCATATTTTTGAACCTTGTATTACAGCATCAGGATTTACAACATTTGATCGAATTTTATAGGCGGAGCCTTCAAGGGCAATCAAACGAGAAAGATGAAGTAATGAGCTTTTTGCAACGCTATATGCAGACGCACCCTTTGAGGCACTAAGACTATTTTTACTGGAGACAAAAATAATGGAGCCACCATTATTTTGTTCAATCATTTTTTGGTACACTTCTCGGCTAATCAAAAAACAACCTTTTGATAGAATATCCATATTCTTATCCCATAGTTTTGTGGATGTTTTTTCAAAAAGTGCCACTGAAGCAAAGCCTGCATTGGCAACAAGAATATCAATTCCACCAAACTGGTTAATACTTTCCGAAACAGCATTTTGAACATCTTTTTCACTAGTGACATCCATCAAAATAGAATGAACAACGTCTTTCCCATACTTTTCAACAAACTCACTATGTTTGGATTGCAGGGCAGACTTATCTATGTCTGTAAGAATGACACAACATCCCTCACTTAAAAACTTATTAGCTGTCGCTGAACCAATACCTCCGGCAGCTCCAGTGATTAATGCAACTTTACCTGCGAGCTCTTTTTCGGGCGGCATTCTTCTTAACTTTGCTTCTTCAAGTTCCCAGTATTCTATTCTAAATGCCTCTCTTTCAGAGAGCCCCGTGTATTTACTTACACCTTCTGCACCTTTCATTACATTCATTGCGTTGCAAAAAAATTCACTTGAAACTCGCGCAGTAGCCTTATTCTTTGCAAAAGACATCATGCCATACTCAGGTATAAGAATAATTACCGGATACGGATCTCTTAAATTGGGAGAACCTTTTTCTTTGTTTCTATTGTAATAATTTGTATACGCCTCTTTGTATTTTCCTAAATGACTTTTGATGACACTATCAATTTTTTCTTCACTTTTCTTTAATTCACTTAATGAAGGTAAGACCATTGGCAGTCTTTTGGTTCTAAGAAAATGGTCAGGGCATGAGGTCCCTACCGATGCAACTTTTTTTAAATTCTGTGAATTTACAAATTCTAAAGTGATATCTGATTTATCTAAATGAAGTATTTTTGAATTATCAATTGATAATTGACCACGAATTGTTGAAATTAGTTTTGTCTCAAAATCAGGATAAGATTTCTTTTGAAAAAGAGGCTTTCCAAAAGAATATTTTTTAATCGAGTTATTTAAATATGTCTGTGCTTGCTTGATTAATTTTATGGAGTTGGAATAGCACTCTTTGCTTGTATCGCCCAAGTAAATAGACCGTGGTGTCCAAGAACAATGCCCATGATATGTGGGTTTTTTTGAATTAAATTTTCCATACGAAGACCAAGGTCAAATCCTGGACGCTGCCATCCAAGCCAACCCACTTTTCCTCGATAAACTTTATTAATAATTTCTTTTCCGTTTTTCATCGTGGCCAATGCGATAATTGAGTCAGGATGTGTGTGATCTACTTCAGGAAAAGGTACATAACCATGCAGTGGTGTATCGATACTAGCAGCTCTTGGGTTATTATTAAAAGTACACATAGGGTAATAGCTCACCATTTCATCTTCAAAGTTAAAGCCCCTATAAATATTTTTTAAACTATTAAACTTATCTAGATATAGACTTGCAAAACCATCTTCTTTTATTGAGCCTAAGTCACCACCAGAACCTTTTACATATAATATAGTCTCCATTTTTTTGGTAATGGGATCTTTGACTTGAATTTTTGATGAAGTATTTCCACCACCGAAATTTGTAACTTTTAAATCAGACCCAAGCAGATTGGAACGTGTAATTAATTGATTGAGCTTTGAGAGTTTGTTGTAACTGTCTTTCCAGTAATTTTTAACATTTTTTTGAAAAATCATTTTTCTTTTTTAAATGAAAGCCTTACTGCCTACAATAAAAAATTCTTAAATAATTTGATTTAAACAACAAAAAAAGAAATAATAAAACAAGGTTAAAATTAGGAGGATTAAGATATGAAAAAACTATTCTTAGTTGTTATTTCATCGATTCTATTTGCTTTTAACGCCAATGCAGCTGATATGAGAATTGCATTAGTAGTTAAAGGTTTAGGTATTGGCTTCTTTGAAGCTGCTGCTGAAGGTGGCCAAGAGGCTGCATCTGAAATTGGTGGTATAGAAGTTATATACACCGGTCCTGCAACAACAACTGCAGAGGCACAAATTGAGGTAATTAACTCTTTAATTGCACAAAAAGTAGACGCGATTGCTATTTCTGCAAATGACAGAGACGCTCTTGCTTCTATTGGTAAAAAAGCAATGGACAGAGGAATCACTGTGATTTCTTGGGACTCAGGTATTGCTGAAGAGGGAAGAGTCATGAACTTAGACCCTTCCAACACAGCACTTATTGGTTCATCAAACATCAAGTGGATGAAAAACTCCATGGGTGATGAGGGTGAATTTGCAATTCTTAGTGCAACCAGTCAAGCAAACCAACCAAAATGCTTGGATTGAAGAAATGAAAAAAGAATTTGCAAAGCCTGAATACTCCAAGATGAAGTGGGTTGATACCGTTTATGGTGATGACTTATTTGATAAGAGCTACCAAGAAGCTTTAGGTCTATTCAAAAAGTATCCTAACCTAAAAGGAATTATCGCTCCAACATCTGTTGGTATTGTTGCAGCAGCGAAGGCTGTTGAAGACCAAGGTCTTGTAGGTAAGGTTTTTGTAACTGGTTTAGGTCTTCCAAGTGAAATGCAATCTCACGTTAAAAGTGGTGCTGCAAAACAATTTGGTATTTGGAATCCAATTGACCTAGGTTACTCAGCTGTTTACTTATCATATCAGATTGCATCTGGTGCTTATACTGGCCAAGAGGGTGAGTGTATCCCAACAGGTAGAATGGGTGAAATCTGTGTTGGCGCTGGTAACAGTGCAGCGATGGCTGACCCATTTATTTTTGATGAGTCAAACATCGATAAGTTCGCAGCAATCTTTTAATTCTAAATTAATATCACACACGACCCCAAGGGGTCGTGTGTTTTTCAATGAAGCTTGAACTTAAAAACATCTCCAAAAACTTCCATGGAGTCAAGGCGCTCCAAAACGTTGATTTTCAACTAAAAGAGAACAGTATTCATGCGTTATTAGGTGAAAATGGTGCAGGAAAATCCACTCTGGTTAAAATTCTTTGTGGTGTATATCAACCAGATAGCGGCTCCATTCATTTAAATAACCAGCAACAAACAATTTCAAATCCTGCTATATCACTATCTTTAGGGATCTCTGCTATTCATCAAGAATCAGTCATGTTTGACGAACTGACAGTCACTGAAAATATTTTTATTGGAAATCATCTGACAAAGTCTAACAGACTAATTGATTGGGGATTGATGGAGAGTAAGACCAAACAATTACTTGAAGAGCTAGAGGCAAATATTGAACCTAATGAAAAATAAAAGATTTAAGTATTGCCCAACGACATATAGTGCAAATTTCTCGTCTCTAATCATGACGCAGATATCGTGATTATGGATGAACCACAGCATCCCTATCTCAAAAGAAATCAATGAGCTTTACACAATCATCAGAAATTTAAAAAACAAAATAAATCGATTATCTTTTATCTCTCATAAATTAGATGAGGTTATGGAAGTTTGTGATGACTTTACGGTTCTACGAGATGGAGAATTAATTAAATCTGATACTATTTCAAATACAGACAAAGACCAGTTAATCACTCATATGGCAGGCGAGAAGTTAATCAGATATTTCCAAAAATAACGTGACAATCGAAAACGAAATTTTTCAAGTCAGCAATTTCTATAAAAACCCAGTTTAAAAATATTAATTTCAACTTAAGAAAAAAGAAATCTTAGGTTTTTATGGTCTGGTGGGATCGGGTCGAACAGAAATTATGAAATCCATCTTTGGCATTACCAAACCCGATGAAGGAGAGATTCATTTCAAAGATCAAAAATTCCATTGCAAACCTAGCGATGCCATCAATCAGGGGATCGTTTATTTGTCGAGGAAAGACAGCAATTGGGAATGACGGTTAATGTCTGTTAAAGACAACATCAATATGGCGATAATGGACCGAAATTCGCAGTTTTATATCATGGATACCTTAAAAGAGATTAAAATGCCTCGGCTATGCAAGAAAAACTCAATATCAAAGTTTCGTATTGGAGCCAGTTAACTCAAAGTTTATCTGGAGGTAATCAGCAAAAAACAGTATCGCCAAATGGCTTTCTACGAAGCCAGAGGTTTTAATTTTAGATGAACCCACTAAAGGGATTGATGTTCGATCGAAATCTGCAGTTCATGAATTTATGGGAGAATTAGTAGGAGAGGGATGTCGATTATCATGATCTCATCTGAATTACCAGAGATTCTAGGGATGTGCGATCGAGTTGTGGTTATGTATAAGGGTTTGATAAAGAAATTTTAGATGTGAAAATGCATCCTCGGAGCAAATAGTAAAACTAGCGAGCGGTGAGTCATGAAAAAGTTTTTAACTAATAGAGACTTTATCCTCTTTGCCATTATCATGATAGGGTTAGTAGCAGTAGGATTTGCCAATCCACTTTTTGTTACCCCTTCAAGTATTTCTGACGTTCTAACTGATACTTCTATTTTAATTATTCTAGCTCTTAGTCAGATGATCGTCATCTTGATACGAGCTATTGATTTATCGGTGCATCGAACTTAGCTCTCTCTGGAATGTTAATTTCTTTACTCTCCACGTGCATCCTGAGTTACCAGTTTACTATTTTATCGCTTTATCTGTGTGATTGGAACAGTCTTAGGAAGTATTGAATGGTGTTCCATTGCAATTTTAAAGGTACCTTTCATTGTAACACATTGGGACTTTGAGTATCTATCGAGGATTGATTTATTTTGTCAGTGATGGAAAGCAAGTTTACTCGAATGAGTTTTCAGAGGATTTCCTTGCTCTTATTCATTATAAATTTTTATCTTTGTCTTTCTTGTTTTGGCTGGCTGTTGCTGTCTTTATTATTATTTACATTTTGCTTAATCATACCCGCTTTGGAAGAAACCTTTATTCGCTGGGAGGAAACCCAGATGCCGCGAAATATATAGGTATTAATGAGAATAAGTACATTATTTTAGCCTATTCTATCTCTGGTTTCTTTGCAGGTCTGTGTGGCTACCTTTGGGTTGCTCGATATTCGGTCGCCTCCACTCAAATCGCTATTGGTTTTGAGCTCACCGTGATCTCGGCTTGTGTGGTAGGGGGCATAGTGTGATGGGGGCGTTGGAACTGTTTTAGGTTGTGTTCTGGGAGCCTTACTAATAGGACTGATTAGAAATGCCTTACCGGCAGTAGATATTTCTCAGTTCTGGCAATTGGCATCTCTGGTGCAATTATCTTGATTGCCATTATCATTAATACAAAACTGAACAGCGAAAAGAAAAACAATTATGGTGGAAAACTAATGAGCATGATCCCTGAAAACCACCGTTTAAACTTTTAGATATACTCTACAAAAAAGAATTTATTCTTTTTGTGGTGTTAGTCTCTATTTATTATCAATTCGAATATCTCTCCTTACTTTTTAGATTTATATAATTTAATCGATAGCACTTTTTATTTAGTGAAAAAGCAATTATCGCTTTAACCATGACATTTGTCATTATTGCAAGACAAATTGATTTATCCGTGGCTTCTATCATCGCGGTCTCTTCTTGTGTCTTGGGTTATACAACAAGTTTGGGCTATGACACTTGGTTGGTGATCTCTTTGACCTTATTAAGTGGAGCCTATATGCGGTGCCTTTAATGGTGCGATCATCACGAAATTTGCTATTCCCTCAATTATTGTCACCATTGGAACAATGTCTTTATTCCGAGGTCTCGCATACTCTCTTTTAGAGGACTCTTATTATAATAAGTTTCCTAAGTTAGTGAGTAATTTGGGAGGAGGGTATTTATTTGGATACATCCCCTACGCCTTTTTAACCTTTATTATACTAGCTATTATCTTTGCTTTTATTTTGCACAAGACTTCTGTTGGAAAGAAAATTTATTCCATTGGAAATAACCCTGATGCCGCCCAATATACGGTATAGCCGTTGATAAATATACCTTTGTGCTCTTTACCTAAACGGCCTATTTTCCGCCTGGCAGCGATTTTCCTTCTGGAAGATTATCCAGTGTAAGACCGAACATTGCATTTGGCTGGGAATTAGAGATTATTACATGGTGGTTTTAGGTGGTGTTTATATTTATGGAGGCTCGGGATCCATCTTAGGGAGTGGTAATATCCATATTTATTTTGGGGATGCTTTCTTTGGACTTGGTCTCTCGAATGTTCCAGGTGTGGGTATATTATCTTTACCGGACTGCTTTAATCTTAAGTATTGGTTTCCCTTCCTTTATTCAAACCCTAAGGAGAAAAATGAGTGATCATTTAGGTAAAAAGTTTGGGCTTTTCCTGACGCCTTCCTTCCAGCTGAAGGTCACCCATACAAAACAACCGATCACGGTGATCAGTTTGGCATGAGTCTTTATGTATTGTGAATTACAGCACTCAAGATGCCAATATCCAATTAGATTTTTTATATGAAGATCAAGACCCTATAGAAAATTATTCTTTTTCGATGAAAGGCAAAAGAAGTTTGCATTTACGCTTAGACCATTTAGAGATTGATGGAGTAAAACTCCCTCGTGAAAAACCATATTCCATCATATTAAAAAGCGATATTGAAGTCGTCGCCCAATTATCTAGACTAGATACCACATCAGATAAGAATGCATTCATGACAACCATGGGTTGGGGGGTTTAATGTTCAAAGCGATAAACAAAGAATTAATTGATCAGCACAATCAAAGCCAAAAATCCAATCTCGATTTTGATTTTGAGTATTTAGAACAAAAGTTAAAAAAATTCAACATCGATATTCATGCCATCAAAGAACAAATTAAAAAATTTCAAGTAGCCGTGCCCACGTGGGGAGTTGGAACAGGGGGGACTCGATTTGCCCGTTTTCCTGGTATTGGTGAACCCCAAAATATCTTTGATAAGATTGAAGATTGCGCTGTTATCAATGATTTAATTGGTTTTACCCAGAAAGTTTCACCTCATTTTCCATGGGATAATGTGGAGGATTTTAAAGAATTAAAAGAATTTGCGGACAGCTACGGCATTGGATTTGATGTCGTCAACTCCAATACCTTCCAAGATCCTGCCGATGGCTTGGCTAGTTTTAAATACGGAAGTCTGACGAACTCTAGCCAGGAAGCTAGAGACAAGGCGATTGAGGTGAATACCCAGTCCATTGATAATGGAAAAATCTTAGGCTCTAAGGGTTTAACTGTGTGGATAGGAGATGGTGGAAACTTCCCAGGACAAATGAGTTTTTCAAAGTCATTAGAACGATATATCGACTCGATGAAAAAGATTTATGCGCATCTTCCCAAAGATTGGACTGTCTTATTAGAACATAAACCCTATGAACCTGCTTTTTATTCCACAGTCATTAGTGATTGGGGTACGAGTTATATTTGTGCTAAAGAGCTTGGAGATCAAGCGATGTGTTTAGTGGACTTAGGGCACCATCTTCCCAATACAAACATTGAAATGGTTGTCTCCCGTTTAATTGATGTCAATAAATTAGGAGGCTTTCATTTTAATGACAGCAAGTTTGGTGATGATGACTTGGATGCCGGCTCAATCAACCCTTATGAATTATTTTTAATTTTCAATGAGCTCACTGCTGCTTCTCAAAAAAACAAACTCTCTAATATCGCTTATATGATTGATCAGTCTCATAACGTCACTGACCCGATTGAAAGTTTGATGCTCAGTGCTAATGAAATTGTTAATTCTTATGCAAAATCATTATTAGTTAATTACGCCCAATTAGAAGAGGCACAGGATCAACATGATCCTTTTTCCATGCAAAAACTTAAAATTTTCCTTTTTTGCACTGATGTCGCCCCCGGGGTTTTAATGGCCCCGTTTTTAAAATGGCCCTGCCATTGATCCAATTTTAAGCCGCCATGAACTTTGGATTAAAAAAAAAAATCCAAACTCGAAAAAAAAGTGGGGCAAATTCTTCCGGAAAAGTTTTAATCAAAATTAACAAAATATTTTTACACACAACTTTTTGATGATCTTTCTCACTTACCGGTGGATTGAGAGTCAGACTATCTTATATAATAAGACAATGGGATGGTGGCTCGGAGAAGAAGAAAAACAAGAAGAATCAACCATTCCCTACTCCAAATGTACTGAATGCGGTGATTACAAAGAAGTTTCTAAGAAATATATAAATAAGACAACCGAGGAGATGGTCACCATCTGCTATGACTGTGGAAAGCAACGCTATATCCGAGTCTTTGATGGTTGTTTCCACCATTGAAGGGATTGATGATTACTAATGTATGTAAGCCCATGATGAATTCATGGGCTTAGAAATTAAATTTAGTTAGTATTAATTTCCTGAAAGGACTAAAGTTTCAGGAAAATTAGTAAAAGCTGTATCCATATAAGATTGTCACATTTCTCCAGACTCCACATCGACAACTTCTGCTCTTCGTTTGATTAACTCCTCATCTGATTGAAATTTCTTTAGATGCTCCATGGACTCAAAGTGAATGATGGTATGTAAAATTGTAGGATCATTTGCCTGGACCCCTGCAAAAACAAAAGGTCATTCCATATTCTTTAATTTATCGTCGCTGTCTTGAACCATCTTTTTCCACTCTTGAAAATCTTTATTAGTTTAATTTTTCCCATGACTAACACTTAGGCCACCTCCCTTTTTTTATTAGATATTTTTGATTTTAATAGATTTCCTAACATAAAGAAAAGATTTAAATTTACCTTACTAAAAAAGCTTTCTTGAGGAAACTAGTTTGAAATAACTATCATGTGTAAGTATGTTCAAAATGCTTTTGGTTTCTTTTTCTACCTGGTGTAGTTTTGTCTAATGACCTGATTTGCCAATCCTCTAAAGATCTTGGAGGACATTTGGGTTTTTCATTCACTCCCCCAGGACTAACTTTACAGTCATGTGAAACCAAGCAACAAATTTGCAATTTCGTTAGAATTTGAACACCTCGAAAATCACACCTTTGAAACCTCTGGTTCTTTTATTTTTAATGGTAGTCGATCAGAGACCTTAGTCTTTGATGGAATGTTTGAAAACTTAATTGTGAAAACAGATTATGCTCTTTCTCGCTCTGGAGATCCTATTAAGTCTAAAAATATTCAGTCTCAATTTGTTTGTAAAATAGCAAACTCTGTTTAATTATATCTCGTGCATATTTTCTACCATCCTGATTACGATATTCCTGTTCCATCTACGCATCGATTTGTAGGATCGAAGTTCTCTGATTTATATATGTCATCTTCAAACTCAACCGTTTGGCGTAAATTAAGAGTAGGCCAGCCAACACCAGCCCCGATGGATCGTATTATTCGAGGCTCACTCTTCTTCCTACATAAATAAAGTATCCGGAATGCAGGCTATCTAGAGAAGACCTGCGCCTTATTAATCTTCCTTGGTCACAGCGACTTCGCAATCGTTCATTTTTAGCTATTGAGGCACCTACCTAGCAACCCAAGACAAGCTCTCAGTCAGGGTACTGTCATGTGGGAGAGGCACACATCATGCTCACCGTGATCATGGTTTGGGTTTTTGTGTCTTCAATGATTTAGGATATACCGCAATAAATTTAATTGCCGAAGGTCATGTTGAAAAAGTTTTAATTCTCGATCTGGATGTACATCAAGGACGGTACGATTGATATCTGCCAAGGCGATCCTCACATCTTTACTTGCTCTATTCACAGTGAGAGTAATTTTCCCTTTGAGAAAAAACAAGGTTGGATGGATATCGGCCTTCCTGCTGGAACCAAAGATGATGCATATTTAGACACCCTCAGTCAAACACTTCAATCAATTGAAAGTTCTCTTACACCCGATCTTGTCTTATTTGATGCGGGAATTGACGTTTACTCAGATGACGGATTAGGGAATTTGGAGCTTAGCATTGAGGGTATTCGAAAAAGAGATCAGTTAGTTTTTGAGCATTTTCGGGGAAGAGATATTCCCGTGGCCACAGTCATCGGAGGAGGTTATAGCCAAGACCGCCAAGAATTAGCTAGTCGACACGGTCTAATTTTTGAGTCCGCGATCAACTATTTATAGTTCTCTTATTTTTCAGTAAAATAAAATACAAATGAAAGCAGAGATTATCTTTCCTCTTATTTACATGATCTGTTTGCTAATTTTAGTGGGACCAAGATTTTTAGATATGAACTCTAATTTCAGACAGTTCCTCAGTAATCTTTCGATATGGGCTATTATCGTCTTAGCTATAGCAACAGGGTATCAGGGATATTTTTATTTTTTAGGTCGTTGAGGTGAAGCCCAATGACTGGGCTTAACTCAACTTCTTATTTAACGGACTTTGTTGTCGTCTGCATAAAAACGAGGATCGAATTCATTTAACACGACATCTTTAATAGCTAGAGAGGGCTGAGAAAAATCACAACCGTTAGTTAGCTTTTCAAAAGGGGTATCGATAAGCATCTTTTTTGCTGTCTCTGCAGAGTTAGCTTCAACTTCTACTTCGAAGTCATAAGTCTTGCTCATCTTCACTGTGTAAGATTTCATATTCTCTCCTTTCTTCTTGTTATTTAAACGAAACAAATAGTAAGCAGGATTATTAAAAAAGAAAGAATTTATTTCCTCTGGTATATTGTATTACAGATACCAGCAAATGATTCAATCACTATTGATTTTCAAATCTTTTTTGAAAATGAAAATAAATTCTTTTCTAAATTTAAAATTCTTGCGACATTTTTATTCAATAAAAATTGAGATAAAAATGAAATTACAAGAAAAATACTAAAATCAAATTTCATGAAAAAACTTTTAGCAATGCTGATTTTAATCCCAAGCCTATCTTGGACTAGCGAGGTTGAGCAAGAGGCCTTTCAATCGCCTAAGTTAATTGGGGAGGGTACGCTGAAGGTCTTGATGTGGGAGGTCTACGATTTAAGATTGTATACAGATGGAACAGCTTTTTCTTGGCAAGATAAGTTCATGCTAGAGTTTGATTACAGTCGAGAATTGAAGAAAGAAAGCGTCATTGATGCCTCTTTAAAGGAATTTAAACTTCAGCCCAATGTGACAGATAAAGATATCAAGGCTTGGGAAGTTTTTTTAGAACAGGTTATTCAACCTGTTCAAAAAGGAACAAAAGCAAATGTTTTTGGGCTCCAAAAGGGTAAAATTATTTTCCATTATGAAGGTTCTCAACCTTCAACAATAGAAAATGAGGATTTTGCTCGAGCTTTTCTCAATATATGGCTTGGAGATAAGACTTCTAGACCAAAATTACGAAGTCAACTTCTTAATGAATATTAGGCTTGGTGGGGAGGTTATACTCCCCAGGGCCTTCATCGCATCTTCTAATTAAGCTGCGATCCTTTTGCTTTGGTTGCGGGGCTTGTTAAAGCCAGCAAAAGTGATCTTCTGTGTGTTCAAAGAAGAAAAGCGAAAACTCTCTGGCTTGGCGCCTTTGAGGATATTTAATCTGATTTTATTAATCATGGTCTGTATTCTCCTTATTTTCAGAGTTTTACTAGCAGGACTTGGTTATAGATGTGTGTTGGTGAGGGCTTGTGCAAAATGAGCATATCTTGATAGGATTTCTGCTCAAAAGCATTGTATCTATTGACTTTTTTTATCAACAAACGGGCCATTTTATTAGCTCAATTCCTACTACCCATGAAGGGTTTTTTTGCTATGATCTCGTGCTTAATCATGACCGCGTTTAAAAAAATTGTTGTAATTGGTGCAGGAACAATGGGTTCTGGCATTGCTGCTCATTTAGCCAACTCCAAGCGCGATGTCGTGTTATTGGATTTAAAAGGGAAAGGTTCTCCCAATGAAATCAGCGAGCGCGCGATTGATATTATTAAAAAATCTGACCCTCCTTTATTAGTGGAGAAGTCTCGCCTAGAATATATTAAGCCTGGAAACCTCACAGATGACTTTGATCAGATCAAAGATGCAGACTGGATTATTGAAGCCGTTGTTGAGCGCATTGATATTAAACACCAGCTCTATGCTCAAATAGATAAAGTTCGAAATTCCTCTTCGATCGTTTCTTCAAATACTTCTACTATTCCATTATCCGTTTTAACCTCGGAGATGTCCGAGACTATGAAATCAGATTTTTGTATTACTCACTTCTTCAATCCGGTTCGCTTCATGCGATTACTCGAGATTGTAGAAACTCCAGGAGTGAATGCTGTGAAAATGAGTTCACTTCGAGATTTTTGTAAGAATGAATTAGGCAAGGGGATTGTGAATTGTAATGATACACCTGGATTTATAGGAAATCGTATCGGCGTGTATGCAATGCAAGTCGCAATGTACGAGGCCCTAGATCGTGGGCTACCTGTCGAGATCGCTGACGCTTTATTTGGTCGACCTTTGGGAATTCCTAAAACAGGTGTCTTTGGATTATATGATCTCATCGGAATTGATTTGATGAAGGATGTCTTGGCATCTTTTAAAAAAGAATTACAACCTGAGGATCCCTTTATGGAAGTGGTCAAGCCTCATCCTGTTGTCGAGGCTTTATTAGAGAAGGGCTATACAGGCAATAAGGGCCCTGGTGGTTTTTATGAGACCAAAGTGGTGGACGGTGATGAGATGTCAAAGCGCTCAAGACCTCGGATATGAGTTACTATGATTTTGATAAGGTGGACTTACCCATTGCTCGTCGAGTGGAGAAGGAGGGTATTAAAGCTCTTCTGAATGATGAGAGTGATTATGGACGCTACGCCTTTGCTGTCTTTGCTAAAATCATTAATTATAGCGCTTTTTGTGTACCTAAAGGTTTCCTCAAAAGTAACCGATATTGATGATGCGCTAAGAATGGGCTTTAACTGGAATGAGGGTCCGTTTGAATTATTGTTTGAGTATGGCATGAATAATTACATTCATCGCCTTCAAGATCTAGAGATGGAAGTCCCGCCGTTATTAGCGACTATGTCTCGGTTAAAGCAAGAGCCCTACGACTCGACTTCTTCACGTGCCTATAATCATGAGGAGGGAATGAAGTTTATCAACCGAGGTGAGGGAGTCCGCCGATTAGGAGATCATAAAAAATACGCAAATGCCTTATCTCGTAATTATGCCTCCACGATTTGGCAGTTTAATGATGATGCCCGTAAGCAGCGCTTACTAGTTTGTGAATTTCACACTAAGGCCAATGCTTTAAACGGCGATGCCATGAAAGTTTTAGAGGAGGCTGTGGAGCGTTTAGAAAAAGATGATTATCAAGGTCTTGTTGTTTACAACGAAGCAATGAATTTCTCTGCTGGAGCTGATTTGAATACTATGATTGGTTTAGCTGATAAGGAAGATTGGACGGGTATTGATAAATACTTATCTCACTTCCAGAGTGTTTGCCAAAAAATGAGGTATGCCTCCAAGCCTACAGTGAGTGCAGTTGCTGGTTTGGCGATTGGTGGTGGATTTGAAGTGGCCTGTCAGACCTCTCGTATGGTCGCACACATGAATTCGACTTTAGGTTTGGTTGAAACAGGTGTGGGATTGGTTCCAGGCGGTGGAGGTTGTAAGGAGTTGCTCTGGCGCTGGACTTCTGACCCTGACTTTGAAGGTAAATCTGATGAAGCGGCCCTTAAAGTTTTTGATATTATCGGTTATGGCTTGATGGCTCATTCACCGCTGCAAGCCAAAAAACATAAATTTTTCATTGAGGGTGATGTGATGGTTCTTAATCGTGATCACCTGCTCGTTGAGGCTTTCAAACAAGTCCATGAACTAAAAGAGGGATACACTCCTCCAGTCAAACCAACTTTTCAGTTAAGCGGGGCGGAGACCAAAGAGAAAATGCATCAGGTTCTTTTAGATTTAGAGAAAAAAAACATTATTTTTGGCTACGATGTGGACATTGGTCTGCATTTAGCAACGGTCCTAAGTGGCGGAGATACCGACCCATCAAAGACTTTAAGCGAAAAAGATCTGTATAAATTAGAGCGACAGTCTTTAATAAATTTAATACAATCCTCAAAGACGCGAGATCGTATCCATGCGATGTTGCTGTCGGGGAGGAGACTGAAGAACTAATGAACCATTTTGAACAGGGGATGCATAAAAATGATGCAAACTTTGTTCCTTTAACCCCCCTTAGTTTTCTCGACCGTATCAAAGACGTCTATCCCAATTATGAAGCCCTGATTTACGGCTCTCGCAAATATACTTGGAAACAAGTCTATGAGCGCTGCACGCAGTTTGCTAGTGCCCTAACGAAAATAGGCGTGGGCGAGGGTGATGTCGTCTCCGTTATGGCGGCCAATACCCCTGAGCTTTTTGAAGTCCATTATTCTGTTCCAATGACGGGAGGTGTTGTCAACACCATTAATACCCGATTAGATGTTCGAACCGTTGCCTACATTCTCAATCATAGTGATTGTAAAGTTTTTATTGTGGATCGTCAGTTTCAACCTGTTGCTGCCGAGGCTCTTCTTCAAGTGGAGCGAGATGTAGTTGTTATTGATATTGATGATCAGCAGGCTGGCCTAGGAGATGTCCCAGCCATCGGCGAGCTCGAGTATGAAAGTTTTTTAAAGACAGGTGATGTGGGATTTGAATGGGTTCGACCCAAAGATGAGTGGCAAGCCATTTCCTTAAATTATACTTCTGGTACCACAGGTAATCCTAAGGGCGTGGTGTACCATCACCGAGGATCGTATTTGATGTCCATGGGAAGTGTGAGCGCTTGGAATATGCCGAACCGACTAACTTATCTCTATACCGTTCCCATGTTTCACTGTAATGGATGGGGCTATCCTTGGACTCTCGCGATGCTTCACGCTCGCGTTGTATTTATTCGCAATATTATCGTCAAAGAAATTTTTGACTTAATCGATCAGTATCAAGTTACTCACTTTGGCGGAGCGCCAATTGTTTTAAATATGATCGCCAATGCCCCAACAGAAGATCAAAAAGCATTGAAAAATAAAGTTTATGTGATGACGGCAGGAGCGCCACCGCCTAGTAGTATTCTTTTAAAGATGGAGTCCTTGGGATTTGAGGTGATGCACGTCTATGGTTTAACCGAGACCTACGGCCATGTGGTTCACTGTGCATGGAATGAGGACTGGAATGATTTGCCTGAAGAGCAACGCTCAGAGAGAAAATCCTATCAGGGCGTTCGATATCCTCATACCGAAGTCGTCGCCGTTCTAGATCCAGCTACACTTCAACCCGTCCCAGCCGATGGCTCCACTATGGGCGAGATTATGATCCGAGGAAATACCGTGATGAAGGGCTATTATAAAAATGAGGATGCCACTAAGGATGTAATGAAGGATGGCTGGTTTCACTCAGGAGATCTTGCAGTTATCCATCCCAATGGATACATCCAAGTTAAAGACCGCTCCAAGGATATAATCATTAGTGGAGGAGAGAACATCTCTTCAGTGGAAATAGAAAATATCGTCACGAAACATCCTGCTGTTTCCTTAGCAGCGGTTGTTGCCCGACCTGATGAAAAGTGGGGGGAGACGCCTTGCGCTTTTATTGAGTTAGTGGAAGGACAGCAAGTCGAAGAGGAGGAATTGAAAAAGTTTTGCCGAGAGCACTTAGCTGGATTTAAAATGCCTAAGACTTTTGTCTTCCAAACACTGCCCAAAACTTCAACGGGTAAAATTCAAAAGTTCGAACTTCGCGAAGCCGTTAAGCGTCTTTAGATTTATTTAAATTTTTAAGATCTTTTTCCTGATCGATGATCCTCATGGACTTCAGTCTTTTAAAGCAATTATAGCAAACCATATTTTGGTTATGCTCAATGAGGTTTTGAACTTTTTGAGGAGACATGTGCAGTTCGGATTGTATATATACACCGTCCATCGGTGAGAGCTCACTCTCGCAGTATTTGCAGGACTCAGCCATTAATTAATATCTTAAGTTTTTCTTAACCTTGTTCCAATATTGAAAGAAGCGTTTAGCGGGCTGAAGGTAATTATCTGTTGATAAAAAGTAGTCGGGTAGAAGTTCTAAGCTATGATTTTGCTTCATTTTTTGAAAAAGTTCTTGATACATTGGGCGAAATGTCGACTTGGTGATAATGGAGGAGATAGGGTTTTGGAGATGAATTTCTGCAATAATATCAAGGGTTTTGCCCTGATAGATCTCGGCTCCCGCTTGTTCGGCTAGTTGATATCGATACATCAGAACCTTATCACTGATTTCATATCCCTCCTGAATTTCTGGGTCAATGATATAGACCGCCTGTCCCTCCAGATGGTCGGGGACGCGCATAAATTCATCGTAGAGATAGATCAGGTTCATAGATTGGGAAATAACCTCGCGCTGATTTCTTCGTAGCTCCCATCAATCTCTTGGTTTTGTTTAGGGTCAATAGAAAGGGTTTGGTGGCAGTATTTGTGGACGTTTTCCAAATTGAAAATATAGGGCTTACCGGCAAAGGTACTGGCAATCCACTGCCAAGAAAAATTATTACTAGCAAGATCACCATCGAGTAAATGAGTCATAAAAAATTTAGCACCCGCCTGCCACTTAACTCGGCGGAAGTGAACCACATAAGAGGCTACATACATCCGGGCGTGATTGTGAAGATAGCCTGTTTGCTTTAACTCTTGAATAAAAGAGTTGATCACCTGTGTGGGTGTCTCTCCTTTTTCAATATCTTCTGGGAGATCATCTAAATAGTCACTAGACTTAAAACCTGTTTTGTATTCTTCTACATCTGTCCACAATTGATCGGGGTGATGATAAGCATAGCTTCGCCAAAAATCTCTCCAGGCTAGTTCTTGAATAAATTTTTCACTTTCTTGAAAATTAAATTTATCTTGAATGATATTCAGTAATTCTCTGTTTTGAATAACCCCGTGTTTAATGTGAGGAGACATTTGGGAAATGTGCCCATTGAGGAAGTTGCGAGTTTTCGCGTATCGACTAGGATTGAAATTTTGAAATTTTTGAAGTGCATCCTCGCGAGAGGGCCAAGTGGGCTGGGATGAAGATTGAGGAAATAAATCTTGCTGGCTCTCTATTTTCATTTTCCTTTATACTTTAAGGAAAGATAACTAGACCAGCGCTACAGATCGAAGGTGATTTTCGTCCCTGGGGGAAGTTGAGCGATTTTGGAGATATCCTCACTGGCCATAATGGCAATTTTAGGATAGCCGCCCGTACAGGGAATATCACGCATCAAGATAATGGGTTGACCATTGCTTGGAACCTGAATGCAACCAGGAAGGATCCCTTCAGATAAAATATCATGAGAAATATGGCTTTTTAGGGGCTCTCCCTCTAGGCGCAGACCCATGCGATCGCTTTGGGTTGTAATAGTAAAAGGACTGGAGACAAATGTCTGAAGAACTTCATCTGAGAAGTAGTTCATCTGAGGTCCGGGGTAGACTTTGAAATTTGTTTGTTTGGAAATATTCACCTCTTCATTGGATTGAAGGTCCCAAGAGCTAACATCTTTGGATACTTCAAACTGATCCCCAATTTGAAGGGGTCGATTGATGCTACCAATTTGTGCCTTGGTGTCGGTAGCAAAACTTTGAAGGCAGGGCTCTAATCCCAAACCATTTTCAAAGGCAATGTAACCGTATACGGAGTCGATGGTGTTATGAATTGTCAGTTCATCTCCCTCAAACAAATTAATACTGGTATAAGGCGCATGTTCAATTTGAGTATTATTATTTTTTTGGACAAAGATATTACACTGACCACCCACACTGACTTTAATCGCCCCCTGTTCTACTTTCAACGAGGGACCCACATAGGCAAATTCTAAAAATTGATTTTGATGATGGGGAATGACCTTGGCTAAGGCTTCCGGAATACGTTGATCCATTATTCCACTAGGCGATACCCCAAGATGTTGATAATGAAATCGACCCCAGTCTTGGACGGTGAGATACGTTCCCGTTCGAGTGATCTGAAATCTATTCACTTTGAAAACTCCTTGATGATTTCATCAAATGCGAGATGTTTGGATTGGATTTGTAAAAATTCTTTTTCAGAGATGGACTGAAATTGGACTGTGTCTCCAGGAAGAAATAAAGAGGTTCTGGAGTGCTCCAAGCTGAAAATATCAAAGGGGACCTGGCCTATAATATTCCAACCCCCCGGGGAGACTTTGGGGTAGACGCATGTATGCTCTTTAGCGATGCCTATGGATCGAGCAGGAATTTGAATTCGAGGTGTGGCTAATCGAGGAGTAATCAGCGAGGGGTCAATATCTCCTAAATAGGGAAAGCCTGGCATGAAGCCAATGTAGTAGGCGTAGTAAGAAGTACACGTGTGTTTGGATATAACCTCTTCTTTGCTCAGTCCATGGGTTGCTTGAATAAGCTCGCGATCCAGAGCATAGCTATCCTCATAGCATGCAGGAATATTCCATAATTTTCGGTCTTTTTGAGAGTTTGTCAGATTTGCTTTGGTCAGATTATGCTCAATAGCATCTTGAGCTTGATTGCGATCTTTGCTGTTTTGGAAGGCTAGCACAATTTTATTAAAGGAGGGGATGATATTTAGTTGAGGCATATCAAGATCTTGGATAAGGGCGTAGACAGCATTGACCTCTTGGGAGATTTGCTGGGAGCTGTCCGAGCCAAAATCAAGAATTAATCCCAGATCACCGTAATGATTTATTCCTTTGAAAAACACATATTTATCTTAATGTAATATTGATGTCTGTGAATAAAATAAATTTCAACTCTGATTTAGCAGAGCGAGACTTTTCTTTTTATCAGTCAGTGGATTTACCTTTAATCACTCAAATCAACTCCGCTAATATTGGATGTCTTTATCATGGTGGAGTAGAAGAGGTCGTTCAAAAAGCTACTCAAGAATGTTATCACCAAGGTGTCTCCATTGGTGCTCATATTTCTTTTTTAGACAAAGATAATTTTGGAAGAACTCCGATGGATTGGAATGAAGAGCTCATTCATAGTCTCATCAATGAACAATTTTCTATTTTATCAAATTTAAAAGACCCTCAAATTTCTATTACTCACCTTAAGCCTCATGGTGCGTTAAATAATATGGCTTGCAAAGATCCCGAGTTAGCTCAAGTCATTGTTTCCTATGTAAAACAACACTATCCAGAACTCATAATGTTAGCCCCAGTCCTCAGTGAACTAGCCAAGGCAAGTCAGACTGCGGGACTTGTTACGGCCCTAGAGGTATTTGCTGATCGAACTTATGAGGATGATGGAACTTTAACTCCGAGATCTATTGAGGGCTCTTTAATCACTGATCCATTACAGGTTAGCAATCATGTCAAAAATATGATCGAGGAAAAAGCGATCATCAGTCGATCAGGAAAAAAGCTTCCTACTACTTTTAATTCTATTTGTCTTCATAGCGACACCCCAAATAGTGTTGAAATTTCCAATCAAATTTGCATACTCCTCCGTTCCATGGGAGTACAACAACAAACACTACCTGAATTATTTTAGTCAATATGAACAAGTTTTTTTTCTACGGCACTCTTCGATCTATTCCTATTTTAGAGGCTGTAATTGGCCATAAATCAGACTATTTAGAGTTCATCCCGGCATTTGCGCCTCGTAGTGAGCTTCGTCTTGTTATTAACGAAACTTTCCCCGTCATCGTCTTTAATGATAGTTATGTTGGCGTCCACGGAACACTCGTGAAGGGTTTAAATGGTGAGGATATTAATCGTATTTTGTTTTTTGAAGATGTGGAATTTACCCCCCAACAACTCGATCTAGAAATAAATGGTGAAATAGAGCAGGCAAGCTATTTCTCCCAGCAAGGTGTAAGACCTTCAGATGATCCTTGGTCGTTTGATGAGTGGCAGCAAAAAGATGAACGTCTCTCTGTAGTTACAGCTGAGCTTTGGATGGAACTCTATGATAAGTACTCGGCGGAAGAGGCCGATCGTTACTGGAATGACGTTAAACAAGCAGCATTAAAAAAATATCAATCTGAGGGATGAGATATTTTCTTTCAATATTAATTTTTATTTTTTCTTTAATTTTTTCTTCAGCGTATGCAAGTGAGTCTGCTTGGAGTTTATTAGAAGAGGGTGGGAAGATCATCTTTATCCGCCATGCCTATGCGCCTGGTGGTGGTGATCCTGATAATTTTGTTATCGAAGATTGCTCTACACAACGAAATTTAAATCAACAAGGAATTGATCAGTCGATTTCCATGGGTCAAGAATTTTCAAAAAGGGATATACCTATTCAACAAGTATACTCCTCTCAGTGGTGTCGGTGTAAAGACACTGCTTCCTATGCCTTTGGCGATTACCAAGAACTCAGTTCGCTTAATTCAACATTTGAAGGGGAGTATCGCCAAAACCATCAACGCCAAATAAAAGAACTCAAAGAATTGATTGCTCGATGGGATGATACTGATGGCAATTTAATACTGGTAACCCATTACGTGATTGTTGGGGGCGCTCTCGGATATTATCCAAGCTCTGGTGAATTAGTCATTACGGATAAAAGCTTAGAGGTATTGGATAGTATTAAAACTAAGTACTAGAAAAAGACTCGCTCAAAAAACCAGTAAATTCCAATTAATCCAATGACTAAGGAAAAAGGGATTTGAATTGCTTTTCGATACCATAGTTGTTTTGAGGGATAAAACATCAAGAGATAGGCCAAAACTACTAATCCAATCTGAGCAATTTCTACACCAATATTAAAGGAGAGTAGACTTAAGATTAATTGTCCGGTCGGAAGACCTATATCTTCCAAGACAAAAGCAAACCCTAAACCATGAATTAATCCAAAAAAGAAAATAACAGCATATCGAATGATATTTGAATTAGATCTGAACTTGTCCTGTCGTTGGAAAATATTTTCAAAAGCGACATAGCCAATGGATAAAGCAATTAAAGGCTCAATAATAGAGGCTGGGATAAAGACCAGCTTTAAGCTCGCCAAAATAAGAGTTAGAGAATGAGCTAGGGTAAACATTGTCACTTGCCATAAAAGGGGTTTTAATTTGACAGCGAAAAAGAATACCCCAAATATAAAGAGAATATGGTCAAGTCCTTTGGGCACGATGTGTTCAATTCCTAAGATAATATATTCCACTATTGTTTGTGACACAGTCGCATTGCTTTGGGATGAAAGTTCAGCTGATATTTCACCTGGCTGAAGGTAAGTTGAAAAAATCATATTTTCCTTTTTGATATCTTCAAATTGCCGAATAACAACAGGACCAAGCTCAGTAACAAATTGAATAGTAAATTCGTTTTGATTAAGTGGAACTACGGTTTTGAGGTTGGTATCTCGAGGGTATTCAGGATTGACATCTTGATCGATCATTAGACCAACTAAGTTTAAAGACGAAGATCCTGAAAATCCGTTAATAATTATTTGATCTTGAAATAAATTCCAATTTTGTTGAATGTCTTGCTTTAATTCCTCTTCGTTCTTTTCTCGATACTGATCATAAAGTTCTGCCTGAGGGGAGTCATTGGTATCTTGATATTTGGAGGCATCTACACCTGCCAAGACTTGTTCGGCATTAATCTTAAAATCAATTGATGCCTGACCATCAGCAATGATAAGATCAATTATGGCTGGTTTGATTTCATGGGAGTTGATTGTTGATGAGAAAAAGAAAAGTATTGCAAACCACCATCCCCGCATAGGTACTATTTTTATCAAATTTTATGGCTATTTTCTTTGTCTTTTTTTATCTATCTTTGCTTTAGGTCATTTAAAAGCTCATGAATTTTGGATAGAGCCAACACAATACACCCCAAGTGATAATCAATTAGAGGGTCATCTTCGAGTGGGTCAGAATTTTGATGGTATGGCTTTGATGTATAATGAGAATGACTTTGAGACTTTCAAAATCCTTTCAGGAACTAAAAATAAAAAGTTCGATGTAAGCGGAATTATTGGTGATGTTCCAGCTTTAGATGTGCAATCCAAATTTTCTGATCTTATTATCGTGTACCACGAGACGAAAGATAAATTTGTGGATTATAAAAAATTTCAAAAGTTTAAAGATTTTGTAAATGAGAAGGGATATCCTCAACTAATTGATGAGCATATTCAAGCAGGCCATCCTGAAGAGTATTTTATTGAAAGTTACCGGCGCTATGCCAAATCTTTAATAGCCATAGATGGTGTTAAAGGAAAAGACAAAAAAACAGGTTTATTATTTGAATTTGTTTTAAATGAAAACCCCTATGATCTTGAGTCAAATTTTATAAGTGCAAATTTGTTTTATAAAAAACGACCGATTGCTGATCAATTAGTGACAATCTTTTCTCGAAAGAACAGAGGAGATTTAAAGATAGAACATTTTGAGACTGATAAAAAAGGATATGTAGAATTTATTGTAGAGGAAGGAAGAGAGTATTTATTGGACTCAGTGATTATCTATGCAAAAAAAGGTGACCCTGAAAAAAAAGAACCTATTTGGCATAGTATTTGGGCCTCTACAACCTTTCTTGTTCCAGAAAGAACCCTTTAATTTAAGAGGGTTAAGTTTAAAATAAAATAATGGTTTTTATAGCAAAAGTATTACTGGCTGCATTAGTGATTGCTTTTGCTAGTTGGTTATCTGGAAAAAAACCTGAACTCTCAGGTTTTATTATTGCCTTACCTATTGCGAGTATTATCGCAATTGCATTTTCATATTTAGAACATAAAAATACAGAAAATACCGTCATCTTCGCAAAAAGTATATTGATAGGAGTTCCGGTATCTTATTTGTTTTTCGTACCTTTCTTTTTTGCCAAAAACTTAAGTATGAATTTTTGGATAATTTACGGATCAGGTATTATTCTTTTAATTATTGGTTATTTTGTTCATAAATACCTGACAAGCATTATCTAGATGTTTGAATTATTTGCTGACGATACTCCAAACGCACGTAAAATTTCTATTATGCTTGAGGAAATTAAAGCTGATTACAAAGTTACATTGATTGATATTGGAAAAGGAGATCAATTTAAAGATGAATTCAAAAAAATTTCACCCTTTAATAAAATACCAGTTTTAAGAAATTCACAAACTGGACAAAGTTATTTTGAGTCTGGAGCAATTTTAATTTATTTAGCAAATTATTTTAATCAATTTATGGAAGGATAAGGATTTAACTAATCAGTGGCTAATGGCACAAATGGGATACATTGGTCCAATGATAGGACAACATCATCAATTTCATCATTATCATCCAGGAAAAAGCAAATTTGGCGAGGACCGTTATTTTAAAATAACAAAAACTATTTATGAAAATTTAAATGATCATTTATCAAATCATGATTATCTTGCTGGAGATTACTCTATTGCAGACATAGCAACCTTCCCTTGGATTGCTCGTCATAACATTCATGATATAGGACTTCATCATTATCCTCATTTATGCACATGGTATGAATTAATCTCACAGCGTCCAGCTGTAGTAAAAGGTTATGATTTATTTCAAAAAGGAAATAAAATTCCACCCATAAGATCATGAAGGTTTACTACAATGGCTCTTGTAATATCTGTAATGCAGAAATTAATCATTATAAAAAAACAAAAAGCGAAATTTCATATGTAGATATTTCACAAATAAAAGATGAACACGTAGCAAATTTATCCAAAGATAAACTTTTTAGAAGAATGCATGTATATCATCAAGGAACTCTTTATTCGGGATCTGAGTCTTTTTTAATTATGTGGTCTCAAATGAAAAAATGGAGACTTTTATCTAGGATTTTAAGCTTGCCTTTAATTAGACAGGTTTGGTTTCTAATATATGAATTAGTTGCGATTTTGTTGTATTGGAAGAATAAGTCGAAGGTTTGATTTGGAGAACCATTCTTGCAGTAAAACCACAAGAATGGTTTTTGGAGGATTAAGGTTAATCCTCTATTTTTACCCCCCTAATTTCACATTGGATTAAAAAAATAGTGTTCAAAAAAGTATTGAAAAACAAAGGTTTTAAAAAAAATGTGAATATTTTTTCTGTTAATTACTTTATTTTGCTCATTTTATGAATAGCCCTTGTTATAACTGGGACCGGTCTTCTTGGCTCTCTTCAAAAGAATACTTCGAAAAACTGTCGAGTCAATTAATTGAGTTTTTAGATATCACGGAAGAAAAAAAAATTCTTGATGTCGGTTGTGGTAGGGGGCACCTACTTGAAACTCTTTCCCTCAAAGCGAACTTGATTAATCAACCAGTTGGTGTTGAGCCCGTAAAGCATGATGATTTTGTCCCTCAAAATATAAAAATATTTCATTCTTCCATTAATTCATTTCTGAATGAAAATAATTTTCAATTTGATTTGGTAATTTTAAAACAAGTACTCCACTTACTGACTTTAGATGAAAGAAAAAAGTTTTATCATGATATTAAAAATCACATCAATGAAGATGCCAATATAGTATTTATTCATATGAATGACCAAACAGAAATCCCATTATTTCCTTTAATGGAAAATAAACTTCAACAATCATTAAAAAGTCATAAACTTCTCTTAGAAGAATTAACTCAAAAATTTAATTTACTGAAGATGTTCAATTTTAATTATCATGTAAAAATCTCATTAGAAGAATATTTAGAAATGATAAGTAATAGATATATGACTGTTCTTTTAGATTTAAGTAAAAAAGAAATAGAAGGAGGAATTGATTTCATCAAGAAGAATTATCCCAAACAATTAGTTTTTCAGGATACCTTAACGATTAAAGTATTTAATTAATTATTTTACTTTTTGTAGTAAATAATTTCCAGTAATGACAATAATACTCCCAAGGATAATATAAAGAGAAATAGGTTCTTTAATCAAAATTATTGTAAGACCTACCCCAAAGATAGGAAATAAACTATAAAAAGGTAGTACCGTTTGCACACTATAATGTTTATATAGCCAAAACATTAGAACTTGTGCTCCGCAAGACACAACCACACCAGTATATACTGCTGGTAAGTAATCTAACCATGAATGTTGTAAAATAAACTTGAATTCTTGATTTTCAAAAATGAAAGCTAGTAAGGTCATGATTGGTAATGTGGTGATGGCCATCCATCCGTTAACCTCTAATGCATTAAAATCCAATAGTTTTCTGGACATCATAGAGGCAAGCCCATAAGAAATTGCAGCCAAGCAACCTAACATCAAACTGTTGGGTGATTGAAAAACAATAGGATCAAAACATATAATAGATAGACCAAATAAAACGAGACCAATTAAAAGCCATCTTTTTAAAGATACGATTTCTCCTAAATAAATTGAGCCTGCAATGACACCAAACGGAATTGAAAATTGCATCACTAAAATCATCGAAGAAGTTGAGGTAGTTTGCGCTAAAGAGAGATACATAAAGGGATATAGACCAAGACCCATCAAAAAGCCGTAAATGATAATAAATTTAAAGTTATCATTTTTCATACTGCTGAGTCTTAAAAAAGGAAAAAGAAATATTGCCATCATCAAAATTCGAATAAGAGAGAAAATTAAAGGGGAGAGCTCTTGGTTAAGTCCTATTTTTCCAACGGGATAGGAGCTCCCAAATAAAAACATCACAAAAAGCGTAATAAGAAGGTGATTAAATTTCACTTGGACTGATTAAGTTTTAAAAACTCTCCAATAAAATATAAAGAACCACCAAAAAAGATAGATGTTTTAATATTAGAATATTGATTAATTTTTTTTAAAGAACTTTCTAAAGATGGACAGAAAATCAATTTAAGATTAATTGGGAGATCTTCTTTAGTAATTGAATTTTCCTCATTCATTTGAACCACAATTATTTTTTGAAAATGTTGAGAGAGTTTAGCTAACATTTGAGAATATTTTTTATTATTAAGAAAAGAACAAATTAAAATTTTTCTGTTTAGGGGAAGGTTTTTTATCAAGGTATTCATACCATCAATATTATGAAAACCATCTAAAGTAATATCTTTAAAACTTTTTAACTTTTGAAAAAATAATCCACTTATTATTGGCTGCATTCTACCTGGCCATTGGCAAAGAGTTAGAGCTTTTTGAGTTTTATTAACATTAAATTTGTTTTTTAAAATATTTTTAGCTAAATGTATTGCAAGACCAGCGTTAATTTTTTGATGTTTTCCTTGCAGGCTTAATTGAGATAAATCTATTTTGATACTATTAGATTGATAGTTATTTGATCTAATACTCCAATCATCTCCAAAGAATTCAGCTTTTAATTTTCTTCTATTTAATTCTGAATGAATAAACTTCATTACACTTGGCTTTTGTCTATTAATAAAATTTACACTTCTCTTATTAAGTATTCCTAATTTTTCAAACGCAATTTTGTTAAGTGAGTTTCCTAAAAAATCTTGGTGATCTAATGAGATGGGGGTAATAGCTGCTAATTTCGGAAGTTTTAAGATATTAGTAGCATCAAATCTACCCCCTAAGCCAACTTCTAAAATTAAAAAATCAGCCTCGTGATCTTGGAAGGCTTTAAATGCTGCTGCTGTAGTAATTTCGAAAAAAGTAATTAGATTTCTATTATTTTTTTTCTCACAGTATCGAAGATACTCCAACAATTTTTTATTAGAAATGTTTTTAGAATTTAATTGAATGCGCTCATTAAAATCAACAAGGTGAGGGGTTGTATACAAATGAGTGGAGTAACCATGTTGGTTTATAATTGATTTTAATATTGAAGCAGTGGATCCTTTGCCATTTGTTCCGGCTATGTGAATAACTTTTGGTAATTTTTTCTCATTAAAGCGAATTTTTTTTAATAATTGATTAATTCGACCAAGAGATAAGTCTGAAAATTTAGGATGGAGCTGTAAGAGCCTTTGAAAAATAGGATCTTTCAATGATATTACTTTTTAAGAAAAGATAAAACTTTGGAAAGAGTCTCTCTTAACTCTTTTCGATGAACAACGATATCGATCATACCGTGCTCAAGAAGGTATTCTGCTGTTTGAAAGTCTTCAGGTAATTGTTCGTTAATTGTTTTTTCAATTACTCTTTTACCAGCAAAACCAATCATACTTCCTTTTTCAGCAATTATAATATCACCTAACATAGCAAATGAAGCACTGACACCACCAGTTGTGGGATGAGTTAGGATACTAATGAAAGGAATTTTATTTTGATCTAAGAGATTACAAGCGGCTACTGTTTTTGGAAGCTGCATTAAGCTTACTAAGCCTTCTTGCATTCTTGCTCCTCCCGAGGAGGCAATAGAGATAAAAGGACAATTTAATTCAACTGCTTTTTGGCATCCAATTTTAAAAGCTTCACCGACATATTGGCCCATACTTCCACCCATAAACTTAAAATCTAATAAGAATATACAAATAGTCGTTCCACCTATTTGTCCTGTCGCAACATGAGCAGCATCTTTTTGTTTAGTTTTTTGTTGAGCGTCTTTTAGTCGATCAGTATATTTTTTTAAATCCTTGAATTTTAAGGGGTCATTATTTTCAATAGGTATTTCAATTAACTCAAATTTTTCATCATCAAAGAGCTGCTTAAAACGACTTTCAAAATCAATATACATATGTTGATCGCAATAGGAGCAAACATGTAAATTTTCTTTAAGATCACTGACATACAACATCCTTTCTCCACAACCACACTTTGTCCAAAGGTCTGAAGGAGGGTCTTTTCGATTAACTAAAGAATTTAATTTTGGTTTAACGAAATCAGTAAGCCAGTTCATGACTAAATTTTAACCTCTTTTATAAACTTACGAAGAGAAATTATATATTTTGTAAAATTCATTTTAAGATCAAAATACTTTTGAATTAGTGCAGAGCCAATAATCACTCCATCAGCCTTTGTATTTTTAGAAATAGCCATTACATCTTTTTTTGATTTAATACCAAATCCCACTAAAACGGGTATTTTGGTTTGTTTTTTTAATGCCAAAACGTTTTTATTGATTTCTTTGTAATCAAGTTTGTTTGATCCAGTGATACCAGTAGCAGAAATATAATAAACAAAACCTTTTGCTTCTTTAAGTAATCTCTTGGATCTCTTTTGATCGGTCATTGGAGAGATAAGCTTAATTAAGTGAATATTATTTTTATCTAGAAGATTTTTAATTGATTTTTCCTCTTCAAATGGAAGATCAACTAAAATAATTCCATCAACAACATTTTTGATTTCCTTAATAAAATTTTGAACACCAAATTTCTGAACAGTGTTCAGATAACACATAATAACAAAAGCAGTTTTTTGACTATTCTTTTTAAGTTGAGCGATAAGATTTAAAGATTGTTTTGTTGTGATTTTTGATTTTAAAGCAATTTTGCTAGACTCTTGAATGATTGGCCCATCAGCCATAGGGTCTGAAAAAGGTAACCCAAATTCAATGATATCAGGTTGATGAGAGAGAATTTCATCAAAAACTTTTTTACTTTGTGAAAGAGTAGGGAAACCACAAGTCATAAACAGTGATAAAATTTTTTTAGAAGGAAGTTGATCGAGTTTATTCATCAGCATCAAATCCAATAGCTTTAGCAGCTGTGAACAAGTCTTTATCACCGCGTCCACATAAATTTAAAATAATTGTTTTTCCTTTTGCTTTATTTTTGAAGGCTTTAATTAAATAAGCAAGAGCATGTGAAGGCTCTAGAGCAGGAATAATCCCTTCTAATTTAGAACATAATTGAAATGCATTGAGTGCTTCTTTATCCGTAACACCATAGTATTTTGCTCTTTTTATATCTTTCAAATATGAATGTTCTGGTCCAACACCTGGGTAATCAAGACCAGCTGATATAGAATGTGCTTCTTTAATCTGACCATCATTGTCTTGAAGAACGTAACTGTAACTTCCATGTAAGATCCCTGGTGTTCCAGAGGTCATGGTTGCTGCTGTCTGGTTGGTTTTAGGCCCTTTACCTGCTGCTTCAACACCAATAATTTGAACCTTCTTCTCATTTAAAAAGGGATAAAATAAACCCATAGCATTAGAGCCACCACCGACACATGCTATAAGATAATCTGGTAGTTTTTTTTCAATTTTTAAAATTTGTTCTCTTGCTTCTTTGCCAATAACAGATTGAAAGTCCCTAACCATCTTTGGATAAGGGTGAGGACCTGCAGTAGAACCAATTATATAAAAAGTATCTCGAACGTTTTTAATCCAGTCTCTCAAAGCTTCATTCATTGCATCTTTTAAAGACTTACTTCCAGACTCTACTGGTATGATATTGGCTCCAAGAAGTTTCATTCTAAAAACATTAGGTTTTTGTCGCTCAATATCTTTTGATCCCATATAAATATGACAAGGCAAACCAAATAATGCGCAAACTGTTGCTGTAGCAACTCCATGCTGGCCGGCTCCAGTCTCAGCTATAATTCTGGTTTTGCCCATTTTTTTTGCTAATAAAATTTGACCTAAGCAATTATTAATTTTGTGGGCACCTGTGTGATTAAGTTCATCTCTTTTGAAGTAAACTTTTGGACCATTTAAGTAAGCAGATAAATTTTTAGCATGATGTAGTGCAGACGGTCTTCCAACATAATTCTTAAATAAATCTTTGAGTTCTTTTTGAAATTTTTTATCTTTTTGAATTTTTTGATAAGATTGATCTAAGTCAATCAAAAGAGGCATTAAAGTTTCAGAAACATACATTCCTCCATAATCGCCAAAACGACCAAGAGTATTAGGTTGATTATAGTTTTTCATATTATTTGAGAGATGAAACGAGACGATCAATTAATGAAAGGTTCTTTTCACCTTTTTTTTCCTCTACGCCAGAATTTATATCAACAAAATTAGCACCTGTTAAGTCAATTGCTTCTGAGACATTTGACTCATTCAACCCTCCCGACAGGATAAAAGGTAATTTTTTGGGGTTAGAAAATTTTGACCAATTCCAAGTTTTATTATTACCTCCAGGTTGATCATTTTTCTCAGGCTTCCCCTCAATTAAGAAATAATCAACATTAGAAAAATCATTTTCAATTAATTCCTCAGGGGATAGGGATTTGAAAATTTTTTTTTGGAAAGTTGATTTTACATCATTTATAAATTTTTGATTTTCGCTGCCATGAAGTTGAATAGTATGAAAATCAAACAAATTTAATTTTTCTTCGATTTCTTGAAGTGTTGGATTTACAAATACCCCAACAAACTTACTACTATACTGACTATAATATTGTTGAATTAATTTAAGAGTATCGATATTGACATTTCGTGGACTTTTTTCATAAAAAATTAAGCCTTGGTATTCAATAGGAAGATTTAAGCAGTGTTCAATAACTCTTGGATTATTTTGTCCACAAATTTTTATTTTCATATTTTTTATTATACTCATTAATTAACTTCATCGGATCTTTCGCATTAATTAACTCTCTTCCAATGACAACAAAATTAGCTCCATTATTAAGAGCATCATGAACGAATGAAACTCTCTTCTGATCATCTTTTCTATCTAATAGTTTAACTCCTGGAGTTACTTTGAGAAGTTTTTTAAAACTCTTTAGAGATTTTAAATCTTGACCTGAGCAAATTAAACCTGCAATTTTGGCATTACTTGCAATTAAAGCTAATTTTTTAATTAATTTATTAGTATCTTTTTCCCCATAAATTTTTTTACTGTCTTTACCGTCTAGGCTTGTAAGTAAGGTCACTCCCAAAACTTTAGTTTTCAAATTAAATTTTTTGATATTTTTTAACGCACTTTTCAGCATTTCTTCCCCCCCAGAAATATGAAGAGTTAGAAAGTCAGGATTTATATTTTTTAATGATTCTATTGCGCTGCTAACAGTATTTGGAATATCATGTAATTTAAGATCAAGAAATAATTTTGATTTTTTTCTTTTAATTTCAGCAATTAGCTTATCCGCATCTTTGTTATAAAAAGATCTATACCTACTTTAAATCCATAAACTAATTTATAAAGCTTTTTAACAACTTCGATATTCTTTTATTGTTGTAGCATCTAGGGCTATGAAAGCTTTAAATTTTTTCATTTAGTCTTTTATTTATACTTTCACTAGCTTTAAATGCTACTTTCCATTTTGATGGAATATAAATTTTAGCTTTATTTCTTGGATCTGAGCCATATCGAGAAGGCATTAGTTTGGATTTAAAGACTCCAAAGTTTCGTAATTCAATTGTTAGGTGTTTTTTTAAATGTTCCTCCAGCAGATCAAAAAACCTATTAAAAATAGCTTCATTGATCTGTGGAGTTAAATCAGTTTCTGATTGCAAAAAGGATTTGAGAAGATCAGATTTATTCTGCTTTGGTGTCCTTGTCTTCATCCAAAGCCTTACCCAAGATATCTCCTAAAACTGATCCAGATGATTTTGAACCATATTTTTCTAATAAGCTTTGCTCTTCATCAATTTCAAGCTGTCTGATGGAAAGAGCAAATTTTCTATTAGTCAAATCAATGGAGCTAATCTTTGCATCAATTTTTTGACCTTCATTATAACGAGAAATATTTTGTTCCTCTTTATTTTTTGATAACTCTTTTCTACGGATTGTAGTTTCAATAAAGTTCGCTACTTCAACATCAATACCATTATTACTAATTTTTGTAATAGTAGCTGAAACGATATCTCCTTTGTTCTTGTCCTTAAAGAATTCATGGAATGGGTCAGGAGTTAGTTGTTTAATACCAAAACTAATCTTTTCTTTTTCAGGATCTATTTCTAAAATTTTTACCTGAATATTTTGACCTTTTTGGTATTTTTTCAGTGTTCGATCTCCATTAGAGTCAGTCCAAGAAAGATCGTTTTTATGAATTAATCCATCAATATTTTCATTTAATTTAGCAAAAATACCAAATTCAGTAATATTTTTGATTTCTGTATCAATAACTTGGTCTTTTTTGTACTCATTAAGAATATTTTCCCAAGGGTTGGGCTCAGTTTGTTTAATTCCCAAGCTGATACGTTTTTTCTCTTTATCAATTTCTAAAACTTTTACTCGAATATTAAATCCAACCTCTAATATTTTATTAGGATGGATGTTTTTCTTAGTCCAACTGATATCATTAGAGTGAACAAGACCCTCTAGATCTTTATCAGTTAGCTGAACAAAAGCACCATAGTCAGTAATATGAGTAATTTTACCATCATAAATTTCATTTAAAGTAATTTTATCTTCAATTTTTTCCCATGGGTCATCTTTTAATTGCTTGTATCCCAAACTAATTTTATCTGACTCATCTGAGACTTTTAAAATTTTAAAATCATATTTTTTTCCAACTTCTAAAACATCGGAAGGGTGACTGATTCTACTCCAAGAGATATCACTCAGATGAACTAGGCCATCAATACCACCTAAATCAACAAATGCACCATAGTCAGTAAAGGTCTTAACTCGACCATTAACAACAGAGTTAGATTTTGATTTATCTAAAATTTCATTTTTAATTTCTTTTTGTTTTTCTTCGAGGATAGCTTTACGAGAAACTACAATATTTCCCTTTGAGTAATCCATTTTTAAGATTTCAAATGTTTCCTCAGTTTTAATCAGATGACTGACATCTCTAACAGGACGCACATCAATTTGACTTAAAGGTAAAAAAGCATTGGTGCCCATGATTTTTACATAAAGACCTGCCTTGGCTTTACCAACTATAAATCCTTTTACTCTTTCTTTGTTGTCATAAAGTTTTTGAAGTTTTTCCCATGATTTCATTTTAATAGCTTTTTCATGAGATACTTTTACGTTGCCTTCTCGATCCTCTAATTTTTCAACAAATACTTCAATTGTTTGACCAGTTTTAAGGTCATCTGAGGATCCGGTATTTAGAAATTCTTCTCGAGGGATTTGCCCTTCACTTTTATAACCAATATCAACCGTTACGTGCTGATCATTTATTTTTAAAATTGTTCCAGAAATTATTTTGTTTGCAGAGATGTTAGTCTTAGTTTCGAATTGTTGGTCTAGCAGTTTGCTATACTCGTCGTTAGATATCATAAGTCATTATTTACCTTTCAAATTAGTTAGGTTTTTTTAGAGTTTTCTAGCTTTTTTTCAAGAAAATTAATGAGTGTGATGAGTGATATGCTTAAAAAAACTAGGATAGCTGGTTTTAACACTCGATTTATCATCAATTTTGTTAGATTTTTCACATATTAGATTGGCTATATAAAAAGACATCACGATACGGTGATCATGGTGATGAATAATTTTAGCACCACCTTTTTTTAAATCAGTATCTCCATGGATATATAAATCAAATTCTTTAATCTCACTTTTAACACCCATATTTTTTAAATTTTGATGAATTAATTCTAATCGATTACTTTCTTTGACAGTTAATTCTTTTAAACCTCTAAAAACTGAAGTTCCTTTAGCATAAGAAGCTGCTATAGAAAGTATCGGAATTTCATCTACTTGAAGAGGAACATCTTCAGGTTTTAGTATAGTAGATTTCAAATGAGTTTTTTGATTAATTTTTAAGTCAGCTAAAATTTCGTTATTAACTTTTTTCTTATTTAAGATTTGAATATTTCCACCCATTTTTTTAAGAGTTTTAATAAATCCAATTCTAGTTTTATTAAATAACATATTCTTGACTACTAATTTAGATCCAGGTTTCAAACAAGCAGCTGTTATAAAAAAAGCCGCAGAGGATGGGTCTCCTGGTACATTTAATTTAATTGGCTTTAGATCTTTATCATTTTTCATTTCAATGAAACGGTATTTTGAGTTTTCTTTTACTTTTATATTATAGCCCATAGCTTTGAGCATATTTTCAGTATGGTCTCTAGTAGATTTGAATTCTTTTATTTTTACTATGCCATTAGTATTTAATGCTGAAAGCATAATGGCACTTTTAATTTGAGCTGATGGAATTTTGATATCATAGTTGAGTGGAATTGCATCACCAACTCCTTTGATCTTAATAGGAGGAAACGAATTTTTTTTTAGCTCGATTGATGCTCCAATTCTTTTTAGATGATCTGTGACTCTTCTCATAGGCCTTTTACTTAAAGACTTATCACCTTTAAGAGTGGCTTTAATGTTATTAGAAGAAATCAGTCCAGCTAGAAGTCTTATACCTGTCCCTGAATTACCAAAATCTAATTGTTTTTTTGGTTGAAACAGAGCTCCAGGAGGTATGCCAAATACTATGTATTTTCCATTCTTTTTTGTAATTCGCGCACCTAATTCACGCATCACTAAAAGTGTGTTAATAACATCCTCGCCTTCAAGTAAATTAGTTATTTCTGATTTACCTACAGCTTGACCAGTTAGTATTAGAGACCGGTGACTTATAGATTTATCACCTGGTGGATAGTAAATGCCTTGTATTTTTTTTTTGGAATTAATAGGCATACTTTTATTGATAGTTTTCTCCTAAATATATTTTTTTTACAAATTTATCACTCGTTATTTCTTTAGGCGTTCCAGATTTTATTATTTCTCCGTTATAAATAATAAATCCATAATCAACAATACTTAGAGCCTCCTTAACATTGTGATCAGTAATTATTATTCCAATATTCATTTTTTTTAGAAGAGCAACTGTGGATTTTACTTCTTCAATTGCAATAGGATCAATACCTGCAAAGGGCTCATCTAATAATAGAAATTTAGGATTACTTGCTAAAGCTCTAGCAATTTCAGTTCTTCTTCTCTCACCTCCAGATAATAATTTACCCTGAGTCTTTTGAAATCCTTGAAGAGAAAATTGATTTATAAGATTTTCAGTAACTTTTTTAGCTTCAGCTTTTGAATGAAATAATTCAGCAATTGCAAAAATATTATCGTAGACACTCATATCCCTAAATATTGAAGGCTCTTGAGGTAAATAAGAAATTCCTAATTTTGATCTTTTGCTTAGACTAAGAAAAGTTAAATCTTCCCCATCTAAAATAATCTGACCTTCATCAGGAGGTAAAAAACCTGCAATGATATTGAAGAGTGTTGTTTTGCCACTTCCATTAGGCCCCAATAGTCCATTAATTTTTTGACTATCGAAATCTAAATTGACTTTTTTAAGAGCTTGTTTGGATTTAAAGTTTTTACTAATACTTTGAAGTTTAATTATTTGCATTGTTTTCTAAAAGAACTTCTACTAGCGATTCATCGTTTGCAGAGTTTAAAATTCTTTTATTATTATCAATGTCTGCAATTAATTCATGGCCTGTAAGCAATCTAGTGGGAGATTGAATAGAAACATCACCAGTGAGTTTAATGGTGTTATCATCTCTTGTGTAGATAGCGTAATCACCCTGAAAAATTTCATCTTTTAATTCAATTCGAACATTTTTAAAAAGTTCAACAACTGTGAATAATTCTTTACCCCCTTGCTCTACATATTTAGCAATCATTTTTTCAGAAAAAGCGATGAAGGTATCATTGCTGAATTCTACTGATCCAGTAGCAGTATAAGATTGATTTTCTGAGTCCCAAATTAAACTATCACCTGCTTTGACAGTACTTTCAGAGTAGGCATTAGAATAAAGAAATAAACTAAAAATAAAAAAGATAACTTTAATCATGACTTTTAAAGATAACAATACCATCAAAGTAAATTTTTCCTTCTGAGTCTATATTCCTGAACCCCTTGGCGTCAAGAGTACCCATTGAGTTTATCACTTGAACTGATTTTTTACTATGAGAGATATCTTCATTTAAGTTAATTGATATATCTTCCCCATATATTTTATATTCATTATTTTCTAAGTAAGATTTACCTTGAAGAAAAAAATTATCTTCATCGATTTTATTTAATTTTTCAGATCCAATTTTTGTCAAGCCAGATTTACCCAGTACAATACTTGAAAAATTTTCAACTGACATACTTTTTTGACTAAAAATTTTTGATGAGGGTCTGTTATCATAGTAATACATAAAGGCTTGAATGCTAAGTAAAAGAAAAATTAAGATATTAAAAACATTTTCTCTTAAAAATTTACTCATTTTCTAAACAAGTTTTTAAATTAACTATCCCTATAGGAGTATTTTTTTTAGTGATCAAAAGACTAGTAATTGAATTTTTATTCATCAAAGCTATCGCTGAAGAAATAAGAAGATCTTTCGTAGCTGTGATTGGTTTTTTGCTCATTATATTTGATCGCTTTATCCGACATATCTAATTTTTTGATAGCTCTTCTTAAATCACCATCAGTAATGATACCTTTGATTTTTTTTTGATTGTCAATAATTACAACACAACCATATTTTTTTTCGGTCATTTTAAGAACAGCTTCCATTACTGATGTATTTTGTTTTATTAAAGGAAGGTCTGTATCCATTATTTCTGAAAGTGTTTTTAATTTTTTTCCTATTTTTCCCCCTGGATGAAGGGCCTTAAATGATTTTTTATCAAAATCTCTTAGATTTAACAGACAGCAACATAAGGCATCACCAAGAGCTAATGTCATTGTTGTAGATGTAGTAGGTATAGTGGATAGCTTATCGGCTTCTTTGTGAGGAGGTAGTATCAAATTAATATCTGAATTTTTGGCTAACAAACTTTTTTTATTTGAACAAATTGAAATAATTTTAACTGATTGTCTTTTTGCAAAATCTAAAAGGTCACTCAGCTCATGAGACTCCCCAGAATTTGATAGCACAATTAATATATCCTCAGCTCTTACTATGCCCATATCACCATGACTAGCATCAACAGGATTTAAAAATACTGATGGTATTCCTGTGGAGGTAAAAGATGCTGCAATTTTAGATGCTATGTTTCCACTTTTCCCAACACCAGAAATAATTAATTTACCTTTTAAACCTTCAATACTTTTTACAGCCTTAAAGAAATCATCATTTAGGCTTTTTGCTAAATCATTTATTGCTTTTGACTCTATAGTTAAAACTTCTTTTGCTGATTTAAGAATTTGTAATTTATTCATTGTTTACTTATGGGCAAAAATATCAGTATTTTCCCATCCCATTAAGTCAAGCTCTACTCTAGTATCTAAAAAATTCATTATTGATTTAAAAGTTTTAAGTCTTTTTGCTTCTATTAGTTTTGCTTCTAAATTTTTCTTTAAATCACTTAAATAAATAACATCATTCATAGCATATTGAATTTGTTGTTTAGTTAGTTTTTTTTGACTCCAATCTGAGGTCTGTTCAGTTTTGTCTAGTTCAACATTTAAAATTTCTTTAACTAGATCTTTAAGCCCATGTTTTGATGAGTAAGTTCTAGTAAGTTTAGATGCTATTTTAGTACAAAAAACATTTCTGACATTAATATTTAAATTTTCTTTAAGTACTGCCATATCAAATCGTGCGTAATGAAAAATTTTAGTCAAAGACTTATCCTCAAGTAGAGATTTTATATTTTTAGAATTTGCTGGAGATATATCCTTGTCAAATTTAATCAAGTAAACTTTTTTATTTGACTCATTGCGTAATTGAATAAGACAAAGCCTGTCTCTTTTGATATTTAGCCCAAGAGTTTCAGTATCAATTGTTATATCTCCCTTGAATGATTTTAATGACTGTAAAGGTAGGTCATTTTGGAATAATTGATAATTTGACATCGTAAGACATATATTTATATAAGATAGATAAAGCAATGAGAAATAAAAACATCTTAGTTTTCGGGTCTACTGGATTTATTGGCAGAAGTCTCACAAAAAGACTATTGGCTAATGGGAGTAAATTAATCTGCCCTGTTAGAAACCCAAACAGGGTTAAAAGGAATATACTATCTGGTGACATTGGTCAGATAGATGTAGTTGAATTTGATTTACAAAATTTAGATGCTATTGAAAAGTTAATAAAAAAATGTGACGTCGTTGTCAATTTAGTTGGACTGCTTTATGAAAAAAATAATTTTTCTTTTGAATTGGCGCATTTTTTACTGCCAAAAAAAATCGCGACTTATGCTGAAAAGCACCATAAGCCTTTTGTTCATATTTCAAGTTTAGGTTCTACTTATCAAAGTAATTCAAACTATTTAGTATCAAAAAAAATGGGCGAAGAGTTCATACAAAGTAATAATAATAATCATATAATTATAAGACCTAGTGTTGTTTACGGTGAAGAGGATAATTTCATTAATCAATTTGGAAGAATGGCAAAAATTCTTCCTTTCTTACCTTTATTTAAAAAAGGGGAAACAAAATTTCAGCCAATATATGTCAATGATTTATCATTAATGATTTTCAACTTAATAAATAATTTCGATAATTATAAAAATCAAAATATATCAGCAGTGGGGCAGGAGGTTTTTACTTTTAAAGAAATCTTATCTCATATATTTAATTCTCTTCAAAAAAAGGAAAGATTTATAAACATCCCATCTTTTTTTGCAATACTCCAAGGTAAAATAATGGAAAAGCTCCCAAAACCACTTTTTACATATGATCAGTATGTTACTCTATCTCATCATAGCATAGATGAGAATGGCGCAACAAAGGTTTCTAAAATTATTGAAAAAGATTTATCTAATATGAAATTAGTAACAGCTCAGTATTTAAAAAAATTTATTGATAGAGTTTAACTTAATAAAAATAAAATTATTAAGCCAAAAATTAAGCGATATATTACAAATGGTTTAAAACCAATATCATTAATGTAACTTATAAAAAGTTTTAGCGTTAAATAAGCAAAAATAAAAGTGAATATAAAAATAATCAAAAGATTAAAATCAAATTGTATTACGTCTACATCTCTTATATTTGATAAAAAAGAAATAAGAATTATTGGCATACCTAAATAAAGACTCATTACTGAAGAGTTTTTTCTATTTTCCCCCATTAATCTAAAAGCAATAATGCAACTTCCTGATCTACTGAATCCTGGTAAAAAAGCAAGACATTGGAAGAAGCCTGCTAGCAAAAATTTTATTTTTTTGTCAGATATTTTTATTACTTGAAAAATTTTTAAATCTGAAAGGTAGAGCAATATTCCACCTATAATTGAAGTATAGCCAATTATTTGAAAGCTAAAAAAACTTATGTTAAATAATATAATTAATGCGCCAACTACTATTGCTGGAATTGTAGCTAGAGTTATTGGAATAAAATTTAATTTGATATTATTAAATTCAAGATGATTTTGCCTATATAAGTAAAATATTAATGCCAATAAAGAGGAGAAATGGGCAGTAGTTTCATACAAGTAATTTCTTGAATTGCCTTTATTATACAAAAGTTCAAGTAAATTAAGATGGCCACTTGAGCTAATTGGGATAAATTCTGTTATTCCTTGAATGATTGAATAAAAAATATAAAAAAGGTAATCAATAGTCATAAATTATTATCAAATAAATATTTACATGTTTTTATTAAACAAATATAAATTCAATTCTTTTTAAATATATCTTTAAAAAGTAATAATTTATTATCATGTTAGAGTTTCATAAAAAAAATCAACAGAATCCTGATAAAACAGAACCTGAAAAAAGAATAAAGGATTTCCAAGAAATATACAGACAGTTTGATCAAAACACATCTATAGAACAATCATCTAGATGTTCTCAATGTGGTGTCCCTTTTTGTCAAATCCACTGCCCTTTAAATAATAATATTCCTGATTGGCTGAGATATATAGCTGAGGGTAGATTAAAAGAGGCTTATGAAATTTCAACTTCAACTAATGCGTTCCCTGAAGTTTGTGGAAGGGTTTGCCCACAAGATAGATTATGTGAAGGAAATTGTGTAGTTGAACAAGCTGGTTTTGGTGCAATAACAATTGGTAATCTTGAAAAATATTTAACTGAAGTAGCATGGGAAAAAGGTTGGATAAAAAAAATTAATTCTTCAAGTCCTAATAATCAAAAAATTGCAATTATTGGTTCTGGTCCTGCAGGCATGGCAGCAGCCTCTTACTTAGTTAAGCAAGGTTATCAAGTTGATGTTTTTGAAAAAAATGATCGTGCTGGAGGCTTAATGATTTATGGAATACCTAACTTTAAACTAGATAAAAGTGTTGTAGAGAGAAGAACTGAATGGTTATCTGAAAGTGGGGTTAAATTTCATTTAAAAAAAGAAGTTGGAAAAAACATATCCTTTCAAGAACTTGAAAAAGACTATGATGCAATACTTGTTGCTACTGGTGTTTACAAAGCTAGGCAATTAGATATTGAGACTAAGAACATCGAAAATTCTCTTCCTGCGCTGGATTTTTTAATTGAAAGTAACAGAGTTGGTTTAGGAGATACTCCATCTAAAAATAAATTTTTAGATGCAAAAGATAAACATGTTGTTGTAATTGGTGGAGGTGATACTGCCATGGATTGTGTTAGAACAGCTATCCGACAAAAAGCAAAAGAAGTAACATGCCTTTATAGAAGAAATAAAGAAAACATGCCTGGATCTGCGAGAGAAGTGTTAAACGCTGAACAAGAAGGAGTGAAATTTAATTGGCTTTCTGTTCCATCTAAAATTATCTCACAAGATAAATCTGCATCTAGTCTTGCATACAAAGTAGCAGCTTTAGGAGAGGCGGATGAGACTGGTAGACGTAAACCCATTGATACAGGTGTTGAAAAACAAATTAAAAGCGATCTTATCATTCAAGCTCTTGGATTTGAGCCAGAAGATCTTAACCAACACTTTGGTACAGATTTAGAGTTAACTAGTTGGAATACGATAAAAGTAGACTTTAAAAAATTCCAAACAAGTAACCCGAAAGTATTTGCAGCTGGCGATATCGTTAGAGGAGCGTCTCTTGTAGTATGGGCCATACATGATGGTAGAGAAGTCGCTAAATCTATCCATCAATTTTTAGAAAACAAACTAGTCAAAAAGAAAGCATCCTAATGAGTCAAGAAATAAAAAATTTCATCAAAAATAGAGAACTTCTTAAGAAGAACCACGTTTATAAAGATAGCTATGAACATGACAATTGTGGCGTTGGATTAGTAGCTGCTATCAATGGTGAATCTAGAAGAGATATTGTTGAAAAAGGAGTTGAGGCTCTCAAGGCTGTTTTTCATCGAGGTGCTGTTGATGCTGATGGCAAAACTGGAGATGGTGCGGGCATTATGCTCGAAGTCTCACACTCGTTTTTTAGTAAACAAGTAACTAAAACTGGCCATTTAGCTGAACAAGATAACTTACTTGGTGTTGGAATGATATTTCTTCCTAAAAGAGATTTTGGAGCTCAAGAAAAGTGTCGTGCAATAGTTGAGTATGAAATCATAAAAGCTGGAATGAGCTTATATGGATGGAGACAGGTACCAGTCAATACAGAAATCATAGGTGAAAAAGCTAACTTTACTAAACCAGAAATTGAACAGATAATTTTTACTCCAAAAGACTCTCACGAAAATATTGAAAAAAGACTTTATTTAACAAGAAGAAGAATTGAAAATAAAATCAAGGCATTAAATATAAACGACTTTTATATTTGCTCCTTATCAACTGAAACAATTGTCTATAAAGGTATGTTTCTTGCAGAGCAGCTTTCTGAGTTTTATCCAGATCTTTTAGACCCTGATTTCAAATCTAAATTTGCTATCTATCATCAAAGATATTCAACTAATACTTTCCCCACTTGGTCTTTAGCACAACCATTTAGGGTTCTAGCTCATAACGGAGAAATTAATACACTCAAAGGTAATATCAATTGGATGAGCGCCCATGAGCCAAGAATCACACACCCCTTTTTTAATGAAAGAATTAATGATCTTAAACCCATTTTAGACTCAGATGCTTCTGACTCAGCTTCTTTAGATGCTGCATTTGAACTATTGGTCCAAACTGATCGTGACCTACCTATGGCAAAATCAATGATTATCCCAGAAGCATGGTCTAATCGTCCTGATATGTCTGAAGAATTAAAAAATATGTATGCCTATTGTAATGCAGTAATTGAACCTTGGGATGGTCCTGCTGCAGTTTGTGGAAATTTTGGTGATTGGATAATTTCTGGAATGGATAGAAACGGCCTAAGACCTCTTAGATATATTTTAACTAATGATGGTTTGTTAATCTCAGGTTCTGAAGTCGGAATGATTAATATTGAAGAAAAAGGATATTTTAAAAAAAAAGGTCGTGTTGGTCCTGGAGAGTTAGTAGCGATCAATTATAAAGAAAAAAAATTTTATGAGAGCGCAGAGCTTAAAAATATTTTAAGTAATCGACAAGATTTCTCAGAATGGAATAAAAAAACAGTACAACTGGACGCAATTCTAGCATCTGAACAAATTGACCAACCAAAACTAGAAAAAGACTCATTTTTTTATCAGCAGGCAAAATCTTTCAACCTATCCTTAGAAATATTGGACTTAATTTTAGATCCAATGGTAAAAACAGGTCAAGAGGCAACTGGTTCAATGGGAGATGATGCGCCTTTGAGTGTGCTTACAGAAAGATATCGAGGATTACATAGTTTTTTTCAAACAGAATTTTAGTCAAGTCACTAACCCGCCGATCGATAGTTTAAGAGAGCAGGTTGTAATGAGTTTAAAAACTCGTTTAGGAAATTTAGGTAATATTGTTGAGGAAGGACTCGGAGCAATGCAATTTGGTGCTTCTTGAAAGCCCTGTTCTTCTTAACCATGAACTCTCAACCCTTAAAAATCATTTAAGCCAATATACTACAGAAATAGATTGTACTTATGATATCAATTCTAAAACTGATTTTTTAAATGAAATTCAACGCGTTTGTGCTGAAGCTGAACAAGCTGTAAGGTCTGGTTCCCAACATTTAATCATCACAGATAAACATATATCTAAAGACAGAATAGCTTTACCGATGATTTTAGCGACTAGTGCTGTTCACAGTTATTTAGTTAAAAATAATCTTAGAACATTTACATCTTTGAACGTTTCTTCTCTTGAATGTCTTGATGTCCATTACTTCGCTGTCTTAATTGGAGTCGGGGCAACAACTGTTAATGCATCTTTAATTGAAAACATTGTTAGTGATAGACTTAATAAAAATATTTATCACAATATTTCATTCTCTACTCTTTTAAATAATTACAAAAAAGCAATTGAGAAGGGTCTTCGAAAAATAATCAGTAAAATGGGAATTTCAATTATTAGCTCATATCGTGGAGGTAAGAATTTTGAAATTATTGGCTTAAGTAGAAGTATGGTTGAAAGTTTCTTCCCAGGGATGTCATCCAGAATTTCTGGAATAGGTCTTGATGGGCTAGAAAAAAGAGTTCGCCGTCAACATCAACTAGCCTTTCAATCAGATAATGTTGTATTGGATATTGGTGGTGAATTTAGATTTAGAGCAAATAATGAATTGCACGCTTATGAGGGTGTTTCTATACATATGTTGCAAGAGGCTGTAACAAGAGACTCTTATAATTTATATAAAAATTACGCTCAAAGAATTTATAATATGAAACCCATCCATATTAGAGATCTTCTTAAATTTAATGAGTCTCAAAATCCCCTTAAATTAGATCATGTCCAAAGTATCTCAGAGATCAGAAAAAGCTTTGTCTCCCCTGGTATTTCTCTAGGTGCTTTGAGTCCAGAAGCTCATGAGACACTGGCTATTGCCATGAATAGAATTGGTTCTAAATCAGATAGTGGTGAAGGGGAGAAGACTCAGCTAGATACTCAAAATTAGAAAACGGAGACAACCCAAGTTCATCTATCAAACAAGTAGCTAGTGGAAGGTTTGGAGTAACAGCTGAATACCTAATAATTGTAGTGAAATTGAGATTAAAATTCGCGCAAGGAGCAAAACCAGGAGAGGGTGGTCAACTACCAGGTTTTAAAGTAACGGATCTTATTGCTCGACTTAGACATAGCACAAAGGGTGTTACACTTATTAGTCCTCCTCCACACCATGACATTTACTCAATTGAGGATTTAGCCCAGCTTATTTACGACTTAAACAAATTAATCCGAATGCAAAAGTTGTGTGAAGTTAGTTGCCCAGTCAGGTATAGGTACTGTGGCGCAGGTGTAGCTAAAGCTAAAGCAGACGTAATTTTAGTTTCAGGCCACTCCGGTGGAACTGGAGCTAGTCCACAATCAAGCATTAAGTATGCAGGACTACCATGGGAACTTGGTATTAGTGAAGTTCATCAAATTCTTTCATTAAATGGATTACGAGATAAAGTAATTTTAAGAACTGATGGTGGAATTAAAACTGGAAGAGATATTGTGAAGGCAGCTATTTTGGGTGCGGAAGAGTATGGTATCGGAACTGCCTCTTTGGTTGCTATGGGCTGTATTATGGTTCGCCAATGTCATTCTAATACTTGCCCAGTAGGTGTTTGTACACAAGATGAAAAACTCAGAGAAAAATTTGGAGGCACTCCAGAAAAAGTTATTAATCTTTTTTCTTTTATAGCTGAAGAAGTTAGAGAAATTTTAGCTTCTTTAGGTTATACCTCTCTAAAAGATGTAATTGGTAAAACAGAATTACTATCTCAAGCACACTATGGATCAAGTGATTTAGACAACCTAGATCTTAATCCTATTCTTACAAAAATTGATGATGGTAAGATATATGACTATCACTCAGAAAAGTTTAGAAATGAAGTTCCTAAAACTCTTGATGATTTATTTGAAAAGATGGAAAGCAATTTATTGAATCGGGTCAAAAATTGAATTAACTTATAATATTCAAAATACCCTGAGAACCATAGGAACGAAAATCTCTTCTTTCATTACAAGAAATTATGGCATGAATAATTTATCTGATGACCACGTTACTTTAAAATTGAGAGGCTCTGCAGGACAATCTTTAGGGGCATTTGCTGTTAAAGGTTTAACTTTAAGAGTTTTTGGTGATGCAAATGATTATGTTGGAAAAGGTCTTTCTGGTGGAAAGATTATTGTTCAACCAAGAAGTTCATTTACTCAACCAAGCCATGAAAATGTCATATTGGAAACGTAACTTTGTACGGCGCTACTGCTGGAACTCTTTATGCAGCTGGTCAAGCGGGTGATAGATTTTGTGTCAGAAACTCAGGAGCCTTAGCTGTAGTTGAGGGATGTGGTGCTAATGGATGTGAGTATATGACTGGTGGAAGTGCAATCATACTAGGAAGTATTGGAGATAATTTTGGTGCTGGTATGACCGGAGGTTCAGCTTTTATTTATTCAGAACAAGCAAACTTATTAGAAATGATGAACAAAGAAAATATAGATACTTATCAAGTTATGGATGAAAATTGGAAAAACTATCTCTTTAAAATTTTAGTTGATTTCAACAAACAAACAAAGTCTAAGAGAGCAGCTTTCATTATTGAAAACTTCGATCAAGAAATTTCTAAGTTTGTTCATGTTGTTCCAGATGAGGTAATCGATAAACTGAGTTTTCCTGTAAAAGAAAACCATAAGATTGCTTAAATATAAATAGAAATATTCCTCAAACTTAAAGAGTCGGACATACTATGATCAGCATTCTTAATAGTTACATTTATCAGCTTTGGAAATTTATTGCTTTTATAAAAACGATCATTGTAATTGTGTGGAACGGTTAAATCTTCACTGCCGTGAAATAAGATTACTTCTCCCTTGTAAGTTTTATTTAAATTTTTAATCAAATAACCTTCACTATTTAAAAATAAATTAGGTGAATATTTATATATGAAATCATCAGTTACTTTTTTTTCAACTATTTGATTTGATTTAATTTTTTTTTATCTTTTCGTAGATAATTCTTTCCATAGTAAATCAACTGTGAAATCTGGGGCTGGTGCAATTCCAATAAGTTTTTTTACTTTAGTTGGATAATAAAGCGCGTAGAGCATAGCAACCCATCCGCCCATGCTACTTCCGATCAAAATTGGATTTTCAATTTTTAAATAGTTTAAAAGATCTTTTAAGTTTTTAAACCAATCCCCAATCCCAAAATTCACAAAATCTCCATTTGATTTGCCATGACCTTGAAAATCAAAACATAGAAATGATATTTTTTTCTTCGACAATAATTATTGAAATATGTGGACTTTTTTCCATTCATATCAGACAACAAACCATGAATAAATACGAGACTTTTTTTGCTTCTTTTGTAATATCTATAAGCTATTTTGGTATTGCCTTTTAAAAAGTAATTTAATTTTGACACTTCAAAAGAATATAAAAAAGCTTGTATGTTTACAAATTATTCCTTCTATGGGTATCGGGGGAGTTGAGACAGGTGTCAGAAATATTGCAGAATATTTACATAAAAAAAAGATAAGGAACTATATTTTATGTGAGTCTTCAAAGAAAAATTTGAAAAGTGATAATCTCGATATTATTTACCTAAAAAATTTAAGTTTCAAAAACCTTTTTGACCAAAAACTTATCAAAATATTTCTAAAAAAGCTCATTAAACAAAAAAAAATTAATTTAGTTCATATTTCTTCAAGAGCACCTGCTTTTTTTCTCATTAAATTTTTAAAAAAACTAGATGTCAAGATAGTTACAAGTGTTCACAATAAGTACAAATCAGAAAATTTTTTGAAAAGGTGGTACAATAATCATTTATTGCAAGGTGATCACATCATTTTCAATTCTTATTTTGTTCGTGATAGTTATGAAAGTTTACTCTTACCTCATATGAGGTCATCAGTAATAAGCAGGGGAATAGACATAGCTCATTTTAAATCAAAAAAAACTCCTAATAATAAGAAAAATTATCTTTTTGTTCCTTCGCGTATATCTAGCTGGAAAGGTCATGATCTATTGTTAGATTATTTTGTACAATTCCCCAAAAAATATAAAGAAAAATATAAATTATTGTTTATTTCATCTCATAGTTCAAATGATGAAATCAAAGTAGACAGAATTATTAAAAAAAATGATTTAAATAATAATATAGAATTTATTGAGCCTACTCTGGATATAAAAAAAATATATGAACTAAGTTCTTTAGTTATTAATATTTCTATTAGGCCTGAAGGCTTTGGAAGAACAGTATCAGAAGCTTTATCTATGTCTTGCCCTGTTATTGCTCCCAATATGGGTGGCACAAAAGAGCAACTTGAAAACTTTAATCCCAAACTTTTATTTGATATCAGCAGCTTTAAGTCATTTTTTAAAGCTTTGGAATATGCACTTAATAATCATAAAGGAGTTTCAAAAAACGCAAGAAACTTTGTCAAAGAAAATTATAGTGCAGATTTAATGTGTAAAAATACATTAGAGATTTATCAAAATTTGATTAATTGATGAATATTCTTGTAATTAAACATGGTTCTTTAGGCGATATCTTTCTTTCTGTAGGTGCCATTCAAAGTATCAGACAACATTATCCAGATGCAAGGTTGTTTCTTTTAACACAATCTAATTATAAAAATATTCTAAATAAGTTTACCGAAGTTGATACGATCTTGGAGGATAATAGGGGCCTTATTATTTTATCTATTTCAAAGATATTAGGATTTGTTAATAAGCATCAAATAAACTTAATTATTGATTTACAAAATTCTTCGAGAACACAGTTTTATAATTTTTTTATTAAGTATTTTACAAAAGCTAAAATTTTGTCAGCAAGAAAATTTTCAACATATGCTTATAATCAAAAACCACTTGGCCTTCAACACATTACAGAAAATCATAAAGATCAATTAAGTAAAATAGGAATTAATCATTATCAAATTTCCAATTTAAATTGGATGATAAAAGAAAATAAGGTTAATGAAAAAAAGCCCTATGTAATTTTTATACCTGGTGCTTCTAAAACAGGAGACTATAAAAAATGGCCGATTAATAATTATGGAGTAATAGCTAATTATTTAGCTGACAAGAATTATGACATTTATCTTACCGGATCTAAGCTTGATGAGGATGTAATTAATGAAATTATTAAAATATGTCCTGTTGCAAAAAATAAGATCGAAGAGTCTAAAATTGATGATTTTTATGACTTATGTCTTAATTCAAGTTTAATTATATCTAATGATACTGGACCAGCACACATTGCAGGTTTAACTAATCAACACTTAATATGGTTAGCAAATGATAATAAAATTTCATTTTCTTGCCATCCTTTAGGTAAAAATGTTCATAGAATTAAATCAAAAAGTGTTAAAGATATTCATCCAAATCAAGTTATTCAAAAAATTGATTACATATTAAATATTTAGTATTTACAATTTGCCAGTGTTTGCTAATAATCCTCTAATGAAATTTAAAACAACCACAAAAGGTTCAACTTTTTGTTAACTTTCCCTTTGCCTTTTTCCCAATAATATTTTGAATAGACCTTTTAATAAAAACAATAATTTTCGTGGCAAAAGAGATCTTCATAAAATAAATAATTTTATCTCTGCCGCTGAAGTGAGAGTTATTCTTGATGATGGTGAACAGTTAGGGGTTATGACAAAAAACGAAGCAATTGATATCGCCAAAGGAAGAGGTTTAGATTTAGTTGAAATTGCACCAAATAATAAACCTCCAGTTTGTAAAATAGTTGATTATGGAAAGTTTAAATACCAAGAACAAAAAAAGAAAAATGAGGCTAAAAAAAAGCAAAAAGTAATTGAAACAAAAGAGCTTAAAATAAGACCTGGCACTGGTGAACATGATTATCAAGTTAAAATTAAAAATGCACAAAAATTTTTAAAAGAGGGTAATAGAGTTAAGTTTAGCCTTCGTTTTAAGGGCAGAGAAATGGAACACTCAAATTTAGGTATCGATATGCTAAAAAGAGTAAAGAGTGACTTTGAAGAGTATATCAGAGTAGAAATGGAACCTAAAATTGAAGGAAGACAAGCCTTCCTTGTTGTTGCGCCAAAATAGAATTAATGTTATAAAACGTCCCTAATTGGTCGAAGAGGCTAAAGGGTATGCCTCAAGACTCTAAAAAATAACAAACTTACTTAAGGAGATAAAATGCCCAAATTGAAAACAAAAAGTAGCGTAAAAAAACGCTTCAAAACTTCCTCTACTGGAAAACTTGTCGTGGGTAATGTAGGTAAGAGACATGGAATGTCTAAACGTACTAACTCATTTATTAGAAGCTCTAAAGGAACAAGAGTTTTATCAAAATCTGCATCGATTATTGTTGAATCAATGATGCCGTATGGAAAATAGGTAGGAGAGGATTAAAAAATGCCAAGAGTTAAAAGAGGCGTAACAGCCAGAGCAAAACATAAAAAAGTTTTTGAATTTACTAAAGGCCACCGTGGACGTCGAAAAAACGTCTATCGTGTAGCAACACAAAGCATGGATAAAGCACTTCAATATGCTTATCGTGACCGAAGAAATAAAAAAAGAGACTTTCGTGGATTATGGATACAAAGAATCAATGCTGGTGTTCGTGAATATGGTCTAACATATGCTAAGTTTATTGATGGACTAAAAAAAGCTAATATTGAAATCAACAGAAAAATACTATCTGAAATCGCGTTTCATGAGCCTGCACAATTTAAGTCAATAGTCGAAAAAGCTAAATCAACTTTAGCTAGCTGATTCAAACAATGGACATTAATCAAGTCCTAAAAGATGCTTCTAAAGAAATTGGGCTTGCAAATTCGCAAGCAGACTTACAGAACTTAAAAGTATCTTATCTAGGCAAAAAGGGAAAAATTACTGAGCTTCTCAAATCTTTAAAGGATTTATCCTTAGAAGAAAAGAAAACTGTAGGAGCTCAGATTAACTCTTTAAGAGATAGTGTAGACTCTCTTATCAAAGGAAAATTATTAGAAATTAGAAAAATGAAATAAATTCTAAACTCCTTAATGAGTCAATCGATATTTCTTTCCTCCGCCAACTAGTTTAGATGCAAAAGTTCACCCAATTTCAAAAACTTTTGATGAAGTAATTAGTATATTTGGATCTATGGGATATGCTGTTGCTGAAGGTCCTGATATAGAGACTGATTTTTATAATTTTTCTGCTTTAAATATTCCTGAAGATCATCCTGCAAGAGAGATGCAAGATACTTTTTATATTGAAGATCAAGACGAAGAAAATAAACCTTATGTCTTAAGAACTCACACAAGTCCAGTCCAAATCAGAACAATGTTAAGTCAGGAGCCTCCAATTAAAATTATTGCTCCCGGCAGAACTTATCGTTGTGACTCAGATGCTACTCACTCACCAATGTTCCATCAAGTTGAAGGTTTATTTATCAGCGAAAATGCTAATATGAGTGATTTAAAGGGAACCTTAATCGAGTTTTGTAAACAATTCTTTGAAGTTCAGGATTTAAAAGTACGATTTAGACCAAGTTATTTTCCTTTTACTGAACCCTCAGCAGAAATGGATATCGCTTATCATGTTAAAAATAATACTTTACATATCGGAGAGGGAGATAAGTGGTTAGAGATATTAGGTTGTGGAATGGTAAACCCTGTTGTTTTAGAAAATTGTAAAATTGATAATTCGATATATCAAGGTTTTGCATTTGGCATGGGCCTAGATAGAATTACTATGCTTAAACATGGTCTAACTGATATCAGGTCTTTTTTTAATGCTAATCTTAATTGGATTAACCAAAATGGTTTTGGATTAGGAGACTATTAATAATGAAATTTAGCTACTCTTGGCTCTGTGATCATCTAGATACCAAATTATCCCCATCAGAAATAGCTGAAACACTTACCAATATTGGTTTGGAGCTGGAGAGTTTAAGTGATTACAGCTCTTATGCTCAATTTGTGGTAGCTACAATAGTTGATTTTAAAAAACACCCTAATGCTGATCGATTAAATATTTGTTCTGTGGAAAATGGAGAAAAAACATTTCAAGTAATTTGTGGTGCTCCTAATGTGAAGAAAGGAATGAAAGGAATATTTGCAGCAGATGGAATGTATATTCCTGGCACAGATATAACCTTAAAAAAAGGTAAAATTCGTGGTGAGGTATCCGAAGGTATGCTCTTGTCTGAAAGAGAGTTAAATCTTAGTGATAATCATGAGGGAATTATTGAGGTTCAAGGCAATCTTCGAAATGGAACAGATGCAGTTACTGCATTGAATTTAAATGACCCTATTTTTGAAATTGGGGTTACTCCTAACCGAGGAGATTGTTTGAGTGTCAGAGGAATAGCTAGAGATTTATCAGCCAAAGGTGTTGGCAAACTTAAACCTATAAATATAAAGAAAGCAACAAGTGAAGAATTTGAAAGTCCAATAACTTGGTCTATTCAAAATGATGGAAATAGTTGTTCATTTGTTGTCAGTCGATACTTCAAAGATATACAAAATTCAACTTCACCAGAATGGTTGCAAAAAAAATTGTTAAGCATCGGTCTTAGACCTATCAATGCCTTAGTAGATATTACTAATTTTATAACCATGGACTTGGGAAGACCCCTTCATGTATTTGATGCAGATAAAATTGGAAACAAACTAAATATGAGGCTATCTAATGATCAAGAAAAGTTATTAGCATTGGATAATAAAGAATATTCATTAAACGATATTACCACTGTTATTGCTGATAATAAAAATCCATTAGCAATTGCTGGAATTATTGGTGGAAACGATAGTGGTTGCACCCTTGAAACTAAAAATGTTTTTTTAGAAGTTGCGGTATTTAATCCTTCTATGGTTGCAAAGACAGGAAGAAAACTTGGAATAAATTCTGATGCAAGATATCGTTTTGAAAGAGGTTTAGACTTAGAAATTGTTAATGAAGGTTTAGATTACGCTTCTAGTCTTATTTATGAAATCTGTGGGGGCTCATTTAGTAAAAAGGTTCATGCAGGAAAAATAGATCTAAATCAGAATACTATTTCATATAAATTTGACAATTTTGAAAAAACTATTGGAATAGAGCTATCAGAAAAAGATCAAATAAAGATATTAAATAATCTACTTTTTGAGACCAAAGATTACAAAGATGGGACTTGCGATGTTACCATTCCATCATGGAGAAATGATATTAAAAAAAACATAGATCTTATTGAGGAGATAATTCGAATTCATGGCTATGATAAAATTAAAACAAATTTCCCTCTATCTTCTAATGATGAGCAGAAAAAAGTAACAAACTCATTAATTAATAAAAAATACACAGTAATTAAAAAATTAAAAAAATCTCTTATATCTAATAATTTTGATGAAATCATAACTTTTTCTTTCCAATCTCTGCAGGCTCATGAACTTTTGAGTGGCGATCCATCTTTAAAAATTTCTAATTCGATAAGTGAAGATCATGCATTTATGAGAAGTTCTATGCTTTTTAATCACCTAGAGTCTTTAGAGAATAATCGTAAAAAAGGATTGAATAAACTCTCAGTATTTGAAATTGGACCGGTTTACAATAATTCAAAATCGCAAGATAATATTCTTTTTGCCCTCACATCAAAAAATAAAAATCAAAATAAATATTTTGAAGAAGGTAGTTTAGATTATTATTTTTTAACTAAAATTTTATCAAAAATTTTAAGCACAGTTAATTTTGATATCAGACAGTTTAATATCACTAGATCTAATAGTAATATTTTTCATCCTGGTCAATCTGCAGAGTTGCATATGGGAAAGAAAATAATTGCCAGATATGGTAAAATACATCCACTAATTTTAGAAAACTTTCCGAAACTATCTAATACTTATGGTATTGAACTCTATTTTGAAAATCTTCCAATAGATTCTATGGTTAGGAGAAATAAAAACTCTAAACAAGAGTCGAGTTTTCAACATAGTGAAAAAGACTTTTCTTTTATTTTTAACAAAGATCAAAATCTCTTCGAGGTTTATAGATTTGTTTTAGGAATTGATAAAAAATTAATTCAAAAATTAGAATTTTTTGATGAGTACTTATCTAGCGAAATTGGCTCTGATAAAAAAAGTATTGCTTTTAAGGTAACAATTCAATCTCTTGAAAAAACCTTAGACGAAAAAGACTTAGAGCAAATTCATCAAAATATTATTGATAAAGTTTCAAGTAAATTTGATGCCAAAATAAGATCTTAATGGAAATTTCTAAAATTAGAAATTTTTCAATTGTTGCGCATATCGATCATGGAAAATCTACCTTAGCAGATAGAATTATTGAGATATGTGGAGGTATGGATGAAAGAACTAAAAAAGATCAAGTTCTTGACTCTATGGATATTGAAAGAGAGCGTGGGATTACAATTAAAGCGCAAACAGTTCGATTAAACTATAAACACACTGACGGGCATTCATATCAGTTAAATATTCTTGATACACCTGGACACGTTGATTTTTCATATGAAGTCTCGAGATCCTTATCTGCTTGTGAGGGATTTTCTGCTTGTAGTTGATAGCACTAAGGAGTTAAAGGCCAAACTCGCCAATGCATACCAAGCCATTGATGCAAATCATGAAATTTTGCCTGTTTTAAACAAGGCTGATCTTCCAGCTTCAGAGCCTGAGCGAGTAAAAAGATATTGAACAGACTATTGGGATTGATGCCTCAGAAGCCCATTTAGTTTCTGCTAAAACAGGACTAGGGTAAAGAATTAATTGAAGAGATTATTTCTAAACTCCCTTCACCAACTACCGAAGGTAAAGATTTAAAAGCTCTATTAGTCGACAGTTGGTATGATAATTATTTAGGTGTCACTGTTCTTGTTAGAATTTTAGATGGTGAAATGAAAAAAGGAATGAAGGTAAAATTTTTATCTAATGGTCAACAATATAATATAGATAGAATTGGATATTTCACTCCAGAAATAAATTATTGTGACTCTCTTAAAGCTGGCGAAATTGGTTTTATTAATGCTAGTATTAAATCTGTTGCTGATTGTAAAGTAGGAGATACCATAGCAGAGCTTAATAATAATACAGTTAAACCTCTTCCTGGATTTAAACCATCATTGCCAGTAGTTTTTTGTGGTATTTATCCAGTTGATACCTCTGATTATGAGCATTTAAAAGAAAGTTTTGAAAAACTTGCTTTAAATGACTCAAGTTTTACTTATGAAAATGAGACAAGTGCAGCTCTTGGTTACGGATTTCGATGTGGATGTCTTGGACTTCTTCACTTGGAAGTAATTACTGAGAGATTAAGAAGAGAATTTGATTTAGATCTTATTACAACAGCTCCTGGAGTTGTTTATAAAATTATTGATAGAAATAAAAATGAAAAAATAATAAGAAATCCCTCTGAGCTTCCTGATCCTGCAGAAATTGATAAAATTTTAGAACCTTGGGTAAAATCAACAATCATAGTCCCACAAGATTATCTAGGAACAGTAATAAATTTATGTATTGAAAAAAGAGGTAAGCAAACAAATCTTAATATTCAAAATAATCGTGCTATTTTAGAAATGGAGTTGCCTTTAAATGAAATAGTAATCGATTTTTATGATAAATTAAAATCTTATTCTAAAGGATATGCTAGTTTTGATTATCAAGTTTATGATTATTTTGAAGGCGATTTAGTAAAGCTAAATATTTTAGTTAATTCAGAAACTGTTGATGCATTTTCTAATATTGTTCATAAAACAAGGGCAGAAACAATTGGTAGAAGAATTTGTAATAAACTAAAAGATTTAATTCCTCGACAAAATTTTCAAATACCTATTCAAGCTGCTATTTATGGAAAAATTATTGCCAGAGAAACAATAAAAGCATTTAGAAAAGATGTTACTGCTAAACTTTATGGTGGAGATGTAAGTAGAAAAAAGAAACTCTTTGAAAAGCAAAAAAAAGGAAAGAAAAGAATGAAACAATTTGGTAATGTTGAAATACCACAAACTGCATTTTTTGAAGCTTTGAAAATTGGAGATAATGATTAATTATGGAGAGATGGCCGAGTGGTTTAAGGCGCACGCCTGGAACGCGTGTATAGGGGAAACTCTATCGTGGGTTCGAATCCCACCCCTCCGCCATTATTACAAACATAAATTTATTTTTTAAATTTATTCTAATTTTTTATTATAAAATTATAAACTTCATCTACTTCAATACTGTAATATCATTTTTCAATTTAGGCTCAATATAGTGAATATTATTATAATTTTTTGTAAACTTAGATGGAATTTTGTTATTAAACAATTTAAATAAATTGCAATCACCCGTTGATAGAATATGACTTACACCACTGTCTTTGGGAGATAAAAAAGACATAAATTTAGTACAAGCCATGATACAGTGTAATTTGGAAATTTTTATCAAAGTATTTTCTGGTTCAAAATTTTATCAAAATTCTTTTGGGATTTCTTTTTTGCCCATTGCTTAGGCCCAAAAAAAAGCATGGAGGTACCCAAACTTTTAAAATTTTTTTATAATTTCAATATTTTTTTTTATTGGCCATATTTTTTTTTTCCCACCTGCACCTGAGCTACCCCAAAATTTTTTTTTTTTGGGGATCAAATAATTTAAAATTGTATTTAAAAACATTTTTTGGGATATTCAATATTTGATCTTTTATCAATATTTTTAAAATAAATATAATTCTAAAAGATTATAGATATTATCCAAATAATATTTTTTTTTATCATTATCCAACTTTTTGTAATTTTTATATTAGAAAAATCCCGTTAGCAAATTTTTGATAAGAATATTTTTTTTTTAAATTTTTTTTAGATAAAAGCTCTTAAAAAAAGTTTTTTGGGTATCTATGATTAAATCTATTCTTTTTTTTGATAACCCCTTAAATAATTTATTAGATTTATAAAGGGAAAATTCCAATACCAAAATCTTCATATATAAAATCTTTTTTTTCTTTAACAAATGAATTTAAAATTTTTTTAAAAACCCGTAGTTCCATTGCTACCCAAAAAAAGATTTGGGGTTTTTTTTTTTTAAATCATAATGAAGGAATTTTAATTTATTCCCCAGTTTTCACCTTATAAAAATCAATTTTTTTTTCATGTTTTTAATATTAAAAATATAATTTTTAATAAAAAAAAGAAATTTCAGTTTAATTTTTACATAATGAGGAAAAAAAAAATGAATGTTTCCTTTTAATTTGAGATGAAATGTAATTGTTTTAGAAAATTTGAAGAAAAGCCCGAAGAATTTCTAAATTTAACAAAAAATTTTTAAAAGGATCGGGGAAATAAAAGGGAAAGAAAAATTTTGGTTTTCCCAAATGTACTAAAGATTGATTTAAAATTGAGCAGATGATTGTTATTAAAAATTTTCAAAGAAATTTTGCAAATAAATCTTCAATGATTTTAATTTTCCATATTAAAAAATTTATAATTTAAATTTGGGGAAAAATTAGTTAAATATGGTTGGGGGTCTACTTTTAAAAGGGGGGGATTGTCTTTTTCAAAAAAGGTTTTAAAATGGGGCACAAAGGGGACATCCGAAATTTTTAAAGGCAAAAGAAGGCCTTTTAAAAAAACAATTAAACATCAATTTGTTAAAATATTTTATTTATTTGAAAATTTAATCATTGGACGCATTTGAAGGTTTAGACTTATAGATAAAAAAAAGATAGATAATGAAAATCTTTAGAAATAAAGAAGAGTTTTTTCAAAGGGTTTTTAAAAAAATTTTAAAACGAAGAGGCAAAAGGAAGGTTTTAAAGGGTTTTTTTTTTTCTTTTTTTGCGGTTTTCTAGTTCCCTTTGAGGAAAAATTTTCCCTCTGGCATTAAATAATCTTATTTAATAATCCTTTTGTATTAGCTCCCCAAATTTTTTCATTTTATTAGCTTTTGAAAAAAAAACTACCTTACCTCTTGAATATATTTTTAGTATCTTCTACATTTTCTAAAGATTTTGATAATGAGGTATGGTCTTACTTTAAAAAATTAATAGTTTTCAATTTGGTCATACATTCCCCTGCTATTTCTGCTATCTCTTTAGAGGATTTTTTGTTTTTCAAGTTTCCAAATGTTTTCCCAACCATTTTCATACACAGTATCAATGTAGATGGGCCTACAACTATACATTTTTTTTTGTTGAGCAAATAAAGCGATTGAATTGTCATATTTTTGAGAGTTGTGAGAGCAAATTCATGAGGCATAAAAATAAATATTAATCTGGAGAATTGATCTTAATAGTTTTGTATAACTTTTTCTAATTTGATTTATATGTTTTTTAAATTTGAATTTGAAAAATTATAATTGCTTTCCTGTTTGGAAGATTGATTTCTGAATTTTGAAATTCATACCAGTCTTTCAATGGGGAACCTTTGAGTCAAAAATTTATATTTCTATTTTCTGGTAAAAAAACTACTACATCTGGTCTGAATTGTTGTCCATCTTCATTGTAGTCAGTATATTGAGTTTTATAGTCACGATTTTTGGTCATTCCACAGTCTTGAAGAATATTTTCAAGAATTACCTCACCCATTTGACCCATATCGGAAATATTTGAAGTCATTGCATTTGTCATTTTTTTTGTCAAATCTCCAATTTCATCAATCTTAGAATTTACATACCCACTTTGCTCAATAGTTTTATGCAGAAGAGAATTTAACTGTTTTTCAATTTTTTCAATATCTTGATTTCCTTGTACTTGATTTTTTTTGGAAGATCTAATTAATAAAAAAAGTAAAGCAGTAAAAATTAGTACTAGAAGGATAATAACTATTAATTCAAATGTCATATTTTAATCTTTAACTTAAAAAAGAAAAAAATTAATCAAAAATTTTAAATCTTACTTAAGCTTTCTTTAGCTTTTTTCCTTAATTTAAGTAATAATTTCACTATCGAAGATTTTATAATTAACAAGTTGGTTAAAATATTGATGTATTTCAGAAGAGATTTTTTCTAGTTTTATTAGTTCATTGGGAGATTTATTTTTTAGATATTGAATCTCATTTTCAAAATCTTTTATTGCTGATTTAAAGTGTTTATCTGCAAATGTTTCAAATTTACTTTTGATACTATTAATATTTAGTTCATTATCAATTTTAGATTCTAAGTCATAATAAGCTAAATGAAAATAATCAAAAACTTGATCACATAAATCATTAAGTTTTTCAAATTTTAAATCAAAAACTAAGTTCATTGATAAAAGACTACATTAAGTGAATTTAGATTGTCAAAGATTTAATAAATGTTTTCCAATAATTTTCTTTGTTTCTAAATATCTTTTATTATGAGGGTTTATTCCAGGTTTAATTTTAATCATTTTATTCACAGTTATTTTATTTTTTTTTAAATATTCTACTTTTTTCAGGATTATTAGTAATTAAATTTAACTTTTTAACTTTAAAAAATTTTAATATCTCAGCTGCCGCTTTATAGTCTCTTTCATCTCCGCTAAATCCCAAGATATTATCTGCTTGATATGTATCCCAACCTTTTTCTTGAATATTATAGCTGATAATTTTGTTATGTATCCCAAGTCCTCTTCCTTCTTGATTAAGATAAATGAGAATATTCATTTTTTTACTTTTGCTCATATAATTCAATGCTGTTTCTAATTGATATCCACAGTCACATTTTTGACTTCCCATTAAATCTCCAGTAAGACATGAAGAATGTATTCTAACTGTCGGATTATTTGTCTTTATATCTTTATTAAAAACAAGAGCGTAATGTGTATTTTTTAATGTTAAATCATCAAAGATTACAATTTGAACATCGATATTTTTTTTTAGAGGAAGATTAGTAGAGTCCTTATAAACAATTTTTGATTTTATTGTAGAATTCTTTATTTTTTTTAAATCAAAGGAAAATTTTAATTCATAGGGTTTACGTTTTAGAAAAATTGGGAAAGGTAAGATATTTAATTTTTTAAAGATTGAAATAATTTTTTTTTCTGAAGAGTCTAATTTTGAGAATTTTTGAATATGAATAAATTTTGATATATTTTTATTCATCAATAGATCGTTCATTTTTTTAGGTTTTTTAATAAGAGGAAATTTTAAAAATTCTTCAGCAGTATTTAAATCTTCACCTAGATATTTTAACAAGTAAACAGGTAAAGCAATATAAGAACCAATTAATAGTTTATTATGTTTTTTAAAATTTTCTTCGGTTGCTGATAATGTGAAGTAACGATTATTAAAATTTACAACTTCACCATAATCTAATTCAATATGTAACCTATTTATATCATTTACCATAGGGGAGTTAATGTAATTATATAACGATATTAAAACAACAAAAAAAGCCCAGTGTATAAACTGGGCTTTTTAAAAAAATTAATAAATTAAAACGCTGAGTCTCTGCCTTTAGATTTGGCAATTTCTCTCGCGTTAGGATTTACAGATGGTCTAAAAGGCATTTCTACTATTTCTCCATCAACTGGTTGACCTGGAGTATCGCAATATTCATCTGGTAAATGGAATTTAAATTTATTACCTATGTCTTTTTTTTCATAAGGCACATAACCCATTGCAATATTAGTCTCAAGCTCAGGAGAGTACCATGGAGATGTTAAATATCCAATTGGCGTGCTTCCATCTTCTGAGATAAGCCAAAAATCAGGAGCATACTCTTCAATTTTCTTACCTCCTAAAACAAAACCAACCAACTGATTACTATATGGTTTTTCGCCAGCTTCCATTTTAGCTCTCATAGCCTCTAAAGCTTCTTTACCTATATAATCTGCAGTCTTTTTTCTAGGAACCTGATAACCAAGATTACATTGAAAAGGATATGTTTCAGCATCAAGATCTTGACCCCAAGATAAAATACCAGCTGCAATTCTTCTATGATGAGCAGGAGCAATAACCTTTAAGTTATGTTTTTTTCCAGCTTCAAGAACAGCATACCACATATCATCAGCATACTTTGTTGCGTCTTTTAAATATATTTCATAACCTTTCTCACCAGTAAAACCAGTTTGTGAAATAATACAATCTCTTCCACCAACTTTTGCCTCCATGAGTCCATAATAAGGAATATCTCTTACAGCATCACCGACCAAGTCAGCCATAAGATCAACTGATTTAGGACCTTGAATTTGAACTGGGCAAACATCTATCTCATCAATAGTGACATTAAAACTCTTGTCATGATTTACACCTTGTAAAAAAAACATGATGTCAGAGTCTGAAAGAGAAAACCAAAATTCATCCTCTGCAACTCTTAATAAGATTGGATCATTAAGAACCCCACCTTTACTATTACACAAAATAACATACTTACCATGCATGACTTCAATTCGTGATGCGTCTCTTGTAATTACATAATTTGTAAATTTTAATGCATCTGGTCCTTTAACTCTTATTTGTCTTTCAACAGCAACATTCCACATTGTAACGTGATTAACAAGCGCATCGTACTCAACCATTGCACCACCATCCTCAGGTTTTACATAACCTCTTGGATGATACATACGATTATAAACTGTACATCTCCAGCAACCAGCCTCTACAGCTAAATGCCAATATGGTGATTTTCTAACTCTTGTTGAAATCAACATTTGTTGTGGAGTAGGTCCGGATTGTCTTAAATTGTAGGGGACAAGTCTATCAGACTGATCCACAGTACTTGGATGTGTTAGCTTCATTTACCCTCCTATAAAGCCATTCTTTAGCAATTCCGAAAAATTAATTTCTTTTATTTTATGTTGCAATCAAAAAATTCAATCTTAGAAGATTTTTTTGTGGAGCTTTAATTTATCATTTTCAAGAGAAAATGATCCAGACTGAACCTCATTTAGCCACATGCAGGTTTTTTCAAAGCCCCCAAAAGGAAAGCAATGGAAGGATTTAAGCGGGGAGTCCGAGCCAGCATAATTAGAGAGGCCCAATAGCATTTCATCATTGGAAGTCTTGGTAAGCAAATCAGAGACTTTAGAAGAATTCTTTTTTAAAAAGTTTAAAGAGTTTCCAACACCACTCATCAAACCAAAGTTAAGTAAAGTCTTAAAAGAGGCAGGACCTGGGAAGCCCACTCTAACAGGAAGATCGATATTTTCTGATTTTAGTTTTTCACACCATGTAATGAAAGGCTCAGCGTTAAAGAAAAATTGAGTAACTAATTCAAAATTTAAATTTTTTAATTTAGATAGCTCAAATTTTTTATTAAGAAATTGATCAATAGTTTCTTGATTGATATCTGGAGATCCCTCTGGATGACCGGCTATTCCAATATGATGAAATCCAAACTCAGTCAATAAACCAGACTCCAAGATATCTAAAGAAGATTTAATTTCTCCTGCTTGGTCGCCACCTCCACCGATGACTAAAATCTTTTCGCTATCTGTTCTATTACGAATTTCTGTTAAAAAATTTTTAACATGATTTAGATCTTTCATTGTTCTGGCAGGAAGATGCGGGATAGGAATTAATTTTTGATTAGATACAAACTCTATAGTTTCTAAAATATCGTTTTCAGAAGCATCAGGAAGATAAGTAATATAAATATGGTTTTTAGTATCTAAGGGTATTGTATCTAATTTAAATCTAACTTTAGGATTGAGTTCAATCGTAAATCCTTGAATTAAAGAGACAATATTATCTTTGCTCATGTGATTAAATTACAGAGGATTAAGATTTTAATCTAGTATTTTCAGGATCTAAAAGAGGTTCAGTAGTTACGGTCAAAGGATACCTTTTTCCAAAGTATTCTAATTCAATTTTGTACCTGTAGAGGAAAGCTCTGAGGGTAGGTATCCATAAACAATATGTTTATCTACAAAGTACCCATAATTTGTACTAGTGACATAGCCTACTGCTTTTCCATCACTATAAATTGGCTCTGTTCCTAAGGCCATTCCCTCAGAGTCGTCCATTACCATACAGGCCAATTTTTTCTGAATAGGTGCCTCTTTGATTTTAGAAAGTGCCTCCTTACCAATAAAATCAGTATCTTTTTTTAATTTTACTGTAAAACCTAATCCAGACTCATAGGGGTTGGTATTAGTGTGTATGTCTGAGCCAAGTGAGCGATAGCCTTTTTCTAAACGAAGAGACTCAAAAGCACCTGCGCCTGAACAAATCATGTTAAATTCTCTGGAAGTATTTCGAAGTTCATCCCATAGAGTTAAACCATATTCTGTTGGAGTGTAAATTTCCCAACCTAACTCACCTATATAAGAAATTCGAACAGCAACACAGGGAATATTGCTAATGGATATTCTTTTAATAGAAAAGAATGGGAATGCTTCATTGGAAATATCATCATCATCACATAATTTTTCAAGAACACTTCTGGAATTCGGTCCCCATAGGCCAATCCCAGCTAAAGCAGACGTCCAGTCAATTATTTGAACACTTCCATCATTGGGCGCATTAACACGTAGCCAATTAATATCAATCATTCCATTACCTGCTCCAGCTAATACCCAAAATTTATTTTCTTCTAATCTGCTAATTGTTAAATCACTTTTTATTCCACCATAAATATTAGAAATGACACTGTAGACTACTTTTCCAACAGGAACGTCTATGTTATTTGTACAAACTTTTTGTAAAAGATTTAAAGCACCTTTTCCATTTACCTCAATTTTCACAAAACCGGTAATATCAAAAAGCGCACCTGTTTGACGAGTAACTAAATGCTCAGCTGCTTGAATGGGTGACCAATACTTGAGCCCAACCGGTTCCATGTAAGAAAATTTTTACCTTTAATTAATTCTGCATTAGACTCATACCATTGGGGTCTTTCCCATCCCATAGTTTCAAAGAAATGTGCCTTCTGTCCTTCTAGGCGACTATAAAAAGGACTTCGACGCAGCGGTCGAGGTTGTTCCATCTGTTGAAGAGGATGAATAATATCATAGACCTCACGATAATTTTGCTTACCTCGGGCGCGTAAATATTTTCTTACATGATGATGAGGGTGAAAACGATTTATGTCCCCTTGTCGAACATCAAGCTCAGGCTCGCCATTTACAATCCATTCTGCCATAGCTTTTCCAACTCCACCTGCATGAGTGATCCAGACAGCATTTGCTGTCCAGAGTCCTTTAATTGATGTTTCTCCCATTAGAGGATTCCATCAGTGTAAAAGAAAAAAGACCATTGATTTTTCTTGTTAATTTTTTTTCAGCAAATTTAGGAAATAGCCAATTAGACTCTTGATGAGCGCCTGCAAAATCATCTGGTCGAAAATCAACTAAAGAGGGCATTTCTTCAGCATCTTCGGGTTTTTTTAATTCCTCCGACTCTAATATACGAGGCTCATGTCTATAGTTACCAATAACATAAGTGTCATTCCACTGTCTGAAATAGAGACTGTAATCTTGATGTCTCATTAATGCATGTTCTACTTGAGCCTCTTTGTGCTCTGCTTGAAATTCTTTTAATTCATCAAAAGGTTCTAACCATGCCATTTGATGCTCACAAGGCACAAGCGGCAAAGAGATATTTGCAAGCCTGCCCATTTTAGGTGCCCAAATTCCTGTAGATACCAAAACAATATCTGCTTCATATTCGCCGTGAGGTGTTTCCACTCCACGAATTTGATTATTAGAAATTTTAAAACCTGTTACTGGAGTGTCTCCAATAAATTCCCCTGCATTTAAATCAGTTACGTATTTTGCCATTGCTCGCACAGCCCGAACTGGCGCGGCAAGTCCATCTGTAGGAACATAATACCCCCCATGTATTTTTTCTGGATCGATAAAAGGACTCATTTTAAGCACTTCATCTGGTGAAATTATTTTTGCATCAGTGAGACCATAGCTATGAGCTATGCCTAGTTTTCGATATAAATCTTCATGACGTTCTTTGGTTTTAGAGACCTCGATACCACCGACGGTATGAAAGCATGGTTTTCCTTCATAAGTTAGAGATCGAAGTAAATCAACAGTGTATTGAGCAAACTTACACATCATACGAGAGGGATTTGTTTGGAATACACCTCCTGGCGCGTGGCTTGTAGACCCTCCAGTTTCAAATAGGGGACCTTGATCTAAAATTAGCATATCTTTCCAGCCTAGTTGAGCTAAGTGATAAGCAGTACTTGCTCCAACAATACCACTTCCAACGATAATGATACGAGACTTACGAGACATTTCCCCTCCTAATATTAGATGTTAGAAATAGCTAATCAGTTCAAAATTTTGATGTCAATACGAAAAAAAAACTAGAAATTTACTGCGTCAATTAATCGATCTTCAAAATAATCAGCAAAAGATCGATTACAACTAATTAGCATATGATTTTCTAATCTATAAATATTACAGTCTATTCTAGCGACTAGTGTTTGAGCTGCAGTCATAGCTTTGAAATTCTTTTCTCTAAAATCGAAATGAGTCAATTTATTCAACATATAAAAGGTGTTGTTCCCACCGATTTGAAAAAAAACCTGAGCATCAGAGAAATTAGTTGCCAAAATAGATGCTTTTTCATTGAAATCCTCACAAATTTTTTGAACTTTAAAATCCTTATTGTCATTGAGGAAAATCAAATTCCATTGGTCAAAGGACATTTTTGCTAAAATATGATTATCATCAGATACTATCCTCAGATTGTCTGAGGGCGGTAGTAACTTCAGTTTTTTGTTTAAAATATTGTTAAACTCGGAATTGCCCGATCCTCTAATAATTATTTGGTGGGTTGAAAAAGTTTTAATCTCAACATCGTTAGAACGAATAACTTCTCTCACGATACAAGCCTTTCGTTTTTTTCATCATAGAAAATTGGTTTAACGATATCGATAGGAATTGTTTTTTGATCAGAAGTAGAAGCAAAAGCTTTGGTGCCAATTAGGCTGTGACCATCTTTGATTACTGCTAGTCCAAAAGTATGGCCCATTGTAGGACTGTGATAACTTGAAGTTATATGCCCTAGCATTGGGACGGGAGTCTCTATGGTTTCTTGTAATAGAATATGTTGTCCTTCTTGAATTTGATCTTCTTTATTTGTAGGCATGATACCCACAAGTTGTTTACGATCTGAACGAACAGTATCAGAACGAGTAAGAGACCTTTTTCCAAGAAAATCAGTTTTGTTTTTTCCAATCATCCAATTTAACCCTAAGTCTATTGGAGTAATAGAGCCATCAGTATCTTGACCTACTATGATATATCCTTTTTCCGCTCTAAGAAGGTGCATTGTTTCGGTTCCATATGGTATTAAACCAAACTCTTTTCCATATTCATGAATTCTCTCCCAAATTTTAAGAGCGGAACTAGCAGGCACATAGATTTCATAACCCATTTCTCCTGTAAAACTGGCACGCATAATTCTTATTTGGGTCTTCTCAAACTCATGGAATTGAAAAGTCATAAAAGGAAAAGCTTCATTCGAAAAATCAATCTCGGAAAAAACTTTACTCATGATTTCACGAGTTTTTGGTCCGCTAATATTAAATGTAGCAAACTGTTCAGTGATCGAATTCATGTAAACTTTTAAATTTGGCCATTCTGTTTGAGCATATTCTTCCATGCATGCTAAGACATTTGCGGCTCCACCAGTTGTAGTAGTAGCAATGAAGTGTTCATCAGAAATTTTACATATAATCCCATCATCTTTAACCATTCCATCTTCGCCTAACATCAAAGCGTAGCGGGCAGACCCAGGCTTCATTTTTGTAAAGCTATTTGTGTAAATTAAATTCATAAAATTAAGGGCATCTTTTCCTTTAATCTCAATCTTTCCAAGAGTGCTTCCATCTAAAACACCAGCATTTTCACGAACGTTTTTACTTTCCCTTTGAACAGCATCATGCATTGACTCTGATTTTGAATTTGGGAAATACCATGGTCTTTTCCATTGACCTACATCTTCAAAAACCGCACCATTTTTAATATGCCATTGATGAATGGGTGACTTTCTCTCAGGGTCATAAAATTCATATGAATTTCTACCAGCGATAGCTGCAAAACTAAGAGGTGCATAAGGTGGTCGATAAATCGTTGTCCCAACCTCGTTTACTTTTTTGTCTAAAAGATCAGAAACAATACCTAGGGCATTAATACTACTAATTTTTCCTTGGTCAGTTCCCATGCTATTAGTTGTAAATCTTTTAAGATGCTCAATACGATCAAAACCCTCTGAAATTGCCTGTCTGATATCTTTTGTGGTAACATCATTTTGTAAATCAATAAATGATTTAGACCACATTGATGATTTATGGGCAGCTACTTCCCAAAGCTTTTGTATTTGATATTCATTTGCTGTGCTTGGTTTAATTTTTATTTTTATTTTATTTGGGCTAAAAATTTTTAACTTTTTATTTATCTCATTTTCAACTTCTTCTAGATTAAATTGACCACTGGCCGAACCTAAAGTGATAGTATTTTGGAAAGGAGTAGAGGGTTTATAAGTAAGATCTTTTTCATCCCAGTCAAGCAAACCTTTTGATTGTGTGAAAAGATGCACATCCGGATTTATTCCTCCAGAAACACATAAAAAATCTGTAGCAATTTCGCTTGTTCCACCAGAACTATCCTCAACAATTATTTTCTCTAATTTTTTATTACCATATGCAGCCTTAACTTGTGCATTAGTATATAAAGGAATGTCATTCTTTCGAATTAAATCAAACAATTGTCCTTCTATTTGTTCGCCAGACCTGGAGTCAATATAAGCTTTTGGCTTAATATTTAATTCCAGTAGTGTTTGAATTAAGCTGTTGGAGTTTGAGTTGTTACTAAAAATTACTGGCTCTTTTGACGGTATGACACCATATCGACAAACATATTTCTCAAATGAAGCGCCCAGCATAATTCCAGGAAGATCATTATTTTGAAAAGATAAAAAACGCTCAATGTGACCGTTACTAAGAATCACATGTTCAGTTCTAATTTTATGAAGAGTGCTATTGACTTTATCCTCAGCAGGCTTGGCTCCTACATATTTATCTTCAACCGCAATAAGGTGATTGATATAATTATATGTAGTTACAAGAGTATTTTTTAAAATTTTAATATTCTTAGAATTCTCAATGTTTTCAATAGTTTCTTTAATCCATTCTTGAGATCTTTTGCCATTAATTTCATTTATCTTTGATGAATTATTTAATATCCCACCTAATTGATTGTCACTTTCAATCAATAAAACGTCATAGTTTGTATTAATAAGTGAGACTGCTGCTAGCAAACCATTGAGACCACCACCTACAATGACAATGTCAACGTTATGGTGGAGATGAGAGCTAATCGCTTTAAACTCTTTAGGGGGCTTTCCAAGACCCGCAGCTTTTCTGATAACAGGTTCATAAATTTTTTTCCAAAAACTTTTATGTGGTCCCATAAAAGTTTTGTAGTAAAACCCAGCAGAGAAAAGAGGCGAAAATACATTATTGATACTGCCAATATCAAAATCGAGTGATGGCCATCGATTTTGACTCTCTACTTCCATCCCTTCGTAAATTTTTTTTACAGTTGCTCGTACGTTTGGTTCTGAATACTCACTTATAATTTGAACAAGAGCGTTAGGTTCCTCAATGCCACAAGTATAAATTCCTCGGGGTCGGTGATATTTAAAACTTCTTCCAATTAATTTTATTCCATTTCGAAATAGGGCACTTGCAATCGTATCTCCTTTATATCCATAATATTTTATTCCATCAAATTTGAAGCTAATCTTCTGATGAAAATGAATGAATGGACTATTTTGATTTTTCAGTTCGGTCATTTCTTTACAGTAAAATTACCTGAACCCACATCTGGCTCTCCAGATGGAGTTTTAATTTTATTTTCAAATTTTTTCAGAGGTGGTTGTGGGTCATCTAATTTATAAATTTCTAAAATTTCATCAGTTGAGGTATCACGAACACAGTTAAACCATTTACGACATCCATGAGAATGGACCCATCTCTCATAAAATAGACCTTTTGGATTGGATCGAATGAAAACATATTCTCCCCATTCTCGATCACTTATATCTTGTGACCCATCGGGGCGTTTAACGTGCGCCTCACCGCCGTTGGAAAATTCAGATTGGTCTCTTGGTCCGCAATAAGGGCAGTCTATCACTAACATTGAATTTTAATGAGCTACTGCTGCAGCCCCATGTTCATCAACTAATTTACCACTTGCAAAACGGTCTAAATTAAATGCGGCATTAATTTGATGAGGCTCATTTTTGGCAATTGTATGAGCAAATACATTTGCACTGCCTGGTGTTGCTTTAAAACCACCTGTCCCCCAACCACAATTAAAAAATAATCCCTCAACATCGCATTTACTTATTATGGGACTTGCATCAGGACAAATATCAACGATTCCACCCCATTGTCTGAGCATTTTCATCTTACCAAAAACAGGGTAGAGCTCTACCATCGCTCGAATTGTTTCTTCAATAATATTAAACCCTCCTCTTTGGGTAAAAGAATTGTAACTATCTGTTCCTGCTCCAATCACTAGCTCCCCTTTATCTGATTGACTAACATAAGCATGAACTGCTGATGACATGACAACAGTATTAATAATTGGTTTAATAGGTTCAGAGACAAGGGCTTGAAGAGGTTTGCTTTGAAGTGGAAGTCTTATTCCAGCAGTCTCCGCCAGAACACCTGTATGACCCGAAGCCACAACACCAATTTTGTTAGCTCTAATAAATCCTTTTGAAGTTTCAACTCCTTCAATTTTTCCATTTTTAGTTCTAATTTGTTTTGCCTCACAATTTTGAATGATGTCAACACCCATTTCATCTGCACGCATCGCAAAACCCCAAGCAATAGCATCATGACGAGCCACACCTCCTCGAGGTTGAAATGAAGCACCAAGAACTGGATATCTAAGATTATCTGTATTCATAATAGGTACCATTTTTTGAATTTCTTCTTTAGACAACCATTCAGAGTCGATACCGTTTAAATTATTAGCGCTTACACGTCTTTTAATTTCTTTAATATCATGTTCATTGTGAGCTAAATTCATCACACCTCTTTGGCTAAACATCACATTGTAATTGAGTTCTTGGGAAAGATTTTCCCAAAGCTTCAGAGAATGCTCATATAAGTGAGCACTATCATCCCATAAATAATTTGAACGGATAATAGTAGTATTACGACCTGTGTTGCCTCCACCAAGCCAGCCTTTTTCTATTAAAGCAATATTTTTTAATCCATGTTCTTTTGCTAAATAGTAAGCGGTTCCTAATCCATGGCCTCCTCCACCTATTATAATAGCATCATAAAATTCTCTAGGCTCAGGACTACGCCACATTTTAGGCCAGTTTTTATGTCCTGAAAGAGCGTTTCTTGCAATACTAAAGATAGAATAATTTTTCTTCACGATTGAAAATTAACAAAAAAATATTTATTCAGCTAGTTATTTTCATTGGCGAATTGTCTTTCATATTTCGAAAAATTTTGGGAAATTGCCATTTTAATTCACAATCGATGTTGGGCGCCTCATTTTTGGAATCCAGGTCGTCTTGACAAACTGTCCTAATTTCATAGCTAAATCTAGTATTTTCAGATTTGTGTTTTGAGGAGCTATGAAGATGACTTCCAGAAAAGCACAAGATTTCACCAGGTTTGATAGTGACGGGTAAAATTCTTACATTTTCTGGTAGTTTTTCTAGTAATTCTGGGGCTGAAGGATAGGAAAAATCTCCTTTTTTTCGATTCTCTAAATAGATATTTAAATCCCAAGAGCCAGTAGAGTTTTTAACAGGTCGATCAAAATAATCAGGAAAAAAAACCATGGTGTTTGTCTCCTCAATTGAGCTGATTGGTGCCCACCAATTTATTTGTTGGTGAATGTTGGTGCCCCAAGTATCTCGATGCACTCCTATTCTAGATGCTTCTCGATATTTAAATTTATTTTTAGCTGGTGCAACACGAACAACAAACTTATCCCAATAACTTTCTCCTTGTAAAAAATTTATAGAGTGTAGGAATTCGTAAAATAAGTTTTTAAAAATTTCTGTATTTTTTAGATTAGCAACTAAATAGGTGCTTATTTCCTCACAATTAGAAAGATGATGTAACTTTTCTAACTCCCCAGAGTAATCAATTCCAATTTTTTTTTTAATTTGATCTACTAATTGACTTGTAATTTTAGATTTTTCAAAAACATAAATTTTGCCATTAAAAATTTCTTTTTTAAATTGAGCTAAATTTCCTATCTGCGATATAGGTACAAACAATTAAGAAATATCACCGACGTACACGCCGAGTGCTAATGCAGTTTCAATGAGAGGGTCGGTACGATCAACAACTTTATAGGTAGAAATACCTTCAGAGATTGGAACATCAATTACCTTTCGATCTTTCCACGCTACCATACGATCAAATTTACCTTGAGCGAGTAAATCAACAGCGTAAACACCAAATGCACTTGCTAAAATTCTATCTCTAGGTGTCGGAGGCGCGCCTCTCTGGACGTGACCTAATGAAGTTACACGGCATTCTATATCCGTATTTTTCATTATAGCTTCTGATAAATAAGTACCAATGCCACCAAGTCTTTTTTGGCCATCAGCAAATTCAACCTCATATGTTTTTCCATCTTCAGTTTTGACAGCCTCTGCAACTACAATTAAAGAGTGAACAACTCCTCTGTTTTTCATTTCAGTTAACTTATTTACCACACCTTTAATTGAATAATTAAGCTCCGGAATTAAAATTACATCAGCCCCACCAGCAATACCTGCATTAATAGCTATATGACCAGCATCTCTTCCCATTACTTCTAAAATCATTGTTCTATGATGGCTGGCTGCAGTCGATTGAAGGTTATCAAGTGCTTGAGTAGCAACATTTACCGCAGTATTAAAGCCAATTGAACTCTCTGTGGCTCCGACATCATTATCAATAGTTTTAGGAATAGCGACTATCTTTAAATCACCTCGCTTAGCAATTTCAGTTAGAATCGCCATACTTCCGTCACCACCAATAACAATTAAACCCTCAAGTCCTAGTTCGTGATAACCATCTATAATTTCTTGAGAGCGATCTTTAAAAGAACCATCGGCCATAGGAAATTTAAATGGATTACCTTTATTAGTTGTTCCTAAAAAAGTCCCACCCTGTCTTAATAGGGCACCGCTGAATGTTTGATAATCTAAAGGAAGAAAGGCAACTGGTCGTTGCATTAAGCCTACAGTACCATCTCGAATTCCGAGAACTTCCATGCCGTAGGTATTTTTAGCACGAAAAAAAATAGAACGAACCGCTGCATTTAATCCACCGCAATCACCACCACTTGTTAAAATTCCTATTTTTTTCATTAAAACTTATCTGAGTCCCATAACCACGCTGCCCCACGCACACCGCTAGAGTCGCCATGAGTATTTCGAAGAACTTTGTTTCGCACTTTATCACTAAATGTATATTTTGGAAGAAGTTTTGGAATATTATCATAAATTCTTCCAACATTTGACATACCTCCACCTAAAACTATTACGTCTGGATCCACTATGCCAATCATGACTGCAATTAGACGTGCAAACCTATCTTCATATAATTCAAATTCTTTTTTTGCTCGTTCATCTCCGTTAGCCTCAAGAGCAACAATCTCACGTGTTCTTAAATCTGTTCCATATTTTTGATTAAAAATTTTAGTAAAACCAATTCCAGAAATGAATTGTTCAGCACAAAGAGGTCTTTGACAATTACCAACATTACATTGAACATTTAGATCATATTCTTCCTTCGTAGGGTAAGGCAAAGGTTGATGCCCCCAATCTCCAGCTACTTGATTCACTCCCTCGACAACCTCTTTGTTGTATACAAATGATCCTCCAAAACCAGATCCAATAATAATTCCCCAAACAGAACGATAATTTTTACCAGACCCATCAATAGCTTCAAATAAAGCAAAACAATTAGCATCATTCATCATTCTTACTTCTCTGTTTAATGTTTTCTCTAAATCTTTTTGAAAAGGTTGGTCATTAATCCAAACACAGTTTGCATTATTTATAAGCCCTGTTTCCAAAGACGAAAAACCTGGAATGCAAATACCAACTGTATTTTTTGACCCAGAATATTGATCAAATTCCTCAACAAGTGACTTAACGGTGTCTAGACCACTTTGATAATTTTTATCATATGTAGATCTTTTTCTTAGAACCTCTTTTCCTGATTGGTCCATTAAGATACCCTCAATTTTGGTACCACCATAATCAATTCCAATTTTGAATTTTTCACTCATTTAATGAACATTTATATCAATTTAAACTTTTCTCAAGTTTCTTATTGTCCAATCAAATTTTTTTCAAATTTTTTTAAATTAGGATAAAATTTAACTATGAAAAAAAATATTGTGAATTGGGGTATCATTAGCACTGCTAAAATTGGATGGGAGCATGTCATTCCAGCTATCCAAAAATCTAAAAATAGTAAAGTTTTAGGTCTTGCAAGTAGAGATTTAAAAAAAGCAAAGTCGCTTTGTAAGAAATTAAAAATCTCAAAGAGTTACGGCTCCTATGAAGAGCTTTATCAGGACCCAGATATTGATATTATTTATAATCCTCTTCCAAATCATTTACATATTAAAACTAGTTTAAAGGCAGCGTCATATGGAAAACATATTCTTTTAGAGAAACCACTTTCGCTCAAAGCAAAAGATATCGATCCCTTAATAAAATCAGCCAAAAAAAATAAAGTTATCATTAAAGAGGCTTTTATGGTGCGCCATCACCCTCAATGGAAATGGATAAAAAAATTTATTAAAAATGGAAATATTGGAAGCATTAGTAATATCTCTACTGTCTTTTCTTATTCAAATAAAGACCCGAAGAATATTAGAAATATCTTACAATATGGCGGTGGCGCTATTTACGACATTGGTTGTTATCCTACAATCATTTCTAGATTTCTTACTGATAAGGAACCTAAAAGAGTTGTAGCTACCGCAATAAAGGATAAAAAATTTAAGACAGATATCTTATCATCTGTAATGCTAGATTTTGGTGGCATTTTTTCTTCTTATACAGTTGCTACTCAAAGCAATGTATCTCAACAAGTAATTATTTTAGGAACCAAAAAAACTATAGTTGTAGAAAACCCTTTTAATGCTGTTGCTTCTAAACCTACAACTGTGGTGATTTATAATGGACAATCAATTTATCGAAAAGAAAATACAGTAAAAGTCTTTTCAGCAGCAGATCAATATGAACATCAGGCTACAGCTTTTTCTGATCACTTGATTAAAAAAACTAAAGTTGATTACAACTTAAAAGATGCGAAAAAGAATATGAAAGTTTTAGATGCTACTTTTAAATCAATCAAAAAAGGCTCTTGGGTTAAAGTTTAATTTTTTGATCTATAATATTTGCTAGATTTTCACTAAATTTCTGATGCATTGGTTTCGACCAATGGATAGGATCTATACTTGATGATTGGCAAAATTGATTAGCATCAATTAAATCTACCCCCATTTGGCTACAGACTTTTTCAAATGAAGAATAAAGTTGTTTTGATTTTTCTAGACCACCTACCCACTCTTCAAAATTAAGCCAAGTAGGGTCGTTAGATTTTTCTCCTAAAGCAGGAGGGCAAATGATAATTAATTTTGATTTATTTTGATCATGCCAACTTCCCGATCCGGAGTTTGTTTCAAAAACAATTTGAATTAATTCTTTTATTCCATCTGCAATATTTTCAGCAGATCTTTGAAATCTGACTTTGAGATCGTTAGTACCTAACAATATTATTACAAAGTCGATAGGAGAGTGAGAGAGTAACGATGATTTTAAAACTTTGGCACCATTCAAATGAATACCATCTTGAAGATCATCAATATTTGTTGTTCTTCCTGGAAGGCAATCCTCAATAATTTCAGTATTAAAACCCTTTTGAATTAACTCCTGATTTAATAATACTGGCCATCTTTTTTCATATCTTTGACCATTATCTTCATCTGTGTAACCCCAACTATTGGAGTCACCAAAAACTAAAATTCTTTTCAATATGAACTAGAGGGAGCCCAAAGATTAATATTTCCTTCTTTGGCATTTTTATCAATTTTTTTGATTTCATCTTTGGTAAATTTTAAATTATTTAGTGCAGCTAAATTATCTTTAAGTTGGGCCACAGTGCGAACTCCAATTAAAGCTGATGTTACTGCCTTATTATTTAAAACCCAAGCCAATGCTAATTGAGAGAGTGATTGATTACGTTTCTTAGCAATGGAATTAAGATTATTAATTATTTTTAAATTATTTTTTGTAATTAAATCTTTACTAAAAGAACTATTTTCACTTACCCTTGTTCCTCTCGGAATTCCTTTTAAATATTTATTTGATAGAAAGCCCTGAGCGAGTGGAGAAAAAGCAATACATCCAACTCCATTTTTAGTTAATGTTTTAGTTAAGTCCTTTTCAATCCATCGATTAATCATAGAGTAGGAGGGCTGATGAATGAATAGTTTGATGCCACGGCTATTTAATATTTTTATCATTTCTCTAGTTTTATTTGCTGAATAAGAAGAAATACCTATGTACAAAGCTTTACCAGATCGATAAATACTCTCAAGAGCATCAGCAGTTTCTTCTAATGGTGTATTCGGGTCAAATCTATGAGAATAGAAAATATCTACATAATCTACTTTCATTCTCTTTAAACTTTGATCACAACTTGCAATTACATGTTTTTTAGAGCCCCATTCTCCATAAGGACCATCCCACATATCATATCCAGCTTTGGAGGAAATGATCATTTCATCACGATATTTTTTAAAATCACTTTGCATTACTTTTCCAAAATTAGCCTCTGCACTACCATAAGGAGGACCGTAATTATTGGCTAAATCAAAATGCGTGATACCAGCATCAAAAGATGTAAAAAGAATTTTTTTGGACTCAGGAGACATGCCTCTGCTTCCACCAAAGTTATGCCAAAGACCAACTGATAAAAGGGGAAGTTTTAATCCGCTACTGCCACAATTTCTGTACTGCATATTTTGATATCGATTTTTATTAGCTGAATAACTCATTATAAATTCTCCTCTATTTCTTCAATTGTGGGCATTGAATTTGCAGCACCCTCACGAGTAACCGAAATTCCTGCTACTTAAACTAGCAAACTCAATTGCTTCTTTGTAGTTTTTATTCTTTGATAAAGCGACACTAAAAGCACCATTAAAAGCATCACCTGCGCCTGTTGTATCTACAACGGGGACTGAGAGTTTCTTTGCAGGAATTAAGAATTCTTCTTCATTATTTTTAAAGAAACATCCTTTTTCTCCTAAAGTGATCAAAATGTTTCTTATTCCCTTGTCTAAAAATACTTTAGCAGCAGATTGGCAGTCCTTTTCACTTTCAATTGATTGATTGATAAAAAAACCTGCCTCCGTTTCATTAGGTGTAAAAAAATCAACATTCTCAAAACAGTCATCAGGAAGATTTGTGGCTGGTGCAGGATTTAAAATAGTAGTGCATCCATTTTTTTTTGCCAATTTAAGAGCATACATCGTGGCATCAATGGAAGTCTCTAATTGAGCTAAAAAAATATTAGAATTATTTATAATAGATAAATTATCATCAATGAACTTACGATCGATTGTTGCAGCAGCTCCTGGAACTACATTTATTGCATTCTCTCCTGTTTGTTGATTAATTAAAATTCCAGCAGCACCTGTATTTAAATTAGAGTCAAGTACAACAGCTTGAGTATTCACCCCTGCTTCTTGATACAGTTTTAGGGCCATGTCAGCATAATTATCTTGACCTAGCTTAGTAATAAATGAGACATCACCTCCTGCTCGAGAGGCTGCTATTGCTTGGTTAGAACCTTTCCCACCAGGGCCAATAATATATTTTTTCCCAAGAACTGTTTTTCCTGGTACAGGGATTTCATCACCAAAAAAACATAAATCTGCAACAAAAATTCCTAGTATTGAAATACTCACTGATCCAATAACCAAACAGAGCCATCGGGTTTGACGACCCCTTTGGTAAAAATGAAACAACCAAATGGTCTTGTTTCATTGGTGGTAATAATGGCGTAAGCCTTTTTGGCTTCTTCGTAAAATTTAAATCGCTCTATTGATGAAATCTTCCAATGATCACCAGCAACTTCAGCTGTTATTTGCATCATTTCTTTATGAACTTCATTGAGTTCTTCAGGTTTTCCATCAATTTCCATTCTTTGGATTGGGGACTCAATAAAACTATCAAGAGGAAATATAGATAAAATTGCTTTTGCAGCTCTGGCGGCATCCACGCCATCTAAGCGGTGCACTCTTGAATTCATTGAGTAAGCTGGAAAATTAGAGTCACTTAAAATTAATTTATCACCATGACCCATAGATCGAAGAGTATGAAGGATTTCAGGACTCAAAATTGGGTCGATATTAATTAACATATAATGATAGAACTAAATAAATTGCATCAATTCAATAAAATTAATTAACATCCACAGGTTTAGAACGAAGACTTTTCACAGTTTCCAATTCTGCTTTTCTGCATAGTCTTGGTGGTAATCCTTTGCTCAGTAGTAGTAAATCTTCAAAAACAATCTCTCCCATTTCATAAAAAACCTCAGTTAAAGCACCAGCGCGATGGGCAGAAAACAAAATATTTTTTTCTTTTCTTATCGGGTCATTTTTTTTAACTGGCTCTTCAGGAAAGACATCAGTAGCTACTTTAATTTTTTTCTTTCTAATTGTTTTAATTAAATCATTAAAATTGATAACACTTGCTCTACTTAAAATAAGCAAGCAAGCATTTTCTTTCATCAAATTTAAAAGTTTGTGATCAATCATATTTTGATTTTTGGTAGTAATTGTAGCTAAAATATAAATAACATCACAATCTTTGAAAATTTTATTTAGGGAGCAAGGAGTTGTGCCCCAATCTCTTAATTGTTTTTCAGAAAGCCAAGGGTCATATACAAAAAAATTATCAGTATAAGGTTTTAATAATGGATGAAGGTTTTTAGCAAGATCTCCATAGCCAATAAATCCAATTTGATTATTTTTTAATAAACTACTGCCTTTATTTCCTTCAAGGCCATATTTTTCTTGTCCTTTAATAAAGTCCAAGTGCGATTGGTGAATATCTCTTTTTAAAGAAAATGTGAAACCTACCGCTATCTCGGCTACTGTTTGTGCGAATACAGGGGCTGTCGATAAAACATAGATATTATTAGAAAAACAATATTCATAGTCCATATTGTCCATAAAATTGCTTTCAACATTAAATATTGCTTTTAATTTTTTTGCTTTCATTAAAAGAGAGGAGGGTAAGTTAGGTTGTCCAATAATAAAGTCTGCTTTAGCTATATTCTTTTCATAAAAGTTTTGTTTATTCTTATTAGGTGCGTTAATTAATTGATATTTTTTTTTTAAAAGATGTAATTTTTTTGGAGTAAAAATTAACTTCATCTCCCTTGGGTAAGGATCTACAAGAATTGTTTGCATCAAACGATTATACCAATTATTTATTTTTTTGATAATCTATCTTTGATGAAAAGATCTGAAATTAATAAAGCTATTGTTAATGCAAAAAAGATGATGGAGGAATATCTTTGGGTTTTGCCTCAATGGGGATATTGGTCTAAAGCTGAATATCTAGAACAACCCATTACATCTAAATATTTAAAAGAGCACCAAATGGGTTGGGATGTTACTGATTTTGGCAAAGGGTTATTCAAGCAACAAGGAATAACTTTATTTTGTATAAGAAATGGCATTCAAGGAAATACACAAGATAAGCCTTACGCCGAAAAACTATTGTTCATGCAAGAAGGTCAAGAAATTCCTTATCATAGTCATAAAGTAAAATTAGAAGACATCATTAATCGTGGTGGTGGAGATTTAGCTATTGAATTTGTAAAGGTTGATGAAGAGCTCAAAGAGAAAGATGAAAAAATTAATATTTTAATCGATGGTTTCGAAGTTGAAGTCTTACCTAATGAGCCTTTAATTCTAAAAAGAGGCCAAAGTGTAACTGTTGAAAGAAATATTTATCATAAATTTTATGCAGCTAAGGGCACTGGAATGGTAATGGCTGGTGAAGTTTCACAAGTAAATGATGATAATAATGATAATTATTTCTTAGAGCCAGTGGGTCGTTTTACAAAAATAGAAGAAGATGAGGAGCCCGTTCATCCTTTGTGGAATGAAATTTAATGCCCAAAGGAATTATTGGACTTGGTATGTGGTGTGTAGATACGACATACAAAATCAACACTTTACCACAGCGAGGTAAATTAGAACCTATAATTGAGAGCTTCCAGTGTGTGGGAGGCGGGCCTTCAAATGTACTCTCGGATTTATACTCCCTTGGATTTAAATATCCTATGATTGCCATGGGTTCGATTGGAGTAGATGAAAATGCGAGTTATATAAAAAAACATTGCCGCAAAAATAAAATTGACACAAAATTCTTAAAACCGACTCAAAAAGCTCCTACTTCCCATACGGTATGTATGTTTGAAAAACAAAATGAAAGAACATTTTTGTATCATGCTGGAGCAAATAACTTATTAGATATAAATCATTTTCAAATCCAAAAATTAAAATCTGATCCTAAAATTCTATACGTTGGTTATATTACTCTTTTAGGAAATTTAGATAAATTTTCTGGAAAAAACACTCGCCTTTCTAGAGTTTTATCACAAGCAAAAAAAAAAGATATTACCACAGTTTTAGATTTAGTTTCTAATAATGATCCTTCTTTTCAAAGAATAGTATTAAGCGCACTACCTTTTACTGATTATTTGCTTTTAAATGAAATCGAAGCAGAATTATTATTTAAAAAAACAGTAATTAACTCAAAAAAAAGATTAAACAAAAAATTACTTATCAATATATCAAAAAAATTATTTTCAAAAGGAATTAATAAAGCTTTGATTATACATCATTCAAAAGAATCATTGTATATTTCTCGAGAAGAAGATTATTCACACGAGTTCTAAGTCAATAAATAGAAAAAAATAATTAATTCTGTAGGTGCGGGTGATGCATTCTGCGCAGCGTTTATTTATGGAGTACATGAGTCTTGGGATATGAAAAAAATATTAAAAAAAGCACATGCTGCGGGTAGCGCTATGATGAAAATAGACTCATCATCAGGAAACCTTCCTAATATAAAGAAATTATAATTTTAAAATTGAGTCAGTAATTTCAAGATCTTTTTTAAGGCTTCGATCAGGGATTAATTTTTTCTTGTTAAGTTGATCATGATAGATTTTGACACCCTCTTTTGGGGTCGTATTTTCTTCCACAACTTTTCTCATTAATTTAACTAAGCCGATCGGATCCTCTGATAGGTTAATTTTCCTTCCAAATAGAGCAACTTTTGCACCATATTTACTAGCCTTATGAATTAATTCAAAACAATCTCTCGTTGTTCCTTTACTGCCTCCCAAAATTCCAACTATTAAATTCTCTGGATCGTAACTTGCTAAATCCTCCATGGCTTTTGGGCCATTGTATGCAATCTTTAAAAAAAGTGGTCTTTCCTCTTTTGTTTGTCCTGCAATAGCTTTGATAATACAATCATTAACATAGTCACCTAATTCCTCATTATTCATTCCTATATCTATAGGGGGGTTAAATACTTCTAAAAAATGGGAAAATTTATATTTCAAGGACTCCATCCTAAAATTTCTATAAGAATTAAGCATTGCTAAATCAAAATCTACATTTTTAGAAAATGTCACAGAAAACAATCCAAGATTAACTAATTTACTAACTCTATCAATTCTTGCAGATCGAAAGGGACGAGGATTGGTGGAGCGATAATTACTATTTCTCATTAACCAAATATCACTTGTATCATTCATTCTTATAGCTGGGGTAACTGGAGAGCTTTTAAATATTTTTTTTTCTACCAAAGACTCTCCCACAGAAGCTGACATTAACATAATGTCAACTAAATTAGATTTCGTCATAACCTCCATTGCCTTTTTATAATCTTTAAGTTTTTTAAAGCCTTGAATAATTTTTCCTTGATTATCTCTTAGAGGCCCAGGGGTAGTTATTCCCATAGCTAGATCTCCATCTTTAGCATCCGCTATGATAAAATCCTTTGATTTGTATTTTTGATTTCTAATTTTTTCTAACTTTAATTTAAGTGATTTTGGCATCAATATAATTTATCACTTTCTTTAATTGTATAAATAGAAAAACCCCATGACTTGTATATAATATCTACAATGTATTTAGGTATCGATTTAGGAACTTCCTCTATGAAGTGTCTGCTTATCGGGGAAGAACAAGAACTTATCAAATCAGTATCCAGTGAAGAAATTCCATTAACAAACCTTCATACTGGATGGTCTGAGCAAGATCCAAGACAATGGATTAAGGCCCTCGATCAATGCCTTCTTAAATTAAAAAAAGATATTAAATTAAATAAAATTAAATCTATTTCCTTTTCTGGTCATATGCATGGTGCGACTTGTATTGATAAAAATAACGAAGTTTTAAGACCTTGTATGATGTGGAATGACACCCGAAGTCATCAAGCTTGTAAGGAAATTATGTCAGATAGTTCAGTTTTGGATATCTCTGGAAACATTGCAATGGCTGGTTTTACTGCCCCCAAAGTATTATGGCTTAAGTACAATGAACAAAAAATATTTGATCAAATACATAAAGTCTTGTTACCAAAAGATTATCTGAGACTTTATCTCACTGGAGAATACTTTAGCGATTTATCTGATGCATCTGGAACATATTGGTTAGATGTTGGTCATCGCAAATGGTCATCTGTTTTATTAGAGGCTAGTTCAATGAGATTAGACCAAATGCCTGCATTATGTGAGGGAACTGAACAAACTGGAATTTTAAAAAAAGAGATAGCCGAACAATATGGTTTTGATGCAAGCTGTAAAGTTTATGGTGGGGCAGGAGATAATGCTGCTGCCGCTGTTGGACTTGGATTATACGAAGAAGGCGATGCCTCCCTCTCTTTAGGAACATCGGGTGTAATTTTTGGTTCAACAAAAAGTTTTTTAAAAAATTATGAGGATGCCATACATTCTTTTTGTCATTGCTTACCTGATACTTGGCATTTAATGTCCGTAATGCTTTCATGCACCTCCAATGTTAATTGGTTTATAAATACTTTTGACTCTTCTATTAATGAAATTACAGAAAAATTATCAAAAGTTTTAAGCTCTAAAGAGGAAATAAATAATGCTCCTTATTTTCTCCCTTATTTAACTGGTGAACGGACTCCAATTAATGATCCTCATGCAAGGGCAAGCTTTCATCAAATGGGAATTGACAGTGATAGGACTTCTCTAATTTATGCTTTAATTGAAGGAATTTCTTTTGGCCTCAATGACAATTATCAAGCCTTATCAAAAACTGGAATAAAATTAGAAAATATTTATGCAATCGGTGGAGGTTCCAAAAATGATTCTTGGCTAAAATTACTTGCTTCAATTTTAAATCGAAATTTATCTCTTACTGATGCATCAGAGGCGATGGCTGCTTATGGTGCAGCTCGTATTGCATTTATGGGATTTAATAATCTAAAACCTAAAGAGTCCCTTTCGGCCCCAAAAGTTATCAAAACAATCGAAAAAGATCCTAAGCTTTCTGATTTATTAAATGAAAGATTTCAAAACTGGAAAAATTTTTACATCAAAGAGGAGTAAAAGGAACTTATGAAAACTCTTGATTACTACGAGTTGTTGTCAATCTTGACTTATAATCTAGACCAAAATAACTCTCAAAATCGCTATTTTATTGCTTTAGCCGGACCCCCGGCATCTGGAAAAAGTACAATATCTAATAAATTAAACGAGGATCTTAATGCTAAAGGCTTTCCTTCAGAAATATTGCAAATGGATGGTTTTCACTTTGATGATGCAATTTTAAGTTCTAAAAATCTTCTTTCTCGTAAAGGTTCACCAGAAACATTTGATGTCATGGGTCTAAAAAATTTTCTGATCAGGTTAGCTAATGAACCAGAGGTTGTTATCCCTATCTTTGATCGCTCTTTAGAGTTATCAAGATCATCAGCAGTCACCATTACGGAAAATAAAAAAACTATTATTGTTGAAGGGAATTATCTTTTATTAAATTCACATCCATGGAACACTCTTAAAGATTATTTTGACTCAAGCATCATGATTCATTGCGAAGAATCAATTCTTGAAAAGAGATTAATTGAAAGATGGAAAGGTTTTGATTTAAATCAGGACCAAATAAATCAAAAAGTTTATGAAAATGATTTACCAAACGGAGTTAGTGTAATTAAAAATAGTATTAAAGCAGATTACTATTTGGAGAATTAATTTGCAGGCGGTTCTTTTGCGCCAGTCATAAAAGCAACAGCATCAGACATTTCATATTTTTTGGGATCAATAACACATAATCTTGTACCTAGTCGATGGATATGAATTCTATCAGCTACTTCAAAAACGTGAGGCATATTATGAGAGATCAATATAATAGGTATCCCTCTTGCTCTCACCTCACCAATTAACTCTAAAACTCTTCGACTTTCTTTTACGCCTAAAGCGGCGGTAGGTTCGTCCATGATTACAACCTTAGTACCAAAGGAAGTGGCGCGTGCTACAGCGACACCCTGACGTTGACCACCTGATAGAGTTTCTACAAGCTGATTTATATTTTGAATAGTTAGAAGTCCTAATTCTGAAAGTCTTTTTCTAGCTTCTTCAGCCATAGCTTTTTTATCCAGAAATCTTAAAAATTTACCCATAAAACCTTTTTGTCTGATTTCTCGACCCAAAAACATATTATCGGTTATTGATAAAGCAGGAGAGAGAGCTAAGTTTTGATAAACTGTTTCAATTCCAAGTGTTCTGGCCTCTATTGGAGATGTAAAACTAACCTGTTTACCATCCAATAAAATTTCACCGCTGTCCGGAATGACAGCACCACAAAGTACCTTAATAAGCGTTGATTTTCCTGCTCCGTTATCTCCGATTACTCCTAGAACTTCCCCAGGATAGAGCTCTAAGTTAGCATCGTCTAATGCCACAACCTTACCATACTTCTTAGATAAATTTTTAGCTACAAGGATAGGTTCCATTAGTTTGACACCTTTCTAATCCACTGATCTATACCAACAGCAATAATAATTAGACAACCTAAGGCGAACCTTTGCCATAAAACATCTAAACCTGCAATTGATAATCCAGAACTAAAAACACCAACAATTAATGCTCCAAAAAGAGATCCAATTATTGTGCCTCTGCCTCCAAAAAGCGAAGTTCCGCCAATCACAACAGCAGTTATTGAGTCCAAATTTCCTTCATAGAAACTAGTTGGCGAGACTGAACCAACTCTGCCAATCGAAACCCAAGCACCTATTGCAACAACTAAACCTGCTACTGCATATATTGAGACAAGCATTCTATCTGTTCTTATACCTGAGAGTTCTGCGGCTTCTTTATCATCACCTATCGCATAAACATGCCTGCCCCATGCAGTTCTATTGAGTAAAAACCAAAGAAAAATAAAAATACCTATCATTAGGAAAGCTCCATAAGTAAATACAAATCCTCCTAGATTAATTCTCTCCCCCCAAAAATGAAAAAGAGGTGCATTTGCCTCAATATCAGAACTTCTAATAGATTGAGATCCAGTAAAGAAAATTACTAAAGCAAAAAATATATTCCAAGTTCCTAAAGTAACAATAAAGGGAGGAAGTCGAAGTCGTGTAACTAATAATCCATTAAAGGCACCAGTTGCAACCCCTGAAATCATTCCAACCAGAATAGCCGGTAATGTAGGAATCCCCATTTCGACAGAAAGTTTTCCCATGAAAACTGATGCAAGCACCATCATTGCTGCAACACTTAAATCAATACCTGCTGTTAAAATAATTAAAGTTTGAGCTGCAGCTAAAATTCCAACAATTGTCACTTGTTGAACAATTAGAGATAAATTAAATGCAGAGAAAAATTTTCCACCTGCTATAAAACCAAAACCTATTACGCTAAGAATTAAAATAATTACTGGAACAATAGTAGGATTTCCATGAAGGAAATGTTGAATTTTTTTTAATGTTGTTTGTTCACCTAATTCAAAAGAATGGTGATCTTGATCTTTATTTCCAATATCAGTTGTGAATTTAGGTTGGTCTTTAAGATCCTTAGAGATGTCGTCAGATATTTTATTCATTGGCAAATATACTTAGATATCAGGGCAGAATTTAATCTGCCCTGAAAAATAAAATTATTATTGGATTAACCCCAACATCTATCCATGCCTTCTTTGACACTAATAGACTCTACACCCGCTAGCTGCATTATCAGTAACTAGGTTCACACCTGTGTTATAGAAATCAAGACCTGGAGTATTTTCAGGTTTTGTTCCATCTTCAGCCCAAGCTTTAATAGCCTCAACACCAAGTGAAGCCATTAATAGTGGGTACTGTTGAGATGTTGCTCCAATAATACCTCTTTCAACGTCAGCTACACCAGGGCAACCACCGTCAACTGAAGCAATAAGAACACTACCATCATCTTTACCAATCGCCTTAAGCGCTTCATAAGCACCTACAGCAGCTGGCTCATTGATTGTGTAAACAACATTAATGTCTTGATCTCTTTGTAGACATTTTTCCATTGCGGTTCTTCCACCTTCTTCATTACCATTAGTAACTTCGTTACAAATGATACGTGGGTCATCTTCATCACCCCATTTTGATACGTCTTTTACGTCAATACCAAAACCAGTTAAGAAACCTTGGTCTCTAAGAACACCAACAGATGGCTGACTTTCATTAAGATCTAACATTGCAATTTTAGCATTAGCAGCATCAGCTCCTAATTTTGCAGCTACCCAAGCACCGCCTAATTCACCGGCTTTAAAGTTATCTGTTGCAAAAGTAGAGTCAGCAGCAGTAATAGGCTCAAGCGGAGTATCTAGTGCAATAACTAGAAGACCGTTATCTTGTGCATTTTTAAGAACAGGTACGATCGCTTTTGTATCTGAAGCGGCAATTAAAATACCTTTCGCTCCAGAAGCGATACAAGTTTCAACAGCTCTCACTTGAGTTTCGTGGTCACCATCAATTTTACCCGCAAAGAATGATAATTTGACACCAAGTTCTTGTGCACGTGCTTCTGCACCTTCTTTCATTTTTACAAAGAACGGGTTGATATCAGTTTTAGTAATTAAGCAAGCTTCAATAGCATGACTTCCTGCTTTTGCAGGCATAGTTGCAAAAGAAAAAGCAACAGCCAATAATGAAGCTAGTACTAGAGATAATTTTCTCATAGCATTCCTCCTTCTATATCAGTTTAAGATTAACTTAAATTTAGGTTTAGTTGTAATAATAATTCTTAATTTTTTTCTTGATTTGATATGAAATATATATCAATTATTTTTTTCCAATGTTGAAAAGATCTCTGAATAGCCTGATTTTCTTGGTATTTTATAGCTTTCCGTCTTACCGCAAATTTATTTAAATCTCTCAACTCAGAAATATTCTTTTGTTGCTGTATTCCAAAGAGCAGCGCCCCATACAAAGACATCTCTTCTATTTCGGGTACCATAATTTCAATCTTTAAAAGATCAGCAATCATTTGAAGGAATAATTTATTTTTAATCATCCCTCCATCCACTATGAGATTTTTTAATTTAAATTTGTTATCTCTCTGAAGAAATTCTAAATATACGACCATTTGAAATGCAACTGACTCGAGAGCGGCTCTTACAATTTGTTTTTTAGTTGTTGATGCATTGATGCCAATAAAAGCAGCACGAGCGTTTGCCTTCCAAAAAGGAGGACCTAATCCCGTAAAAGCTGGTATCAAAGCGACACCCCCAGAGTCCTCAATGTCTAGAGAGAGACTTTCGCTTTCGCTTACTTTATCAATCAATTTTAAATTATTTTTTAACCAAGAAATTGTAGCGCCAGCAACTGAGCCGAGACACTCAAGAGAGTAATAATTTTTTTTATTATGACTAAATGCAAGAGTAGTAAAAGCGTTAGTATCAATTTTAAATGAAGTTCCAATATTTGTTTGTATGTTAAAGCCAGTGCCTGTAGTAATTTTACTGTCTCCGGGGCTAAAGCATAAATTTGCAAAGAAAGACGCTTGTGCATCGCCAGCAACACCTGATATCGGGATTTCTTTTAAAAAACTATTCTCAAAATTACTAAGACCAAAATTACTTGAACTAGACTTCACATCAGCAAGTTTAAATTGTTCGATTTCAAAAATTGAAAATAGTTCATTATCCCAACGATTATCAATGCAATTAAATAATAAAGTTCGAGAAGCATTCGTTGTGTCTGTCACATACTCTTTACACTTGGTGAGGCGATAAAGAAGGTAAGTATCTATGGTTCCAAATAATATATTTCCTTTTAATAGACCTTCTTTGATGTGTGGTTCATTTTCTATTACCCATTTAAGCTTACTAGCTGAGAAAAAGGTATTCGCCTTTAAACCAGTTTTTTGAGTAATAAGTTCTGAATGGTTTTTGTTATTCAATATTTTTTCACAAATTTCTTCACCACGAGTGCATTGCCATACAACTGCATTTCTTACAGGCTTACCTGTAAATTTGTCAAAAAGAGTGAACGTCTCTCTTTGATTAGTGATACTAATTAGCTGAGGGTCGGGCGCTATCTCAGCAGCTGCTTTGATAAGCTCTATTAAATTGTTATAAATTTCCTCAAGATCATGTTCAACAAATCCCTCAGAGGTATAAATTTGTTGATGTTCTTTTTGAAATTTTTTTTGAATAGATAAATCTTCATTAAATACAACAACTGTTGTTGAAGAAGTACTTGAGTCTAAAGAGATATAACTCACTTATTTATTAATAAGTCGGAAACAGTTTTTGATATTTTTTCAGGACTCATATTATAGTGATCTAATACATCAGACTGAGATCCATTAATCATATATTCGTCAGGAATTCCTAAAATTTTAAAACAGGTATTGATTTTATTTTGAGCTAGTAGGCTTGCACACTGTTCACCTAGCCCTCCATAAATGCTATGCTCTTCTACACTCACAATCACTTTTGCTTTTCTAGCCTCATTTAAAAAAGTTTCTTCATCAAAGGGTTTGATAGTATGCATGCTAATTACTGTTGCATGAATTTCGTTTTGCTCAAGAATTTGGGCAGCTAGATAAGCTCGTTGTACAGTTTCTCCTGTAGCAATTAAAAGAACATCTTCACCTTTTTTTGCAATTATCGCCTTTCCTATTTTAAAAGATGTATTCTGGGAGTGGATATCCATCATAGGCTTTTTTCCAAATCTTATGTAAAGAGGGTTTTGATAATCAACCGCTTGTTTAATAGCTTCTGTCGTTTCAAAATTATCTGAAGGTGCCACAATGGAGAGATTGTTAATACAGCGAAGGACAGCAAAATCATGAATAGAGTGATGCGTTGAACCCAATTGCCCATAACTAATTCCAGCGCTAATGCCTACTAAGCAAACAGGGTGATTAGAGTAAGCAATATCTGCTTTTATTTGCTCAAGAGAGCGAGCAGTCAAAAAACTAGCAGGAGATACCGCAAATACTTTTTTTCTAGAGGCGGCAAGTCCAGCGCTAATTCCAACTAAGTTTTGTTCTGCTATACCAACTTCGACTATTTGTTCAGGGAGCTCTTTTCCAAAGGGAACGAGTTTCCCAGATCCGCGAGAGTCGCTAGTGACCACAGTTATAGAAGAGTTTTTTTTAGCTTCTAAAAGAAGTGTTTCTGCAAAAACTTCAAGATTAGGTTTGCCTATTTTTATATCAGACATTTAACAATGCCTCATCTAGCTCTTTCATGGCCATATTATACTCAGTTTCACTTGGTACTTTATGATGCCAAGCAATTTGATTTTCTATAAAACTTACACCCGCACCTTTAACTGTATTAGCAATTATAAGATTAGGTTTATTTTTTTCAGTTGGGGTTTTTTGTAAAATTTCCATTAAGGAGGAGATATCATTGCCAAGGGTTTCTGAAATACTAAAACCAAAAGAAGAAAACTTATCAGCAAGAGGCTCGATTGGATTAACTTCTTCGGTATTGCCTGTTATTTGTAATTTATTTCGGTCTATAATAACGATCAAATTATCTAACTGATATTTTGAAGCTGTAGTTGCTGCTTCCCATATGGATCCCTCTGATAATTCGCCATCACCTAATAAAGTAAAAACGCGAAATTCTTTTTTATCCATTTTTAATCCTAAAGCCATACCAACAGCAACGGACAAACCATGACCGAGGGCTCCTGTATTATGTTCGATACCAGGAACTTTTCTAGTTGGATGCCCTATAAAATGAGATTGAAATTGATTTAAACTTTTTAGATCTTTTTGACTATAAAAACCACAATCTTGTAAGACTGTATAGAGGGCTTCAACTGAATGACCTTTGCTTTGAATAAAGTGATCTCGATCAAAAGAAGAAAAATTTTCAGGGGTAATGTTCATGACACCATTGTAGAGAACATTTAAAATATCAATACAGGACAGACTTCCTCCAGTATGCCCAGCACCTGATTGGTAAATTATTTCTAAAATTGTCTTTCGATACTCAATTGATTTACGTTCAAGTTCTTTGTGTTTCATGTTTAAAAAAAATAAGAATATGCCCTTTTTAGGGTAGTTCAATTATTATATAATAAGACACTTGGAGGAGGGCGTAGATGTCGACAACATTAGGTATAATCATAGGTAATAGAGATTTTTTTCCAGATCATTTAATTACTGAAGCTAGAAATGAGATTTTAAATATTTTTAAAAATAAAAAAATTAATCCAATTTTATTAGGAGATAATGATACCAAACTGGGGGGCGTTGAAACATTTCTTGAGGCCCAAAAATGTGCCAATCTTTTTAAAGCCCATCAAGAGGAAATAGAGGGAATTTTAGTTATTTTACCAAATTTTGGAGATGAGAAGGGAGTAGCTGATGCTATCCGTTTATCAGGTCTTGATGTTCCAGTTTTAGTTCAAGCCACCCCAGATGATTTAGATAAAATGCAACCCTCAAATAGAAGAGATGCCTACTGTGGAAAGATCTCAGTTTGTAATAATTTATATCAATACGGTATTAAATTCTCACTTACCCAAAGCCATGTTTTAAGCCTATCAAGTAGTGAATTTGATCATGAGTTAAATCGTTTTATTTCTGTTTGTAAGGTTGTGAAAGGAATGCGGCGAGTTCGAATTGGAGCTGTTGGAGCTAGACCTCAAGCTTTTAACACGGTCCGATACAGTGAAAAAATTTTAGAGCGTCATGGTATTAGTGTGACAACAATGGATTTATCAGAAGTATTAGGGAGAGCAAAGGAATTAAAAGATGATAGCAAACCAGTTAAAGAGTCTCTTGCAAAAATTACAGGTTATGGAGATACAACATCTACCCCTTCTGAAAAATTATTACAGCTTGCGAGGCTTGATGTTGTTTTAAATGATTTTGTTGAAACAAACAAACTCGATGCTACTGCTATTCAATGTTGGACAAGTGTTCAAGAAAATTATGGATGTAATGTTTGTACGTCAATGAGTATGATGAGCGAAAATATGCTTCCAAGTGCTTGTGAAGTAGATGTCACTGGAACTTTAACGATGTATGCTATGCAATTAGCCTCAAACAGTCCTAGTGCTTTAGTTGATTGGAATAATAATTATGACCAAGACGAGGAAAAGTGTGTTTTATTTCACTGTGGAAATTGGGCTAAAAGTTTCCTCCCTGATTTGAAAATAAGTACAGCACCTATTTTGGGAAGTGTTTTTGGTGAGGAAAAAACCCATGGTGCACTTGAAGGTAGAACACCAGCCAATCCTCTAACTTATGGAAGGATTTCCACTGATGATAACTTAGGTAAAATAAAATGCTACTTTGGAGAGGGAGAGCTAACTGATGATCCTTTAAACACTTTTGGTACAAGAGCTGTTGCAAAAGTACCTAAGCTTCAAAAATTAATGCAATATGTTTGTAGACACGGTTATGAACACCATGTAGTGATGAATGCTTCAAAAACGGGCGAAATATTAAATGAGGCTTGTGGTAATTATCTTAATTGGGAAACTTATATTCATAGTTAATTTAGCTAATGTGCTTTGATTTATTATAAGTAAAACACCAGAAATACTTATAATTTTTGATTATTGAAACTTTTTGATTTACTCTGATTTTTTTTGTCGCAAATGATCAAATTGCATGATTTTAAAAAATATCAATATGTTTTGGATTTGCTTGAAAAAATTAATATTATGCTCTCGTTATTAACTTAAGGAGGAATTTATGAAAAAAATAATTCTTACAATTCTTGTATCATTCCTATCTCTTTCTGCATTTGCTGAAAGATATGTAATGGTAACACACGGTGAGGGTAAAGACCCTTTCTGGCCTGTTGTGCAAAAAGGTGGTGAAGATGCTGCTAGACACGTAGGTGCAGATTTTGAATATATCTTCAACCCATCAGGTGATATGGGCGATATGGCTAAGTCAATTGCTGCTGCTGCAGCTACTCAGCCTGACGGTATGGTAGTTTCTCTACCTGATCCTGAAGCTCTAGGTCAAGCTATTAAAGATGCTGTTGCTGCTGGTATTCCAGTTATCACAATGAACTCAGGTCTTGAGTCTTCAGCTTCTTTAGGTGCATTAATGCACGTTGGTCAGCCTGAATTCTTAGCTGGTCAGTCAGCTGGTGCAAGAGCTAAAGCAGAAGGTGCTACTAAAGCTCTATGTATGATTCAAGAAGCTTACAACACTGCTCTAACTGATAGATGTGGTGGTTATGGTGAAGCTATTCCTACTACTTTAGTAGATAGCTCAAATGACCCAGCTACTATCCCAACAAGAGCGGCTGCTGGTTTACAAGCTAACCCAGATGTTGACGCTGTATTATCTGTTGGACCACACGTTTGTGTTGGTGTTCAGCAAGCTATTGACGAGTTAGGTATGTCTGTACACCACTCTTGTTTTGACTTAAGCCCACCTGTGATGGACTTAATCAATGAGGGTAAAGTTGCTTTCACTATCGACCAACAACAACGTCTACAAGGTTATATGCCTGTTGTAGTATTACACTTATACAACAACGGTGCTGGCCTTTTACCTGGTGCAAACATTCCATCAGGTCCAGGATTTGTTGACAAGTCAAATGCTTCATCAGTGGCTGCTTTAGCAGGTATTGACAGATAGTATTAATCTATAAATTATAAAAAGTGGGTAGTTAAACTACCCACTTTTTTTTTAAAAAAATTAACAACTACTTGAACTTAAATTTAAAAATTATTAATTAAAATATATATGTCCACAACATCTACCCCTCAAAGACAAGAGTCAGATAGACATCAAAAGAAAACTTGGCTAACAGCACTTATTTCTAGACCTGAAATAGGTCCTATTGGTGTTATGCTTTTACTATTTGGAATGCTTGGTTATTTCTCTATCCCTGCTGGTGAAATGTCTTGGAACCCATTTACAGGTGAGGGTTTTAATGCACTAGGTATTAGAAACTTTCTTCGAGTTATATCTCAACTTGGAATCATAGCAATTGGTGCTGGTATGTTAATCATTGCTGGAGAGTTTGACTTATCTATTGGATCTATGATTGGTTTTGCTGGAGCCTGTATGGCAATGATTTTAAGATGGGGTTTTTCATTTATTATTCCTTATTTATCTTTTGAAGGAGGTTTCCATATAGAATTTTATACGGTTTTCCACATTGCTGATGTTTCCCCAATACTAGCAATATTTATTACTTTAATTTTCACACTTTTCTTTGGATGGATACAAGGTACGATTGTTGTTAGATCTGGCTTACCTTCTTTCATCGTTACACTTGGTGGATTATTTTTTTTAAGAGGACTTACAGAAGTTTCTCTTCGCTCTTTTAATCATAGACCAGATCAAGCTAAAGGAGCTACAACAGTTACAGAAATACCTGATATTAAAAATATCGTAGATGTTCCTGGCCATGGCGAGATGGTAAGAGAAAAAGCAAAAGCTTTGCCAGAAGCAGATCTAGTATCAATGGCACAATCTTTGCCTGCAGATACAATCGCAAAGATTACAGAAAGATTAGAATACACTTATCAAAGAGTAGCAGACGCAAAGACTCAAATCTTAATTGATAAAGGAACAAAACCATTACAAGAAGCCCTAGCTAATGCTCAGTCTAGTGGAAATGAATACATGGTCGGTATGATACAAGAAAAAATTGCTAATTTTCAAATTGACCCAGTAGTTCCTAAAACTGTCACTGATGTTGATATAGCAAGAGTTTACATTGACTCTTTATATTCAGCCCAACCTGTCGCAAACTTTTTTGGTGGAGATATTTTAGAGCCGATGTTTGATTGGTTATACTTTCCAATTGATTGGAATACAAATAATTTTGGAAATCAATTTGCGCCAGGTCTTTATTCTTGTGTAATGATTTGGCTAATTATCGCTATTGTTTGTTATATCGTATTAAGTCGTACTCAAGCAGGTAACTGGATTTACTCAACTGGTGGAAATTTAAGCGCGGCCAAAGCAAATGGCGTGCCTACAGACAAAGTGAAAGTTTCTTTATTTATGTTCTCTGCATTTTGTGCGACTGTTTTTGCGACTTGCCAAGTGTTTGAGGTTAATACAGCAGATGCAGCGAAAGGAAATCTAAAAGAATTAGAAGCGATTGCAGCCGCAGTGATCGGTGGAGTTGTACTGACTGGTGGTTTTGGAACCATACTAGGTATATGTGTTGGGGCATTTATTTTTGGAATTGCTAAAGAAGCATTTTTCTATATCCCGGGTATTGATGGGTCTTTCTATCGTGTCTTCCTAGGTCTAGTTATTATCGCATCAGCCTTAACTAACGAAAATATTCGAAAACGTATTATAGGTAGCATATAACCATGTCAGATAACAAAACACCTTTCATTGAAATCACTGATTTAGTAAAGAAATTTGGTACTTTTACAGCATTAAATGGAGTCTCACTTAATGTTTTACCTGGAGAAGTTCACGCCTTACTAGGTGATAATGGAGCCGGAAAGTCTACTTTAATTAAAGTTCTATCTGGGGTTCACCAACCTACATCTGGAACTATTAAAGTTGCAGGTAATGAAGTGAAGTTTGGATCTCCAAGAGAAGCGACTGCAGCGGGTATTGGTACTGTTTATCAGGATCTAGCGCTAAATGCACTAACCTCAGTTACAAGAAATTTCTTTTTGGGAAATGAATTAAAAAAAGGACCTGGTCCTTTAGGTATTTTAGATTTCGATGCCATGAATGAAATAGCTATCGCAGAGATGGGAAAAATTGGAATTAATATTTCAGATCCCACTCAATTAGTAGGTACAATGTCAGGTGGACAAAGACAAACCTTAGCTATCGCTCGAGCGATCTATTTTGGTGCAAAAGTTCTTATTCTGGATGAGCCAACTTCTGCGCTTGGTCAAAAACAGCAAATGGAAGTTTTAAAAACAATCAAAAAAGTTCAACAACTTGGAAACATTGCAATTATCTTAATTACTCATAATGAGATTCATGCAAGATTAATTGCGGATCGGTTTACCTTCCTAAGTCTTGGAGAGGTTATTGGCGCAGGTTTATCATCAGAGCTAGGCGGCGATGATGTAAAACGTTTAATGGCAGGTGGTGCGCAGATTGGCGATCTAGCAAAAGAACTCGAAGCAGTTTAATTTTTAGTAAGAGCTAGGATTTCTATCTTTATCAGAGTCATCAAAATCTTGTTTTGTTAACTCTTTAAACTTTTTTACATGAGCACCAGCAGCACCAGCTAGCAATCTAACATCATTTGTAATTGTAACTAAATCAAAGCCCCATTCTGAAGCTTGAGCTGCGTACTCTGGAGTACCGCAATGAAGACATGCTACTTTTCCATGCTTATGAGCAACCTCTAAGATCTTTTTTTTGGCTTCAATCATCTCAGGCTCTTGTCTATCAAATCCTGGAACAAGTTTTCCTTGATTAAGGCCAATGGTTAGATCTGCAGTACCAATATATAAACCATCTAAATTTGGGGTCGAGGCTATTTCCTCCAAATTATCAAAAGCCTCTTGGGTTTCTATCATTGCTAAGCAAAAAGTACTTTCATTTGCCTCATAAAAATAATTTGAACTAACCGTAAAATTTGCTCGAGTTGGTCCAAAACTCCTTATTCCAATTGGAGGATATTTGCAATCTTGAACTAATTGCTCTGCTTGAGCTCGGTTATTGATCATTGGGCATATTACCCCTAAAGCGCCCGCATCCATCACTTTTGATATTACGGAATGGTCTAGTCCAGAAACTCTACATATTGGAGTAACACCACTACTTCTTATGCTTTGAAGCATGGCCAAAACATCATTGAAGGCAATCATGCCATGTTGATGGTCAATTGTGAGAGCATCATAGCCCTGTTCAGACATAATTTCTGCTGTAAAAGGGTTAGCAATAGAAAGAAAACTGTTTAGGACAGTTTCTTTTTTTTCCCATTTTGTTTTAACGTTATTACTGATCATGGTTAGTTAAAGTATACTATATTATAGTAATAATAATTCGTGATAAATAATCTATTTATGCGAAGATTAATCAATAGTTTCCATTTTCCCACTCGCAATAGATTTAAAAGCAGTCTCGGCTAAAACTAGTGCTTTACGTCCATCTTCAAAATTTACAGTAGGTGGGGTTTTATTAACAATTGCTTCAACAAAAGCAGTAATTTCATTCATATAAGCCTCTTGGTATCTCTCAATAAAGAAATTTAAGTAGGGATCCTTTTTGTTCAACAAAATTAGATGAGAATTTTTTAACTTCATGAGCTTTACGATTATCACTGATTACCATTCCTTTTGACCCAAAGAGTTCTACTCTTTGGTCATAACCATAAGCAGCGGATCGTGAATTAATGATGTTACATTGTTTGCCAGAAGCAGTCTCCATGATTACCATCAATGTATCGCTATCATTTAATTCTGATTTAATTTTAGGCTCAACTAAAGCATTGGATATAGCAAAGACTCGAATAGGTTCTTCTCCCAACATAAATCGAGCTAAGTCGAAATCGTGAATTGTCATATCGCGAAATTGACCACCTGAAACCTTTAAATAATCCCAGCTTGGAAGACCTGGATCTCTTGAAGTGATAATACATTGATGAAGATTACCGATTTCACCAGCTATTAAAGAATTTTTTGCGGAAAGATGTCCTGGATCAAATCGACGATTAAAGCCTAATTGAATGGGAACGGAATTACCTTTTAATCTTTCGGCACATTCATTGACTTTATTAATATCGAGATCAATTGGTTTTTCACATAAAACAGGTTTATTAGCTGCCACCGATTTTTCAATAAATTCAATATGGGTATCCGTAGGAGAAGCAATTAGTATGGCATCAATATTCTCATTAGAAAATACCTCTTGGTCATTCGTTACAGCAGATACGCCCAAATCAAAAGCTACTTTATTGGCAAATTCTTCATTGATATCGTAAACACATGCTAAAGAAGTCATTTCGTGCAGGGCTATATTTCTTGCATGCATTTGGCCGATCCTGCCACAACCAAGAACTGCTATATTAATTTTTTTCATAAGGAAATTTTATAAACTAGTTATAAGACAAAAAAATAAAAAAGTTTTCACAAAGATTTATTTTAAGTATGATCATCCCTTCATAATGGAATTAAAATATGAAAGCTAAACTTGGAATAGCACCTATCGCATGGTCTAACGACGATCTCCCAGAACTTGGAGGGGAGACCACACTAGAAACTTGCTTAAGTGAGTCAAAGCTTGCTGGATTTTCAGGAGTTGAGACAGGAGGCAAATTTCCTAAAACTTCTGATGAGCTTGGACCTATTCTTAAAAAACATGAACTTTATTTGGCATCTGGATGGTATTCGGGAACTATTTTAGACAATGATCTTGAAAAAGAAAAAGAGAAAGCACATGAACAACTTACCTTGTTTAGAGATTTGAATGCACCCTGTTTAGTTTATGGAGAGACTGCTGGAACAATTCAAAATGTTCGAAATGCCCCTTTGAACACCAAAAGAAAAATTCATCCAGAGGATTTTAAAGAATATGGCAAAAAATTAACTGCTTTTGCTGAATACTGCGCTGATTTTGGAATGCCAATTTCATTTCATCATCACATGGGCACAGCAATTGAAACTGAAGAGGAATTGGACCTTTTAATGAGTCATACAGGAGAGGCTGTTTATTTACTTTTTGATACGGGGCACATGACTTTTGCTGGCGGTAATTCTATTAATGTAATTAATAAGTATGCTAAAAGAATGAACCATTTCCATGCGAAAGATATTAGATCAGAAGTGGTTAACAGTTTAGACCGCACCAAAGAAAGTTTTCTTGATGCTGTATTAAAGGGTGCCTTTACGGTACCTGGGGATGGCAGCATTGATTTTAAAGAGGTTATTAAAACTTTGGCTGAAAATGAATATGAAGGGTGGTTTATTGTGGAAGCTGAACAAGACCCAGCTAAAGCTAACCCCTTAGAGTATGCAAAAATTGGAAACAGAGAGTTAGTCGAGTGCTTAAATATGCATGGATATGAAATTGAGGGGTACAAGTTATGAATAGAATTGATGGAAAATTTGCTTTAATCACAGGAGGAACACAAGGTTTGGGAGCTGCTATAGCTCATCGTTTGGCAGAAAATGGTGCAGCTGGAATAATTACTGTTGGAAGATCAGAGGAAAAAGGAAAAGAGGTTGCAAAAAAAATTACTGAGGATACAGGATGTAAAGTTTTATTCGTAAAGACAGACCTTCCTGAAGTAGATCAATGTAGAAATGCAGTTAAAGTTGCTAAACAAGAATTTGGAAAGATAGATGTCCTAGTTAATGCTGCTGGCATTACTGATAGAGGCAATATCGTTGATACCTCAGAGGAACTTTTCGATAAGATGATTGGTGTCAACTTAAAGGGCCCATATTTTTTGATTCAAGATACTGTCAAAATTATGATCGAACAAAATATTCAAGGTTCCATTATTAATATAGGTTCAGTAGCTGCGATGACCGGACAGCCATTTATTTCAACTTATTGTGTTTCAAAAGGGGCATTAGCTACTTTAACCAGAAACACTGCCTTTGCTCTGCTTAAAAACAAAATACGCGTCAACCAACTTAATATTGGATGGATGGCTTCAGATGGCGAGCATGAAATTCAAACAAAATATCACAACGCTCCTGAAAATTGGTTAGAAGATGCTGCAAAAGCTCAGCCATTTGAGAGGTTGCTTGATCCAAAAGAGGTTGCTAAAGCTGTAGCCTTTCTTGCATCTGATGACTCAGGGATGATGACAGGATCAGTTGTAAACTTTGATCAGTCAGTTTGGGGAGGGTATCCATTTGCACCACCTCAGCCAGCTGAGAAAATGGAAGTCAAATAGTTATTTTAAATATTTTTGTGCAGTCGCCTGACAACTTTCTAAAGTTGAACTAAGATCTTCATTTAGAAAAAGGTAATTGAAAATTTTATTACCAACTTCTTCAATAATATTTGAATAAGTGGGCAAGGGATATCTTGCCCATTCGACAAATTTTTCATCTTTTTCCATTTTATCGAGCTCATTAAAGATTGGACTTAGCGCTCTTACTTCAGGATCGTTCACTACACTAAATAACGGTGAAGATAAACTTCCGTGCTCAATGTAATACTTAATTATTTCTGGTGACACAAACTTTCTAATATTAGCCATAATAAAAGGTATCTTTTCATAGGAAATATTAGAGGGAATACCCAAAGAAAATCCGCCTATAGGTGAAACTTGAAATGAGGGATGCCCAGCGGGTCTGGGTAAGTAACTTGTTTGGTTATATGCAGGGGAATTTTTATTTAATTCAAAAAGATGAGCGCGGCTACTCCAATTTAATACCATTGCAGATTTACCCTGGCTGTAATATTCAACACACTCATCATTAGAATGAGAAGAAATATTTTTAGGAGAATATGAAGTCAATTCCTTAAGCATTTCAGCGGCATGAAATGCTGCATCAGATAGAAAATTTGCTTTTAAAGATATCTTTTCTAAGTCAAGATCATAAATGTTATCTCCAATATATCTTAAGTTGATATAGGGTTTACCAAAGTTAGCCATCGCTAAAATAAAACTAGTAGCTAGAGGCTGACCTTTTCTAGCAGGCCAAGAAATGGGACTCTCAATTTCATTAGCATTTTTAAGAATTTTGCAAGCAGAGAATAGTTCTTCATAATTTACTGGAGGCTTTATTCCATACTTTTGGAATAAATCTTTCCTATAAAACAATAAATCAGGAATGGCCTCTATCGGAATTCCAAAAAGTTGTTTCTTGAATGAACTTGATCGAATACCTGAGTAATGAAAGTCATTTAAGTTTAAGCCTATTTTCTCAACATGTTTATCTAGGGGGGTTAAACAATTTAAATTTACTAGTTGACCTATCCAGGGAATATTAAATGCTACAATATCAAATTTAGATTTTAGATTTGATTGAGAGTTTGTAATAATTTTATTTAAAAGTTTTTTTAAGTCACTTTCAATCGTGAGTTCAATTTGACAATCAAAAATGTATTCAAAAAAATCTAAATTTTTATTTATTACTTTAAAGGTAGGATTGTCATTTGATAAAAATCGAATTCTTTTAAATTTTTTACTTTGATTTGTAATTACAGTTGGTGCAGGAATTATATTTCCTGGAGACAGAGAAGTTCCAAAATAAAAATTATTATCGATTCCTCCAAATCCAAGTTGGGAGGCAAATTCATTTTTGATGAGTAAAAGGTATTCTGTAAATTCTTTAATCAAATCTCCACTCGGATGTATTGAAAAAGATTTTCCAGATTTTGTCTTAGATCTCTTAATTAGTTTTTTTTCTTTAATTAATTTATTAACTTTTCTCAGACCTGTTGCAAAAGGCAAACCTGATACTTGAATGATGCTGGTTGTGGTACATAATTTGTTTTCAAGATGATTTGAAATGACATAGGAAAATATTCTCCAATCCGCATCAATAGTTTGATTAGAGACAGTTTTATTGAATAAAATTCTTGTCTTACTTACAAACTTTAAAAGAGTTGAAATTTCGTTTCTATTCATGGTTTCTATCTAAGTTAATAGTAATTATCTAAAATATTCAAATTGAATATATTAGTCATTATATCTCTTTTGAAATGATAGATAATTTAATTGTAAGGATATAAGGAGGATATAGATGAACAAACTAATCAAAGTATTAGCTGTTTTGATGTGCTTTTCTTTCGGTTCTGCTAAGGCAGTGGAAATCGTTTCCTTTAACGCGGCGTCTTCTGAGGCTTATGTGGGAGCGTTCGTAAAAGGAATTAAAGCAACAGCTGAGCAATATGGTTATGACATTACTGTTTTCGAAAACAACTATAACCAAGCTGAGCAAAACCAACAAGTTGAACAATACCTATCAAGTGGTGCACTTCCAGATGTATTTATTTGGTGGCCACCTGATGCAGTAGCGGGCTTAGGTTCACTTAGAAAATTAGCTAAAACTGGAGTACCAGTTTTAAAGATTAATCAATTACCTAACGAGCAGGATAAAGCATTTATCTTTGGATATGCTGGACCAGACGATAGCCTTCGTGCTTATAACGCAGGTGAAATGATGGTTAAAGCTATGAAGATGAAACAAGCTGCAGGCGGTGATGGATTTAACGTAATCGCACTATCATACCCACACTCTTATGGTGGATATGGTCTTTCAATTAATGCATTCAAACAAGCTATTGCTGGTACAGATCTAAATTTAATCGGAGATATCGGTGAAGGTTTTGGTCAAGCTAATGGATATAAGGGTGCAGCAAAACTAATCGCAAAGGTTAAAGATCAGGGTATTCATTTCGTGTACGGAATGGATGATGCGATCCTAACTGGTGGTATTAAAGCTCTTGAAGAAGCTGGTTATAATGTTGATTGGTATGCAGGTACAGGTAAAAGCGGTAGCGTAGATAGCGATGCTGTTATAACTGTAGGTACTGTATGTAATGGTGATAAACAGATGATTACTGATGGTAAGCAATTCGGTACAACTCTTCAATCACCTCTTCATGAAGGTCAGTTAGCTATTGCTCTTGTTAAAGAGTACATGGAAAATGGTGAGTTAGCTCAGTACATTAACTTTACTCCAAACCCTTCAGTGACAGGCGCCACTATGGACTTCACTGCTTTAAGAGGATTTGACGGTAAGTTATACGGTATCAATGAGCTTTGCTCAGGTGCTTGGGATTAATTCCTAAAAGCTGACAAATTCATATTTTTTACACACAGGGAAATTTATCCCTGTGTGTAGTTAAGATCTCAAAAAAGGTATAAAATTAAAAGGAATATGGCTTCAAATCCAATCCTCAAAATATCAAAAGTTTCCCGCACCTTTGGTGCTATTCAAGCCCTAAAAGAAGCAAATTTTGAAATCAATGAAGGCGAAATTATGGGTCTTGTTGGGGAGAATGGAGCTGGAAAATCTACTTTAGTTAAAATTATAAGCGGTTTTGATCCTGGCTTTAAAGGTAGCTATCAAATTAATGGACAAGAAGTAAAATTTGAAACTCCATCACAAGCAGAGGAGTCTGGTATTGCTATAGCACAACAAGAGTTAAGTTTGATACCTAACATGTCGGTGGCTGAAAATATTTTCCTTACGGGCGCTAAAGTCAAAAAATTTGCTACTTTAAATACATTGGCCAAAATGGCTCGTCCTTATCTCAATGAGGTCGGTTTAACCGATGTTGATCCTACTACAAGAATAAATTTACTTTCCGTTGGTGAGCAGCATTTAGTGGAAGTAGCAAGACTAATTTCAAGAGAAGCAAAAATTTTAATTTTAGATGAACCTACCGCAGCTTTAGGTGAAGCCGAGAGTCGAAGAATTTTAGAAATGGTTGAACGCTTAGCTGCAAATGGCAAATCAATCATTTATGTTAGCCATAGACTTGATGAAATTTTTAAAATTACAAAAAGAATTACAATTTTAAGAGATGGAGTCAGTCAAGGTGTTCAGCAGACTAAAGATATTGATGTTAATAAATTAGTTGAGATTATGCTTGGTAGAGAATTAGCAAATATGTTTCCCGCTAAGGCTGATCATATTAGCAATGATCCTAAAATAGAAATTAAAGATTTATGGCCTGATGGAGTTTTAGAACCTGTTAGCTTTTCAGCTTATAAAGGAGAGATACTAGGACTATCTGGTCAGCTAGGAAGTGGTGCTGGTGAAATCTTAGCTTCAATTGCTGGTGCTCTTAAATCACGCTCTGGTTCGTTAACTTTAAATGGTGAAACTTTCTTGCCTAAATCTCCAAGTCAGGCTATTAAGAAAAAAATTGCATATTGTTCTTCTGATAGAAAAAAAGATGGCTTATTTTTGGGAAGGCCCATATTTGAAAATTTAACTTCTCCAGCACTAAACGCTATTTCTAATTATGGTTTTAATTTTGGAGCTACAGAACAGAACTTCTCTAAGAACTTAGCAAAAGAATTTCTAATTGATGTTAGAAGAATGTTTGATGAATCAGGTCTCTTAAGTGGTGGAAATCAACAAAAAGTAGCTCTAGGTAAATGGCTTTCAATTAAACCAGATGTTTTATTGGTAAATGAACCCACTCGAGGGGTAGATGTAGGAGCAAAATCAGAAATTTATCAAAGAATGAGAGACCTTGCAGCAAGAGGAATCACGATAATTTTCGCATCTACTGATATACAAGAAATTACTTATTTACCAGACCGAGTAATCACTTTCTACAGAGGTATGATGATTGATGAACATCGTTTAGAAAATATTCAGACACCGACTATTTTAAAAGAAATTACCGATCCATTTAACGAGACAAATCTATGAGCACAGTTATCCAAGAGAGCCAACAACCAATTTCTGCTAAATTTTTACAATTTTATAAAGATCGAACGCTTTTAGCTATCTTATTATCTCTTTTTGCCGTGATGTTTGTTTATGGAATCTTTTTTACAGATAATTACCTAACTATTACTAACTTTAAGGCAATAATAAGAGATGCTGCTTTATATGGCATTATGGCAATTGGCTTAACATTTGTGACTTTATCAGGAAATTTCTTTTTACTGTCACTCAAAGAAACAGCTTCCATTTGTGGTGTTACCTTTGCAATGGGAATGGCTACTGGATTTGGTTCACCAGACTTAGCAGGAAATTTTATGGTCTCACTTCTAGCAGCTCTAGCTGTGGGAGTTGTGAGTGGAGTTATCCAAGGATATTTTGTTGGAATGGGAGGTAATCCTATTGTGGTTACTCTTGGTGGTGCTGGAATACTATATGGTATAGGCGCATGGTGGAGTGATAATCTTGTTATAAATTTTACAAGACCTCATGATGCTGAGTGGCTAGGGACCGGCTCATTCTTGGGTCTGCCAAGTATTACCTGGTCTTTTATTCTTATTGCTATAGCAGCAGAAATTGTATTGCGACACACTAATTTTGGAAGAAAAGTTTATTTAGTTGGAGCTAATAAAGCAGCAGGAAAAGCTACCGGTCATGAAAATTTCTCAATGGCAATAATTGTATTCACTATTTGTTCTGTTTGCTGTGCATTTGTCGCTGTCGCATTTGTTGCCCAAATGGATAGCGCACAATCAAACTATTTTTCTGCTGAATTTGGTTCTTCTGGCGATATGACAATTTTGGTTATTGCAACAGTCATGGTAGGTGGAAACTCAATTATGGGAGGTTATGGATCTACTTTGAGAACAAGCTTGGGCGCCATATTTATCGCTATGGTAGATAATATGATGGTTTTACAGGGTTTTAATAGTGGTCCTAGAATTGTAGGAGTAGGTTTAATGATTGTATTTAGTATTATTGTATTTGGATTGTTTGCAAAAGGAAGTAGGGCACAGGAATAATGGACAATTTAATGAAAAGAATTACCAAAGACGTTGACTTATCTTTTGCTATTTTATTATCTTTTTGTGTTTATGTTTTCTTTGCCATGAACATTGAAGTTTTCTTTAGCCATAACATTTCATTTGCAATTTTAGAGAGATTTGCTGTTTTAGGCCTAGTTGGTTTGGCTTTAACTATTTGCATCATTGCTGGAGAAATTGATCTATCAATTGGATCCAATGCAGCTCTTTGTGCCGTTATTGTTGTAAAGCTTACTGATCCTTTAGGAGCTCCCTTGGCAATGTTAATTGGATTATCTGTATCAACTCTTATTGGTGCAACTCAAGGTTTCGTCATAGCTTTTATAAGAATAAGAGCAATCGTTATTACTGTAGGAACATTAATGCTTTTGAGGGGTGTCGCTCTTTTGATAGCAGAGGAAAAAACAGTAATGCTTACTGATTTCAGAGTTCCTGACTTTATTACAACAAAAGTTTTAATGTATTTTTCTCCAGCAAGTCTTACTGTTATTTTCATTTTTATATGTGTGGGTATCTTTATGCGTTATACAAAATATGGTAGAGAGATTTATGCCATTGGCGGAGCCCGTAAAGAGGCTTTAACAGCTGGTATTCCATTAAGGCGTCCAATGATTATAGCTTTTGCACTTTCTGGCTTCTGTGCAGGTTTTGCTGGTACTGTTATTGGTTTGAAATCTGGCACAGCTCAAGGCTTGGGTTTACAGTATTTACTTTTGGCTGGAACTGTGGCAGCTTTTGTAGGTGGTGTTAGTATCTTGGGAGGTAAAGGCGGTGTTTTAGGAGCTGCAATTGGAGCTTTGACTGTAAACTTTTTAAATACAGGGCTTGTTTTCTATGCACTTCAGGTCCATTTCGTTCAATTATTCACTTCAGTGCTATTGGTTATTGTCATTGTCTTTCAAACAATGTCTCGAATATTTGACTCACGGCAAGCTAGGAAAAGTCTGCTAGAAACTATTGATGAACGAAAAACAGCATTGCTTGAAAAGAAGAGAACTGTCTTAGGTAAATAATATTCATTTTGAATATATTCAATATCTACCTTTTTTAACTATATTATTATAATAAGTATGTATTTGGAGGATACTCATGGATAAGGAAAGACTTAAGGGAAAGAACGTTTTAATTACTGGAGCTGCCCAAGGAATGGGAGCAGCAATCGCTGAACATTATTGTGCCCAAGGTGCAAAAGTTTGTATTACAGACGTTAATTTAGATGGATGCAAAGAGGTAGAGGAAAGAATTCGCTCTGCCGGTGGAGAGGCTATTTCTTGTAAATTAGACGTTAGAAAAAGAGAAGATCATGTTGCCGCTGTTAATGCTACCGTAGAAGCCTTTGGTAGCTTAAATGTTTCTCTGAATAACGCAGGCGTGAATAAACCTCTATGGTTTATGGATGTCACTGAAGAAAATTATGATTTTATTTTTGATATTAATGTTCGAGGTGCTTGGCTTGGTATGCAAGAGCAAGCTCGTCAAATGATTAAACAAGGAAAACAAAAAGAACCTTATAAAATACTCCATGTTGCTTCAATTTTATCTCGTGAAACTTTTGATGATGTTGTCATTTATGGTGCGAGCAAACATGCGGTAGCTGGATTGATAAAAGGTGGTGCCAAAGGTTTAGCTGAATATGGAATTAATGTAAATGGATATGGTCCAGGAGTTGTTCGAACTGAAATGTGGGAACAGTTAGACAAAGAACTGGTTGCTATGGGTAAATTTAAAAATCATGGTGAGTCCATGGACTCGATTGCTGAGAATATGATTTTAATGAAAAGATATTCTTATCCAGATGATATAGTTGGTACAGCATCATTTTTGGCCTCTGGCGAGTCTGATTATATGACCGGGCAAATTTTAATGATTGATGGAGGAATGGTCATTCAATAAATGTCTGAACCTACAATTATAAAACCAGAGGACATTAATCCGAATTATCAATGGCATCGTCGAGTTCCCTCCCATGGAACGATGAATGTTGATTATGAGGAAAGAATTAATTTCCAGAGGCTCCATAAATACAGACTGGGTAGAGCCAAACAAGCCTTAAATAATTCTCAAGCAGGTTCCCTCCTTTGTTTTGATAATAACAACATCCGATATCTCACAAGTACAGTTATTGGTGAGTGGTCTAGAGATAAAATCGCTCGATACTCACTATTACCTCAAGGTCATGACCCTGTCTTGTGGGATTTTGGATCTGCAGCAAAACATCATCAAATTTTTTCACCTTGGCTACCTGAAGAAAATTGGAAAGCTGGAATGGTAGGTTTGAGAGGCACAGTCCACCCTGATGCAGGTCTTATGAAGAGAGCAGCTCAAGAAATCAAGTCAATGTTGGAGGAAAAAGGCCTTGCAAATGAACCCGTAGGAGTGGATTTGGTTGAACCTTCAATGATGTTTGCTCTTCAGGCTGAGGGTTTAAAGATTATTGATGGGCAGCAAATTTTATTAGAAGCTAGAGAAATCAAATCTCAAGATGAATTAATGCTTTTAAATCAAGCAGCTTCTATGGTCGATGCTACCTATCACCAAATTTATGAAACAATGAAGCCTGGTGTGAGTGAGGCTCAAATTGTAGCCAATGCAAATAAACTTCTCTATGAACTTGGATCAGATGATGTGGAAGCTATAAATGCAATTTCAGGTGAGCGATGTAATCCTCATCCACATAATTTCACTGATCGAACTTTCAGACCCGGAGACCAAGCTTTCTTTGATATTTTACAATCTTATATGGGATACCGTACATGTTATTACAGAACATTTAATATAGGCCGAGCCTCGGATGTTCAAAATGATGCATACAAACAATGTCGAGAATGGCTAGACAAGGCAATCGAACTTGTGAAGCCAGGTGCATCAACAGATAAAATTGCAGCGGTATGGCCCAAAGCAGAGGAGTTTGGTTTTGCTAATGAGATGGATGCATTCGCACTTCAGTTTGGGCACGGTTTGGGTTTAGCAATTCATGAAAGACCTATTATAAGTCGATTAGTTTCAATGGACTCCCCAACAGAAATTAAAGAGGGTATGGTTTTTGCTTTAGAGACTTATTGTCCTGCAAAGGATGGTTATTCAGCAGCAAGAATTGAAGAAGAGCTAATTGTGACTGATAAGGGATGTCAGGTCATCTCTTTATTCCCCGCTGAAGAACTTCCAATCGCTAATAAATATTAATGGTAGATATTACTAATGATGATATTGGAGAGAGTAATCGGTTAGCACTTTGGGAGATGATGCTCAAATTGAGACTCGTCGAAAAAAAAGCTTATGATTTATTTCTTCAAAATCTCATTAAAGGAACTAGTCATCTAGCTCTTGGTCAAGAAGCTATTGCTGGAGCTTTTGGAGTGTCTCTTCAAGAGGGTGATTATACTTTTTGCACTTATCGTGGCCATGCTCACACTTTAGCAAGAGGCTCTTCTATTGAAGGAGTTTTAGGCGAATTAATGGGCAGACAATGTGGCCTTATGAAGGGTAAGGGTGGTTCAATGCATTTAACTGATGTTGATAAAGGTGTTATGGGCTCTTACGCAATCATTGGAGCACATTTAACTATAGCAAATGGAACCGCTCTAGCATCGAAATATAATAAGACTAAAGAAGTTAGTGTGTGTTTTTTTGGAGATGGAACCACAAATATAGGCGCTTTTCATGAAGCCTTAAATATGGCTCAAATATGGAAACTACCTATCGTTTTTGTTTGTGAGAATAATCTTTATATGGAGTATACACCTATCGGAGAAGTTACTGCGGTTGAAAACCCTGCTGCTGACAGAGCCTCTGCCTACAATATGGAGAAAATCATCGTTGATGGAAATGATGCAGATGAGATGTATCGAACTGCTCAAGCGCTATCAAAAAGCAAGAGACGGTGATGGACCTAGTTTAATAGAGGCTAAAACATATAGACATAGTGGTCACTCACGCGCAGATCCAGGAAAGTACCGACCTGATGAAGAAGTCAAAGATTGGATGGAGAACAGAGACCCTATTACTAATTATAGAAAAAGACTTTTAGAATTTAATATTGATGAAGAGATTATCTCCAAGATTGAAAATAAAGTTAAGGAACAAGTGGAAGAAGCTACTGAGATTTCCAAAGCATCGCCTATTCCAGACGTTAAAGAAATTTTTACAGATGTTTGGGCTGATGGAGGCTACAAATGGCACAATTAACATATCGAGAGAGTGTTTCGCTAGCCATTGCACAAGCTATGAGAAAAGATCCTAAGGTATTTTTCATTGGTGAAGATGTAGGTGCTGCAGGGGGAGTATTTAAAGCTACAGTGGGACTTCTCGATGAATTTGGAAAAGATCGAGTGATGGATACTCCTATATCTGAACAAGCTATTTTAGGAGCAGCTATGGGAGCGGCTATGGCTGGTCTTCGACCTATTGCAGAAATTATGTTTTCAGATTTTTTGGCCGTATGTTGGGATATTGTTGCCAATCAAATTGCTAAAACTCGCTACATGTCTGATGGGCAGATAAACATACCTTTGGTTATTCGCACAGCAAATGGTGGCGGTTCGAAGTTCGGCGCTCAACACTCTCAAAGCCTGGAGAATTGGTCGATGATGATTCCAGGATTAAAAGTTGTTGCTCCAAGTTCACCCGGAGATGTGTTAGGATTAATGAACAGCGCAGTAAATGATCCTGATCCTGTAATTTTTTATGAGCATAAATCTCTTTATGCATCCAAAGAAGAATTAGAGTCTACAGAATTATCAATCCCATTAGGACAATCTAATATTCTTCATGAAGGTAGTGATATCACTATAATTGGCCTTGCTTTGATGGCTCAAAGAGCAAAAAAGGCAGCAATAGAATTAAAAGAAAAACACAATATTAACGCTAAAGTTATTGATTTGAGAACGTTGGTGCCATTAGATCTACAATCAATTAAAAGTGCTATTAATGAGACAGGTCTTGCCATGACTGTAGAGGAAAATCCACGATTATGTGGATGGGGTGCGGAAATTTCATCTTTAATTACTGAACATTGCTTTTCTAACTTGAAAGGACCAGTTACGAGATTAACTACACCCATGTACCGCTACCAAGCGCTGATATATTAGAAGACAATACTATTCCATCAGTCGATGTGATAGTTCGAGAAGTTATAAAAAAAGTTAAAGGAGAATAGTATGGAAATTATAATGCCAACATTAGGAGAAACTGTTGATGAGGGAAAAGTGATTAAATGGTTAAAAAACGTTGGGGACGAAATTAAAGAGGGTGATATCTTATGTGAGGTCGAGACTGATAAGACGGCCGCTGAAATACCATCTACTGTAAATGGCACACTCACAGAAATCACAGCGCCTGAGGGTCAGACAGTCCCGGTTGGTGGTAAAATAGCCACAGTAGAATAATATCAAAAAAACTGTTATAAGAAGAATTATGAATATAACTGACTCAAAATTTTATCGTGATAAATGTTTTATAAATGGTGAGTGGGTGGGCGCAGACTCTGGAGAAACTATCAGCGTAAATAATCCTGCTACTTTAAAAGAGATTGGTACAGTTCCTAAATGTGGAACTAATGAAACGAAGCGTGCAATAGAAGCAGCAAATGCAGCTTGGCCTGAGTGGAGAGCTAGGTCTGCTCGTCAACGATCCGATATTCTTCGTAAATGGTTTGATCTGATGATTGAAAATAAAGAAGAATTGGCTCAAATGATGACTATCGAACAAGGTAAGCCCATTAATGAGTCCCGAGGTGAAATTGGATATGGCGCATCATTTGTTGAGTGGTTTTCTGAAGAGGCAAAAAGAGTTTATGGTGACACAATTCCTGATCCAATGACTGATCGTAGGATTGTAGTTTTAAAACAACCAGTAGGTGTGGTCGCCTCTATCACCCCTTGGAATTTTCCTAATGCTATGATTACACGTAAATGTGCACCAGCTCTAGCAGTTGGTTGTCCAGTGGTTATTAAACCAGCAAGTCAAACACCTTTTTCTGCACTCGCTTTAGCTGTATTAGCAGAGGAGGCTGGTTTTCCAAAAGGTATCCTTAATGTAATAACCGGAAAAGCTTCAGAAATAGGAGATGAATTAGCCACGAACCCTATTGTTAGAAAATTATCGTTTACTGGATCCACTGAAATTGGAAAAATTTTACTAGAAAAATGTTCTGGAACTGTAAAAAGTGTCTATGGAACTTGGAGGCCATGCTCCTTTTATTGTATTTGATGATGCAAATATTGATGATGCGGTTGCCGGAGCAATGCAAAGTAAATTCCGTAATACGGGTCAAACCTGTGTGTGTGCTAATAGAGTTTACGTTCAAGAAAAAGTATATGATGAGTTTTGCCAAAAGTTTGTTGAGGCGGTATCCAAGGTAAAAGTAGGCGATGGACTTGACGAAGCTGTAGCTTCTGGTCCATTAATTGATGAGCATTCTTTAAGTAAAGTGGAAGAACATGTTCAAGATGCAGTGCAAATGGGAGCTAAAGTTGCCATTGGGGGCTCTCGTCATGAACTTGGTATGAATTTCTACCAGCCTACAATCTTAACTGATGTTACACCTCAAGCGAAGATCACCTCTGAGGAAACATTTGGTCCAGTAGCTCCTGTATATAAGTTTAAAGATGAGCAGGAAGTGATCGAGCTTGCCAACAACTCCCCATACGGATTGGCCTCTTATTTTTATTCGAGAGATATTGGAAGAATATGGAGAGTAGCTGAAGCATTAGAATACGGCATGGTAGGGGTTAACACAGGTTTAACCTCGAAAGCCGAAGCACCATTTGGTGGTGTTAAAGAGTCTGGTCTAGGACGTGAAGGATCAAAATACGGTATTGACGATTTTATAGAGATTAAGTATGTCAATATGTGCGGTTTAGACAAATAACCCCAAAATTTTATGAATAAAATTTTTAAAGTTGGTTTAATTGGTTGCGGACATATTTCTGAAACCTATTTTCGTGGCCACGATTATTTTAATAATTTTCAAATCATTAAGTGTGCAGACATTAATTTAGAAAATGCAAAAAAATGTGCTGAGACTTATGGAATTGAAGCTTGTTCTGTTGATGAATTATTAAAAGATAGTGAAATAGAAATTATCTTAAACTTAACTATTCCTAGGGCTCACTATGAGGTAGCCAAAAAATCCCTAGATCATGGAAAACATGTTTACAGTGAAAAACCCATGGCTGTTAATTTTGTTGAAGGAGAAGAGCTTCTTAATTTAGCAAATTCAAAAGACCTTAGGATAGGTAATGCACCCGATACTTTTCTTGGTGGAGGTATTCAAAAATCTATTGATTTAATTAATCAAGGCAAAATTGGTAATGTGAGATTGGGAAGCGCAATTTTGCTTATCCCGGCGTTCAATCTTATCATCCCAATCCAGAGCCATGGTTTGCTAACAATGAAGGTGGGCCTGTTATGGATATGGGACCATATTATTTGACTGCATTGGTTAATTTACTTGGCCCAGCCAAAAGAGTTCATGGTATTTCTACAAAGGTTTTTGAAAAAAGAATAATTGGCATCGGTCCCAAAAAAGATCAAGAATTTACTGTTGAATGTCCGACAAGTTATCTTGTAAATTTAGAGTTTCATAACCAAGCATTAATACAGATTACACTTTCTTTTGATGTAGTAGCTCACCAAAGAAATCATATAGAGCTTTACGGAGACAAAGGATCGATGATTGTACCTGATCCAAATATGTTTGGCGGATCCGTAATGACATGCACAGATGATAATGGTTTATGGGAAGAGCATAAGACAGATGAGCTTCCTCTTGGTAAAATAAACATTACCTCTCATAGTGGTAGAGCGAATGAGTCTCCAACAAATGCAAACTACCGAGGTGTGGGTTTAGCTGAAATGGCTTACGGTATTGAACATGGATTAAAACATCGCTGCAGTGGTGAACTGTCTCTTCATGTATTAGATATCATTAAATCAACGATGAAAGCTGCTGACACACAAACCCCTCAAGATATAAATACTACCTGTCAAAAAGCTGATTTTTCACTTTAGAAGAAATTCAAAAAATTCTTAAACAGTAGTATTGCCAATTTATATGAGGTAAATTTTTTTGATGAAATTTGATACATCTAAAAAGTTTTAGTGATCGGCCGAGCTGGGATGGATATCTATCCTGAACCTCCGGGAACCAAAATTGATGATGTTCAAAATTTTTCAACACATCTTGGTGGGTCGGCTGCCAATACTTCTGTCGCATTATCTAAATTAAATATAGCTTCTGATTTGGTTACATGCGTTTCTGATGATGCTATTGGTAATTATATTTTCAAAAAGCTTGATGATTTTAATATTGGAAATAAATTCTGTAGAAGGATTGATAAAAAATTTCAAACTCAGATAGCTATGGTAGAAACTATCTTAGAGAATAATCAATCTATTCTTTATAGAAACAACTCTTGCGATCTACAATTAGATCGTAGTGATATAGATAAAATTAATTTTCAAGAGTATTCATCTGTATTTTTATCTGGAGTAGCTTTATCTTCTAACCCTTCAAGAGACGCAGTATTTTCAGCTGTCGAAAAAGCATCAGCTTTGAAGATTCCTTTGATTATTGATTTAGATTATCGACCTTATAATTGGGAGTCTGATGAAAAAAAATCTGAAGTTTATAAAAAAATAATGAACCAGATGGATATTATTATTGGCAACGACCTAGAGTTTAATATTGCTGATAATTCCAGCGATGGTTTAAACCTAGCTCAAACTTTAATACAAAAAAAACCCTCTATCATCATCTATAAAATGGGAGAACAGGGATCAAAAGTTTATACAAAAGAAGGCGAACAAGATTTTGGCATATATAGCGTTCAAGCAATCAAACCTACTGGTGCAGGCGATGCTTTTAATGGGGGATTTCTAAGCTCAATGTATCAAGGATTTTCTTTAGAGGACTCTGTCAAACGAGGTTCCGCTAATGCTGCCATTGTAGTTACTAAAGTTGGATGTTCATCTGCCATGCCAAATTTAGAAGAATTAAATCAATTTATAAAAAATAAGGAGGAAATGTAAATGCACATACCGTATTCAGATAATAAAAATCAAGCTTTATTTGAAGAAAATAATAAGACAGTACCCTTAGTGTATTTTAATATTGTCAGATTAAACAAGGGCGAAAGCTATAGCTATCAACTTCCAAAACATGAGAGTAGCGTTGTGCCCGCCACTGGTATGATTGAACTTTCTGTAGATGGTAAAATCCTAGGCCAAATTGGAACGAGAAAATCTGACGTATGGGATGGGGAACCAGAGGGGAGTTATATTCCTACCAACGCTGAGTGCATTATTAAATGCCTTTCAGACAATACAGAGATTTTTATTGCAGGAGGTATTTATGAAAAAAAACTTGAACCTTTTTTAGTTCATAAAAATGAAATTGATGTTGTGCAGTATGGTTCAGATGATACTAAAACTCATAGAAAAATTAAGCATATCCTCGGTGCAAAACAACATGAGCAGGTAGGCAGACTACTAGTGAATGAATTGTACACCGTTGGCGCTGGAGGATGGTCAGGCTTTCCGCCACATAAACATGATACAGATAATCTACCAGATGAGACTCGTCATGATGAAGTTTATAATTATCGTTTTAAACCTGGTCATGGTTTTGGTGTTCAAGTCATGCAATATGAAGATGACAAAGAGGGTTTCGGTTATCAATTGTTTGACGGTTCAACCATTGCAATTAATAAAGGATATCATCCTTGCGTAGTTGCTCCTGGATATGAAATGTATTATTTTACGATTTTGGTAGGTTTAAGCCAAAGATCTTTAGTTCAATATTTTCAAAAAACCCATGCTTATCAAATTGAAACAATACCAGGCATTAAGGATATGATTGCTAAATATAAATAAATGACTGTAGCTACTCTCTCAGAAGTTTTAACTAAAGCAAAAGAAAATAAATATGCAGTTGCCGGTTTAGTTGTTTTAGGTTGGGAGGATGCAAGATGTTATGCAGAAACTGCTGATGAACTAAACTTACCAATTATTCTCCAAGCTGGTCCCGGTTGCAGAGCTAATACTCCTGTTTCAATTTTAGGTAATATGTTTAGACATTTAGCAGAACAATCATCAAGTCCTGTAGTTTGTCATCTTGATCATGGATACACAAAAGAGGAATGTATTGAAGGCATTGAAAGTGGCTTCACTTCGGTAATGTTTGATGGATCAAAATTACCTATAAGTGAAAATATTGAAAAAACTAATGAAATTGTTGAAATTGCTCACCAAAGTAATGTTTCTGTTGAAGGTGAAATAGGTTTTGTTGGTTATAGCGAAGGAGCTTCTTCTGAGACCACTGACCCTAATCAAGCAAAAGAGTTTGCCGATAAATCTAAATGTGATGCAATGGCGATAAGCGCAGGTAACGTCCACCTCCAGACAAGTAAGTCTTTAAATATTGATTTTGAAGTAATTAAAAAAATTCAAACATTAACAGACATCCCATTAGTTCTTCATGGAAGTAGCGGAATAGATTACACAATGCGAAGGGAAATTGCCTCTACAACTAATGTTTGTAAATTTAATATAGGAACTGAGCTAAGAAAAACTTTTGGGGACGCTTTAAGAAAAGATATGCCAAATAACCCAGATGTTTATGACCGTATACAGCTTATAAATTTAACTTTACCAAAACTCAAAGAGGCAACAAAGAAAGTTTTAGAAAACATATCTCAATTTGATCATTAATGATTAAATCCCATATAATTGAAAATGAATTTTTAAGAATTAAAACTATAAATTTTGGAGCTACTTTATTCGAGGTATTTTACAAACCCAAAAAAACAAATCTTATTTTAAATTTAGACAAAATTCAGTCCTATAAAAAAAATAAAAATTACTTAGGCTCTATATGTGGTCGTTTTGCCAACAGAATTGAAAATGCAAAGTTTAAAATACATAATAAAAATTACAATTTAGTCAAAAACGAAGGTAAAAATATGCTTCATGGAGGAAGGCAGGGCTTTGACTCTAAATTTTGGCAGATCAAAAGTTTTTCAAAGGAACACATTACTTACCAGTACATTTCAATTGATGGGGAACAGGGATTTCCTGGGGAGTTAAAAACTACTTGCAAGTATTCAATTCAGGGTAATAAGTTATTTTTAACAATCAAAGCTAATAGCTCAAAACCAACTCATGTGAATTTGGTAAATCATGCATATTGGAATCTTGAAAAAAATAAGAAAACTATTTTTGATCACTATTTGATGCTTAATTCTGATTATTATTTAGAAAATAATAAAAATAATATCCCGACAGGAAAATTGATAAATGTTGAGGGCACTTATTATGATTTTAGAAAATTCGAGAGAATTGGAGATTTTATTCAAAAAAAAGGCTCTGGTTTTGATGAAAATTTTATAATTCGTAGCAAATCAAAATTAGTAGCAAGACTTTTATCTAAAAAAAATAAAATTGAATTATCTTTATTTTCTAATCAACCTGGTGTGCAATTTTATACAGGTCAACATTTAAAATATCATTCAAAAAATAAAATTATAAAAAAATATCAGGGTTTATGTCTAGAAACACAATTTTATCCTAATTCTCCCAATAATAAGAAATTTCCTTCAACCTTAATTACACCTAATAATACCTACAATCATAATATGAGATTTATTATTAAAGAGTTTTGAATTATTCTGATTTTTCTCTTAATTTTAAATTATGATTATCAAAAAATAATTGAGGAACTTTATAAGCAAACTGATCTAAAAGAGACAGTGAACTTATTTGTAATTGTGACTCATCAAAAATAGGATCTATAAATTTAGATATTTGAATATTCTCATTTAAATAATTCCAGTCAAAAGTTACGTGGATGCCCTCATCTGCGATATCATAAAAATTAATAAAAAGTATAGTTCCATTCTCTAAAGCGTATCGGGCTTTGAAATTAGGAGAGTTAGGAAGATTAGATCTTAGTACATAACCATTATGTTGAAGATCAGTTAAAGATCTCTGTAAATCACTAATTTTATCCTCACTAAGATTTGAAAAACCTTGTGGTAAGTTAGTATGTTTTAAATCCCCATTTTCATTTTCAAGATTAAACATATTTGCATTATAAATTTGTACTGATTTGATCTGAAGTCTTCCAATATTAATCAAATCAGTTGGGGTCCAATAAAAATTAGATGTGTCAGTACTAAGGTTAGAATTGACTATATAGGATTGCGAGGATTCTGGATCCTTAACATAGGTTCCTGGAATATTATAATTATATGTGCCTATATCTAATGTATATATTTCTTCATTATCGATGGATTTTAATATTAAACTCGTTTTGTTTTCATCATCTAGTCCTAGCTTATAGAGGAGATCAGCTCTATTAGTTTTTGCATCAAAAATTTCAGCTTCTCTTAACTGAATAAAAAACCTACTCAAAAGCTCAGTATTTGCTGGAAAATTATCAGCAGTAGTGATTAACCATTGATCGTCAATATCCTCGATAATTGATGTACCCTGGCTATTTGAAAATTCAATATAGGCTATTTTTCCTAGCAATTCATCAAAAGACGGGACAAGACTTTGAACTGAGATTTCTTTTTTTTGAATGTTACTATCATAGTAAATTCCTGAAGCAATTATCAGAGATCCAAAAGAAATCAAAATTAATTTTTTAAGATTTTTTAAAATCATGATTTATTTTTTCTCTTTCTAATACCTAATTGTCTTGGAATTATGAACATTAAGATTATCAAAAGGATAGGGATCAAGAATGTATTAAGAATATTTATTTGATTTGCTAATAGATCAATATCTTTGCTTAAATTTCTTCTGACCTCTCTTAATTGTTTTCTAGTTTGTTCAACCTGCATTTGAAAACTTGATAATTCAATCAATTGTTTTTCAGAAAGATTTACGTTTTCCCCATTTCTTCCAGCAGATAAATTTTGAATTTTGTCAAGTATTTCATCAAGTTGAGATTGTAATTGTTGTTCTTGTCCTAGATATTTTTGTTCAGCTTCCGCTTGAAGCTTTTGAACAACAACAAAAGGTCTAAATGGAGTTTCTTTATTTCTTAAATTGATAAATTCATCATAACCAGTTAACGAGTCTAAAACATTAGTAATTAAGCTACCATTGTCAGAGGTTGTTTCTATAACATTAGTATCAAGGAATTTTTGTATTCTAGCCCAAAAAGCATTTCTAATAAAATCAGCATCACTAAATAAAACTACATTGATATCTTTTTCAGATTTGGCGACATGTCCTTCACCACTTAATTCAGAGTCATTAAAACTACTAGAAGCAATACCCGAAAGCTTTACACCGAAGTCATAAGAAATACCTGTGGGCTGAAAGTTATTAATGAGCTTTATAGGATCATGCACTTCCTTCATAGGAAGATCCATAGTTACTTCACTTGATGATATTAAAGGTGTATATGATATTTCACTTTCATCATTGAGTTTAGATAACCCCCAGGAGATATTATTCTAATTAGGGATAATCCATTTCCAATATCAGTGTTTTGATTGATAAATTGACCCCTTACTTCAGGCCAATTTAATTTTAACATTGTTTGAAGTGATGTGTTGTCAGATATGTTTTGTTGAGTTTGAAGTCGTGTTGCCTGAGCGCCATCTAAGATGACATTGTCGTTATAGTTAATATTTAATGTTTTTAAAATATTCTCTAGATTAGAGCTTTTATTGGAGTGATCATTTTTTTCAAAAAAAGGATCTATGAAGATTACTGTTTCGCCTCCATTAAGGATAAATTGTTCTATACCGTACTCAGTTTCTTTAGAGATATCAGAAGGATGATAAACTATTAGTAAATCAATATTTTCAAAGCTTTCTACATCTGTATCCAAAAATTCAAAATCATAAAAATAACTAAGTTCTTCTAAAATTGTGTATTCACCTTGCCCTAACTGATTGTTTGGCATCATTGGAGGTGTGGTATCAACCCAAGAGAGAAAACCAATCATGGGTTTTTTTGATCTATTTAACTTATAAATGATATCAGTTAGCTGTTTTTCTAAAGAACCTGCTTTTGAAGGATCAAAAAATGGAACTGTCTCTATGTCATCAGTTGTATTTGATGCAATTAAGCCAAAATAAACTTTAGAACCCTCTTGGTCTATCGGGAAACCTTGAATGCCATATCGATTTACATAATCTTCATCTTCAGAATAGGGCTCAGGTTCAATAAAATTAAGCTCAATTTTATTTGAGGACAAATCTGAATATCTATTTAAAAGACCTTGAACTTGATTTGCATAATTTTGAATTATTGGAATATTTTTTGATAAGTTTCGACTATAAATAAAACTAATTTTTATAGGCTCTTCTATTTCATTAATGACACGTTTTGTTCCTTCAGATAGAGAAAAAGTCTTAGTTGAAGTAAAATCTATTCCAAGATTAACATTAATTTTTTGGATAATATAATTTGAAGACAAAAAAAGAATTATCGTACATAAAATAGAAATTATAAAAAAATGTCTGTTTAAATAATTATTCATTAGTCTCTAACCAAAAATTTTAAAATTGTTAAATAATTCCATAAGGCTATGAAAGATATAAAAAAGAACAGCCCTTTAAGAGAAAAGAAGCCGGTTTGAATACTTGAAAAATGAGTCAAGAAACTAAAGCTAGAAATTAGCTCAACGATTTCTATTGGAAGAACACCAGTTATAAAGTTAATCATTAGAGGAAATCCGCTGATAGTAAAAAGAAATGACACTAAAATAGAGAGTATGAAAGCTATTATTTGGTTACTGGTAAGGGAAGAGAAAAAATACCTAAGGAAATATATGCTCCTGCCATCAAGATAGCTCCCAAATATTGACCAACAATTATTAAATTATCTGGATTTCCTAAATAATTTACAGTGATCCATATAGGAAAAGTAAGAACAATAGAAAATGTTACAAAAGCCCAAGTAGCAATAAATTTACTTAAAACTATTTTCCATAAAGGTATAGGTAGAGTTAATAATAACTCAATGGTTCCCAATCTTTTTTCCTCCGACCAACTTTTCATGGTCACTGCAGAAATAAAGAAAATAAAAACCCAAGGAATAAAACTAAAAAAAATACTTAATTCTGCAACGCCTGAGGAAAAAAAAGAACCAAAGTAAAATGTCAATGACATTGAAGTTAAAATAAAGATTGCAGTAAAAATATAAGCAACTGGTGTTATAAAATATAATTTTAATTCTCTTTTTATTAAAGCAAGCATTAACTAACTAACTTTCTGAATTTTTCGTCAAGAGTTTTACCAATTTTCTTTTTTAGTTGATTGGGCGTTCCTTCAAATATTTTTTGTCCATTATTAATAATAAGACATTTGTTACAAACTTCTGGTACTTCATCCAATATATGAGTTGAAATAATAATTGCCTTCGTCTTGGATAATTTTTTAATTAATTTTCTTACTTCAAACTTTTGCAAAGGGTCAAGACCATCAGTTGGTTCATCTAAAATTAAAAGTTTAGGGTTATGTATTAGTGCTTGAGCTATACCAACTCTTCTTTTGAAACCCTTAGATAGAGTCTCAATTGGAACATCTTTAACATCTTCTAGTTGAAGATCGCTTATAACTTTTTTAATAGCATTTTTGGAATTTTTGATTTCTCTTACCTGGCAAACATAATCTAGATAAAGGTAAGGGGAGAAATCAAGGTATAACGGAACACCTTCTGGTAAATATCCTATGGTTGATTTTGTATAGATTGGATCGACGTTTATATCCTTATTATTAATTTTTATCGATCCATGATCAGAGTTAAGATAGCCAGTTATGACTCTCATTGAAGTTGTTTTTCCAGCTCCGTTTGGACCTAAAAAACCCATAACATCACCGATTTTGACATTAAATGAAAGCTGATCGATAGCTTTAAACTCTCCAAAATTTTTTGAAATTTCTTTAACTTCTAACATTATTAATATTATTTAGTTTACCTTTAATATTATTTCAAGATAGGTGACTATAAAAATTAGACAAAAGGAAACACCTTACCAAGCTGATTTATAGATATCGTAGGCATCTTTTTCAGTAATTTCTTTAGGGTTGTTTATTAGCAATCTAGTTTGCTTCATTGCATCTTTAGCCATAGTTTCACAAGCTGACTCAGGAATATTGACATCTCTCAACCTTTGCTCTAAGCCCAAATCCGATGATAATTTAGACAAATTTTCTATAAATTTTGAAGCGATATCTTGACTACTGGTTGATGTGTCAATATCTGGAAAAACAATATCAGCTATTTCACTATAGAGCTTCGCAGCACTTGGTTCTTTGATATTAAATCTTAAAACATATGGCAAAACGATTGCGTTAGATAAACCATGGGGCACATGAAATGTACCACCTATAGGATAAGCAAGAGCATGCACGCCAGCTACAGGCGAATTTCCAAATGATACTCCAGCTAACATCGAGCCAATAAGCATGTTTGATCTAGCCTCAATGTTCTGCCCATCATTAACGGCAATGGATATAGAGCTGCCTATTAAATTTAACGCTTCTTTTGCTAAACTCTTTGAAATCAAATTATTATTTTTACCTTTTGATGCATAAGACTCAATCGCATGGACCATTGCATCTATACCAGTGGCAGCAGTTGTGTGTGGAGGCAAACCAAGAGTTAAAAGAGGATCAAGAATAGCTAAGTCTGGAAGAATGATTGGGGAAGAAACTCCTTTTTTTTCTTGATCATCTTGAGTAATTATGGAGATGGGAGTAACCTCCGACCCGGTACCCGAAGTAGTAGGGTAAAGAACTAAAGGTAATCTTGGACCTTTGGCATTAGCCACACCCCATGCTTCGTGGATATTTTCATTTGAACCTATTAAAAGAGCTGTAAGTTTAGCAACATCCATTGATGAACCGCCTCCAAATCCAATTACACCAGTTGCTTTAAAATCAGATCCTATTTCAACACATTTCATTAATGTCTTTAATGAGGGATCAGCTTCAACATTATCAAAAACCAACACATCCGAGTTTGATTTTAATGCAGACAATGTATCATCAATCAATCCTAATTTAACTAACCCAGGATCTGTTACAAAAAGTATTTTTTTTCCAAGTTTTTTAGTGACTTCCTCAGCAGTATTCTTAGATTCTTCCGCGCCAAAACGAATGCCCGGGTAGTATTAAATTGGAAAGATTTCACAGCAGTAATATAAATCATGCTCAGTTTTTTCCTATTAAAATTAACAAAGATTCAAAACTAACCACAAGATTGATGAATTTGTGCTTTCTTATGAAACATTAATTTTTATACTTAAATAAGTGTCAAAAGTTATAACCATTGCACAACAAAAAGGTGGATCCGGTAAGACAACTATTGCCGCAAATCTGGCTGCAGTTTTTGCAATTAAAAATAACCTTTCAACTACTATTCTCGATACTGATCCCCAAGGCAGTTTGGGGAAATGGTTTATTACTAGGCAAGAGAAGCTAAAATCAAAAAACACAATTCAATTTAAAACAGCAAGTTTATGGGGCGCTCAATACGAAGCTAAGTCACTAAAAGAAAAATCAGATTTAGTAATTATCGATACCCCTCCAAAAATAGATGCCGATGGAAGACCTGCAATAGAAGTTGCTGATTTAATATTAATTCCTATTTCTCCATCACAAGTTGATTTTTGGGCAACTGAGTCGATAATTGAATTAGCAAAAAGAAAAAAAAGAAATTCTTATATTGATAAACAGAGCGAACGCTAAATCAAAACTGATTAAAGAAGCTGTCAAGTTTGTCAACGACATGAAAGTAAAAAAGCCAAAACTATTTTGGGTAACAGACAAATATTTGTATCTTCCATGGGTCTTGGATTAACAGTAGTCGAAAAACAGCGAACTGGTAAAGGATGCTTGGAGATGTTATCTCTTGCTAAAGAGATACAGTCATTTCTAAAAATATAATTATCTAAATCAATGAATTCAAATTTAGATAATGATCAGCTTTTCAATATTTGTGCAGGTCTTTTTAAAGGTTTTATTGAATGGATAGATGTTAATAGTCAAAATGAAAAAGCTTTAATTCTAGACAGTGCTTACCATTTTAAAAATCAAATCTTAAATCAAGAAAATCCTACGCTTCAAAAAAAATATTTTCAGACACCTCAAGATTTATCTAGCCAGGAGACACATAGACTTTTAAATCAATGGAAAGATACTTTTTCAAACTTGATAAATTCTGATTTGGATAGAGTATCTAAAGACTCTTTCAAAATTTGGTTTTTAAGTCTTGCCTGTCATTCCATTCCCAATTAGAGGAAGAAGGTAAAATTTTGTGGACAAAACTGCTTGAGGGAGTCGAATTTTGTAAATATTTCAGGATTAGTGATGTACCTTATCCACTCAATACAATTACAAAAAACTAATTCAATGTTACTATTAAATATGAGGAGTTGGGTTTTTTTAATTTTTTTTATTCTTTTAAGTCTGTCAAATTCTCATGCCTTAGAGCTTTTTGGCTATAAATTATATGATGGTATTGACCAATATATAAATGATGGTGAAGTCAATTTTAAAAAAACTTATTGAAGAAATAGAAATAGACTCAGATAAAGTATTAATTGCTAATCAATATTTGAGTAATTACTATATTAGATCCACAAAAACTGGATACATATTTGAAATTCATGGTTCTAATAATAATTTGAAAATTAATCCCGTAGAATGTTTAGATATTCAAGATGAATTTATAGCTTCATTTCAAAATAAAATTCCTAGTTTATTTTCAACTCAAATAAAACAATTTCCTAATAAGTTAAAAAGTAAAACTACTTGGGAAATTTATATGAATAATGAGTCTGATAATTCTAAGCTTATATTTTCAGTTACATGTGATTATAGTTTCAATAATCGAAGAATGGATATCATATTAAGTGATGAGGATTATCGTAAAAGTGAGGATTATATTTTCGAAAATCTTGAGGAAGAGGAAAAAGAAAAATCAAAAAAAGAAATTGATACTACTGGAATTTAGTTACCAATGAGAGCATATTTATAACAATATAAGCTTTAATCTCAGATTTAATTTGTTCATAGGACTCCGGTAAAGTATCTGAAACTTGAAAGGCAAAATCAACTATTTCATGAGCTTCCTCTTTTCTCATATGAATTTCCTCACACAGATCAAAGGCCAGCTTTTCTCTAACCAGACAATAAGCAGCGAGTCTTCTTTTTTGTTTTTTATTCAAAATTAATCTTTTTTGGGTTTTTTGAGCTTCATTTTTGTTCCACCCAATTGCATTCCGCCAGAGCCTTTACATAAACTCTTCTTTTCCTTATCACACTTTTCAATTTCTTTCTTTTCTTCCTTTTTCTCCTCTTTCTTTACTTCTTTCTTTTCTTCCTTTTTTTGACTTGAAGAGTCAGATTTTTTTTCAGAAGCCTCAGGTGCTGTAACAACAACATTTTGCCCTGTGTTTACTGAACCTACTTGTATATTTGATAGCATTTCAATAATTTCATCTTGCTTTGATTGCTTATCTTTTTGTTTAGCTTTCCAAGATTTGGGAAGCTTAAGATCTATACAGCTTTCTGATCCACAAAATAAAACATCACCAGTTTCGTTATCAAATAAAAATCCCCCACAATTCTCAACACCTTTTTGAGTACAATTTGGGATATGCATTTCATATTCCGCTTGCAAGTTGAGAGGCAAGATAAATGACAAAGCAAATAGAAATGTGGTAATGGCTTTCATATATTTAAACTTTATCATTTGTTGAAAAATTTTTCTAAAACTTTTATTCATATTTAAAACTCACCCCAGGTAATGTTGATTTCATAATATCAAGTTCGGTAATCCTATCTAACCATTGATTTAAATTGGGGCAATTTATTGACCAATCTTTTGTATATCTGAAAATAGTATAATCCAAAGCACAAGCCACAGAAATTTGATCCATTGTTAGTTCGTCACTGGCAAATTCTTCAAACTTATTTTCTATCCATTCTATTGATCTTAATATTTTTTTTTCATATCTTGAGATGGCCTTAGGTCTTTGTTCATTTTCAGGTATCGCAGACATCTCGATAAAACGATTTACGGCATTTTCCATAATCCCATTCGCTACACTTATCATTGTCATGCATTCCCAATATCTTTTTTGGGGATAAAGTGAATTCTTATTAGAGATACTGTCAAAATAAAGACATATATTATCACTATCTGAAATTGTCTTATTATTAACTAAGAGCGTAGGAACTTGTCTTAGAGGATTAAATTCATCTAAAAATCTTGATTTATAAATATTTATTTTTTCTTCTCTGTGTTCTATTTCTAATAATAGAGCAGTAATTTTACATTTTCTTCCGAATGGAGAGGTGGGACCATTATATAAAATAATGTCTTCACTCATTCTATGACTATTGCAACAGTACCAGGGCTAACACCTTCTTGATCGTTGCTGATATTTACTTCAGTTACCGTTCCACTAATTGGGGCATTATGGTTTACTTCCGATTTCATTACTTCCATAATAAATAAAACATCCCCCTCACTAACTTCATCTCCAACTTCTACAAGAACTTTCCATATATTTCCTGGAACTGATGTTAATACTTCTGTTGACATATTAAATAATACTCCCCTGTGTACAAATTGCTGTTTGTTCTGATCGCATTTCTTGAGCTTCAGAAACACTGATTTCTATAAATTTAAATTTTTCATTTGGCTTTGCCTGACCTAACTTCCAAAAAGATGCAGAAGGAACAGTGAAAGGTACAATAAAACCCCCCATACTAGGACCATCATTGACTAATATGATAGGTGTTTGGCCAGCAAGATTGATACCTCCTATGGGATAGCCTTGATCAATGATATTGGAAGGTTCATAACCATGTTCAGGAGATTTATTTGTAGCTTTTTCATTAAAAGTAAGAGTAGGGCCATCAAGTCTAAATCCAGTACGATCACTTCTTGCTTGTAATTTCCATTCCGCATTTAAAAATATTTCATAGCCATTATCATCCAACCAATCGTCATTAGGTCCTCTGACTACTTCAATTTCCCATACCCCTGAATTATGTATATTGGGTATACAATCCTCTCTCACTTTTCTCCCAGGCCTGGTAGCCGATTGACCTATTGATATTTTCTGTCCTTTTTTTATCGCATGACCATCAATTCCTCCCACACCAGCTTTATGAAATGTGGATTTAGAACCAAGCCATGGGTTAGACTCTATACCGCCAGCAAATGAAATGTAGGATCTTGCTCCATTTAAACTAAACCCTAGTTCTAAAGTTTGATCAGCTTTTATTAATATACTTTCCCACATAGGAACAGATTTTCCATTTACTTTGGGTTGCATATCAGCTCCACAAATAGCAACAACTTGATCTTTTTCAAACTTCAATGTAGGACCAGTATATTGACACTCTAAAGCGCCTTCACTTTCATCATTGTTGACTAATAAATTAGCTAGCCTAAATGACCAACTATCCATTGGACCCGATGGGGGGAACCCTTGATTAAGATATCCAACTCTACCCGGATAATCTTGAACAGATGTTTCTAATCCTTGGTTAATTACTTCAAGCATTTAAAATTTTTTTTTATAATCTAGACCCTTAAGCCATTTTTTATATTTGTTAATAGAAAATTTTTGATCCTCAATTAAATCATACTTATAAGATTGATCTTCTATTTTCTTTTCAATCATCTCAAATTCTTCATAGCTACATGGATTAAATTTAATTCTATCGCCAGGTCTAAATAGACAGATACTATCTTTAAAGACATCAAACCTTTTTTCAGGATCCCAAATAGGCACTGGGGTTCTACCAAATATTTGATAACCGCCGGGCAATCTATCTGGATATATGGCGGTCGAAGATCCACCCATTCCAACCGTACCCTTAGGTGTCCATGTTCTAGGTGGGTTGTATTTAGGAGCTGTTAATTTACATCTTGGATCTAGAGGCATTGTAAAAGGAAGTCCAGGCCAAAAACCCAACGAAGCAACCCAGTATTCAGTTCCAGAGTGAACACGAACAAAATGATCAACATTATCAAGATTATTCAATTCAACTATAAACTCAGGATCAGATTGTTTTTGTTTAATCTTAGTAGAATAATCTTCTATTGCCTCCTTAGTCCACTTATCAAGGTACACAGTTGGAAAATGGAAGAGTCTACTAGTCACAACTACATCATCATTTTCCTTCATATCTTGAAGAATTAGCTTCAATTCTTTCACTAAATCTTGATAGGAAATATCATCAGGATTGTAGTGTACGATCATAGATGCAAAACAAGGCAAAGTTTCATAGATACCTTTAATGTTTGCTACCTCGATGAGTTTAGATAAGCCTTGAGCTTTGAAATTTAATTCTAAATTCATCACATTACCAAATTCAATTAATAGATATTTATCACCACCTGGTAGAAATTTGGGCTCAGAATAAATACCTTGAAATATTTCTGTTTTCTCTTTTGAATTTTGATGGATATCTATTGAGGGATAAGAACCATCTTCATTTACATGTCTTTTTACTGATAATTTTTTTCTATTTAAATTTGTGTTAATATTATGCGGATACATATTTTTAAAACTAGAATAATCATCAATATCTATTTGATTAAAAAAATCTTGAGGTTCTTTTCTTGATTTTGTTTCAGTTAAACTATCTTCTAAATTCTTAAATTTTAGAATTTCTTTTTTTGAATAATTAAAGCTCTTATGATTATCAGGCATTAGTTGATTTTTAGATTTATTTTTAAGAAAAACATCCTTTGGATTGGATGTATCAATCTTATCAAATAGATCTAAATCTGAACTCTTGTATTCCTGGACCATCTATTAAAAATATTTAATTTTAATCTTATTTTCTTTTTCAGATTTTTTTTGGAAATCTACAACTTTAACAATTTTTGGGATAACTGGTTTTTGAATAATATTTTTTTGAATATTTGTATCATTTTTATTTGATTTATAGTTTTCAACTGTTTCTTGAGAAGTATTAGATTTTTTTTGTGTATGACCAAACATACCTTCAAGAATAACATTAGGGTTGATATCCTCTTTTTCAAATATTTCAAAAATACTTCCATCTCTAAAAACTAAAACTCTATGACATAAGCCTATAAATTCTTCTAATTCACTTGATAAAAAAATTACAGTACCGCCTTCATTTACAAAATTTCTTAAATGTTTATAAAGATCTCTTTTCGCACCAACATCAATTCCTCTTGCAGGATCATTGAGAATTAATATTTTTGGAGTAGTGGTGAAAGCTCGTGCGATCATTACTTTCTGCTGATTTCCCCCACTTAGAGAAGTAATTAAATTGTTTTTAGGACCAGTTTTAATACTTAATCTATCAACTTCCCAATCAAAGATTCCATTTAGTTCTGTCCATTTGATAAATCCAATAAAACCACCAGATGTTTTTGCTTGTTTGCCTTTATAAAGAGGAATGACCATATTCTCATAAATACTCATGTTTGGAAATATACCCTCTTTTTTTCTATCTCCTGATACATAGGCTATACCACTTTTTTTTGCATCTAATAAACTTTCAACACTTTTGTATTCTTTTTTTGTTAATTCTCTTTCTTCGTCAGATTGTTTAACAATTACATCTCCACTAATTGGTTGATCGATGCCTGCTAACGCTTTTACAAAATTATCTTGTCCTTGCCCGTCAAGTCCTGTGACTCCTAATATTTCACCTTTTGGTAAATTAAAATTTATGACATCCCCATTTTCCCAAACTTTTAAATCTTTAGATCTGAGAACAATTTCATCTAAAACAGAATTAGGAGGTGTTGATTTTATTTCAGAAGCAGTTGAAATTTTTTTATCGCCTGTCATAAGACCAAGTAAATTCTTTTCAGTGATTTCATCTCCTGCAAGAACTCCCACATCAACACCATCTCTCATTACAGTAGCACGATCACTTATTCTAACTAGTTCTGCTATTCTATGAGTTACAATAAAGATTGCTGCACCTTGATCTCTTAAGGTTCTCATTTTTGCAAACAATCTTTCAGTTGAGTCAAAATCTAATGCAGCAGATGACTCGTCTAATATTAATACTTTAGGATTTCTTAAAAAAGCTCTGCCAATCGTAATCCATGCTTTCATTCCAAGAGATAGTTGACTTGCTATAGTGTAAGGATCAACAAACTCACCAGCAAGTTCCAGCATGATTTCTGCTGCCTTTTCTACTCTATCCCGATGAGCTAATTTTTTTCCGAAAAAGGAGTCATATCCTATAAATAAATTTTCATAAACTGTCGCTTCTTCGGCAATCATCACTTCTTGAAAAACAGTAGATATGCCTATCCTTTGTGCTTCAATTGGGGAATTAGGGGAATGCCCCATTATTGATACTTTTCCTTTATCTAAGGGTAAAACGCCTGAAATTACCTTAGCTAATGTACTTTTACCACAGCCATTACCACCAACAATTGCATGGATTTCACCAAAATTTGCTTTGAAATTAACACCATTAAGAGCTTTTGTGACGCCGAAAGATTTGGTTGCATCTTGAACGTAAATGTCTCCACCAGCTTTAGTGGAGTTAGACGGCGCCCCGTTTAAATCAGGGGCGCTATCTTGAGTTTTTTCTTCATTCATTAATTAATTTAAATTAATTAAAGTAGAGCCTCTCCTCTATCAAAGAAGTTGTTAAGATAATCATCACTAGCCCAGTTCTCAATTCCAACTGTTCTAAACTCACTAGAGTTTCTGTCACAATCTTCAGGAACAAATGATTGAATAGTCTCTACATCTTCCTCATATGGAGGAACAAGAATGGATTGGATTTTTAATCCTTGACCTTTCATAGTTCTTAAAAGAACGTTCATTGCAAATTCAGCATCGTCTCCTGGAGGCCATGCATAAATAGCTCTGTCGATAAAGTCAGGGTTATTTCTCCAATAACAGAACGCACCAATCTCTCCACCTAAGGCCATTGGTACCATGTCTCTTCCAGATGACTCGAGTGCATTTAATGCACCTGACTCACCAGAAGATTGAACTGCAAAACCATCAACTTGTGTAGTGTTAGCTGATAGCCATTTTTGTAATTCAGCTTGTGCGATTTGTGGTGTCCACATATGTGCAATTTCTGCAACAACAGTAATATCTGGATACTCTGCAAATCCATCTAACATACCTTGGTGCTGTGAGTCTGAAGCTGAAGTTCCTGGAATACCTTCCATGATTACAACGTTACCTTCTCCACCAATAGTTTCAGCTAACCATGAAGCAATGTAGTACCCTGTTAACTTATAATTAACAGAAGTACTAATAGCATACTCGGAAGTTAAATATCCAGTCATAGAAGCAGTTGGTACTCCTTTGCCGTATGCATATTCAATAGTTGGGTTAAGAGCAACTGGGTTTGAACAACAAACAATCAATCCATCGACACCTTGGTCAGTTAATTGTCTCATTTGTTGAATTTGAACTGCGTCTTTTAAGTTAGATTGTGTAACGACAATATCATTAAGAATGCCTGCTTCCTTCATCTTCGGTAAGTAGTCACCATACAATCTTTCCATAACACCTTTTCTCCACAGATTGCCCGCGTAAGAACTAGCATAACCGATAGTCCAAGGAAGTGGTCTATCACTTTTCCAGTTTCTGTATACACTTTCACCTAAAGGCTGATTGGGGTCCATAAAGTCAGGATCATAAACGAAGTCTCTGATATCAGCTGGGATTTCATCGAGAATGTCAGCGTTTACACTCGCTACACCGATAAAACTAACAGCTAACATCGCTATGAGCTTTTTAAGCAATGTCATAGTTATATCCTCCTTACTTATATATAAGTTAATTAATAATATACCCCTAGTTTGAAATGTTTAATAAAAATTGTTCCAAAATGTGGAAAAGATTTTCACATAAAAGCCTCATTTTATGTAAATTAATTATGAGTAGGAGATTAGGAATTCATGGTCGACTTAAACTGTGACATGGGCGAAGGTTTTGGTATTTACTCTTTTGCCGATGATGAGGAAATAATGCCATTTATTGATGCTGCTAATGTAGCTTGCGGTTTCCACGCATCTGATCCAAATACCATGAGCAAAACTGTTGAATTAGCAAAAAAATTTAATGTTAAAGTAGGTTCTCATCCAGCCTATCCTGATTTAGTTGGTTTTGGCAGAAGACCTATGAAAATGAAACGTGAAGATATTAAAAATCTGGTTATTTACCAGACAGGTGCCTTAAAAGCTTTTTTAGATGAGTATGATATGCCCTTAAATCACATTAAGCCCCATGGGTCTTTATATGGTGTTTCGGCTATAGAAGAAGAAGTAGCACACGGTATAGCAGATGCAGCTGAAATATTTAATGTAGGTGTGTTTGGCATGGTGAATACTTGTCATGAAAAAATTTACAAAGAAAGAGGAATAAAATTTTATGGAGAATTTTATTCAGATCTTGAATACGATGAAACCGGTTATCTAGTAATCGCAAAAGGAAGAAATAAATACTACCCCACTGATCGAGCTGTAGAGAGGTGCATGAGGGCAATAAAAAGAAAAAAAGTTACTACTATCCAAGGCAACGATGTAGTTGTTGGATGTGAAACAATATGTGTTCACTCTGATACTCCTAATGCTGTTGAAATCTTAAAAGCTCTAAGAGAAAAAATCTCCCCAAATAAAAGTTCAAAAGAAAAAAAAGATAATTCAAATCATTCTAAGATGCCCTACATCGAAGACACTAAATGAAAAAAATTTTAATCGCGAACAGAGGTGAAATCGCTTATCGCATAATAAAAAGTTGTAAAATTTTAGGGTATAAATCTGTTGCCGTATATTCAGATGCAGATAAAGATTCAAAGCATGTGAGATCAGCAGATGAGTCTTATTATATCGGACCGAGCAAAGCCCAAGAGAGTTATCTGTCATATGATAAGATTCTAGATGTAGCCAAGAAGGCAAAAGTCGATGCTGTCCATCCTGGTTTTGGGTTTCTTTCAGAAAATGATCGTTTCGCTCAGGAAGTTATTAATTCGGGAATTACTTGGATAGGGCCTAAGCCAGCATCAATTAGATCGATGGGCAATAAAGACGTCGCTCGAGATTTAGCAATAAAATCAAATATTCCGATATGTCCGGGTATATCTGACATCAAAAAATTCAATCAAGATCAACTTCAGGATCAGTGTAAAAGCATTGGTTATCCTTTACTTGTAAAATCAAGTGCTGGTGGAGGGGGTATTGGGATGAGTGTTGTTCAAAACCATAAAGATCTTGAGGGAGCTATAGAAAAAACTAGCACCTTAGCAGAAAAATCTTTTGGAAATGGAGATATATTTATTGAAAAATTTATCACGAATGCACGCCATATAGAGATTCAAGTATTTGGTTTTGGGGCTAAAGGATCGGTTCATTTATTTGAAAGAGATTGTTCAATGCAAAGAAGATATCAAAAAATAATCGAAGAGTCGCCAGCTCCTGAAATTGACAGGACAGTAATTGAGTCCATGGCCGCATCAGCAGTCAAACTTGCTTCAGATGTAAAATACGAAGGAGCAGGAACTGTGGAGTTCATTTATGATGTAGATGAAAAAAAATATTATTTTTTAGAAATGAATACAAGAATACAAGTAGAACATCCTGTAACTGAATTAATTACCAATAATGATTTAGTCTCAATGCAAATCAAATTTGCATTTGATAGAAAAACAAAATTTTTAAAACAGGAAAAAATTTCTTCTTATGGACATGCTATTGAATGTAGGGTTTATGCCGAAGATCCTAGCAAGAATTTTTTACCTTCACCTGGAAAAATAAAAAAAATGAAATTTCCTGAAATACCTAATGGAATAAGATTAGATTGGGGTTATGACGAACAAGATGAAATAAGCTTTTATTATGATCCTATGATTGGGAAAATTATTTCTCATGCCCTGGTGAGAGAGGATGCTATTGATAAGCTAATAAGTTTTTTGGAAAAAATTTCTATAGATGGAATAAAAACCAATATCCCTTTTTTAATTTCACTATTAAAAGATAAGAGATTTTTAAATGGTACTCACAATACTAAATATATTGAAAATAATCTTAATGCCTTGATAAGCACAACACCCAAATTTAATCAAACACCAAAGAACATTGATTTAAATCCAGGAAGAATTAAAATTGTTGAGACTGATAAATTAAAAGTTGCCCATGGCAGCAAAAAAACTAGCGAAGGGGGTATTAAAGTCGTTTACTTTGACTAAATTATAATGTCTAGCCAATTAGTAGCCTCAATTAAACCTTCGCAGATACCGGGTTCTGACCCACAATCAACAAAATACTTAATCGTTCCCATCTTTATTTTCTTTGCATTATTAATTTTTGCCATGATTCGAGGTCCTCAAATTATCTCAGGTTCTGGAATAGGCACTGCAATTATGGTCTCAACACCATTAATTTTGGCCACTTATGGTCTTACCGCATTGTGTTTAGCTGGAAGAGTAACTGTGGATCTATCAATAGGACCTTTAATTGGTTTCATCAATGTGACAACCATTCAACTGTACGCGGCAGGGTATATCCAATCACCAGTGTCTTATTTTATATGTGCTTTAGCAATCGGTGTAATATACCAATTTTTATACGCCTTAATTGTTTTGTTTATAAGAGTGCAGCCAATAATTGTAGCACTTAGTATGTTCCTTGCTTTTTCTGGAATTAATTTAGTAATTCTACCCAGACCTGGTGGTCGTGCACCTGACTGGATGCTTTCTTGGAGCGCAGGTACAGAAATTATCCAACCAGTTTTAATACTTTTAATTTTTTCAACTTTAATTTGGTATGCTTTAACCCATACCGCCTATTGGCAACATTTAAAGTTAATGGGCTCAGATGAAAAATCTGCATATACTAGCGGTGTTAGAATTTATTTAGTTAGAATTGGTGCTCATATTATTGGTGGTGTTTATGCAGCACTGGCAGCAATAGCATTTACCGGATTGATCGGATCAGGTGATCCAACTCAAGGCACAACTTATACTTTAATGGCAGTGACGGCATTAGTTCTTGGAGGTTCGAGCTTAGTTGGAGGAAGAGGAGGGGCGTTTGGAGCTATCTTAGGTTCATTAAATATTTATCTGATTAACTTCATTCTATCGACTTTTAGATTTGAAAGATTTCAAAGTTTTGTTACTGATCTTTCCTATGGAGCGGTGTTGGTTGCTTCATTACTAATTCTTATAGCATTGCCCTATATCCAAAAAGCTTTCAAAAATCTTTCGGTTTTTGTGTTTTTTATAATTGGAACTTTGAGTGCTGCTGCAGTTCAAATTCATATGAAGTTCGATCAAGTCACTCGAGGTACAGTTGGAGGGTTTGGTGGTAAATCAAAAGATGCAGAAATCTTTGAAAAAGCATTAGAGTCTGGAAGCGATTGTTTGATCACAGGTAAAGCTTGTGCTGAGGGAGGTAACTCAACTGTTTGGATGTTCATAGCAATTGGAATAGCTTCCCTTATTTACTTAGTATACTTGTTGGTAAAACATAGAGACGGTCCGACTGTATCTTTTATAATTGCTTCAATAGTCATCTTCTTTGGCTGTGTTTGGAGTGGGACAAGAGAGGCTTATTTTGTAAATGCTGATTTGGGCACAAATCTTCAATATATACTTAATTATGCCCCCCAATATTTTACATCTGAATACTTAAGAGTAGGAGCAGGATTACCAGATTTTTCAGCATCTTCTAGCTTGTTGGTTAGTCTTGCTTACGCAGTATCAACCCTAGCAGGGATAGTTTTTTTTACTTCAGCAATAGTTATTATCGCTATGCCTAAATTTAGAAAAGAAATTAAAACTCAAACACTTGTATTATTTGCTATTGCTATATCTTTAATTGTTTTTGCTGCAATTTCTTACTATGGAATAGAGTCTAATAGGCGAAGCTTTTTCGGAGTAGATGGTTATGCTGTAATACTTGTTTTTTTACTTCTCTTTTTACTTACAGCTCCAACTTTCTTTTCTCAGGTAAACTTAAATAATATTTTTATAGTTTTTTTAGGTATCCTTGCCATCTTGGCTATCTATTTCTTAGCTTCTCCCTCAGGAGTCATTTTAACTGACGACGGTAGTAAATATTATCAGCCAATTATTACTGAACTTGTAGTTGGGGATACATCATCGATTAATTATGCTAGACCAATTCGCGGGGAGTTTATTTTTGATAATGTCACTTGGCTTAAAGAAGCTGCTTTAATTATTTTTGCTATATTTGTATTTCAGTTTTTCACTTTTTTAACAATGCAGGGGAGAATTACTTTTAGTAGATTTAAACCTTACATTGCTATTCTAAGCATTGCTGCTTTAACTTGGTCAGCTTTATTTTTTGCAATAGGATATCCTTATTGGAAAATGATACTAATAGTTGCGATTGGAGTCGCTATCTCACCTTTAATTTGGCAGGCTTTTAATATTTATAAAATTAAATTAAAATCACAAGAAGGTTTAGAGAAATGGGGGGGTCTGTCCGAAGATAGAAAAGTTTAAAGAAAAATGGAAAAAAGAACGCATAATTTTTTAAAAGGACTCGGTATTCTTTTTGCTGTTGCGGCAGGTATAGGTACAGCTGTTCTTGGCTATGTTGATAGAACAGATTGGATACAAGTTGCTTTTTACTCAGTAGCTGTTGTTGCCATCGTTTTATGGGGTTGGCACTTTTTTCTTGTCAGATGGTCTTATCAATCTCAAGCTGGCGATACTAAAGAAACCGAAGATGATGAAAGCTCAAGTAAAAGAGGCCTTTTTGGGATTTAATTGCTAGAAATTGGATTGCTGTCACTGGTTTTTATTGTTATTAGGCTCTTTATACTTTTATGTTTCTAGTGCCAGGCTTCTTCTCAGGAAGAACAGTTGTATCAGCTATTATTTTATTAGGTTTTCTAATTTTAGCCTTTATTGCCTACAAATTCTTAAATGTAAATAAAAGTGTTATTATAGGAGTCGCTGTATTAGTGGGACTCTTTATTATAGGGTCAGTTTCAATTGATGGGTTCCTGTCTTTACAAAACATCAAATCAATGTTGGTGTTTGCATCTTTCTTAGGTCTTGCCACCATTGGTCAGACGTTAGTGGTTATGTTAGGTGGCTTAGATCTTTCAATACCCTTTCTAATTGGCGCTACAAATCTTGGATTAATGTCATTAATTTCTCTCGGTGTTCCACCTTGGTTAGCATTTATTGTTATTTTAGCATTTGGAACTGTCGTAGGGCTGTTTAATGGTTTGATAAGTTTTAACTTACAAGGACAAGCTCTCATTGTAACACTTGGGGTTGGTTTTATGGTTGTGGGTGGAGTGCAAATTTTAGTTTCTCTTCCTACAGTAACTGGTGGAACGGTTTTTGGAGTTGTGCCTGATTGGCTAAAAATCTTGCATCACTTAATGGAAAATTTTTGGGTTACCCATTCCGCCAGTCATACTTATTTGGATTCTGTTTCTATTCTTCTTATTGTTGGTTTACGTCACACAAAATGGGGAAGAAACTTATATGCTGTTGGCGGTAAAAGATTGTCAGCTGATCGATTATCAATCTCTGAGAGAGCTTACTGGGTGGGAGTTTTTGTAATAAGTGGATTTACATCTGCCGCTACGGAGCGATGCTTTTAGGTTGGAGTGGTGGTGGATTTATTGGAGTGGGTGATCAATATTTGTTTTTGACAGTCGCAGCTGTAGCCGTGGGTGGAACCTCTTTGCTTGGAGGCTATGGTGGTTATGGTTTCACAGTTATTGGAGTATTAGCTCTGCAGGTGATCAGTACTTTCTTAGCTGGTTTAGGCTTAAGTTTTGAAGGACAGCAGTTCATATTTGGGCTTTTAATTCTTCCTTTAGTGGCCTTATATTCTAGAGCACCGCACATTAGGGAGCAAATATGATCAAAATAATCAACAGTTTATGCAATTTTTGTAATGAATATTTATTCCAATATGCGAAACAAAAATTATTATTATGGAATAGAGGTTGCTAAGATGAATTGGAGAGGAAATAAGTTTTATGAATAAGATGCTTCTTCCCTACGATATCGTGGGAGGCTCTTTTGGTTAATTTCAGTGGCATGATTGGTGCCACCCTCTTTTTCTTTTTTGAAAGAAGCAAAGTCAGCTCTAGATTTCATACCCCAATGACAATGATAGCTGTTGTTTGCTTAATGTCATCTATTCACTATTTCTTTGTTAAAAACTTATGGGTTGTAAGCGGAACGGCCCCAACATTATTAAGATACATCGATTGGTTTTTAAACTTCCCAATGCTAGTGCTGATTTTCTACGCAATGTTAATGACTGTAGTTAAAGTTAAACAAGGAATGTTTTGGAGACTTTTGGTAGGAACATTAGTTTTTGTAGTTGCCGGTTTTTTAGGCGCTGCCGGTTACATGAGTAAAACCCTTGGTTTCATTGTTTGGTTAGCAGGATGGCTATATGTCTTAGGAGAACTTTATGTTGGTGAAGCAGGAAGAGCCAATGCAAAATGCGGTAATGAAAATATTCAAATGGTTTTTTTCTCTAATAGATTAATTATTACCATTGGCTGGGCTATTTATCCAATGGGATATTTCATTGAGCATTTAGGTGGAGGCATAGATACTAATAGTGTTAATGTGATTTATAATCTAGCAGATTTCTTAAATAAAATAGTTTTTGGACTTATTATATATAAAGCAGCAATACAGGACTTAAAGGTAAATGGACAATAACATCAAATTAGGAGGTGATTTATAGGTATGAACATTACTAGTGGAGCAGATATTATTGCAGTAATCATTTTAATAGCTTTAGCGATAGCTATTATTGTTTACTTACTACATTGGCTTTACAGGCGATCTTCTAAAGAGATAGCATTTGTAAGAACTGGTATGGGTGGCGAAAGAGTTGTCATTAGTGGCGGTGCATTTGTTTTACCTATTATCCACAACATCACTTCCGTTGGTATGAAAACACTTTGTATCGAAGTGCAAAGGAATGGAAATAAATCGTTTATTACTAAAAATAGAATGAGAGCTGAAGTTACTGCAGAATTTTATGTCAGAGTTGCGCCAACAAACGAAGCTGTATCTATAGCAGCTCAAACATTGGGTAATAGAACCCTGGAACCAGACCACCTAAAAGAATTGGTACAAGGTCGTTTTGTTGATGGTTTAGGTGTAGTTGCTGCAAAGATGAGCCTTGATGAAATTCAAGAAAACCGTTCTGAATATATCAAAAAGGTAGCCACTCATGTCGAAGAGGCTATTAAACATACGGGTTTAGAGCTAGAGACGGTTTCTCTAACATCTCTTAACCAGGCGCCAGTTAGTGTCTTTGATCCATCAAATACATTTGATGCCGAAGGTTTGACTCAAATTACTGAATTCACTCAATCTAGAAAAAAGAAGCGAAATGATATTGAAAAGGATACAGAAGTAAGTATCAGAAATAAAAATCTTCAATCAATTAAGCAAACTCTCGAAATTGAGAAAGAAGAAGAATTTTCTAAGTATCAACAAAAAAGAGAAATTGAACAACAAAGAGCTATTGAAAATACGGAAACAATTAAAACTAAAGCAGATAAAGAAAAAGAGTCTGAGTTAGCTGAAATTGCTTCAGAAAAAGATATTGAGATTGCGAGAATTAGTAAAAAAGACTTTGTTGAAATGGAAAAGAGCCTACAAGAAACAAAACTTATTCAAGAAATTGAAAAGAGAAGAAAAGAACAGAATGAGTTTAGGCAACAGACTTCAATAGAAATTAAACAAAAAGATATTGACACTGAGAAAACTATTCTTGAATTAGAAAGAGATGTTGAATTTAGTAGATTAGAAAAACAAAGATCAGTTGATATCAAATTAGCTGAAGAAAAAGCTCAAACTGCAAAAGAAGAAGCAAGAAAAAGATATGAGTCTGAAGAAGCTTATATCATGGCCGAAGAACAAATTAAAAATGCAAAAACAGCTCAACAAAAAAATGTGGACGCATTTAAGATTGCAGCAGAGCAAGAAACTAGAGTGCTAGATATCGAAAAAGCAAAAAGAATTGAAATTGAAGAAAAACAAAAACAAATGGAAGTTCTTGAAAAATCTAAAGCTGTTTTAAAAACTAAAATGGAAGAAGAAACTGCAAGGGCCAAAGCAGTCGAAGCCGAAGAAAAGGTCAATACCATTAGAGATGTTGAACAAGCTGAAAAAGATAAAGCTTTGGGTGTTATTGAAGCTAGTAAAAATGCGGAAAGAGAAAAACTCGCATCGATGGCTGCTAAAATAAGATATGAAATTGAAGCAGCTGGTAAAAAAGCTTTAAATGAAGCTGAAAATGCAAGAAGTGATGCAAGTAGAAGAAGCGCTCTAAGACAAAAATTAGCTGAAAAAATTGAGGGAATTATAAGAGAATGGGTAAGACCAATGCAAAATATCGACTCCATTAAAGTCGTCGATGTAAATGGACTACCCGGTTTCAGCCAAGGTGGAGGAGCAGAAGGTTCTGATAACCCAGACAATCCATCAGCCACAACAGGTGGTTACTCAAAAAAAGGTTCACTAGCTGATAATGTTGTAAATTCTGCGCTAAGATACAGAGCTCAACAACCTTTCCTTGATAGCTTGTTGAAAGAGATCGGCATGTCCCCAGGAGAAGCGAGTAATATAAGAAATATTTTAGGTGACTATGATGATCCTAAAAAAGATAAACATATGAGATTTGATGACGATGTTAAAAAAAATCCAAAAAAGAAATAAGGTAAGAGCATGAGTGTAGATATAAAGTCCTGGGCAAAAAAATATAAGGAGCTAACTGAAAAAGATGAAACAATTAAAGCTATGGCTAAGTATTATACATGTTCATTTCTTTTTGATATGGGAAGTGTAAAGGTAATCATTGAAATGCATGATGGCAAAGTAAAAAATATTAATACTAATCCTGGTGGCTTAGATCCATATGATTTTGCTTTGAGAGCATCTGAACAAACTTGGAGAGAGTTTGCTAAACCAGTGCCTAAACCAATGTTTCATGGAATTTATGCTGCTTCATTTAGAGAAGATTTAAAGATTGAAGGAAATCATCTTGTTTTGATGCAAAATTTAAGAAATTTTACTGTTCAATTTGAATTGTTAAGACAATCAGGAGTCCCTGTATGATCATAAACAAAGAAAGGAAAATTTAATGGCTGTTAAACATCATGATCCTGTTGGTAGATACGTCACAATAGAGGTAGACGGCCAACAATACAAAGTTTTCTACCTTTCAAATGGAAAGGGCACTCCACTTGTTTGTCAACACACTGCTGGATGTCATAACCATCAATGGAGAGGTCTTTTAGAGGACGATGAAATTACTCAAAATTACCAAGTTATTGCTTATGATTTACCAAGACACGGTAAGTCTGATCCACCTCATAATACTGAGTGGTGGAAAGAAGAATATAAACTAACAGCTGAGCACTATTGCAACTTCATAGTTGAGTTATGTAAAGCTCTTGACTTAGAAAATCCTATATTCATGGGGTCCTCTTTTGGTGGAAATGTCGCTCTACAGCTAGCTTTAAAATACCCTAATAAATTTAAAGCTGTAATACCTGTTGAAGCCGCTCACTATTCACCTGGCTTTTATATTGACTGGTGGAGGCATCCTCATGCCAACGCCGCACAAGTATGCGGAAGTGGTGTTTGGGATTTAATGGCACCTCAATCTCCTGATATGGACAGATGGCTCACATGGCATTATTACACTCAAGGCTCTGAAGCTTTCAAAGGAGATCTACATTTTTACTCTGTTGACCATGATCTAAGAGATGAACTTCAAAATATTGATGGCCACAAATGTCCAGTGGTGATGTTAACAGGCACATACGACTATCTTACTCCTCCTGAAGCAACTGAGGATACTGCCAGACAAATTAAAGGAGGTGTATATATTGAAATGAGAGATATTGGTCATTTCCCGATGAGTGAAAATCATGAGGTTTTCAGAGTTTACTTATTAGAAGCTCTAAGAATAATTAAGGAAAAGACTGATTATAATTCTTAATTCAAATTTGGATTATGGTCGCTAATCTATATTGGTTTTCTTTTTTTCTTATAATTTACATAAGCTTTTGTCTTTTTTGGGGAGCAAGAACTCTTAGAAAAAATAAAACGCCTGAGGCTTATTATTTAGCTGATCGAAGTGTTTCCCCATGGGTTTTCTTTTTTTCAGCAACTGTTGCAACATTTGCTGGTATCACATTAATATCTTTTCCTGCATTAATTTACGCTGACGGATACTCTTTCTTAGCTACTGCCGCAATAGTAATTACAATTCCTCTTGGAAGCATACTTTTTTTTAAAAGACAATGGATGTTAAGTAGAAAATTTAATTTTATTACTCCTGGAGAGATGTACTTCAAATATTATCAAAGTAATACCCTAAGAGTTGTCGTTCTAATCATTGGATTATTTTTTGCTGTTCCATTTCTAGGTATAATTATTGGATCAACAGGCAATGTTGTTGAGTTTATAAGCGGTGGAGAAATTAGTCGGGACTCAGCTATGTGGGCTCTAACTGCTTTGGTCCTCTTTTATATTGTTTCCGGAGGCTTTAAGCCAATGATTAGTATTGGAGTAGTTCAATCTTGGTTATTTTTTGTTTTCTTTTTATCTATTGGTATTGGAATTTTTTATTTTCTCGGTGGTTTAAGTTTTTTTGAAGACCTTTCAATGGCAAATAATTTTATTTCTTTTGGCGCTTGGGGTTCTACAGGAGGTTATGGAGGAGGAGATGTTTCAGGATATTTTAATATTCCTGGCGTTATTCAATGGATAGCGGGAATAGGAAAAAATAATCCTTTAGGAGGCCCCCTGGACAGCAGTAATGATCCTATCATTTACTCTCTCTTATATGGGAATAGTTCTATCACCAACATTTTCAATGTGGAGTTACTCTGTAAAATCACCAAGATCTTTTTACTTTTACCAGGTTTGGGGGTCAGGAGCCATTATTGGAATTTTTTTATTTATAATTGCCCCATTGCTTGGAGTGGGCGCTCATTTGCTTGGCGCCAATTATTTAGTTAATGAAAATGGTTTTTCTATAAATCAATTATTTCCAGAATTAGATTTAAATAATATTTCCTCTTTGGTTTTTGTATTTATTGAGAGCTTTAGCTCGATTTCCCCGATCATTGTAGGCTTTCTTGCTATCTGTTTAATTGCTGCTCTTCAATCTACATTATCAGCTTTTTTAATGACTTCAGGTAGTATGGTTGCACGTGATCTTTATAGACCGTATATAGATAATAATCCTAGTTGGAAAAGAGAATTATTAGTCGCTAGACTTTCCATGCTATTATTAAGTTTGGCTGCACTTTATCTCGCTACTTTTTTTGAAACTTCTCTTATCCTTTTAGGAGGGTTAGCAATTGCTTTCGGCTTTCAGTTATTTCCTGTTTTGCTCGGAATGCTTTGGTTTCCATGGATTACAAGAGGTGGAGCTATATTAGGTTTGATTACAGGTTTAATTTTTGTAACTTTGGCTGAAACCTTTGGTCATAAACTTACTGGTAATTCTCTTCCTTGGGGAAGATGGCCATTGACAATATATTCTGGTCTATGGGGACTTTTTTTTAACGTGATAGTTTGTTTTCTTTCTTCCATTTTTTCAAGCAATGATACTGACAAAGATCACAGAAAATCATTTCATGATTTTTTAAATGAACACATGGGTATACACCCTTCAAGAAAAAAAATTAAATCTTTGGCTTATGTTTTCTTTTTAATTTGGGCATTCTTTTCAATTGGCCCAGGACTAATATTTGGAAATTCAATATTTGGAAATGCTGATCAAAGTTATGATAAATGGGTCATGGGAGTTCCATCTTTGTGGGCATATCAAATTATCTGGTGGGTTGTAGGAGTGTTTTTAATTTGGTTCTTAGCAAACAAAATGGATTTATCTACTTTACCAAAAAAACCAATTTTAAATGGCGATGAACACTTGTCTCCTGATGATGTTGAGGAAAGAGGAAACTATATTGACAGAATGGGAGGAGGGTATGGCTGGCCTTTAATTCTTATCGGAATGGCTGTAGCAACTGTAATCCTCTCAGTCTATGCATTATGAAAAAAACACAAAAAAGATGAGTATTTTATTGATTTTTTCTTATTCTGTTTCAAAATACGAAATGAAAAAATGCTTGAATGGTGAACAACAAATAAAATAAATAAATGTCTGATTATAGCTATAAACACCCTTCCAATGTTCAACTAAACAAAGGCCACAAGCATACTGACGATTTTATTACTAAAAAATACATTTTAAAAATGCTCAGAGATCCTCAAAAATTAAAATCTCTTATTGAAGAGCATAGAGCAACACCAGTAGGCAGAGCGGCCACAAGAGATCATGGGGTAATTCAACATAGTCAAGATTTACAAACATTATTAGACAAACTTAGAAGAGGTAGTAAAGAAAATGGATTTGTTACCGTCTGCCTAAGAAGACATGAAGACTACAGAATTGGTATTACAACTGGTGTCAGAGGTCAGCCAGTAGAAATTACTGAGGACTCCTATTCTTCAGAGGAGGCATGTGAGCATGCTATCTTTTTAAAAAGAATTAACAGACTTCTAGAGGAGTATAGTGGAGAAGAATAATGTTAAAAATAACTGGATATAGTGATAAGTACTCAGCCCATCCTGGTGAAGAAGTAAAATTTTATGTGAACGCAGAATATAATGACAGCTATGAAGTACAATTAGTTCGTCTAATACATGGTGACACTAATCCTGAAGGTCCAGGATACAAAGAAGCTGAAATAGATGCTTCTTGTAATGGAAACTATCAAGGAAAAAATCAAAGAATACATGGTGGTTCTTATATAGTTATTCCTCAACATGATAATTTGAATTTAGAGAGCTTTACAATGCAGGCTTACATTTTTCCAACAACCCCTGATAAAGGTAGACAAGGCATATTTACCAAATTTAATGAAGAAGATAAAAAAGGTTATGGTTTGTTTGTTGATGAAAATGGATGTTTATCTGTTGAAATTGGTGATGGATCTCAAGTAACAAAAGTTACATCTGAAAAAAAACTCTTAAGAAAAGTTTGGTACTTAGTTATTGCTACTTTTGATGCTAAGACTAGAAGACTTACTCTTCATCAAGAGCCAAGAGTAACATCTACAAACGGTGGTCTGGGTATGGCTATATTAAACCCTATTGAAGAAACATCTGCTATAATAGAGACAACCAGTTCAGTTGTTCCCGCTTCTAACGACTCACCTTTACTAATCGCTGCTACGACATTAAATAACAGATCAGGTAGACATATTTCTGGAGGACACTTCAAAGAGGTGCCTCACCCAATTGAACTCCCAGAACAAACACTTACATTTAATGGTAAAATTGATAGACCTAGATTATCCAATATTGCCCTATCTAAAGCAGAAATTGAGTCATTAGCATCTAGTTATGATGAATGTAATACTACTGTAAGATCCACAGTGGTTGGCGCATGGGATTTTCATGCAAATATTGGTAAAAACATAGCTTCAACAAAAGTTGTTGATACATCTCCCAACAATCACCACGGCTTCATTATTAACATGCCAAATAGAGGTATGACTGGTTACAATTGGACAGCAGATGAAATGGTTTTTCATCATAAGCCAGAAGAATATGGGGCTATTCATTTTCATGATGACGATATTGATGATGCAAGATGGGATGTTGATTTCACAATAAAGATTCCTGAGGGTTTAAAAAGTGGTGTTTATGCTGCTAGATTAAGAGTAGATGGAAGAGAAGAGTCAGAAAATGAGGATTATATTCCATTTTGTGTGAAGCCCCCTAAAGGAAAAGCTACTTCAAAAATTTTATTTTTACTTCCAACAAACAGTTATATGGCATACTCAAATGACAACTTAGGTACTAACTCTGTTGTAGCACAATTGTTAGCAGGAAAAGTCCCCGTCTTAGAACCAGCAGATTTATATCTTAATGAACACAGAGAATATGGTTTATCGACTTACTCGTTACACTCTGATGGTCATGGTGTTTCTATTTCCTCTAGATTAAGACCTATCTTAAATATGAGACCTAAATATCGTCATTGGTTATCTCCATCTTTATGGCAGCTCAATGCTGATTTGCATTTAACCGACTGGCTTGAAGAAAAGGGTTTTGAATTTGATGTATTGACTGATGAAGATCTTCAACACGAAGGTGTTAATTTATTAAACCGCTACAAAGTAGTAATGACAGGTAGCCACCCTGAATATTCCTCAGAGAAATATATGGATGCTCTTGAATCTTACCAAATGCAAGGCGGTAGATGTTTTTATTTAGGCTCTGATGGTTTTTATTGGATAAGTGAATATCACCCAGATAATTCAAACATTACTGAAGTAAGAAAAGGTGAAGCTGGTACTAGGGCTTGGACATCAAACCCTGGTGAGTACAATAATGCTTTTGATGGAAAATATGGTGGCATGTGGAGAGCTAGAGGAAGAATTCCTTCCAAGGTTTGTGGTTTAACTTTTACATCTTACGGTTTTGATGTTTCATCTTATTATAAAAGAGAAGAAGATAGCTTTAAGCCTGAATGTTCATGGATATTTGAAGGTATTGGAGCAGATGAAGTTATTGGAGATTTTGGATTAGTAGGCGGTGGTGCGGCTGGTCTAGAACTAGATAGGTATGATCTTGAGTTCGGAACTCCACATAATGCTTACTATCTTGCCAGATCTCAAGACCATTCAAACATGATGTTACAGGTGAATGAGGAAATTCATTTTGCTGTCAGGGGATATTATGGTGGTGGCCATGAAAACCCAATGGTTCGCGCAGACATGATTTACTATAAGACACCAAATGATGGAGCTATGTTTGCTCCTGGATCTCTTGCATGGTGTGGTAGCCTCTCTCACAACAACTATAACAACAATGTCTCAAGAATTATGGAAAACACACTAAAAGGTTTTCTAAAAGATGGGCCATTACCTTAAAAAATATGAAAAGACAAAATATGCAGGAAATTCCATGGGGCAAAGAAACCCTTGGTGCCCTTGATACACCTTTAAACGATTTAGAAAAAAAAGCCCTTCAAAATTTAGATGTAGACAGACTTAATGATATGGCTGAGTGCCTATTCGCATTAAATAACAGACATTATGGACCAATTCCTGGAACTTATATGGTTATGGTTATTGAACCTGGCAAAAAATGGTGTGTTGGACAATTAAGTGCAGACAGAGCTAAGCCTTTTGTTCTTTTTCCAGATATGGTTTTTGACTCTGTTGAAAAAGCAAGAGAAGCTGCGGAAGCCCTAAAAGCTGAAAAAGCCGAGGGTGTACCCTGTAGAAATATCTAAGACATGGCTAAAGCCAATGTCATGATTGATAATCAAAAAACAAGAGTAACAGAGTGGACATTTGAAGTAGGTGACGAAACAGGTCAGCACATTCATGAGTACGATTATGTTGTTGTCCCTATGTTAGATGGTGAGCTCAAAATTATTAATCATGACGGTGTTGAAACAATTTCAAAATTAAAACAAGGTGGCTCTTACTTCAGAGAAAAAGGAGTTAACCATAATGTATTAAATAACAATGATTTTATTTATAAATTTATTGAGATAGAATTTAAATAAGATGGAAAAAAAAATAAGTACGAATTATAAAAAATCCGATCTAGATAAATTTGAGAAAATTATTACTAATAAAAAAACCGATTTATATAAAGAAGAATACAACATCAAAGAAGCCATTGAGTCATCAAAACAAGAATACAAACATCTGATAAACTCTCAAACAGCAACAGATATTCGTTTATATTTTTTTCAAACTGGAACTCTGAAAACTAAAATGAAATACATAAAAATGAATCAATCAAATGAAGATTTTGAAATACCAGTTCCATGGTTTCTTATAAGGCATCCCAAAGGTGATGTTGTAATTGATGGAGGTAACGCTAAAGAAGTTAGCGAAGATAAACATGCACACTGGGGAAATGTTGTTGCCGCATATGATCCTGTTATGGGAAAGACCGAAAATTGTATAGACCAATTAAATTCTATAGGCATTAATCCCTCTAGTATTAGATATGTTCTCCACTCTCATCTTCATTTAGATCATTCTGGTGGAGTTGGAAGATTTCCTAATGCAACGCATGTAGTTCAACAAAAAGAATATGACTATGCTTTTAACCCAGATTGGTTCGCAAAACCTGCCTATATTCGTGCAGACTTTGATAAACCAGGTATAAATTGGAAATTCTTAAGAGATAAAAATGATGATTATTATGATCTTTATGGTGATGGTTCAATAATCATTATTTTTACCCCAGGACACGCACCGGGACATCAGTCTTTTTTAGTGAGACTATCAAATTCTGGGTATGTTTTATTGACCATCGATGCTGCGTATACGATGGATCATTGGAATGATTTGACCTTGCCTGGATTAGTTTGTTCAGCTGTGGATACAGTGAATTCAGTAAAAAAATTAAAAAAACTGGCTAAAGAAAAAAATGCATTAGTTGTAACAGGTCATGATCCTCATGCTTGGGAGGATTTTAAAAAAGCCCCTATGTTTTATTACGACTAATTGATGTCGGATTACTTTAAAGATATTCCCCAAATTTCTTTTAAAGGGAAAGACTCCTCTGACCCTTTGTCTTTTAAATACTATGACGCCAATAAAATAATCTTAGGTAAAACAATAGAAGAACATTTAAGAATGGCCGTATGTTACTGGCATACATTTAATTGGCCAGGTGGTGACCCTTTTGGTGGCCAAACATTTTTAAGACCTTGGATGCAGTCAGGAGACCCTGTAGAACAAGCAAAAGATAAACTAAATAATGCATTTATCTTTTTTGAGAAATTAGGAATTCCTTATTTTTGTTTTCACGATGTTGACATCGCCCCAGAGGGAGATAGTTTTTCTCAAACCGAGAAGATCCAAAAAACTATCATTGATGAAATTTCTAAAAAATTAGAGACTTCAAAAGTAAAACTGCTTTGGGGGACGGCTAACTTGTTTAGTCACAGAAGATATATGGCAGGAGCAGCCACTAATCCTAATCCTGATATTTTTCAATCATGCAGCCGCTCAAGTAAAAATGTGCATCGAAAATACTCATCAACTTGGAGGTCAAAATTATGTTTTATGGGGAGGCCGAGAAGGTTATGAAACACTTTTAAATACGAATATGAAGCAAGAGTTTGATCAATTAGGTCGATTTTTAAATATGGTGGCTGAACATAAACATAAAATTGGTTTTAAGGGTAATTTGCTTATTGAACCAAAGCCTCACGAGCCAACTAAACATCAATACGACTTTGACTCTGCTAATGTTTTTGCTTTTCTTCAAAAATATGGATTAGAAAAAGAGTTCAAACTTAACATCGAAGTAAATCATGCCATTTTAGCAAAACATTCTTTTGAGCATGAGATCGCATATGCCTTAGCTAATGATATTTTCGGTAGTATTGATATTAACAGAGGTGATTATTTAGTAGGTTGGGATACTGATCAGTTTCCTAACAATACCGAAGAGCTTTTGCTGCCTTTTTACTACCTTTTCAAAAATCAGGGTTTAGGAAGTGGTGGGCTAAATATGGATGCAAAAATACGACGTCAATCCATAGACCCTGAGGATTTATTTTATGCGCATATAGGTGCAATGGATACTTGTGCTAGAGCGCTCCTTGCGGTAGAGAGAATGATTAACGATGGTTCTTATGAGGAATTTTTACAAAAAAGATATGAGAATTGGACTCATAATAAAGAATTAATGAGTTCCGCTTCTTTAGAAGGTATTTATGAGAAAGTTAAATCTGAGGATATAAATCCTCAACCACAGTCCGGCAGACAAGAGTATCTTGAAAATTTATTAAATTCTTTTATCGAATAAAAAATGATAGTAAAAAAATTTTTATTTGACCTGGGTAATGTTTTTTTTGATTGGAATCCAGAAAGAATACTAAAACCAATTTTTAATGACGATGAGAGAATGAATTTTTTTATCAATAACATTTCTTTTCCCTTATTAGATACTCGATGTGATGCTGGTATAACTATTGAAGTTGCTGTTAATGATGCAATCAAAAAATTTCCCGAATTTGAAAAAGAAATTAAATTTTATTACCCTAATCATGGAAATATGGTTGGCGGCTTCTTTCAAAAAACAGTAGATGTTTTTTATAAAATAAAAGAACTTAACTATCCTTGTTTTGTTTTATCTAATTGGTCAGCCGAGACATATGAAGGAATGGAAGAAACATACCCATTCTTAAAAGATTTTGATGGCAAAATAATTTCAGGAAGAGATTTTTTGATTAAGCCTGACCCAGCAATTTATGAACTAGCTATCAGTCGTTTTGATTTGATACCTCAAGAGACCTTATTTATAGATGATCGTCTTGATAATATTGAAGCTGCACAAAATTTAAATTTTCAAACTATTCATTTGACAAACCCTTCTTTAATTCAAGACTTAATAGATCCCTATATAAATTAGTGTTTAAATTAGACAACAAGCTTGGGCTAGGTTTGGCAGCATTAGGTAGACCAGGCTATATTAATCTTGGTCATCACCAAAGTATTGGAGATGACAAATCGAAAGACAATATGAGAAGTAAATGTCATGAAGTCCTCGATTTTGCTTATGAAAAAGACATTCGTTATTTTGATGTAGCAAGGGTTTATGGTGAGTCAGAAGAATTTTTATCATCTTGGATTAGAAAACAAAATCAATTTGCTGGATTTGTTGGTTCTAAATGGGGCTATGAGTATTTAGCGGAATGGAATGTGGAAACTGAACATCATGAAAGAAAAGATCACTCACATCCTTTTTTGAAAAAACAATGGGTGGAGACAAGAATGAATCTTGGAAAAAGTATTGATCTCTATCAAATACACTCGGTAACCCCTGAAAGTAGTGTTTTAAATGATAAAGATGTAATTAAAGAACTTCACTCCATAAAAAAAGGTGGAGTGGATATAGGTATTTCCACCAGTGGACCTCAACAAAAAGAAACAATTACAGAATTATTAGAGATAAATAAATCTGAAAAATTATTTACGTTTATTCAATGTACAATCAATATTTTTGAACAATCGTGTATTGAAGTTTTAAAGAAGGCATCAGAGCAAGGAATAAATGTGATTGCAAAAGAAATTTTTGCAAATGGTAGACTGACAAATTTTAACAATAATCATCATCAGGAAAATTTTATTAAAATAACCAAAGTAGCCTCAAATCTAAATATAACAATTGAAGACCTAGCTTTAATTTGGGTTTATCAATTACCATTCGTCAAAATAGTTTTGACGGGAGCTTCGACGATTAATCAATTAGATAAAAATATTAATTCTCTCAATAAAATCGATATTGAACTTCCTTCTTTTAATAATTGTCGATTATCCCAAGTAGATTATTGGAATACTAGAAAATCTTTATCTTGGAATTAATTAAAAATTTACCCAAGAGGAATTAGACGCATTCGAAGCAATTGATCTTTCAATAAATCTTATGCCTTCTAATCCATCTTCTACTTTAGGAAATAGGTATTTTTTAGGATCATAATTTCCATTATTGAAATCAATGATAGCATCCGCAACTTCTGTATAAATATTCGCGAATCCCTCTAAGTACCCTTCTGGGTGGCCAGGTGGAATTCTTGTTACATCGTTAGCTAATTGCAATGAGCCAGCTCCTCCACGAGTAATTTTTCTTTTTGCTTCACCAAATGGGGTGTAGTAAAGATAGTTTGGGTCCTCTTGACACCACTCTAACCCCCCTTTGTCTCCATATATTCTAATCATTAAATGATTTTCATTTCCTGGTGCCACTTGAGAGGACCAAATTGTTCCTTTGGCACCCCCTTGAAAGCGAATTGAAATTTGAGCATTGTCATCAAGCTGTCTTCCAGAAACAAAGCTTGTTAATTCAGCATTGATCTCATGAGGTTCTAACCCTGTGATAAAACGAATAAGATTAAAAGCATGGGTTCCAATGTCACCAATACAACCTCCACCTCCTGATTGAGCAGGATCAGTTCTCCAAGAGGCTTGCTTGTTTCCTCCGCTATCATGTTTGTTTTCAAGATCTTCTGTGAGCCAATCTTGGGCATATTCTGCTTGAATAACCCTTATGTTACCGATGTCACCATTTTCACACATAGCTTTTGCGTTTCTGACCATCGGATAACCTGTGTAATTATGCGTTAAAGCAAAAGGATATTGCTGTCTTGAGATGCTTGAACTAATTCCTCGCACTGTTTTAAGTTCATAGCTAGCGGTTTATCACAAATGATATGAATGCCCTTATTCATAAATTCCATCGCTATTGGGTGATGCATATGATTAGGCGTTACAATAGCTACTGCATCAATTTTATCTTCTCGTTGACTTTCTTTTTCAGCCATTTCTTGGAAATTTTGGTAATTACGATCCTCAGAGATACCAAGTTCCTTACCTGAGGTCAGAGCTCTTTCAGCATTGGAGGAAAAAGCACCTGCAACTAATTCATATCGATCGTCAATACGTGATGCAATACGATGAACTGCTCCAATAAAAGCACCTTGACCTCCACCGACCATACCTAATTTAATTTTTTGACCCATTGAGCTATATTCCTAACATCTTTTTATTAGCCGCATCATCTGCACCAGAGTCTGCAAAATCATCAAAAGCTTTTTCAGTTTCTCTAATAATGTGTCTTTTAATAAATTCTGATCCCTCGCGAGCGCCATCTTCAGGGTGTTTTAAAGCACACTCCCATTCTAAAACAGCCCAACCTTCAAAGCCGTAAGTAGTAAGTTTAGAAAAAATAGATTTAAAATCTACTTGCCCATCACCAAGAGATCTAAATCTTCCAGCACGTTCTTTCCAAGATTGGAACCCACCATAAACACCTTGTTTTCCAGAAGGGTTTAATTCAGCATCTTTGACATGAAACATTTTTATTTTTTCGTGATAGATATCGATGTTTTGAAGATAATCTAAATGTTGAAGCACATAATGACTTGGATCGTAAAGCATGTTACATCTCGAATGATTGTCAACTCTATCTAAAAACATCTCAAACGTGATGCCATCATGAAGATCTTCACCTGGATGAATTTCATAACACAAGTTTACGCCACATTGATCAAATTGATTAAGAATAGGTTTCCATCTATTCGCTAGTTCGTCAAAAGCAGTTTCAACTAATCCAGCTGGTCTTTGAGGCCATGGGTAAACATAAGGCCATGCCAATGCTCCAGAAAAAGTTACATGTTCAGTCAGACCCAAATTCTGAGAGGCGTCGGCAGCCATCATTAATTGATTTACAGCCCATTCTTGTCTTGCTTTAGCATTTCCTCTTACTTCTGGTGCAGCAAAACCATCAAAAGCTACATCATAAGCAGGATGCACAGCAACTAATTGCCCTTGAAGATGAGTTGATAATTCTGTTAAAGATAATCCATAAGAGGACAAAGTTCCTTTGACCTCATCACAATAGTCTTTGCTCTCTGATGCTTTTTTTAAATCAAAAAGTCGGGCATCCCAGCTTGGAATTTGAACACCAATATATCCAAGTTCACTTGCCCATTTTGAAATATTTTCTAGATTGTTAAATGGTGCCTCATCACCAGCAAACTGTGCTAAAAATATAGCAGGTCCTTTTATAGACATCTTAATTTTCCCCCAAAAAGCTATCTTATTATAGAGTTTTTAAAAAATGAAAACATTTTTAATCATGTATTTTTTTCATATTTAAAGCTATTTATTGGCATGATTTTTTTTTTGAAATTGTATAATGTATCAAAGTTAATCATCTATAAGGAGGAATTGATGAGAAAAATACTATCTGTATTTTTAGTCCCTGTTTTCACCTTACTTTTTACATTTAATGCTAAAGCTGAGTCTTTGACTCTTGGTTGGGCCGCTTGGGATCCAGCTAACGCTTTACAAGAATTAAGTAAAGAGTTCACAGCTGAAACTGGGGTTGAAATGAACTTTGAGTTTGTGCCATGGCCAAACTTTGCTGACAGAATGTTAAATGAACTTAACAACCAAGGTAAGACATTTGACTTATTAATTGGAGACTCACAGTGGATTGGTGCTGGAGCAACATACGGTCACTATGTAAAACTTAATGACTTTTTTGATGCTAACGGTATTTCAATGGACGACTTTAATCCTGCTACTGTGTATGCTTATTCTACTTGGCCAAAAGGTACCCCAAACTACTATGCGCTTCCAGCGATGGGTGATGCTTTAGCTTGGGCATATAGAAAAGACTGGTTTGATAGACCAGAACTTCAGTCTGAATTTAAATCAAAACATGGTTATGACTTAGGCGTACCAAAGACTTGGGACGAGCTATATGACATGTGTACTTTCTTCCAAGGAAGAGAAATTGACGGCGTTGTAAGATACGGTGCTGCGATTAATACTGAGCGTGGTTCTGAAGGTATTACCATGGGTGTAACAGCAGCAATGTATGCTTGGGGTATGGAATACGAAGATCCAAATAACCCGTACTCAATGGACGGTTACTTTAACTCTGCAGCAGCAGCTGAAGCAGTTGAGTTCTACAAAAAGATGTACGATGATTGTGCACCTCCAGGACACTCAGACGCTTACATGGTAGCTAACCTAGACGCTTATAAGTCTGGACAGGTTGCTTTCCAAATGAACTGGTATGCATTCTGGCCTGGTGTTGCTAAAGAAGATAGTGACGGTCGTGAGTCAGGATTCTTTGCTAACCCTTGTCAAAATGTATGTGCTGCTACTCTTGGTGGTCAAGGTATCTCTGTTGTGAGCTATTCTGATAAACAAGACCTAGCACTTGAGTACATGAAATGGTTTGCAAGACCTGATATTCAACAAAAATGGTGGGATTTAGGTGGTTATTCATGTCATATGGACGTGCTTGGATCTCCAGATTTTGTTGACTCCGCTGTCTATGCTCAAGGTTTCTTAGACTCAATGGGCATCGTTAAAGACTTCTGGCAGGAGCCTACTTTCGTTGAATTAATGCTTCCAATGCAGGAGCGAATTCATGACTATGTAGTTAACGGCAAAGGTTCTGCTCAAGATGCTCTCGATAAAATCATCGAGGATTGGGAAGAAGTCTTCGAAGCTGACGGAAAAATATAAAATATAAAACCTATGGGTGGGGCTCAATTCCCACCCATCTATATTTTCTTTAATGAAAACTGCAGTAAAAAAATTTAAAGGATTATCGGATAAGGCAATCGCTTGGATATTCATTACTCCTACTCTAATTTTATTACTTGCAATTAATATTTATCCTCTGGTCTACGCGATCAGAATGTCGTTTACCAATTTTTATGCTAATAAAATTGGAAGAGAGCCTAAGTTTGTAGGTTTAAAAAATTACAAAAAAATTCTTGGTAAAGAAGAGATATGGGAAAAAATGCAAATCACAGCCCACTTTGTCTGTTGGACTCTTATATTACAGGCATTGATTGGTTTGGGCTTAGCTCTTCTTTTAAATCGTAAATTTAAAGGAAATGAACTACTAACAACTTTAATTGTTTTACCTATGATGCTATCTCCTGCCGTAGTCGGAGTATTTTGGACTTATTTATATAATCCTCAAGTTGGACTTTTTAATTATGTTGTAAACTTTTTTTATGACTTTGGTGTTTTTGACATGATTGGTTCTAGTACACTAGCGCCTTGGTCTATTGTTATTGTTGATACTTGGATGTGGACTCCTTTTACAATGTTAATCTGTTTAGCAGGTCTTAGATCGATCCCAAATTATCTTTATGAAGCCGCTGAGGTAGACAGGGCTAGTAAGTGGCAACAATTTATTCATATTACCCTTCCATCTGTTTTACCCTTTTTATTGTTGGCATTATTATTTAGGGGAATTGAAAATTTTAAAATGTTTGACTTAGTTGTGGAGCTCACGTCAGGTGGACCAGGTTCGGCAACAGAACTCGCGTCTATAAATTTGAAAAGAGAGGCCTTTGAGAAATGGAAAACTGGCTATAGTTCTGCATTTGCAGTCATTTTGTTTGTTACAATATTTGGTTTCGGGAATGTTTATGTCAAAGTCATGAACAAGATTAAGGAAAGATAAATGGATACTTCAAGATCACCTCTCGAACCTTCAGGTTTTTCAAGAAAATTAGCAGCAACAATCATAATAGTTTATATGGTTGTCACATTAATTCCTATTACTTGGATTGTTGCCACAAGCTTTAAAAGTGTTGATAGTGCTATAGCATACCCACCCGAGGTATTCTTTGATCCTTCTCTTGAGGGTTATGTTAATTTATTCACTAATCGTTCTAGGCAGCCGCAAGAATATTTAGACTCTCTTCCTCCTCCTGATACTTGGTATGAAGAATTAGTAAGAAGTAGAGAGATGGTTATTACAGGTCCATCGAAATTTATGGGGAGATATTCTAATTCATTAATTATAGGTTTTGGTGCAACTTTCTTATCAGTATTCTTAGGATCTTTGGCTGCTTATGCCTTCTCTAGATTTAAGGTTCCATTAAAAGATGATTTAATGTTTTTTATTTTATCAACTCGAATGTTTCCACCTATTGCCGTTGCTGTTCCTATTTTTATTATGTATCGAAAACTGGGTTTGGGAGATACCCATCTTGGAATGATTATTTTATACACTGTTGTAAATCTCAGTTTAGCTGTGTGGTTGTTAAAAGGTTTTATGGATGAAATACCAAAAGAATATGAAGAGGCTGCAATGATTGATGGATACTCACGAATGCAAGCATTTTTTAAAGTTGTCTTACCACAAGCTATGACAGGTATAGCGGCAACAGCAATCTTCTGTATGATTTTTTCATGGAATGAATATGCCTTTGCTGTTCTTTTAACACAATTTAATGCTCAAACTGCTCCTCCATTTATTCCGACAATTATTGGAGAAGGTGGACTCGATTGGCCAGCAATTGGAGCAGGCACGACTTTATTTTTAATTCCTGTGATGATCTTCACAGTAGTACTCAGAAAACATTTATTAAGAGGAATTACCTTCGGAGCAGTGAGAAAATAATGTCAGAGAAAAAAAGTATTTTTCGTAAAATTTTTAGAAGAGTAATTTGGGAGAATTTATCTACGGCTTTAATTCTCATTGGGGTTTTCATGCTAATGCAGCCATTTGCAATGTGGATGTATACTTACTCATTTATCGTTATTCTTGTAGGGACTATTGGATTTGTGATTACAAGCCATTTCCCTGATTAATCATGGCTGAAATAGAAATTAAAAATTTACATAAATCTTTTGGTGATTTTATAGCAGTTAAGAATTCAAATTTAATCATTGAAAATAAAGAGTTTTTTGTACTTTTAGGACCTTCGGGTTGTGGAAAAACAACTACATTGAGAATGATTGCAGGGTTAGAACTTCCTACATCAGGAAATATTTATCTTGATAAAGAGGATGTTAGCTATTTGAGAGCTTCGCAAAGAGATATCGCTTTTGTATTTCAATTATTTGCATTGTATCCACACCTGAATGTCAAAAACAATTTAGCATTTCCATTAAAAATGCAGGGTTATTCCAAACAAGATATTGAGAGTAGAGTTATGGAAGCCGCCAAGCTTCTTCGTATTGATCATATTCTCAAATCGAAAACATCAGGATTAGCAGGAGGTGACCGACAACGTGTAGCTTTAGGAGGGCTCTGGTCCGACGTCCAAAAGCTTTTTTAATGGATGAACCGTTAGGAACACTCGATGCAGAGTTTAGGAGTTAATGTGTTTGGAGTTAAGAAAGCTTCATGATGATATTGATGCTACAACCGTTTATGTTACGCACGATCAACAAGAGGCTATGTCCATGGCTGATCGTATTGCAGTTATGAATGAAGGAGAGATCTTACAAGCAGACTCTCCAAATATTATTTATAACAAACCAAAGACTAAGTTTGTTGCAAATTTTATAGGATCACCTGGTATGAATTTTATGCCAATTAATCAAAAAATTAATCCTAATCAAAATAGTATTACAGTTGCTGAAGCAACGATTGATATTCCAACTCAAAAGATGGATCAACATCAGAACAAAACTTTTTAGGTATAAGACCAGAAAATTTAAAGCTAGTTTCTGAAAATGGAATTAAAGGAAATATTTTTGGTGTTGAATATTTAGGATCAAGAAAAATTTTGACGATAGAAACTATTGTTGGAAATGTTAAAATTAGAGTTGATAGCGATACTAATGTTCAAGTAAATGAACAAGTTCAATTTAATACACTGAACAATAATCAGATAATTTTTGATGGCTCTACCGATAAAGCCTTATCAAGTGAGTTTATATCCTAATGTCTACAGTAGAACTCCAGAACGTCACTAAAATCTTTGATAAGACTGTCAAAGCTTTAGACGATATTAGTTTTACGGTGAAAGATGCCGAGTTTTTTGTTTTATTAGGTCCCACTGGAGCAGGCAAAACTACGACTTTGCGAGCTATTGCTGGTTTAGAAAAGGTAGATCAGGGAAAGATTTTATTTGACCAAGAGGATGTTACGACTGCTCAACCAGCAGCTAGAGATACGGCTTTTGTATTTCAACAATATTCTTTATACCCCCACTATAAAGTATTCGACAATTTAGCTTTTCCTCTGCGATCTCCTTTGCGTAAAGTCCCTGAAGAAGAAATTAATTCTAAAGTTAACAAAATTGCAGAAATGCTAAAAATTTCTAACAAGCTGAATAATAAAGCTACTGAATTATCAGGAGGTGAAATGCAGCGTGTTGCGATAGGCCGTGCTTTAGTGAGAGATCCTAATATTTATTTAATGGATGAACCGCTTTCCTCACTTGATGCGAAACTTCGAGAAAGCCTTCGTGTGGAGCTTAAAAAAATTCAATTAAATTTAGGAGCAACAATTTTATATGTTACCCATGACCAAGCCGAGGCCACGACGATGGCTGACCAAATAGGTGTACTTGAAAATGGTAAAATTGCTCAAATTGGATCTCCTGAAGAAATTTATAATAATCAAATTCTATTTATGTAGCTAATCGATTAGGTTCACCCAAGATAAACATAGTTAAAAATTCAGTTTTGAACTCAACCATTTCCACAAATGCTTTTCAATTAGGTTTAAGACCCGAACACATTAAGTTAGGGCAAGGAGAATTATCAGCTTCAGTTAAAACTGTCGAGGCTTTGGGAGCAGAGACTGTTGTTGAATTAGATTATAATGGAGCAGAAATTTTATGTTTATATCAAGGCTCTTTTGATGGTCAAAGAGGTGAAGATATTAAATTTGCCATTGATCAATCTAAGGTTTTATTTTTTAATGAAGATGGGAATAAAATGATATGAGTATCAATTTTTAATTAGCCAAGCTAAACTAATTCAAGAAGTTATCGATGCACATGCCCGAAATTGAAAAATTAGATCAAGAAATTGGCGATGGAGACCATATTTTTAATGTACAAAGAGGCATAAAAGCTTGTTATTGAATTAGAACCAACCATTAAAGAATTACCGATTTCTAAGGCTCTTAACCAAATTGCTATGAAAGTCCTATCCGGCATAGAGGTTCTTCAGGCGCCTTATTTGGAACTTTGTTTATGACAATGGCTAAAGGTGAAAATATTGACGAAGGTGTTGATTATAAAAAAGCTATTGAAATATTTGCCCAAGGTGTAGAGGCTGTCAAACAAAGAGGAAAAGCTGATGTGGGTGAAAAAACCATGATGGATGTTTTAATTCAGTTGCTAATTGTTTGCAAGATGGAGTTCAAAACAATAAAGATGTTAATGAAATTTTATCAGAAGCCATACAAGTTGCTGAAACAGGAATGCAATCAACTAAAGATTTACTAGCAACCAAAGGAAGAGCTTCATTTTTAGGTGAACGAGCAAAAGGTCATATTGATCCAGGTGCTCGCTCATCACAATTAATGATTAAGACTGTTTGTGAGTCAGTAATTCAAAAATAGGAGGAATAGATGAAAAAATTTATGAATACAGCAGATGACTTTTTAAAGGAAAGTCTTCAGGGTTTTGGGGCTGCTCATCAGGATATAGTGAGCGTTTATTATGACCCTAATTTTATTACAAGATCTCAACCCACTAAAGACGGCAAAGTAGCATTAATCAGTGGTGGTGGAAGCGGACATGAGCCAATGCATGGAGGATTAGTAGGACACGGGATGCTTGATGCTGCATGTCCTGGTTTTGTATTCTCTTCTCCCACACCCGATCAAATGTTAGCTGCAGCAGAAAAGGTTGATAGTGGTGCTGGTGTACTGTTTATTGTGAAAAATTACTCAGGCGATGTTATGAATTTCCAAATGGCTGCCGAAATGATGCAAGGCCCCAATGAGTCTGTATTAACTAACGATGATGTTGCTGTTGAAGACTCTTCTTTTACAACTGGTCGAAGAGGTGTTGCAGCTACGGTTTTAGTTGAAAAAATAGTTGGGTCTTTAGCTGAGAATGGCGGCTCTCTTCAAGAATGTAAAGCTTTAGGAGATAAAGTTAATCAAAATTCAGGATCGATGGGCGTTGCTTTTTCAAGCTGTACTGTCCCTGCTGCTGGTAAACCTACTTTTGAATTAGGTGCAGATGAAATGGAATTTGGTGTTGGTATTCATGGCGAACCAGGTCGAAGAAGAGATAAAATTAAGCCTGCTCAAGATATTACTAATGAACTTTTAGAAGCAATTATTGAAGACCTCAAGCCTAATTCAAATGAAGAAACACTTCTTTTTGTAAATGGAATGGGTGGAACTCCTTTAACAGAATTATACTTGGTTTTTGATAATGCTAAAAAACTACTTGATAGTAAGAATATTAAGATTTCCAGATCATTAGTTGGTAACTTCTGTACCTCTCTCGAAATGCAAGGTGCTTCAATTACTCTTACAAAACTTGATGAAGAAATAGCAAAACATTGGGACTCAAAAGTTCATACCGCCGCGATGCGATGGGAATGTAATTTATTTATAGATTTTTAGGAGTCTTTTAGTGGTTATTTTGCGGTCCAGCCTCCATCAATAACTAATGAAGAACCTGTAATCATTGATGAAGCACTTGATGCTAAATATACAACTGCAGTAGCAATATCACTTTCTTTAGCAAATCGACCTAAGGGAATGTTCTGAAGAGTTTCTTTTAAACTTTTATTCAAAAAAACTCTTGACCATAGGGGTTTCAAAAAGTAGGGCATATAGAATTCACGCGAATATTATATTTAGCTAAATCAAGCGCCATTCCTTTCGTTAATCCCTCTAGCCCAAACTTCGTCATGTTATACGTACTCCTAATTGGTGCTCCAACTTTTCCTAATTAGAGGACATATTGATTATACTACCGCCAACAATTTTTCTTTTTTGTGCTTAAGCATGATGTTTGCAGAATAATTGAGAAATATGAAATGCAGCTTTTAAATTTAAATTAACCATATATTCCATATCGCTTTTTTTAATTTTGGTGAAATGCTCAGGTATATTAGTACCAGCATTATTTAGAAGAATATCGATTTTACTGATTTTGGGCAAAAAATTTTTTTTATTTGGTCATAATAAAGAATGTCACATTAAAAATGTCAAAATCTTTTTTTTTTTGATTAATTTTTCTGAAGTTGAGCAAAATCGCTTGCAGTTCTGTTTTATTGCGATTATGTCACCCCCTGACTCCCCAAAACCCAAAAGCAGCTGCTTTTCCTATACCTTTACCAGCACCCGTTACTAGTCTTTTATTTTTATTTTGAAAATTTTTTAAATACATCAAGGGTCAATTAAATAATTGAGTCATGATCATTAAAAAGTTAAATTTATTAGTATCAAATTTAATTTTCAAAAGCTGACCTGTTTTTTTTTTTGGGATCACTTTCACATTCAAAAAATTATTGGACCTTTTTGGTTTTCTAAGTACAAAAGTATTTCCCCAAATTTTCTTACGACAAAAGTTTTGCTCTGCCAATCAAAGTCATCATTTTCCCAGTAATATGAAAGTTTTCTGGTCTCAAACCAAAAAGGAAAATATTTTCATTTTTAAGTTCTTTGTTTATAGATTGTTTAATTTAAAATTTTCCCTTGTCCAAGAGCACTAACTGTAAGTTGTTTTTATCTTGATTAATCAATTTTGCAGGTTTTAAATTCTTTTTTGGGAGATCCTATAAAACTTGCAAAAAAAATATTACTTGGCTTATTATACAAATTTAAAGGATTGCCTTGTTGTGATATCCTCCCTTTTATCTAAGACAACTATCTCATCACTTAGTGTCATAGCTTCAGTTTGGTCATGATTTTACAAAATCATCGTTGCATCGTTTTGGTTCATGTAGTTTGGGCAAGTTCAACTCTCATTTGAACACGTAAAGATGCATCTAAATTTGATATGGTTCATCGAACAAAAAAACTTTAGGTTTTCTTGTGATAGCCCTACCGATTGCAACTTTTGTCTTTGACCTCCAGATAATTTTTTTGGGTTTACGTTGTAGGTAATCCTCAATCGGGAAGTTCTTCCCCTTTTATTAAAAGATGATCAATTTTCTTGTGGTTTTTTTTTTTAATTTTTTAAACCAAAAGCCCTATTTTCAAAGACTGTCATATGAGGGTAGAGGGAAAAGATTAAAAACCATGGCTATTCCTCTCTTTTTTGGAAGATTATTAATTTTTTTTCCTCCAATTGAAATTGTGCCAGAGTTAATATCTTCAAGTCCAGCTATCATTCTCAGTAAGGTTGACTTTCCCCCCCTGATGGGGCCCAAATAAGGTTGTAAAAGAGTGTTCTTTAATTTTTAATGAAAAAACCTTAATGACATGCACCTTTTCGTAAAAAATTATTTACTGATTTTATGTCTATATCTGCCATTTATTTTTTTAATGAGGATAATTATTAATCATGTTTTGTTTTAGTTGCTGGTTTGCCATATTCTATATTCATTCCACCAAATCTTCTTGCTCTCACATTACATTGTTCTGCGTGACCTATAAAGCCCTCTAAATAGGAAAGTCTCGAACCATAACTAGCTATTTTAGTCGCTGCTTCATCAGAAGTGATCTTTTGATAGGTGTGAGTTTTTAAAAATTTCCCTACCCATAGACCCCCAGTATATCTTCCTGCTTTTTAGTTGGCAAAGTATGATTTGTTCCAATAACTTTATCACCGTTTGCAACGTTTGTTCTAGAGCCCAAAACAAAGCACCATAGGAGGTCATGTTTTCAAGAAACCAGTCATCTTTATTAGTCATAATTTGTACATGCTCTGAAGCTATTTCATTGGCTTTCATCAACATTTCTTCATAATTATCGCAAACTATAATTTCTCCATAATTTTCCCAGCTAGCCGAAGCAGTTTCTCTTGTTGGTAAAATTTTAAGTAACTTATCAATTTCAACTAAAGTTTCCTCAGCAAGTTTTTTGAATTTGTAATCAAAACTGCTGGTGAGTTGTAACCATGCTCAGCTTGGCCTAATAGATCTGTGGCACATATTTCAGAGTCAACAGTTTCATCGGCAATGACCATAGTTTCAGTTGGGCCAGCAAATAGATCAATTCCTACTTTTCCGTATAGTTGTCTTTTTGCTTCTGCAACATAAGCGTTGCCTGGACCAACAATCATATCAACAGGAGAGATGGTTTCGGTACCTAGCGCCATTGCGCCTACCCCTTGCATTCCTCCTAGAACATAAATTTCATGAGCACCGGCCATTTTCATTGCGGCTATCACTGCAGGATTTGGTTTGCCTTCAAAAGGTGGAGTAGTAGCAACAATGCGGGAACTCCCGCTACAGATGCAGTAAGGACAGACATGTGCGCAGATGCAACCATAGGAAATTTTCCTGCTGGAACGTAGCATCCAACCGATTGAACAGGAATATTTTTATGACCTAAAATAACTCCAGGCATTGTCTCAACCTCTAAATCACTCAAAGTTTCCATTTGTGCCTTGGCAAAATTTCTAATCTGTTCTTGGGCAAATTTAATATCATCTAGTACATCAGCTGGGACCTGATTTACAATTTCAATAATTTCCTCTTCTGAGAGTTTAAAGTTATCAGGGGAGTAATTATCAAATTTTTGTGAAAGTTCTCTGATAAATTTATCTCCTTCGTTTTTGATTTGTTTGAGAGTTGTCTCAACTATTTTTTTTACTTTATCGTCATCATTTATTCTTTGGGTTTCATCTATTCCTTTTTTTAAATAAATTATACTCATGACAGTTTCTAATTATTACAAAGCTCAAAAACATTAATTCCCAATTGGGATAGAATATGCGCTATATCAATGGGAACCCAGTTCTCTCTAATTTTTCCTTCATGATGAAGATAAAAATCCATAACTCTCATTTTAATCTTTTTTCCAGTTGGATTATAGCCCAGCCATTCATTTGAGTTATGGATACATTCAATGCTATGCCATCCTGCAGTCATTGAGAAGTTACCATCACCTATTTCTGCTAAATGCCCAATAGTCCAATAGTCTCTTTCAGGAAAGGTTAAACGAAAAGGCATTTGATGATGATTAATAAAACCCTCTAACCCTCTGGCAGTGCCAACACCACATGGTCCGTACCACATCATCTTAGGGTGCCAATAATCTTTTTGGGGATGGTCAATTAATTTTTGTTTTAATAAATTTTTATCAGCTTTTACATCAGCGTCCTGCTCAGGCTTGATGTTAAGAGTGTTTTGCATTTCTAAGGATTGCTTAAGAGACTGCATTGAAAGTTCTTGATCATGGTTTTCAAATAAAGCCCCGTCTCCTGTAATTGGAGCAGGCCATAATTGCTCAACCCCTAGAGATGCATTAATTGGCCAATATCCTGCCTGCCTAATGAAATCTATGGTATCGATCAAAATATGTGATTGTATAATCTTTCCCTCAAATATCTGATGAACTTCACATAATCTTAAGTAAATAGTTTTATGTGTGGGTTTTATATTGAGCCAAGATTTGGTGAATGTTCCAGCTAAGATTGAAACAGTTGAGACGTAATCATTACCTTTATATTCACCTCCCATGATTATATTGTCTCTTCTTTCGAGGTCTTCAAACGAACTAAGAATAGGTTTCCAAATTTTATTTGATAGTTGATTTATATCATTTAATTCATTGACTGGGTAAAATGCATTAATCGTTGCATTTTCATGATAAGCAATTCGAATATTTTCATCAATATTTTGCAAACTAGACTCTGCAATATTTTTTAATAATTTTTTAATTAATTTTTTATTTTGAATATTTTTTTCTAAATTCATTTTTAACCGTACCCTTTAAATTACCTTTTAATTGATTTATCTACTTTTTCAAATAGTATTATTCATGTATGAACAAAACATCTAATACTCTAGAAAAACGTTTGGCTAAATTTCAAGATTTAGTTCCAAGTAAAGTCCCCTTTGTAGAAGGAAAATTAAAAGGCCATCAAGATAGATCTAATTACTCTATAGTTGGCCCAGGCGTCAGTGAAGACTCTAAACAAAATGTTAAAATTGCTGAGGCGCATGGTTTCAATATTGGGGCAGTAAGTGCCGCCCCTCTCAACGGCTCTGGTTTGCACAGTCATACGACTGCTGAAGTTTTTTTAATATTCTCTGGTTCATGGCGTTTTTATTGGGGTGTCGACGGGAAAGAGGGCGAAGTAATACTAAACAAAGGAGATGTTGCCTCATTTCCAACAAATATGTTCAGGGGCTTTCAAAATGTAAGCGAAGACAAAGAAGCGCTGATGTTTGTTGTTTTAGGAGAGAACGATCCTGGGGTCATAACATGGACACCGGAGCTTTTAAAAAAAGCAAAAGAAAGTGGAATGATCCTTTTAGAAGACAATACTTTGATAGACCTTGAGAAAAAAGATATTCCTGATGGAAAAAAACCAATTGAACCAGTTAATGATAAAGAACTCAGTTCTTTTGATCATTACACATCTGAAGAAATTGAAAAATATGTAATCAGATACAAAGATCATTTACAATATTCTGTGGATGATGATCACTATAACTCTAACTCAATCATTAATTACTTAGATTATTTCACCATTCACGATAAAAAATTTGATCCCAATATCTTGCATAATACTGGTTTTGGACTGACTATGCTTAAAGGAAAAAATGCTCATATTCATCCGTACTCACTTAATCAGTCCGAAGTATTTTTATGTTACGAAGGTGAATGGCAAATAACATGTGATGATGAGATTGTTACAATTGGACCCAAGGATACCTTCTCTTCACCTAAAAACTCTGTCAGGAGTATTAAAAATATCAGCGATCAAGAAGGTAGTATTTTTATCGTTCGCCAAAAAAATTCCTAACTGAGATGAAGGGTTTTGATGGAAATTTTACAGATCTACCAGATTATATTCTAAAGATAACTTATCAGATTTGGGAAGATAAAGATGTGGAGTCAATTCGAAAGTATTATTCCGAAGACATACCTCTTCGAACGCCCGATGGTGTAATTTACGGCTCTGATACTGTCGTAAAGGCAACCTACGCCACACTCAATGAGTTTCCTGATCGTCAACTATTGGCTGAAGATGTTATCTGGATCGGAAACGATAATGATGAATTTCTATCTTCTCATCGGATATTTTCTATTGCGACACATCAAAATGATGGAGTTTATGGTAAGGCGACGGGAAAAAAATTAGGCTATAGAGTTATTGCTGACTGTGCATGTAAAAATAATCAAGTCTATGATGAGTGGTTAGTAAGAGATCAAGGGGCTATTGTTCGCCAGTTAGGAATGAACCCCAAAACATATGCTGCTAATTTGATTGAAATGCAAGGTGGAAAAGCCGAATGCAAGGTCCCGTTTAATCGACAAACTCCTCATAAAGTTTTTTACAATCAAATACCCATCTCTCAAAAAAATTCAGGAACAGAATACGCAAGTATCCTGTCTTCTATTTTCCAAGGTAATTTTGAGATAATGGACAAAACTTACGATAGAGCCGTGAACCAAGAACAACCTGGGGGCTTCAAGGTAGTAGGAATAAATGAAGTAAAAAATTTCTGGATTAATTTAAAAAATACCTTTCCTGATGCTGAGTTTAAAGTTGATCATATTGCATACTTAGAAGAAAAAAATGAATATAAAAAAGCATCTATCCGATGGTCACTTGAGGGAAAACACTCTGGAAAAGGTTTTTTCTCAGATCCAAGCCAAGCAAACATTCACATTATGGGCATTAATCATGTAGAGTTTGGCGCAAGAGGAATTAAAAATGAATGGATCCTCTTTGATGAAACTATTATTTGGAAACAAATTTTACTCAAAACTGGATGATGTTGGCTCCATTAACTTCTCTAGAAAAGAAAATTTTTAAACAAATTAAAAATTTTGATACTCCTTCAATATCAAACGCTCTTGAGCTAATTGATCCAGCTCTGAGATCAAAAGGTCATACCCAAAAAACTATGCACTGTTCAAATCCTTTATTAAAACCAATTGTGGGATTCGCTAAAACAGCAGTCATTACTTCTCGAAAAAAGAGGAATACTAACATTATTAAAAACAGAGACAAATACTACGAGTATATGTATGACGGTGATTATCCTAAAATATGTGTTGTAGAGGATAGGGACAAACACAATACTATTGGTGCGTGGTGGGGTGAGTTGAATGTTTCTATTCATTCTAATTTTGGATTTGTTGGTGCCATTACAAACGGTGCAGTAAGAGATTTGCAAACTTTAGATCAAAAATTTCAAATTTTAAGCGGAGAGATTAGAGTAGGGCATGGATATAATCAAATTCATAAAATAAAGTGTAAAGTTAATATTTTTAATATGGATGTATATCCAGATGATATTATTCATGCAGACCTCCACGGTGCAGTTATCATTAAAAGAGAATACTTAAAAGAACTACCAAGTGCTCTAGACAAAATGATAAAAAAAGAGAGAACAATAATAGATTTTATGAAAAAAAATAAAACTTTTTCTAAAAAACAATTTTTAAATAAATATAAAAAATTTTTACAAAAAAAATAACTTGAACTCAAAAATACTCACAACTCATGTCGGCAGTTTACCAAGATCAAAAGAATTATCAGAAATTATTTTTTCTAAGGACAAAAAAGAATTATTCGATGAAAAAAAATTTGAATCTTTAATAAAAAAAAATGTTGATGAAGTTGTAAGAAGACAAATAGACCTAGGAATTGACATTATCAGTGACGGTGAGATGAGCAAAATTAGTTATGCTACCTACATTAAAGAGAGAGTCTCAGGTTTTTCTGGGGAGAGTGAAAGAAGAGCCCCTGCAGACCTTGATGAATTCCCAGAATATAAAAATAAGATTGCAAAAAGTGGAGGCACACCAATTTATACTCGACCATGTTGTACGGGTGAACTCAAAATTTTCAATGAAAATTTGCTAATACAGGATATTGATAATCTTTTAAATTCTATTGCGACGCATCAACATGAATTAGCTTTTATGAACGCCGCATCACCTGGGGTTATAAATGTTTTTATGCCAAATAAATTTTATAAAGATGATGATGAATATTTGAATAAATTATCTGAAATAATGTCTAAGGAGTATGAGTTAATAACCAATCGGGGCCTTCAATTACAAATCGATTGTCCAGATTTAGCTTTGGCTAGACACATGAACTACAAACATTTATCAGAAAAAGAATTTATATACAGGGCTGAAAAACAAGTTGAGGCACTCAATAATTCTCTCAAAAATGTATCTGCTAAAAATATTAGAATGCACATTTGTTGGGGCAATTATGAAGGCCCACATACGTATGACATAGCTTTAGAAAAAATTATGCCTGTAATTTTTAAAAGCAAATGTAAAATATCTTCTCATTGAGTCCTCTAATCCTAGGCATGCTCATGAGTGGAAACTTTTGAAAATATCAAACTCCCTAAAGACAAAGTAATTGTTCCTGGCGTAATTGACTCAACCTCTAATTTTGTAGAACATCCTGAAGTTGTAGCTGATAGACTTATTCAATTTTCAAAAGTAGTTCCAAAGATCAACTTATTGCAGGAGCAGACTGTGGATTTAGCACTTTTGCAGGTTTTGGCAAAGTTGATGAAAAAATTGTTTATGCAAAATTAAAATCATTAGTTGATGGTGCAAAATTAGCTTCAAAAATTATTTGATTTTTTTAACCAACTTATAATTGCTTTATTAAACCTTTCAGATTGTTCAAACATTACAAAATGACTTGAATATGGTATGAAAGAAAGATCAGAATTTTTAATTTTATTTTTTAATTCTATATTCATCTCTCTAGATGACATTTTATCTTGAGAGCCTGAGATGATCAGAGTTTTCATATTTAATTTTTGAAGTTTTCTTAATAAATTTGGTCTTTCAATTATTGCATTTGTTTGGCTTTTAAAACTTGCATAACCGAGATTTTCGGCCATTAAATTCATTATCTTAGTATATCGTTTGTTGTTCTTATTTTTTTTAAAAAATATGAATTTAAGCTATTGATGCTTAATTTTTCTATATAATTGTTTTTGTTAAATTCATTTAGTGATTTTGTTAATAAAGTTTTTCTACTTTTTGATACAGATCTTCCATTACTACCTATTAGAATTAATTTTTGAACTTTTTTTGGATAGTATATTGCCAAGTTTAAAGCTACAAAACCTCCCATTGAAAATCCAACTACTATGAATTTTTCTGGTAAAAGTTTGAGTGTATGCTGAGTAAATTCTTTGATCTTTTTTCCCAGTTTTAGTTCTGGTATAATTACATTGTATTTTTATTCTCAAGTTTAGTTTTAAGGCTTTTCCAAATCGTGCCATCGCACATGTACCCTGGAATTAAAACTATTGTTTCAAGGTTGATTATCTATGTATTAGAAATAGTTTTATTTCTCTCAAAAGATCAATTCCCAAAATTTTTAAAAATGGAGATGATCGATAAATATCCAATTTTAAAGCAATTTTATCTCCATCTCTTCTGTATAAATCAACAACTCTCATTTCTGATTCAATATCACTTTTGCTTGCAAGCCCTAGGTATCCACCAGTAGATTTCATAATTAAATTAGGCCAGCCAAACCATCCTCCCAAATCATCTTCTGCACTACTTAAAATATGCCCTCCAAATTTAATAAATTCTAATCCATCTTAAAAGGTTTTGTATGACCCTTGATGTAGCCATCAATAGTATAAGAGGCCCCAATACCACCAGGTCCCCACCAAATCATGTCCTCATTCCAGTCAAGTTTTAGATCTTTTTTATGAGATTTCATTTTTGATTTTTTTTCCAATCGATCTCGCATTCTATGAATTAAATTTAGTGTTTTGACACCCTCACTCTCATTTGTTTTCTCAAATTTTTAAAACCCTTTTGTGATTCATTGGCCCTGAGTCACACATACAAGCCCAGTGGACCGGAATCCCGAAAGCCCTAATTGTGTGAAGTTGAAAATATCGAAAAATGCCCCTTCAGTAATTTTATTTTTTTTAACTTTATAGAATTCAGCAAATCTTAAGAGCGCAGGTTTATGATTTGATTTAATCCAAAAAAAATTGTTTTTAAAAAATTTCCCTAAAAAGTGACCCATAGATAAAACCCCAAACATCATTATTTTTTTAGAGAATTTTTTCCCTGCATAAAAGATATCTAGTTTTCTTGTGTGGGTAAAAAGATTTTTAATTGGGCCCCAAAGTTTTTTTGTTTTTTCAACACCGATAATTCATTGAATGGATGTGTGCATCGCATATAAAAATTTTTTTGATACATATTTTGAATTATTTTTAAATCTTTGGTTTTACTTTTTTCCAATTCTTTTAAAAATTTAAAACAATTTTTTTTTCATTTTGAAATTTTTTCATAATTAATCAATTACATTAAATAATTTATATATTTAAGTTCAAATAATTTTTTTTTATTTAAACCCTGGCTAAGAAAATTAAAAATCTATCAACTTTTGGGGGCCAAAAAAATTCAAGACAAACATATGCCAAAAAAATTTTATATTTCTCTTAAATCATATGGTGGTGGTGGATCAGCAACAAATTAAAACCCCAAAACCTAATAAATTAAAACCCAGAATATGGAGGGTTTTGAAAGAAAATGCAACATCATTGACATATTGTTAAAATAACTTTTACAATTTGGGAAAAGAAAAAAAATTGGGTTTTATATATGACCACTTAGCCATGACTGTATTTTGGGGTAAATAGGGCTTCAACACGGTTCAGAAAAAAAAAGTTCGAAGTCCAACTAATAACATTTCCGGAAAAAGATTTTTTGCAGAAGGGTAATATGGGCAGGTGACCATAAAGTTGGTTACCACACATCCATAAAATCATAACGGGGAATACTGGTTACAGTAAATTTTCACCCCACTGGAAATAAAGTTGATTATTTTTTTATTGCTAAATTGGGGCCAAAAATAATGAAATTTTTTTTGAAAAAGTAGTTTAGATACAGCAGGATTGATTAAACAATTGGTTTAAACATTGATGATATTGCAAGACAAGTTTCTAAAGAAATCAAAAGGGTGTGATTTTAAACGATTACCGATAAAAAAAAAAAATTTAATCAAAAATAAAAAAAAAATTTAAAAATTATAAAATTCCTGATTTGAGTCAAAATTCAATGTAAGAAATTTTTTGCATTCATCCTTTGATCAAATATGGAATAGAAGAAATTTTTTCTTTGATACAAGAAATTTACTCTACAAATGTTGATTTTGAAGGCTCTACAATGCGAAAATTCAAAGGTGCTCACAAATTAAAAGACTTCATTATTTCTTTGATAGCATGTTTCCCTGACTTGGCGCTAAATATTGAAGACTTATACTGGATGGGAAATCAAAAGATGGATACCTAGTTTCAATTCGTTGGGCTGCTATCGGAACCCATAAAGGGAATGGTATGTATGGCCAACCTACAAACAAAAAATGCCAACTGTGGGGTATCACTCAATGGGAAGTTAAAAAAAAATCAAATTATTAAAAAGTGGACAGGCTTTAATGAGTTTGCTATCCATGTTCAACTCGTAAGATAAAATAAATGAACACAGACTATAATAAAAAATTGCTGGAAAATATGTATGAGGCTTTAAATTCTCAAGATTTAGAAGCTCAACATCAATATTGGACGATGATATGGTATGGCATGGCCCACCTGGTTTTGGTGATATTCATGGTATAGAAAACTTTAAATATAAAGTTCTGTCACCTTTTTATCAGGCGTTTCCCGATTACCATGTGAAAAATGATATTGTTGTTGCTGAGGATAATTGGATTAGCGCCACAGGATTTTTAACGGGCACTCATAAAAGGGGCTTATCTTGGGGTCGAACCGACTGGCGTAGCTATAAAAATGCAATTTTCAGATTTTTGGTCAATAAAAAAATGGAAAGTTTCTAGACAATTATGTCATGGTCGATAATCATGGGGTCTTTGAACAAATGGGTCTAAAATTTAAATCATAGTTACTTTTTGTCACAAGATAAAATAAATATCATTTCAATATAAAAAAATTCTTCTCTTAAATTTTTTAAAAATTTAATATACCTTCAATCTTAATTTGTGATAATTTTTACAAAAGAATAAAAGGGGAAATATGAAAAAAATTTTCATAGCATTTATACTATCTTTGTTTTCTAGTACCGTTTTTGCTGGAAGCCACTCTCCTTGCGGAGTGAAAGATGGTTCAATTAGCATTCTAGCTAATGAATTTACTACTTATAGAATATTTATGGATGAAGTGAAAAGTTGCGCTGGTTCTGATGTTGAATTTAATGTCACTCATACTGTTGACCATAATAAACTTCAAGTTGCTGCTTTATCAGCAAATCCATCAGAATTTTCTGCAAAACTTGTGACTAACGGTTCAATCACACCATTAATGAATGATGGCTTACTTCGACCTCTAGATGACTTAGTGGCTAAATATGGTTCAAATCTTAATGATAATCAAAAAATAACCATTGATGGTAAAATATATGCAGTTGCATTTATGGCTAACGCTCAGCATCTTTGGTATAGAGAAGTATTCTAAATGAGTTGAATATTGAAGTACCTTCAACTTATGAAGAAGTTATCGCTGCTGCAGAAAAGATTAAAGCATCAGGCATGATGGAAAACCCTTATGCAGGTGCCTTTAAATCTGGTTGGAACTTAGGACAAGAGTTTGTAAACATGTACCTTGGTCATGGTGGTGAATTCTTTAAATCAGGAACGGCTCAACCAAATGTTAATAATGCAAAAGGCATTGCAGCTTTAGAGACTATTAAAAAATTAACTGAATTAAGTAATCCTGACTTTTTAACTCAAGATACAAATGCAGTGAAAGAAGAATGGGAATCTGGGAACGTTGCTTTAATGCACGTTTGGAATTCAGCTGCTGCTTCCTTGCTTGATGATGAAGGCGACCAATCTATTAAAGAAGATACAAGGCTAGCTCCTTCACCAACTGTTGGTGGTGGAAGTAAACCAGCAACGACACTTTGGTGGGATGGCATAGGTATCGCAACTAATACCTCAGATGCTAATGCCGAAGCTTCGTTTAGAGCACTAGTGGGAGCCGCTCAATCTAGCGATTTAGCAAACAATAACCTAATGCTACTGTATAGGCTTATTAAAGGATATGAACCTGGCGATACTGCAGGACCAGTAGTTGATGCCGCTAATAGAGGAACTTCGCCATACCCAAGTTTTCCTCCATATGAGCCTTATGCATGGAGCATTAAGCACAGAGCTTGTGGAATTCTTACAAGGAAAAGAGTCTGCAGAAAAAGCGTTGGCCGATGTTGAAGATGCTTACGTAGCAAAAGCGACTGAAGAAGGTTTTTATAATCCTTCGTTAAAATCTATTTTAGAGAGTGGATCTATTTAATCCACTCTCTAAAACTCTTTCATGCCTCATAGAACATTTTTTTGGTTTATTTTCCCTACTGCTTTGGCAATGGTTTTGTTTATTGGCATGCCTATTGTCTCCAGTTTTTTCAATCCCTTCATATTGAGACTGAACAGGTTCTTGTTGAGGTAGAAAATTGTGATCCTTTTGGTTGTAAAAAAAATTAGAGTTGATGTAGAGGCTTCTAAAAGTTAGAAGAGGAAAATCCTTCGGAAGATTTAATGGTTTCAATACATATTTAGATAGAAATCATTTGGCGTTTAATGAAATTAGTGATGCATGGAATAATTCTTCAAATTTTCAGAATTTAAAGATGTTGTTCTCAATTTACCTTTTATAAAGCTTTATTGTTTACTTTATCCTTCTGTTTCGTGGTCACCCCGCCCGTAATAATATTAGGATTTATCGTTGCTTTAAGTATGAATACATTGGCAAAAAGTATTAAAACATTTGCCATATTCGGCGCCATATTACCGATGATTGTGACACCACTAATCGGATCTCTTGTTTTATTTTGGATGATTGACTCCCAAGGTATAATTGGAGCAACAATTCAAATATTATTTAATGATCCAAACCTATCTTTAAAAGCCTCAAGCACTTTAACATGGATTACATTATTTACTTATGGCGTATGGCATACAACTCCATTGCTTTTATAGTTTTTATGCAGCTTTACAGACCGTCCTCAAGACCCTTTAGAAGCAGCCATTATTGATGGCGCTTCAAGATTTCAACGTGTTCGACATATAGTAATTCCTCACCTTTATCCTGTTGCAACATTTATCATTCTCATTAGTTTGATGGACAACTTTAGAGTATTTGAACCAATCATCGGTTTTCTGCAGAGGGCGTTGCTCAATCTCTTTCATGGATGATTTATCAAGATTTAAGAAATGAGAATAAAATGCTTTTGGGTCAGCTGGAGCAACTTCAATGTTAACAATTATAGGCATTGCTATTTTGTTAACACCTGTATTAATTAGGACATGGAAAGAGTTCAAAACACAAAGGTAGCTAAAATATGAATTCAAGAGTGAATAAATATTCAAAGCAGTTGATAATTGTCAATGCCATCTTTCTATCTATTTGGCTGATTATATCTGTTTTCCTTTTATGTGGACTCTTTGGGGTTCTTTTAAGGATTAAAGCTGATTTCTTTTCAAGAGCGGAATGGACGTATGCTCTAAATGGTTTCAACACTTTATTAGAAACAGGTGCCACCACAACTATCAAAGCTTATGTCGAGTCCTGGAAAAGGGGAATTTTGGGGGAAAAAACTCAATATTATTTTTAATTTATGTTTCAGTTGTTACTTCCCCTTTTATTTCGGAACCTTGGGGTTATTATCCAGATCAAAATTTAAATACACATTTTACATCTTGATAGCAGCTTTAATTTTTAGAGCAATGCCTCATATAACTCTGGTATCAGGTTATTTATTCCCCTTTTTCCAATTAAATATATGGGGAATATTGCCAACAACTATCATTGTTCTGGTAGCTATTAACCAACCTTTCACTCTCTGGTTACTTTATTCATTCTTCAAAACAGTGCCAAAAGAATTGATAAAAGGGCTTTTAATTTAGAGGTTGCCCCCAATTTTCCTTTTTTAAAATTTATTATTATGCCAATAAGTGGCCTGGAGTAGTAACAGCAGGTTTATTTAGCATGATGTTAGCTTATAATGACTTTACTGTTACAGCTTTACTTTTAAATCAACAAAACTATACCATGGTGCCAAAAATCAATGCTTTTCTTGGCACTATTGAACATGGAGGAAATTATATGTGGGCAGTTTCTAGTGTAGTTTCTGCAACAGCTCCTCTATTCATGATAATCTGGTTTTTTCAACGACAACTTATAAGTGGTCTGACAGCTGGAGCAGTAAAAGGCTAGGAATTTATTTAAGATCTTACGTATGTATGCAAAAGATATACATTTTTCATTTCATATAGGATGATCAAAGCAATCCTTTTTGGTTCAATCGGAACAATTATCGAAACTTCTGAAATCCAGAGGGCTTCTTTTAATCAGGCTTTTTTAGAGAAGGGACTAGATTGGTATTGGAGTAAAGAAACTTATAAAAAGTTAATTAAAAAATCTGGAGGGTCAAAAAGAATAAAAGACTTTGCAAAAAAAAATCAAGTTAATATTGACTCAAATTTATTGAGAGAGAAAAAAACAGAAATTTTTAATAAAAAATTGAAAACTGAAAAAATACCACCCCGAGAAGGAGTAATAGAAATTATTGAATATGCCAAGTCTCACAATGTAAAAATTGGTCTGGCGTCTACAACCTCTACTGATAATATCAACGCGCTTTTTACTACTGTAAGTAATGTAATTTACAAAAATGACTTCGACTTCATTGGTAGCAGGACAGTGGTTGATAAACCAAAGCCTGAACCAGATATTTATTTTAAAGCTATTCGAAGTTTGGGTATAAACTCAAAAGAATGTGTGGCAATTGAAGACTCTTATGAAAGTGCGTTGTCAGCTTATAAAACAAACATCAAATGTATTGCATTTCCAGGCGCATATCATATGGATGACGATTTTAAAATATGCCAAAAAAAACTCAACAAACTTGATATTTCTATTTTTGATATAAGTTAATTTTTATGTGTATTAAGAACGGAGTAAATTTCACCCTTTAATACCTTCAACAACTATAAATTTAGCAATTTAATAGAACAGGAAATAGGTTTTGAGGATGTAAATGAATATAGGAAGCCACTAGGGGGATGAGGCAAAATTTTTCCCAAAAAATTTGGGGTTTTTGGCCCCTTGGGTAAAGCCAGAGGCTATGAGTGAAACCCTTTTTTGAGGGTTTTAATTTTTTTTAGTTTGCCAGCCAGATAAACCAATTTGGGTGGGGGTTTCCCCAACTGACAGCACTCTTTGTTATTGAGTCTCTAAATTATTGATGGTGGAGCCAAGGGGGATCGAACCCCTGACCTCTACGCTGCCAGCGTAGCGCTCTCCCAGCTGAGCTATGGCCCCATTATGCTTTAAACACAAGCATAATACGAGATTGGTTAGGTAGTTCAAATAGTATTTCCGAGAAATTTCCGATAATTTTGATAAATTAGATTTTATGCAAATAATTTTAATAATTATTTTATCTCTGTTCTCTTTTTCCACTTTTGGCTACCACGAGAATGATACTAGTTTTGATGAGGATGAAATCATTTGTATTGCTACATATGAATTAGCTGAGGAATTTTTTCTACAAATGAAAGACCCTAGTACCTCAGAGGAAATGAAAAAGAGAAAACAGTCTCTATTGGATAAATATGACGTGGGGCACTTTCCTCAGGAGGACATAGACTTTTATATTCTTGAAATTCACTATGCTTGGAGCGCTAATTTTGATTTTTTACCTCCAATTTTAGAAAATTGTCGAACAAACATTAGTTGATATTGTCAATATTATCTAATGAAATTAATTACAATAAATACTTATTAATCAACAAATTCAGTATAATTTTTAAACTGTTAGACAAAATCGAAATTCTAAATTAATTTTTTAAATATGTTAGATGTCTATAATTTAATGAAATATTTAACTCCCTATGAGTTGGATCATCTAAAACACTTAGCCCATAATGACCATATTCCATATGAAGAGATAAATAATCACTACAAGATAGATGAAAGTGATTTAAAAAATTTAATGAGGTTTTTGTTAAATGATCAAGACTATTTGAATTGGAAAAAAATTTATAAAAAGAACAAATCAAATATGAAATCAAGATAAAGCCTCATTCTTGCGCCATTATTTTTACTTAAAATTAATAAATATAATCTTCGAAACTTTTTAAATTGTTTGTTAATATTTATTTTCGATGGAGTATTGGGATATCTTTATTATTGGTGGCAATTGGGCATTGGCCATATATTTTCTTTTAAGATCATTAAGAGTTGGAGGAAAAGTTTGGCTAATTTTTATTTTTTGGACAGTTCTTTCTAGTTTCTTAACGTGGGCAGTTTTTTAAAAAATTTTAAATTTTTATCGACCTTTATTCATACTGATATTAATTAGATTAACCATCTCTTCTAAAGAAGCTGTTCTAGGGTTTGTTGCAAAAGCACTATCTTTAAGAGCTTTTTTCAGCAAGTCTTTCAACTGAACTTTCTTCAACAACTATTTCTTTTAAGTTTTTTGGAATTTCAAGTTGGTCCTAATAAATTGCAAATAGAATTATAAAAATATTCAAAATCATTTTTCTTTAGCCCCATTGCTTCACTCATAATAGGTATTTTTTTATCCATGACATGTTGATTATATTTTAAGACTGAAGGTAAAACGATCGCATTGGTTAGCCCATGTTGTGTATCAAACTCAGCGCCTACCATATGTGAAATAGCATGAACAAAACCTAATCCTTTCAAAAAAGATATTCCAGCAAGACACGACCCAACTAACATTTTTCCTCTAGCTTCGAGATTACTTGGATCGTTGTAAACAATTTGTAAATTAGGATAGATTAATCGTAATCCTTCAATAGCGGATGCATCACACAGAGGATGAAAATCATCAATGACATAGGCCTCAATTGCATGCACTAAAGCGTCGACACCTGTCCATGCAGTTAAATTTTTAGGCAGCTCAAGAGTTAACTCTGGATCTAGAATGACCTCAATAGGTTTTTGTTGAGGATGGGCAATACACCATTTAACAAATAACTTAGTATCTGTGACCATCGCTGAACTTTCAGTTTCAGCTCCTGTTCCTGCAGTTGTCGGAATACAAATTAATGGGGGAAATTTATTTTCTTCATTGATCTCTGGAGGTTTTTTTTCCCATTCAAAATCCCAAATATCATAATCATTATTGGCTACTAAGGAGATAGCCTTACCGCCATCCATTCCACTACCACCTCCGATTGCAATAATTCCATCATAGCCACCTTTATTAAAATTTAGTTTTCCTTCAAGAATTTCTGTATCTCTTGGGTTAGGGGAGATGTTGGAAAAAAGTCCTGGTTTAAGTTGATGGTCATCTAAATCATTGAGAATATTTTCAATAAATTTGAGATTTCTACTTCCATTATCAGTAACCACAAGGGGTTTTTTAATTCCTTTGATTTGGCAAATTTCAGACAGTTCCTTTATTCGACCAGGGCCATATCGAATTGGCACAGGAAAAGTCCAATTTTGAAAAGATAAATAATCCATCAGTTTAAAATTTAAAATTAATTAAGAATATAAATTAATTTGAAGCTTTTAAAGAAGATATAAAATTAATAATCTAAATAATCTATGGATATTCTCAAATCTAAATCTGAAGTCAAAGAACGTTTAAGTAAAGAAAAAATTGGAGCTATTCATTTATTACGATTACAGGGCTATGGTTCTATAAAATACCGATGCGCTTGTGGTCAAGAACATGACTTAAATGGTGATGATGTCAAAAGATTAGCTTCTGCTAAATCATTTAAGGTTTTACTTAAATGTCAAAATGAATATTACACTATGATAAGAATAGAAGGTTTTTTTAGAAAAAAAGCTATCTCTGAATATGGCTTTCATGAGAGCTCGAGAGAAAATAAAAATAAGAATATTTCAACTTAAGACTAATAACTATCCCAGTATCAAAAGTAAATAAACTAAATTTGAAGCCTAAGTTCACTAAAATGTTTTGCTAATTTTTTTCCTGCTAACCAAGCATCATGCATACTAGGACCTTGGCACCAATCTCCTAGGGCATATAAACGATGGTCAATCGACTCAATAAAGTTTTTATTTGATAGTTCCAGCAAGCTTTTTTTAGAGTAGGCATATCTCCATCGGTGAGATTTTTTGAATATTGCTTTAGAAGAAGAGCCAAAAAACTTTTTCATTTTATCGATGACGTAGTCCTCCAAAACATAGTTTTCAATATTATAATACTCTTTAGTCCATTCTGCTCTCATGTTGACAACCCAGCATTCTTCATTAAAAAACTCATGTTTAAAATTTTGGTTCATTAAAAAACTTATTTCTTGATTGAGGTGGTACCCAAATTGAAAAGGTGAGCCTAGCCCAATCTTTTATCAAAAGCAAGCATGATTGTCCAAATAGAGTCGAAGTTTGGTGTGGGAATATTTTTATAATCAATAAAATCCTCTAGTAAATTTTTTGATTGTTCAAAAGGGATACAAGTAAAAATAAAATCATAGGGTCCAAATTCTTTTTCATCAGTTAGTAAAAAATACTCATGGTTACGTGAGTCAATTTTTTTTATATGGCTAGAAAATTCTGTTGGATATCTTAATTTTTTGTGAAATTCGAGAGGTATCGACTCAATTCCCTTTTGGCCTACGATAATTCTTTTTTCTTCAATAGGTGATTGGTTTTGTATATTAGAACAAAAAGCTCCATTTAAATTTTTTGTAGCTCCAATTTTTTCTAGATATTCATTGAAACCAATAACCCCATGATCCTCTTTTATATAATGAGCACCATGATCAAAGGCATAGTCTTCATGCCTTCTAGTTGAAATACGACCTCCCGGTCTCCATGATTTTTCAAAAAAAGTTATATCTAGGCTAGGAAGATGGTGTGCTAATGATAATGCACTAAGACCGGTTCCTATAACGGCAATCTTTTTCAAAGTTATTATTTTTTCTTAGAATTTTTTGTCGGTATTTCGTCCACATCCTCGAAAGGTCGTAAAATTGGTATATATCTTAAGCGAAGAATAACAACTGCTATGGCAACTAAAACTATTGCACCTGCTTCATAGAGTAATAGCTCTGGATTAGAGTCTTTTCCTTGAAGAATGATTAATCGAGATAGAGCAGTTATGGCAATAAATAAAGGATAAGTCATACGCACTCGGTTGGAGATCATATAAACCCTTACCATTCCAATAACCTCAACGTAAATGAAGAGTAATAAAAGATCTGCCAGCTCAACATATTTAGCATCAATCATTTTCAAAATTTCAAAAACAATTGCAGTGATGGTAGATACTAAAATTATAAGTATGACAGCTTTTTCAATAAAGCTGACGAAGTTTCCAACAGTATCTTTCATTTTACCATTTAATCATATCAATTTGTTTGGTCTCAAGAAAGTTATTTGTCTTGGAGAAAGGTTTGCTACCAAAAAAACCGCGATGAGCTGATAAAGGAGAGGGGTGAGGAGCAGTTAAAATTAAATGTTTATTCGAATCTATTAACTCTTTTTTACTTTGTGCAAAAGATCCCCAAAGAATGAAAACTATATTTTCTCTGGATTTGTTAATAGTAGAAATAACTTTATCTGTAAAAATATTCCATCCTAGTTTTTGATGTGATAATGGCCTTGATCTCTCAACTGTAAGAGTAGTGTTTAATAAAAAAACACCTTGCTTCGCCCAATGCTCTAAATTTCCGTTAGTGAAATCAATTTTTTTGCCAATGTCATCCTCTAACTCTTTGAAAATATTAATTAAAGATGGAGGAGGTTTAATTGAGTTTGGAACTGAAAAGCATAAGCCATGCGCTTGATTGGGACCGTGGTAGGGGTCTTGACCCAATATTACAACTTTTACTTGATCTAGGGGAGTAAGGTTAAAAGCATTAAATAGAAACTTTCCTGGAGGATAGAAGGGAATATTATTTTTTTTTAACTCCAAGAGTTTTTTTTTGATGAGTACCATATAGTCTTTTTGGAATTCATCTTTTAAATGATTTAACCAAGAGGGGTGAAGTTGAATGGTGGAAGTGTCCATTCGAAATTTAACTAATTTAAAGTAGCGTCTTTACTGCGGCCGTATTTTTCAAGTTTATAAATGATTTTTTCCTTGAGCTCATGGTTTTCCTCCAGAGCCATTACAAGAGCTTGAGTGTAAAAAAAACAAGCCGCCTCTATATCTGCTTTATTTTCAAAATAGTTCGCAGCTTCAAAATATAAAGAGCATACTTTATCCATTTGCTTTTTTTGATAAGCTTCAGTAATATCATTATCTAATTGAGAAAATTCACTCATAGAAATTTCAAATTACCACATTTCAATCAAACACCAAGGTTAAAATTATTCAGTCAAAGAAACTTAAAAATTATCTTTAGCTTTTCGCATTTGTCCAAAAACCTCAATAGGATCAGTGCTTTTATAGAGTTTTTGAAAGTGCTCATGATCACATTGTAGAAAAGGATTACATTTTATTTGATCAACAAGTTTGGTAGGGATGGTAGGTCGATGCTCTTTTTCTTGCTGCTCCACCCAATGGGCATACTTTTGTAAGTCTTGATTATCGGGATAAATACTTAGAGCAAATTTTACATTACTCAATGTATATTCATGACCACAATAGATAGTAGTTTCTTCTGGTAGTTGTTTGATTTTAGATAAACTTTTCCAGAAAACTTCTGGTGTTCCTTCAAACATTCGGCCACAACCAATACTAAACAAGGTATCACCTGAAAAAAGAATATTACAGTCAGGCATAAAATAATTTATGTGTTGCAAGGTATGACCTGGAGTATGAATAACTTTGAATTTATTTTGATGAATTTCGAAAATTTCCTCATCTTTAACTTTAAGATCTGGTTGAGGGATATTTTTATCATTTTCGTAACCAACAACTATAGATTGAAATTTATTTTTTAAATCTTGAACAGCAGCTATATGATCGTCATGGTGATGGGTAAGTAAAATATGCGTTGCTTTACAGTCATTTAATTCAAGTATTTTAAGACACATCTTTAAATCCGATGGATCAACTAAAATTCCCTCAGTTGCATGAGGGTTCTTAATTAAATAGCCATAATTATCATCTAATTGAGGAAATAAATAAATATTGGGTTTAAGCATTGCAATGGAATGTTAGGTAAATCTCGATAAAATACAACTATGGATATTAACGCATCTGATATCTACAGTTTTTATCAATCTTCTCTTGGAAGTATTGTGAAAAGGACAGTTCGTCAAAGAATTACATCCGTTCTAAAAGATATTTCAAATCAATCTGTTTGTGGTTATGGATATACAAGTCCTTATCTTTCTTTTTTAAAAAAGAGTCATGCAAATTTAAATATTACTTCGCTTATTCCTGATTTTTTAGATGGAAGTATTACGGAAAAATATGATTTTGATGAAAAACTATTCATGAATATTTTCTCCCATTAGATCCTAGTTCAGTTGATTTGGTGGTATCCACTCATCTATTAGAGTTTGTGGAGAAACCTTTAAGTAGTATTGAGGAAATATGGAGGATTTTAAAGCCTAACGGATATTTTATTGCTTTAGTTCCAAGAAGATCTGGACTTTGGACTCGCTATGATAATAACCCCTTTGGGCATGGTCGTTCTTATTCAACTACTCAATTTAAAAGATTAATTGAGGATTATTTAATCTTAGATCAAAAAAATCTTTTCTCCATTTTCCCCCTTGGCATCATTATGCTAATTATAAATTCCATCGAACTATTGAAACGGCAGGTAATCGTATTTTTCCCTATATGGGTGGTTTGATGATCTGTGTTTGTAAAAAAATAGTTTATGCAACCAATAAATCTAAATCAAAAAAAATTCCTATAAAAAATATAGTAGCTACTTAATAGTTTCATATTTTAAATATAAAATTTTAGTCTATAAGGTTAAGTCTTGTTAGATTTTAGTTATTATTTCATCGTATCATTTTGTATTCTTTTGTTCGCAATTTCAAAATCCGGTTTTTCTGGTGGTGGATTAGCTTTAATTTCCGTTACTGTTCTCTCAATTACTTATGGCCCCTTAACCGCGATTGCTATTTTGATGCCAATGCTGATCGTGTGTGATGCGATAGCCGCATTTCTTAATCGAAAATATTACGACCATAAAGCAGTATGGTCGATCGCTCCTTTTTCATTATTAGGAGTCATTGCGGGAACAATCCTATTTAAATTCATTAACCTCTCTTTGATAAGTGTATTCATAGGTTCGATATCTCTTGCTTATGTAATTTCTAATTATTTACTTACTCAATCTAAAATTAAAAAAATTCCTTTTTACGGAAGTAAAACTATCTGGGGGACATTAGCTGGGTTTACAAGTTTTGTTCTCCACTCTGGAGGTTTGCCTATGAATATCTACTTTATGTCAATTTATGATCGAAAAGTTCAATTTGTTGCTGGGTTAGTTTTTTCGATGGCCTTAATTAATCTTTTTAAGCTAATTCCATATTTTTATTTAGAAATATTAAACTTAGAGAGTCTGTTAAGTTATTTATTATTTTCTCCAGTGGCAGTGATTGGAGTAGTTTTAGGACATTGGATGAACAGTAAATTATCCGATAAATCATTCTTTGCTATCATCAATTTTTTTATTGTAGTTGCTTCCCTTAGATTAATCTATTTAGGGATTGTAGATTTATAATTTCTTTTTAAGAGACTCAATTAATTCAAATTCATCTTGAAAAGAATTCATCTCATTTTTATCAATTAATACATTGTGCTTTTCGTTTAATTCTTCTAAGCAAATAGGTAAATCATTTATAAAGCCTTCAAGGCCAAAATCTGACAGCTCTTCTAAATGCAAAAATTTATAATCATGGGGAGACTCCTCTATAAAATCTTTCCATGCTTTTCGCATTTTTAAATCATAAGTAATTTGACATAAATTACATTCATATGTCTTTGGAGATAAATATTTATGGAGGGTATCAATTAAATAATTCCATTGACCACCTTTAGCATTGTAGATGAAAATTATATTTTTTTTATTGCTCATTTTTTAAATGAAATAGTACTTCTTTACAAAAAAGGTTTGAAGGTATTTTTCCATCAGTAAATTGAGTCGAGTTAATAACATCATAGGTTGAAATAATTTTAAAATTTAAATCAAGAGATAGCTTTTTAAAATCTTTAATACTACAAGGATGTATATAGTCAGTATTATACCACTGATCACTATCAGATTTTTTAAGAAGTGAGTCAAAACTGCCTGATAATAAAAATTGTATTACCTTACTTAACCTTCCTGAGTTATTGAAACCAACTATAATATTTTTACTTACTTTTTTTAAAGTATTTAATAAAACATCAGGCTTTTGAACAGCCTGTATTGTTTGTGTTAGAATGCAGTAGTCAAATTGATTATATGGAAAATCCTCCACGATTAAGTTTATATCCCCATGAATGACATCTAATCCCCGTCCAAGACAAGAAATGACTTTTTCTTGGTTTAGCTCTACTCCTTGAGCACTGATATTTTTATCAGCGAGTAATGCAATTAAATCTCCATCTGAACAGCCGATATCGAGCACTTTAGAATTTTCCGGAATGAGATCTAATATTATTTTATAATCGTTTCTCATTTAATTCCTCTCAGAAAACCTTCACATACTCGAAAAAACTGAGGTTCATCAAGTAAAAAACTATCATGACCTCTGTCAGAGACTACTTCAGCAAAGCTTACATTGGAGCCGATAGAATTAAGTAATGATACAATTTCACGAGACTCTTTAGTTGGAAATAGCCAATCACTTGTAAAAGATAGAACAAGAAATCGAATTTCATTTTCTAAAATTCTTTTTTGATTATTTTTGATTTCCTCAGAGACATCAAAGTAATCCATAGCTCGAGTCATATAAAGATAACTATTAGCATCAAATCGATCGACAAAAGATCGACCTTGATACCGAAGATAACTTTCTACTTGAAAGTCTATTCCAAAACCAAAAGATAGATCTTTTTTTTCTTGAAGATTTCTTCCAAATTTATTTTGAAAGGCTGTCTCTGAGAGATAAGTAATATGAGCAATCATTCTTGCAACAGACAATCCATTTTCTGGTTTTTGATCAAACTCTATATATCTTCCCTGATTCCACTTTGGGTCTAACATAATTGATTGCCTTCCAGCCTCATCAAAAGCTATATTTTGAGCAGAATGCTTTAAAGATCCAGCTATACAAACAGTTGATTTCACAATTTCTGGAAAAGTGGCAGCCCATTGAAGAACTTGCATCGCCCCCATAGAACCACCTATGACAGATCTGAGTTTAGCTATACCCAGTTCATCAATAAGTATTTTTTGAACTTTGACCATATCTCTAATGGTAATTGTAGGAAAATCTAAACCATAAATTTTTGATGTTTCAGGATTAATGTCATTAGGACCAGTAGTGCCAACACAACCACCTAAAACGTTTGAGCAGATAACGAAATACTTATTTGTGTCAATAGGCTTATTGGGACCAACCATCAAATCCCACCAACCATTTTTTTTTGTTATGGGGCTTTCTTCTGCCGGAAATTGATCTCCAGTTAATGCATGACAGATTAAGATCGCATTATCTTTATTTGAATTTAATTCACCATAGGTTTGATAAGCAATTTGAAATTTATTTATTGATTTTCCTGAGTCTAACAAAAGACTCTCCTCACAAGATAGAAGAAAACCTGGATAATCTGTATTATTTGTTATCTTTCTCATTATTCGTACCCTCTTGAGATGATAACTTACGGGAAAACGCTTTAGCTGTTTATACACCCGCAAGCTGCTATCAAATCGGTGTTGACCAAAATTTATGATTTTTCAGTTTATTTTTCAATATAAAAGGATGATATTTTTTTTATATAGTTTAAGTATAAACAAAAAAAAATGACTAAAAATAAGCCAAAAAATAACTATCAAGGTGGAGCCGAAGAATTCAAGGGCTTCTATTCGTTTATCCTCAAACGAAAATAATGATGGCCCATCCACTAAAGTAAAAACTGCTATAAAAAAAAGTGTTAATTTTTCTAATATTTATCCAGAATTAGATGGAGAAACACTTAGAAATCAAATTTCTAAAACTTACTCTTTGAAGTCCGAACAAATAATTTTGGGAGCAGGATCAGATGAGGTTCTACAAATGATTTATGCAGCCTTTACTAAACCTGGCGATGAAGTGATCTTTACTAAATATGCTTTTGCAATGTATGCAATTTACGCAAAGAATTTTAATTGTAAGCCAAAAATATTTAATGACTCTCAATTCCAATTTTCTCTTAATGAATTTGCAAAATTAGCATCTTCTAAAACAAAGATTATTTTTCTTGCAAATCCAAATAATCCAACTGGATCAATTTTCTATAAGGATGAGATAATTAAATTTATAAAAAAAATTAATAAAAAAACCTTAATAGTTTTGGACTCTGCTTACTGTGAATATTTGCAAGAAAAAAAATATGAAGATGGATTATCATTAGTAAAAAAATTTCCAAATTTAATTATAACTAGATCATTTTCAAAAATTTATGCATTAGGTGGTCTTCGAATTGGGTGGGGGTACTCATCTATAAAAAATATTTCAAAGTTATATCAGTTTAAAAAGCCATTTAATGTATCTAGGTTATCATGCATAGCAGCTTCAGAAGCATTAAAAGATCAGCGATGGATTTCCAAAAGTGTAAAAAATAATATAAATAATAAAAAATTTACAATTGAACAGTTAGATAATTCTTTATTCAAAACGAAAGATACTACTGCTAATTTTATCCTTCTGGAGTTTAGTCATGAAAAAATAGCAAATAAATTTGTTAAATTCCTTTATAGAAATAAAATTACGGTTAGGCATCTAGCATCATACCACTTGCCTAAACATGTTCGCATGACTATTGGTAATCTTAATGAAATGAAAAAAACAATAAAGGTTTGTAATAGTTTTGATGTTTAAAAATATATTGATTATTGGCTTTGGAATGATTGGATCATCTATAGCGAGATCGATACCAAAATCAAGAAAACAAGCCCATATTTATGCGTTTGATAAATCTAAAGATTTTTCAAAAGGTTAAAAAGGCAAATCTAAATGTAAGTTCTATAAAATCCCTTGATGATATTAAGAAATTGTCAATTGACTTGATCATTGTATGCACGCCCGTCCTTCAGTATGAAAATATTTTAAAGAAAATAAATAAATTGAATGATCAGAGTTTTATAGTAACTGATGTTGGCTCAACTAAAAAAAATATTGAGGATATTTATTATAAAAATAATTTTAAATTTAGGTTTATTCCTTCTCATCCCATCGCTGGTATAGAGAAATCTGGTTTAGAGAATGGTTTTTTAGGTTTATTTGAAAACCGTTACAGCATTGTTTGCCCTCTAAAAAATTCCAGTAAAAAAGATATTTCTTTAGTTAGTAAGTTTTGGAGGTCTTTGTCAATGAAAACAGAGGTCATGACAGCCAAAGAGCATGACCATGTTCTTAGCCTAACTTCTCATTTACCACATATCATTTCTTACTCTTTAGTCTTAACAGCTATTAAAAAAGAAAAATCTTTAAATTCTAAATTAGTTAAGTTTTCAGCTGGTGGGTTTAGAGACTTTACTCGTGTAGCGGGAAGTGATCCAGAAATGTGGAGAGATATTTTTTTAGCAAACAGCAAAGAGATTAAAAAATTAACAAATATGTTTATTGGAGAGTTAAAAAAATTCTCCAAAGATTTAAATTCACAAAATTCAAAAAAATTATTAAATAAATTGCAAAAAACTAAAAATATCAGAAATAGAATTGTAAAAGCTAAACAGGCTGGAAAATTTATTCCTAATGATTAAGAGAATTAATTGCCTTTTTTAGTTGATCAAGAAATTCTTGTTTACTTAAACCAGGTTGTATTGGCTCTTTAAATTCAATTAATATTTCACCAGATTTAATTTTATTATTTTTGGGCCAATAAAGACCAGAATTGAGGGCTATTGGTACAACTGGTTTATTAAGTGATTTATACATTGAAAAGATTCCAGGCTTCAAATCAGGTTTTGCTTTATAAGGTGTTCTAGTACCTTCTGGAAAAATGATGACAGGTCTATTTTCAACATATTCAGCTGTTTGGTCATTAACATATCGAAGACTTTGGATGCCTTGACTACGATCAATAGCTATCATGCCTAGTTTTTTTAAATAAGTTCCAAAGAGTGGAATTGATAATAATTCTTTTTTAAGGATATAAGCAGGGTTATAAAAAAGTTGATTAAAGTAAATTGTTTCAAACATAGATTGGTGTTTACTTGCAAAAAGACATCCTTTTAAATTTGCAAAATCTGGGTTGATAACTTTAATTTTAATATTAAAAATGCGCAGCATCCATTGCATATTTTTAGTAAAAAATATTACAAAAAATCGAAAATTTTTATATCTGAAAGGCAATCCTAATAAAGAAATAATTAAAACAATTGCAGTGGTTAGATAAAATAAAATTAAAAAACTAAATCTCATACTTTTTACAAATACTATTTTTGAAATTAATAATTTTACATATTCTTCTACATTTTCTCAAAAGGAATAATTAATTCTTCATTACTTACCGCAAAAGGAATTACTTCTAAACCAGAGAGTTGATTAAAGAGAAACTCAGCTCGTTGCATATGAAGATTTGAAGTAATGAGGAGGATAGACTGAATTTTTTTTTCTAGAGCCCAATATCTTGTTTCTAAAGCATTCTCATAAGTATTTTTAGATAAATATCCAACCTCTATACAACAATTAACCACCTCTCTATCAAAGTTTAAAATATTGACCAATACTACTTCTGAATTAAAGGTGTTATCAACTCCTGAGATAAAAAGTTTTTTTTGATTAGAATTTTCAATTTGTCTATATCCCTCTATTATTCTTTCTCCTTTCCCACCAGTTAAAACAACAATAGCATCAACATCAAAATTGCTTATTTTCTGATTAGGTAAATTATTTTTAAATTTCACTATTCCCAGTGCTAAAGATAGAAGTATTAAAGCTAATAGAATGTTAATGCGTTTTAAAAATAATATCATTACATGATTTCATTTTTACATAAATCCTCAAGGGTATCTCTTGATCGAATGACTCTATACTCATTTTGTCCCATTAAGACTTCAAGCGGTCTTGGACGCTATTATAAGTAGATGACATAGACGAGCCATAAGCGCCAACATTTATAAATTTCAAATAATCACCTACTTTAACTTCTGGTAAATTTATATTTTTAGCTAAGAAATCTGTCGACTCACAGATGCCCCCTGCAATATCATAGTTCTTAAGCTCTTTAGAATTATTTAATGTTTGAACTGGTGGGTTAATTTCATAAAGGGCAGGGCGTAGATATTCTGAAAATGATGCATCTGTAATAATAATTTCCGATTTCCACTACTTTTGATGTAAAGAACTTTTGTAATTAATTCACCACTGTTGGCAACAATGAATCTCCCAGGTTCAAAAATAATATGATATTTTTTACCTTGAAGAAGGTTTTCTAACTCTTTTTGCCATTCAACAAAGTCTAAAGCGTCATCAGAGTGGTCCATAACTCCAAAGCCACCACCAAAATCAAGATTAGTGATTGTATGATTCTTTTTATTTAATTGGTCTGCAAGTAAAATTAATTGTCCGTATGATTGTATTAATTTTTGATGATCGACAATTTGACTTCCAATATGAACGGATAAAGTTGAAAGCTGAACACCTTTCATCTCTAAAATTCTATCAAAATTAATTTGGTCCTCGGATATACCAAATTTACCACCAGACTTTCCAGTAGTAATTTTTCAAGGGTATCGGCATCTATATTGGGGTTTAGCCTTATTCCAATATTTGTTTTTAGACCTTTGCTTAAGGAATATTCATTAATAAAGTCTATTTCTTCTAAATTCTCAACATTTATAGATTTAATCTGTTGAGTAATTGCATATTTTAAATCAAATTCAGTTTTACCAGGACCATCAAAAATAACTTCAGAAGGATCTATACCAGCTTTGAGTGACTTAAATAATTCTCCAGCAGAAACTACCTCAGCACCAAACCTTGTCTTTTTAGTAAATTGAGAATAGCTAAATTGGGATTTGCCTTAACAGCAAAATGAAATTTATGAGAAAAATCTAGATTTAATTCTTTTAGAATTTTTGTTTTAGCAATTATAGTTTCTTCTTTATAAAGATAAAAGGGAGTAGAAAACTCATTTAAAATTTTATCAAACATTTTTACTCCTCAGGGTATTCATATTCATCGTTAGGAGGAAAAGGAAACTCAGATTTATCTACTACTCCCTCTGGTAATTTATTTGGTTTTTTATTTCCACATGAGAGCAAAGATAGAGAAAGAACTAAAATTGATAATAATTTAAGCATTTTACTTTAAGAACTTCTGAAATTTATGAATTTTTTTAGAAACTTCTTTTGGGTTAGTGCTCATATTTGTCTTTTTTCTTGATAAACTTTTTTTAACATCAATATACTGATAGATATTGGAGTCTATTGATTTTTCAAACTTCTGAAATTCCTTTAAAGATATTTCAGAAAGTTTCATTTTATTTTTCAAAGCAAATTGAACAATATCAGCAATAGTCTTGTATGATTTTCTGAATGGAATATTTTTTTCAATAACTAAATAGTCAGCTAAATCAGTAGCTGTAGCAAAATTAGTCTCACACAATTCAACCCCAATTTTTTTATTGAAATCTGATTTTTTAATTACATCACTCATAACATTAAGACAGAGGGAAAGCTCATCAAAACATTCAAAAATAATTTTTTATCTTCTTGGAAATCTTTAAAATAAGTTAATGGAAGATTAGATATAATATTTGAAAATTCTTGAGATTTGGTTCTTATGATATTTGCCTTTGATCGTATTAATTCTAAAGAGTCTGGATTTCTTTTTTGAGGCATAATTGAACTTCCAGTTGAATACTCAGAATGTACATTAAATAATCCAACCAAATTGCTAGACCATAAAATTAATTCAGAAGAGAGTTTACCTAAATGTATTGAAGTCATAGAACAAGCATGAAGAAAGTACATACAAAAATCTCGATCACTGACGCCATCCATGGAATTTTGTTTTGACTTACTAAATCCCAGTTTTTTATTTAATAAATTTTGATCTAGTTGATAGTTACTTCCTGCTAAGGCAGCACTCCCTAAGACATTTTCATCTGCTCCCTGTATGCTAAATTCAAAATAATCCAAATCACGTTTGAACATTTCTAGATAAGCCAATAAGTGATGCGCAAGAGATAAAGGCTGCGCTATTTGTAAATGAGTAAAACCAGGAATTATTGTTTCTTGATGTTTGTTTGCCTGATTAAAAATAGAACGCATAACCATCTTAATCAGTTTTTGTATTTCTTTGCTGATTTTTTTGTCCAAAGACGTGTATCAGTTGCAACTTGATCATTTCGTGATCTGCCAGTGTGAATTTTTAAAGCGATATCTCCAATTTTTTGATGAAGAAAGTATTCCACATTCATGTGAATATCTTCATTTTTTTTAGAAAACTTAATTTTTCCTTTTTGATATTCATTCAGAATTTCATTTAAACATTGATAAATTTTTTTGCCTCAATTTTGGAGATTACCTTTAATTTTTCTAAGGCACTCACATGTGCTTGAGTAACTAAAATATCTTCTTCAATGAGTCGCTGATCTACATCTATCGAACTATTAAAATATCCATTAAAGATGATGTCTTTTTATTTATAGAAGTAGATAAAAGCTTATTATTTTTCTTTTTTGTCATGAGCGTAAATTATTATCTTGATAAATATATAATGGCAGCAAAGACAAAAACAGCTATACCTTGAAACAAAACTCTCATTCTCATGAGCTTGTTACTATGTTTTTTATTAAAATTTCCATTTTTGGCCATGGCAATGACGCCTATTACCACCATAAGCAATGCCAAAAACATAGATATAATGAGAATTAAGGGTAAGATGCCAGATGTGCTCATGGTCAATAGTTATCAAATTATCCTTAAATGTCTAATTATTAAATTTGAGCTAAAAATATGAAAAAAATAGTTCTTTTTCTTCATGGTTATGGTTCAAATGGAGTGATCTTATTACCTTAAAGGATTATTTCCATCTTAATCAATCGGAAACAGAATTTATATCTCCAAATGCCCCAGAACCATGTGAATTTAATTATTTTGGATATCAATGGTTTGCATTAAATGAAAGATCAGTCGAAGAAATTCAGACGGGTTTAAAATCTGCATTTTTTTATTTAGATGATATTGTGAATGATATCAAAAAAAAATTTGAGATTAATACTGATCAAATTTCTATTCTTGGGTTTTCTCAAGGCTCTATGCTTGCAACTTACTATGCTCTTCAAAATGAAAATACTTTTCAAAATATTTTTCACTTTCTGGCTCTTTACCAAATCAAATACTTGAGAAAATAGAATTAAAAAAATAATACAAAATATTTAATATTTCATGGGAAAATTGATGATGTAGTATCACCTAATCAAGCTATAGAAACTCATAATTTTCTGATTAATCAAAAAATCGAAAGTCAAATAATTATGGATGATAATTGCGGACATTCTATAAGCCCATTAGCGATAGAAGCTATTAATAATAAATTTAAAAATTGAATTTAAAATATATTTAACAAACTGTTAACTAGTTGATATGATACTATCAAGTTATGCTAAATTCGAATCATTGTCCCTCATTGGTTCTTAATGCGGATTATCGCCCTCTTAGTTATTTTCCCTTATCTATATGGAGCTGGAAAGATACAGTTAAGGCAGTATTTTTAGATAGGGTGAATATAGTAGAAGAATATGATCAAAAAGTATCCTCCCCATCCTTTGAAATGTTTCTTCCAAGTATTATAGCACTTAAAGATTACATCCCTCATAGCCATACCCCTGCTTTTACGAGGTTCAATGTTTTTTTAAGAGATGATTTTACGTGTCAGTATTGTTATGAAAAATTTTCTACTAAAGAGTTAACTTTTGATCATTTGATCCCTAGGTCTAAAGGAGGATTGACTAATTGGGAGAATGTAGTCACGGCATGTTCACATTGTAATTGGACAAAAGGAAGTAAAAGTTTATCTCAAGTAGGTTTTAAATTATTAAGAAAACCTAAAGAGCCCTCTCAGTATTCCTTAAGATTAAAAAGCAAGAATTTCCCCTCAGATTATCTCCATTCTAGCTGGAGAGACTATCTCTATTGGGATAGCATCTTAGAAAAAGATTAATATTTTTTTGATATTTTTATAGCTGTATAACAGAGCTGTTTAATAGTTTTTGAGAGAAGAACGTAACCAGTTGTCATTTCAGCTTGGTGTTCAACCCCAGTATCATGATGTTCAAGCTCATCTTCACGAAATTTTTTAACAGTTTTCAGTAGTTGAGGTTTAATTTTTCTTTTTTTAGCTCTTCAGCTTGTTCCTCATAGTGTTGTCCTATTACTTCCTCAACAGCAACTGTGCAGGCCATTGCAGCTTTTTTTCCTAAAAGAGCCGTTCCTACTCCGAGAGCATATCCAGCAATATTCCAGATGGGAAACATAATTGTGGGTTTTACATCCTCTTTAACTATAAGCTCATCAAAAGTTGATTTGTGAATTTCTTCTTGTTCTGCCATTTCTTTAATTTCTTTTCCAAATTCAGTATGCTCATTAAAAATGGCAAGTTGACCTCTATAAATTTGCGTTGCTCCATGTTCTCCAGCATGATCAACACGAATGATCTCTTCAATTAATTTTTTATCTTGAGGTTTAAGCTTTTTGGTTTTTTTCTTTATAGGCATTGAAAACTATTACTATCAGAAACATAAGTGAAAAAAAAGAATTATAAATAGATAGCGGAATACCATAATATTTCAAATTAGCATTGGAACAATTTATAGTAAGAGTGTCACTCATTAATGCTTCTTTTAATTGATTTATATCACTAGGAATTTCAGCACTTTGACAACCACTATAACTAATAATCTCATAGGTACTGAGAGTATGATAATTAGAAACTAAAAATTCTGCTAATAGTAAGAAAATTAGTAAGAAAGATGTTAGTTTTATAATTTTAGGAAAAAGAGGGTAATTAAGCCAACTAAAATTATTATGTAATATGGAATTCTTTGATAAGTACATAACTTGCATGGGGCATGACCCATTACATACTGCATAAAGAATGCTGATAAGATAGCGAATATAGAAAATAATACCGCTAAGAAAAATATGTTTTTTGAGTTAATCATGACCAATCAATAAATAAATAACTAAGATAATTAATATAGGAATGATTAAAAATAAAATTGTTTTATTTTTCTTTATAAATTTAATTCCATAATCTCCAAATTGATAAACTATATAGCCAATAATTAAAAACCTTAAACCACGCGATAAGAATGATAATAAAAGAAAAAATATAAAATTAAATTTTGCATAGCCACTTGTTATGGCAATTATTTTATATGGAATAGGGGTAAAGCCACCAAGAAATATTGCAATTAATCCATATTGGTCATAAAAATTAAAAAATAATTCTTGTTTACTTAGATCAAAAATTCCTTTGATTGAGTCAAATAAGAATAGTCCTAGAAAATATCCAACCGCACCACCCAAAATTGAAAATAGAGTGCAATTAATGACAGTTCTAAGAAATTTTTTTTTATCAAAGTGTATAAGAGGTATTAAAATTACATCTGGAGGAATCGGAAAGAAAATACTTTCAATAAATGCAACAGCAGATAAAAAAAATTGTGAATAGCGGCTAGTTGATTTTTTTTCAATGTATATATAGATGCTATTCCACATTTAAGGTTAAAAATTAAGAATTATAAAATTAGCCTATCAAGTAATACCAAAGATACGCAATAAATATCGCAGGTATCGCACTATATAAAGTAGCTATAATTGCAGCTTTAGCAGAGATAGCTATAGCAGGAAAAAGAGCATCCCCATCATTTGAAATAGAATTACCAATTTGAGCTGACATTGGTATTTGGCCCGAAACATACATTGAGGTAATCATAATCTGAGGACCACATCCTGGAATAAATCCAATAATAATTGCCATTAAAGGAATAAATGGACCAAAATATTTTAAAGAGTCAAAGATCAAACCTTTTGTTGATAGATCAATTAGTTCATAGGTGACAAAAGCAATAATCACCCATACCGTAACGAAACAAGTAGTATCAGCAACCCTGCGTAATGAATTCTCATGTATTGAAGCCATTTGAATATCGGTCAGAGGATTAAAAACCCAAAGCAATATGCAATAAATTGCTAAAATAAATGAAAAGGAATGTATTAAATCAATTCCAAAAATATAAAAAGAAATCTCTATTTGAAAGGCATTAAGGATACCAAGAATTATTCCAGGTATCAAGCACATTAACCAGAAAGAATAAAAGTTTTTGGGTATTTTATTTTTTGGTAAGTTCTTATTTAAGTCTTTTTTTAAAGAGATTTTATTTATAAAGTTTTTAGTAAAAGGTTTTACTAGATATCCAAAAACTATTCCTGTTAAAAAAGTAACTGGAAGAATGACTAAAGCAGCTTGTGGTTTAGAAGCTATCAATAAAAAAGCAGCATCTCCCATAGTTGCTATTAAAGCAGCCAATACAGAACCAAAAGATACAACTCCCCTAGTATATAAGCTCATTACCATTATAGCTCCACCACAACCTGGAATTACACCTAAAAAAGCACTAGTTGGAATTTCATAACTTTTATTTTTTTCTATAAAACGTTGAAGATTAAAATTTCTTTTTTCCAAGAAAACAAAAATTATTAGGGTTACACCAACAAAGGATGAAACAGCAACATAAGCATCACTAGCAGAAAATAATAAGATTTCTCTAGTTGGTTCAAAAAAAAATAAAGTCAAAATACATGAGAAAAGCATAATTTTAGAGAAACGAAGGTATTGAAATTTTCTACCTAATTGCATTACTAATTCTGTCATTTTTAGCCTAGGCTAAAAATTATAGCTATAACTAAAAATTAGTCAAAGTATACTTTACAACATGAAATATAATAAATATTGTCTAAAGATGAGTAAAGCTAGCGGTAAAATATCATCTCAATATTTAAATATTAGAAATCAGAATAAGAACGAAATTCTTGAGGATTATGTTGAAGCTATTCTTGAAATATCTAAGTTAAAGGGAGATGTTAAAAATGCTGATTTAGCAGAACATTTTGGAGTCTCTCAAGCAACTATTAATAAAAATTTAAAACGATTAATTAATTTTAATTTAGCTAAATCTGAACCTTATCGATCTATTTTTCTAACTAAAGAGGGTAAAAAGCTTGCGCAAATAGCAAAAGAAAAACATGAAATTGTTTATAATTTTCTTATTAAAATAGGAGTATCTAAGAAAAATGCTCAGTACGATAGCGAGGGTATTGAACACCATGTCAGTGAAGAAACTCTAAAAATTATGAAAAGATTTATTAAGTAATTATTTTTTATCTTTTAAAACAATCTTTTTTTCTAAAAAACTATCAAAAAAATAAATTGCTACTGATAAAAATATTATGATTGTAAATGCGTGTAAGGCACCTAGTTCAAATAACTCATCTGATGAATACTCATAAAGACTAGTAGCTAATGTATTAAAATTAAATGGTCGTAATAACAAAGTAATAGGTAGCTCTTTCATTGTATCAACAAGCACTAAAAAAAATCCTGCCAGAATACTTAATTTAATTTGGGGTATGATAATTCTGAAATATGTAGTTGATGGTCTACGACCTATCATTCGAGATGCATCATCAATTGATTTAGCAATTTTATCTAATCCAGACTCTAAAGAATTATTAGAAATAGATATAAGTCTTATTATTAAAGCAATGATTAAACCAAATAAGGATATTGAAAATATCATGGGATGCTAATAATGAAATTTTGTTAATTAAAACCAAAACTCCTAAAGCTATTACAACCCCAGGCAGAGCGTAGCCCATATTTATAATTTTTTTATATAAACTTAATAATTTTGATTTTGAGAATCTAGATATGTAATTAATTAAAATTGAAAAACATACACATCCTAAACCAACATCAACCCCTAAAATTAGTGAGTTTGTCAAAGGAAGAAAAATAATTATCAAAGTTAATTTGATAAAAATTTTGGATTAATAAAAATAGCGTAAATAGCAAAGGTATCAAATAACCAAAAATTATTGGAATTGAGACAAATAATAAAACAAATACTGTTTTTGAAAATCCTAGCTGATATCTTGACCATTGGATATGTTCATAGGAAGAATTATGAAATTTCTTATCTCCTCTCATTTTTACCTCAAATACATAAAGAAACACCATGATTAATAAAATTACCAATGACAATAAATAAGCAGAGGGGATATCGTTTATGATAGAGATGTTATGAAATACACCAACTGTAAGAGTTTGTAGTCCAAAAAAATCTGCTACCCCATAGTCATTTAAAGTTTCCATTAAAGCTAAGGCTAATCCTGCTGCAATGCCTGGTATTGCCATTGGAATACAAATTTTAATAAAACATTCATAAGAGCTCTTGCCCATTGTTTTGGCAGCTTCTATGTACCTAGCTGAAAAATTAATTATAGCTATTCTTGTTAACACATAGACGTAAGGAAATAGAGCAAAACTTAAAATAAGAGATCCAAAAAAACTATTTCTTATAGAAATTCCATCGTAAGATATAAAAAAATATTTCAAGTATCCCCCTGGTTCAAGTAATTCTGCATAAGTATAAGCTGAAATATATGCAGGCACTCCTAAGGGGAGAATAGATAAAATTTGAATAATCTTCCTTCCTGGATAATCAGTCATTGTATTAAACCAAGCTAATGGAACACTTATTATAAGAATGAATATACTTACTAATAAAACTATTTTTGAGGAGCCTAGTATGTACCTTGAAGTATATAGATTTTGAGCGCTACTTATTGACGAAAGCCCATTAATAATAATTATCATAATAGGTGAGAGTAAAAGAATGCTTATAAAAAAAAATAAAACTAATTTAAAATAACTGTTATTCATATCATTATAACAAAAATACTACATAAAAGTAATAAGGCCATTGTTCTATTAAAATAAATTATCTTTTTTTGATCATTTAAATATTTTCTAAATGAATGACCAATTGCTGCCCATACAACAGCACTTGTAGATGTTGATATAACAAAACAAATAAAAATTAAGATAAATTCAATTTCATAGGGAAATTTATTTTGTATGAATATAGCAGAACTAGACATAGAAACTGTTACACCCTTAGGATTAATTATTTGAAAAAAATATATGTCTTTAAAAGTAAAATTTTTTGAATTTTTTTCATCAGAAAATGATGAAGAGGTAAAAATTTTAAATGAAAGATAAGACAAGAATAAAACGGCAATAATTTTTAAAATCATGGCTATTGCAGGAAAAGATTTATAAATTTCTCCAATTCCGAGTAAGCAAAGAGTCAACACGGACAAAAATCCAAAAAAAACACCTAAAATAAGTGGAATTGTTTTTCTAAAACCAAAATTTACTGCATTAGTTGAAAGAATAATATTATTAGGACCAGGGGTAATGGCGGCAGTCATCGCAAAAGTCAAAATCGGTGCCATAAAGTAGATGTATTCCAAAGTAGAAAGATATTATTCTTAAAATCTCATAAATACACAATAAGTTATCAATTTGCCAATTAATACTTATTGATATATTTAAATATGACAATTTAAGGCGTTGTGGCGGAATGGTAGACGCGCCGGATTCAAAATCCGGTGAGGGCAACCTCGTGAGAGTTCGAGTCTCTCCAGCGCTACCATCTTATAAAGTATGAAAAATAAACAAAACTTAACCTCTGTTTTCTCTCTTTTTTCTACTGGAGTGACTATTATTACTAATGGAACTTCAAAAAAAGAATATTTTGGATGCACTGTTAATTCATTCACTAGTTTGTCCCTCGACCCTCCTCAATTTTTGTTTTGTCTAGGTAATGAAAATGAAAATTTAAAATCATTCAAAATTAAAAGTCCTGTAAATGTTAATATTCTCTCAAAATCTCAGGAAAATTTATCCAATAAGTTTGCAGGAGATCTTCTTAATCGTTGGGATGGAGTTAGTTTTTCTATAGCCAAAAATAAAGTTCCATTTTTTTAAAAATTCTTTGGGTTTAATTGAGTCTTACGTAGAAAAAAAAGTTAAATCTGGAGACCATACTATTATAATTTGCCGTATTACCAATTTTGAAATTTTTAAATCTAAGAAACCTTTAATTTATTTTAAAAGTAAATATCGAAGCATTTAGTTTTATGCAATATTTAAAAGTCGACTATAAAAATTTAAATATAAAAGAAGAGATATGTTTAACTATTGGAAACTTTGATGGAATTCATAAGGGTCATAATAAAATTTTAGAAAAACTTAAAAAAGAAGCCAGTTCACTTAATGCCAAATCTGCTATTCTTTCCTTTGATCCTCATCCCAAGTTTTATTTTGATAACTCTCAAAGATTTCTTATTAACTCTAAACAAAAAAAAATTCATATACTTGAGCAAAAAAATATTGATTATTTAATTGATCTTAAATTCAACCAAGAGCTTATCGACTTATCTTATAGTGATTTTGAAAATAAAATTTTATTTGAAAATCTAAAATTAAAAAAAATCTTAATTGGTAATGATTTTCGTTATGGTAATAAAAGAAAAGGAGACATCGAAACGTTAAAATCTTTTTGTGAAAAAGCATCAATTTTATATGAAAATATCGATTTGTTAGAAGATGGTAAAAATACGAAAATATCCTCAACACAAATTAGAGAATTTTTATCACTTGGTAAAATTAAGAATGCTAATACACTATTAGAAAATCCATTTAGTATCAAAGGTTTGGTAATAAAAGGTGATCAAAGGGGCAGGACTATAGGCATACCTACCGCTAATCTTGATTACCCAGATCAAATTATCCAGCTTCCATTTGGTGTATACGCTGTAAAAATTAAAGTCGAAGGCTTAGATAATAATTTTTTTGGTATTGTTAATTTTGGTAAAAGACCTACCTTTGACAAGTCTGTTGAAATTATAGAAGCCCATATTTTTGATTTTGATCAAGATATTTACGGAAAAAATATTGAAGTTTTTTTTGAAAGCAAAATAAGAGATGAAAAAAAGTTTAATGGTATAAAAGAATTGTTAAATCAAATAACTTTAGATATCACTATAGCAAAAGATAAATTAAATTATGGAAATTAAAGATAGTATTTTACTGCCTAAAACTGAGTTTTCTATGAAGGCTGATTTGCCTAAAAAAGAACCTGCAATACTGGATAGTTGGCAAAAAAATAATTTATATGAAAGTCTAAGAAAAGACTCTAAAGATAAGGAAAAATTTATTTTACATGATGGCCCTCCTTACGCAAACGGTCATTTGCATATGGGTCATGCACTAAATAAAATTTTAAAAGATATCATTGTAAAATATCAGCAATTATTGAATAAAAATTCAATTTATGTTCCTGGTTGGGATTGTCATGGTCTTCCAATTGAGTGGAAAATTGAAGAAGAGTACCGAGCTAAGAAAAAAAAATAAAGACGATGTGCCAGTATTAGAATTTCGCAAACAGTGTCGAGATTTTGCAAATAAATGGATTGATATTCAAAAAAAAGAATTTCAAAGATTGGGTGTAATAGGTGATTGGGATAACCCTTACACAACAATGCACTATCATGCAGAAGCGCAAATTGTTAGAGAATTAGGGAAATTCTTAGAGAATGGTGGTATCTATAAAGGCCATCGACCAGTCTTGTGGTCAGTAGTAGAAAAAACAGCTCTTGCAGATGCTGAGGTTGAATACCAAGATCATAAATCAACTACTATTTACACATGCTTTCCTATAGAGAAATCTTCAGAACCTAAGTTTTCAGATCATTCAATTGTCATTTGGACTACTACGCCATGGACTATTCCTGGTAATAGAGCTTTAGCAGTTCATGAAGATATTGAATATCAATCTTTAACGATTAATAAAAATGACATAAATAGAAAAGTTATCATAGCAAAAGATTTGATAGAAAACTTTATTAAAGAAAATGAAATTTCTGAGCATACTCTTAATTTTGAAATAAAAGGAAAAGAATTAATTGGATTAAATTGTAAACACCCTTTGTTTGACTCAGGGTATGATTTCACAGTACCTGTTTTACATGGAGATTTTGTAACAACCGAACAAGGAACAGGTATTGTTCATATATGTCCAGTTCATGGTATGGATGATTTCCTTTTAGGTAAACAGCATAACCTAGAACTCCCAATGACTATTGATGAGGGGGGAATTTACTATGAACATATCCCAGTCTTTGCGGGAAAGCATATCTTTAAAGTCGATAAAGATGTTTGTGATGAAATAAATAAATGTAATAATTTAATCTCCCAAGGTGTTTTAATCCATAGTTATCCTCATTCTTGGAGATCCAAAGCGCCTCTCGTTTATAAAAATACCTCTCAGTGGTTTATTTCCATGGAAAAAAATGGATTAAGAGAAAAGGCGTTAGAAGCAATTGATCAAACTGACTTTTTTCCTAAGCAAGGACAAAATCGTTTAAGAAGTATGATCCAAGATAGACCCGATTGGTGTGTATCTAGACAACGCGTATGGGGCGTCCCTTTACCAATCTTTGTAAATAAAAAAACAGGTGAGCCATTAAGAGATAGCAATGTAATTGAACGTATTGCCTCTATATATGAACAAGAAGGAGGAGATGCTTGGTTTAACTCAGAACCTTCCAGATTTTTATCTCCTGATTACGACTCAAATGAATATGAGCAAGTTAAAGATGTTGTTGAGGTTTGGTTTGATAGTGGATCTACTCATTCTTATGTTTTAGAAACTAGAGAAGATCTCCAATGGCCAGCTTCTATGTATCTTGAGGGATCTGACCAACATCGAGGTTGGTTTCATTCTTCATTATTGGAGTCTTGGGGACAAGAGGAGAGCTCCTTTGAAAGTATATTATCACACGGATTTGTTGTTGATGGCAAAGGTAGGAAAATGTCTAAATCTATTGGAAATGTTATTTCTCCAGATGAAATTATAAATAATAAGTATGGCGCAGATATTTTAAGAATTTGGGTTGTGGCTTCTGATTATTCTGAAGATTTAAAAATTGATAACCAAATTATTAACTACCAAATAGACTCTTATAGAAAGATTAGAAATACGATTAGATTTTTATTGGGTAATTTAAATAATTTCTCCGTTAATGAAGCAGTGGAATTAGAGCAAATGCCCGATCTAGAGAAATATATTTTGAATAAAATTTCCCAAATGAATAATGAATTAAAATCACTTGTTCAAAGGCATGATTATCATGGTATTTTTGTAAAATTATTAAATTTCTGCACTTTAGATCTATCCGCATTTTATTTCGATATAAGAAAAGACTCTCTTTATTGTGATGGAAAAGATAGTCTTAAAAGAAGATCTGTTTCAACTTGTCTCCATATTCTTTTTGATTTTTTATCAAAATGGTTTTCTCCAATCATTTCTTTTACAAGCGAGGAGGCCTGGCAATCGAGACATCAAGACAACTCAACTAGTATACTTTCACAAACAATCACAGAAAAAGATTTCACATATTCTAATTCAAATTTAGAAAAAAGTTTTGATGAGCTTAAAAGAGTAAGAAAATCTGTTACCGCAGCACTAGAGATAAAAAGAAACGAAAAATTAATAGGATCAAGTCTTCAAGCTAAAGCGACAATCTATATCCCATCAGAAATTAAACAGATACTTTCAACATTAGATTTGGCTGAGATGTGTATTGTTAGCGGTGTAGAAATTAAAGATATTGCTGAAAAAACACCTTCATCTATGAATTTTGAAGAAGAAGATATTTTTGTAGATATTTCTTTGGCCGAGGGAGATAAATGTCAAAGATGTTGGACAATCTTACCGGAAGTTAAAGATAACCAAGATCATCTTTGTAGTAGATGCGATAATGTTTGGAAATCTTTTCAATAATAAAAGCAATCTAAATCTTCTGATTTTTTCAATAATTCTTTTAATCATTGATCAAGTCAGTAAAGCAATGATTGTAAGTCAGTTTGATTTATATGAAAGTATTCCGGTAGCTCCTTTTTTTAATTTAACTTTTGTTGTTAATTATGGATTTGCATTTGGTTTTTTGAATAGCCCTTCTTTAAATCAAATTATTGTGAGTATAGTAATTTTATCTATTATTATTTATTTCTTATATTTGCTGATTAAAACTCAAGATCATTTTTTTAAGATATGCTTAGTCCTGATATTGTCAGGAGCTGTAGGAAATTTCTTAGATCGAATTTTTAGAGGATATGTAGTTGATTTTATTGATATTTATGTATTTAACTATCATTGGCCTGCATTTAATATTGCTGATAGCTGTATAAGTATAGGTTTTGTGATACTTATATTTAACATTTTATTTTTGAATAAAAAAATATGAAAAAAACTTTTATTTTACTTACGCTTTTAAGCTTATTAATTGGCTGTCAAAGAGAAAAAGCTAATGAAGTAGGGGTCGGATATAATAAATCTCTAATTATTCCACCAACAAATGATTTACCAGCACCAGGATCCACTCAAGAGACTACTAGAAAGTAATCAAAGTTCAAATCCTTTGGTTGATTCTATTCTCACTCAAACAGAAGCTGATCAAGCTAACCCTTCAATAATTGATCAAATTGATCAAGAGAGTGGATATAAAACTGATGAGAACTTTTTTCAGTGGCTATTTAAAGGCAAAAGTAAAAGATAATTAATATTTACTTATATATATTTATAAATGAAAATAAAAAATAATTTAAATTCTTTAAATTTTAAAACTAAAAAGAATGTTGATTATTTATTAGAAGATTTCTTTAAAATAGATTTATTTAATCCAATCACTGATAAAAATTATTTTTCTCAATACGATTTTTCATTATTTAAAAATAAGAAATATCGAGTTCATGTATTTGGAATGGGGGGCTCTTCTTTAAGCGCAAAACTTTTAATGCAGTTTTTAGCTCCAGAAAAAATTAATACAGAATTATTTATTTATGATAATCCTTCACCAATTCAACTAGACTCAAATCTATCTAGGATAAAAATATCAAAGCATGATTTATTTATTTTTATTTCTAAATCAGGCAATACAGTGGAGACAAAATTTTTTCTTCATTGGATCATTAAATACCTAAAAAAAAATAATATTAAAAATATTTATAAGCATTTTTTATTTATCACTGAAAATAAAAATAATTACTTAAATAATTTTGCTCAGAAAAATAAGATAAGAACATTTGAACATGACCCACAAATTGGTGGGAGGTTTAGTATTTTTTCAATCACAGCTCTTTTGCCAATAATTGCTATGGGCTACTCTTTAGGAAGTCTTATTAATTCTTTCAAAAAAGCCAAAGAATTAATGAAAAAAAACCACAAAAAACTGGCATTAAATATTATTTCTTCACAAGTTTATGAAAAAAACAAAGGTCTTAATATTGTAGTTGGTCTAAATTATCACGATAAATTACGAACTCTAAACGAATGGTACCGTCAGATTTTTGCTGAAAGTCTTGGTAAAAATAAAAAAGCAATTAATTACATTAGCGCCTTTGGATCTATTGATCAGCATAGTCAATTTCAACTCTTTATTGATGGCCCAAGGGATAAACAATTTATTTTTTTTAAAATAAAAAATTCCACAAAACCAATAAATTCAATCCAAGATCTTATTCTTAATAATAATCTCTTATCCACTTTAGAAAAGGGAGCTATTAAAACCTTAGAATTAGAAAAATTTTTAGTTAATCAAATAATTATAGATGATAATTTTGATGATTATTCTTACCTTTTAATCTATTTGATTTTTGATATTTACTTGAGAGCAAAAATTGAAAAAATTAATTTTTTAGATCAACCTGCAGTTGAAGTTTTAAAGAAGAATACCAGAGCGTAACCTGATAGAAAAATTAATAAAACTATTTAAAGCTAAGTCTTTTTTTCATTTAACTAAGATTTTTATTGTATTTGCTTTAGCAGGATCTTTATCGGTTATTATTTCTGATCCAATTTTAAAGATTATTAATTTAAATGAAATTATTACTTTTTATCCTCTTTATTTATTAATCAGATTAATAATTATTTTTCCTTTGTATCAGATAACTTTAATGGCTGTCTCATTTTGCTTTGGTGAATATACTTATTTTAAAAAATTTATGATTAAATTCTTAAATTATTTTCGGTTTCGTTAATTATTTCTAAAAAAAAGAATTTTTTTATTTTTATAATTTTTGGAAAAAATTAAATTTTCATTAGATATGTTTTGATTAGACTCATAGATCACAAGACAATTTTTTGAGAGCTTTGGTAAAATATTTATTTTAAATAAATTAAAGTCATAATTATATGGAGGATCCACATAGATAATATTGCAATTTTCAAATAATGATTCTGAATGTTTAAAAATATCAGTTTGATGAATTTCATAATTATCATTTGGAATATTTTTTAAAAAAATCTTAAGTGTATTTAAGTTTTGAATTGATAAATCATTGAAAATGACTTTTTGAGCACCTCTAGAAAGTGCCTCAATCCCTATAGATCCTGTCCCACAAAATAAGTCTCCAAATGTGCTTTCTTCTAAGTTCACATTGAGTTCATTGTTGTGTTGTATAAGGTTGAAGACATCCTCTCTTATTCTGGAAAGAGTGGGCCTATAATCATGAGTTTTTAGAGTGGGTATTACTCTTCCTTTTAAAGTCCCACTAATAACTTTCATGTATTGTCATTTCTTTATATTTAGCTAATGGGATAGATTTCACTTTGTATTGACCAAAAGAAATTCTTTTTAATCTCTCTACTTTTAAATTAAATATCTCACATATATTTCTAATTTCTCTATTCTTTCCCTCTGTTAATTCAAACCTAAGCGTATGCTTATTTTTATTTGTATGAGTTAAAGATACATGGGGATTTTTATATATTTTTGCTGCATAAATTTTTTGATTTAGAGCTTTAAGTTTTAAATCATTAAAAGATCCGATAACGTTTACTACATAGACTCTTTTAATATTTGATTTAGGAGACTCTAATTTTCTTTTATAGGCAGTACTATCAGTTAATAATAATAATCCCTCTGAATTATAATCTAATCTGCCAATATAATGATAATGATTAAATTTTTTTGGGAGGTAATCATAAACAATTGTCCTATTTTTTTCATCACTCCTTGAGGTAATACACCCTTTAGGCTTATGAAATAAAATAAGATTTACTTTTTTTCAATGGGCTTATTAAGACTAATGATATCTTTTCTTGTACTACTAAATATGGCCTTGATTCAATATTATCATTTAATAAAACTTTTTTATTTTTTATTAAGCCCTCAGCTTTTTTTCGAGAAATTTGAAACTTTTCAGAAAGTAATTTACTAAATGTTTTTTTGACATGATTGACAAAATCTTGAATAAATTTTTTATCGAAGTCAGTTATTAAAAATTCAGGGTGCCACTGAACTCCTACACAATAATAATGACTCTGGTGTTCGAATCCTTCTATAATTCCATCAGGAGCTGTGCCAGTAACAGTCAAGTTATTGCCTAATTTATCAACTCCCTGATGATGAGCGCTATTAATAAAGGTTATTTTATTATTAGTAAATTTTTTAAGAGGGGAGTCTTTTGGAAAAGTAATTTCATGACTGGTTTCATTTCTTGGATTCGGTTGTTCATGTTCAATATTTGATTGAATATCTTGGATTAAAGAACCACCAAAATAGACATTCAATAATTGACAGCCACCACATATTCCAAGTATTGGCTTATTTGTTGGAATAAATTTTTCAATTAATTTCATCTCAAAATCTGTTCGTTCAGGAATTGTTTGAACCTTTTTTGATGTAATTTCTTGTCCATAAAAACTAGGATCAATATCAAAGTCACCACCAGATATAACAATTCCATCTAAAAAATCTAAATCAGGAAGTGATTTAGTAAGTGGTAAAATGATTGGCATGCAATTAAATATTTCAAGACATTCTGTATAATGTCTTCGTAAAGCGAACCAAGGATATTTTGAATAAGAGTTAACTTTCTCTTGGTAGTCAGTTGTGATACCAATGATAGGAATTTTATTCATTATGAAGACAGTAACAGATTTTCTCCAAGTTGTATTGGACCAAAGTCAGCAAGCATTAAAAAAATGAAATCCCAGTTGGGGCGGTTATTTATGATCCAAAAAAATGACCTTAATTTCCAAAGCCCATAATAAAGAACTATCATCTAAGGACCCAACATCTCATGCAGAAATCTTATGCATCAGAAAAGCTTGCAAAAAATTAAATCAAAAAGACTCGATGGTTTAATAATGATCACCTATCTCGAACCTTGTAATATGTGCAAAGAAGTCATTAAATCAGCAAGAATAAAAGAGGTGAGGTTTATTTTCAGCAATCAAAATCCTTCAAGAAAAACAATAAAAAAAATTTTATATCAAAAAGTTAGAAACAATGAGGAAAATTTAGTAAAAATATTTTTTAAAAAAAAAGATTAAAAATTAGCACCAATATCTTTTCGATAGTATTTCTGATCCCATCTATTTTTCAGCAATTTGATAAACTTTATTTCTACATTCCTCATAAGTACTCCTATAGCTACAAGTGATAAAACTCTTCCACCGTTAGTTAAAATATTTTCATCAATTTTTTGTGCTGCATGAAAAATATAAAAATGATCATCGTTAGGAAATTCATTTAAATTTCTTATATGAGTATCTTTTGGATACTGATCCGGATATCCTAATGTGCCAAAATTAGACAAATTGATTTTTGTCACTATCAAATTCTATATTAGCATATTCAAGATTTTTGTAGCTGTCGCATGAGCTAAAGATAAAAAATCTGAATTCAACCTTAATGATATACTTTGTATTTCAGGATCTCCAAATCGAGTATTATATTCTAATAAATAAGGGTTATTTCCTTATCAACCATAATTCCAAAAAATAACACCCTTGAAAATCAATTTTATCTATTTTTAGTCCATTGATAGTTTTTTTGATAATCTGTGATTGAATTTTCTCCATAAGTTCGTCATTTAAGATTGGAGCTGGAGCTCACTGTCCCCATTCCACCTGTATTTGGCCCTGTGTCATTATCTCCAATTCTTTTATAGTCTTGGGCAGAACCGAAATTTAAATAATTTTTCCCATCTGTTATCGTAAAAAACTAAGCTCTTTTCCCTCTAAAAATCTTCAATGACAACTTTATTGTTTTCTTTGCTAAAGATTTTTCTTCGAAGACTTTGAAGCATGCATCAATAGCTTCTTGTTGATTAGAGCAAACAAAAACACCTTTTCCAGCTGCTAGGCCATCATATTTGACAACAATAGACCCATTCCTTTGCTCTAAATAAGTTTTAGCAGACTCAAAGGTAGTAAATGTCTCTGAGCGAGCGGTTGGTATTTATGTGATTTGCAAAATTCTTTCATGAATTCCTTGGAAGACTCTAGTTTTGCACCATGATCATCTGGGCCGAAAACGTTAAAATTAAGTTTTCTTAATTTGCCAGCTAAATTTTCTGATAAGTAGTTTTCTGGACCTATAATTACAAGATCAGGATTTATTTTTGACATTCTTCAATTATTTCATCTGAATTACTAATATCTTTACATTCAGCAATTTGACTGATGCCAAAATTCCTGGGAAGCAATATAGCTTCTCACACAAATAAGATTTTTCAATCAAACGACATAAAGCATGCTCTCGAGCACCAGAACCTATAACTATGACATTCATTCTATTTTATGTATATTAACTACGTGAACAATATTCCTGAGTATACCGTAACTCAACTTAATAGATCAATTAAAGAATTATTAGAAGAAAAATTTGATTATATAAAATTGATAGGAGAGTCTGGACCTATTACTATTGCTAATTCCGGACATGTATATTTTTCCATTAAAGAAAATGATGAGGTAATTTCTTGTATATGCTGGAAAGGAACTTATGAAAGATTAGAAATTAATCTTGAAGAGGGAACTGAATATAATTTTTTTGGAAGAGTTACCTCTTACTCTAAGTTTGGGCGATCAGTTTATCAGCTGATAATTGATCAGGTAGAATATAGCGGTGATGGGTCTATTCTTAAATTAATTGAAAAAAGAAAAAAAGATTTAGAAAATTCAGGATATTTTAAAGAAGATCACAAATTAACAATTCCAAAATATCCAGAAAAGATAGGTATTTTGACTTCAGCTACAGGATCTGTAATTCACGATATCATACATAGGATAGAAGATAGGTTTCCTTTAACGCATCTAGAAGTTTATCCAATCCCTGTTCAAGGGAAAAAAACTCATTCAGAAATAATAGAATATTTGGATTTAATAGAAAAAAATACTCTTAAACCTGATTTAATTATTTTTGCAAGGGGAGGCGGGTCACTAGAAGAAATGATGCCATTCAATGAACCTGAATTAATTAAAAGAGTTTACGACTTAAAAATACCTTCAATTTCTGCTATAGGTCATGAAACAGATTACACTCTTCTAGATCTAGTTTGTGATTTAAGAGCACCAACCCCTACGGCAGCAGCAGAACTATCTGTCCCTGACCAAAGTGAAATTTTAAAAGACTTAAAAAATTTCCAAATAGATTATTTATTTAATATAAAACAAAAAATCTCATTACCAGAAAAAATAATATTAAACTTTTCCAGCTCAATGAATTTTCTCTCAAGCAAAATTTATGAAACTGAAAACACACTTTCAAATTATATTTCTAATAATTTAGAGTCGATAAAAGAAAATTTAAATAATCTAAAAATTATTGTGAATGAAAATTATATGAAAATCACAGAATATAGTCCAAAACAAAAAATTGAAATTACCCAAAATAAAATAGTATCTTTAGCAAAAAATAATCAAATTTTTATAAAAAATAAAATTAATTCTATTCATCAAAATATTTCCTTATTAAAAAGAATAATTCAAAGCTCATCCGTAGAAAAAAACTTAAAAAAAGGTTATTCCATTATAAAATATAAACAAAACCTAATTAAAGACTTAAAAACATTAAAGGGCGTTGATGAATTTTCAGTCAAAATGCACGATGGTGAAATTTTAATTAAAAAATAAAAATTATAGTCTCCATCTTTGATGGACCCATAACCATTGAGTGGGATTTTCTCTAATCCATTTTTCGAAATAGTCTGTGTGAACCTTTTCGACTAGGTTATATGCTGATAAATCCTTGTAATCTTTATAATAAAGAGGTTTTTCATATATGAATTTAAAATTCCCATTTTTTTGTCTAATTGAATAAACGGGACAAATCATAGTTTGATATTTTAATGCAAGATGTGCAAAACCATCTGTTGCATATGCTTGTTTTCCAAAAAAATTTATAATTGGGCCACTACTATCACGTTGATCAACTAATAAGGCTAAGTCTTCATTATTTTTTAGTGCTTTAATCATATTTTTGGCACTTTCTGATCCTTTTTTATAAAAATATGCATTTTCTCTACTTCTATTTTTTTGAATGTATTGATCAATTTTTTGATTATTTGCATGTCTATAAACTGAGTGCAGTTTAAATCCAAGATTTAACAAATAATTTCTTGTAATTTCCCAATTTCCTATATGAGCAGAGATAAAAATTTTTGAACCTTGATATTCTTTAATTTCTTGAAGATATTTTTCATTTTCTAAAGAAATAGACTCCCAATTAAATTTATTTAAATTAAAAAATTCAAAAAAGACTCTGCCAGTTTGACTTAAATTTTGCTTTGAAATGGATGATATGAGCGATTTTTCAAATTCCAAATTTTCTAAATTTTTAGAGATTATATTTGAATATTTTGTGAATGGACCAAATGTAGAAACAAGAAAACCACCTAGATCAGAAGTTGTATTGAAGCTAAGTAATTTTAAAGTTTTATTAAGAATAACAAAAATTATGAACTCTAAATTTTGAAAAAGTGTCTTAAATATATTTTTCAATTTCAGATGTTAAATTAGTTTGATTGTTTGATATCATTTTTCCATAAATAATTCCTACTGAACTTTTAAATTCACTTGGAATTCTAAGATGATCTTTTTCTGTAGTAACAAGAAAGGAGTCATTTTTATTAGCTTCATCTAATAAAGTAAACATATCATCTTGAGAATACTGATGATGATCAGGAAATTCTTTGGTAAGAGTAATGTCTAAACCTTCATTATATAGTTGATCAAAGAATTTTTGTTAAAACCAATCCAGCAAAAGGCATTAGTCTTTTATCTCTCATTTCTGGTTTAATAGAAATTTCATAATTTATATTTTGTTGAAATTTATTTTTAGAAATTTCAGGACAATTATCTGTATTAACTAAAAGACTATTTGAGATCTATTTAAACACTACTGATTGACTCCCTAAGTGGTCCAGAGGGTACAATTAATTTATTTCCAAAAGATTGAATAGAGTCATAAACATAAATATTAAGATTTTTAAATATATTGTAGGATTGAAGTGCATCATCTAAGACTAATATATTTGCACCATCTTTTTCCGCCATAGAGAATGCATTATATTTATTTTTACTCACCCATGTTGGATAATACTTTGACATCATGATAGCTTCATCTCCAACTACTGAATAACTCATTTCTGGGCTGACTTTTATTACTTCATTTAGCTGATCCACCATATCCTCGTGAGATTACATGAGGCTTATATCCAATTTTTTCTAATATTTCGCACACATAAATAACTGAGGGAGTTTTGCCTGAACCACCAATAATAGCGCTTCCAATAGCAATTACTGGAATTTTAGAACGAATTGGCTTGGCAAATTTTTTCTTAAAATAGGTACCAGTAATCCAAATTAGAGATACAGGAAGAAGTAATATGGCAAGGATAGAAAAGTTACTTTGATACCAAAACTTTGGAGCTTTTAACATTCTTCAACCATATCAATTATAGAACTTAACTGTTTAGTATTTAAATCAAAATAATCTTTTATGTTTGTTTCATTGCTTATTTTCATATCTATGTATTTATTAATGGCAGAGCCAATTTCTTCAAAATTTTTCTCTTTTAATACTTTTGCTAATGATAAATTTTCAAGATCTGCATAAATTTCTGAAAAATTATTTATATACTGCCCTGATAAAACAAAACATCCTTTAGATAGTGGTTCAATAGGGTTTTGACCCCCATGTTCAAATAAGGAGCCACCCATGAATGTCAATTTTGAAGCTTCATAAGCAGAGTCATTTTCACCAAATTTATCTAAAACAAAAATTTTATTTGCATAATCCTCTTTCATCATTGATTTTAGTTTTGAACTAAAATGAATATGTCTTGGTATTATAATTATTTGTTCTATAGATATTTAGTTTTAAATTTTCAATTATTTGTAAAACATTTTCAAACTCCTCTTTATGAATACTAGCAAAACAAATAATATTTTTTTTATCGTTTTTTAAATTTAGTTTTTGGTAGAATTTTAAATTACCAAAATAAGATACATTTTTATTAAAAATAATTTCAAATTTTTTTTTGTCCTCTAAACTTTTTGCAAAAATTAAAGAATACTGACTTCCAATTGAAGTTTAGAAAAAGAAGAGAAATTCTTCCATCGTGAAAATGATTTATCTGAAAGCCTACCATTAATTAATATATTTTTTATTTTTTTTCTTTTTGAAATTATAAGCCAGTTTGGCCAAATTTCTGAGTCTATCCAAATAATCTTTTTTATTTTTATATGTTGTAAAAATTTATTGATATTCCATTTAAAATCTAAAGGTAAAAAAATAACTGAATATTTTTGATACTTTTTTTTTGCTAAATTATATGAGGATAGAGTAGAGCATGTTAATAAAATTTTTTTGGTTGATAAATTTTCAATTAAATAGTTTATAGAATTTAGCTCACCTATGCTGGAAAAATGTATTAAATAATCAAATTTATCAAGTTCAGAAAAATTATAATTACACAAAAACTTTTGTGTAAATGATGTAAAATTTTCTTTATTAAAAATTATTCTAAACAAAGCTATAAAGAAAATAATTGGAAAAAAAATTATCTGTAAAATATTATAACTAAAAATAATCATTGATCCTCTCAGAATTTTTATTGAGTTCATCTGAAATTTTTTTATTAAAATCTATTTCGTTTTTAAAATCTTTTGATTGAATTATCTCATTTCCCCATAAATAAATTCCTTTGCTAAAAGGAAGAGGTATTTTTAATTTATCCCAACTATTTATTCGAAAGTATTTATTAGTATGAAAAGATAAAATAGCAATATTCAAATTAAATTTTTGACATAATTTAAAAATGCTGGTGTTAATTTTTTTTGGGGGTCCGTGGGGTGCATCTGGAGTAATGTAAATACAATCTCCATTTTGAACTGCTTTTGATATATTTTTAATTAAAAAGGTTGGGTTATTTTTTTTTCTTAGAAGTGGATCTAGGCCAAATTTTTTTTGAACCAAGGAGCTTAATTGACCATCTCTATGTGATGTTGCTACAGGTCTTAACTTGGGTTGAAATTTCCAACTAAATGTCGAACCCATTAATTGATGATGCCAAATTAAAACTATTAATGTCTTTTTTTTGATAAGTTCCTTTTCAATTATTTCCTCATTAACACCATTCCAATTACTTGTAGATTTAATAATCCAAAGAGATAAAAAAACTAAGTTAGCAAATATATTTAAAAAAAAATTATTTTTGCTCAGTCTTTTAAGCATTCTTTTTTAGTTGTTTTTGATAAAGCTGATAATAAGAACCTTTTTTTGCAATTAAATTCTTGTGTGATCCTTTCTCAATTAGTTTACCAGCCTCAAGGTAAAGTATTTCATCAAAATTTTTGATAGTACTAAGCCTATGAGCTACAACAACAAAAGTAATATTTTTTAGGTTATTTAAGTTTTCTAATAATTGTGACTCTGTTCTTAAATCTAAATTTGATGTAGGTTCATCAAGAAGAATAATTGATTTTTGTTGAGCTAAAGCTCTAGCAATAGCTATTCTCTGCCTTTGTCCTCCTGAAAGTTTGACACCATTTTCACCTATTTGAGAATTAAGACCTTTTGGTAGTTTTTCAATAACTTCTTCTAAACAAGCAAGTTTAGCAAATTTTTCAATACTCTTAACTGACAATTTGGAGTTATATTTTATATTTTCTGATATTGAACCATCAAACAAAACAGTATCTTGACTAACTAAACTAAAAAAACTTCGTAAATTATTAAGACGAAGATCTTTAATATCTTCTTTTCCAAATAAATTTTACCATTATCAAGATCAAATAAACGTATCATTAACGCTAATAAAGTTGATTTTCCAGAACCTGATGGCCCTACAATAGCAATTTTTTTATTTTTAATTAAACTAACATTAATTCCATCAAGTACATTTTTTTCTGTGTTAGGGTATTTAAAGAAGACATCTTTAAATTGAATTTCATCAAATTTTTTAATTGTTTTTCTACCCTCAACTATATCATTTTTCATATCAATAAATTCAAAAATTCTTGAAGCAGCACCAAGTCCGCCTTGTAGAAGAACATTCACATTTATAAGGTTTTTTAGAGGAGCATAAGCTAGCATTAGGCTAACTAAAAAACTCATTAATTCGCCAGCTGTCATATTATCATTAATGACAAATACTCCTCCACCAAATATTGCTAATCCTGCAGCAAGCGATCCAAGTGTTTCAGTAAAAGGTCTTGAGCGAGCAGTGACTTTCTCTTGTTTAAAATTTAACTCTCGAGCAGTCGCTATTTCTTTGTTAATTCTAGAAATTTCAAATTGTTCAGCATTAAAAGATTTAACATTTTTAATACCTTTAAAAATTTCTTCTAAATTAGATGCTAAATTACCTATTTGATGTTGAAGATTTTTAGTGATGTTTCTAATTTTTTTACCTAAAACTCGAACTGGTATAAGCGCCAAAGGAAAAACCACTATAGAAATAAATGCTAATTTCCAATTTTGATAAAACATATTTCCAATTAAAACCAATAGTGTTAGTGAGTCTTTTATTAAAGCAGTATAAGTATTAGCCATAGCCCCACTTAAATAGTAAGTATCAGTTGTAATTCTGGTAATTAATGATCCCGTTTTATTCTGAACAAAAAATCCATAATGTAAGTTAATTAGATTATGAAAAACATCTCTTCTTAGTTTTTCTATAATTCGATGACTCATAAATTGAAGTGATGTAACTTGAATATAGCTAGCTAAACCTTTAACAAGGCCGGTTACTAATATTGCACCAGGGATAAAATATAAATAGAATTTATTTGCGTTAACTAACACTTGATCGAGCGCTGGTTTAACAAGCCAAGCATGAAAACCCGTACAAAGTGCAGCAATAATCATGCAAAAGACTGCAATGATCATTTTCATTTTATATTCTAAAAAAAGTTTAGAAATTCTTATAAAATGCGCTCTGCTCTCAGACATTAAATTGACTACCAATTATAATACTTAAAAGTAAAAAAATACCGTAATAATTGCTTCTTTTAAAATAGGAGCCTGATTTTAATGGGTTGTTTTTCCAAATATAGTTGAGATCGATTAAATTTAAAACCAATAGAAAAATAAGAAAAGTAAAATATAAAAAATTAAAACCCAGATTTTTTCCAAAAAACATTAAAAATGCATACATTGCTACCAAAAGACAATTCAGAATAATTAATTTACTTTTTCCAAATAATATTGCGCTAGATTTTAAAGAAAGCTTTTTATCATCTTCTTCATCTTGAGTTGCATAAACAGTGTCATAAATAATTGTCCATAAAATTAATGATACAAACAAAAGTGAAACGTCTGAAAAACCACTTGGTGAGTCTAAAGATGACCAGCCAATCAAGCACCCCCAATTATAAGTAAAAGCTAAAATAAATTGAGGAAGAAAAAAATATCTTTTGGCCAATGGATATAAAAAAACTAAAGGGACAATTACTAAGGCTAGTATAATTGATGGTAAATTTAATTGAGTTAAGACAATTAAGCCAATACCCAACAAAATAATCAAACAAATAATTGATTTTTTTATAGATAGAGAATTAGATACCAGGGGTCTAGTTTGTGTTCTTTGAACTTTAATATCAATATCACGATCGAGAAGGTCGTTTATGATACAACCAGCAGATCGCATAGCTATTGACCCTATTAAAAATATTATTAACAAACTCAGGACCTCTATATTGAGACTAGAAAATGCAAAAAGCGAAAAGCATATTGGGTAAAACAATAATAAATAGCCTATAGGTCTATCCAGTCTCATTATTGAAATATATGGGTGGGTAAATATTGGAAAAATTCTAAAAATTAAATTATCCTGTCTGATGTCATTCATGAAGAGAATTTACAATAAATCAAATTTGGTTAAGGGTAACACTTATCATTTAGAAGAAAAGTACTATATCCATCTTATCAAAGTAATGCGATTAAATATTGGTGAACAAATTAGTTTATTCAATGAAGAAAATGGTGAATGGATAGCCAAAATAATTGATATCAAAAAAAATAGTCTGATTGCGGAGGTTTTAGAACAATCACTGCCTCCTGTAATTACAGCAGATATTAGTCTGCTTTTTTCTCCTATAAAGCATCTTAATAGTGAGTCTATTATAAGACAATCTACGGAGATAGGTATAAAGAACCTCTATCCAACAAAATTTCATAGAACGGTAGTTAGTAAAATTAATTTAACAAAATTTGAAGCTTATGGTGTTGGAGCAGCTCAACAATCTGGCAGACTCTCTCTTCCAACTATCTTCCAAATGGAAAAACTCTCTAATCAAAAACAACTCTTGCAATCATCGAATGTTTTAATGTTTGATGAAAATCTCAAAGGAATTTCTATAGAAGAGGTTCCAAAAAAGAATTTTTCAGAAAATATTTTAGTAATCATTGGGCCTGAGGGTGGGTTTGAAGATGAGGAAAGAAAATTTATTGAGTCTAATTCAAAAAGCTTCCTCAACATCAAATTAGGTAGTCAAATTTTAAAGGCAGATACTGCAGTTATTGCCGCACTTAGTTTAACCTTCCATTTTTTTCAAAGAAAACACCATTTTTAGCGACATCCTGTCAATATACTGAAAATAAAACTTTACTAATATAAAGCTATGAAATCATTACTCACAGTTATTTTTGTTTTATTTTCATCTCAACTTCATGCTGTCGCCACAGACTGGCAGCTAAGTTTTCAAAATCCTGCAACTGATTTGATGCAAAAAGTTATTAGTCTTCATGATGGTATTTTAATTGTAATGACAGCAATTACTTTGTTTGTTTTATTTTTGCTCTTTTATGTTTCTTGGCGGTTTAGTGCAAAAAGAAATCCCAATCCATCCTCAACAACTCACAACACAGTTATTGAAGTTTTATGGACAGCTATACCAGTAGTAATTCTAGTTGTTATGGCAATTCCATCTTTCAAGTTACTATATCAACAAGAAAAAAGTGAAACCTATGACATGACAGTCAAAGTAATAGGACATCAATGGTATTGGGAGTATGAATACCCAGATCATGGAGATTTTTACTTTGAAAGTTACATGATTCAAGACGAAGATCTTCAAGAGGGAGATTTAAGGCTATTAACAGTTGATAATCCTCTTGTCATCCCGGCAAATAAAAATGTTCAAATTTTAATAACCGCGGGTGATGTGCTTCATAGTTGGGCGGTCCCATCAATGGGTCTAAAAACAGATGCTGTACCTGGACGATTGAATGAAACATGGGTAAATGTTAAAGAACCGGGAACTTACCGCGGTCAATGTTCTGAAATTTGTGGAACAGGTCACGGTTTTATGCCTGTAGTTGTAAAAGTTCTCCCAGAAAATGAATTTATGGCATGGGTGAATGAAGCAAAAAATAATTATGCAATTAATGAAGATATTCAGCCTATTACTAACTCTGAAATTGAAGAAGAACTAGTTCTTTCAAAAAATGATGTTTTAAATTTAGAATTTGAGGAGAATAAACTATGAGCACAGCTGCTACATCACTAGACGATCATCACGATCATAAGCCAAATTTTTTCGTACGATGGTTTTTTTCTACCAACCATAAAGATATTGGAACACTTTACTTTATATATGCAATAGTCGCTGGAGTTATCGGTGGTGCTTTATCCGTCATAATGAGAATGGAATTAGCGGATCCCGGTATGCAAGTAGTAACTGATGGTCAGATGTGGAATGTTATTATTTCTGCCCACGGACTATTAATGATTTTCTTCGTTGTGATGCCCGCTCTGATTGGTGGATTTGGAAATTGGTTTGTTCCATTAATGATTGGCGCTCCTGATATGGCATTTCCAAGACTGAACAATATTAGTTTTTGGTTACTAATTCCTTCTTTGTTTTTAATTGTGGGTTCAATGTTCGTTGGAAGTGGAGCTGGAACAGGATGGACCATCTATCCCCCTTTGAGTTCCATTACTGGACATGGTTCTCCTGCTGTTGATATGGCTATTTTTTCACTTCACTTAGCTGGAGCTTCTTCAATATTAGGCGCAGTAAACTTTATTACTACAATTCTCAATATGAGAGCACCTGGTATGACTCTTCATAAAATGCCTTTATTTGCTTGGTCTATGTTAGTAACTGCTTTTCTTCTTCTTTTAGCCGTTCCTGTATTAGGTGGAGCTATTACTATGCTTTTAACTGATCGTAATTTTGGAACCACATTTTTCGATCCAGCCGGTGGAGGAGACCCTGTTCTTTTCCAACACCTTTTCTGGTTCTTTGGACATCCTGAGGTTTACATTATGATCCTTCCTGCCTTTGGTATCATCTCTCATATTGTTTCAACTTTTTCAAAGAAGCCTGTTTTTGGATACTTGGGTATGGCATACGCAATGGTTGCGATAGGATTTATTGGTTTTGTAGTGTGGGCACATCATATGTACACAGTTGGTTTCAGCGCCAATGTAAGAGCTTACTTCATGCTTGCTACTATCGTTATTGCTGTTCCAACTGGTGTAAAAATCTTTAGTTGGATAGCTACGATGTGGGGAGGTTCTATTACTTTTACAACACCAATGTTATTTGCTCTTGGATTTATATTTTTATTCACCCTAGGCGGTGTTACTGGAGTTATCTAGCTAATGCTGGCGTTGATGTGGTTCTTCATGATACATATTACGTTGTCGCCCATTTCCACTATGTATTAAGTATGGGGGCTGTATTTGGTATTTTTGCTGGAATTTATTACTGGTTTAGCAAAATGACTGGAAAACAATATTCTGAATTTTTTGGAAAATTACATTTCTGGTTATTTTTTGCTGGTGTTAACTTAACATTCTTCCCTCAGCACTTTTTAGGATTGGCTGGCATGCCAAGAAGAATTCCTGATTACCCTGACGCTTATGCTGGATGGAATGCGATATCTTCTTTGGGTTCCTATATTTCCTTTGGTTCTTTCTTGCTTTTCTTAGTTGTGATGATTATTGCTTTAATTAGTGGTAAGAAAGCTGAAGCTAACCCTTGGGGTGAGGGAGCAAAAACATTAGAGTGGACCTTGCCTTCTCCACCTCCTTATCACCAATTTGAAACTTTACCTGAAGTAAAGAATTAATTTGTGGCTTTAAACAAAGACAGACAAGAACAGTTACTCTCCTCTAGTGTGGGTTTTAACTTTCCTTCACTATTAAATTTATTAAAGCAGATATATGTATTAATTAAACCAGGAGTAATTTCTCTAGTCATATTTACAGCATTATGCGCAATGCTAGTAGCCCCATCAGAAAAATCAATTTTGATTAAAGGCGTTAGCTTACTACTTATAGCTATGGGTGCATCTGGATCAGCTATTTTAAATATGTGGCATGATCGAATAATTGACTCAAAAATGGACCGAACAAAGTTCAGACCAATTCCTGCAGGAAATATCTCAGCCAATACTGCTTTAGCAATAGGCTTAGTGTTTTCTTTTTTCTCTGTGGTAGCTTTATTCTTTTTTACCAATATTCAGGCAGCTATTCTGTTAGCATTTACAATCCTTTATTATTCTGTCTTTTATACAATGTTTTTAAAATATCGAACTGCTCAAAATATAGTTATAGGTGGTTTAGCTGGAGCACTTCCCCCAGTTATTGCATGGATAAGTATTTCTAATGAAATGATCTTATACCCAATAATTTTATGCCTTATTATTTTTCTTTGGACTCCTCCACATTCATGGGCACTGGCAATTTACAGAAATCAAGATTATTCAAATGCTGATGTTCCTATGTATCCCGTTAAACATGGTATTCAAAAAACATTGAAAATGATGAATATTTACACATTCTTGATGATTATCTCGACTAATCTACTTTTTGTATTTGGCTTTGCAGGAATGATTTTTTTTGTAACTTCAAATATCTTAAATAGTTATTTTGCTTTTCAACTTATTAAGCTTAATAAGTCAAAAAATTTAAAAAAGGACTCAATTAAATTATTTGGTTTTTCTATTATTTATTTATTCTTAATTTTTTTATTCACTGTTATCGATCGATTTTTTTAAATGAATAAAAAGAAAAAAAATCTCATTGTTTTGATCATCTTGCTTTGTTTAGTAGTGAGTTTTTATTTTATAACTATTCAGAGAATTAAATCTGGTATTTGAAAAGTTCCAGCAAAAATAAAACACTAATTTTACTAATATCAATTTTGGTATTTATGTCGAGCTTAGTAGTCTTTTCAGTTCCATTATATCGACTTTTTGTGATTTAACTGGTTTCCAAGGTTTCAATCAAGAAAGCGATACTTTACTAGAGCAGATCGACCCTAATATGGGTGAATTAGAAATGAATGTTGTTTTTTCCTCTCAGGTTAATGATGGGCTAGATTGGAACTTTGAAGCTCCAGATAAAATGATAATTACGGAGGGAGTAAAATATGACGTTACTTTTAAAGCTCAAAATAATTCTTCAATACCCAATACCGGAACATCTATTTTTAATGTTTTGCCGCCAAAGATAGGACCCTATTTACTCAAAATTGAATGTTTTTGTTTTCAAGATCAAAAAATTCAGCCTGGTGAAGTTGTTGAGTTCCCAGTAACTTTTTATATAGACCCTCTTATATTAGAGGATCCTGAAGCTAAAAAAGTGAAGAATGTCACTTTGTCATATACCTTTTTTGAGAAAAAAGAATGAAATACTAATTGATGGTTGATTTAACTTTTAAAGATTCAGAAAAAAAGCATCAGTACCACTTGGTTAATCCTAGTCCATGGCCACTTGTTGGCGCATTTTCTGCATTGTTTTTAGTTTCTGGCGCCATTCTATATATGCACTATGAAATGCTCTGGCCAATGTTTGTTGGGTTAGGTCTTATACTCTTTACTATGTTTATGTGGTGGAGAGATATCATTAAAGAGAGCACTTTTTTAAAAGTCCATAATTCAATCACAGAAATAGGACTACGATGGGGAATGGCCTTGTTCATAACTTCTGAGGTAATGTTCTTTGTTGCATTCTTTTGGGCTTTCTTTGATGCAAGTTTGCTTCCAAAGGCTTTCATTGAGGATTATAAAGATGTGTTTACTGGTTCATTAGGAATAGGGATTTGGCCTCCTGCAGGTATTGAAACTTTTGATCCTTTAGATATTCCTTATTTAAATACTTTAATTCTCTTATTGTCAGGTACTACATGTACTTGGGCTCATCATGCTGTAAGGGAGGGAAATAATAAAGAAGCTCTTCAAGGTCTCTACTTAACTGTATTTTTAGGTGGTATTTTTACACTACTTCAAATTTATGAATACCAACATGCAACATTTGGTTTTACTGAAGGCATATACCCATCAACATTTTATATGGCTACAGGTTTTCATGGTTTTCATGTTTTAATAGGTACGCTCTTTTTACTTGTGTGTTTGATGCGAGCAAGAAAAAATCATTTGACACCTGAAAGACACTTTGGATTTGAAGCTGCTGCCTGGTATTGGCATTTTGTTGATGTTGTATGGCTATTTTTATACATAGCTATTTACTGGTGGGGAAGATAAGACTCCTCTCGTTTCACCAGATTATTTTTAAATCAATCTAGCATATGAAATTAAGGTCTCTGACATTTGTTTTTTTGTTTATCAGCTTTGTGACTTTTATTTTAGGAGTATGGCAGTTGTATAGACTAAATTGGAAAAATGATTTAATCGAAAATATCAATAATTCAATCAATACACCTATGAATTTTAATAATAATGAAAAATACGAAGAGTTAATAACTGTCAGTTTAAATAATGATTTTGATTTAATCGAAAAGCCAATTTTTCTAGAGTCCAAAACACAACAGGGTAAGGTGGGCTATCATGCAGTATTACCATTGACTTATAAGGATAATTTTTACTCAGTTATTAATTTAGGATGGATTTCTGATAAAGACCCAGAAAATATAAAAAATATTATAGAAGAGATTCAGAACAAAGACTCTTTTTATGCCTACACCCGTCATTTAACAGATAAAAAACAATCTTTTGTGCCAGAAAATCAACTGGATGATAACATCTGGTTTTCCATTTTAAAATCTGACTTAGAGAGATATTACAAATCAAACTTTAATTCTAGATATTACTTTGTCTTATTTGACCCAAGAATTAAACCTGATATTAATCCCCTTGCTTTTTTAAGAAACAATCATCTGAATTATTCCATAACTTGGTTTTTATTAAGTCTCTCAAGTGCAATAATGATATTAATCATTAGAAGAAAAAGATATGGATAAATTAAAAAGATACTTCAAAAACTATTACGTCTTAAATGATATTAGTGGAATTCTCTTTTGGGATAATGCCACAAATTTACCTTCAAAAAGTATAGAGTCTCGATCAGATCAGATGTCAATATTGGCTGAATATATTGATCAAGAGCTAAGAGATCAGAATATAATTGAAGAAATTAACTTAAACAAAAATAGAATTTTAAATGACCATGACATGAAGAATTTATTACTCATGGAGAATATCGTTAAAAAAGAAAACGCTGTCGATGGCCAACTCAAATCTCAATTAGTAAAAAAAAAATTAAAATGCGAACATTTATGGAGAGAGGCTAGAGAAAAAAATGATGTATCAATAATTGAAAAAGATTTTGATGAGCTATTATTACTTGTACATGAAGAGGCAAGTCAGCTATCAAAATCACTAAGCTTAAATCCCTATGATGCCTTGATTTCAAATTATGATAGGGATTATGACTCAAGCAAAATAGATAAGTTATTTGAGATCATTAAAACAGATATAATCCCTCAATATTTAAATTTAGAAAAGATAAGTAGCCCTTCTATTTTCAAAACAGATCTATCCAAAGATGATATTTTTGAAAGTACTAATATGAAGTTAAAAGAATTAGGTTTTAATTTTGATTATGGTCGTATTGATCAGTCAATGCATCCATTTTGTGGTGGAGCAAATAAAGATGTAAGGATAACAACAAGATTTGAGGACAATATATTAGAGACACTTTCTGCTCTTTTTCACGAAACCGGACATGGGGTTTATGAACAAAATAGGCCAACTGATTTCTTATATGAACCTATTGGTCAGGCTCGAAGTTTAAGCGTTCATGAAAGTCAGTCTTTATTTTACGAGAATCATATTTTTAAATCAAAATCATATTTTCAGATTTTTAACGATATCTTTGATGGGTCAAAAGAAATGCACCAATCTTTTATCGAACATTACCACACAGTTAGATTAAATCCGATTAGGGTGAGTGCAGATGAATTTTCTTATCCTATTCATGTTTATATTCGATATGAAATAGAAAAAGAAATCTTTAATAACAAAATTCAGTTTAAAGATATTCATCATCTCTGGAATAAATATTATAAACAGTTTCTAGATATTGATATACCCAATGATACTGTAGGAGTCTTACAAGATATACACTGGTATGAAGGTATATTTGGATATTTTCCTACGTATGCAATTGGGGCTATGATTTCTTCTCAAATTAAATTTAGTTGTCCTGAATACCAATCCTTTATTGACAATGTTAGTGTTGAAAGTATTAGAAACGTAACCGACTGGTTAAAAAATAACATTCATCAAAAGGCCTCTTTATATTCATCAGATGAAATGTTACAAGTTATCTCTGGAGAGCCATTAAATTCTTCATATTTTTTAAGACACTTAAACAATAGGTTCATTCGATGAATTATATCAGTACTCGCAATAATCAAATAAATTTTAGCTCTGAAGAAGTCTTGAACTATGGTTTAGCACCAGATGGAGGTTTATTTATTCCAAAAGAAATTCCAAAGTTTTCTATAGGTGATATAAAAAACCTAAAAAATGCTAATTATCAAGATATAGCTTATTTTGTTTTAAACCCTTTTTTAAAAGATTTATTTTCAGCAGATGAAATAAAACAACTCATATCAGATGCTTATCAAAGCTTTGATGAAGGAATTGTCTCTATAACTGAGTTAGGTGAAAATCAATTATTAAATCTATTTCATGGACCAACATTAGCTTTTAAAGATTATGCTATGTGTCTTCTAGCAAAAATATATGAACTTTATCTAAGAAAAAAAAATCAAAAACTAGTTATTGTGGGAGCTACTTCAGGAGATACTGGTTCTGCAGCAATTCATGCATTTAAAGGTATACAAAATATAGATATTTTTATTCTTCACCCACATAATGCAACATCTGTTTTTCAAAGAAAGCAGATGACCACTAGTGGAGCAGACAATGTGTTTAATATTGCTCTGGAGGGAAGTTTTGATGATTGCCAGACTTTAGTAAAAAAAACATTTAATGATCAAGGCCTAAATACTAAATATCAATTCACAGCTATTAACTCTATTAATTGGTTTAGAATATTGCCCCAATCTATTTATTATGCATGGGCTTATCTAAATCATAATATTGATAACTTCGTTGTTCCAAGTGGTAATTTTGGAAATATTTATTCAGCACACCTTTTAAAGTCAATGGGCTTCCCCCTGAGAAACCTTGTTATAGCGACCAATGAAAATAATATTTTACATCGAATTATAGCTAATAATGATTTTTCATTAACAGATGTAATAAAGACGAATAGCCCAAGTATGGATATAACTATTTCAAGTAATTTTGAACGAATTTTAGCAGAGTCATTTAGTCCAGAGGAATTATCTCATTTATATCAAAATATGAAAAATAATATTCATAACCCAAAACTTGATGGGATTGTCCATGAACAGTTAGCTGGAAAATTTAAGTCAGAGTATGCTACATCTGATGAAGTCGAAAAATGCATAAAGAAATACTTTGAAATTTATAAAGTTTTAATTGACCCACACACTGCTGTTGGGGTAGTTTGTGCGGAAAAAATGAATTTAAAGAATTTTATGTGCTTAGCTTGTGCCCATCCAGTAAAATTTCAAGAAACTGTAACAAAATCTCTTGGAGGTGAAATTGAGTATGATAAAACCTTTGAATTCAAGAGTAAGGAACACTTTGAAGTACTAAAAATGATTATAATCTTTTGAAGGAATTTATCTCAAACAATGCCTAATATTCATAAACTAAACAACGGCCTTACTGTTATAACAGATTATATTGACACTGTAGAAACTGTTTCAGTAGGAATGTGGAACAAAGTTGGAGCTCGAAATGAGCAGGAAAAAGTTAATGGAGTGGCTCATCTTCTAGAGCATATGGCTTTCAAAGGCACCGCTAACAGAACTGCTTTGGATATAGCAAAAGAGGTAGAAATGGTTGGAGGAGCTGTTAATGCCTATACGTCAAGAGAAGTGACTGCCTATTACATGAAAGTATTGAAAGAGGATATTGGCTTATCCATCGATATCATTAGTGATATATTGCAAAATTCTACTTTTGATGCGAAAGAATTAGACAGAGAAAGAGGAGTCATTCTTCAGGAAATTGGCATGTATCTTGATACCCCTGATGATGTGGTATTTGATAAATGGCAGGAGGTAGCTTATCCAGACCAACCAATGGGAAGATCTATATTAGGAAAAAGTGAAATTATTAAGTCTATTTCTCGAGATCAGGTAGAAGGGTTTATGAAAAGTTTTTATCGACCTGACCGAATGGTGTTCTCTGTCTCAGGAAATTTCCAAAAAGATTTAGTTTTAGATCTTGTTGAAAAACATTTCAATAATTTACCCAACGGTCAAGATGATCACTCTCCAAAGGCTTCATATAAAGGAGGGGAATTCAGACAAGAAAAAGAATTAGAGCAAGTGAATATTATTCTAGGATTCGAAGGTGTAGATTTTTATTCTGATCTTTATTATTCCACTGCAGTTTATTCAACAGTTTTGGGTTCAGGAATGTCCTCCAGACTCTTTCAGGAAATAAGAGAAAAGAGAGGCCTGGTATATAGTGTATCTAGCTATACTTCTTCATTTTCTGACTCTGGAATATTTGGAGTATACGCGGGCACTGGTCAAAAAGAGGTTAAAGAATTAATACCTGTCTTGTGCGATCAATTAAATATTAGTGCTAAGAATTTCACTCCTGAAGAGTTACAACGAGCTAAAGCACAGTTTAAAGCCTCTTTATTAATGGGTCAGGAAAGTACTTCAAGAAGATGTCGTTCTAATGCATCAAAGTATTTAATGCATGATAAAATAATTTCTCATGAGGAGATAATTTCAAAAATAGATGCAGTTCAACTTGAAGATTTAGAAAGAGCAAGACTTAATATTCTTAAATCTAATATTACACTTTCTTCAATTGGACCAGTTCAAGACTTAGAGTCTTTAGACTCAATCAAAGCTAGATTTAATTAATTTTTCAGCAGCCTCTCTTGCTAGAAGGTCAACTTTATTATTATATTCATTGATGTCATGTGCTTTAACCCACTTCCAAATAATTTTTTTCTGAGAATTTAAAATATCTAACTTTATCCAAAGATCTTTATTTTTAACTTCTTTTTTTTGAGAATTCTTCCAATTATTTTTTTTCCAATTAATTATCCAAGAGGTGATACCATTCTTAACATAACTACTATCAGTAAATATTGTAATCTCATCATTTTCTTTAATGTATTCTAATGCTTTTATTGTAGCTGTTAATTCCATTTGATTATTTGTAGTATCTGGTTGATATCCGAAATGATTTGTAATTAAGCCTTCATTTAAAATTAGAAAGGCCCAACCTCCTGTACCAGGATTTCCCAAACATGAACCATCTGTATAAACTTCAATCAAAAGAAGTCCTGCAAGTTATTTTTTTCATGAAATTGCAAAATAGCAAAGAATTCCATGGGATCCTTATGGTTTACTTCACCTTCTTTGTTAAAATATTTATCATGAATACGAGTAAGAAAAAATCTTATCGCACTTGCTTTTAGATAAAAGTTAAAACTTTCTTTTTCCTCATTGGTCCAAGAAATAAAGCTAAAATATTTATTAAAAAAGATTTTAAAATAATTTTCATCGAAATTTTCATGATTTAGAAACCATGCATTAATTAATGTTGCCAAGTCATAAACAATTGTATCAGTGCAAGTAAAAAAAAAGTCAATAAAGCCAGAGACTTCATTATTTTTAAAAAAAATATTATCTTTAAAGAGATCGCCATGAATTAATGATTTTTTTAAATTTTGTGGAAATTTATTTTCAAGAGATAGGATTACATTCTTAACATGAGCAAACTCACTTTTGTTTTCTCCATCATAATTGTTGAATTTATTAACTATATATTTCCAACTTGATAAGAGCATATCATTTTCTCTATATAAGTCTGACTGAGATCCGATATTATGGATTGTTGAAATATTTTTTGCTAAAGAGGACATCGCATCATCATTTAGGGTCTGAATTTGATTTCCTTCAATAAAAGAATAAATTGCACATGGTTTTTGTTTAATTTCAAATATATCATTTCCATTTACAGTAATTGGAGTAGGGCATGTAATGCCTTTATCATTGAATTCGCTCATAGCTTTATGAAAAAAAGGCAAATCAGAACCTTTAGTTCTTTTCTCAAAAATTGTAAAGATGAATTTATTTTTATTTTGTGTTTTAACTAGATAGTTTGTGTTTTCAACACCCTCAGCTATACCCTCTATTTTTTCAATCCCATTATACTCTTGAAAAAGGTATCCAATTTCTTGCTCTGTTATTTTTGTGTAAACTGCCATTTTTTATTAATAAGGTTCTAAAAAAAGAATTCGTAATCTCATAGTATTTTATTAATATCATCTATCATAATGTTAAAATTTTTCATATTGCTAATATCGTCTATACTTTTCTTTAATGCATGTAGCATCAAAAACCCACTCAGTAAAAAATCTAAAATTTCTTATATTGATTGTCCAAAAACTTTGATTCTTGCGCCAGGGTCTAAAATTTCTAATGATCAGTTTTCTATGACATTGAATAAAGATTACTCAATTAGTTGTTATTTACCTGAACCTGATTCAAAAGAAGTTGTGTTTGAGTATAATTATTCTATTGAGACCACTTATAAAACCCCATCCTTAAAAATAGAAAACATTGAATTTATTGTATTTATCACCAATAAAAATGAAGACCTAAAGGTTCATGAGAAAACTTTTATAAAAGATATAGAAGTAAATTTACCTGAGGATGAAATATCTGAACCATTCACGCAAATAACAAATCTTAGTGATAAGATTTTTTTAGATCAAAAATTATATGAGAATGGTGTAAAGACTTTTTTAGCTATTAATTAATTGATTTAAAATCACTAACACTTTTTTCTAATACCTTATTTCTATCAGAGTCGGATAAATTTGCTAAGTAGTTAGTAATCATGCTATTTAGTTCAATTGAAGCTTGTTTTTTAATTGATTGTATAGCAGAGATTTCTATTTGTTTTATTCTTTCTAAAGAGTTCTTCTCTTTAGATGAAATAGTTTGAGATGTTTTATCAACAATATTTTTAGATATGGTTTCAGCTTGAGATTTAGCAGAATTTAATAATTCTTGAATTTTATTATCCAAGTCCTCTGTTTGTTTCTCTGCTTCTTTTAGTTTAACTTCTGCTTCAGAAAAAGACTTAAGAGATGAGTTTATGTTTGATTTTATCTCTTCAATTTTTTGATCTAGCCCACCAATCATCATGGACTTAAAAGGCTTAATCATCAAAATAACAAATAATATAAATGAAACTGTAAGCCAGAATTTTGGATCTTCAAACATCTTTAAACCTTTATATTTCCTTTGTCGAAGCTTGTTATTTTAGATAAGAAAGTTGAAGCGGAGTCTTTTAGCTGATCATTAAGCTCTTCAATAGCCAGGCTCTTTTCTTTACTTACTCTCTCCTCTGTATTTTTTATTTCTTGTTGAATTTTATCTTCAGTAGCTTTAATTAACTTTTCACTATCTTGAAGAGCGCTTTCTTTTGCTTCAGCAATAATCTTACTTGCTTGGTTCTTTGCCTCATTGAGTTTCTGTTCATAGTTTTCTATTAGTTGCTCAGCCTTTTTGATTAATTCATCTTGTTTTGAGATGTGAGATTGAACAAATTCATCTCTCTTATTCAAAAAAGCTCTAATTTTAGGTAGCGTGAAATATGTCAAAACTAAAAATAGTATGACAAAAAATACGCCCAGCCAAAAAAGCTGAGATATAAAGAACTCTACTTGTTCTAATTGAGGCATTTAGTGATTTTATTTAATATAAATTATGAGAATAAAATCACTAATGCGATAACTAGAGCGAAAAGAGCAATAGCTTCAACAAGGGCAAAACCCAACATTGTCATGGTAAAAACTTCATTTCTTGCTGCAGGATTTCTACCTACTGCAGTAATAAATGCTGCAAAAACATTACCAATACCAATACCAGCACCAATCACACCAATCACGGCTAATCCAGCGCCTAAATATTTAAGTCCTTCTACTAGTTCCATATATACCTCCTTATGTTCATCTAGTGTAAGTGTAAAGCGTCGTTAATATACAAGCATGTTAATATAGCAAAAACATAAGCTTGCAAAAAAGCTATTAGTATTTCTAGGCCAGTTAAGGCAACAATAAATACTAATGGCAAAATTCCAAAAAAACCTAAAGCAGAAACAAAGCCAGCAAAAACTTTTAACAGAGTATGACCGGCTAGCATATTAGCAAAAAGTCGAACAGATAAACTTATTGGTCTGGATAAATATGAGATCACCTCAATTGGTATTAAGAGAGGCAGCATATAAATTGGCAAACCAGGGATTACAAAGAAACCAAAAAACTTTAAGCCATGTTTTACAAAGCCCAGAATCGTGACAAATAAAAATACTGCTAAAGCAAGACCTATTGTAACGATTATGTGACTAGTAAATGTAAAACTATAAGGGATCATTCCAAATAAATTTCCAAATAAAATAAACATGAATAAGGAAAAAACTAAAGGAAAGTATTTTTTACCTTCTTTTCCGACAGTATCAGTAATCAAATTATTGATAAAATTAAAACCTAACTCAGCAGCAACTTGCATTCGAGAGGGATATAAATCTTCAACAGAGTTAGTTTTTTTAGATTTAAGAAAAGGTAACGTAAATGAGATGATGATAAAAAGGGTAGTAATTGTCATCCAAAGAGATGAGTTAGTAAAAGAAATATCATACCCAAACAGCTCTAAATCCATTATTGGCTTGATTTCAAACTGTTTGAGGGGACTCTCGCCTTTAGCCATGCGCTAATAAAACAAATTTATTTAGAATTTTCTATGCGACGTATGAGCCTGTAAATATTAAGTAAACCCGCTAAAAAACCCAATATTATCAAGGTAATTAAACCAAAAGGCTTAGTGTCAAAAAACTTATCTATACCAAGTCCAATAAGAACAGAAACAATAAGAGCCGCAGCTAATTCTGTTGAGATTCGATAGGCAAAACTTAGACCCTTAAAGTCAGACTCCCCTTTATTTTTTTCATTATCATTCTGCATATTGTATAGCTTCCTCTAATTCAACAGAAACTATCTGAGAAACGCCTTCTTCAGGCATTGTGACACCGTATAGCCTATCTACTCGAGACATTGTCATTCTGTTGTGAGTAATGATAATGAATTTTGTTTGAACTTTTTGAGAGATCTCTTCTACCATACTACAAAAACGATCTACATTATTGTCATCTAGAGGAGCATCGACCTCATCTAGAATACAAAAGGGAGAGGGGTTGGCGATAAAAACTGCGAATAATAATGATATAGCTGTTAACGCTTGTTCACCACCAGACAGTAAAGTGATATTTTGCATTTTTTTACCAGGAGGACTTGCAAATATTTCAAGTCCTGAATTTAAAGGATCTTCATCATTTTGTACTAGTTTAAGATAAGCCTTACCTCCACCAAAAAGTTTAGTAAATAATCTCTCAAAGTTTTCATTAACTATTTGGAAAGCATCACGTAATCGAGAGACTCCTTCTTTATTAATTTTATTAATAGCATCATGTAATTTTTCAATAGACTCTTGAATTTCATTTTTGTCTTTAATCGTATCATTCACTTTTTCTCTAAGTTTTGTGTATTCATCCTCTGCTAATAAGTTTACTGCACCGATTCTTTCTCTTTCTGCTACCAATCTCATAACTCTTTTTTCTGCAGTTTCTAAATCCTCGTCTTTTTTAAGTTTTTCGATTTCATTCTCTAAATTTAATAAATCGACATTTATTTTTTCACGACATAAATTGATGAGCTGTTGGAGATTATTATTAAAGTTTGATATTTCAGATTCTTTTCTAATTAAATCCTCTTTAACAACAGAAAAGTTTTGTTCTTTATTTCTTAACTCTTTCGAGAGTTGTTCTAGTAAATTTTCTTTTTCTTGTAATTCATTATCAAACAATTTCTTTTCTTCTTCTAATTCCTTAATCTTATTTAATAAGAATTGTCTTTTACTATCAATATCTCCCGGATTATTCTGAGATATATCCAGTTCTTCTTTAGCAGTCTTGATTCTATCATTTAAGTCATTAATTTTTTGAACAGTTATTTCACTAATTCGTTCCCATTCTAAAATTTGTTTTTTTAAATCATTTAGCCTTTTTTCTTTTAACTCTGATAAAATTGAAGAAATATTTGCTTCATAAGAGCTGGACACGAATAAACCGTCCCATCTCCATAAGTTTCCTTCTTTGTCTACAATTGCCTGCCCTGGTTTTAAGTTTTTATGAAATTCATAACCTTTTGACAAATCTTCAATAATTGCAACATTTTTAAGTTTATTTGATATCCTGTCAGGAGCTTTAATAATTTCTGAAGCCACTATACAGGGAAAATTGAATGAACTTTTAACTTCTTCAACTGTATTTTCAGACCAGTAAAAAACCTCATCTTTGTCAAGCGATGCTAATAATTCTTTACCAAATATGGCTGCTACTGAATTTTCATACTCTTTTTCAAAAGATATATTATTCAACAGACTTCTATCTGATTGACCTATGGTTTTTTCAGGATTGCTATCAAAATCCTTAGAACTTAAATCATTAATTTCATTAGTTATTTCTTGAATTTTTGCCTTAGTGTCATTGTTTTGTTTATTTTCTACCTCTAAGTCCTGTTGTAATTGTTTTACGCGGTGTTCAAGGTTAGTTTTGTGCTCTTCAAAACGCAATTCTTCTTGTTTTAAGTTTTCAACTGTCATATTAAGCCTATCTAATTCACTATTAAGAGAGTACGACTTCTCACGCATTGGTGGAATTTTTACTTTTAAATCCTCAAAGGCTTGATCTTGAGAAGATACATCCCCTTGAAAATCAGCTAATTTAATTTTTATTTCATTTTTTTCGCTCTCTAATTTTTGAAGAATGGTCTGAATTTGATTTCTTTTGACGAAAAAAACTGAAGCCTCAGCATTTTTGATAAGCGTTGAAATATTTCTAAATCGTTCAGCTTCTTTTGATTGTTTTTTTAAAACAGCAAGCTGTTCTTCATATGTTTTAATTACATCTTCAACACGTAGAAGATTATTTGTGGCAGCTTTTAAACGGAGCTCAGAGTCATGTCTTCGAGATTGTAAACCTAAAATTCCAGCTGCTTCTTCTAGGACCATTTTTCTATCTTCTGGTTTTGCTTGTGTAATAGCCCCAATCCTACCTTGGCTCACTATTGAGGTCGATCTTGCAGAAGTTGATGCATCAGCAAAAAGTAATTGGATATCTTTTAATCTTACTTCTTTACCATTAATATATGAGTTAGTTCCTTCTCCCCTCCAAATCTTACGTGCTATTTCTAAAGACTTAGACTCAAATTTATTTTCTAAATCTGAGCCATCAATATTTACAAAGAGTCCTACTTCAGCCAAATTCCATGAAGGTCTATTATCAGTTCCATTAAAAATGAGATCATCTATTTCTTTACCACGTAATTGTTTTGCTGATACTTCACCAAGTCCAAATCGAATTGCCTCGACAATATTTGATTTACCACAACCATTTGGGCCTACAATACCAGTAAGACCAGTTTTGATTTCAAATTCTGTCGGTTCAACAAAAGATTTAAAACCTTTAATTGATAATTTATCTAGGGATAACAAATTATTTATTTTTTAGTTTCTTTTTGATTACTTTTATAAACTCAGAAGCAGGTCGATTACCCTGTATTTTTTCACCATCAATTATAAATGTCGGTGTGCTTTCAACTCCAAAATTGCTCTGAGCCGAGACTTGTAAGGAGAGAAGATTATTTTGTAAACTTTCATCTTTTAAACAAGACTGTAATTGCTCATCTTCCAATCCTAGCTGTAATCCATAGTTATTAAGAAGTTCAATAATTTCTTCACCTGTTGCTGATTTAGTCCAGATATCATAATTTTCATAAACGGAGTCAGTGTAGGAGGGTCGTATGTCAGCATTACAATTTGCAATTATTGATGCATAAAAAGCTGCTTGGTTGAGAGGATAATCAACTATGTAATAATTAATATTTTTATAGATATCACTCTCTCTAATTTCTTTTAATGTTTCATTGTGAAAAGCCGCACAATGAGAACAGCTAAAAGATGAAAATTCAATTACGTCCACTGTCTGATCAGCATCAGATTTAATTAAAGGAGAGATTTCGTTATCGGATAAAAACTGCTGATATTCGTAATCTTTGGCATATGTGAAGGCACTTAATATTGAGAAGAAAGGTATTAGAATGAGTTTAAGCATCGCTATCAATTTTTTTTCTTATATTTATAAAAATTTCTCTTACCTTTTCATCTTTTATATCATTAAAATTTTGATAATTAACATCTTTTAATTGCAATTCCTTATCTGTTTTGTCGCTAAATTCATCTTCATTAAAATTTTCTATGAGATCATGAAAGAAAAGGATTTTATTTACTTTTTGACCTACAAGCTCCTCACATTTTAATTTGATAATTTCCATTTGTGTGTGTAATTCAAAGGAAATGCTAGAATCAATAGAAAATTCAAAATTAAGTAAGTTATCTTTGCCCAAAAAAGTAATTTTTTTGATTTTAACTTTATTGTGATTCTCTCCAAATATTTTTTCCCAATTCTTTATAAGAAGAGTATTTATCTTTAATTTTTTTTTATTTACTTTGTTTATTAAATGAAAAGCAACATCATTCAATTTAGCAATCTTCTTCATGATAATCAGTTTTATGAAACTATCTTATCTTGGTTTAAACAAAATCAAAGAAACTTGTATTGGAGAGAAAATAGAAAGATATATTTAACTTATCTGACTGAAGTGATGCTTCAACAAACTACAGTTTCAACTGTTCAAAACAAACTCCCCACAATTTTAAAAGAATTTCCTGATTTTAAATCATTCAAGTCTAAAAAAATTGATGATTTTCTTAAATGTTGGTCCGGACTTGGATATTACAATAGAGCAATCAATTTCTATAAATCTGTATCAATTATTAATAAAAATTTTAAAGGAATTTTACCTGAGGATAAAAATGAATTATTGAATTTACCAGGAATAGGGGAGTATACAGCTAATGCTATAGTTGCGATTGGATACAATAAACGAGCGTTTCCAATAGATGTTAATGTTAAGAGATTAATTTCTAGATTGATTAAGGAAAGCCTCACTGATCAGCAAGTATCAGAAATTTTGAATAAGATTACTCTTAAAAAAAGAAATTTTAGAAAATTTGCAGAGTCTATGATGGACTATAGCTCATCAATTTGTAAAAAGAATTACCCCCAATGCCAGGAGTGTATATTTCAAAGTTATTGTAAGTCTGCTTTTAAAAAATTTATCCCTCTAAAAAAAAAGAAAATTTTATCTAAAAATATTAATTTTTATTTAATTGAAACCAAAAATAAAATTTGTTTTGTCAAAAATCCCAAATTTCAATTTTATAAAAATTTCATACATTTGCCATCTAGTTTAGATAAAGAATTATTAAGTAAATATAAAAAAGATAAAAAGATTTTGAAGTTTAGCTTCAAATATTCAATTACTAATTACAGATTTAAAATAAATGTGTTCGAAATTTTGTCTAAAGAATTTGATAACAATCCGGATATTATATGGATTAAAAAAAGTGAGATTAGTAAAATTCCTATTCCTACTTTATTTAAAAAAATCTTAAATTAATTTCTGATTTTTTTTCTAATTTCATTAATTGAAATTAATTCTTTCTTAGAGTCTTCGTAATGCCAATAGTCCCATCCATTAAAAGTCGAGGTATTGTTTATCTTAGCAGCTATTTTATGAATAGACCCTCTATCACTTCCAAAAGTTAAGCTTCCATCTGGTAGAATTTTGGCTTTGCAGCTTTTATTTTTATTATAAAGATTAGATCCGGGTTCTAAGAAACCAGAATTTATTAAAGTGCCAAAAGGGATTTTCTTTTGAGGTTTATCCATATCACTTATTTCAATTAATTCTTCTTTTAGAGGCTCTATTGATTTCAATCTTTTATTAGCTAGTTTGTGATAATTTTTATCTTGCTCAAATCCTATAAAATTTCTACCAAGGTATTTTGCAGCAGCACAAAAACTAGCCGTGCCTGCAAAAGGTTCTAATAACAGATCTCCTTTCACTGAGGACTGCAAAATAACTTTTTTCATCAAAGCAAGGGGCTTTTGTGTTGGGTGAGCGGTTTGATTTTCTTTATTTTTTAACCTCTCTTTACCTGAGCAAATTGGAAAATTCCAAACGCTTCTTTCTTGTTTATCTTCATTGCTTGTTTTTAGGGTGTGATAATTAAATTGATATTTAGCCTTGGGATTTTTAGAGCACCATATAAGAGTCTCATGAGCGTTTGTTAAGCGAGTAGCTCTAAAATTAGGAAGTGGGTTAGATTTTTCCCAGATCACATCATTTAAAATCCAAAAATTTAAATCTTGAAGAATTTTTCCAATTCTAAAAATATTATGATAGGAGCCTATTATCCATAAACTTCCATCATCTTTTAATACTCTTTTACATTCGCTCAGGTATTCTTTTGAGAACTGGTCATAAGAATAAAAGTTATCAAATTTATCCCATTCTTGATCCACTCCCTTGACTATTGAATGATTTGGTCTTGTTAATTCTTTATTCAGTTGAAGATTATAAGGAGGGTCTAAGAAAACTAAATCTATGGAATTGTTCGGAATTTTTGGAAAATTTTTTAAACAGTCACCTAAATGAATTTTATTTAAAGCTATCACAATAAGAATCTTAATTATTTAATGGATTCAAGGATAGTAGTTGTGATTCAGCCTGTTGATAACTAAGTAGATAACTTAGTAATAAGTTTACTTATTGGTTGATAAGTTTTTCTATGAAATTTACTTATACCTATGCTTGTAATAGCATCAAGATGATTTTTGGTCCCGTATCCTGCATTCTTATTCCATCCATAGAAGGCCTCTTTTAGATGTAATTTTTTTAAAATTTTATCTCGATAAACTTTCGCAATTATAGATGCAGCCGATACCTGTTTAATTTTTATATCAGCTTTAACTAATGTTTCTGCTTTAAAGCGTATAAGTTCTTCTGGTAAAAATTTACCATCAATAATTATTCGATCAGACATTTTTGATATTCCAACAGCAGCCTTAGCCATGGAGTCCAAAATAGCCTTATGAATATTTTTTTGTTCAATTTCCTTTTTTTTTGCTATCACTATTTTATAAGAAAAATTTAATGATTTATTGGAAGTAAAAAAATCATAAATCATCTCTCTTTTTTTTTGGGAAATTTTTTTAGAGTCAATCACTTCAAAAGGCAGGGATTGAAAAAATTTATCATCAGATCGAAATGCACACACAACTGCGCTCCCAACCAAAGAGCCCCTTCCTACCTCATCAATCCCAACGATATGATCACTCATCAAGTCTAGGAATTAATTCAATAAAATTACAGGGCTTATGTCTGATATCTAATTGATAAAATAGAATGTCATTCCAAGCATCTCTGACGGCTGAAACTGAACCTGGGAGACAAAAGACATATTTTTTGTTCACCAAAAATGCAGATGCCAAAGATTGAATAGTTGAGGTGCCAATTTTCTGGTAGCTCAGTTGTCTGAAAAGTTCTCCAAAGCCAGGTATTTCGATTTCGGCAATACTTTTTACGCTGTGAACAGTGTTATCTCTTCCAGTTAGCCCAGTTCCTCCCGTTGTAATTATTACATCTATATTTTTATTGAGCGATTTTTCCTTAATTGTTTTTATAATGTTATTAGGATCATCGCTGATTATTTCATAATCCTCACAGCTATGTTTTTTTTCTTTAATAGCTTTTATTAAATAAGCGCCAGATTTATCAGTATCCTTATTTCTTGTATCTGAAATAGTTATTACAGATATATTTATTTGCTTAAAAGGTATGCTCTCATTAATCATTTTTAATAATTATTGTATTCGACTCAATCAATTCATCTGCATAATTAAATGAATTATGATTAATTAATTCATAAATCACAAGGTTTGTTAGAACGCGCTCAACAAAAATCCTCGTTTCACGTGATGGTATGGACTCTATTAAAAGAAAACTATCATTATTGAAATTAGTTTTTTTTCATCCATTTAGATAAATTACCTGGACCAGCATTATAAGATATAAGTGCCTTTAAAAGATCACCTTCGATGTACCCAATTTCTAATAAACTCTCAATGTATTTTGTTCCTGTTTCAACATTAATTTTAGGGTCAAATAATATCCTCGGATTTGATTTAAAATTATGTTCTTTGTTCACCATCCTTGCAGTTGAGGGAAGTATTTGCATTAATCCATATGCGCTCTTACCACTTTTTGCAAAAGCACTAAACTGAGACTCTTGTCTTATCATGCTCAAAGCGATTGTGGGGTCTATGTTATTAAATTCAAAATCTTTAATCCACTTAGGTGTTGGGTAAAGGAATTGTATGGGTGCTTTATCTTCAAACAAGTATTTAGCTGTTTTAATCTGCATTGAGCTTAAATCGTTTTTGATAGCAAATCCCAAGATCACTCTCTTAAAACGATCATTAGATCTTCCTTGAAGTCGGTTGAGTTCAAGTTCTGCAACTGGAAGTTCGCCAATTTCTACTAAAGCCTGAATTCTTCTACCGAAATCAGTGTCTAAAAAAAATCCAAGATCTTTTTTCATTTCAATATCATCGAACACATTATCCTTAATTGGTTTATCTAAGATACGACAAGAAAGAATTGAATAAATATTAAAACTTGGTTCACAAGCGGTATTTAATGCGTCCAATGAAGCTTGAAAGGTAATGTTATCATTAGCATCTTTAGTAGAGGATAAGAAAGACCAATAGGCCCCGGCATTACTTAGCCACTTACTACTTGTGATTTTAGATAAAATCAAAAATTGTCTTGATGCAGTTTGAAAATCTCCTTTGCGATAAAAGGCTAAACCTTTGATCCAAAGTCCCTCTGAATAAGGCTCACTAATAAAGGAAGGGTCATTGAGAACATTGATTGCTTTATCATCCAAATTTGCCAAGTAATACCCATTGGCTATTTTTGATAATAAAAATGATTTTTCTTTATCATTAAAATATTTCTCATGATGCGAAAGATATTCTAGGGCGCCAGTTGGCCATCCTCTACCAACCCTGGATCTTACAGTATTGTAAATACTAACTTTTTTAGAATAATTTTTAGAAGTAAATATATTTCTTAAATTGCTTATTTTCTTGGGAGTCTCAGTATCTTTCAAAAATATTTCATTTAATTCTGGATAGATATTTTTTTTTGGATTTTTGGCACCTGAAGGTTTCCTTTTAACTCCTAATTTATAAATTCTTTTTGCTTCATATTGATCATTATGCTTATCTAGCCAATCTCTTAATTCTAAAAAGCTAGATCTGTGTTTAGTTGGATGAAGTAATTTTAGAGCTTGGACATGCCCCATTAATATTTGGTCCTCTAATTGAGCTATACTTTTATCGCCTTTTTTAAAATCACCATTTCTATAATCATTAAAAATGGTTTTATAAAGTTGAATGTCTTTAGTTGAAAGTGCATGTAGCTGTTGAATAAAAAAAGTTAGAATCAGTGTTAAAATAATCTTCATTTTATCCACCAAGTTTACTTTTAATTTCTTTAAGATCTTCCCAAGCATCTTTTTTTAAATCAGGATTATTCACAAGAAGAGTTGGTTCGTATAGTACTCTAGTTTTTTTTGGGTTTGTGTCATTAGGAGTATTAAAATCAAACCACTTTCCCCTTAAAGACATTGAGGATAAATCAGTAGCAAGCAGCATTTTTATACAATAATTAGACATAATTATTAAATAACGAGGATTTATTAATTCAATAATTCTATAATTGAATAATTGTATTTCATTCAGAAACTTTTCATTATCATAATAACTCTCATACCCTCTAGGAATATAAGATGCTAAGGCTATATTCTCTCTTGATAAATTAATAGAATTTAGCATCTTATCAAAAAGTTTACCTGGCTCACCATCTAAAATTTTTTTATCACCCACACCGCATTTTCCATAAAAAAACATAATTTTAGAGTGATGATCTCCCTCTATAAAAGAAGTTCTAATATTATAATTTGCGTAAAGATTAGACTCAATGTCTTCAATCTTGCTGTACGTATCCGGTCTTGAAAGACTAATATCTTTTTTTACAGTTGCATTTTTTTGCATAGGCGTACCTATTTTTTCAACGGGCTCAAAATATTCATTAAATTCTTCTAATTTCATCAATTCCAAAAGAATTTTTTTTTGATACTGTTTATGATCCATGACTAAATTTGTTAGATATACTGCGAATTTTATATGCTTTTTCTTAATAAATGTACATTTGAATGCGTCACAAATCAGTAATGATTATAATAATCAACTACTAGGCACACTTTATGCTGACTATAACAATGATTTTTTGTCTTGGAAAAAGCTTCCACAATTTGAAGATTATGCAGATCCATCAAGCTTGCACATGAATCAAATTATCACTGGTGAAAAATTTAATTTTTCTGACTTAAATGAAAATTTTACTTTGCAGCTTATTGATAAGTTAGAAAGGCTAAAGAATGATGATTGCTCCCTTCTGGAAATCGATAGTGCCTACTATATTTTCGAAGAGACTTTGGCAAAAAGTATCAATTTTTGGATGAAATACTGTTTAAAGGAAGATGTTCAAAAACAAAACATTGTAATTGATCAAAGATTTAAGAATATATCCTTATTAAATGAATTATATTTAGGTTTTTTAAACAATGAAATCCAAGTCATAAGTGATTTATATGTAAAGATCGCAAATGATGAACAACTTTTGAGATTATTTAATTCAAAAGAATTAAATTTAATAAATAAAATATTTACCTCATTTGAATTTGAATTTCCATTAGAAGAATTGACAGTAAATGATACCTCTTTGAATAATATGACAATAAAGTTAGATCAAGATTTTCAAATTAATAATTTTAAAGATTTAATTTTTTTACAAGCATATCAGACTAGTATTTATTATTACTACTCAAGACAGTATAAACAATCTTTAGCCCTAATGGCTTACTTGTCAAATAATGATCTTAAAAATAAATCTTATTATGAATACCAGTTAATTTCTTTTCTAGCGGAGTTAAATCCAAATAATGAAAGTTTAAAAGCAATAGAAGATTTTACTTTTACAAATACTAAATTTTCTTTTTTTAAGAATTATTTATACCTAAAAACCGCTACCGAATTTGATATAGAAATAAATCAATTAAAAAATTTCTTTAAACAAATAAACTTTTTGGGTGATTGGCAAACTATTGAGCTTGCCTTACTTGTTGCAATTGAAATGTACAGTCATAATTTAAATACAGAAGCATTAGAATTTATTGAAAACTGTTGTTTTGACTCAATTAACTCCTCAGAAGATCCACTTCATCTTTTTAAATATGGCATACTTTTGGAGAGAAACGGAAAAATCAAATCTTCAGAAAAAATTATCCAAAAAAGTTTAGATATTTCTGATAATTCTTATCCCTATATTCTCAATTATTTGGCTTATCTATGGGTCGATAATAATAGAAATTTAGATAAAGCTGAAAAAATGTTAATTAAAGCCGTAGAAGACTCTAATTACGAGGACGGTGCTATCATTGATAGCCTTGGTTGGTTATATTTCAAAAAAGATGATTTGAAGCTTGCTGAAAAATGGATATCCGACGCATATCGATTGGAACCATCAGAGCCAGAAATAATTGATCATCTATCGCAAATATATCTTAAGTTGGGTCGGTACAAAGAGTCAAAGTTTTTAGATAATAAAATTTTATTATTTCATAAAGATTATTTCAAAATAGATGAAATTAAAGAAAGAAATGAAAACTCATAAATTAATTTCACCTGCAAAAATTAATTTAAATTTAAAAGTTATTAATTTCGATAAGGAATTAAAGAAACATAAACTTTCATCTCAGGTAGCTATTATCAAACTTCATGATGTAATAGAAATTAATCAATCAAATGATTTAAAGGTAGTTTATAGAGATAAAAATAGAAAAAAAAAATAATTATAAAAAATGACTTAGTAAAAAAAACAATTAAATATTTTGACAAAAAGTATCAAAAAAAATCAAAATTTAATATTCTTGTTAAAAAGCAAATACCAGTAGGATATGGCATAGGTGGTGGATCATCAAATGCTGCCTCTATATTAAAATTTCTTTATAAATTCCATGAAATAAATCCTAAAAATTTTTTTGATGATGCTCCTGAATTGGGATCAGATGTATTACTATTTTACAATCAAACACCAAAAATCATTGATGGAATTAAAAGTTATAAAACACTAAATAAAAATAAACCTAGGTGGAGAAAAATTTATTTAATTTTTCCAAGAACAAAGAATTTAACAGCTTCAATATTTTTATATTTTCGAAAAAATTTTATAAATAAAAAAATAACAAAAAACCCTTTTAGAAATGACCTACTAGGGTCCTCTCTTGCAATAAACTCTGAGTTTTTTGATATTTACTCACTACTATTGTCTGAAAAGAAAAAATTTTCTTTTTTTGGTATGAGTGGCAGTGGTTCTAGTATTTTCTTTAATTTTGATAAAATCAGCTCAGAAAGATCAATGATTCAATTAATTAAACAAAAATTCCCATTGGTTAGAATTGAAAAATCATATTATTTCGGATAAGTTCATAAAATCTTGATGGGGCGTAGCCAAGCGGTAAGGCACCGGTTTTTGGTATCGGCATGCGTAGGTTCGAATCCTACCGCCCCAGCCATTTTTAAATTATGTTCCCATGAGTAATCAACTTCTTCTATCACTTAAGGAAGTAATTGTTAGTTATCATAAAAAAGAAGTATTTAAAGAATTAGACTTAATTATTCATAGAAAAGATTTCATAGCTTTAGTTGGAAAAAATGGTGCTGGTAAATCTACTTTAATGAATGTTCTTACAGAAAACCATGAAATTGATAATGGTGAAATTTGGAAAATTGATAATTTAAAAATAAGTTACTTTAATCAAAATTTTTTTTTCATTGATGAAGGTCAATCTATAGAGAAAGAGATCTCATCAATACTTCTTGATAAAAATGAGGATTTTCAAATTGATATTTTTTGCAATTATCTTGGCTTAGATAAAAATTCTTTAATTAAAAATTTATCAGGTGGGCAAAAAAGAAGAGTAGGTTTAATAAAAACTTTAATAAATAAATCTGATATTTTATTACTTGATGAACCAACTAACCATCTAGATTTAGATACAATTATTTGGTTAGAAAATTATTTAAAACGATTAGATTGTGCTATTTTATGTGTTAGCCACGATCGACAATTTTTAAAAAATTTCACTAATAAGATTTTCTGGATAGATAGGTCAAAAATTAAAATAAATAATCATGGCTATGCTGACTTTGAGAGCTGGTCTAAGGCATTATTAGCTCAAGAAGAGCGAGAATTGCAAAATAGAAAGCAATTTGTCAACATAGAAGTTAATTGGGCCAACAAAGGCGTGAAAGCTAGAGTAAAAAGAAATACAAGACGACTAGAGCAAGCAAGAGAGCTACAACAAAATTTAGACCAAGATATTAGCGCATTTAAAAAAGCTACTAAAAAAATTGAAATTAAACTAGTAAAAGACGAAACAAAGAACTTTAGGCACGTTGCTGAATTTCACAATGCCTCTTTCTATTATCATTCAGAACAAAATTTACTTAAAAATTTTAATCTTAAAATTAATAAAAAAGATCGTATTGGTTTGCTTGGTTCAAATGGATCTGGAAAATCTACTTTTTTAAAAATTCTTTTAGGAGAAGTGGCCTTAAAGGAAGGATCGCTTAAAATTAGAAAAGAGTTGGAATTTTCATATTTTGATCAATTACGAAATGACTTAAAAGACTCAAAACCTATTAAAAAAATATTAGTACCCTCAGGAGGTGACTATCTTAAAGCTAATCAAAAAGAACGACACGTTTGTAGTTATCTTAAAGATTTTCACTTTGATCCGTCTAAGGCAAATGATCCCGTAGGTAGTCTTTCAGGAGGAATGAAAAACAGATTATTGCTGTCTAAAGTTTTGGCAAATCCTAAAAGTGGCTTAATTCTTGATGAACCAACTAATGATCTGGATACTGATACACTTGATTTGGTGGAATCTATGCTCTCAGAATATAACGGCACCCTTATCGTAGTATCACATAATCGAGACTTTTTAGATAAGCTAGTTAATAAAATTCTATATTTTAAAGGCAATGGAGAAGTTTTAATTTTTAATGGGGGGTACAATGATTTTCTTGCACATAAAGATGAGTTAATTGGATTGCCAAAAGCTTCACAGAATGATGATAAATCTGAGGAGCCCTCAAAAAAATCAAATATCTCTAATAAAAAAAAAATTACTTTTAAATTAAAATTTGAATTGGATAATCTCCCTAAAGAAATTGATCAAATTAAAGAAGATTTGAAAGCTTTGGACAAAATATTATCAAATCCTAATTTGTTCAATGAAGATCAAGACAAATTTATAGAAACTTCTGAGAAAATTGGAGCCCTTCAATTGTTGTTAGAAGAAAAAGAAGATAGATGGCTTGAATTATTGGAAATAGAAAATCAATGAATTACAAAAAACAAGTCGATGATTTAATAGATTATGCTGAATTAAATGAAATTATTAAAATTTTAAAAGTTTCAGATCAAAATATCTTTTTGTCGGAGGTGCTACTAGGTCAATTTTATCAAAAGAATATACTAATACTGATATTGATATAGTCGTACCAAATATAGAAGATGATGTAATTGAAGAGCTAAACTTTCAATATGATGTTAAATTCTTTCCAAGCTATAGGAGTTTAGCGATTTCAATTGGTAACTTCGAATACCAAATTAATTCTTTCCGAAAGGATGTGAAATCTACAGGAAGACACTCTAAAGTAGCCCCAGCTCAAACTCTAAAAGAAGACTCAGAAAGGAGAGACTTCACATTTAATAGCGTTTATATCAATCTTGAGGGAGAGGTATTTGATTTTTATTCTGGCGTAAAAGATTTTTATGAAAATCACTTACGTTTTATTTTTAATCCTATTGATCAAATCCAACAAGATTATTTAAGGGCTCTTAGGTATATACGATTTTTATCTCTTTTTAAAAATACTAAAACTAGAAATGAAGATATAGATGCTATTCTTTTGTTATCAAAAAATATTTTTGATTTTGTAAAAGAAAAAAAAATATCTCAAGAACTTAAAAAAATTAAAGACATGCCCTTTTCATTAAATTCACTTAATTTCTTAAAAAAACATCAAGAGTTAAAAGATTTTCTGCAATTTATTTAAATTGAGTTAATTATAGTTGAGGTCACAATTGCAACAGAAGTTGCTAGATTTAAAGATCTTGTTTTTGAGTTCATAGGAATGGTAATTTTTTCAATTATTTGATTATGTACAAAGTCGGGAACACCAGCTGTTTCTTTGCCAAATAAAATTATGTCTTTTTCTTTAAATTTATATTCATAAATACTATTTTGAGTTTTGGTTGTAGCTAAAATCACACGGCAATTTGAAGACTCACTAAAATCTTTAAAATCATCCCACGAGTTGTGGTGATGAAGCGTGCAATGATCAATATAATCCATAACCGCCCCTTTGAATCTTTTGTCGGTCATTGAAAAAGATAATGGTTTAATAATATGAAGTGGAAATTCTAAACATGCAGCTGTTCTAATGATCACACCTAAATTTTGAGGCATATCTGGTTGATAAAGGCAAACTGAGAATTTATGCGTCATGATGACTACTACTTATGCTATATCTTACCAATAAAATCTAGATAACATTTAACTTAAAATATGTCAGAAAATAAAACACCTAGAAGAGATTTTATCAAACTAGCTACCATGACTCTTGGAGGGGTGGGGGCGGCAAGTTTAGCTATTCCTTTCATCACAAGCATGAATCCAGGTAAAGATACCCTTGCACTTGCATCAACTGAAATTGACCTTTCTCCTCTAAAAGAAGGTCAAAGTTTGACTGTTATCTGGAGAGGAAAACCAGTTTTTATCAAACATAGAACCCAAAAGGAAATTACTGAAGCAAAGAATACTGATTTAAATGACTTAATCGATATTGAAGACGATGCTGATCGTGTACAAAACGATAAGTGGCTGGTTGTTTTAGGTGTATGTACTCATTTGGGATGTGTCCCTTTAGGTCAAAAAACATCTGACATCAAAGGCGAATATGGTGGATGGTTTTGTCCTTGTCATGGTTCTCATTATGATACTTCTGGAAGAATAAGAAAAGGTCCTGCACCAAAAAACCTCCCAGTGCCTCCATATGTATTCCTTAATGAAAGTAGAATAAAGATTGGATAAAAAATTATGAGTTCAAACGATCCTCAAGGATATAAAAAAACACTTAACTCACCTTACACAGGTTTCAAAGGATGGATAGATTCAAGACTACCTTTAGTCAGAATGATGGAAGCAGAATATTTAAAGTTCCCAGTTCCAAAATCATTAAATTACTTCTGGTCTTTTGGTGGAATAGCTATGTTTTGTCTAATTGGATTAATCCTAACAGGGATATTTTTAGGCTTTCATTACAAACCTTCAGCTGATGAGGCTTTTGACTCCGTTGAGAGAATTATGAGAGACGTTAACTTTGGTTGGTTAATTAGATATTTACACGCTAATTTAGTTTCTTTCTTTTTTATCGCTACATTCATTCATATTTTCAGAGCTCTTTATTTTGGATCTTATAAGGCTCCAAGAGAGTTAGTTTATTTATTTGGCCTTACAATGTTTGTTCTTATGATGGGCACTGCATTCTTAGGTTACACACTTCCTTGGGGGCAAATGTCATATTGGGGAGCTACCGTAATTACTAATTTATTCTCCGCAATTCCTTTTGTGGGAGATGCTATTTTGAAATTATTATTAGGTGATTTTAATGTTGGTGACTCTACCATAAATAGATTTTACGTATTACATTGGTTGCTTGCTTTTGCCATAGTTGGTTTAGTTGTTTTCCATGTAATTACATTGCATATGACTGGATCTAATAATCCAACAGGATCAGAACCTCAAAGTTGGGACGAGACTGTAAGTTTTCACCCCTATGTCACTATTAAAGACTTAAATGCAACAATCTTCTTTTTTATTATTCTTGCATTTGTATTATTTTATTATCCAAATATTTTAGGTCATTCTGACAATTACATTAGAGCCAATCCTATGGTAACGCCTGCCCATATTGTTCCAGAGTGGTATTTTTTACCTTTCTATGCAATCTTAAGAGCCATCCCTGATAAATTAGGCGGTGTTTTAGCAATGTTTGGTTCAATCGCTGCTTTGGGATTATTGCCTTGGCTTGATACATCAAAAGTTAGATCTTGTTTATTCAGACCAGTTTGGAGAATATGTGTTTTATTATTTGCAATAAACTTTCTTGTGCTTATGTATATGGGTGGCAAACCTGCCGAAGGTATATATGTATTAATTTCTAGGATCGGTACAGCATATTGGTTCTTATTTATTTTTGTTTTAGCTCCACTGGTTGGATTCTTAGAAACACCGAGACAACCTCTAAGTATTACCAACTATCTTCAAAGTAAGAAAGCGTAGCTATGAGAGGTCTATTTATATTAGCTCTCTCTTTGCTTAGTTTGAACACATTTGCAGCTGGATCAAAGATAGACATTCCAAAATATGATTGGTCTTGGAAAGGTTTCTTTGGGACATATGACCGTGCATCGGCCCAGAGGGGTTTAAAAGTTTATCGAGAAGTTTGTGCAGGATGTCATTCTATGGATCTTATTGCATACAGAAACTTAGCAGATTTAGGTTTTAGCGAAGCTCATATTAAAGCAATAGCCGCAGAGTATTTAATTCCTGATGGACCAAATGATGAGGGAGAGATGTTTGAAAGAGAAGCAATTCCCTCTGATAGGTTTGCTAATCCTTATCCAAATGTTCAAGCTGCAAGAGCTGCAAATAATGGTGCGTACCCCCCAGATTTATCTTTAATTGTAAAAGCTAGACCTAAGGGTGCAGATTACTTAAAGGCATTATTACTTGGCTATGTTGAAGCGCCCGCTGACAAAGAAGTTCCCGAGGGACAATATTATAATAAATACATGGATGGAAACCTAATTGCTATGCCTTCACCTCTATCTGAAGGAATAGTCGATTATGATGATGGAACTGAAGCAACCATGGATCAAATGGCTACCGATGTGACAACATTTCTAGCTTGGGCTGCAGAACCAAGTTTAGAGGACAGAAAGAGAATAGGATTAAAAGTTATTTTATTTTTATTTGTACTTTTAGTTTTAGCTTATATTTCAAAGCAGCAGATCTGGCGCGATATCAAATAAAATTTATTTAAACATTAAATAGAAAGTGCATGACATCTCCGTCTTGCACAACATATTCTTTTCCTTCAAGGCGAAGCTTACCTTTTTCTTTGGAACCAGCTTCACCATTAAATTCAATATAATCATTATAAGAAATTGTTTCCGCTCTTATAAATCCTTTTTCCATATCACTATGAATAGTTCCAGCAGCGGTGGGCGCTAGACTTCCTTTGACAATTGTCCAAGCTCTTAATTCCTTCTCACCAGCTGTAAAAAAATTAATGTAGTTTAAAATTTCATATCCTTTTCTTATTACCCTTTTAAGTCCAGTCTCAATCAGGCCAAGACTTTCCAAAAATTCTTTCTTTTCATTTTCATCTGAAATTTGCGAGATTTCAGACTCTATTTTTGCACTTACTAATAAAACTTCAGAGTTATTTTTCTTTGCATATTCATTAATTTGTTTCGTGAATTCATTTCCATTAACCGCTGAGTCTTCATCTACATTGCAAACAAATACTACTGGTTTAATTGAGATTAATTGAAAAGTGTTTAGATATTCAATTTCTTCTTTTTCAAGATTACCTAAGAGTTGTTTTTCATTTGAGATTAGATCTATAGCTTTTTCTAAAATTATTACCTTTTTCTTTTCATCATCAGTCTTTTGAATCTTTTTTTGTTTCTGAAAGTTCTTTTCTAATATATCTAAGTCAGATAGTGCCAATTCTGCATTTATGATTTTTATATCTTCAAGAGGATCTATTCTATTCTCCACGTGTTGGATATCAGAGTCCTCAAAACACCGAACAATATGAAACAAGGCATTCACAGATCTTATGTGAGATAAAAAAGCATTTCCTAAACCCTCACCTTTAGATGCCCCTTTAACAAGTCCTGCTATATCAACTATTTCAAAAGCTGCAGGAATTATTTTTTGAGGATTGCAAATAGCTGATAATTTTTAAGTCTATCATCAGGAACTCGAACTAATGAGCTATTTGGATCTATTGTAGCAAAAGGATAGTTTGCAGCTAGAGCTTGTTCATTTTCACATAAAGCGTTAAAAAGAGTTGACTTCCCCACATTGGGAAGGCCAATAATTCCACATTTCATGATTTAAATGCCCAAATTTGATAAATGCTTAGAAACAAATATCTGAGAGAGATTAAGATGTACGATTTCAAAAAGTGAAAATAAATCTTTTTTTTCATTTTCTTTAAAATTTCCTAGAACATGTTTGGTTACCATATCTTTGTGCCCAGGATGTCCAATTCCAATTCTTAATTTCCAATAATTTTCACCAATTTTACTTGAAATACTCCTTAGGCCATTATGTCCTGCATTACCACCTGCAAACTTAATTTTTACCTCTCCTAAACTTAGATCAAGTTCATCATATAAAACAAAGAGTTCATCACTTTTTTTTAATTTTGTAGTTTTAAGACTTAAAACTCCAAGACCAGACTCGTTCATATAATTTTCTGATAAAGCTATTTGGCACTGAACACCATCCAACAAAAAAGAGCTAGAAAGTTTGTAATTTTTAAATTTTTTTATGCCTAGATCCATTTTCTCGATAAGAAACTCTCCAAGCAATAAACCTGCGTTATGTCTATTGAATTTATGTTTTAAAGTTGGATTACCTAAGCAGAAAAGAGTAAGCATAAAAACAGATTATATTATTCTGCTGCTTTTTCTTCTTTCTTTTCTTCTTTCTTTTCTTCAGATGATGCCTCTGCTTCTGATTCTGCACCTGCTTCTTCTTCAGTAGTTTGAGGTTCTTTTTCAACTTTAGGAGCTTGAATTGTAGCTAACATGAAGTCTCTTCCTAAAATTGTTGGTTTCATACCTTCGCCTAAAGTAACAGAGCTCAGTCTGATATCATCACCTATTTCTTTACCTTCAAGAGATATGACAAATTTTTCAGGAATGTTACTAGCTAAACAACTAAGCTCAATTTCTCTTCGAACAACGTTTAAGACACCGCCTTGCTTCAATCCAGGAGAAGTTTCTTGATCAACAAACTCTACAGGTACAGAGATGACGATTCTTGTTTTATCGTCTACTCTTTGAAAGTCTACATGGATAGGATGATTTTTTACTTTATGTCTTTGAATACTTTTAACAACAACAGGCTCTTTCTTTTCACCTAAGTCTACTTCAAAGATTTTTGAATAAAATCCACCTTCTTCAAAACGTTTTTTTAATTGAATTCTATCAACGGCAACCATAAGAGGATCTGCAGTTCCTCCATAAATTATCGATGGGATTAAACCATCCTTTAAATATGGATTCGTATTGCCTTTTTTTCTTTCTTTTCCGGGTATATTTCCACTAATTTTCATAGGCTGAGTTTATACAATAAATTAATTAATTAATCAAATAGAGAAGAGATAGAAGTTTCAGTATTGATACGCATAATTGCCTCACCAAACAGAGGTGCCACAGATAGGTATCTCATAGATTTTGGCACATCAAAATTAGGCTTTATAGAGTTAGTACAAACCATTTCCTCTAATACAGAGTTATTAATATTATCTAAAGCTTTACCTGAATAGACTCCATGAGAACAGTACCCATAAACACTAGTTGCACCATTATCTAAAAGCGCCTTAGCTGCATTACAGATAGTACCACCTGAGTCAACTAAATCATCCACGATAATACATTTTTTATTTTCCACTGAGCCAATAACATTCATAGCATTTGAAACCCCTGGTGCATCTCTTCTTTTATCTATAATTGCCAAATCTGCATTTAATTTTTTAGCAAAGGATCTAGCTCTTAAGACCCCCCCAACGTCAGGAGATACAAATACTAAGTTATCTTCTCTTTTCTTTTCTTTGATATCAGCAATAAAAAGATTGGAGGCATATAAGTTATCAAGAGGGATATCAAAAAATCCTTGTATTTGACCAGCATGTAAATCCATAGTCAAAACTCTATTTGCACCAGCTGTGGTAATTAGGTTTGCAACAAGTTTTGCAGATATCGGTGTTCTAGGGCCAGTTTTGCGATCTTGTCGTGCATAACCAAAGTATGGAAGCACAGCTGGTAATTCTGCAGCAGAACCTCTTTTCAACGCATCTATAGCCACTAAGAGTTCCATTAAATTATCATTTGCAGGAAATGAAGTAGATTGAATTAGAAAAACATCTTCACCTCTGACGTTCTCTCCAATTTCCACAAATATCTCTTTATCAGAGAATCTGGTCATTGTTGTTTCTGCTAAAGAATTTTTTGTATAATTGGCGATTTCTTGGGCTAATTCTAGGTTGCTATTACCAGAAATTATCTTCATAGATGGGTATGTTTATATATTAATTAAAATCTCAATCAAAACCTAAATTATAGAAATTAAATTTATATTTCTTCCGTAGTCTTTTAGCTTTTTTTTCTTACTTTCACGAAAGCTGAAGTAATTCTTGTCTAAGAAAGTATTTTTTTTTGTATCATGCACCTCAGATATATTTGAATTTAATAGGATATATTTAGCCAATTTTGGCAAGTCGAAGTATATTTTTGCATTCGCCTAACTGCAAATTTTTGATATTCGGTTTTTAATTTTTACAAAATCTTATTTACCTCATATGATCTCTCCTAATACAAGGCCCAATAATTGATTTTATAGACTTTTTCTGGCACCTAAATTTATCATTTTATTTAAAGTATTTTGTAATCACACCCTTTACTAATCCTTCCATCCAGCATGTGCATTCCAATTACATGATTTTTTGATCATAAAAATAATTGGTAGACAATCTGCATGTAATTCCTAATATTAATGAATTATCTGAGGTTACAAGGGCGTCACATTTAGGATAAGGATTATTTGCTTTTGCGACCAAGCATTTATTTGAATGATATTGATCTGGAATTATTAAATTCTTATCTTTTTTAAACAAAAATCTCTTAGCTAAATTTAAATTTTGTTTAACATTTTTTTTATTATCAAACGATTTAAGACCGCAATTTAAAGATTTATATATTCCTTTTGATGAACCATGATTTTTGGAAAAAAATTTATAGCGAATAAATTTTTTCATACTGAATAAAATGAAATATTTAGGAATTGATCACCCATATTTTCAAAGTGAGAGCCACCAAGCATATCTATAGTTTTATCGACCTGATCTTTATTTTCAGAATAAGTATTTTCATTTAAATAATTTTTAAATAGTTCTTTTTGAGAAATGACTTTAGGCTTAAAAGTCTTAAAATTATCTTTTAAATATTCGAAATTAACTCCAAATGAATAGTCAATATTTTCGAATTCTTCAAATAAATTAACCTTCTTATGATTTGATATTAGTCGAAGTGTACTTTTTCTAGGAAGTTTTAAGTACCCATAATCAGTTGTGCTAAAAAAAAAATTTTTTTTTAATTTTTCTTTTAATTGTATTAAGAGATTATCAATTAAGACTGAATGTTCTAGTATATCTTTATCTTCAAATTCATAATTTGAATATCTATTTTTTAAGTGTGCAGAAATTAAATTTTCTTCATATACTAATTTATACTCATTATTAATTTTTGTTATTTTTATTTCATTAAACTTTTTATTTTGATGAATGTATTGTTTTGATCCAAAAGCATCGAAGAATTCATTAGAATAAAAAAACGTAGTAATATTTGGATTAATTTTAATATTGTTTAAATCATCAAAAACTTCAGCTGAGGGTATCTTTTTCTTTATCTCTTTGATGAAGTAATCACTTTTCTCTAATATCGAAATTTTTTGAACTTCTATCTTTTTTGATTTCAAGTAATTTAATATATCAAGAGTCAAATATCCGTTACCTGGTCCAAATTCAATTAAATGAACTTTTTTTATATCAGGAAATACAGATAAAAATTGATTAGTTAGACATATACCAAATAAAGATGATATTTCTGGTGATGTAATAAAATGTCCTTTGTTTCCAATTTTTTGTATTTCTTCAGAATTATAAAACCCATCTTTTTTTGAGAAGTTAGATATCTCAACAAAATCTTGGATGCTTATACTTCCGGAGGCCCTTATAGCCAAATCTATTTTTTGTTGTACAGACATTTATATAAAATTATCAAACCAATGAATAAAATTGGAATGCTTAAAATCTGACCTTGAGTAAAAAGATTATATTTTATTCCAATTTGAATATCAGGTTCCCTTAAGTATTCAATTAAAAATCTTACAATCGAATAATTAATTAAAAAAATACTTGTTATTAAACCTTTTGGAATTTTTTTAAATAATTTAAAAATACAAAATAAAATAATAAAAGGAATAAGACCTTCGAATACTGCCTCATAAATTTGAGATAAATGTCTATAAAATTCTTCACCTGAATATCGAATACTTATAAAAAAATCAGTTTTTCTGCCAATGAGTTCTTGATTTATAAAATTAGATAATCTTCCTAAAAAAATTCCTAAGGGTGCAGTAATACTTAATAAATCAGCAATAAGAAATAATTTAATGGAATAAATTTTGGTGAATATAATTGTGGTCAATATAATTCCAAATAGAGCCCCATGAAACGACATACCACCTTCCCATACTTTTAATATATCTAGGGGGTTAGATGAATAAAATGAAAAATTATAAAAGATAACATAGCCTAATCTTCCACCAATAATTACTGATAAAAATAAATAAAAAAATAAATCATCTAATTTCTTTTTATCTAAGTTAAAATCATTAAGATGAGATACTGCAAATACATAAAAATAAATAAAACCCAATATATAAGAAAGACTGTACCAACGAATGGCTAAGCCAAAAAATTCAAAAGCTACCGGGGATAAAAATTCAGGATATTCAAACACTTTAAAAATTAATAATACAACTTACGTCTCCAACAAAGACAAACTTTATTTGTATTTATCCAAAGTTATATATAGAGGACTGGATTTTCTCGAATTAGCTAAATCTTTAAGATCAGATTTTAAAAGACTTAAACCTCACATCTCAAATATTCGAAAATTAAAGTAAGTATTTTACTAACAACTTTATACTATATCTAGTGTGTTATAGGTGTTTATTTGTGATATATATGGTGTATGTCAAAAAAAAGCATTGATTCTAGCCCTATTTCTCACTTAGAGGATATATTTAATGTAAAACAGGAGGGATCTTCTTCTCAACCTGGCGAAATATCATTATTGACTGAAATTCACGAACAAAAAGTGATTATGGATTTTCAATGGATTAAGGATTTAAAAGTACTTATTACTTCTTTTAGCATTGATAATTATGAGTATAGCTTTTTAACTCATCACATTAACAAGATTAATAATAACTTAGTAATCGGGACCCTGAAACAAAATACCAATAATAAAATAGTTTATAAGCATAGTTTGCCAATATCAGGCTATGCCTCTTCTGAGGATATTAGGCTATACCTCGAAAATATATTATCAGAGTTTAACCATCTTGTATCAGTTCTACTAAAAAGCGATAAGATTGTTCAACAATCTCATAATTTAATAAATCAAAAAATTGTCGGTCACGCTTAAGCCCAAAATTCTTTTTGTCGGCTACGGACATCTTGCAAAATCTTTAGCTTCAAATTCTTTTTTAAAAAATTTTAAGATTGACTCAATTAATTCTAAAAGTCGGATCTATTCATTAAATAGAAAGAAGATAATAAAAAAATTAAATCCTCCTTACAAATATGTTTTTTTGCTTGTAAGGCCAAATTTATTTAATCAAAAGGGAACACGAGTTTAATAAATATATAGATCCCAAAACAATAATTGTTTCCTGTATGGCAGGAGTAACTATAAATAGAATTCAGCAAATTATAAATTCAAAAAATATAATAAGAATTATGCCTAATGTTATGGCAAAACAAAATGCATCTCATACCTATGTTTATGCAAAAAATAAAAAATTAATTAATAGTACTTTTTATAAAATACTTAAATCATTTGGAACTTATCATATTAGCTCAAAAGAAGATGAAATTAATATAGCTACTGCATTATATGGTAGTGGACCAGCTTTTATCGCATTCTTGGTTAATGCATTTGTAGCCGCTAGTAAGAATATTTCTCCTAATTCAAAAGTAAATGAAAGGGATGTTATTCATCTTTTTAAAAATGTAATTTCAATTAATGATAGTTCCCTGAAGTTAGAAAAATTTGTTCAATCCATCGCTAGTAAAAAAGGCACTACTCAAGCTGGTGTTCATTTTCTTAAATCTCAAAATTTAAAAAAAATTATGTACACCACTCTTCATAGGGCTTATAAACGTGCTAAGGAAATTAGCATTGAAAAACAAGTCTCTAAATAAATCAAATTTAAAAAATCTTAATAATTTTGCCCATCTTGGCAATTTTTCAAAAAAATTAAAAACTTTTAAGTCTGATTATGAAAATCTTGAGAGTTTCATAGATGATTTTGAAAAATATTTAGAAACTCAAATAGAAACCCCCTCCTTAAAGCTCAATTCACAAGATAGAATTTTTGAGGGTATTGTTAATAGACTTGATATTTTATCTGATTTTAAAAAGATCGTTATTAGAATTTATTTAGAATCACAAAAAAACCCTAAGCTTCTCTTAACATTAAATAAATATATTCATAAATATTTTAGTGGCTTTCTAAAATCACCGATTAGTTTAGGAACTTCTTATTTGATTTATATTTACGCCTTTAATATTTGGATCGAGGATGATGAAAATATGGATAAAACTATGGCGGCAATTGGAAATTCTTTTGAGGGTATTAATAAAATAAAATCCTTTATCAAAATCCAATGATTGAATATAGCGATTTTGAAAAAGTAGAAATCAGAGTAGGGACTGTAATTGAAGCTAGATTTAATGATAAGTCAATTAAGCCTAGTATTATTCTTATAATTGATTTTGGTGAGGTTTTAGGTCATAAAAAAACATCAGCTCAGCTTACTAAATATTATAAGCCAGAAGAACTAATTGGAAAACAAGTTGCTGCAGTCACTAATTTTCCACCAAAACAAATTGGAAAAATGATTTCCGAAGTATTGGTTCTAGGGTTTCCAGATGAAGAAAATAATCCTATTTTAGTAATGCCTACAAAAAAAGTAAATAATGGTGGAAAGCTCTTTTAGCTATTAGATTTCAAAAGAAATAATTACTTTTAAGCCGCCATAAGTAGATTTACCAAACTTCAATTCTCCATTGTTTAGCTTAATTAATTTTTGAACAATTGATAATCCTAGTCCCGTACCTTGATTGAGTTGTTCAGAGCCTTTAACAAATGGTCTGACTAGTTGTTCTTCAGTTAAGCTAGTACCAGGTCCATCATCCTCAATACTAATTAACCAACTATTATTTTGAATTGTTGAATTAAGATAAATATTTTCTGCAAATTTATTCGCATTATCTAAAATATTAATTAGCGCCCTTTTTACTTGATTTTTTCTAATTAAAACTTTTTTTGAGTCATTTCGCAAAATAGAAATATTTTGATAATTATTTGTAATTTCTTGAATTAAACTATCAGCAATTGTTTCATCTAAATTTTCATTTTTTTCATTTTTTATAAAATCTAAGTAGTGATTAAGCATGATATTCATCTCAGAGATATTTTTAGAAATAGAACCCTTTATTTCTTCATTATTAATTTCTTCAATCATAAGATTAATTCTTGTTAAAGGAGTTTTCAAATCGTGACTTATTCCAGCAAGCATATTTCTTTGATTTTCAAAAGTACTATTAATATTATTTTGCATATTATTAAAATCACTTATTAAACCTCTTACCTCTGATGAGCCAGTAGGTTTTAAATTAGGGGTATCAATTCCTCTACCAAAACTTTTAGTAATAATTCCTAATCTTTTAAGTGGTTGAATTTGTTTTTTGATAAAAAAATAAGAGATTAAGGACAGAATAAAGCTAATTCCTATTGTCCATAAAAAAAATCCAGCAACAGTCGTATTTTCAACTCTTTTTTTGGGTACAAGGTAAAAATAATTTTTATTGAGGGTATTATAAAAAACAAAAAAAATTATCATTTTGATTAGCTATAAATTCTCCAGGAACAGAACTTAAACTCTGATTTATTCTCTTTTTAAATATCCAATTAGATATAGGTTTTAAATCATTTATTTGAAATTGATCAGTTTTTATTATTTGTAGGGTATTGGCAAATTTATCAATTTCTTCATTATTTTTATTAAGTTCTAAAATTTTAATTTCATTAGCAATTGATTGAGCACTTCTTTTTAGAACGAGATCCCAGTGAAGTTCAAAAAATATGACTATTCCAACTATTTGAACTAGAACTATTGGTAAGGTGATGAGATAAACAGATCTCACCAATAGACTACCTGAGAAATTATTCCATTTAAACATTAAAGAAAAATTTTATAACCTTTCCCATGCACTGATCTTATTAAATCTTCTAAATTACATTCTTTTTTTAGTTTTAATCGAAGCCTTGAAATTTGCATATCTCCACTTCTAGATAAAAAATCTAAATCCAACTCCGTATTTAATAAGTCTCGTGTTAAGTATTGGTGAGAATTATTAATTAAAAGTTTTAATATTTTTACTTCATTGCTTGATAAATTTACTTTCACACCTTTGTGAAGTAATTGTTCTTTTTTTAAATCAAATTCAGTATTTTCCCCTAAATTGACAACATCTAAAGACTGTTTTTGAGATATTCTTTTTAATTTTTAATATCAATTCACGTGAGTCAAAGGGTTTGCCAATATAATCATCGGCTCCTAATTCTAATCCACTTATTCTGTCATCAACATCACTTAAAGCAGAAAGAAAAATAACAGGAGTGTTGACTCTGTCTTTAATTGAGTGTTTGTAAAATTCCAATCCTGTACTATCGGTAACATCACATCAAGTATAATTAGATCAAAAATAAAAAGTTTTACTAATTTTTTTGCTTCATCAATATTGTTTGCCTTGGAAACAATGTAATTATTATTTTTAAGTAATTTCTCAATTAGTTTTTGTAGACTCTCATCATCTTCTACAAGTAAAATATGTTGATCATTCATTACAATGACTCAATTATATTGATAAATCCTGCCATATTTTTAGGATCAGTTTTTTGAAATATTTTAATTACTTTTTCATTTATACGATTTGTTGTTTTCTCTAACAAATCTAATCCTAATGGAGTAATAATAATTAGCTTGTTATCATTTAGTATTATTTTCTTAGATTGTAAATCTTTGATAATAAGGTTGAGATTTTGTTTTTTTAAATAAACCTTATTAGCTATTTCAATTTTCTTCTTAAATCCTTTTTTTATTTCTAAAAGGACAAGTAATTCATTAAAAGTTAAATTATTGAGCTCACAACAAGTCTGAATTTCTCTTTGTAAGTACTTATAAGATCGATGAAGTCCTAAGATAATCTCTAAGATATTTTCTTTTTTAAAGTAGAGTGTATCGGCAAAGTTTAAATTCATATCTCTAATTCATAATTATATTGTGCAATGAAATAAATAATATTACATTATTGCGAATTATGGAAATTATCCCTTTTGATAAAAGAATTGGTTTCATTTGGTATAACGGCGAGTTCGTTGAATGGCAAAATGCAACTACTCATGTTTTAAATCATGGCCTTCATTATGCCAGTTGTGTATTTGAGGGGGTCAGAGTTTATGGTGAGAAAATCTATAAACTGGAACAACATACTGATCGATTATTCCACTCTGCTGAAAGAATGGGAATAAATATACCTTTCACTAAAGAGGAATTAAATAAAGCTCAAGAAGAAACAATTAGAAAAATGAATATAAAATATGGTTATATTCGTCCTGTTGTTTGGAGGGGCAGTGAAATGATGGCTGTATCTGCTCAAAAAAACAAAATTAATGTGGCTATTGCTACTTGGGAGTGGCCTAGCTATTTTTCTAAAGAGGATCGTCTAAAAGGCATTTCTTTACAGTCCGCAATTTGGAAAAGACCTGCACCAGATACAATACCGACGGATGCCAAGGCTGCCGGACTTTATATGATTTGTACCTTAAGTAAACATGAAGCAGAAAAAAATGGTTACACAGATGCGTTAATGCTGGACTACAAAGGAAGAGTAGCAGAGTCAACAGGAGCAAATATTTTCTTTGTAATAGGAGGAGAGATTCATACTCCTATTCCTGATTGTTTTTTAAATGGAATTACTCGACAAACAGTTATTGATCTAGCTAAACAACAGGGAATCAAAGTAGTTGAAAGAGAAATTTATCCTGATGAAATTAAAAATGCTGATGAGATATTCCTAACCGGTTCTGCTGTTGAGGTAACACCAGTAGGAAAAATTAATGATCAAACTTTTAAAGTAGGAGACATTACAAGTAAAATTTTAAACTCATACATGAAAGAAGTTGACCCTAATTATCAAGAGTCTAGCTAATTACTTGGCCCCAAGATAAATACTTATCTAAATCTTTTTTTTTCTGATCAACAGGTTCCTTTTCTTTTCCTTTAATATGAAACTTCCATAAAGCTACATTCGCTTTTAAAGTATCAATTATATATTCACACGCTTCAATACAATCAGATCTATGAGGAGCAGAGGATATGACTAATACTATTTTCTCTGATATGCGAAGATCTCCAATTCGATGAATAATTGTACAGTCAGACAAATTCCATTTTTTGATAGAGTCTTCTTTGATTTTATTTAATTGACTGTAAGCTAAGTCCTCATAGCACTCTAAAAAAATACCATCAATATCATCATTTATATCCTGCCTTACAGTTCCTAAAAAAAAACTATATGCACCATTTTTTTTGGAGTGAATCTTTTTGAACTCTTCCTCAAGGTTAAAATCTTCTTTTGTGATTTTAATCATTATCCTCCTGTTACTGGAGGAAGTAAGGCTATTTCATCCCCATCATTTATTAGAATATTTTCATTGGTTATTTCTTTTAAATTAAGAAAAAATTTAATACTGCTGTCTTTAAAAATTTCATCAAAAAAAGAGTTTTGATTAATTAATTCATTTTTGAGTTTTGAAAATGTCATTTCATCTGAAAATTCAAATAATTCATGGCTTTTTTGAATTTTCACTCTTACCCAAGAGAAATACTTAATTGTAACTTTCAAATATGTTTTAAACCTTTAACCATGTAATTGTAGCCAGACAGTAAGGTAATTATAGCTGCAATCCATAAAGTAATTAAACCAATATTCCAAAGCAAATCATTTAATTCAAATCCAAGACTAATAATCAAAATTGATAAACTAACCATTTGAAAAGTTGTTTTATATTTGGCCAGTTTGCTAACGGGCATATCTGTATTTAATTTTGCTAAAAATTCTCTAAGTCCCGAAATAGCAATTTCTCTGAGTAAAATAATTATTGCAGGCACAACATGTATATTTGAGATAACACCTGTATCCACCAAGACAACAATTACTGAAGCTATTAAAAGCTTATCTGCAATTGGGTCTAATAGAGTCCTAGTTTTGATGACTGATTTAAAGTTCTAGCTAAATATCCATCAAAATAATCTGAAACAGAAGATACAATAAAAAGCAAACCTGCAATCAATACGATGTTAGGATTTTCTGAAAAAAGTAGGTATAGAATTATAGGTATCAGAAAAATTCTGATAAATGTAATGATATTAGGTATAGTATAGATTTTAGCCATTAATTTTATCTAATATATCCTGAATATTTTTTGAATTTAAACCTTTTATTTGACTTTATTCTTCTTTAGAAGCTTGCTTAAGATTTTGAACATTCCCAAAAAAATTAATTACTCTCATTTTTTTAACTTTTCCAATACCAGAGATGTCATCAAGGAAACTTGTCTTCATGCATCAGACATTCGTTTTAAACTATTTTTCTTAGATATATTATGCGCTTTATCTCGCATTTTTTGAATAAAGCCCTCTATTTGAGGATTCTCTTTTAAGGATAAATTTTTTTGCTGAAGAGTATGGTACCGATCAAAGCGAAAATCTCTTTTATGACCTTTAGTGACACCTAATAGGAAAATATCCTCTGAAATCCCATGTTTCTGGAGAGCTTCCATGCAGATTTTGAGGTAGGGAATTCCGCCATCGATAATTATGACGTCTGGTATGATTTTATCATCTTTAGAGAATCGCGAGTCAAAAACTTTTCTCATTAAATCTGCATCACCAAATTTTTTTAAATCATAATCTTTAAATTTATAAGTTCTTGAGTCTTTTATGCTAAAACCATCTGAATTAAAGACTACATAAGAAGCTACTGCATAATTATTTCCAAAAAAGCTATTGTCGTAAGCTTCTATTCTTTCAATAGGATTTTTGATTTGGAAGCGATTTCTTAACAAATCTAAGATTTCATTATTTGTATTATACTTTTGTTTTTGAAGTAATACTTCTTTGTCATTCTTTTTCTTAGTGAGATTAGAAATTTGTCTAATTCCTGGTAATGAGTTATTTTTTAAAAATATTTCAATTTGATAATTTTCTTTCATTATCGATTTGAGCTGGTCATATCCATTGATTTTTTTTGATAGAATGATTTTCTTTGGTCTAAAACTTTTAATATAGAACTGTATTAAAAGAGAGGAGATATCTAAATCCTCTTCAATTTTTTCTGAAAAATAAATCAAGTTCCCACCTAAATAACGACCATACCTTACAAATCCAATAAAAATAGAGAGGTAATCTTTGTTGTTAATATGAACATAGTCATAGTTTGTATCTTGACTGCTAATTTTTATCTCTTCTCTTATTATGTAGTTTAAAGATTGGAGGCTATCCCTCATTTCAGCAGCTTTTTCATAATTTTGATTTTGACTAAAAACTAACATTTGTTTTTCAAGTTTATTAAAAATTCCTTTTTGGTTTCCTTGAAAAAATTTTAGCGTGTCATTTACTTGTGAGTCATATTCTTTTTTTGAAACTTTATTTACACATGGTGCAGTGCATTGTTTAAGATCAAAGAGTAAGCAGGGTCGCTTTCTATTTTTAAATTCAAGGTCTGTGCAACTTCTTAATTTGAAAGATTTCTGGAGTATTTTAATAACTTTGTCAGTCTTCAGTGCAGAAGTGAAAGGGCCAAATACTCTATCATCTTTACGAAAATCATTCCTAAAGCGAGTTAATCTTGGAAATTGATCGTTTGTAATTTTGATTAACGGAAAGCTTTTGTCATCTTTTAGTCTAATGTTATATCTTGGTGAAAACTTTTTGATTAGTAGTTGCTTCTAACAGGAGCGCATTCCTCTCAGACTCAGTTAATTCAAAGTCAATATTGATAGTTTGGGATACCATCTTTTGAAGTCTTCTAGGGAGTTTGGGTAAATTCCCATAATTAGAGAGTCTTCTTTTAATATTGATAGCTTTTCCAATATAAATCGGGATATCTTTTTTATTTTTAAATAAATAAACTCCTGAGGATTGTGGGGCTTCTTTAATCCTCTTTTTTACTACGTCTAAACCTAGCATATAAATATCTTACTTAACTTGTGGAAATCACAAGATAAATCTTGATATCATTTTACATAAAAAAAAATATATTTCTCATATGCTAATTGGCGTACCCAAAGAAATTAAAAATAATGAATTTAGAATTGGCCTAACTCCCAAAAGCACCCAAGTATTAACTCAACAAAATCATGAAGTTCACGTTGAAAAAAGTGCAGGTTTAGGATCTGGATTTACTGATGAGGACTATCTAAATGCTGGAGCAAAAATAATTGAGAAATCTCAGGACTTATTTTCAAATTGTGAATTAATTATAAAAGTAAAAGAACCTCAAACTATTGAGACACAACAGCTTCAGCCAAATCAAATTCTTTTTACTTACTTACATCTTGCCTCTTCTCAAAAATTAACTCAAGAATTGATCAATAGTAAATGTATTTCAATCGCTTATGAGACTATCACTAGCGATACCCAAGGCCTTCCATTACTGACACCGATGAGCGAGGTGGCCGGTAGATTATCTATTCAGGCTGGCGCTCGATGTCTTGAAAAAAATCAAGGAGGGTTAGGAATACTATTAAGTGGATCTAGCTATAGTAATCCTGCTCAAACTCTTATAATTGGAGGTGGTGTTGTTGGTTATAATGCAGCTCTTATTGCTAATGGTATGCAGTCTAAAATTACAATTTTAGAAAAATCAGAAAAAAGAATTGAAGTTTTAAAGAAAGAATTTCCTAAAGCTGAAATACTTAATATTGACCAAATAAATTTGGAAACAATTATTTCAAGATTTGATTTGGTTATTGGAGCTGTACTGATACCAGGTTCTCAAGCTCCTAAAATTTTACAAAAGAAACATTTAGGCTTAATGAAACCCGGGTCTGTGGTAGTGGATGTTGCAATTGATCAAGGGGGTTGTTTTGAGACGAGTAGGGCCACTACACATGAAAATCCAACATACATCGTAGATGATGTTATTCATTATTGTGTAGCTAATATGCCTGGTGCCGTACCAAGGACATCTACGATTTCCTTAAATACCGCTACTCTTCCTTATATTGAATCTATTGCAAATAATGGTCTGTCTGAATTCCTAAAAAGCTCTAACCACCACCTCAATGGTCTCAATACCTTTAAAGGCCACCTAACTTATAAGCCAGTCGCAGAGTTATTTGATATCCCTTTTATGGATCCAAAAGATCTTGTTTGAGTGATCTGAGCGAATTTAAACTAATTTCACCGTATACTTTTCTTAACGACAAGTTTTACGATGAAGTGGGTCCAGCAAAATTTCCAAAACTTATTACGAGATATCGAAACCCTTACTTTGAGGAATTTGCAAATCTAAATAATGAGCAATGGATTAATCTTTTTGGAAAATTCGAAAGTCCCATACTTCCAAAGATTAAAAATATCGCAATGCGATATCACGGTCATCAATTTCAAGTTTATAACCCAGATATTGGGGATGGAAGAGGTTTTACTATTGCTCAATTTTATAAAAATAATGAATTGTATGACTTGGGAACCAAAGGAAGTGGAGTAACACCTTATTCAAGGAGCGGCGATGGTAGATTAACTTTAAAAGGAGGTGTCAGAGAGGTTTTATGTTCAAATTATTTAGATGCCCTAGGTGTTAATACTTCTAAATCATTATCATTAATTGAAACCGGAGAACATTTAAGTCGAAATGATGAACCATCACCCACTCGTTCTTCTGTATTAGTGCGTGTTTCTCATTCTCATTTGAGAATTGGAACCTTTCAATATCATGCATTTCACCAAGATACTCAGAGTATAAAATTATTAACAAATATGATTGGAAAAATATTACTTCAATCTCAATGATCAAAATAATCAACCCATTAAAATTTTCTCTGAAGTAGTTCAGCGATGTGCCACCTTAGCTGCATCCTATAATGTTTATGGTTTTGTCCATGGGTTCTTAATACTGACAATATTAATATTACGGGTGAGAGCTTTGACTATGGTCCATACAGGTTTTTAGAAAAATATGAACCAAACAAAACAGCGGCATATTTTGATCGCTTTGGACTTTATCGTTTTTCAAAACAAGCTGATGCAATTTTTGGAATGTTCAGCAATTAGCTTCAATTTTTACCTTAATGGTCAATAAAGAAATCTTGATAGAAGAAATAAAAAAATTTGTAGATCTCTACAATCAGGAGGTATTGAGGTTATTTTTTAAAAGACTGATGATTAAACCAAATTCAGATTCTGCTAAAAACAATGAAATACTTAATGCTTTTTATCAAATATTGAGTGACCAAGAATTCTTTTCGAAGAGGTTTACTATGACTTAAGAGGTGGGTTAGCAAAAATTAAAAATCGAAAAGATTTAATTCAAAAATATCAAAAATATCAATTAGAGAAAATCTTTCAAAATCATGATCCTATTAATGAAATTAATTTAAATAATTTAAATCTAATTCCCTATGAAACCTTACATTACAATGAAATCGAAAAAATATGGGAAGCTATAGATAAAAATGATGACTGGTCATTGTTTAATAATAAAATCGATAGTATAAGTAAATTAAAAGAGGCAAATATCATAAATGGATTGGGATAAACTAAAAATATTTCACAATGTTGCTCTGGATTTAAATATTTCAGAGGCTGCTCATAAGATGAATATTAGCCATTCTTCTATTAGCAGACAAATTAGTGCCTTAGAGCGAGAGTTAAAAGTTTCTTTATTTAAACGTCATGCAAGGGGGCTTACATTAACAGAGCAAGGCAAAATATTGTTTAAAACTGCTCATGATATTTTTGGAAAGATAGCTTTAACTGAAGCTCAACTTACGGAGTCAAAAGAAAAACCAACGGGTCCTCTACCATTGCTGCAACGTAGCATTCGGCACTACATGGTTAGCTCCAAGAATAGTCAAATTCACTAATTCATATCCTGATATTGATGTTTCAATTAGAATTGAAAATAAATACACAGACTTGTCTCAAGGTGAGGCTGATGTGGCCTTAAGATTAAGAGAACCTACGCAAGTAGACCTTATAAGATTTCCTTTATATAAATTTCAATTTAAAATTTACTCTTCTCCCGAATACATTGAAAAATTTGGTATTCCTAAAGATGTAAGTGAATTACATAAGCATAAAATTATTGCTTTTGGTCATGATGTAGAACCCTCAATTCCAGATGTTAATTGTATATTGGATTTAATCCCAAAAAATAAAAAGGTTAAAACTATGTTTATCTCAAATATGTATGGAGTAATGCGTGCTATAGGAGGGGGTGCTGGCATAGGAGCCCTTCCAGAATATATGAGAATCTCTAGTAATAATTTAGTTCCCATTCTTCCTGATGCTAAGACACCAAAAGCAGTAATTTATTTTACTTATCCGCCTGAACTCAAAGGATCAAAAAAAATTGAAGCTTTGAGAGATTTTCTTGTGAGAGAAGTTAATAAAGAGAAAAAAGATTAATCTTTTTTGATAAACTTTTTATTACAATAATTGCAAACAACTTCCTTATTTTTATCTATTTTGAAATAAACAGCGGGATGGCCTAAATCACCAGTTCCCCCATCACACATCACTTTATCTGTCGATGGAGCTACAATTTCAATCTGCTGTTCTTGTTTTTCTTGCATCATAAGGAAACTAATTCTGCGATAAGATTAGTATATTTTTTAGGATCATCAAGGTTTTCCCCCTCCATTAATTTTGCATGATCATAAAGAATTTCACTAAATTTATCTTTTGAGTTTTTATCTAAGGACATGACTTTTGAAACAAGACTGTGGTTTATATTGATTTCAAGTATTCTTTTCTCATCTGAAATTGTTTGGTTATTTGCAGCCATTAGTTTTTTTAAATGCATATCCATATCGTTTTCATCAGCTACTAAACATGAAGCACTAGTTGTTAATCTTTTAGATACCTTCACATCTTTAACCTTGTCTTTTAAATGATCTTTTAGATAGGAGATAAAATCTTTGTTCTCTTTTGGTTGTTCGCTCTCTTTTTTATCATCTTTACTGTCCTCTAGATCTACTTCTCCCTTTGTAATAGATGTAAAATCGTATTCTTTGAATTTCATCTTCATAGGCATCCAGAACTCATCCACAGGATCAGTAATCAAAAGAACATTAATCTTTTTATTTTTGAATAGCTCCATTTGAGGGCTGTTCAGTAAGTTTTCTTTATTTTCACCTGAGATATAATAAATTTTCTTTTTATCATTCGCATAATCATTGATGTATTGGTCTAGGGTGATCATTTCATCCTTTTCAGAACAATGAAAAATTGAAAAATCAAAAATCTGATCATGAAAATCATTGAATTCATACAAACCCTCCTTGATAACAGGGCCAAAGTTTTTCCAAAAAGCTAAAAATTCTTCAGGTTTTTTCTTCTTAAGTTCGGATAGTTCTTTGAGTATTCTTTTCGTGATAGCAGTAGATATCTTATTTATCACGGCATTATTTTGTAATATCTCTCTTGAAATATTGAGACTTAGATCCTCCGTATCGACTACTCCTGGAATAAAACGAAGCCATGCAGGAATCAGGGAGTCTAGTTTGTCAGAGATAAATACCTTATTCACATAGAGTTTTAATTTATTTTTTCTATCAGGATGGTAGAGATCTTGTGGTTGAGATTTTGGAAGATATAAAAGAGCTGTGTAATTCACAACACCTTCTGCTTTAAAATGAATTGTTTGTAAAGGTTCATCATAATAGGTCGATGTTTGATTAAAAAATGACTTATATTCGTCTTCTTTAATTTTAGTTTTATCTTTGAGCCATATAGCTTCTGCTGAATTTACCTGTTCCTCTTTTTCCTCTTTGTCTTTTTTTTCTTTTTTATCTTCTTCAGAGGTAACAAAAATAGGAAATGGAACAAAATCTGAATATTTTTTAACTATTTCTTCAATTCTATATTTACTTAAAAACTCATCCTCATCTTTTTTGATAGATAGAGTGATTTCTGTTCCAGACATATTAAATTCTGTTGGCTCAATAGAAAAAGTACCTTTGCCATCAGATGTCCACAAGAAGCTAGAAGAGGAGTCATATTTTTTCGATCTTACTACAACTTGATCGGAAACCATAAACGATGAATAAAAACCTACACCAAATTTACCTATTTGATTAATGTCACCTTTTTTATCGCCTAATTTTTTAATAAAATCTTCAGTCCCTGATTTTGCAATAGTTCCAAGGTTGGCTTGCATGTCATTCTCATCCATGCCGATACCATTATCTTGAATTGTAATCGTCTTATTTTTTTCGTTTACGTGAATTCTAATCTCAAACTTATCTGTTTTTTTGACATTGGTATCAGTTTGACTAACATAACGTAATTTTTCACATGCATCTGATGCATTTGAAATTAATTCTCTTAAAAAAATCTCTTTTTCTGTGTAAAGAGAATTTGCAACAATATCTAGAAGTTTGGATACTTCTGTTTCAAATTTTACTGTTTTCTTTTCCGCTTGTTGTTTAGTCATTTTTTTCTAATATCCTTTTATATCGAATGTTTACAAATGATAATACTGAGTGTTCTACTAAAGTTACTGTCATTTCACAAAATAAGTTTGATAAGTGGCTTGAAAAACAACCCACTTTTATAAGAAATTGGTGTTTATCTAATAATTTCAAGGGCGAAAATAGCAAAATTTTAAAAATTCCCTATCCAGATGGCCGTTTAAAAGAGGTGTTAATAGGAGAGGGATTAAATCAAAACTTATCTGGTGTAGCTGATTTTTCCTCTAAAAATAAAGGAAATTATTATTTATTTATTAAATTTGCAGATTCTAAAGAAATAGAAATTCAAAAGGCATGGGCTTGGGGAGGATATAAATTCAACAAATCATCTCCAAAAAATCTACTTTATGTCAAAAATCCAGAAACTTTAAGATATCTCGATCATTATTTAGAATTTACCAATTTATCTCGAAATTTAATAAATACCCCAGCAAATGAACTAAATCCAAAGTCTTTCCTAAGTTTAGTTAAGAGAAATAAGTTTTTTGAAAAATTTATTTTTACAGACTATAGCCAAGCTGAAATTAAATCAAAGTTCCCCTTAACATATGCTGTTGGTCAATCCTCAACTATCAAACCAGAAATTTTACATATCTCTAATAAAAAAATTTCAAAAAAAGATAAACCAATTGTCATCATTGGTAAAGGAGTCACCTTTGATACGGGTGGGGTAAATATAAAACCAGGTAACTCTATGCGAAATATGAAAAAGGATATGGGTGGTGCAGCAATCGCAATTTCTTTATTTCTGATGGCTAACAGCTTATTGAAGAAATCAAAAATTATTCTGATTATTCCAATGGCTGAAAATTCAGTATCTGGAAATTCAATGAGGCCAGGAGATATATATTCTTCCTCTACCGGAAAAAAAGTTGAAATTTCACATACAGATGCAGAGGGGAGGTTGCTTTTAGCAGACGCGATGGAGTTAGCAAATACTTATAACCCATCTTTGATTATAGATTTTGCAACTCTTACAGGAGCAGCTAGGGTGGCATTAGGTGAAGATATTCCAGCTTACTTTAGTAATGATGAAGATGTTGCAAAAAAAATTGATACTTTAAATCAAAAAAAAATTCGCGCATGGAGACTTCCCCTTTACCACCCTTATAAGAATAAACTCAACTCTCAATATGCAAATTTATGTAATGCTTCTCTGGATGGTATGGCAGGATCAATAACAGCTGCTTTGTTTATTGAGGATTTTATTGAAAATAAAAAAACACCTTGGATACACTTCGATACTTACGCTTGGTCATCAGGTTCAATTTTAAAAACACAAGGAGCCGCTCTTCAAGGATTAGATATTATGATTGAATATCTTAATAAATACTTTTCATGAGAAAGTTTTTTTTTGCTTTGGCGATCATTTTATCTGGATGTGTCACCGACAGAAACTTTAACCAATCCAATGTGTGTGATATTTTTCAAGACTAATCCTCAGTGGAAATCATATGCTGAAAAAACTAAGGAAAAATGGGGGGTTCCGGTAAGTTTGCAGCTGAGTTTTATTAAACAAGAATCCTCCTTTAATAGAACAGCTCGACCACCCAGACAAAAAGTATTAGGTTTTATACCCGGTCTTCGACCTTCTAGTGCCTACGGATATAGCCAGGCTCTCGACGGTACTTGGGAAGAGTACAAACAATCAACCGGAAACTATAATGCTGATCGAAAAAACTTTGCTGACGCTAGTGATTTTATAGGCTGGTATGTTGATGGATCTTATCGTTTATTGAAATTAGAAAAATCTGATGTTTACAATCATTATCTTGCATACCATGAAGGGAAAGGTGGTTTTCAAAAAAAATCATATAATAAGAAAAAATGGCTTTTAGGTGTTGCAGAAAAAGTTGAGCGTCAAGCAAAAGAGTACTCTAATCAAATAAAAAAATGTAATTTCCATAAGAACAGTGTGTTTTAATTGTTACAAAAATCAGATTTAATAAATTATTTTTATTCAAGTTTCACTAGCCCGGAAGCTAAGGGAATTGGAACTGAGCATGAAAAATTTATTTTTCATTGCAAAGATAAAAAAAGAATAGAATTCGATGGTTCAATTAGTATTCAAAACCTTTTTCAATTTTTAATTGAAAAGGGGTGGCAAAAAGGCGAGTACAATGCTTTTAATCAATTAATATCTTTATCAAAAAATGGAGCTAGTGTTACTTTAGAACCTGGTTGTCAGCTAGAACTTTCTGGTAAAATTTTAAAAAACGTCCACCAAACCTGCACTGAAACATATGAACATTTACATGAACTTCAAGAATATGCAAAATTAAACAACCTTTGCATTATCGGATTAGGCTTTGATCCTATTTCTAAAAGAGAAGATATAGAATTTATCCCTAAAGATCGGTACCGTATCATGCAAGAGTATATGCCTAAAGTTGGTTCTAGAGGTCTCGACATGATGACCAGAACTTGCACTGTTCAAGCAAATTTTGATTACTTTGATGAAAAAGATTTAATCAAAAAATTTGTCCTTGCTAATAGATTGCAACCTTTAGTAATGGCATTATTTTGCAATTCACCTTTTAGAGAGGGTTCGCATAATTTTATTAAGAGCAATAGAATTCATACTTGGCAAGACACCGACAGCGAGAGATGTGGTATTAAAAAGGAATTTTTGGATCAGTCATTTAACATTGAAAAATATGTTGATTTTGCCCTAGAGGTTAAAAATTATTTTTTAAAAATAAATGGCAAACATATTGATACAACTTCATATTCTTTTCATGACTTAGTTACCAAAACACCGAAAGAGAAAAACATTAAAGAATATAATTTAACAATTAGTGATTGGATAAATCACCTTTCTACTATTTTTACTGAGGTTCGACTTAAGTCCTACTTAGAGGTAAGGGGTGCTGATGCAGGAAAGTGGGAGATGATATGCGCCTTACCTGCATTTTGGACAGGTATATTATATGATGAGCAGAATTTAGATGAGTTATGGGAAATAACTAATGAGTGGAGTAAAGAAGATATACTTCAACTTTACCAAGACGTGGCTAAGAATGGATTGCAATGTTATTTCAATAATCAAGCTCTTCATGAACTAGGTAAAATGATTTTAGATGTTTCAACTAGCGGTTTGCAAAGAAGAGGCTATCTCAATTCTGAAGGTCAGGATGAAAGCATACATCTTAAAAAATTGAAAAATATTATTGAAGATCAAAAAACACCCGCAGATGTTTTAATTGATGAATACAATCTTTCAAAAGATGTTATTGGTATTTTGAATAAGCCTTATTATTAAAATGATTAAAAAATTTTTATTTCAAATGGATGATCCTACAAAAATTAATATTAAAGAAGACTCTACGTATATGCTGATAAAGGAGTCTCTTTCCAGGGGTATTCGATGTTTTTATAATTCTCCAAGTTGGGTATATGCATCTTTGAATAAATATAATCAAATTAAATCTAGCAACTTAGAGTTATCTTTAACTAAGAGTGGAAAACTCACTTATAAAAGTAAAAAATCTAAAGATACAAATCTTGAAAAATTTAATGCAATTTTTATCCGACAAGATCCTCCATTCAATATGGAATACATTTCTAATACATATTTACTTAGTCAGCTTCAAAAACCTGTTTTGATTAATGATCCTAGTGAAGTTCGAAATTTTCCTGAAAAACACATAATGATGAACTTTCCTGAATTAACACCACCCACTTTGATCTCTTCTCATATCCCCTCCATATTAGCTTTTATTAGATTACATACGGAGGTCATACTTAAACCAGCTTATGGGAATGGGGGAATAGGCATTGAAAAAATTAAAATGAATCAATCAAACATGAAGAAATTTTTAACTAAATATATTTCAAAATTCCAAAATAACCCCGTAATTATTCAAAAGTTTCTAAAAAATTTCAATAAAGGGGATAAAAGAATAATTCTTGTGAATGGCCAAGTGAAAGGTGCAGTCTTAAGAGTTCCTAAAAAAAATAGTATTAAAGCAAATTTCCATGCAGGTGGAACTGCTGTTAAAACGACCCTCTCACCAAGAGAAAAACAAATATGCTCTACTATTAAGAGTTTTTTAAAAACTAAAAAATTATTTTTTGTTGGAATAGATGTAATAGATGGTTATTTGACAGAAATTAATATTACATCACCAACAGGCATACAAGAGATAAACAGATTAAACAAAGTTAATATTGAAAAAGATGTTATTGATTTTGTAGAAAAATCACTGCAATAAATTCTCGAACAGTTTATTGATATTTTTTTGAATTAACTCCTCTAATGGTTTTCTAACTGTCCCATCAGGAATTACTCTTTCGTAAGAATATGAACCTTTGTCAAATTTTATGATAAAGTCATCCTGTTCTATAATATCAAATATTGTAATTTTATAATTTGGATGAAAATATTCTATTTCTCCTTTTAGTTCTTGATTATCAGATGAGGTAAAAATTAAATCTTTGATAATTAATTCTTTATTATTCGAGTTAGTTACTTCACCTTCAATCGAAATATCATTATTAATAAACGATTGAGAAAGAGTATTAATGAGTTGATTAATCTGTTCGAAATCCTCAATATCTTGAGAGAGGGATTGCATGAATAAAAGCAAAGCTATTTCCTCTTCTTTGACATTAATCTTAACTTGACCATTAATTTTTCCACTAATTCCAATCATGTTTTTTAAATCAATGGGTTGAGATATATCCAAATTTAAATCTAAAAAGCCTTTCAATCTTGAACTTTCAAGAAAAAATTTCTCCATATTTTCTAAGTCCAAATTTTTCAAACTGAGGTTTCCTGAAAATTTTTCATCAAATATATTTCCTGATAATGTGGAAATATTTTCATCTTGAGTAATTTCAATATTTTCTAGAACATAATTACCAGTAGCAAGATCAATTATTAAATTCCCCTCAACGTTATTAAATGAATAGAGATCAAGATATTTAGCATAATCATCTTGGTCAGTGTATTTCAATAATTTGCTAAGATCATTTGAGTCAAATTGTTGTAAATTGATATTTAAAAATGTCTGTTGAGTATTGGAAAGGTTAGTTTCCCCACTTAAAGAGAATTTTAATTCATCTTCTTCAAAAACATCTAGGGAATTGATAATGATCTCTTCATCAATCACTGTCCCATCCATGGTAAAATGAGAAATATTTAGTTGATTGAGTATTTCTTTAATTTCAGCGTTAGGAATAAGATCAAATTCCTTAAAATTATTTATTTTAATTTGTAGTCCTCGATTTGAAAAATTATCTAAGTTGAAATCACCCAGAATGCTGATCAATGTTTCATCTTTTGAGATGTTTAATTCTTTAATTTTTATATTTTCATTTTCAATATTTGAAGAGAGAGAGAGTTTGTCAAAACTAATTAGATTAGAGTCTAATTTGGGAAAGATTAGTTGAAAAAAATTAGATATATCATTTGATGAGGATGAGTTTAAATTCAAGTCAAAATTTGTATCTGAGAAATCGATGTAATTAAAACTTCCTTGTAAATCAAGTTCACTACCATTTTCAGTTATATAATTCAGAGAATTAATTTTAATCAAATCAGAATACTCAATATCAAAATTATCTAAATTTCCTTTTGGTAATTTTGTAGAGTTAAGAAAATTTATATTTTGCAAAAACTGAGAAAATACTTCAAAAGGGATGTTGAATCCTTTTATATTAAGTTTGGAATTAAGAAAATTTTCTAGATTAATCAAACCTGAAAACTTTAATTGAGAATTCTCATTAAAATTAAGCTCTAAATTATTAATGGAAAAGTTATTTTGAGTATATTCACCACTCACATTTATTGTATCTAGGTTGATCTGTTTAAAAAATTTTTGATAATTTTTATCAAGCAGAAGTACTAATTCATTAACATCTAATTCCTGAATTGAAAAATTTAATTTCTTGAGAACTTCATCTTCGATAAAAGCATCAAATTGAACTTCAGCTTCTTTATAAGAAAAAGTGTCAGAAAAAATCTCAGTAATATTTTCATTAGATGAAATATTAAGATCTAGATTTTCAATTTCCCCTTCGAGCAATACTTCGTTTTCAAGTGCATTAATATTTAGGTTTCCAATACTGGCATTAGGAATAGAAATTGAAATATTGTTGCTATCAAGCAAAGATCTAGAAAACATCACATTTTTGTAATTAAGTCAGCAGAAAGCAAGTCATTTTGAATAGAAAAATTAGCCTCCTTCATCTCAATTTGAGGTTTTGGTAATAGTATTAGTGACTGCTCTTCTGAGGATGTAAGGGAGACAGTATTATTTGTTTGCTCCATTACAGTTGCGCTGGTAATGGTGTTGATAGGTAGTTTGAAAAAGCTAAGAGCCACTAAAAGTAGAACTAAAAGAAAGACTATTAAGGATATAATTTTTATTTTTTTCATTAGTTGAATTTACTAAATGTATAAATAGGTAAAGTAAGCCAAGTAAGCAAATATTAATCCTATCGATAATAATTTTCCAGCCATCTTTTTTATGATCATGATGAAAAAAACTATTGAAACCAACAAGAATAGCCATTTGTCAATCGATGAGAGAAGTTCATAGTAATTAATTTGACCATTTATAAATATTGCTATGAGTGTAATCCCAAAAATATTAGCGATATTTGATCCTAAAATATTCCCCACTGCTAAATTATTTTGTTTTTTTATAATAGAGATAATAGTAGCTACTACCTCAGGAAGAGAAGTGCCAAAAGCAACAACAGTAATACCAATTGTAGACTCAGCAACACCTAATAACTCAGTTAAGTTTTTGGCATAGGTAATAAAAAAACGAGAACTGAAAAATAAAACAATAAATGCAATAATAATTTTAGAGATAATTATAATTGTTGAATTTTGACTATTTTCTATTGAAATGGGATCTTCTTCAGAAGGTTTTTTTAATTCAAAATAAAAAAATAGAATTAAAAGTAGGATAAACAAAAGACTAAACTTAAGCCCCAAAGTAAAATTAAAGAAAATCAAAAAAAAGAAAAGTATCGAAAAACTTATAAAGAAAATTGCAGTACTTTGATCTTGTTTTACAATATTTAGTGATATTAGTGGAAAAACCATAATTCCGCCAACAAGAAGAATATTTGCTATGTTACTTCCTACTAGATTTCCAGCTACAATGCCTTCAGCACCAATCTGAAGAGCTTGAAAAGTAGCAGCAAATTCAGGTAATGAAGTTCCAATTGCGATTATAAAAATACCTACAAATATTTCTCTTATTTGAAATATTTTTGAGACAAGAATAGAATTTTTAATTGCATATTCACAAGACCAAATGAGAATGACTAAACTTATAATTAAACCAATAAAACTTTGTATCATTGCCTAATTCCCATTTGATCCTTTTTAATTTTTCTAATTTCATCTCGGAACATGGCTGCCTTCTCAAAATCCAAATTTTCTGCTGCTGATAGCATCTTTTTTTCTAGTTTTTGAATGTGTTTTTCAAATTTACTTGGACTCAAATCTTCATCTTTAGATAAACTAACAGTATAACTATCTTTTTCATATATACTCTCAATTATTTCACCAATATTTCTTTTGACAGATTGTGGGGTAATATTATGAACCTTGTTATATTCAAGTTGCTTTGATTTTCGATAGTTTGTTTCCTCCAAAGCTGCCTCAATACTTTTTGTTTTAATATCTGCATATAAAATCACTTTACCTTCTACATTTCTTGCTGCTCTGCCAATAGTTTGAACGAGACTTGTTTTAGATCGCAGATATCCCTCTTTATCTGCATCAAGAATTGCTACTAGACCACACTCAGGAATATCCAATCCTTCTCTTAATAAATTGATCCCAATAATTATATCTATCTCTCCCATACGAAGAGAACGAATGAGTTTTATTCGATCAATTGTATCTACATCAGAATGCATATATTCAGCTTTAAAATTTTGCTCTTTTAGATAATTAGTTAGATCTTCAGCATTTCTTTTTGTAAGAGTAGTAATAAGTACTCGATTATTTTGAGATAATGTTTTTTGAATCTCACCTACAAGGTCTTCTACTTGATTGACAGTAGTTCTAATTTCACAATTAGGATCAAGTAATCCTGTAGGACGAATAATTTGCTCGACATACTCATTATCAACTTCATTTAATTCCCAAGGTCCTGGTGTAGCAGATAAAAAAATTGTTGGAGGTCTCATCATATCCCATTCTTCAAATTTTAATGGCCTGTTATCTAGGCACGAGGGTAATCTAAATCCATATTCTGATAGTGTACTTTTTCTTGATCGGTCACCTTTGTACATTCCATTTATTTGAGGTACGGTAACATGTGACTCATCAATAATTAGTAAAGAATTTTCTGGAATGAATTCATATAATGTAGGAGGTGCGTCTCCAGATGATCTGCCACTCAAATATCTTGAGTAATTTTCAATACCAGAACAGGTACCAGTAGCTTGGATCATTTCAAGATCAAAGTTAGTTCTCTCTCTAAGGCGCTGATGTTCTAATAGTTTTTTTTCCTTATCAAACTCTTCCAAACGATCCTTTAAATCTTTTTTTATTTCTTGTATAGCTTTTTCTAATCTCGGCTTAGGAGTAATATAGTGACTATTTGCAAAAATTTTTACTTCTTCAAAATTCTGAAGAAATTCCCCAGTAAGTGGGTCAAACTCTTTTATCTCTTCAATTTCATCCCCAAAAAAACTTACTCTCCATGCAATATCTTCCAAGTGTGCAGGAAAAACATCAACCCGGTCTCCAGTGACTCGAAACATTCCTCTCCTAAAATCAATATTATTTCTTTTGTATTGAAGATCGACGAGCTCTCGAAGAAATTCCATTAAATTTAAATTTTGTCCTTTTTTATTTCCAGGTCATTTTGGAATATGAGTCGACTGCACCAATGCCATAAATACAAGATACACTTGCTACAATTATTACATCATCACGCTCAACAAGAGAGCGTGTTGCTGAATGTCGAAATCTATCAATTTGTTCATTTATTGATGACTCTTTTTCAATAAAGGTATCTGAACGAGGCACATAGGCTTCTGGTTGATAATAGTCATAATAACTTACAAAGTATTCGACTGCATTCTCAGGAAATAGAATTTTTAATTCTTCGTAGAGTTGGGCAGCCAGAGTTTTATTTGGAGCCATAATTAGAGTTGGTCGATTATATTTTTCAATTACATTGGCTATAGTGAATGTTTTTCCAGAACCAGTAACTCCCAATAACACCTGACTTCTTTTATTATCCTTAAGCCCCTTAAATAATTTTTCTATTGCTTGAGGTTGGTCCCCCTTGGGTTTATTTTCACTGACTATCTTAAAAGGCATACTTGTAGTTTTTTTAAATAAGTTTATAGATATCTAAATTAAAAAAAAATGATTTCAAATAGAGTTAACAGTATTAAGCCATCTTTAACAATAGCAACAAATATGAAGGCCCAAGAACTAAAACGAGCGGGCAGAGATATCATTGTGCTAGCTGCAGGAGAGCCTGACTTTGACACCCCTGATCATATAAAAAATGCTGCTATTAAAGCTATTAATGATGGTTTTACTAAATATGTTCCTGGAAAAGGCACTCCAGACTTGCAGTCAGCTATTCAAAAAAGTTTAAAGAGGACAATAATCTAGAATATGACTTATCTAATATTACCGTTGGCGTTGGTGGTAAACATATTATCTACAACGCTTTTCAGCAACAATTAATTCAGGTGATGAAGTAATTATCCCAGCCCCTTATTGGGTTAGTTATCCTGATATCGTTTTGTTGAATAGTGGAAACCAGTAATTGTTGAATGTGGAGAAAGTTCAGGTTTAAGCTCTTACCAGAAGATTTAGAAAAAATATTTCTTCAAAGACTAAGTGGCTAATGCTGAATAGTCCTAGTAACCCAACGGGCTCTATGTACACCTAAAGAAGAGTTAATGGCTCTGGTGAAGTTCTAAAAAACATGAACATGTTTATGTTTTATCAGATGATATCTATGAAAAGATTGTCTATGATGGAAACACTTTTCATACTATAGCTGAAGTTTGTCCGTTTCTTTACGATCGAACTCTAACTATGAATGGTTATCGAAATCTTATTGTATGACAGGCTGGAGAGTGGGTTATGCAGCTGGCCCAACAAATATCATCAACGCAATGAACAAAGTTCAATCACAAAATGTATCCTCTACTGCATCTATCTCAATGGCTGCTTCTGTTGAGGCTCTAACTGGTGATCAAAGTTTTATAACATCTCACAATGAGTCCTTTTTAAGAAGAAGAGATCTTGTTGTTAAACACCTAAAGAAACTCCGGGTCTATCTTGTCGAGTACCAGAGGGTGCTTTTATGTTTTTGCATCTTGAAGGAGTTTTAGGAAAAAACTGAGTCTGGTAAAATTATCGAAGCTGATGGCGACTTTATGGATTATCTTCTTGAAGAAGTTGGAGTTGCTGGGTGCAGGGCTCTGCATTTGGACTTGATGGTTTTTTAGGATTTCTTATGCTACTCAGACTCAATTTTAGAAGACGCATGCCAACGTATTAAGTTAGCTTGTTCAAAGTTAAGTTAATTTACTATCAGCAATAATTTTAGCTATACGAAGAGTATTCGTTGTCCCAACTTTTCCGAATGGAACACCGGCAGTAATAATAATTTTATCCCATTCTTTAAAATTTTTCGATTTTTAGCAACCCTACAAGCTCTATCAACCATTTCAGTGGAAGAGGAGATCTCATCTACCACATCCATGAAGGTGCCCCATGTTAAAGCATTTTGACGAGCTACTTTAGTGTTTGTCGTCAAACCAATTAAAGTAACATTGGGTCTCATTCGCGCAACTCGTAGAATGATCTTCCCGATTGAGAAAACGTAGCAATACAATTACAACTAGCAATACTCGCAACCTCTAAAGCAGCTGTTGCTATGGCTTCAGTGGAAGTTTTAGTATGATCAAGATTATAATTCTGTATATTAGCCAAATATTTTGAGTCACTTTCCACTCTTTTAATAATTTTATCCATCATTTCCACAGCCTCTTTGGGATAATTTCCAGCCGCAGACTCGGCAGATAACATGACAGCATCCACTCCTTGGAAAACGGCTGTAGCTACATCAGAAGCTTCGGCACGAGTTGGAGTTGGAGAGTCAATCATGCTCTCTAACATTTGAGTTGCAACAATACATGGTCGTCCAAACTTTCGACAAGCAGCAACCATAGTTCTTTGATGGATAGGCACGTCCTCTGGATTTGTTTCAACACCTAAATCTCCTCGAGCAACCATTATTCCATCACAATTTTCAGTGATTGATTCAATTTCATCCATAGCAGATGGTTTTTCAACTTTGACCATTACTTTAAATTTGGATGGAATCAGTTTTTTAGCAGTTAGTAAATCTTTAGTTGTTTGAATAAAAGAAAGAGCGATCCAATCAACATCTAATTTAATGGCCAGTTGTAAATCTTTTTTATCCTTTGGAGTAATAATTTTTAAATCAAGTTTAGTATCAGGAATATTCAAACCCTTATTATTTGAAATTTCCCTCCATCAGTAACAACACATTTGATTGAGGTGGGGACTTAGATTTTACTTTTAACCGAACTTTCCCATCATTGACAAGCAGACGTTGGCCAACAGAAATAGATTTAAAAATCTCTTTATGAGGTAAATAAACTCTTTTACTGTCACCATCTTTTTTATTTTGATCAAAAGTAAATTCTTGATTTTTTTAACTGTTCTTTGACATTTGTAAATTTACCAACTCGAAATTTTGGACCTTGAAGGTCGCCAAAATACAAATAGTATCATTATGCTTTTTTCTAACTTTCTTACTATTTTAACTTTTGAAATGATCCTCTTGGGATCCATGACTAAAATTTAAACGAAAGACATCAACTCCAGCTAAAAAAAGCTCTTCAATAGTCTTCTCAGTTTCGCAAGCAGGGCCAAGAGTGGCAACAATTTTTGCTCGTCTATTCCTTAATTTTAATTGATTCATTTAGATAAAAATTAATAACATGATATTAGTAAATTACTATGAGTAAAATAAATAAAGATAATGAAGTTTTGATTAAGGCAAAAGTCCTTGATCATCTAATTGAACATTTACAAAAAAGAACTGATGTTCAAAATATTGATTTGATGAACCTAAGTGGGTTTTGTCGAAATTGTCTATCTAAATGGTATGCAAAATATGCAAATGAAGCTGGCTATGATCTAGATTATGAAGAAACTAGAAAGATTATATACGGTATGCCTTATTCAGATTGGAAAGAAAAATTTCAAAAAGAAGCTACACCAGAACAATTACAAAAATTTAAAGATAAATAATATATAAGAATAATTATGAGTGAAAATTTACCTAACTGGAATTTAAATGATTTTTATTCCAATATTAAAGATGAGCAAATCAATTTTGATTTGGACACTTTTAGAAAATTCTCTGAGTCATTTAATAAACAGTACAAAGAAAATATCGAGAAAAATTCTGATAATTTTGAGTCTGTAATTGAGGAGTATGAAAATGGTAACGAGACAGGTGATAAATTAGGTAATTACGCGTTTCTTATTTATGCAACTAATATGAACGATGAAGAAGTTGTTCAATTTTATCAAGGTATCAATGAAAAACTTACTGAAATTTCATCAAACCTTATATTTTTTACTAATGAGATAAATTCATTATCTGAAGAAAAGTTTCAAAAATTAATTCTAGGATCTGGGCGTTATAAAAACTGGCTCATCAATATTCGAAGATATAAAGATCATCAACTTGATGAAAAAAGTGAACAAATTTTTCTTGATAAAAATTTGACTGCCAATTCTTCATGGGTGAGATTTTTTGAAGAACAAATTAACGATCTAAAATTTGATATCAAAAACAAACAATTAAACAGCTCGGATGCTTTAAATTTATTATCAGATCATGATGCAGAAACTAGAAAAGAAGCTGCAGGAAGTATTGAAAGTGTTTTCAAAAATAACTCTAAGATATTTACTTTTATAACTAATACCTTGGCGAAAGACAAAATCACCAATGATAAATGGAGAAATTATAAATCACCTGTTGAATCTCGTAATCTAGCTAATAACGTTGAAGATGAAGTAGTCGAAGCACTTAGCCAAAGCGTTATTTCAAATTACAAAAATATATCCCACCGATATTATGAAATTAAATCAAAATTATTTAATCAACCAAAACTTAATTATTGGGATAGAAATGCCCCATATCCAAACTCTCCAAATGTAAAAATTCAATGGGAGGAAGCTAAAGATATAGTTCTTAGATCTTATGGTAATTTTGATCAGAGTTTCAAAGACATTGTACTTTTATTTTTTCAAAATAATTGGATTGATGCGGAATTAAAATCTGGAAAATCACCAGGTGCCTTTGCTGCATCTACAATTCCTTCTATTCATCCATATATCCTTACTAACTTTCATGGAAAAACACGCGATGTTATGACTTTGGCTCATGAACTAGGTCATGGTTGTCATCAGTACCTGTCATCTAAACAAGGATTGTTGCTCTCTAGTACACCGTTAACCTTAGCCGAGACCGCTAGTGTTTTTGGAGAAATGATGACTTTTAGAACTCTTCTTGCTGAGAGTAGTTCAGAGACGAAAAAATATTTATTAGCTTCTAAAATTGAAGACATGATTAATACCGTTGTAAGACAAATTTCATTTTTTGAATTTGAAAAGCTTGTTCATAATGAAAGAAAGAATGGAGAATTATCATCTGATCAAATTTGCGAATTTTGGATGAAAACTCAGTCTGAAAGTCTTGGTCCACACATTGAATTAACTGATGGATATAAATATTTTTGGTCTTATATACCACATTTTATTCATACCCCATTTTATGTCTACGCATATGCTTTTGGAGATTGCTTAGTAAACGTTTTAATTCAACTTTATGATGAGGGATTGCCAGATTTTAAAAATAATTATATTGAGTTGCTCAAAAGTGGAGGCTCTAAACATTACAGCGAGGTATTAAAGCCGTTTAATGTTGACCTAAAAAACAAAGATAGTTGGCAAAAAGGTTTGTCTATGATTTCTGGTTTAATTGATGAATTTGAAAAAGCTATTTAAATAATTGTTCAATGAAAGAAGATAATAATTTTGTATCTCGGGTAAAGCGCTACTCCAAAGTCACTACGTCTTTAACAACTTTAGCAACGCAGTTTGCTGGGAAAAAATACCTAAATTTCGATTTAAGCGATCAAAAATATGCAGCTCAAATTACTGAAATATTGGGAAATCTAAAAGGCCCTTTAATGAAAGTAGCTCAGCTAAGTGCCACTATTCCTGATTTACTACCTGAGGAGTATGCTCGTAAATTAGCAGAACTTCAATCAAATGCCCCACCTATGTCATGGGTATTTGTCAAAAGAAGAATGAAAGCAGAGCTTGGGGAGAATTGGCAAGATATTTTTTTATCTTTTGATAAAGAGGCAAGTTTCGCCGCCTCATTAGGTCAAGTCCATAAAGCCTCTCTTCCAAACAAAGATAATGTGGCTTGTAAACTTCAGTACCCTGACATGGCTTCTGCCGTTGAAGCTGATCTTGGTCAGTTAAAAATTATTTTTAAAATCTATTCCAGTTACAATAAATCAATTCAAATAAGAGAAATTTACAAAGAGATTGAAGCAAGATTAAAAGAAGAACTAGATTACAAACTAGAACATAAACATTTAAAAGTTTTTAATGTTATTCACCAAAAAAATGACTACATCAAAATCCCAAAAGTTTATGAAAAAATTTCAACTAATAGATTACTAGTAATGCAATACTTAGAAGGAAAAAAATTAATAGAATACAAAAATGCACCACAAAAATTGAGAAACGAATTAGCAAAAAAATTGTTTATGGCTTGGTATTATCCTTTTTACAAATATGGAATAATTCATGGTGACCCACACTTAGGTAATTATTCAGTGGACAAAAAAAATAACATAAATTTATTTGATTATGGTTGTGTGAGAATTTTTCCAGCTAAATTTGTCAAAGGAGTAATTGATTTATATTTTGCACTCAAAGAAAATGACAATTCCAAAATTAAAAAAGCCTACGAAGCTTGGGGCTTTAAGGATATTGACGATAAATTGATGGCTGTTTTAAACAAGTGGGCTTTATTCCTATATGATCCAATTCTCAAAAATGAAGTTCGAAGAATTCAGGACTCAGATAGTGGTATTTATGGCGCGAAAATAGCAGGTGAGGTTCATAAAGAACTTAAGAAATATGGAGGCGTCAAACCCCCCAGGGAGTTTGTTTTTATGGATAGAGCTGCTGTGGGACTGGGTTCTATCTTTATTCATCTCAAAGCTGAAATCAATTGGTATAAGTTATTTCACGCACTAATTAAGGACTTTTCAGTTAAAACTGTTGATAACAATCAAAAAAAAGCCCTTAAATTTGCTGGAATTTAATCTTAATTTCGCATAGGTTCGTTAAAAAAATCATATTATAAATTTAGAAATTAGTTATTTAATCTGGTAAACAATATACCACCAAAAGGAACTCAATTATGATAATCGGAACAATCAAAGAAAAAAAGAAATTTGAAAATAGGGTAGCTATTAGCCCCGATGAAGTAAAAAATTATGTCAAAGCTGGGCACCAAGTTTTTATCGAAAAAAATGCTGGCTTAGCTTCTGGTTTTACTGACAAAAGTTATAAAGAAGCAGGAGCTACAATCTCCTCTTTAAAAGAAATCTTAAAAACATCCGATATTATTGCAAAAATAAACTGTCCTACCGCCGACGAAGCAAAACAACTTAAAAGTAGTTCTATGGTTATCTCTCAACTAAATACTCAAAAAGAGATTGATATCATCAAAATTTTTAATACAAAAAAAATATCAGCATTTTCTTTGGAGAGGGTTCCTAGAATTACTAGAGCGCAGGATATGGATATTTTATCCTCTCAAGCTAATTTAGCGGGCTATCACGCTGTTATTGATGCTGCTCAAGAATTTAACCGAGTTCTTCCACTTTTTATGACTGCTGCTGGTAAAGTAACCCCGGCAAATGTTCTTGTTATAGGTGCCGGTGTAGCTGGACTACAAGCTATCGCTACAGCTAAAAGATTAGGTGCGATTGTTTATGCAACTGATGTTCGAATTGCATCCAAAGAGCAGGTGGAGAGTTTAGGTGGAAAATTTGTGATGGTTGAAGATGAGGAATCTAAAAATGCAGAAACCAAAGGTGGTTATGCAAAAGAAATGAGTGCTGAGTATCAAAAAAAACAAGAAGCGCTTTTAGCAGAAACTCTTAAAGAAATGGACATTGTTATATGTACAGCTCAGATACCTGGAAGAAAAGCACCTTTAATTTTAAAAAAAGATATGCTTGATAATATGAAACAAGGTTCTGTCATAGTTGACCTTGCTGTTGAGTCTGGTGGAAACTGTGAGTACAGCCAACTAGGCAAAGTAGTTTCCAAAAATGGTCTAAAAATCGTAGGTCATGCTAATGTTCCAGGTAGAGTAGCCAATAATGCATCAAGTTTATTCTCTAAAAATATATCCAATTTTTTAAAACTCATGAATTTTGAGGATAAAAAGAAATCAGTTATTAACAAAAATGATGAAATTATCAAAGCAACTTTGGTTTGTTCAGCAGGAAAAAATTTAATTAAGTAAAGGAGAGATTATGTCAGAAATTTCAATTCAATTAGAAAATTTATCTTTTAAGGCCCAACAATTATCAGATCAAGCTAGTCAATTGGCTTTAGCAGCTGTTGAATCATCTGGGGGCCATAGCGATTTTATTATTTTTGGTATTACCGTTTTAGTACTTGCGTGTTTTGTTGGCTATTATGTTGTTTGGTCAGTGACTCCTGCATTACACAGCCCATTAATGGGTGTTACGAATGCTATCTCATCAGTAATCATAGTGGGCGCTTTACTCGCAGCTGGTCCTATAGATGCAACGATTTCAAAATATTTTGGTTTAGCAGCGGTTGGTTTGGCAGCAGTAAATATTTTTGGTGGCTTTGTTGTAACCAACAGAATGTTATCAATGTTTAAGAAGAAAAGTTAAGGAAGATTACAATGTCAAATTTAACATCAGTAGCTTATTTAGTTTCATCTGTTCTCTTCATTTTATCATTAAGAGGACTTTCACACCCCACAACTGCTAGAAGAGGTAATTTTTATGGAATTGTAGGTATGGCCATCGCCATTATAACTACTGTCTCAAATCCTGGCGTTTTAAGCTATAAGGAGATCGCAATTGCTTTTGTCATAGGTGGTTTAATAGGAAGTGTTATCGCTGTTCGAATTCAAATGACAGCACTACCTCAGTTAGTAGCTGCATTTCACAGTCTTGTTGGTTTAGCGGCAGTTTTTGTTGCTGCCTCTGCTTTTTATAATCCAAGCGCATTTAATATAGGTACTGTTGGAAATATTCCTCTTGGAAGTTTAATAGAAATGGCTATCGGTACCGCGATTGGTGCAGTAACTTTTACAGGCTCAATTATTGCTTTTGGTAAACTCCAAGGTTTTGTCTCCGGAAATCCATTAGTTTTCAAAGGTCAACACCTTCTCAATCTTATCCTTGGTTTTAGGGATAATCGCATTAATTGCAAAATTTTGTATTGATCAAAATCCAGAATACTTCTGGATGATTGTTGCAGCATCTTTTTTAATTGGAGTATTGCTTATCGTTCCTATTGGTGGTGCTGATATGCCAGTAATTGTTTCTATGCTTAATTCCTATTCAGGTTGGGCAGCAGCAGGCATTGGGTTTACACTATCCAATAATCTTTTGATTATTACTGGAGCACTCGTTGGATCTTCTGGAGCTATCTTGAGTTATATCATGTGTAAAGGAATGAACCGATCTTTCCTTAATGTTTTACTTGGTGGTTTTGGTGGTGAACAAGCAGCAAGTGAAGGTGGAGCAAAAGATGACCGTGTTGCAAAACAAGGTAATGCTGCGATGCTGCATTCGTGATGAAAAATAGTAAAACAATTATCATTGTTCCTGGTTACGGTATGGCTGTAGCTCAGGCACAACACGCTCTGAGAGAAATGGGAGATTTACTTAAAGCTGCAGGAGCTCAAGTCCGATATGCAATTCATCCAGTTGCTGGAAGAATGCCAGGCCACATGAACGTTCTTTTAGCGGAAGCTAACGTTCCCTATGATGAAGTTTTAGAATTAGATGAAATTAATAGAGATTTTTCTGAAACTGATGTTGCTTTCGTCATTGGCGCAAATGATGTTACTAACCCAGCAGCAAAGACAGACAAAACCAGTGCAATTTACGGAATGCCAATTCTTGATGTTGAAAATGCAGGACAAGTATTTTTTGTAAAAAGAGGAATGGCTAGTGGTTATGCTGGAGTGCAAAATGAACTATTCTTCCGTGACAACACACTAATGTTGTTTGGAGATGCAAAAAGTTTGTGAAGATATTATTAAGGGATTAGAAGATTAATCGTATTTCTTCTTACGCATTAGCTTTTGAATCTCTTGATAGATTCTTCTTTTTCACGAAGCTTTCTTTCAGATGGTTTTTCGTAGTGTTTTCTGAGTTTTAACTCTTTGAAAATACCCTCTCTTAAAAGCTTTTTTTTAAGAACGCGAATAGCAGCTTCTACGTTATTATCTCTAACTTGTACTTCTATAGTCAATCTAGTAACCTCATAAAGGCGTAAGTTATATATAATTATGAAATCAAAGCAAGAAAAATTAGCCAATTCATTTGTTCAAGATGTACCTAAATTTGGCTGGTCTAGAGAAACCTTACTTCAATGTGCAAAAAAATTGAAGATTTCCACACCAAATCTCGCTCTTCTATTCCCATCATTTGAATATGATGTTTTGAAGTTCTTAATTGCTCAAAATAATGCTCTCGTTGAAAAAAATTATAATTCTTTCAATAATTCTCGTCTTAAAGTGAGAGATAAAATCAAGACGATCTTAGAATTAAAGTTTGAGAGTAATGCCTATTTAAAAAAGGCTTTACCAGAGATGTTAAAGTTCTTACTTCGTCCTGGTAATATTTTAATGTCAGTAAAGTTGCTTCATGAAATAGTGATTTTATTGGAAACTTTCCGGAGATAAATCTAACGACTTTAGCTACTATTCAAAGAGAGGTTTGCTCTCAATGATTTACCTAGCAACTCTTATTTATTGGTTAAATGATAGATCAAACAAAAATATTGCTACTAAAAACTTTATAAGCAAATCAGTAGATGGAATTGTTGATGGAGTTTCAAAATTAAAGCAACTAGGCACTTTAAGAAGTCTTGCACAAAGTTTTATGGAGAGATATTCAACTCGCAAAGCTTCCTAAGGGCGAGCAGTTAAACCTCCATCAATTATTAACTCAGTACCAGTGATATATTCGCTTTGATCGCTTAATAAAAACAATATTCCCTGAGCTATTCCTTCAGGCTGAATAACTTTTTTGATTGGCATAAATTCTTTTAAATTTTTTTTTGCATTTGGGATTTTTTTCCAGCGATCTTGCATAGGAGTCTCAACAGCACCAGGAAGGATACAATTGCTTCGAATATTATAGGATCCAAATTGGATAGCCAGTGATTTAGATAGTCGGATCATGGCTGCCTTACTTGCACCATATGCATCTTGAGGTTTGTCATCTCCAGAGAGCGCATCCACTGAGGAAATGTGAACCATAGATCCAAATTTATTTTTTTTCATTACAGGTATGATTAATTTTGAGAGCAGCACCATAGTCTTAAGATTAATATCAAAGACCTGGTCCCAAATTTTTAAGTCAAGATCTACCGCAGAAATATCCTTCCCAAACCACAAAACTCCAGTTGTATTTACTAGGTAGTCAATTCTCTTATTGGATTTAACAAAATTATTGATAGCTTTTTTTAGTTCATCTTGTTTAACTAAATCTAACTGGCAATACGTAATTTTTTTATGTTGTAGGATTTTTTTAGTTGGTTTCTGAATATCAAGAGCAAGAATTTTAATGTTGTAATTGAGCAATAACTTTATTGTTGCTAAACCCATTCCTCCTGCAGCTCCTGTGACAACCACAGTTTTTCCTTTGAGATTTAAATTCACAACAAAAATCTAAATTTTTATAGTTATAAGTAAACCCAGTAATTTAAAGAAAGCCATTGACTTTTTTTAAGCAAATTTTCATTATATTGGTCTTAACTGTGGAGCAACTATGAGTATTCAAAAAACTATTACCCCTATTGACAATTCTGTTTATTTAGAAAGACCTTTATCAACCCAAAATGAAATCGATAATGTTATTGAAAATTCCAAAAAAAGTTTTCAATCATGGAAGAGTACTTCTATTGATGATCGTATAAAAATTATTAATAAGTTTATTGATAATTTAATAGCTCTTAAACCTGAGGTATCAAAAGAAATTTGCTGGCAGATTGGAAGACCCATCTCTCAATGTGGAAATGAGTTACGAGGCTTTGAAGAGAGGTCAAGACATATGGTAGAAATTGCAAAAGAGTCTTTAAGAGACATTCCTGCAACTAAAAATGATGAATTTGATAATTATATTTATAAGTCTCCTTTAGGTGTTATTTTTGTTATGGCACCTTGGAATTATCCTATTATCACTGCTACTAATACTATTGTTCCCGCATTATTAGCAGGTAATACAATAGTCATAAAACATTCCTCTCAAACACCTCGGTGTGCAGAGTTAATATCACAAGCTTTTGAAAATACAGGATTGCCTGAAGGTGTATTTCAGTTTGTTCATACAGATCATCAAGCATGTGAAAAAATTATTGCTGATCCACGAATAGCTCATGTAGTCTTCACCGGCTCAGTGAGAGGAGGTCAAGAAGTTAAGAAATATATTGGAACTCGTTTTATTAACGTTGGCTTGGAATTAGGAGGAAAAGATCCTGCTTATGTTCGTTCAGATGCAGATTTAAATCATGCTATTGAGAATTTAGTAGATGGTGCAATGTTTAACTCGGGACAGTCTTGTTGCGGCATTGAAAGAATTTATGTTGACCAGTCTATTTATAAGGATTTTATCGATGGATTTAAAACTATAACTGAACAATATAAATTAGGTGATCCTTCTCAAGAAGATACAAATTTAGGACCAGTAGTTCGATTATCTGCTGCAAACTTTATTCGCAGTCAAATTTCTGAGGCAGAAAAGCAAGGAGCAAAGCGATTAATAGATGAATCAAAATTTTCTATAGCAAAAGATGATAATTGTTACATTGCCCCCCAGGTTATGATTGATGTTAATCATTCAATGAGATTTATGATGGAGGAAACTTTTGGACCAGCTGTTGGAATTATGCCAGTAAAAGATCAACAAGAAGCAAAACAACTAATGAATGATAGCCCCTACGGTTTAACTGCTTCTATTTGGACAAAAGATTTAGATTTTGCAAAAGATTTTGGTAGAGAAATTGAGACGGGCACTTTTTTTATGAATAGATGTGATTATTTAGATCCTGCTCTTGCTTGGACAGGTGTTAAGGATACCGGAGTAGGTTGTTCCTTATCTGTATTAGCCTTTGATCAATTTACACGCCCTCAAAGTTTTCATATGCGAAAGGTAGTCTAACAAAACAATTTAGATATTCTTTTCATTTGTGTTAGCTTAGTTACTTATGCCTTCGATCTTTATTCTTTATGTAAAACTCATTGATAAGATTACAGACATTATAGGTCGCATCACAATGTACACGGTTTTTGTCATGATGGGTATTTTGGTATTATCTTTTGTCACCCGTAATATTATTAATTTTCCTCTACTTTGGATTATTGAAATGGCCCAATTCATTATGACTGGTTATTATTTGATGGGAGGGGCCTATTCCATGAAGGAAAGTCAGCACGTTCGAATGGATCTAGTTTATGGAAACTTATCAGATAAAAATAAAGCTAGGATGGATTTGTTTACAAGTGTATTTCTAATTTTTTATCTCTTTGTCTTATTAATCGGTTCTTATAATAGCTTAGTATACACACTCGAGACCAATAAAAGACTTTTTACTGCTTGGGCGCCGTATGTATGGCCTATCAGCAGTATTATGTTTTTAGGAATTTTATTGATGCTTCTTCAAACATTTTCAACAGTATTTAAAGACTACGCAAAGGTTAAGGGTATAAAAATATAATGCTCGCTGAATATTTTAGTTACGAAGCTATTGCGATCCTAATGTTCGTTACGATGCTAGTGATGTTGCTGACTGGTCAAAGAGTTTTTGGAGCGATAGGTTTTGTTGCTGCTGCAGCTGCTTTACTTTTATGGGGTGATGGTGCTGTAGAAATGCCATTTACCGCATCATGGAAACTTTTTAAATGGTATCCAATGCTAACACTACCACTATTTATTTATATGGGTTATATGATCTCTGAATCTGGAATAGCTAATGATTTATACAAAATGTTCCACGTGTATTTCGGAGGAACCCGAGGGGGCCTCGCAATTGGAACAATGTTTATGATGGTGGCTATTTCAGCGATGAATGGTTTAAGCGTGGCTGGAATGGCTGTTGGTGCCACCATTGCCTTACCTGAAATGTTAAAAAGAAATTATGACAAAAGGATGATAAGTGGAGTTGTTCAGGCTGGTAGTTCGCTTGGAATCTTGATCCCGCCAAGTGTTGTTTTAGTTCTTTATGGAATGATCGCTCGACAGCCTGTAAGTAAACTTTGGCTTGCTGGTTTAATCCCAGGTTTGATAATGGCTTCTCTTTTTATTCTATACATTTATATACGTTGTCGATTACAACCAGAGCTAGGACCAGTACTTCCAAAAAAAGAAAGAGAAATGCCGTTCATTGAAAAGCTTAAACTCTTAAGAGCCGGTATAATTCCATTTGCAATTTTCTTTGTAATGACAGGACTTTTTATTATGGGAATAGCAAGTCTTGTTGAATGTTCAGCGGTTGGAGCTTTAGCAGCTACTCTTGCTGCTTGGTCTAAAGGAAGACTAAATTTGAGAGTAATTGAAGATGTTTGTAAAAAAACATTAGGTGTCTCATGTATGTTCATGTGGATTATCCTTGCAGCACTGTGTTTTGGAGCAGTTTTTGATGGTATAGGTGCAGTCAAAGCAATTGAGTCTTTGTTTATTGAGCGATGGAATTTAAGTCCTTGGGGTGTTTTAATTATGATGCAGTTATCTTACATTTTGATGGGAATGTTTTTAGATGATACTGCAATGTTAGTCATTGTAGCACCTTTATATGTTCCATTAATTATAGCTTTGGGATTTGATCCAATTTGGTATGGCGTTCTCTATACGATTACATGTCAAATAGCATATATGACTCCACCTTTTGGTTATAATTTATTTTTAATGAAAGCAATGGCCCCAAAAGAAATAACGTTAATTGATATTTATCGTTCAATTATTCCTTTTGTTTTGGTTATGTTATTTGGATTGGTGATTATGATGATGTTCCCACAAATCGCTCTCTGGCTTCCGACTACTCTGCTTTAATAATAAATTCAAGCCATAATCTTTATTCCTAATTCAAATTTTTTTTTATATAATTTGACTCCGGAGGAAAATTATGTCGACAAAAAAGAAAAATAATATCTCTCCATCTTCAAGGAGAGGTTTTCTAAAAAAAGCCGGATTAGTATCAAGCCGCAGCTATTGGTGCAACAGCTGCAAAGGCACCATACGTCTATGCTGCTTCTAATCCAATTAAATGGAGACTGCAAACTTATTCAGGTGCTCCACTAGGTGCACACGTTGTTCTCCCTCAGATTGAAGCTTTCAATAAAGCAGCTTATGGAGAAATGGAAATTGAGTTGTACTATGCTGATCAACTAGTACCAACTGATGAACTGTTTAGAGCAATGCAAGCAGGAACTATTGATGCTGTTCAATCAGACGATGCAACTATGGGTTCACCAGTAGATATCTCTGTTTTTGGTGGATACTTCCCATTTGCTACTCGTTATAGCCTCGACGTTCCAGCGATGTTCAGATACTACGGTCTTGATAAAATCTGGGCTGAAGCATATGGCGAAGTAGATAACGTAACATGGTTAAGCACAAGTGCTTGGGATCCATGTCACTTATTTACGGTTAATAAGAAAATTGAAAAGCTTGAGGACATGAAAGGTCTAAGAGTATTCGGTGTTCCAACTGCTGGTCGTTTCCTAGCTCAATACGGATTAATTCCTGTAATTGTTCCTTGGGATGATGTGGAAGTAGCAATGCAGACTGGTGAACTTGATGGTGTTTGCTGGTGTGGATTTACTGAAGCTTACGAAGTTGGATGGGCAGACATTTGTAACTATGCTCTTACTAACTCAGTAACTGGTGCATGGTTTGGTTCTTATTTTGCTAACAGTGAAAGCTGGAACAAACTTTCACCAAAACTTCAAGAGCTTTTCAAAATGTCAATTGACCAATCTCACTACTATAGACAAGTATGGTATTGGGGTGGTGAAGCTGACCTACGTGTTAATGGTAAGAAGATGGAATTATCAAGTCTTCCTGCAGACGAGTGGGCCGGTGTTGTCAAAGACGCTGAAAAATTCTGGGATGATGTTGCAGCTTCTTCGCCAAGAAGTGGCAAAGTGGTTGAGGCATTCAAATTGTATGCAGCAACTATGGACAAAGCAGGTTATCCATACAGATAATATAATTTTTAGCTCACCTCATATAGTTATGGGGTGAGCTTTTCTTAAATAAAAAATGTCATTAAATTTTAAACAATTAGAAAAAAAAGATTAAGTCAGGCGATATTGATACGGTTCTTGTGGCTTTATCAGATATGCAAGGAAGATTAGTGGGCAAAAGAGTTACAGGTAAAGCTTTTTTAGACTATGTTCACAAAGAAACTCATTTTTGTAATTACCTTTATACTGTTGATATGGACATGTTCACTGTGCCTGGGTTTAAATCTTCCTCTTGGGAGACGGGCTACGGAGACATGACCGTAATCCCCGATCATCAAACAATAAAAGAATTACCCTGGTTAGAAAAAACCGCATTAGTTTTAGGAGATGCCTTTGAGCATGATGGAAAAACTCCAGTGGCGCATTCTACAAGACAGGTTTTAAGAGAGGCTATAGCCAAAGCAAATAAAATGGGATTTGAGCCAATGCTCGGATCGGAATTAGAATTTTTTCTCTTTAAACAAACTTATGAAGAAATTCATGCTAATCACTATAAAAATTTAAAAGAGACCTCTTGGTACATTGAAGACTACATGCTTTTTCAAACTTCAAAAGAAGAACCTTTTAATCAAGAGTTAAGAAATAATCTTTTAGCTGCAGGCATTTATGTAGAGTGTACCAAAGGTGAAGCGGCACCAGGCCAACAAGAAATTAACGTTGTCTTTACTGATGCGTTGAACATGGCAGATAATCATATTTTGATTAAGAACGCCGCAAAAGAAATTGCATTCAAACATAATCGAGCAGCTAGCTTTATGGCAAAATATAATAAAGAGGCTTGTGGTAGTTCATGTCATATTCACAATTCTTTATTTGATAAAAAAACTAAAAAAAATACTTTTGCAGACTCTAAAGACAAATATGGAATGTCTAAAGTTTTTAAAAGTTACGTTGCGGGACAAATTTTATTCTTAAGAGATCTTTCTATTTTCTTAGCTCCAAATATTAATTCCTATAAACGCTTTCAAGAGGGTTCATTTGCACCAACGACAGCTGCTTGGGGTATCGATAACAGAACAGCTGGTTTTCGCTTAGCCGGACATGGGGGGTCAATAAGAATTGAATGTCGAGTACCAGGTGCTGACGTTAATCCTTATTTGGCTTTTGCCGGTTTGATCCAAGCTGGTTTATATGGAATCGAAAATAAATTAGAGCTTGAAGACCCTTTAATGGGAAATATTTACCAAAACAAAAAAGCAAAAAGTGTCCCTGGTACTTTGAGGGAAGCTATTGATTTAGCTAAAAAATCTAAGTTACTCCCCAAGATTTTCCAACCTGATGTTTTGGAGCACTATATTCATGCTGCAGAATGGGAACAGTCTGAATATGATAAATCTGTAAACGATTGGGAACACCAACGTTACTTTGAACGAGGATAAAATAGGAGACTAAAATGCAAAATATGAATTGGAATTACCCAACCACTGTCTGGTTTGGCCCTGATCGATCTCAGCAAATACAACAAGCTTGTGATGCTTTGGGTATAAAAAACCCTCTTATTGTGACTGACCCAGGTCTGCTGCAAACTCCTATTATTGATGAAATTAATTCTAATCTTTCATCTAAAACAAATGTCTACTCTGATGTTCAAGGAAATCCTACTGGCTCAAATGTTACCAATGGAGTTAAGGTATTTTTAGAAGGTAATCATGACGGGGTTATTGCAATAGGTGGTGGTTCCGGAATGGATGCTGGTAAGGGAATTGCTTTTCTAGCTCATCAATCAAGACCATTATGGGACTTTGAAGATATTGGAGACTGGTGGACTCGAGCTGACTCTAATGTCATCAAACCTATTATTGCGATTCCAACTACAGCAGGAACAGGTTCTGAAGTTGGAAGAGCAGGGGTTTTCTTGAATGAAGATAATCATAAAAAGAAAATTATTTTTCATCCAAAGATGTTACCTCAAATTGCAATCTTAGATCCTTCTTTAACAATTAACCTACCAAAAGGAATTACAGCTGGAACAGGGATGGATGCACTAGCTCATTGCTTAGAAGCTTACTCATCTCCTTTTTATCATCCTATGGCAGAGGGTACGGCTTTAGAAGGTCTTCGTTTAGTGAAAGAAAATATTCAAGAGGTTTATCATAATGGAAAAAATATTGAAGCTCGTGCACATATGCTTGTAGCATCAATGATGGGTGCGGCTGCTTTTCAAAAAGGACTAGGAGCTATTCATTCAATTACTCACCCAGTTAATTCTCTTTATCATACTCACCATGGTACCACGAACGGAACAGTGATGCCTTTTGTCTTAAACTACAATCGAAGCACGATTGAAGATAAATTTGTGCGTTTAGCTAATTTCTTAGATATCAAAGGTGGTTTTGATGGAATAGTACAATGGGTTATTGATTTGAAAAAAGAAATGGAAATTCCTGAAACACTCAAAGATATGGGCGTTCAACCGGGAGATGAAGTCAAATTAGCACCGCTAGCGCAAGAAGACCCAAGCACAGGCGGCAATCCATTGGAGATGACTGAAGAGAAATTCCAGGAGCTAATTGCGAACTGTATTTCAGGTAAATATTAAAATTTATAATTTCAAAAACTGCTTGTGTGCTTTAGCAGATATGCTTGCTACCACATCGCCGTTAGACTGAAAATTTAGTGATTTTCCATGCCAATCAGTAATTATTCCACCAGTTTCCTCAATAACATTTACTAAAGCTAAATAATCAAAGGGCTTCAGAAAAGACTCTACTACAAACGGAATTCTTTTCTCAGCTAAAAGTCCATATTGAACACAGTCACCACCAAATGTGATGTATTGGGTTTTTTTTGCCAAGGATCTATATTTTTTATTTTTTGATGAGTCTTGATACGCAGTCATTCCCGATGTGCTAAAGAACAATTCTTTTAATGATTGATCTGAGGATACTTTTTTAAGTTTTTGATTATTACAAAAAGCTCCATGGTTTTTAATCCCTATCCATCTTTTTTTTAATTGAGGGCAATTAATAATTCCAATAATTGGAGCTCCTTGATGACAAAGAGCTAAAAGCGTACCGTAATTTCCATTTCCATTAATAAAGTTTTTTGTTCCATCAATGGGATCGATAACCCATATAAATTCAGATCGAAGATTTTTATTTTGATATTCCTCACCATAAATTCCATGTTCAGGATATTTTTGACTAATTAGTTTTCTCAATGATCTCTCTACTTGCATATCAATTTTAGTAACTGGAGATCGGTCTATTTTAAAATTTACTTTTATTTTTGACGGGGTGTTTTGTTTGACTATTTTTTCTGAGACATTAATTAGTTTTTTGGCAAAATTTAAATAGGAATTTAATTCACTCTTTCTCATTTTATTTGAATATATAGAAAAACATCATGACTACTATTTATAATTAATGAATATTATTTGTTAATTTCTGAAAAATAAGTTCAAAATTTTCTGAAGTTTGTGCACCATTAATTACTATTTGTTTATTAACTATAAAAGTTGGAACACTGTTAATGCCCATTTTTCTAGCCTGAATTTCTTCATTTGCTAAAGGCTCAATGTTTTCTTGATCGGATAAGTAATTTTTAAATTCATCTTCATCGATTGAGTGACTGACGGCTATACTTAGTAGAATATTAGGATTTCCAATATCCTCACCTCTGATGAAATAAGCCTCAAATAAATCATTTAAAACATCTTGTTGAATATTTTGTTTATAAGCTAGGGCTAGCAGACGATGAGAATTAAACGAATTTGGGGTAACCTCAATAGAGTCAAAATTAAAATCAATTCCCTCTTTTTTACCCTCTTCAAAAATATTGTCATAAATAGTTTTAGCTGCATCAGCACTTCCAAATTTTGAAACTAAATATTCTTGTCGATCCATGCCATCTGGTGGCATTCCAGGATTTAACTGAAAAGGTCTCCAAGTTTGTTTAATTTCAAGGTGAGAATGTTTTTCAATAGCTTTTTCAAGGCGTTTTTTTCCAATGTAACACCATGGGCACACAGTATCTGAGAAAATATCTAACTCTATCATTTTGCAAATTATAACAGTGATGTCATAAAATCATAATAAATACCAATATAATGTCTTATAATGACTTTGGAGGTATAAGGTATGAAAAAATTTTTTGTATTAGCAAGATACACACCGGATTTTTTTGAAGCTTTAATAAAAGATCCAAGTTCAGATAGAAGAGAACACACTCGTAGATTGGTTGAGATAGCAGGAAGTAAAATGCTTGATTACTCTCTTACTAGAGGTGAGTTTGATTTTGTTGTAGTACAAGAGGCACCTGACTTTGAAACTCTTGCGGCAATAAAAATTGCTGTAGAGTCAACAGGTATGGTAACAGATTTTATAATTTTGGAGGATATTGACTTGAATGCTATAGCAAGTAAGTCCAGCAAAATTTTAGAGTCCTTTAAGGCACCAGGAGAATAAAAATGATTGAAAATTTTAATGGAATTTTTTATTTAATTATTTTTTTAGTTATATTGGCAATGAATACTTTTTATGGTTTCAATTGCCTATTCAATACTCAAAAATTTTTAGAAAAATATGAAGTTGATATATCTGCTTCTTTCTTTTGTCGTTTTGCAGGAGGAGTGATAATGGGAGCGGTATTAATGCAACTATATATTCTTTTTAGAGGAACAGAAGCCACTTGGGCATTTTTCAATTTCATGTTCATCATGATGACCTTAATTGCAGGAGCTTCCTTCTATGGATTTGAAATAGATAAGCTTGGATTAACGAAGGGATCTAGTAGAGAGGGTTATATATCTACTGGTGTATTAGCAATTCTTTGGGCTATTCTTTGTTTTGGTCTGGCGGATAAAATTTATATTTAACGGTTTTTGATAAAATAAATAAATATCAAAGAGGTTAAATACATAATTAAACTATATGTGGCGGCGGGTATAATATAAAGCCCGCCCCCAAAAACTGTAGTTCCTACAAAGATGGCAAGAGTTCCATTTTGTAACCCACATTCAATTGCGATTGCTTTTTTTTGAGAAATTCCCGTTCCAAAAAATCCCGACCAATAAAATGCAATTAACATCATTAAAATATTCAAAGTAAGGACCACTAGACCTGTTTGCGCAAAATAGCTAACTACATTTTCTCTTTCAGCTAAAATGGCACCCAGTAGGACTAAAACAAATAACAGTGTTGAGATAAATCTAGCAGATTTTTCTATTTTCAAGGTTAGACTATTTAAAAAAGACCTCACTCCCATTCCCAAAAGAACAGGTAGAGTTACTATTAAAAACATACTCAATGCTATACCTGTAAGAGAAATAGACTCTGGTAAACTAGAGTCTCCAATCAATCCAATTGATATAGCAAGAACGATTGGACACACTTACCGCACTCAATAAACTCATTACCGCAGTCAGAGATACAGAAAGCGCAACATCTCCTTTTGCAAAAAATGTTAATATATTAGATGTAACACCACCTGGTGCTGCTGCTATTAGCATTACCCCAATTGCAATTTCAATGGGTAGGGGCCAAATGATTACCAATACCAAACCAACTATTGGAAGAAAAATAAGTTGACTAACAAGTCCAACTAGGAAATTTTTTGGTTTTTTAAATACATTTGAAAAATCAGAAATTGATAAGCCCAGACCTAAGGTAAACATAATAAAGGCTAGAGCTAGAGGTAGAATCACATCAGTTACAAAATTCATAACAAAACCTTAACAAATATTTCCAATATTTTATATTTCATATCCTTTGACTTTTTCCTCATCATCTACTAATTCCTCCGGAAACCCAGGAGCCCTAAAGTCAGTTTCATATTTATCTTCAAGCCTTTTTACTACCATTGAGGACCAAGCACGACTGCCATACTTCTCTTTTGCGTCTTTAATAATACTTAGAACAAGAGGAGAGATCTCTAAATCAATATCAAGTTTTTCTGCTAAACTCTCAAAAAGCCCAACATCCTTCTCAACTAAATCCATAGTAAAATTAATATTATAAGATCCATTTAAAATTACCTGACTCTCTGTTTCATGTACAAAAGAGTTTCCTGATGATGCAGCTATACCCTTAAAGGCTTTATTGAGGTCTAGTCCTGATTTTTGGCTATTGTCCAAGCCTCTCCCAAAGATACAAGATGAACTGTTGCTAAATAATTAGTAATGACTTTAAGGATAGATGCAGAACCAAAATCACCAACATGAAGAATTCTTCTTCCAAGACAGCTTAAAACAGGAAGTGCTTTTTCAAAACCCTCCCTTTTTCCACCAACAAATATAGAGATATTTCCCGTAGCTGCACGATGACAACCACCACTCACTGGTGCTTCAAGTGCAATTGCTTTTACTTTCTATAAGTAAAGCATGTTTTTTAGTTGATCTTCATCAGTTGTGCTCATCTCCATCCAAATTTGATTTTCTTTAATGTATGCTGCAATGCCTTTTGAGGACTCAATTACTTCATTACATGCTTCAGGTGATGGTAGACATGTTATTAGAATATCATTGTTGGATACTAACTGCTCGATCGATGATGCAACCTTTGTACCTTTGTTTTTAAATTGATTTAATACTTCATTGTCTTTGTCAAAGACCGTTAAATCAAAATTATTATTAAATAAATTGCTTGCTAGTTTGCCGCCAACATTACCTAAACCAATGAAACCAATTCTCATAATTAACCCCTCATCAAAATTAACCAAATTATTTTAATCCTATTTTTTAATATAAATAACTATGATTTTTAATAAGATTAAGTGATGTCAATTTATTTAAGAACTGAACCAATTATTTCAGACTGGACAGACTACAATGGGCACATGAATCTGGCTTTTTATATTCACTTATTTGATCAAGGTTGGGATGTTTTATTAGACAGATTTGAAATGGGTGGGGAGTCTGCCAAAATACAAAAAAGATCTACTTTTGCCGTTGAGTCTCATACAAAGTATATCAAAGAGGTCAAAGAGGGAGATTTAGTTGATATCAATCTTTTATTTCTTGATCGAGACAAAAAACGATTTGTTTACCAACTTGAGATAGTCAATAAAAATGGTGATTATAGGGCAGCTACAACTGAGGTCTGCTCAGTCTATGTTAACCTTGATATTAGAAGAGTAACTGAAATTGAACCTCATAAATTAAAATTAGTCGATGACTTTATTGAGGAAAATAAAAATAACTTTACCCCTATAGAATTTTATTTAAACGATAAATTAAAAAAATAAATAATGATTTCTGATTATAGACAGGAATGTGAAGATCTAGCAGCCGCATTTCAATGGACAGCTAAAATAAACATGCATGAAGCAGTAGCTAACCATTTTAGTTTAGCTGTCGGAGACGGCACTTCTTTTTTGATAAATCCAAATCAAAAACACTTTAGTTTAATTACAGCTTCCGACATTTTACTTTTAAAGACAGACGAAGATCCCTTTAAATTACAAAATGCCCCAGATCCAACTGCTTGGGGTTTGCATAGCTCTCTTCATAAATTCGTACCCCATGCAAAATGTGTAATACATGTTCATTCTATTTATTCAACTGTGCTTGCTTCTTTAAAAGATAGTTATTTAAAACCAATTGATCAAAATACAGCCTTATTTTTTAATCGCATGATTGTAGATGAGAATTTTGGTGGCCTAGCTTTTGAAGAAGAAGGTGAAAGATGCTCCAAATTGTTTTCAGATCCTAAAATTAAAGTCATGGTGATGGGTAATCATGGCTTATTAGTGTTGGGTGATAATATTCCTGATGCTTTTAATAGAATGTATTATTTTGAACGTGCTGCTGAAACATACATAAAAGCACTTCAAACAAATCAAGAACTTAGAATATTATCTAATGCTATAGCTGAAAAAACTGCATCCGAATTAGAGGAGTATCCCAGTCAAGCTGAGTCTCATTTTAGAGATATAAAAGAAATATTAATTAAAGAGGGTAGTAACTTTAAAAATTAAACTCAAAAAAATTTAAAAAAATTATTCACATTTTATAAACAGAAAAATTTTTTTACCTTTAGTTTTTATTGTTTGTAATTTTAAAGTATTTTAATATTAAAAATGTAGAGGGGAGGAAACTTCCCAAAACAAAGAAGAGGGCCAGACTTGTAGAGGCTAGGAAGAAGGAAACTGAAACTTAGTCGAGACAGTCTAGGCTCTTTTCCTTTTTTTGCTCAATAAAACTATTCTTATTTTCACTTTAGTTCCAAAATCTTTGTTCTTTGGTAAATAGTTAACAGGTTTTGATTTATAAATTATTTCAAATTTATCGTCATTTAATTTTAAGAACTCGTCAAAATTAAATTTCCTCCAAATATCAACCCTATGTGTAAAAATAAAATATCCTTTATTCTTTAAATAATTATATACACGTTTAAAAAGTAATTGATAATTAGCACAATAAGTCATCCCACCTATTAGACTGACAACATTGTAATTGTCATCTGATTTAATATTTTTCTCGAAGCTTGATAGGTATAAATTTCTATAAAGACCTTTTTGTAGTGAGATATTCATAATTTTTTTTGAAATATCAGTTCCATCACAAATAATAGTAGGAAAAATTTTTCTTATTTCTTGAGCGAAAAGTCCTGTTCCACAAGCTAAATCTAGGAGGTATTTAGGCTTATTTTCTAAATATTTTTTTAAAATTAATGCAGCCTGTCTAGGCGCTTTATAATTCCATTGATTAAGAGATTTGTCATAAGTATTGGACCATTCATCATAAAAATTTCTAATTTCTTTGCTATTACCAATACCTTTTAGTAATTTCCCCATATAAATTTTATCTCATTACAAAAGGATTTTTCATCGGTTCATCAGATGTATTAATCCATGTTGTCTTGGTTCTTGTGTAATCTAAAATGATTGTTTACCTGCTTCTCTAGCATAGCCAGATTGGTTGAACCCTCCAAAGCAGCAATAGGAGATATAACTCTGTAGGTATTTATCCAGCAAATACCTGCTTTAATTTCTTTTGATACTGATGTGCTCTGATAAATCTTTAGTAAATAAACCAGAACCTAAACCGTATTCTGAGTCATTGGCTAAGTCTATAGCATCCTTTCTGTCAAACTCTATTAATGATATACAGGTCCAAACATTTCTATTTTTAATGTTTCTATATCTCGGTGAGGCAGTAAATTAAGGTAGGTTCAAAATAGTTCCTTCTTTTCAATTTTTTCCCACCAAAAATTATTTCTGCTCCTTGGGATACTGACTTATTGATAGTATTTTCTATGATTTCAATCTGTTTACTTGTACATAAAGGCCCTAAGTTAGTCTTAGGGTCTAAAGGATTTCCAACAATGATATTTTCACTTTTTTGCTTAATTAATCTTTTAACTTTGAAGATATGTTTTTGAACGATAACTCTACTGCCTGCAACACATGATTGACCTGAGGCCCCAAAATTTCCTGCAATAATTCCATTTGCAGCACTTTCAATATCTGCATCATCAAAAATGACAAGAGGTGATTTTCCTCCTAGCTCCAAGTTAGTGGCAGCAAAATTATTAGCTGAATTTTTAATTATTTTTTTGCAGTTTCTGTCCCTCCAGTAAAAGCAATACGATCTATTCCTGGATGAGAAGTTAAAGGGATAGCACAGTTATCGCTATCCCAGTAACGATAGACACGACACCCTTAGGAAAACCTGCTTGATCAATTAATTTTGCTAGTTCAAAAAGTGAACATGGTGCAATTTCAGAAGCTTTTATGATAACGCTACATCCAGCAGCAAGAGCAGGGGCTAATTTTGTGGCTGTAAGAAACATTTGAGCATTCCAAGGGACTATAGCTGCCACAACCCCAATAGGATGGTGAGTTGTATAAACATGCATATTTTGCTTATCAATAGGTAAGGTAGAACCCTCAATTTTATCGGCCATGCCAGCAAAATATCTGTAATATTCTGAGACATACTTCGTTTGAGATACTGTTTCTGCAAGAAGCTTACCACTATCCTGGGCTTCAATATTTCCAATATTATCGGCATTGTTTTCTATTAAGTCGCTAACCTAAAAGAAGTTTCCCCGATTGCTAGCAGTCATAGATTTCCAAGATTGGTTATTCAAAGCATCTTTTGCAGACTGCACAGCTAAGTCGATATCCTTTTCACTAGCACAATCAAAAGAAGCCCAAGTCTGATTATTATGAGGGTTTTGTGAGTGCATAATTTGGTTAGTGGAACCGATCTCCATTCACCATTTATATAAAGTTGAAAATGATTATCTAATTTTTCATGATGAAAATTTTGGCATTACGTCTGTAATAAATTTATCTAAAAATCTTTCTTATCATCAATGCTTAAATGTGAGTCAATCCAAATTGAATATTCATCAAAACCTAAATCTTCATAGCGTTTAACATTATCAATAACCTCTTGTAAGGTACCTATGTTTTGATTTTTCGCATTTCTTTTGGTGAGTACATCTCATTATTATCAATTTCTTCTTGTGTTAATGGATCAAGCGTTCCTTGAACTACTTTTCTAGAATTTTTAAACCATGCACCAAAGTTATTATAAAATTTAGAGACTGCTATAGCTCCTTTTTCAATTTCAGTTTCATTATTTCCAATATAGCAGTGGTTCAACATCATAGATAGACAATTAGTATTTTTAGGAAATTTTTTACAAGTTTCATCAAATATATTTTTTAAACGGATAATTTCATCAAGACCTTTCCACAGAGGTGTAACTTGGACATGCCAGTTATTTGTTACAGCAAATTCATGACTATTAGGATCTCTTGCAGCTATCCATATAGGAGGACCATTCTTTTGGAGAGGCTTAGGTATTGATGTACTACTTGGAAATTGAAAATACTTGCCTTGATGAGAGTAATCCCCCTTGCCATAATTTTTCCAAAGTAGGTACAATTTCTCTCATTCTCATTCCAGCTTCCATTGCATCCATTCCAGGAATTATTCTGTCGTATTCATAAAGATAGGCTCCTCTGGCTAATCCTAGCTCTAAACGACCATTTGATAAAACATCTGTCATTGCCGCCTCACCTGCAAGTTTTAGAGGATGCCAAAAGGGGACTATAAGTGTTCCAGTTCCAAGTTTAATTTTTTTAGTGTATCGACATAAATCAGCGATGGTAATAAAGGGTTAGGGGCAATAGCATAATTCATTGCATGATGTTCACCAGTCCATATGGCTCTCATTTCACTTTGGTCAGCCATTTGACAAAGTTCAATAAAATCCTCATACAGTTTGGTATAAGATTGTTCAGGATTATCTCTAATCATATGAACAAATAATGAAAACTTCATGGCACCTTACTTCTTTCTATTTACTGTAAACCTTTAATAAAATTTATTAAATGTAAATTACATTGTTTAGCATGAGTTAATGGCACCACATGTCTAGCACCTTTAATTACGCATAATTATGATCATTAATTTTAGCTAGTTTTTACTCATTGAAGGTGTTGAGTTTAAATCTTTTTCACCAGTGATATAGAGCATAGGAACTTTAATATTTTTAATCATTTTTGTGGAATTTCCATCTAGTTTTGAAAAAAGATCATAGGCATTAGCATAACCTTCAAAATTATTTTTATTAAGTAATAGAAATTTTTTTGATGAATTTTGCATGATTATTCATTTTAAGAGATTTTGATTTTCCAAACCATCGCTCAATAAGTTTATTAACTAATGTTTCTTCATTAGGTTTTTCTTTAATCTCTTTTGCTCTTTTTGAACTTTTCTTAAAGCATCTTTAGATCCTTTTGTAAACTGAAGAAATAGCTATTCCTGATTTTAAAATATTGGGATTATTTCCAGCAATTTCTATAGTAATCAAAGCCCCTAAGAGTGACCTCATTAAAAGGTTTATAGATATCAAGTAATTTTATAAATTTTGTAATTTCTGAGCAAAACCTTTCAGTGTAAGTTTTTTTGAGATAAAAATTTACTTTGACCATGTCCAGGAAGATCTAAGGAATAAATTGTATAATTTTTTTAAAATTTTAATTTGCTCTATCCAACTTTCTGATCTTAAGCCGAGACCATGAATTAAAATTACAGCTGGACCTTTGCCGGTTTGTAATATGCAATTCCGTTTTTGGATTTATTTTTTGCTGGATCATCGATATCATTTCCAAGTTCTTTTAAATCTTGATATCGATCTCCAATTCTATGATGAGGACGACCTCCATTTGCACCGCCTAAAGCAATAACTATTTCATTAGCTGCTGGGCTATCAGATATTGCGAATTGGATAGTATGATAATGAGATCTTCTTCCTGGATCGTGTTTATCCATCAAGGTATCATAATAGGACCATTGGCAGGAGCTCTGTATTAGTAAAGACTAAATAAGATTTAGCTCCAACGGCATTTCTATAAAAATTTCCAAATCTTAAGGTATGAGTAAACTGCTGATCCATGTTCGATTTCTCCTTCGGTTCCAACTACTGCAGCTTTTCCATAAGCTTCAATATTATCAGGTCCTCCAGCAAGTTTTAAAATTCTCTCTGAGAGTTTTTCACCTAAAATAGGAGCAAGGCATGAATCTCCTGGCTTTAAATCTTCAATATACCTTCCAGCCCAAGGGTTAGTAATGACAGCAGCAACAGCAATATATGTAGAGGATTATTAGCTTCTTTAAATCCCTCTATATGTATTTCTTCAGAATAATCTACAAATTTTCTAATTCTCTAAGGCCATGATTTTTAATTAAATACTAGTTTCATAGATAATTATATAGCTATTTGAAATGGTGCCGCCGAGAAGAATTGAACTTCCGACCCCACCCTTACCAAGGGTGTGCTCTACCACTGAGCTACGGCGGCATACTTAAAAAACAATATATTTATATAGCTTTTAACAACTTACAATTTTAAAAAAAAATTTTATTAGTTTTCACTTTCCTTTAAATATTAACAAAAAAAAAATAGTAGCTAAAATGATTAGTGATATCGTCATATCAACCCATAAGGTGCCCGTAAACATTTTAAATAATTTTCTTTTTTTTATAACTTAAAATAGGAATTAATAACTTTAGTAGCTAGGAAATTTATCATTTAATCTACTTGAAAATTAATATTTTGATTTTATTCCGGGCACTCATCCATAAGATCATACATTGCATTCTCAAATCTTGAGATATCAACTAAAATTGGAAATGTCATAAATGACCCTTTCCCCCATTTATTCCAAAATCCAAAAACCCCTTCAGTTACATCTTCACCATATTCATCATAGCATAAACTTCTTGTAAACCGATTTCTCCATCTAACATAAAATATTCTCTTCCATCATCTCAACTTGACTAGCAGCAAAATTTCCCAAAAAAGCTTATCAAAATCATAAATAGCAATTAAACTCATCCCCATGAAATCTTGTAAGTATGTAATTAGCATCCATCTTTTTCATATTCTGTGGCTACAGCATCCCAGCCATAATCACCACCAAGCAAAAAACCCCAGGGCTTCATGAATAATTTGATTATTAGGTTTGCTATAAGAAATTGATATATTTGTAAAAATAAAAAAAAAAAAAAGAAAGCAGATAATCTTTTAAACTTTAAATTTATTTTAATTTATTCAGGAGTTAAGTCTACTTAAGAGATTTCATAGTCTCCATAAACAATGGTATTTGAGCTATCTAGTTGATATTTTTTTAAAAGTCTAACTTTACTATTTTTTTCCCTTAGTTTTCTTATCTCTAGAGCGGCTTCTCTTCGGTATTTTCTATTTTTCCACCAAGAGGAATTACCAATTTCTAAAGTAATTACTTTTTTCATTATACAAAACTGACTAAATAAATAATGAATATATATCGAGATATCTTTGAAATGCTTACCAATATGAAAAAAATACTAAATCGAACTTTTAATACTCCAGCAAGCAAGGTTAAGGGATCACCAATAACTGGAACCCAAGCTAATAGCAAAGACCAAAGACCATACTTTTGAAAATATTTTTGACTTTTATTTAATTGTTCTTGAGATACAGGAAACCATTTACGGTCTTGAAAAATAGTAATTTTTTTCCCCAAATACCAATTAAATATAGATCCCAAAATATTTCCAGAACTTGCTATAATTAAAAGTATATTTTTCTCAAATAAATTTGTTAATAACATAGTTGTCAAAACTATTTCAGAAGATAAAGGCAGTATAGTTGCTGCTAACAAGCTAATTATAAAAAGTTTCAAATAGGATATAAATATCAACAATATTTAATTTCTCTTAATATACCGACTCAGCTTTTAAAATATCCAGGATTAGCATGAATGTAAAATATCCTGCATTGATAAATACAATAAAACTAAACATATAAATTATTTCTTTGGAAACATTCTCACTGACAAAATTAGGAAAAAAATATTTTCCTAATAAAAAACTAATCTCAGAATAGATTACTGTTATAACTCCAGCAACAAAGAGGACATATGTAAATTTTCCAAAATGATTTACAATCAATAGACTAAGCAGAACAAATATTAATAAAAAAAAAGATGAATAAATTGAAATTTTGGAAAAAGTTAATTTTTGTTTATAGATTTTTCTTGCTAGTAGTAATAAACTAAAAATAAAAGTCAATATTATAGAAATTATTAAAATTTTTGTATTATAAAGGGACTCTGTAAAAAATAGATCCAAAGACTATTTTTTTCTAATTTTTCTAATAGTCATTATTGAGAGGTATAAAACAAAGGCAACAATCAAAGCTGCACCTAATAGAAATAACCATTTCATTAATTAAAACATATCATAAATTGATTATTCAGAAAGTATTTTAAGAATTTAATATTTTTAAGTTTTTATTTGCTATTTTAAGACCATACTTATCTTTACTAAAAATAATTTTTTCTGGAATATTTTCACCCATGTCTAGAATAATTTCTGATAAAGGATTAAGAATTTCATCTTGAAGCAATCTTTTAAGAGGTCGTGCTCCAAAAATAGGATCGAAACCTTTCTCTGATAAGAATTCTAATGCCTCATCAGAAAAACTTATCTGAATACCCTTTGAACTAATCCTATCTTGAATGATATCAATTTGATTTTTTAAGATATGATTAATATTTTCTTTAGTAAGTTTATTGAAAAGAATAATATCATCAATTCTGTTTAAAAACTCGAGTCGAAAATGATTTTTTAATTCTTCTAATGCTAAGTTCTTTTTTGTAGCATAATCAAAATTATCATCGATAGGAATTTGAGATCCGATATTAGATGTCATAATGATCAGAGTATTTTTAAAGTTTACTATTTTGCCTTTGGAGTCAGTTAATCTTCCATCATCCAGTATTTGAAGTAGAATATTAAATACATCAGGGTGAGCTTTTTCTATTTCATCAAAAGAATGACTTGATAAGGACGTCGGCGAACAGAGTCAGTTAATTTACCTCCATCATCATAGCCAACATACCCTGGAGGTGAGCCAATCAATTTACTTACGGAATGCTTTTCCATATATTCAGACATATCCAGTCGAAGCATTTGTTTTTCATTATCAAATACATATTCTGCTAAAGCTTTAGATAATTCAGTTTTACCAACTCCTGTTGGTCCTAAAAAGAGAAACGAACCTAAAGGTTTATTAGGATCTTGTAGTCCTGCTTTTGAAATTTTAATCGCTTTTGATACTTTTTCGATAGCATCGTTTTGACCAATAACTCTTTTTTCAAGTAGTCGTTCAATGTTAACTAATTTATTGTTTTCACCACTAGATAATTTCTCGAGAGGTATGCCAGTCCATTTTGAGACAACTCCAGCGATATCTTCTGCATTAATGACCTCATTAATAATCTTTGATTGCTCTTGTTCATTAAGCGAGTTATATTCTTTTTGAAGATCTGGGAGTAATCCATACATAATTTCACTAGCTTTTGTTAAATCACCATTTCGTTGTGCAGCCTCTAAATCCTCTTTTGCTTGATCGATACGCTCATTAAGATTTCTTTTGGTATCTAAAATCTTTTTTTCTGCCTCCCAAGTAGCATTGAGACTTTTTAGTTTTTCTTCCAGTTCTTGAATTTGTTTATTGATAGTTTCATTCTTTTTTTCATCTTGCTCACTATCTTTTGATAGAACATTCTTTTCCATTTGAAGCTTGATTAAATCGCGATCTAACTGATCAATCTCTTCAGGCTTACTATCAATTTCCATTTTTACTTTACTGGCTGCTTCATCCATTAAGTCAATCGCTTTATCAGGAAGAAAACGATCAGTGATATATCGGTCAGATAATTGAACTGCAGCTAGAATAGCTTCATCACTTATTCTTATACCATGATGAATTTCATATTTTTCTTTTAAGCCTCTTAGGATTGCAACCGCATCTGTGGTTGAGGGTTCATTGACAAATACTGGTTGAAACCTTCGAGTAAGAGCAGCGTCTTTTTCAAAATATTTTTTATATTCATCTAAGGTTGTGGCACCTACACAATGTAATTCACCTCTTGCTAAAGCGGTTTTAACATGTTGAGGCATCCATCGCACCATCAGACTTCCAGCACCCACTAAGGTATGAATTTCATCAATAAATAAAATAATTTCCATTTTCTTTATGGATTTCTTTTAAAACATTTTGAAGTCGCTCTTCAAATTCTCCTCGGTATTTTGCACCAGCGAGAAGTAATCCGAGATCTAAAATACGAATTACTTTATTTTCCAAAGATCTAGGAACATCTTTATTAACTATTCTCTGAGCTAATCCTTCGATAAGAGCTGTTTTTCCAACACCCGGATCACCAATTAGAATAGGATTGTTTTTAGTTCTTCGAGATAAAACCTGAATAGTTCTTCGTATTTCTTCATCGCGACCAATGACAGGATCTAACTCCCTGTTCTGTGCTTTTTGTGTAACGTTAATTGTATATTTTTCTAATGCATTGAAGTTATCATCTGAACTTTCGTTATCAGATTTAGAACTTTTTCGAATTTCAGAAATTTTACTTTTAATTTTATTAAGATTTAGCCCTACTTTTTTTATAATCGATTCAATATTATTATCAGATTGAATAGAGCTAATTAAAAGAGAGTCTATTGATACGTAGTTGTCTTGTTGTTCAGAGGCTAATTTTTCTGCATTCTCAAAAAGTTGAATTAATTTTGGATCTGCAAAAATTTGGCCATTTCCCCCATTTGGGAGTTCTTTTGATAAGTTGTTTTGAACTAAATTTTTAATCTGGTTGAAATCACTACCTTCAAAAGCTTTTACTATGAGGTCATGATTACTATTCAATAATTCAGAGAAAATATGCATGGGAGTGATTTTTTGATGTTTTTTTCCTAATGCCAAATTTTGAGCAGCATTAATTATTTTTTTTGAACTATTAGTATATTTTTCAAAATTCATCATATAATTTATGTGGTTATAATTTATGAAGAAACAAGACCCGAAGAAAAAAAACTTAGAAGACATAAAAAAAGAGAAATTAGCGCTAAAGTTAAGAGAAAATTTAAAAAAAAGAAAAAAACCAACTAAATAGAAAATGCAAAAAGTAATAATTGAAGGTCCTGTCACCTTAAAAGGTGAAGTTAATATTTCAGGTTCCAAAAATGCCTCTCTTCCAATTATGATTTCTACTGTCTTATCTAAAGGAAGTTGTTTGATTAGCAACGTTCCCAATCTTCGTGATACAAGATTTTTAGTTTCTATTCTTCAAGACTTAGGTTGCAAGGTAGATTTTCAAAAAAATATTTTTGCTGTTCATAATTCATCAATTAAAAAAAAATCAGCTGATTACGAATATGTTCGTCAAATGAGGGCTTCTATAGTTTTGCTTGGACCCGTTATAGCAAGATATCCAAAATTTAAAATAGCTCTTCCTGGTGGTTGCTCGATTGGAACCCGAGGTATTGATTTACACTTAGAGGCCTTGAAATTAATGGGTGTGAAAATTTCTATTCGTGGTGGCTACGTAATAGCAGATCGAAAAAATAAACAATTAAATGCCATCAATCACAAATTCTCAAAAATTAGTGTAGGAGCTACTCAAAATATTTTGATGGCTGCTACTCTGGCTAATGGAAAGACAGTTCTCAAAAATTGTGCGATAGAGCCTGAGGTAATTGATCTGATCAATTTTCTTAATAGTTGTGGTGCAAAAATTTCCATTAAAAATAGAACAATTACAATTTTAGGTGTCACAGAACTCGAACTACAAAATCACGAAGTTATTCCAGATAGAGTAGAGGCGGGGTCTTATATCTTGGCTGTGATGGCAACAAAAGGAAAAGTTATAATGAAAGATTTTGAACCCAGACATCTCGAATTTCCATTGAATATCTACCAATCTATGGGATTAAAAATCAAAAAAGTATCTAATCGGTCTTATGAACTTAGTTGTAGAAATTTAAAAACAATTAAAAAAATCAATACAAAAGAATATCCAGGATACCCAACTGACCTCCAAGCACAAATTATTGCCGCATTATTAAAAACTGGAATAAAATCTCGAGTGACAGAAAATATTTTTGAAAATAGATTTATTCATATTCCTGAGTTAAGACGATTTGGAGCCGATTTAAAATTAAAGGATAAAACCGTTGAGATACAAAAAGTAAGTGAACTTTATGGGGCAGAGGTGATGGCAACCGATATTCGTGCAAGTTTTTCTCTTATTATTGCCGCTATTATGGCCAAAGGCACCACTACGATTGATCGAATTTATCACTTAGATCGAGGATATGAAGATTTTGATTTAAAATTAAAAAAATGTGGCGTAAACATTAAAAGGAAAAAATGAATTCAAATTTAATTATTGCTTGCCCTAAGGGCAGATTAGAAAAAAAGGTTGTCAAATATCTTGCCGATCGTGGCTTAGAAATTGAAAAAGCATTTTTTGATGATGAAATTCGAAAACTGACATTTGATACGAATTTTAAAAATATAAAAGTAATAAAACTGAAACCTTCAGATATTCGATCATATACAATCCTTGGTGCTGCAGATATAGGATTTGTTGGATATGATGATATTTTAGAGAATTCATCAGAAAATATTGTGCTTTTACAAAAGACGTCTATTGGCAAATGTAGAATTTCAATTGCCTCAGATCGAAAAAAAATAGATTTTTCTGAAAAAAAGGTATTTAAAGTTGCAACCAAATTTCAAAATATATCAGAGCAATATTTTCGTGATCTTAATATACAAACAGAGACGATCAAACTAAATGGATCAATCGAATTAGCTGTCAAATACGGAGTAGCAGATTTTATTTTAGACTTAGTTCAATCTGGAAAGACTCTCAAAGACAATCAACTATATGAAAATGTAATTATTAATAATGATATCTCTACAGTAATTATTAGTAGTTACTATGCCTATGACACTAAAAAAGTATTTATAAAAAAACTCTTAACTAAAGGTTTATAGTGAAAATAGTTAGTAAAAATTGGATTTTATCCAACTTAAATTCATCTCTTAAGGCTTCTACCTCAGTTTCTTCAACTGTAAAATCAATCATAGAGGATATAAAAAAAAATGGCGATAGGGCAGTTTTAAAATATGTCAAAAAATTTGAAAATCCTAAAGCTACAATTAAAAATATCAAATTATCAAAACAAGTTTTAAAGAGCGCATATAACTCTATATCTAAACAAGATAAAGAGGCTTTAAAGTTAGCTTATAGAAGAATTCACTACTATCACACTAAACAAAAGAAAACTTCTTACTCTTATAAAGATCAACTTGATACTAAGTTTTATATACAATGGAATCCCATTGATAATGTAGGTCTGTACATCCCTGGTGGTATGGCTTCTTATCCTTCGACAGTTTTGATGACTACAATTCCTGCAAAATAGCAAATGTTCCAAATATTATGCTTTGTGTTCCCTCAAAAATGGAATTACATCAAATTTAACATTAGCCGCAGCTCACCTTTGTGGTGTTGATCATGTTTATAATATTGGTGGAGCCCAAGCTATAGCTGCTTTTGCTTATGGTACTAAAACAATTAAAAAGGCCGATAAAGTTTTTGGTCCTGGCAATCAATTTGTAGCTGAAGCAAAAAAACAACTTTTTGGTACCATTGGTATTGATCTACCTGCAGGCCCATCTGAAGTACTTGTTATCGCTAATAGTAAATCTAATCCAAATTGGATAGCCTATGATGTTCTTGCTCAAGCTGAACATGATCCTAATGCTAAGACTTATGTTGTTAGCACATCTAAAAGTTTACTTGAGAGTGTAAAAAAAGAAATTTCTTCATTAATTAAAAATTCTAAAATTCAAAATGTTGAACAGTCTATCAAAAATCATTGTTTTCTAATTCACTCTCAAGGCAAAAAAGAGATTTATGAAATTTCTAACTTTATTGCCCCTGAGCACCTTCACATTCACTCAAAGTTTTCTAAAGATTTATTAAAAAATATCATCCATGCAGGATCGGTTTTTGTTGGAGAAAAGGCACCTGTGCCTCTTGGGGACTACACTATTGGCACTAATCATGTTTTGCCCACTGATCAAACAGCAAAATTTGCTTCTGGACTTGGCGTGGATGATTTTATGAAAAAAACTGTCTTTATTAATGCTGGAAATAAAACTTTAAAGATAATTTCTAAACCTACGACTCTTTTAGCTAGAAAAGAAGGTTTAGAGGCTCATGCATTATCTGTTGAAATTAGAAAAATCAAAACATAATATACACAAAATATGTCCAAAGAAGATGCAATCGAATTTCAAGGTGTAGTTTCAGAACTACTACCCAACGCTATGTTTAAGGTTAAGCTTGATAATGATCATGAGGTTATAGCACACACATCAGGTAAGATGAGAAAAAACAGAATTAGAGTGTTGGCAGGAGATAGGGTTACTGTTGAAATGACACCATACGACTTAACTAAGGGCAGAATTACATTTAGGTCAAAAAACTAATGAATTATTTTTTAAAAGGAGCAATGCCGTGTCTACAAAACTTATTGTCACAAACTACAAAAATTTCAAATGTGGAGTCAAACTTAATGAAGGAGAATTGGTTAATATTCGATTTCAACCCAATGAAGATGTTCAAATTGGAGATATTTATAAAGTTAGGATAGCTGAGATACTCCCGAACGATAGCGGAGCTTTTGTTACTTATGGTAAAGGAGACCAAAGAGGTTTTTTTAAGCGTATCAATTTACCTAACGGTGATAAAGTACATGAAGGCCAATCCCTTTTGCTTCAAGTAAGGAGCATTGGTTCCAAGGATAAAGTCCATTTATTTACAAACAATATCATTCTTACAGGTAAATTTATTAACCTTCTGCCTTATGGTGATGAAATTATATTGAGTCGAAGAACTCGAAAAATTTAGATACTAATCAACAAGATAAAATTATGGATGCATTAAGTGAGTCTGAGGTTGGACTGATTGCAAGACACAATTTAGTTCCTGAAAACTTAGATATTGCTCAAGCAGAACTACAATCATTGAACCAGCAATGGAAAGATATCGAATTAAATGCAAAAGAATTAAATGAAGAAGGTTTAGTTTTTCAAAATACTTACTTTGATCAAAATTTTGTTTGTGATTATTCAGATAAAAATACTGATCAAATTATTTTTAGTGATCACGATCGTTTGAAAAAGTTAAAACTTGGGATGAAGGACTTGACTCTAGTTTTGCTAATATCTGCGAAGAGATGTCTTCTGAACAAATTGAAGAACACTTTAATTTAAGCGAAAAAATTGATTATCTAATAGGTCACCAGTATGAACTCCCAAGTGGTGGTAATATCATGTTTGGAAAAACAGATGCCTTGACAGCTATTGATGTTAATACTGGAAGTGCAAAAAGATTTGATACAAATCGTGAAGCTATTCAACTAATTGCTAAGCTTAATAAAATTAAAGAATATTTCTGGCAAAGTTGTTATTGATCCAGTTGCTAGTGATCACAATACTCTTCGTAAACTTGTTGGAATGCTAAAAAATGAATTCCGTGATGATCTGAGCATCACTAATGTTTATGGCTATACTCGTGGAGGACTATTGGAGTTAAGTAGATCTAGAAATGATCGATCAATTGATGAATTAAATCTAAATTAGTAATTAAAATTGAAATGGTGGCCAGAGACGGAATCGAACCGCCGACACGAGGATTTTCAGTCCTCTGCTCTACCGACTGAGCTATCTGGCCATCGAACGTAATTTCTATTATATAAATTTTATCTTTTCTACTAAAAATTAACGACTTTTTGAAGGATATGATAATTTTTAAAAATCATGAAGAAGGGAATCATATGTCATGACAAATTTTGAAAAGGTAAAACAATTTATGCAGACTTTTGGACAAGAGGTAAAAACAAAAGCATCTTTTAGTGATGAGAAAACAAATCAATTAAGATTAGATCTCATTTCGGAAGAATTAGAAGAACTTAAAAATGCAATGGAAAGTAAAGACTTATTAGAAGTAGCAGATGCGTTAACAGATATACTTTATGTAACTTATGGGGCAGGGCATGCCTTTGGAATAAATTTAGATAAGTGCTTTGATGAAGTTCAAAATTCTAATATGAGCAAGTTAGGTGCTGATGGAAAACCTATTTATAATGAGTCAGGTAAAGTTATGAAAGGCCCAGATTATTTCAAACCAGACCTCTCTAAATTTTTAAGCTAATGATCTAAATTGGTGGCTGCAGTTTCCATGAAAATGACTTTACCATCTTTAAACTTATAATGTGCCATTACAGCCTGCCTTTTTCCATCTGAAAAATTTACTATTGAATGATCAAATCCAACTTCCTCATTTTCAAATAAAACTCTTGGTGGTTTTTCATTTTTTACATCACCACTTTTAACCCACTCAATAACCTCACTTTTTCCTATGCTCGTGCCACTTGAGTGAAAATAAAATTCAAAATCATCATGAAGTATTTCCTCCATGCTAGATGTATCGATTTCCTCAATAGCTTTATTCATTTTTTCTAGTATTGACATATTGATCCTCCTTTTTAATCAGTCGGTGAATATCATTCTCATTTCATCTTGCATCGTTCCATGTACCATAACTTTAGATAACTTTTCTTGAAGGTCGATATATTTAGGATCAGCAGACATAGCCATATCCTTATCATAATCTCCATCAAACATTTCACCTATCAAAGTCTCTCTAAAAGATCTTGGGTTCCCGCCGATTTGAAATGAAAAATAGCTTTGAGAGTCAGGAAAATGAACCTTTCTAACTTCTGCTAGTCCTTTACATATTTCCATGGCATCATTGAGTTTATCGTCCTGAACTGTAAATGTTCGAGAATATATTCCCTTCATATTACTCTCCCCATGCTCCATGAAATTCAATCATTACAGCTTTTTCATCGCCAACTACCCATCCATCATGACCAGGGTCAATAGAATAAGCTTGTCCAGCTGAATATGAAGCTTCTGTTCCATCATCCATTTTTACACAAACAGTACCTTGAGCAATATATCCCAAATGCTTTGTTTGACAGCTTTCAGTGCCAACATGAGGTTTTACGTCATTTGACCATTTCCATCCAGGCTCTGCAGTTATTCTCATTACTCTTTGATCTCCAACTTTACAGACATCCACTGTTGCATTGTTGAATGTATTAATTTGATCGTCGGGATTATTAAAATCCCTTACATCTACTCCCATATATCCTCCTTGTTAGTCCGTACTTACTGGTGTTAATTCAAATAAATCGATACTTTGAATACACTCATCATAAATAGGTTTCATCACAGGATTTCTTCCAGATACAAAATCCTTCATTGCTTGCTCATCATGAACATGAACTTTAAACATGACACCACTCTTATCTGGTAATATTCCTGGAACTGTTTTTTCCACATGAGCAACTTTTCTTCTTTCAGCCATGCCTTCTTCAGACTGCATGAAACCCATGAACTTTTCAAAATGACCTTCACCTTCTTTGAATTTTCCTATCGCTAACATTATTTTTTCCATTTGTAGTACTCCTCTATGAATATGATAACAAATTTTAGCAAAATTAATTAAAAATCATTACAAATTTAATATGAATTGAATGCATAACGAATGCTCTTAATGTATTAAAAAAAGATAATTACCACTAAAATACAAACAACGTAATAGATGACTCTATTTCTTAAATATTTCCAAAAATCATTTCTTCTTCGAAAATAAAAAATTAACTCTGCTATTATTGCAATGAGGATACAGAGTAGAATTGATTTTATCATAATATTGAGAGGGGCGTTCTGTTGCCCGGCCGCCCCAAAGCCGCGCTTACCTAATTAGATTAAGCAGCGAGTGCTAATTCATTATCGTTAGCAATTATTTTAAGTTTCTATGTCGAAGAAACGCTTACAACGAGCAAAAACTATATCTTTCAGAGCACGTCAAACCTATATCACCCCCAAATATTTTTTTGGTGGAGGTGTCGGGTACCGCCCCCGAGTCCGATACACCTAGTACATATAGCGTTTATTGCTATAGTTGATAAACAACGGGGATAATATAATCTTAATAATGAATCTTTTAAACACCTATGAAAAAAAAATCTGCAAAATTACCTAAATTTAAAGAATTTAAAACCACTCGAGCGACATCTACTGCGTTAGAGAAGATTTTATACAAACCTATCCCCATTCTTGATCATGGCTTTATCGTGTTATTGACTATATGGGCACTGATCAATCAATTGTTCAAGCTGCGAGAGTTTCTTACGGTGAGGGAACAAAAAAATTAAGAGAGGATAGAGGTCTCATTCGCTATCTTTTAAGCCATTGGCATACAACTCCATTTGAGATGTGTGAAATCAAATTCCATATTAAATTACCAATATTTGTTGCCAGACAGTGGATTAGGCACCGCACTGCTAATGTAAATGAATATTCGGCAAGGTATTCAGTATTAGATAAAGAATTTTATATTCCAGAAATGGATCAATTAGGATCACAGTCAACTACTAACAAACAAGGTCGATCAAATACATTAGATAAAAAATTTGCTAAGCATGCGCAAGATTTGATCAAAAAAAATTCAGAACAATTGTATGAAGATTATCAAGATCTTTTAAATGGAAAACTTTTAAATAATGATGAGTATGTAGAAGGAGAAGGACTAGCTAGAGAATTAGCAAGAACAACATTACCATTAAATTATTACACTCAATGGTATTGGAAAATAGACTTACATAACTTGATGCATTTTTTACGTTTGCGAGCTGATAGTCATGCCCAATATGAAATTCAGATTTATGCTGAAAAAATGGTCGAAATTTTAAAGAAATGGGTCCCATTAACTTATGAGGCTTTTGAAGATTATCGCTCAGACTCTTTCCAACTCTCAAAAGAGGCAGCAAAACTTCTAAAAGATATTTTAGCAAATAAGAAAATTAAACCATCTAATTATAAATTATCTTTAAGAGAAATCAGAGAGATTGAAAATAAATTTGATATTAAAGTTTCTTAATTTTTAAATTTATTTGTAATTGAAATAGCAATATTTTCAAATTGCTTACTGTAATCATCTTTGTAATCAAAACAGTATGGCTTACCCTCATCACAACTTTTGGGAATATTTAAATTAAAAGGAAGTTCTTCAATTAAATTAATATTTTCTTTTAAGAGTATTGACTTTGTTTTCGACTCTCCAAAAATAAATTTCTTCTGATTATTTTCTTCAAGAAAAGACATATTTTCTACAACACCCAAAATAGGAACTCCAACTTTGATGAACATATTAATTCCTCTTATCACATCTTTTAAAGAGAGAAGTTGAGGGGTGGTGACTATTAAAGTACCATCTAATTTAAGTTTTTGAGACATTGAGATTTGAACATCTCCTGTTCCAGGGGGGAAATCCACAATAAGATAATCTAATTCACCCCAATGTGTCTTATTAATAAGTCCATCGAGTCCTTTTGCAAGCATTGGACCTCTCCAAACCACAGCCTGATCCTCATTGACTAGGAAGCCTATGGACATTGCTTTGATACCAAAAACTTCAAATGGAATAAATTTTCCCTCTTTCACCTCAGGTTCTTTGTCTCCAATCCCAAGAAGAGTAGGCACACTTGGGACCGTAAATATCAGCATCTAGAAGACCTACTTTGTATCCTTGATTGGCTAAAGTAATTGCAATATTGCAAGATATAGTTGATTTTCCAACGCCACCTTTACAACTGGATATTCCAAAACAGGTCTTGATATTCATCTATTAAACACTACATATAATGTATCGTGTTCAAAAACAAATTTAAAATTTTTGCCCTTGACGGGCCATGGGGACCATCTTCTGGTAATAATAACCCCGGTTCTGGTGGTGGATTTTCTGGTGGAAATAAGGAATCCATTGATGACTTATTAAATGATTTAAAAAATAAATATAAAATTAAAATGCCTTTTAATGGTGGAATGAAAGGTATTTCTTTCCTAATTCTTTTGGCTATTTTGGGATGGTTAGCTACTGGCTTTTATCGTGTCGAACCAGATGAGCAGGGAGTCGAACTTTTATTTGGTAAGTGGAATGAAAGCACAACAGCTCCTGGTCTTCATTACTTTTTTCCAACACCTATTGGTAAAGTATTAACCCCAAAAGTCGAAGCGATTAGAAAAATCAATGTAGGTTTTAGATCTAATGGGTCCTCTTCAAGAGATGTCTTAGAGGAAAGTATGATGCTAACTTCCGATCAAAATATATCAGATTTAGATTACACAGTTCTTTACCGAATTAAAGACGCCGGACAATTCTTATTTAATTTACGTGATCCAGAAGAAACCGTAAAAGTTATTTCTGAGAGTGTAATTAGAGAGGTTGTTGGTCAAACTAGACTTGAAGACCTATTAACAGTTTCTCGTCAAAAAGTTGAGAGAGACTCAAGATCTTTATTACAAGAATTACTAGATGAATATGAAGTAGGAATCCTTATCCAGTCTATTCAATTACAAGATGTTAATCCTCCAAGCCAAGTGATTGATGCTTTTGATGATGTTCAAAAAGCTCGTCAAGACAAAGAAAGAACAGTAAACCAAGCAGAAGCTTATAGTAATAGAATTGTTCCTGAAGCTAGAGGTGAAGCAGAAAAGATTTTGCAAGAGGCTGAAGGTTATAAAAATAAGTTGATCAAACAGGCTGAAGGTGAAGCAAGTCGTTTTACTCAAGTTTTAGATACTTATATGCAGGCAAAAGATACCACTAAAAAAAGAATATATTTAGAAACATTAAGAGATGTTTTATCTGGATCTTCAAAGATAATGATTGATCAGAATTCAGGTAATGGTGTTGTACCTTATCTTCCTTTAAATGAGCTCAATAAAAATAAACAAGGAGGAAACAATTAATGAAATCAAGAAATATAATAATTTTAGGAATTTCTTTTTTCTTTATTCTTTTTGCTTCTGGATTTTTCTTTGTTGTAGATCAAACAAAACAAGTAATCGTTTTACAATTTGGTGAGCCTCGTGCTGTTCATCAGTCACCAGGACTCAAATTTAAATTACCTTTCATTCAAAATGTTGTTTATTACGATAGCCGAGTATTGAACTTAGATCCTGCTCAAGAAGAAGTAATTCTAAGAGACCAGAAACGTATAGTTGTTGATGCTATTGTTCGTTACATGATCAATGATCCTTTAAAGTTCTTCCAAACAACTAGAACTGAGCTAGCTTTAAACGATCGTTTAGGACGTATTATTAATTCTTCTGTGAGGGGTGTTATCGCTCAATATGAATTAAATGATCTATTATCAGATAAACGTAATAATATTATGGCCGAAATTTTTGAAAATGTTCGAGAAGATCAAGATAATTTTGGTATTGAAATAGTTGATTTGAGATTAAAGAGAACTGATTTAACTGCTGAAGTGCAATCTAACGTGTTTGATAGAATGAGAACCGAAAGAGAAAGAGAAGCTAATCTATTAAGAGCTGAAGGTCAGGAACTTTCTCAAAAAATTAAAGCAACAGCTGATCGTCAAAAAATTGAAATTATCGCTGAAGCAGAAAAACAATCCAATATTCTTAAAGGTGAAGGTGAGGCAGCTAGAAACACGATATTGAACGATGCTTTTTCTAAAGATCCTGAATTTTTTGAATTCATCCGTTCTATGGAAGCTTACGCAGATACCTTTAAAGACGGGTCTACCACTATGGTGATTTCACCAGATAGTGATTTCTTTGAGTATTTTGAAAATGCCGAAGGTAATAATCAGTAATTCTTAGGAGTAATTAAATGAAGAAATATTTCTTTTTATCTATCTTTACGTCTTTGTTTTTTATTAACAACGCTTTTGCTCAATTTGAAAGAGGATATGCAGATTTAGTTGAAAGACTTTTACCCTCCGTTGTTAGTATTGCCACTTCTCAAATAGTAGAAAGAAGAACAAGCTCTATTCCAGAATTACCCGAGGGTCACCCCTTTAATGACATGTTTGAAGATTTTTTTGGTAATCAAATGCCTAAAAGAGAAAATATGACAGGATTAGGTTCTGGTTTTATAATTAGCCCTGAAGGATATGTAGTAACTAATAATCATGTTATTAGCGGTGCAGATCAAATAACAGTAATTTTTAATAATGGTATTGATGAAGTACCAGCTGAATTAGTTGGAACAGATCCTAAAACAGATATTGCGGTTCTAAAAATTGATCCTTCATTAGTAGAAATTCAAAATGTTAGTTGGGGAAATTCTGAAAGTTCTCGAGTTGGAGATATTGTTTTAGCAATTGGTAATCCACTAGGACTTGGCGGAACAGTAACTTCTGGCATAATTTCTTCAATTAATAGAGACATTGGTGGTGGACCGTACGTTGATTTTATTCAAACCGATGCCCCAATTAATCGAGGAAATTCAGGCGGGCCTTTGTTCAATTTAGATGGGGAAGTCATTGGTATCAATTCAATGATTATCTCCCAAACAGGTGGAAGTGTAGGATTAGGTTTTTCTATTCCAGCTAATACCGCTAAACTAATCGTAGAGCAAATAATATCATTTGGAGAAGCAAAAAGAGGTTGGTTGGGTGTACAAATTCAAGATCTTACTCCAGAGTTCTCGGAGAGCTTAGGCTATGACTCTACAGAGGGGGCTTTTGTGGCATCTGTTAATCCCGAGAGTCCAGCTGCTAAATCAAATATACAGGCAGGAGATATCATTGTTGAATTTGATGGTAAGAAAATTTCCTCTTTTAAAGATCTACCCAAGGTAGTTGCTGAGACACCTATTGGCAATGAAGTAGTGGTAAGCGTTTGGAGAAATGGTGGTTTAATTGATATCAACGTTAAAATTGATGAACTCAACGAAGGAGGAACTGTTACAGCTAATTCGGATGGTCTTTATATTAAGGAACTAGATATTACATTAGTCCAACTTGATCCAACTACTGCTGAAACTCTGGGTATTGACTCTTCAACTTCAGGTATCCTAGTTAAAACAGTCGGCGAAAATAATAAAAACTTAATGGTCAACGATGTCATCATTCAAGTATCAAGTGAAAAGATTACCGATCTCCCTTCTTTTGAGAAGATGTTAAGCGACAGTTTAAAGTTAAAGAGAGATAAATTGTTACTAAGAGTTATTCGCGAAGGCAATGAGTTCTGGTTAATCAATCCTCTCGTTATTGAATAAATCAATCTTTATTGTTGGCCCCACTTGTGCGGGGAAAAATGATTTTGCATATGAATTATCAAAACATTTTAGTTTTGAAATAATTAATGCTGATAGTATGCAAGTCTATAAACAGCTTCGAATATTAACTAATAGACCAACTGATAAAGAACTTAAGATCGTTCCTCACCATTTATATGGTCACATAAATAATCAAGAATATTCAGTTAATCATTGGATAAATGAGTTAAACAAACTCTTCAAAATATTTATAGCAGAAATAAAGTCCCTGTTTTTGTCGGAGGAACAGGATTTTATGTTCAAGCTTTAATCGAAGGTTTATCTGAAATGCCAAACATTAGTCAAAAATATAAAAAAGAGGCGGAGGATTTATTTTATAAAAAAGGTCCAGATATTTGTTTAGATTTATTATCTAAATATTATAGGAAAAATATTTCCAAAAGATAAACAAAGATTGATTAATCGCTTAGCTTTTTGTCTTGAATACAATGACATTATGGAAAATCACTACAGTGAAAAAACCCCAGTCACATCGAACCCCTTAGTTATTCAAGTAGTCAAACCTAAAAGAGATTTGTACGAGCTGGCAGAAACGAGGTTTCATAAAATGATCGAAGAGGGAGCTTTAGATGAAGTAAAGAAACTTCATGAGTCGAAAAAAATTTCCAAAACTCTTTATAAAGCACATGGGTTACCAGAATTATTAGCTTGTATTAGAAACAAGATGAGTTTAGAGGATGCGGTTTATGACGGAATTCACAATACTAAAAGATACATCAAGAGACAATTTACTTGGTGGAACAATCAAAAGTTTAGCAATCTCAATTTAAGAATTAATTATAAAAAAAGCTTCCCTAAAGATTCAATTGAAAATATAAGTATATATCTAAACAAATGAGTACAGATCAAGAAATCACTGGCGCAGAAATAATTCTTCAAGCCCTAAAAGATCAAGAAGTGGATACTATCTTTGGGTATCCTGGGGAGCTGTTCTTCCTATTTATGATTCAATCTTTGGCCAAAACTTTTTAAAACACGTTTTAGTAAGACAAGAGGCAGGCGCAGTTCATGCTGCAGAGGGTTATGCACGATCTAGTGGAAAAGTAGGGGTATTACTTGTGACATCTGGACCGGGAGTAACGAATGTTGTGACAGGACTTACTGATGCGCTTATGGATAGTATTCCTGTTGTTTGTATTAGTGGTCAAGTCCCCTCTCATTTGATTGGCACGGATGCGTTCCAAGAATGTGATACCACAGGTATCACAAGACCTTGTACAAAACATAATTACCTTGTCAAAGATGTAAATAAATTGTCTGAAACTATTCATGAAGCGTTTGAAATTGCTCGTTCTGGTAGACCTGGACCTGTTTTAATTGATGTTCCAAAAGATGTTCAATTTGCAAAAGCTAAATATAAAAGTAAAAGTGAAGTAATTTTTAAACCGCATCGTATAAAGTCAGGATCATCAGAAATCGATGGACAATTTATTGAAAAATTAGTTGAACACATTCAAAAGTCGAAAAAACCAGTTTTTTACGTTGGTGGAGGTTGTTTGAATTCAGGACCTCAAGCAAGTAATGAGTTAATGAAATTAGTTCAAAAAACCAATATTCCAGTTACAACAACTCTTCATGGCTTGGGTTGCTATCCTGGCGAAGATCCAAAATCACTAGCAATGCTAGGTATGCATGGCACTTATGAAGCCAACTTAGCTATGAATGAATGTGATTTAATGATCAATGTTGGTGCAAGATTTGATGATCGTGTAACAGGTCGATTAGATGCCTTTTCTCCAAACTCTATTAAATTTCATTTTGATATTGATCAAAGTTCAATTAATAAAAATGTCAAAGTGGATTACCATACAAATACTGATATTACACTCTCCTTAAAAGCAATTAATGAACATATTGAAAGTAGAGGAGTAAATTTTGATCAAAGTCAATATGATCAGTGGTGGAATCAAATTGAGGAATGGAGAGGCAAAAACAGTCTTCTTTATGAGCAAGGCGATGAAGTTATCAAGCCTCAACATGCCATTAGCAGGTTATATGAGTTAACCAATCAAAAAGATACTTTTATTACAACTGAAGTTGGGCAACATCAAATGTGGGCTGCACAATATTACAAATTTTCAAAACCAAATCGTTGGATAACCTCAGGAGGACTAGGCACTATGGGTTTTGGTATGCCTGCTGCTATTGGTGCACAAATGGCAAACCCAGAAGCTCTTGTAATTGATATAGCTGGTGAGGCCTCTTTCTTAATGAATATTCAAGAAATAGCTACAGCTGTTCAATACAAATTACCAATTAAAATTTTTATTCTTAATAATGAATACATGGGTATGGTAAGACAGTGGCAGGAATTACTTCATGGAAGTCGTTATTCTGAAAGTTATGTTGATGCATTACCTGATTTTAAAAACTTAGCTGAAAGCTTTAATGCTGTAGGTGTTAGAGCTAAAAATTTATCTGAACTCGATGACGCAATAAATGAAATGATTTCTGTAGATCGACCAGTTATTGCAGATATATGGGTTGATAAAAAAGAAAATTGCTTCCCAATGATACCAAGCGGTGCAGCTCATAATGAAATGCTTTTATCTAAATATGATAAAGAAAAACCAGAGAACCAAGAAAAAGGAAAAGTTTTAGTTTAAACTATGTCTAACTCCTCTGTATATCCAACGCCTATTAATGCTTTCAAGCAATCAAAAAGAAGTGTTCTTTCAGTAATTGTTGATAATGAACCAGGTATTTTGGCTCGTATAGTAGGTTTATTTTCTGGCAGAGGTTATAATATTGAAGCTTTAAATGTAACGGTAGTAGATGTCGAAAATAATTTATCTCGCATCACTATTGAAACATTGGGAGAAGAGCGAGTAATTAATCAAATTATCGCTCAATTAGAAAAACTGGTCCCAGTACACAGTGCAACTAACTTAGCCAATTTAAAAGAGTCCTATGAGGCAGAGATTTGTTTGGTTAAAATAGAATTTGATAATGATGATCAAGATCATAAGATTTTAAATTTTGCTGATATTTACAGAACAAGAACTGTTCAAAAAAGACAACATTTAGTTGTTTATGAGATCTCTGGCACTAGTGAGCGGATTAATAAGTTTTTAGATGACTTAACGACCATCAGTGGTATAAAAGTCGAATTAGTTCGAAGCGGGCCAATAGGGCTCGGTATATAGTATTTTTAGGGGGTAAAATGAAAGTTTACTACGAACAAGACGCAGATTTTAATATTATTAAAGAAAAAAAAATTGTCATTATTGGTTTTGGATCTCAGGGTCATGCACATGCACTTAACTTAAAAGACTCTGGCGCAACAAATGTTGTTGTCGGTTTAAGAGAAGGTTCATCTTCGATTGAAAAAGCAAAAAATGTAGGTCTTGCCACTCAAACTCCTGAAGAGGCAGTTAAAGATGCAGACATCGTCATGTTCTTAGCTCCGGATGAAAATCAACAAGATATTTATGAAAATCAAATTCACAATAACATTAAGCAAGGCGCCGCTCTTGCTTTTGCTCACGGTTTAAATATTCATTTTCAGCTCATTTCTCCTAGAGAAGATTTAGATGTATTTATGGTAGCCCCGAAAGGTCCTGGTCACACAGTTCGTGGAGAATATTTAAAAGGGGGAGGCGTTCCATGTCTTATAGCAGTTGATAAAAATGTAAGTGGCAATGCTAAGGAAATTGGCCTAGCTTACGCTTCTGCTGTGGGTGGCGGTAAGTCAGGAATTATTGAAACTACTTTCAAAGAGGAATGTGAAACAGACTTATTTGGCGAGCAATCAGTTCTTTGTGGCGGATTAATGTCTCTAATTAAGAATGGTTTTGAAACATTAGTAGAAGCAGGATATGCACCTGAAATGGCTTACTTCGAATGTTTACATGAAGTAAAACTTATCGTTGATTTAATGTACGAAGGCGGTATGGCTAACATGCGTTATTCTATTTCAAATACTGCTGAATATGGTGATTACACCAGAGGCCCAAGAGTTGTTCCTAATGAAGCAACGAAGTCTGAAATGAAAAAAGTCTTAACGGAAATACAAAATGGTACATTTACCAAAGAATGGATGTCAGAGCATAAATCTGGGCAAATTAAATTCAAACAGATGAGAGATCAGGCAGCCAAACATCAAATCGAAGAAGTTGGAGCTAAATTAAGATCTATGATGCCATGGATTGCCTCCAATAAATTAGTTAAAGATATATAAAACATTGTCAGATAGAGTTTTAATTTTTGATACTACGCTCAGAGATGGAGAGCAATCTCCAGGTGCGTCTATGAATCAAGAAGAAAAGCTCTCTATCGCAAGACTTCTTCAAGAGCTTAAAGTGGATATAATTGAAGCTGGTTTTCCTATCGCTTCAAAGGGAGATTTCAACTCCGTCCAAGCTATTGCTAGAGAAATTAAAGACTGCCAAATAGCTGGCCTAGCTAGAGCTAAGCATGAAGATATAGAAACAGCTTGGAATGCTGTAAAGGATGCAAAAAACCCTCGAATACATACCTTTATAGCTACTAGTCCTATTCATATGCAATATAAGCTTAAACTCACTGAGGAGCAGGTTTTAGAAAAATAAAAGATAGTGTTTCATTTGCAAGAAATCTTTGCCCAAATATTGAATGGAGTTGTGAGGATGGTGGTCGCTCTTCTATTGATTTTTATATCGATGCATAGAACTAGCTATTTCAGTGGGCAACAACAATCAATATACCTGATACTGTAGGATATACATTACCTTATGAATTTGGAGATATTATAAAAAACGTTAAAAACAATGTCCCAAATATAGATCAAGCTATAATTTCTGTTCATTGTCACAATGATCTTGGGCTAGCAGTTGCAAACTCTTTAAATGCTGTTGAAAATGGAGCAAGACAAATTGAGTGCACAATAAATGGTCTTGGTGAAAGAGCAGGGAATGCTGCGCTTGAAGAAGTAGTGATGGCTATGAAAGTTAGATCAGATTTATTAAACGTACATACAAATATTAATTCTGAGGCTATATCTAAAACTTCAAAACTTGTTTCTTCTATTACTGGTTTTCCAGTTCAACCTAATAAGGCGATTGTTGGAGCTAATGCTTTTGCTCATGAGTCTGGTATTCACCAGGATGGAGTATTAAAAAATGTAGAGACATATGAAATTATGTCACCAGAGTCTATTGGTTTAAAAAAATCCAGTTTAGTTTTAGGTAAACACTCAGGTAAACATGCATTTAAGGAAAAACTAAAAATCTTAGGTTATGATGTAGGTGATAACTATATCAATGAAATATTTGAAAAGTTTAAACTCTTAGCTGATAAGAAAAAAGATGTTTATGATGAAGATATAATAGCATTGGTTGATGATACTCATATCAATCAGATAAACACACTTAAGTTACTTAATTTGAGCATAATGTCTGGAACTAACTCTAAGCATGTAGCTTCACTTGAATTAGAATTTAAAGGAGAAACCAAAGAGATAAGTGGGTCAGGAAATGGCCCAGTTGATGCTGTTTTTAGCTGTATTTCTAAAGTAGTTGGTTTTTTCTCCCAAGCTTAAATTATACAATATTAATGCCATCACACCTGACTCAGATGCTCAAGGTGAAGTAGCTGTAAAGTTAGAGCATTTAAATAAAGAGTTTATAGGAAAAGCCTCTGATATTGATATTATAGTCGCTTCAGCAAAATCCTATATCAATGCCATAAATAAAATATTAAACTTTGAAAAGAATTCTAACATGCAAGAGGGTGTTTCTGAAATAAGTATTTCAAACATGAAAGGTATTTAATGTTAAAAGCTTTTAGCTCATTTTTAAGTGAAGATATGGGGCTCGACCTTGGTACAGCAAATACTTTAGTTTATGTAAAAGGCAAAGGTATTATTTTAAATGAACCCTCAGTTGTAGCTATTGCTACTGACGCAAAAAATAATAAATCTGTTTTAGCTGTTGGAACTGAGGCAAAGTCTATGTTAGGTAGAACTCCAGGTTCTATCCAAGCAATTCGCCCAATGAAAGATGGTGTGATTGCAGATTTTGATATTGCAGAGTCAATGATTAAACATTTCATTAAAAAAATTCACAAAAAAAGTTTTTTTGCTAATCCTAATATAGTCATCTGTGTACCTTCTGGCGCAACTAATGTTGAAAGACGAGCAATCAAAGAGTCAGCTGAAGCAGCTGGAGCAAAAAAAGTTTTTTTGATTGAAGAGCCTGTAGCTGCAGCTATAGGTGCAGGACTACCTATTTCTGAGCCTTCAGGTTCTATGGTTGTAGATATTGGTGGTGGAACAACTGAGATAGCAGTTCTCTCATTAGGTGGAGTTGTGCATTCAAGTAGTATCAAAGTTGGTGGTGATGCTTGGGATGATGCAATTGTCAATTTTATGAGAAGTGTTCACAAACTAGCTATTGGAGAGTCAACTGCTGAAAAAATAAAAAAAGAAATTGGCTGCGCAGGTATCCCTGAAAATGGAGATGGTAAAACATTAACAGTCAAAGGCAGAGATTTAATTAATGGATTACCTCGTGAAGTAGTTATTTCAGAAAGACAAGTAGCTGAAGCTTTGTCTGACTCACTTTCTCAGATTATAACTGCATTAAAGAGGGCTTTAGAGGTGGTTCCTCCTGAATTAGCTGCTGATATTGTTGATACAGGTATAATGCTGACTGGAGGGGCGCTTTACTTCAACGTTTAGATGAGGCTATCGTGTCACTACTGGATTACCAGTATCTATTGCTGACGATCCTCTTACATGCGTTGCTAGAGGAACAGGCATGGCTCTCGAAGAAAATCATCAGCATCAAGATGTTTTCTTAAGTGATTAATAATAAAAAAGTCTTTTTAGTATATATAGTTTTTTTCTTTATTTTTTTGACTTTCTTGTTATTTCCAAAATATGGAAATAATACGAAACTTTATTCTTATTTTATAAAAGAAAAACTAGAAACACCTTTTGGTTTTGTTGGTTTAAAAATAAATAATTTTTATTCCTTATTTCAATCCAACAAAGTACATCTAAAAAATATCAATCAATTAGAAAAAGAAAATGATTACCTTATTAATATAAATAATTATTTATTGACTATTACTTCTAAATACAAAGATCAATATAAAATTTTTCATGAAAATTATCCAACAATTCCTACTACTATTGGAGTATCTGTAATAGGTGATAGAAATTTATTATTAAATAGAAATTTTATTATCAATAAAGGTAAAAAAAGTGGTATCGTTATTGGCAATTATGTTCTTGATGGTATCAATGTCATTGGTCGTGTAAAAAATTTAACCAATAATAATGCTGAAGTTGTTACAGTTATCAGTAAAGATTATGGCGATGAAGTAGTTATAAATAATCAATTATTTATAGTAACAGGTACAAACAATAATTATTTAAGTTTTTTAAGAAAAAAAAATACTATTGATGAAATAAATTTAAAAAAAAATCAAAAGGTAATAATTAAAAATGAATCTGTTGACTTAGTCTTAGGAAGGATTGATTTTATTAATAAACAACCTGTAGTTATTACTCCTAAAAATTTAAATTTAGATAATTTGAGAGTCTTAATAAATGATTAGAATATTTTTAATCTTAGTGTGCTATCTGTCTTATGGAAATTTCGGCTATACTTTCAATAATCTACTTATATTTTCATTGATAAATATAGCTTATTATTCTTTCTTAAAAGGAAAAAAAGATTGATTTAAATGATTTTATAATTTTTATCTTATCAACTTATTTAATTGAAGTATTCCTTGGACTTCCTCTTTTTATATCTGTTGTGGCTCTTTCACTACCCTTAGTAGTTATTAGTTATTTTGTAAATAATTTATCTATACACTTCTCATTTATATCTATTCTTCTTTTTATACTAAGTTTCGTCACATTTTACTTTTTAAATCCAGAAATTTTTATAATTATGAATTTGGAAGACTATACATATTATTTTTTAGTTTTGATTTTTTTAAATATTGGTTTGAGATTAGATGGAAAAAAACAAAGCTAGCCAAGACAGTATAAAGATACTTAATCGTAGATCGTTTATTATTACTGCAGTTAGTTTGATTTTAAGTTTGATAGTCTCAATAAGACTTTTTTCTTTGCAAATACTCAATTTTAGTTTTTATCAAAAAAAATCAGTTGAAAATAAAGTATCTGTAAAAGCCACACCACCAATTAGGGGAGACATTTTCGATAGTGAAAAAATTTAGTTGCTGCAAATGCATCTCTTTATGAATTTGTGCTATATAAAAATCTTAATAAAAATTATTTAGATGAAGTTAATAAATTAAATAAGTTAATAAATCTTGATTTGAATATATCTAGTATTTCAGAAAAACTTAAAATATTTAATGCTTATACGCCATTTATATTATCGAGGGCTAATTGGAAGCAAATCGTTGAATTTGAAAAAAATAAATTTCTTTTTACATCTATAAAAATTATTGAGTCCAAAAAAAGATATTATCCCTATAAAAATTTATCTCAAATTATAGGATATATGGGCAAATCTAAAGATACCAAAGAATTATACTCAAAAGGTGTCTTTCATTTAGAAAAAACTTATGATGAATATTTAAAAGGAAAACCAGGAAAAATTTTTAATGAGGTAAATTCTCGTGGGAAAGTTATCAGAGAAATTGCCATTGAGGAGCCCATAAAAGGTAATTCTTTAAATTTAACGATTAATTTAAAACTTCAAAATTTTGCCCAATCTGTTCTTCCTTTAACTAATAAAGGATCGATTGTTGTATTAAATAGATTTGATGGATCAATTCTTTCAATGAACTCAAATCCTACCTATGATGCTCAGGTATTTGAGGATAGACAAAACGATACTATTAACTCTCTTCTTAATGATCCTGAAAGCCTCTTTTAAATAGAGCTTTACTGGTTTTTATCCTCCTGGTTCTGTTTTTAAACCTATTCCAGCTTTATTGGGTTTGAAAAAATATCATAAGTGAAAAAACTGAAATTATTTGTACAGGCTCAACCTCACTTGCAGATAGAAACTATTATTGTTGGAAAAAAGGTGGTCATGGAAGAGTTAATTTAAAAAAAGCAATAAAAGAGTCTTGTGATTGTTACTTTTATGAACTTGCTAAAAAAATTAATATTGACGATCTATCAGATTTAGCCACAGCATTGGGTTTAAATAACATATATAAGATCGGCTTATCGAATGCTCAAAAGGGTTTAGTACCAAATAAAAAATGGAAAAAGTCATATTTAGATCAAGGTTGGTATCAGGGGGAGACTCTCATAACATGTATTGGACAGGGTTTTAATTTAACTTCACCCTTGCAGTTAGCTAGTCTTTATTCTGCCTTACTTAATGGAGGAAAATTTCCTTCCCCAAAACTTATCAAAGATGAGCCAACTAAATATTTAGGTGAGGAACTTAATACTTCTCATCAAAAAGCTATTTTAAATGCTTTAAAAGCTGCTGTTCAGGAACCATCAGGAACAGCTTATAAATTGAATTTAGATAACCCAAATTTTGTAAAGATAGGAGGTAAGACAGGAACTTCTCAAGTAGTTAGAATTAAAGAGGAAGATAGAGAAGATGACCTTTATAAAACTAAGGAAATCGAGGATAGATTTAAAGATCATTCAGTTTTTGTTGGTTACGCACCCATTGAAAATCCAAAATACATAGTATCAGTAATTATCGAAAACGGTGGATCGGGTTCTGCGGTCGCAGCTCCTATAGCACACAAAATATTAAATTTTGCTTATCAAGAAAATGTTTAAAGATTTTAAATCACTTCTAAATATTAATTGGATTTATTTTTTTCTTTTACTGATAATTTTTTGGATAGGTGAAATTAATTTATATTCCGCAGCTGGAGGTAATCTCGAACCTTGGGCTATTAGTCAATTAAAAAGATTTATTATATTTCTACCTATCGTATTTTTTATTTTGTTACTCCAGCCAAAGTTTATTTTTAATATTACAGAATTAATACTAATAGCAGTCATGTTTGGTTTATTGATTACTCTTTTTTTTGGTTATACGGGTATGGGAGCTAAAAGATGGATTAGAGTAGGTGGTTTTAATTTACAAGTATCTGAATTTGCTAAAATCGCTTTAGTCATATTTATGGCTAAATATTTCCATAAGTTAAATGCTGAAAAAACTATTGGTTTAATAAGATCAATTATCCCTTTATTAATATCTCTTGCCTTATTTTTGTTGGTGGCCGTACAACCAGATCTTGGAACTGCTTTGATAATCTTAATTCTTGGCCTTGTCGCTATTTTTTATGCAGGTATAAAATTGATTTACCCCTTGCTTTCTCTTTTATTGATAGCTCTTGTAAGCCCATTCTTGTGGACTTTACTAAAACCTTATCAACAAAATAGAATTATGATTTTTTTAAATCCTGACTTAGATCCCTTGGGCAAAGGTTATCATATTATTCAATCTAAAATAGCTATTGGATCTGGAGGATTGAATGGAAATGGCTTTCTTGAGGGTTCTCAAAGTAGCCTGGACTTTCTACCTGAAAAAGAAACTGATTTTGTTTTTGCTATTTTCTCTGAACAATTTGGATTTACAGGATCAATACTATTAATTTCTATCTTTTTAATTTTTTTTCTAATACCTATTTTAAAAACATTCAAATTAACTCAATTGTTTAACAAAATTATTTTATTTGTTTTATCTTTTAAAATATTTTTTGAATTTTTGATTAATATATCAATGACTATAGGCTTACTCCCTGTAGTCGGAGTAGCTTTACCTTTTATGTCTTATGGAGGTAGTTCACTCTTGAGTAATATGATTATTTGTGCATTATTGATGAATTTAATGTCAGTTGAAGAAAAAAAGAGAATGTTTTCATGAGTAAATTAGTAAAACGCCCATGGGGCACTTATACTGTATTAGCTAAATCCAAAGATTTTCTTTTAAAGAAAATTACTGTACTTCCTGAAGGAGTACTTTCTTATCAATCACATAATTATCGCTCAGAACATTGGATAATAATTGAGGGTAAAGCTACAGTCATCATTAATAATCGTACTTATTATAAATCTGAAAATGAAAATATATTTATTCCCAAAAAAGCTAAACATAGGGTGATAAATGAAAGTGCCAAAAAAAAACTTGTAATTATTGAAGTTCAAACAGGAACTAAGTTTTTAGAAAGTGATATTAAAAGATATTCAGATATTTATGGGAGAAATAATTAAATGAAAATATTAGCTGAAATTTCAGTAGGAGAACTTTTTGATAAAATCACAATTTTAAATATAAAAACTCAAAAAATTAATGATACAGAAAAGCTGATTAATATTAAAAATGAGTTGAATTTTCTTAATAATCAAGCTTCGAGTATTATCGTCAAAGATCAAGACTCATTGAGCCAAAATATTAATAAACTTCAATCTATCAACGAAGAATTATGGGATATAGAAAACCATAAAAGGGAGTGCGAGGCTAATAAAGATTTTGGAGAAAAATTTATTCAATTATCAAGAGATGTACATTTTAAAAATGATATACGTGCACAAATAAAAAAAGAAATTAATCTTTTAACTGACTCTATAATAGTAGAAGAGAAAGAATATTCTAAGTACTGACGCTATAAAGGCTGACTAATTTATCTTTCATTTTAGATCTGCCATTTAGAAAAGCTAGCTCTAATAAGATTATAACACCCAGTGTTTTTGCTTTTGTCTTTTTAATTAGTTTTATTGAGGCTTGAATTGTACCGCTAGTAGCAAAAATATCATCTATAATTACTACTTTATCGTTTCCTTTGAGCATATCTTTTTGTATTTCTAATTGATTTTTACCATATTCAAGTTTGTAACTAGTGCAAAATGTTTTTCCAGGTAACTTTCCTTTTTTTCTAATCATGACTAATTTAAGTTTTAGTTTATAGGCTACAGCTGCTGCAAAAATAAAACCCTCGAGAGTCAATTCCTACTATAGTATTGGCTTTCATTTTTTTTACTTCGATCGTCATCTTATTGACAATTTTATTAAATTCTTTTGGGTTAGCCAGTATCGTAGCAATATCATAAAAAGCGATACCTTTTTTTGGAAAGTCTTTTATAATTCTGATACTTTTAGGGGCACCTTTCATGAAGAGAAAGATTAAATCAGTATTTAACAAAAAAAACAAAAAAGAAAATTATTTGTTTAACTTCTTATAGTTATAATTTTACAAAAATTATAGATGATTTAGTTGATGTAATTCTTGTCGGTGACTCGATGGGAATGGTCCTTTATGGTATGGATAATACAAGAGATATAAATGATGAAATCATGATAAGACACGCTTCTGCAGTAAAAAAAGCTGCTAAAAACTCTTTAGTATTCTTTGATCTTCCATATTCAAAAAAGTTCTCTGAGAAAAATATAATAAAAAGAACAATAAATATATTTAATCAAACAAAATGCGATGGTGTCAAAATTGAGGGAAATTCAGAATTAGTAGATGTCATAAAATATCTAAAAAAAATGAATATTCCAGTAATGGCTCATGTCGGCCTTCAACCTCAAAAGTTTTCATCATCTAGTAAATTTAAAATATATGGGCGCAAAGATGATGATTTAAAAAACATATTAAACGATTGTATTGATTTAGAAAAAGCAGGAGCAATTTCTTTATTATTAGAGGGAATGCTTACAAAGATTGCAAAGCAAATAACTATTACATCAAAAATTCCTACAATAGGAATAGGTGCTTCAGAGAATTGTGATGGTCAGATTTTGGTATCGGAAGATATGCTAGGAATGTTCACAGAGTATCATCCTAAGTTTGTAAAGAAGTATGCAAAGCTTTCTACAAATATCCAAAATGCTATCAAAAAATTTAGGAAGAAGTAAATAGCTATAAATTTCCTAACAAGAAATTTAGATATGATTAATCTTGTCTTTTAATAGAGCTAACTAACAAGTCTTTTAAAAGTTTTGATTGCTTGTTGTTATATTTGTCAATATATTTTCAGATTTTATTTGGTATTTTTTTGCTAAGACTAAACAATCTTTTTAATTTCATATTTTTCTAATTGACTAAAAGTAAAATTAAAATCTTTTTGATTTCTAATATTTTTAGTAAAAATTTCTTTTAATTTTTTGATATTATTTTTTGACATTTTTTTTAATAAAAGAATGATCGGAAGTGTAACTTTTCCTTCCATAAAGTCTTTGCCAATTTGTTTACCAGTTTTTTTATCTCCAAAGTAATCTAAAGTATCATCTATAATCTGAAAAATTATTCCAAAATTAATTCCTAATTTATAAAGATTATCAATTTCTTTATTATTTTTCTGTAAGAACTGCTGGAATTTTCAAAGCTGCTCCAAAAAGCTCTGCTGTTTTTAATGATATAATTTTAATATATTCAGTGGATTTTAGTTTTATATTTTTCTCATTGGATAATTGTAAAAATTCTCCCTCAGAAATTTTACTACTCACTTCAGATAAATGTTCCATTGCTTTTAGAGATTTTCCCTGAGTCATTAGTTGAAATGATTTAGAGAACATAAAATCTCCAAGTAAAACACTAAATTTATTATTCCAAATTTCATTGATACTTTTTTGACCTCTTCTTATGGTACCTTTATCAATAACATCATCATGTAATAAGGTTGCCGCATGAATAAATTCTAATGCAGCTGACATATAAATATCAGTTTTTAAATTCGAGTAATTTTTATTTATCATTTTACTTGATAGAAGACACATTACTGGTCGAAGTTGCTTACCTTTTTTTTTAAAAAAATATTTTCCTAGTTTTGGTATTATCGGAATTTCACTATTCAAATAAGCATCAATTAGTTTATTTGTTTTATTTAACTTTCCTTGAATCTCTTTATGAATTAGTTGTATATTTTTGTTAAAGTATAAATTGTTCATTTCTTATGAGTATATACACCAAAGATCATTTGCTAGATGGTAAAATTGTCTATTTTCAGCCTAAACTTGGTTATCGTAGTGGAATTGAACCAATAATTTTAGCTTCACAAGCTAATAATAAAGATAAAACCATTTTAGATTTAGGATCGGGGTGCGGTCCAATTTCATTAATCTTAGCTCATAGATTTGCAAATGCTGAAATAGTTGGTCTTGAAAACAACACATTTCATTTAGAATTATCTCAAAAAAGTAAAATAGAAAATAAATTTAGCAATATTGAATTTAAAAATGAAGATGTTTGTAAATTTAATAAAGATTATATGAGTTATTTTGATTTAGTTTTATCTAACCCACCATTTTTTTTTGAAAATCAAATAATCAAATCTAAAAATGACTCAATAAACAATGCAAAATACATTTCAAAGGAAAAATCTCAAAAATGGTTTAAAAATTTAATTCATTACATAAAAGACAAAGGAAGAGCTTTGATCATCAATCGTTTTGAAAATATTGATTTTATGCTGGGGGTTTTTAGTCTGTTTAATGTAATAGTTGAAATTACCCCTATTTTGTCATTTAAAGACACTAAACCCAAAAATGTCTTAATATCATTAAAGAAAAATGAGAAATATGTAGAAAAAACTAAAAATGAAATTATTATTCATTCCAATTCATCAAAGTATTCAAAGCAAGTAGAAGATTGGTTTAAATAATGTTTTCAAATTCTAAGAATATAATATCAATTGATTTAAAAGGAATGATTGCTTCAGGAGGTAGGGCACCTTTAAACATGGATAACCTTCATGGTTTATTTGGAAAAATAAGCAAAATGAAATTTGATGCCCTTTCTATTGTGATTAATTCACCTGGTGGTTCTCCTGTTCAATCTTCTCTCATTGGACAAAAAATTAGAGAGATCACTAAAAAGAAAAATGTTAAATGTTATTGCTTTGTTGAAGATGTTGCGGCATCAGGTGGTTATTGGTTAGCATGTTCTGCAGATGAAATATACGCTGATGTTAATTCGATTATTGGTTCAATAGGGGTCATTTCTGGAGGTTTTGGGTTTACTGAACTAATCAAAAAAATTGGTGTTGAAAGAAGGATATTTACTGCAGGAGAAAATAAAAGTTTTTTAGATCCTTTTCTTAAAGTTAATAAAAAAGATGAAATTAAATTAAAAGATCTACAGAAAAAAATTCACCAAAACTTTATTAATTGGGTTAGTTCTCGAAGAGGTAAAAAAATTAAAGAAAAAGACTTTAAACAGATTTTTTCAGGCACTTTTTGGTTATCAGAGGACGCTAAAACATTAGGCTTAATTGATGGAATTTCTTCAGAAAGTACTTTTTTCAAAAAAAAATTCGGTGAAAAAGTAAAGATTAAAAAAATTAAACAACCTAAGTCTCTTAAGCAAAAACTCGGTTTAGGAATTTCCTCTTATGCTGCAGAGGAATTAGTATCTAAGGCTAAAGAAGAGTTAATGTTTAATAAATATGGACTTTAATTTTTAATTATGACTGCAAAAAATATGGAAGATTTGGTCTCTCTATGTAAAAGGAGAGGATTTATATTCCCCTCTAATGATGTTTATGGTGGCATGAAGGGCTTATATGATTTTGGCCCGATGGGTGTAGAGCTAAAAATGAATCTTAAAAATTCATGGTGGAAATCCATTGTGTATGAGAGAGATGATATTGAGGGTCTAGACTCAACAATACTTACTTCTCCTACCGTTCTTAAATATTCAGGTCATGAAGATACTTTTTCAGATCCATTAGTTGATTGTAGAGTTTGTAAAGCAAGATTTCGAGCTGATCAACTTGAGTCAAGTGAGTGCCCTAAAGGAGGCCCATTATCAAAATGTAAAACTAAAGATTTAACTGAGGCAAGAGCATTTAATTTAATGTTTAAAACAGCCATTGGTCCTGTAGACGATGGAAGTTCTTTTGCCTATTTACGACCTGAAACAGCTCAACAAATTTTTGTTAATTTTAAAAATATTATTGACTCAACTAGCAGAACCCCTCCTTTTGGAATAGCTCAAATTGGAAAATCCTTTAGAAATGAAATTACCCCAAGAAATTTTATCTTCCGTGTTAGAGAATTTGAACAAATGGAGTTAGAGTTTTTTGTAAAACCAGGTTCTGATGAAGATTGGCACAAATATTGGGTCGATCAGAGATTAAAATGGTGGTCTGAACAAGGCGTCAGCTCTGATAGATTAAAATTATTGGAGGTTGAAAAAGAGGAGTTATCGCACTACTCCAAAGCTACTTTTGACATTATGTATGAGTTTCCTCATGGCCTAGAAGAGCTTGAGGGTGTCGCTAATAGAACAGATTTTGATTTAGGCTCTCATACTAAAAATCAAGAAGATTATGAAATTAATGCCAAAGTAACCCCAAATAAGAGCTCAACAACTAAGTTAGCCATTCAAGATCTAGATTCCAAAAAATGGTACATACCCTTTGTTATTGAACCTTCAGCAGGTGTCGAAAGAGGGGTCCTTGCTATTCTAAATGAAGCTTATACTCAAGAAGATGAAAACAATCGTACTGTTTTAAAATTAAAATCACACTTATCTCCAATTAAAGCAGCAGTGATACCACTAAAAAGAAATAACTCAGATTTAGTCAATTTAGCAAATAAGATTAAAGGTGAATTGCAATCTTTAGGGCTTGGAAGAGTAATGATTGAAAATTCTGGTAATATTGGAAAAAATTATCGTCGTCATGATGAAATAGGTACCCCGATGTGCATCACTATTGATTTTGAAACGCTAGAAAATCAATCCGTGACTGTTAGAGATAGAGATACTATGAAACAAGAAAGAGTTGATTTAAGCAATATTTCTACCTACTACTCAAACTACTTTAAAAATAACTAAATTTTTCTTAGACCAAATTCACTCTCTAAATTTGAATATTCGATATCTTTTGGCAGTCTAGAACTAAAAAATTTTTAATTTCAATTAATAGGTCAAAATTGTTAGGTAAGTTCAATGAATTTTGATCAATTTTTTCAAAAATGAGAATATTCTTTTTTGCAGTTGTCGATGCTTAATTCGTGAAACGACTTCTTGACCTACAAAGCATCCTTTTTGATAATTTATATATTCATCATGTACTTCTGATGGAATTAAAGTGGAGTGGGGGAGAAAATTTGTATCTAATCTTCCCATTTTCAAAGAATTAAGAAAATAATCTTCTCCATAATTTGCTATATCTAATCGAAATTTTTGTAAAGAAATATCAGAAAGTTTTGCGTATTTTTCAAAATATGAAAATAAATCTGATTGGTCATTAGAACAAATTATCTCTAGATAATCGTTCATAAAATTAATTTGAATTTCGAATAATATTTTACCCTGCGGTGTCAAGATATAACTATAAAGACTTTTAGAATCATTCAGAATATCGTTCGTAATAATATTTTGAATAAAATCAATTCTTTCATCGCCATAAATCAAAATTTTTATTGGATTTAGTGTTTCAATTTTCATCTAATATATTATCTATATTCCTTATAATGCATTTGCTTTTTATTTCATCCAATAGAATTGGTGACTCTTTGATCAATTTACAAGTATTAAATAAGTATATACGAAAAAATAAAAAAGATATTGAAATTACTCTAGTATCTGGAGAACTTCCTTTACCTATCTATGATGATTATAACATGATCACAAATAGAATTATTTTAAAGAAAGAAAAATATAATCTTCACTGGTGGAAACTATATAAAAAATTATCACTTCTAAAATTTGACGAAATAATTGATTTTAGATCCTCTTTGATTTCATATTTTTTAAGAACAAAAAAAAGAAACATCTTTAAAATGAATAAGAAAAAAAATATTTATCTACAGATTCATGAACTATTTGATACTGATAAAAAAAGAGATTTTAAAATTATGACAGATCGTGTCAGGAATATTTTCCCAAGTTCTAACTATGCTTGTGTGGCTCCATTTGCTAACTGGCCGCCAAAAGAATGGCCAACTGAGTCCTATTTAAAAATTTGTGAAAGTTTGTTTAACAAGGTGTATCTAAAATTTACATATTAGGTAGTGAAACTGAAAGTGTTCGTTTTGATATTTTCCAAAAAATTTTGGAAACAAAGTAATTAATCGATGTGGAAAACAACACATATTAAATGATTATGGACTATTACAAAAATCAAGAATTTTTATTGGAAATGACTCAGCTATGATGCATATGGCAGCTTTAAGTAAAACTCCTACGATTGGTCTTTTTGGACCTACGAATGATAAAATTTACTTCCCTGAGATATTTGATCATTGTCATTTAGTGAGATCATCTGAAAGTTATGAAAGTTTAATTTCCAAGACTCAAAACTTTACTTTAAATAATTGTTTAATGAATGATGTCTCTTATAATCAAGTTGAAAATAAAATTATTGAAATTCTAAATGATCAAAATTTTTAAACCTTGTGATTTCCATGTTCATTTAAGAGAAGGGATCTTGCAAAGCAAGTTTTAGCTGAAAACAATAAACATTTCCAAAAAATTCTTATTATGCCTAATTTAAATATTCCTATCACTAATAGTAAACTATTGAATAAATATCGTAATCATCTTCTTAAAAATAATAAAAATTTGGAAATTCTTTTTACTATTTATTTAAACCAAAATTGTTCAATTAAAGAATTATCTGAAATGAAAAAAAAGAAATTGTTTTTTTCAGTTAAACTCTATCCTCAAAATGCTACCACAAATTCCAGTTCTGGAGTTAGTGATATTAAAAAAATGACTAAAATTTTTTGAATTTTTAGAAAAAAATGAAGTACCTCTTTGTGTCCATGGAGAGCATGTTCAATTCAATGATGATCCATTTGAAAGAGAGAAAAAGTTTCTTGATATCGAGCTTCATTGGATTAGAAAAAACTTTCCTAATCTTAAAATTACATTAGAACATATAACCACCAAGGACTCTGTTGATTTTGTAAAACAGCATAACTTAATAGGAGCTACCGTAACTACTCATCATTTATTAGAAAATACATATACTTTTTTTGGTAATCATCTGAAACCTGAATTATTTTGCAAACCAATAATTAAAAATGCCAAACATCAACAAGCTCTACAAAAAGTTGTTTTATCTGGACATAAAAAATTCTTCTTTGGTTCTGACTCAGCTCCTCATTTGAAATCTAAAAAATTTACTGAATTCTGTTGTGCTGGTGTTTATTCGACAAAATATTCGATATCTAACATTATTGAGTTTTTTTATAGAAATAAAAAACAATCAAACCTAGATAAATTTCTAACACTGAATGGCAATAACCACTATAATCTGGATTATCACCGTGAAAAAATAACCTTTAGAAGGACTCCTAATTATAAATTTAAAAGATTTTCAAAATTTAAGAATGATCATTTAATCAATTATAATTTTTATAAAAACTTTTGGTCTTCGATTTAAGTTAAAATTTTTGTCACGTGGCCCATTTTTCGGCCTTTTTTTGCCTCTTTTTTAAAATAATCGTGAAAATATATATTTTTTTCAATTTTCTTTTGATCTCTATATCTATAGATATCTTCCCCTAATAAATTTAACATTTGTGCTTTGCTTTTTAGCTCAGGACCTATTGGACTTAAATCACATACTGCTCGTAGATGCGATTGAAACTGACTTACATTGTATGATTCGATAGTCAAGTGTCCAGAATTATGAACACGAGGAGCTATTTCATTAACAAATAAATTATCATATTTATCTACAAAAAATTCTATGCATATAACACCTACATAGTTAAGAGATTCAATAATGTCTTGAGACCATTTGATTGCTTTAGTTTGTAATTCTTGAGAAATAGAAGCGGGTGAAGTTGATGTATATAAAATTTGATCTTTATGAATATTTTCAATTGGCTTATAAGAGAATAAAGAATTATCTTGATAGCGAACCGTAATGACAGATATTTCTGATTTAAGTTCTATTCTTTTCTCTAAAATATAATCATTTTTTTCTATATAGAGGTCTTCTTTAAGAGAATTAATTACAGTTTGACCTTTTCCATCATAGCCAAGCCTTCTAGTTTTTAAAATCGCTGGAAAAAACTTTTCTTCTACTAATAAGAGTTGATTTGAATCTTCAATTTGCAAATAAGGTACAGTTGGAATATTTAAATCATTGATAAATTTTTTTTCTGAAAGCCTATCTTGAATAATATTATTTATTTGAGGATCAGGATAAACAGGTTTTTTTTTAAAAATATGATTTAAAGTTTTGTATGGAATATTTTCAAATTCATATGTAATCACATCACAAGCTTGAATAAATTTTTCAAGTTTTTCAAAATCATCATATTGGGCAATTATATGTTCATCAGAGAATTTAGTTGCTGGGGAGTCTTCAGTATCTGTAAATATAAAGTTGAAATTTTTAGATCTTTTGCCTCTTGGCACATCATCATACCAAGCTGACCTCCCCCTAGAATTCCAAGCTTCATCGATTTGGAGTTTTTTTAACCTTTTTGGTTTGAGAAACCCTCCATTTAATCAATCTTTTTTCTAGACCAATGTCTTCATTGCCTAATATTGCTGCAGCATACAGAGCTGCATTTTTGGCCCCACCTTCTCCAATTGCAACTGTTCCAACTGGTATCCCAAAGGGCATTTGGACAATAGAAAGAAGACTATCAAGCCCTTTCAGAGTTTTTGACTCAATAGGAACGCCAATAACTGGTATGTGTGTTATTGCAGCTATCATACCAGGTAGATGGGCTGAACCCCCGGCACCTGCTATAATTACCTTTATGCCATCTTGATGAGCTGACTCTGCAAATTCATATAATCTTTTTGGTGTCCTATGTGCTGAAATTATTTTTTTTAGGTGTTTAATTTTTAATTGGGTTAAAATAGAGCTTGTGAATTTAAGAGTTTTCCAGTCACTTTGACTGCCCATAGCTATAATAACTTTATGAGGATTATTTTTCATCTTTATTTGAAATTCTTTTAGTAATTTTGAAGTATAATCTATATGGTAATATCCTACCAAATTTCATCAGAATATTAAAAGGAAAAGGGAAGGATATCTCAAATCCTTTTTGATAAATTTTTGAAAATATTATTTTTGCTGCTTTTTCAGCGGACATAAGAAAGGGCATTTTAAACTGATTGATACTAGTAGCTGGTGTTTCTACAAAACCAGGATTAATAAGCTTGATATTAACCTTCGGCAAGTCGATTTTGAGCGCTTCAGCTAAATTTATTAATGCTGATTTAGATGGCCCATAGAGAATTGATCTTGGTAGACCTCTATAGCCAGCTACAGAGGAAATTATAGCTATAGTATGAGAGTGAGTTAGCTCAAAAAAGGATTTTATTTTTTCGATGATAAGATAAATGCTTAAAACATTAACATTAAAAGTCTCTTGAGCATTGATAAATTTAAAATTTTGGAAGTTCTCAGGGATATATATGCCAGCATTTAATATAAATGTATTGATATTTTTAAATTTTGAAAAAATTTCTTCAAAAATTTTGTTAGTATTCTGAAAATTATTTAAATCTATTTGATAAAAATAAAAGCTATCAGGAAAATCGATAAAAAATTTTTTGATTTTATTCTTATCTCTTCCTAAGCCGATGACAATCCAATTATTTTTCAAATAAATTTCTGATAAAGCATAACCTATACCACTGGTAGCCCCTGTAATTATAATAATCTTATTTTGTGTATTGTTGGATAAAATTTCTTGCATTTTTAAGGTGACTATCCAATTTGCTTTTTTCCATTTTTATAACAGAATGATACATCATTGAAAGTCTATGGTTTGTTTTAAAATAATCTTTATGCCTATAAATGAAACTCCAATATAAACCATCAACTATACTAGACCATTCACCTTTTTTATAGTTGCTCATTTTTAACAAGTAATTAGATCCACAAAGATATGGTTTCGTTGCAAAAATGCCTCCATCACTAAATAGACCCATACCAAATACATTTGGAGTCATAACCCAATCTGAAGAGTCTATGAAGGTTTCCATAAACCATTTATATACTTCGTTAGGAGCTATACCTGATAAATTCATTAAATTTGATAAAACCATCAACCTTGGTATGTGATGAACATAGCCATTTTTTTTTAAATTATTAATTGTATCATCCAAAATTGGGATATTTGTGCTCCCTTCATACCAATGTTTGGTAAGTTTTTTCTTATGATTAAAGAAATTATTTTTATGAAATTGATCATAATTTTTTAGATTCATGTATCTTATAAATTCTCTCCAACCAATAACCTGTCTTGTGAAACCTCCAAATTATTTAGACCCGGATCTTTATAGTCAATATCTTTAATCTCATTGACTATATCTTCAGGGGTAATCAGCCCCATATTTAAGGGAGCGCTTAGTAGGCTATGGTTTATAAATTCATCATCAGTACTAATAAAATCTTCATAATCACCAAAGTGGATAATTTTTCTGAATAAAAAAGTTAAACTTTTTCGTGTATCTTTTTGATTGAAAGGAAAAATAATATTTTCATTAATTTCTCCAAAATGAGATTGAAAATAAGTATCAATTAATTTTTTGATATCTTTATAAAATGGTGATTTGAAAGTAGGCTGATTATATTTTAAATAGTCTTTCGGCAGTCTTTTCCTATTTTCGCCATCAAAACTCCATTTTCCTCCCAGAGGATTTCCATTTTCTATAAGTATATCTAACTTTTTCCTGATGCTGCTGTAAAAACTAGCAAGTTGAACTTTTTATTTTGATAAACTTATAATCGTTTTCTTGAAGTAAAAACATAGGTGATTTAATGAACTCATATTTAACTTTCTGTTTGTTACAATACTTTTCAAATTTATTTCGAAATAATTGATCTTCTATTTCAAAAAGATTAATTTTTTCAATATTATTTTTTTTTAAAAAAAAATTTAATCCCTCAAAGTAATCTTTGTACTCTTTAATATTTTTTTCTAAATCAATATAAGTAATGTTGAAATTATTTTTTTTAAGATATTCATGATACTCTCTCATACATCCTAAAAAATAATAAATTTTTTGTTTGTGATGTTTAAAATATGTGCACAAGCCCATATCTTCTTGCATAAAGAAAATAGAATTCTTTTTAAATGAAGATAAATATTTCTTATCGAATAATTGATTGCCGAGAATTAAAAAAGCTTCTTTCAAAGAAAATTATTTTGTAATGAGTGTTGACCTACCACCATCAACATTAAAATTTTGTCCTGTAATCCATGAAGATTGGTTTGAAATCAAAAAGACTGCTAATTCCGCTATATCATTTCCATTTCCCAATCGTGACATTGGATGAAGTTTACCCAAACCGTCAGCTACTTTTTCATTAGATGTAATGAAATTCGACATTTTGGAATATGACAAGCTTGGTGAAATTGTATTAAATCTAATTTTTGGAGCAAAATCTGCAGCTAAAGATACACTTAATCCTTTTAAAGCGCTTTTTGCTGAAGATATAGCAGTATGGTTTTTGAAACCTCTGGAAGCGGCTATGGAAGAAAAGAATACAACAGAAGAATTATCAGAAAATTTATCAATGCTATTATGTAAAAAATTAGCAACATTGAAAAAATTACTATTCATGACATCCATAAATTCTTTAGTCGAAGTTTGTTTGAAAGGTTTTAAGACTATAGATCCTAGGGCAAAAATAATACCCGATATTTCGTAATCAATTGAATTAATAAATTTTTGAGTATTTTCATAGTCATTAATATCTAGAGTAAATGAGGTTATGTTAGTGGAGTTTTCGATATCTCCTTCTTTACTTCTTGAAATTAGAACAAGTTCATTTTTATCTTTTAACTTTTGTACACAAGATTTACCAACAGCACCGTTAGCTCCAATAATAAGTATTTTACCCATAAATACTTATACTTTTTTTATTTATTTTAGATTTTTCTACGATTTAAAAGAAGAAAGTAGCTAAAAGTAAGAGCAAACAATAGTGAGCCCACTATTTGATGAATAGACCCAAGAGAAATTTGAACATTGCTGAGAACTACATAAATACCAATAACAACTTGTATGATCACTAATGAAATAATTGAAATAAAATGAATTTTTTGAACAACATATTTAATTTTTTTGAAGTGTAAAATTGAGATAATTAAAATTATAGCAATACAAAGATAAGCCAGACTTCTATGAAAAAAATGAATAAATATACTATTATCAAAAACGCCCATAAATTTTTCTTCTGTAAAAAATAGACCTTCAGGAAAAAATGTTTCACCCATTTTAGGCCAAGTATTGTAAGACTGACCTGCATCTAATCCAGCCATAAAAGCGCCATAGGTTACAGTTATAAAAATCGAACATGAGAAAATTAAAAATAGTAACGAATGAGAACTGCTTATTTTCTCATACCCTTGCAATGTTAATCTTTTTAAAAATAAAAATGCTATAAATGATAAAATTATTTGAGCAATTAACAAATGAACTGCTAACCGAAAATGACTGACATATGGATTTAAATCTAATCCACTTTTAACCATCCACCAACCAATCAAACCTTGAGTGCCACCTAAAAAAAGAAGAAATGTATAAAAATATAAATCTTTTTTTGAAAAACATTTTTTTAGGAAAAAAAAGATAAAAGGGCCAAGAAAAAGGATTCCAATAAATCTCCCAAGAACGCGGTGTCCATATTCCCACCAAAAAATAAATTTAAATTCCTTTAAAGTCATACCAAAATTTTTAATTTTGTATTCAGGAAATAGTTGATATTGGCTGAACAAAAAATCCCAATCAGCTTCTGAGAGTGGGGGGACTATTCCCATAATTGGATCCCAATCCACCATCGAAAGCCCAGAACCGGTAAGCCTTGTAAGGCCACCCACCGCGATCATTATCAGAATAATTGTGGCTAATGAAAGTAACCAAATGTTGATATATTTTGAATAGGAATTGTTCATTTAATCTAAATTTATAATCTTTAAGAATATTATTTATAATGTGATTTAGGTCGCACAGAAGTTATTGCAGAAAGATAAAATTGATATAATTTACAGAAATTCAAAATGACTTATTTTATTAACGTTACAGACCATGATGGCAAAATTCATCAACTTGAAGCTACCGTTGGTTTTTCTTTGATGGAAATTATTCGTGATGCAGGGCTAGATGTTGAGGCTATTTGCGGTGGTTGTTGTGCTTGCGCTACTTGTCATTGTTATATCCAAGAAGATTGGATCTCAAAAATACAATACCGCAGATGACGATGAAGAATCCATGCTAGATCAAGCTTTTGATGTTCAAAAAAATTCGAGATTATCTTGTCAAATTCCATTTACTGAGGAACTTAATGGTATTAATGTGACTTTAGCACCTAAATTTTGACAGATTACAGCCAATATAAATCATGGCCTTTTGTTGAGGCCAAAAAAATCCTCAAGCGATTAGAGAATGGACAGTCAAAGAAGAAAATAATTTTTGAAACTGGATATGGCCCATCAGGACTTCCTCACATAGGAACGTTCGGAGAAGTATTAAGAACAAATATGGTTCGTTTTTGCTTTGAAAAGTTAACTGGTTTAGAAACTGATCTTATTGCATTTTCTGATGATATGGATGGTTTTAGAAAAGTTCCTGATAATGTTCCTAAAAAAGAACAGCTATCAAAATATTTAGATTATCCCTTAACTACAGTTCCTGACCCCTTCAACATATGCAATAGTTTTGGAGAACATAATAATGCTAAATTAGTTGAGTTTTTAAATAGGTTTAACCTTCCTTTCACCTTTCAGAGCTCCACTCAGGCTTATAAGTCAGGTGTATTTAATGAAACAATTAAAAAAATTCTCTTGAATTATGAAAAAATTTTAAATGTAGTGCTACCGACTCTGGGAGAAGATCGTAGAAAAACATATAGCCCATTTTTTCCCATTGATGAAAATACTGGTAAAATTTTACAAGTTCCTGTTAATGAAATTAATACTGACGACTTTACTATCTCGTTTACACATGAAGGAAAAAATTATGTAAAGTCAGTTCTTGATGGCCAATGTAAACTTCAATGGAAGGTTGATTGGGCAATGCGCTGGGCAGCTTTTGGTGTTGACTATGAAATGTGTGGAAAAGATTTAACTGAAAGCTACGTATTATCTTCAAAAATATGTCGAATAATTGGTTCAAAACCACCAGAGAATTTAATTTATGAGTTATTTCTTGATGAGAATGCTGAAAAATAAGCAAATCTAAAGGGAATGGCATAAGTATTGATGACTGGCTGAAATATTCAATTGAAGAGAGTCTATCTATGTTTATGTATCAAAGACCAACTACAGCAAAAAAATTATATTTTGACGTCATTCCAAAAAATACAGATGAATATTTAAGTCATTTAAATAAATGGCAAGATGAAGAATTGCCCGATAATCCTACTTGGCATATTCATAAAAATAATAATCCTGGATACCAATCAAAAATCAATTATAGCTTAATTCTTAATTTAATTTCAGTTTGTAAATCAAATGATCCAAATGTAATTATGGGCCTCATTAAAAACTATCAGACAACATTTAGCTCTATTGAATTAGACTATATTAATAGAATGATCTCTTGTGGAATTAATTATTTTAATGATTTTATTCAACCTAAATTAAAATTTAAAATTCCAAACTCAAAAGAATTATCTATACTGCAAAATGTGGTTTCAGAAATTAACAAAATTGATGATTCTGCTGAGGCAGATGTTTATCAATCAGCTATCTTTAGTGTTGGTAAGAATTCAGAATTTAAAGATGATATAAAGAGTTTCTTCAAACTTATTTATGAAGTAGTTTTTGGACAAGAAAATGGCCCTAGACTCGGATCTTTTATTAAAATTTATACCAAAGATAAAACTGTAGAGCTCTTTAATTCAAAGCTTAATGTATAGCTTAGCTCATCGGATATTAAAAAATTTAAACCCAGAAACAGCTCATAACTTATCAATTCAAGGTCTAAAACTTGGCCTTTATCCAAAAGTTAATTTTAAAAATACTAATGTATTAGAACAAACAATATGGGGTAGGAGATTTCAAACACCAATTGGTTTGTCTGCAGGTTTTGATAAGAATGCTGAAGTAATAAAACCTATTTTGAATATGGGTTTCAGTTTTACTGAATTAGGCACTGTTACTCCATTACCTCAAAAAGGGAACCCTAAACCAAGAATTTTCCGCTTTCCTCAACACCAAGCTTTAGTTAACTCTCTTGGTTTCAATAATAAAGGATTAGATAATTTTGAAAGAAATATAGTTAACACAAACAATTCTGAAAATTTCCAAGATAAAATTATTGGAATTAACATTGGTAATAATAAAGAAACCAAGGAAATCATACATGATTTGGAAAAACTCTTTGATCGTCTTTATAGACTTGGTGATTATATTGTCATTAATCTATCATCCCCGAATACACCAGGATTGAGAGATAACCTAAAATCTCAATCTTTTGAGAAAATTGTAAATCACCTGCAAAGGCTAAGAGAAAAAAATAATTCTAAAATTCCTATCTTATTCAAGATTTCGCCAGACATATCAGAGCAAGAAAAGAAGGACATAGCTTTGATCTCTTTGGCCAATGATGTTGATGGATTAATTTTAACTAATACTTCAATAGATAAATCCACACTAGGTACTGAAATGAATGGTGGAATTAGTGGGAGACCACTTTTTTTTAAATCTAATAAAATAATTAGGGATTTTTATACTTTAACTTCAGGTAAGATAAGAATTATAGGTGTTGGAGGAGTATTCACAGCTAATGACATTTTAACAAAAATGAAATTGGGGGCTTCTTTGGTTCAACTTTATTCAAGCTTTACCTATCAAGGACCTTATCATGTCAAAAAGATCACCTTAGATTTGATAGCCTTAATTCAACAAGAAGGATATCGAAATATATCTGAAGTAATAGGTCAACATTCTTGAAAAATATATCTTCGTTTAAGGATTTAGTAGATAAATATGATTACTTTTTATTTGATCAATGGGGCGTATTACACAATGGTCAAAAAAAATTTGGAAAAGCTGAAGAGTGCTTAAAGCTTTTAAAAGAGAGAAACAAAGAAAGTAGTGCTAATTTCTAATAGCTCATTACCATCAAAGTTTTCAATTTCTAATTTGAAAAGAATTGGTATTTCAGAGAGCTTATATTCTTATTGTATAACCAGCGGTCAAATAGCTTTAGATAATTTAAAAAAAGATATATATAAAAAATATGGAAATAAATGTTTTCCTATTCGCCTTCCTAGAGAAAAGATTAAATACTTTAATCTAGATATTGAAAAAAATGCTTCCAAAGCAAATTTTGGAATGATAGCAGATATAGATAAAGGACTCTCAATACTTGACTTTGCAAATCTCTTAGACAATTTAATGAAAAATAACCTTCCTTTATTGTGTTCTAACCCTGACTATTTAGTTGATGATGGCAACAAATTATCAATGTGTGGAGGAACAATTGCACAGTTATATGAAGATATGGGAGGAAAAGTTTTCAGATATGGTAAACCCTATGAGCCAATTTATTCAAATATTGAAAAGAAAATGAATATTAAAAATAGGAAAAAAGTCTTAGTTATCGGAGATTCTTTGTGGCATGATATTTGTGGCGGTCTAAAAATGGGCTATGACAGATTGTGGATTAAAAAGGGTATCCATAGGGCGCAATTAAAAATTAGTGTTGAAATCAATCCGCTATTGGACAAATATCCTCCAACTTTTGCCCAAAATGAATTAAAACTTTAATTAATAACTAGTATTGTAAAAAAGGAACTTTTGTATTATAAACTCTCTTCATGTCTAGAGCTTGTGAAATAACAGGAAAAAAGCACCAAACTGGTCACAATGTTAGCCATTCTAATATTAAAACCAAGAGGCGCTTTATGGTCAATCTTAATAACGTTACCCTTTTTAGTGAGTCACTCAAAAGAAAATTTCGTTTCAGAATAGCGTCTTCCACACTTAGAACTATTGATAAGCATGGCGGTCTTGATCAATATTTAAATAAAACTAGTTCCAGATTACTTACTGATAAGGCTCTAAAATTGAAGAAACAAATTGAGAAAAACGTTAGCCAAAAAGCTAACTAAATGCTTCAAGATTTTTTTTTAAATTTATCCTCTTCTTTAAATTCTTTACCCGTAATAACAATTTGGCTATTTCAAATAATTTTTTGTTATTTATCTATTTTATTATCATTAAAGTTTTTTGGTAAAACAGGTATCTATGTCTATGTCTCAATTGCAATTATCCTTGCGAATATTCAAGTTCTAAAAGTAGTCGAGTTTCCATTTTTTCCTGAGCCCATGGCTTTAGGTACAATATTATTTATCTCAATTTTCTTATGCACGGATATTCTTAATGAATATTATGATAAAAAATCTGCAACCAAATGTATTTATTTGGGAATAAGTGCTTATCTATTCTCTACTATTATAATGTTCTTAACTATCTCTTTTAATCCTATCGACCCAAGTATACATCAAAATTGGGGATGGAGTTATGAGATGCATCAATCTATTACAACAATTTTTCTTCCTCAGTTCCCAATTATTGCTGCCAGTATCTGTGCTTTTTTTCTTAGTCAAAAATTAGATATTTTTATTTTTTCTTATTTGAAAAATAAGGACAATAGTAAACTCTGGCTCAGAAATAATGTATCGACCATCATTTCGCAATTTATTGATAATCTTATTTTTAGCATTCTTGCATTTAATCTACTTTCATCAAATCCTGTACCATTATTTGATTTAATCGTTTCTTATGGAATTGGTATCTATTTAATTAGAATAATATTAAGTTTATTTGATACGATTTTTATATATTTAGCGAAAAACTTCCTACCAAAAAATATTGACTAGCTTCTTTGAAGTTTTAAAACATAGCTCAAATTCTAGAGCTCGATTGGGTAATATAAATACCGCCCATGGAGAAATTAAAACCCCTTCATTTATATTTTGTGGAACAAAAGCCACAGTAAAATCAATTCTCCCACAGCAATTAAAATTAGCTAAAACACAAATTATTTTATCCAATACTTACCATCTGATGATTCAACCTGGACCAGAAATTATTGCTCAAGAAAAAGGATTGCAAAATTTTACTCAATGGGGAGGCCCCATGATGACTGACAGCGGAGGCTACCAAATTTTTTCTCTAGGTCATGGCTCTGTATCAGAAGAGATCAAAGGCAAAAATAAAAATATCAAAAGAAAGTCTTTAATCAAAATATCAGAGGAGGGAGCTACATTTCGAAATTATCTCAATGGAGATAAGGTTTATTTAACTCCAGAGAGATCCATAGAATTACAAAGGCATTTTGGTGCAGATTTAATTTTTGTACTTGATGAGTGCACTCCATTTAATGTTTCAAAAAAATACACTGAAAACTCAATGTATCTCAGTCACCGTTGGGCCAAAAGATGCTCAGCAGCATTTAAAACTATGTTTGCCAATTACGAATCTCAAATGGGATCAGCAGGTAAGCAATATTTATATGGAATTGTGCAAGGAGGTGTCTATGAAGATTTAAGAAAAATTGCCTGTGAGGAGACTTGCTCAGGCGATTACCATGGATTGGCCATAGGGGGTTCTCTTGGAGGTACCAAAGAACAAATGCATGATATTTTTTCTTTTTGTTCTGAATTAATTGATACATCAAAACCTGTTCATGTTTTAGGTATTGGAGGGTTGGACGATATTCTGCATGGTGTTAGTTGTGGGTATGATACTTTTGACTGCGTTTCTCCTACTAGAATAGCACGGCATGGTATTATGTTATCTCGAATTAATTCTAAAGGAATTAATTTAAATAATTCAAAGTTCAAAAATGACCATTCATTATTAGATGATGAATGTGAATTGTCAGAAATCAATAATTTTACAAAATCTTATTTGCATCATTTATTTAAATCTAATGAAATCTTGGGAATAGTTATTTTGTCTTTATATAATATATGGTTTATGAATAAATTTTTTGAAGATATTAGAACCAATATTGAAAGTGATACTTTTGAAAAGTTTAAAAAAAATTTTTTTGATAATTTAACTAAATAAAGACTCTATCTTTTCAAACATAATCCCACCAAGTTCTTCTACATCGTGTATTGTAATAGCTTTTGAGTAATATTGACCAACATTATGACCAATGCCAATTGCTAATAATTCAATATTCGACCTCTCCTCAATAGATAATATGGTACTTTTTAAATGTTTTTCTAAGTAATTACTGTTATTTACCGATAGGGTGGAGTCATCTACTGGAGCTCCATCAGATATGACAATTAATATTTTTCTACTTTCAGGTCTTTTGGACATTCTTGAGGTTGCCCATAGCAATGCCTCACCATCAATATTTTCTTTTAAAAGACCCTCTTTTAGCATCAAACCTAAATTGATTTTAGATTTTTTGGAGTTTTGATCAGCGGATTTATAAATAATGTGACGAAGATCATTTAATCGACCAGGATTTTTTTCTTTTCCATTTTTAAGCCAGTGTTCTCTTGTTTTCCCGCCCTTCCAAGCTTTGGTTGTAAATCCTAGTATTTCAACCTTAATTTTACACTTTTCTAATGTTGCGGCTATCATGTCTGTTGTAAGAGCAGCTACCATAATCGGTTTTCCCCTCATAGATCCTGAATTATCAATCAATAGTGTAACTGTAGTATCTTCAAATTTTATTTCTTTTTCTTTCTTGTAAGATAATGAGTTATTAGAGTTTGTAATAATCCTTGTTAGTTTGGAAGTATCTAAAATACCTTCATCTAAATCAAAATTCCAAGAACGGTTTTGTTTAGATTGTAGCTTTCTATAAAGTTTATTCGCTAATCGAGAAATTTGTTTTTGATAAATATCATTTTTTTCATCGAGCTGTTTTCTCAGAGCAATTAACTCCTCAAGATCACACAGTTTATGAGCTTCAATAATTTCATCATATTGACTAGTAGCGGCTTTATAGTTTTGACTTAAATTTTTATAACTTTCAATTAGTTGAAGGGTCTCCTCAACCTGCTGGTCAGTAATTTCTACATCAATCTCTTCTCCTTGAACGCTTGATTGATTATTATCTAGGTCACTTTCTGGAGTATGTATATCTTCATTGATTTCTTGTTCTTCAGGGCTTGATTTTTGATTTTCTTCATTATTTTGTTGCTGATTGACATCCTCTTCTTGAGGGCCGTCTTCAGTATTTTTGTCTTCAGGTTTATTATCATCTTGTTGTTTTGGAAAAATAAGTCTTAAAAGTTCAATAGAATTATTAGCAAATAGTTTTTGGTTACCTATAACCTCAATAAAATTTGTGAGATATTCATATATTTTTGAGTGATTTTCTTTAGTTGAAATTTTTTAAGATATTCGTTTTTTTGTCCAAATTTTACCATTACTAGCATCTAGAAAAAAATGCGTTAGCGTAAAAAGTAGCAAATCAAGAAGGTCAGATTGTTTCTTTAGTTTTATATTTTCAAGTCTTTTTATCCATTTTGATTGTATATTTCTTTTTATGCCTAAAAAATTTTGGGATCCTAAATACTCATACCTTATTCTCTCTAAAAAAATAATCTCTTCTTTAATATCTATATTTTGATTAGTAATTTGATTTAATAATTTTTCGTTATGATGTTTTTTCTTTAATGCAAATGAATCCGATGCCCCTCTCATATCCTCATAGTTAAAAAGTGATGAAATAGAGGGTAAATTAAGAGTATCCTCTTTCTCTAAAATGATATTTGAGTTGATATTAATTTTTAAACTTTGATTGCTCGATATAGTTTTATTAACACTGTTTAAAGTGGTCGATATTTGTTTTGGAATATTTGTTATTTGTTGTTTTGCCAACTAAAAATCTTCACCAAATGTTCTTTGGAAATATTCTTTATATATATCTATTTCGCTTTCATCACATTTGTTTAAAAAAGTCATAGCAAGAGAACTTTGAACATTATTAATTAATTTATAGTTTTCTGCCCACATAATGACCGTACGAGGGCTCATGACAATAGAGATATCTTTTGTTCAAATCCTTTTCTTGTCAAATTAGCCATTTGAACCATTGATTTAATTAATTTTTTTTCTTCGGAATTAGCTGAAATTTTTTTAGAGATAATTTCTATTTCTTTTTCTTCATCTAGGTAGTTTAACTTTGCAACAATATTCCATCGATCCATCTGACCTTGATTGATTTGATTAGTTCCATGATAAATACCAGAAGTATCTCCAAGACCAACAGTATTAGCTGTAGCAAAAATTCTAAAAAATGGATGAGGTGTCAGAACTTTACTTTGATCCAATAAAGTTAATTTACCTTCAGTTTCTAATACTCTTTGAATGACGAACATTACATCTGGCCTCCCAGCATCATATTCATCAAAAACCAAGGCTACATTGTTCTGAAATGCCCAAGGTAAAATTCCCTCTTGGAATTCTGTAACTTGTTTGTTGTCCTTTAAGACAATTGAGTCTTTTCCAATAAGATCAATTCTCGATACATGACTATCTAAATTAATTCTTATACATGGCCAGTTTAGCCTGGCACAAACCTGCTCTATGTGAGAAGACTTACCAGTTCCATGAAGACCTTGGAGAAATACTCTTTTGTTAAATTTTAAACCTAATAGAATTGCAACAGTTGTATCATCATCGAAAACATAATTTTTATCAATTGGGGGGCAATGATCAGCTCTTTTTACAAATTGTGGGACTTCAAAATCATATTTTATTCCAAAGAGTTCTGCTGAAGAGACATTACTAGTCTCATTTAAATCTTCTTTTTTTATAGACTCAATCTTATTCATTTTTTATATCTTTCTAAAAGGTAATTATAAGCTTCAACAATTTCTCTAAATTTATCAATACTATTCTTACTGTTACCCTTTATATCTGGATGATGCTTTTTCGCCAGTTCTTTGTACCTTTTTTTTATCAAGTTTAAATCGGTTTTAATATCTAAATCAAGCTTTGAAAGAGACCAGAGTAACTTATTTGAGTGGCCAGGTTGTTTGGCATTTGGATTTTCGAAAGAACCCATATCTTCCCCATTTATTGAGAAGTTATAAAATTTTGCACCCGAGCCAAAGCTTTTGGTAGGTCTTCTCCAGATAGTATCAAATCTGATGTCGTTTTCTATTTCATCTGAATTCATTTTATTGTGATAATTCCAGCTTTTATTAAATTCTTTAATGTGCTCCAAGCAAAACCATTGATAATCATTTAAACTTTCATATCCTGTAGGTGCACGATAATCCCCTTCCAATTCACAACCGGGGAAGTTACAAATTTTTTTTTCTTTATTATTTTTATTCATCTATGATTAATTGTATGAATTTAGAGAAGATTAAAAACCTTTTAATTAATATTAGTCAATTTGAAATTATCAAAATAATTGACAACAGTTCAAGTCATGCTAGTCATAAAGGAGTTCAGGGCTTATTGAATAATTTAACACATGTTGAAATTCATGTAAAAAATCCAAATAATTTAAATAGATTAGATATCCACCGACAAATATATAATAATTTAAATTCAGAAATAGAGTTAGGTTTACATTCTATTGAAATAAAAATATTAAAGAATTAGCTTAACTTTATTTATCTTATTTATTGATCGTGAAATTATTTGTAGTTTAAATTCTTTATAAGTTACAATTTTACCTACTTTTGGAATTTCTTTCGCAATATCGTGAATTAATCCAGATAAAGTAACAAATTGATCTGGAAAATCTATACTCAAACTTCGGTTTATTTCTCTATACTAGCATTTCCATTAAATAAAAAATTATGATCATCTATTTTTCTAAATAGCTCTCATCAGTATCTGTCTCATCAAAAATCTCACCTATAATTTCCTCAATTATATCCTCTAAAGTTATTAGCCCTTGTATTTCACCATACTCATCCACAACTAATGCCATGTGCTCACGTTGACTTTTAAAATCTATTAATTGTTTTATCGCAAGTTTGTTTTGTGGAATGAATACAGGTTGAAATGAATTTTTTTCTAAATAATTGTTATCACCATTATCATTAAATGAAGGATCTTTTAATAGTTCTCTTATATCAATTATACCAATCAGGTTATTAAAATTATTTTTGATTAATGGAATTCTTGTAAATGTTGAATTATTTATTGCTTTTAGATTATTTTTAAAACTATCCTCTAAATCAAGATAAAGAATTTCATTCCTATGGGTCATGAGCTCGTCTACTTTTAAATTTTTCAGTTCAAGTAAATTACTCATATACTCTACTTCATTGTCTCCCTTTTTTGAAAGTTGCCTTTGTAATTGAACTGCTCCCTCAAATTCTTCTTTAATGGTTTTAGATTGATCGGTTTCAAGGCTAAGACCAAGTTTTTTAATAATTTTCTCTGAAATATAGTTAATAAGTTTAACAATTGGTTTAATTAATTTTGTATAAATATAAAAAAATCTAGCAACTTTTAATGCATAGAGCATAGGTCTATTAATTGCAAAAATTTTCGGAGTCACCTCAGAAAATATAACAATCATAATAGTCATAAATATGGTAGCCACTGTTACACCAAAACCGCCAAACTCAGAAACCAATAACTCTGTCATTAGGGCCGTAGCTAGGATATTAAAAACGTTATTGGCTAAGAGTATTCCTGTAATAAATTCATCTTTAAGCTCTTTAATTTTCAAAATAAAATTTGAATTTTTGATACCTTTTTCATTTTGTCTATGCGCTTGAAGCTTAGAAACAGCAGTCAACGCCGTTTCAGATCCAGATGAAATTGCAGAAAGTAGAAGCAATATTAAAATTGCTATCAATTTTAATAATATCAATAACGTCATTAATTAATTTGAAGTAGTATAGACTCTAATTTTTAAAAGTGATATTTTTAACGAAGCCACCTTTGTCATCAATACAGATAAAGCTAACATTATCATCATTTACTTTTTTATCAAATTTCATTTTATTTATTAATTTCTTAATATTTTTCTTCGAAATATATTTTGAATAATTTAAAGGCAAGTTAAAATTTCGAATTATGTTAGTTATAGGTTCAATAGATTTTTTATAATAACCTAAGTGTTGAGATATTTTCAATTCAATTATCATTCCAATGGCTATTGCTTCACCATGTTTTATAGAATTATTATATGAATTTGAGTTTTCTATTGCATGTCCTATAGTGTGACCAAAATTTAATACAGCTCTAGAACTTCTCAAATTAGACTTTTCCCTAAAGTCAGATACATAGTTCAATTTAGTTTTGATTGAATTTTCAATTATCGAAAATAAAAATTTTATCATTATTTTTTTGTTTTTCTAAAATCTTTTTTAAAGGATGTGGCTTAATGAGAGAATATTTTATAACTTCTGCAAAACCACATGCTATCTCTCTTTTAGGCAGAGTCTTAATGAATTCAGGACAAACTAGAACCTTTTTTGGTAGATAAAAAGAGCCGATTAAATTTTTTCCATATTTGCTGTTTACTCCTGTTTTCCCACCAATAGAACTGTCTACCATAGCCAAAGTGAAGTTGGGATCATGATATGATCAATACCTCTAAGTAGAGAGGAGGCTAAAAATCCAGAAAAATCTCCAACTGTCCCTCCACCAAAAGAGTAAATTTTACTTTTTCTTTGAATTCCTATTTTGATTATTTTTTCAATGTTCTTTTGAAAGTTTTTTAAGTTTTTTATTTTTTCATTTCCTTGAACTATTAAAGTTCTACTTTGAAATTTTTTGAAAATTTTTTATAAGCCTGATACTAGTTAAAGATTTATCAATTATTAAAATATCAAGATGTGATATTTGTTTATTTAACTGCTTTTCTAATTCTCTATAACTAATTATATTAATAATATGTTTCTCTTTATTGATTAACTTGCTAATTATCATTATTAATTTCTTTTAAAATTTCGTTTATTGTATTTTTTGGATTTAAAGTTGCATTAATCGTTATATCAGCTGCCTTATTGTAAATATCTTTTCTCTCATTGAAAAGATTTTTCATTTGCGAGGATGTATCCTCATTTAGCAATGGCCTAAGATTATTTCTTGATGCTCTTTGAGTCAATATATCTAAACTACAATATAGGTAGATATTAAAAGATATCTTCAATTTATCTAAATTTTTAATGACAAGTCCGCCCCCAGTAGAAATAATTATTTTATTTTTATTTATTAGCTCATTAAATACAGCTGTTTCAACTGACCGAAAATAATCTTCTCCTTTTTTAGAAAAAATATCTTTAATTTTAATTTTTTCTTGCTTTTCAATTTCTTCATCAGTGTCAAAAAAAGAATATTTTAATTTCTCCGATAATTGTTTTCCGATAGTGGATTTACCTGAGCCTGGCATTCCAATTATGCAAATACGTTCTTTATCCTTGTTCATTTGATATGTTGTTTATTTATTTGTTTTGAATATATAATAAAAGTTCCTATATAATAATTAACAATGAGAAAAATTATAATAATTTCAGCAATTTGTGCTCTTATATTTATAACATTTATCGCGATAAATAGTATTAAAATACCATCTCCATCAAAATTGAATAAATATACCATTTCTACTGAAGAGTTTTTATGAATAAATTTTTTCTTATATTTTTATGTATTCTTACTCCAAATATATTAAAAGCTAACTTTGAAGAGGATATAGCATTTCAGCTTCAAACAATTTCTCAAAATAACTTAATTACAGAAATTGAAACAAAAAATGATTTAATCAATTTAATTGAACAAATTGAATTCAAAGATAATTTCTTCTACTCTTTATTTGATCCTTTGACCAATTCTGATATTTTTCCAAAATATTCTGATAATAAAGATTTCTTTTTTGAAAAAATAAAAACATTTTCAAATAAATCATATGGTTTTCAAATTAATTCTAATTTATTTGAAAAAATTTTATTTGAAAACTTCCAAGATCCTGAAATAAATCGCGCATACCTCTTTAACCTTTTTCAATCAAATCAGGTAGAAAACTTGTGTGATTATTTAAATCAACTAGAGGGCAATCAAAAAAATTTTGATAATTTAATTGAGTTTAATATTGTTTGTCTTTTAAACGACAATCAAGATCAGCAAATTTCATTATTATTAGAAATTTATAGTGAAGATGAATTTACTAAACTTAATACTATTCTTTTGAAAGATTACTTAAATAAAAAAGATCTTAATGATGAATATAATTTATCTAAATTAGGAATTATTGATCTTTTTATACTTTCTTTAAAAGATGAAGCTAATTTTTATATAGAGTATATTTCAAATATATTTGAATTGGAGCTATACAGAAAATCAAATGATTTAAAGGTATATGAATTAAATTACTTATTTAAAAATAGAATTATAAATAATTCTCAGTATTTGTCATTACTCTCAACTTTAAATGAGAAACCCAAAGAATTACTTATGTTCAATGAGATTAATAAAGAAATAAACTATAATAAAAAACTAGCTATACTAGAAAAGTATATTCCAGATATACAATTAGACTTATATGACCTATCTCGTTTAATTTATAATCAATTTAGAGAAATGCGTATTACCTCTAGAAATTTAGATTACATAAATGCTTTAATCTTACTTTCTTTATATGAGAATTCCTCTTTTCTTGAAAATTTAAAAGTAGTTTTAAATGAAACTTCTGAAGAAAATTTAGAGAATAATTATTTAGCTTTAGGAATTAAAAGATATTTATCAAAAACTGATCAATCTGAGCTTTATTCAGATAAAAGAAATGACTTAAAAAGCCCATTAATGCGTTTTTTCTTTTTAAGTGGAAATTTGAAGTTTGCTGATTTAGAAAAATCATTCATTGAGGAAAAAAAAGAGGTTCTTGTTGACCCTATTTACTTATTTTATCTATCTGAGAACTTTAACCTAATTGAGAGCTATATCTATTATATTCAATTAAGTGAGGATTATTATAGTCTAAATGAATTTGACCTTTATTTTATAAATAAATATTTGATTGATAATGAATATTTAAAGAATGAATTCATAAAGTTATTTTTCAAAGTTCATTTATCTAATTTATGAATTTAGATAGTCATCTTGATATATATAAAGAATTTTTACTTTCAGAAAAAAATCTTTCTCAAAATACTATTAATAATTACTTAGTCGATTTAAAACAATTTTTAATATTTTTTGTTAAACATGAAAGTATTAATCAAAATATTGAGAAATATATTTCATCACTAAGAAAAAAAAATATTTCTAATGCTTCTATTAATAGAAAAATATCATCTTTAAAAAATTTTCTAAAATTTCTTCATTCTGAAAAAATAATTAAAGATATCAATTTAGATATTTTTGAGTCCTTAAATAATTCAAAAAAAATACCTAAAGCTATTTCAAAAGATGAGATAGATAAAATTTTTAATTCTTTAAACAACTCTAATTATATAAATAAAAATATTTATATAATTATTTTAAAGTTAATGTATTTATCTGGTTTGAGAATTTCAGAGGCTTTGGCCTTAAAATGGTCTGATTTATCAAAGGCTAATATGACTTTAAATATTTATGGAAAAGGTTCTAAAGAAAGAAAGTCATATTTGACATTGATTTTCTTGATACCTTATATTCTTTAAAAAAGATGAAGGTTTTATATTCAATATAAAAGGAAAAAAAATTTCAGTACGTTCAGTCAATAAATTCTTAGATAAAGCATATAAAGATGGTTTAATTGAATATAAAATTTCATCTCATGTTTTTCGACATTCATTTGCAACCTCGATGTTAGAGAATGATGCTGATATCAGACATATTCAAAAATTATTAGGACACTCAAGTATTTCAACTACAGAAATTTATACTAAAGTAGCTAAATCTCTAAAAAAGAGTGTTTTAGACACTTATCATCCTTTAAAAAATAAATTATAGTCTCGAAATGTTTTATCTCGATTTTGAAGAAAAGTTAGAAAAACTAGAAAGTGAAAAAAAATCTCTTCAAAAAGCATCAGAAGAAAGTGGAATTGATATATCCTCTAAAATTTTATCAATTGAGAAAAAAGAAAAAACTGAACTTGAAAAGATTTACTCAAATTTATCTCCATGGCAAATTGTGAAAATTGCCAGACATCCTCAAAGACCTAAAACTAAAGATTATATTCAAAATATTTTTGAAAATTTTACATCTCTTTATGGTGATAGGCTTTATTCTGAGGACAATGCTGTTATTTCTGGGATGGCTTTTTTAGATCAAAATCCTGTCTTAGTTCTTGGTACTGAAAAAGGCCATGATATGAATTCTAGAATAAAACATAACTTTGGTATGGCTAAACCAGAGGGTTATAGAAAATCACAAAGAATTATGAAATTAGCTTCTAAATTAAATTTACCATTAATCTGTTTTATAGATACCTCTGGCGCATACCCTGGCAAGGATGCTGAAGAAAGGGGTCAAGCTGAAGCCATTGCTCAGTCAATGAAAGTAGCTTTAAACTGTGAAGCACCATGTATTTCTGTTGTTATAGGCGAAGGTGGTTCTGGAGGAGCAATAGCTTTAGCTACAAGTGATAAAGTTTTAATGCTTAGCAATTCTATTTATTCTGTTATTTCACCTGAGGGGTGTTCTTCTATCTTATGGAAATCTTCTGATTATGCTGAGACGGCCTCTAATTCACTAAAAATTACAGCTAAAGATTGCTTAGATTTAAAAATCATAGATGAAATTATTGAGGAACCTATCGGAGGAGCTCATAGAAATCATGAAATTATTTGTAGGGATCTAAAAAAATCTCTCTTAGAAAATTTGAATGAGCTAAAAAAAATTGATTTAGCTACTCTTTTGACAAAGAGAAATAATCGCTATTTAAATTATTTACCTTAAGCTATACTTCCCGTGACATTGTTTATATTTTTTTCCTGATCCACAAGGGCATGGGTCATTTCTTCCAATTTTTTTTGGTGTAGAGATATTAAAATTTTCATCTTCATTTTTTTTTGAACTCTGATTAGTTATATTCATATTATTTAAAACTAATACTATTTGTTTTTGTATTTCATAAACTAAAGTGTTAAAAGCAGCAAAAGAGGCTTTTCTAAACTCATTTAAAGGATCTTTTCCTCCATATCCACTTAAACTCACGACATTCTGATATTTGTAAGTTCTTGAATATGATTATGCCAATTTCTATCCAATATAGTTAAGCTTACTTGCCCTTTAAAATTTTTTTATAGATATCTTTATGTTTATCAAAATTTTGTTTTTTTAAATTTTATTAAAGGATCAAGATAAATTGATTTATCATTCATATTTTTATTTTGCATGAAGGGTAGGGTATTATGAAAATTTTTAATTTCATCTTCTTCCCCTTCAAGTAAGTTAGTAATAAATTCTTCTTCAGTTTCTTTAATAAAATTCAAAATATCTTCAGTTATTATCATTTCTCTTTTTGAGTAAATGATGTTTCTTTGGTTATCGATAATATTATCAAACTCTAATAATTGTTTTTTAATATCAAAATTATGCCCTTCTACTCTTTTTGGCTCTTTCAAAGAGGAGGGGAGCCACTTATGCTCAATCACTTCTCCTTTTTTTTTCCCTAGAGTTGACAACATAGATTGAAGTTTTTTCTGAACCAAAAATTCTCATAAGATCATCCCTTTAAAAGATACAAAAAAAATACTTTCTCCTGGGTCCCCTTGTCGTCCAGATCTCCTCTAAGTTGATTATCTATTCCCTTTTCTTTCATGTCTTTCTGTTCCAATAATACAAAGCCCTCCTAATTCTATACTTTTTTATAGTCTGAGTCCTAAAGTTTTTTCCAAACCCCAGGATTACCTCCTAATTTGATATCAGTCCTCTACCACCCTATTGGGAGCAACTGTTATTTGAAATGGCTTTCCAGCTAAAGCTATAATTTCAGCTTCATTTTCATGGTTTTTGCATTTAATACATTATGAGGACTTCTGCCTTATTTAAAATTTCAGAAATAAAGTTAGATTTTTCAATTGAAGTGGTACCTATCAAAAGAGGTTGTCCATTTTGATATTTATTCTTAACTAAGTTTAAGACTGCTTCATATTTTTCTTCACTGGTTTTATATATTTGATCATTTCGATCTAATCTTATCATGGTTTTATTGGTAGGTATTTCTATGACACTTAGCCCATAAATCTCCAAAAATTCTTCTGCTTCTGTTTGAGCAGTACCAGTCATACCTGCCAATTTTTCATACTTTTTAAAATAATTTTGAAAAGTAATGCTAGCTAAAGTGATGCTTTCAGCTTGAATTTTTACATTTTCTTTTGCCTCAAGAGACTGATGTAGTCCCTCTCCAAATCTTCTTCCTTGAGCTAACCTTCCGGAAAACTCATCGATTACTACAATCTGCCCATCTTTTACTATGTAATCTTTATCTTTCTCATAAATAAATCTTGCTTTTAATGATTGATTGACTATCTGGTAAGCTTCTAAATTTTCATTATCAAATAAACTATTACCTTTTAGATAATTAATTTTTTTTAGGTTAAATTCAATTTTTTTGATTCCACTATCTTTGAGCAGAACATTCTTTCTCTCCTCATTTATTTCCACATCATCTAAAGATATATCTTCAGTAATTTCATAACAAAGTTTGAATAATTGAATGGGGTTTTAACAGGACCAGAAATACCAAGAGGTGATCTTGACTCATCAATTAATACAGAGTCAGCTTCATCTATAATTGCAACATTTAATTCATTCTGCATTTTGGGCGTATTGATAGAACGAAGATTATCTCTTAAATAATCAAAACAAAATTCATTATTATTTCCATAAACGACATCATTATTGTAACTAGAAATTTTTTCATCAACAGTCTGATCATTTTGGATAAAAGAATTTGTAATATTTAAATATTCATAAATAGGGTTCATCCAATTAGAGTCTCTTTTGGCAAGAAAATCATTTACAGTAATTAAGATGAACCTTTTTCTTTAATAGGTTGTTTAACAAAACCGGAATTGTTGCTACTAAAGTTTTTCCTTCTCCTGTCTTCATTTCAGCAATAAAACCATGAAATAACGCAAGACCACCAATAAGTTGACAATCATAATGTCTAAGCCCAATAGTTTTTAATGCTACTTCTCTAACAACAGCGCAAGCAAAACAAATATCATCTTCTGAAAGAACACCATCTGACTTATCTCTGATTTCATCTAGTTTTTCATGAATATCCTCTTTGCTTAGAGTCTTAATTTCATTTTCAAGAGAATTTATTTTTTCTACATATTTACCAGAAATTTCTTTTAAAAGTTTAGAATTTTTTTGGTTAGCAAAAAAATCATTAATTTTCTGAAACATAGGATAGGTTTATATCAAATTATATTTATTTCCACGATGTAAATGTGGAAATTTCTATTTCTACTGGAATGTAATCATGTTTTGCCACCAATTCTTTAAATAAAGAGGTTGTCTTTTTATAAAAATTTTTATTCGATCTACTTTTTTCTTTGTAATAGTTTGAAATACCTAATTCCTTAAAATCTTTTCTTATTTTATTAAGAGATTTGTAATTTACTTCTATATTTTCAGTACTTACAACTACCTCTTTGAATTTATTATCATTTAGATCTGATATTATATTGGAGATATTGTGAAAAGGACCAAATCTAAGCTGTGCACCATTAAATACATGATCATCAATTTCTAGAAAAATTTTCTGAAGAGTTCTAAATGAATTTAAGGTCAATAGGTTAAAGCAAAAAAACCCATTTTTATTAAGAATTTTGTATATATTTTTATATAAATTTTGAGCATTATTTACCAAAGGTATTTGCAGATCAAAATTACAAATCAAAGCATCTACCTTTTTTTCCTTCTCAAAAATTAAGTTAATATCATTAATTATAAAATCATTACTTGAAGAGTCCTTTACTTTAAGTCTTTCATCAAAAAGAATTGAAGAATTTGGTTTATGAAGAATTAAATCAGTTTTTTTGTTGATTAATTCAATCCCTAGTTCAGCAACAAAATTATTTTTTTTATAATATAATTCTTTTCTGGCTTGTTTTTTTTTTAAATTAAATTCTAACATTTTATGTTAAATTACCTCATGATTTCTAGATTTAACTTAGATCAAAAAAGATTGAACTTCTACGAGGATATTGAAAAATTTAATAAGGATTTTGACTCAATCAATTCTATGACAAATAAAGAAGAGTTTGATTATTTAGCTGAAAAACCATCAGTATTAATCAATAAAGAGAAGACACTCAAGTTAAGTTTAATAAGGAAAGATAAAGAATTTACCTATATTTTATTTGCCAATCATAGCCTATCCATTCTACCAGAAGAGAGCATCAAAGTTCATAAGGCTTCTAAGGAAAATACTTCTTTTGAATTATTTTCTCTTAAAGATTAATGAGATTATCTCTTATCCAAATAACAGTTGGTCCCCAAATTGAAAAAAACTTTGAAAAAGTTGATAAATTTATCAATCAAGCTTTAAGCTTTAAGCCAAATTTAATTTTATTACCTGAGTGTTTTTTATTTCTATCTAATTTTAAGAAATTTTCATTCTCCATGGATCATGAATATATTTTGCATTATCAAAATTTTGCAAAACAAAACAAAATAAATCTTTTATTAGGATCCTTGCCTATTTTAGATAATGATAAAGTTTATAATAGATCAGTTCTAATTAATCATGAGGGAAGCATTGCTTCATATTATGATAAAATACATATGTTTGATGTTATTTTAAAAAATAATGAGGTGTATAAAGAGAGTGATACCTATACTTCTGGGTCTTCGTTAAAAACTATGGAGATTGATGGACAATTGATGGGTCATTCAATATGCTATGATTTACGTTTCCCTAAACTTTATAGAGAATTATCTAAAAAATCTTGTAAAGCTATAGTAGTTCCCTCAGCATTTACTTATACAACAGGAAAAGCACACTGGCATTGTCTTCTTAGGGCTAGGGCTATTGAGAATGGTGTTTTTATAATAGCCCCAAATCAATGGGGAATTAATGAGGAAAATAGGTCAACTTACGGCCATAGTCTTGTAGTTAATCCATGGGGAGAAATTATATCTGAGGCTACAGACTCCGAAATGGTTTTAAATTGTGAGATAGATTTAAATATCGTTGAAAATTTTCAAAATTCTATTCCTGTTTTAAAGCATGATAGAAATTTTGACTAACTTGAAAATATAAATTTAAATATTAAATAATTAACATGATTAAATTCGACCTTAAATGCGATAACGATCACATATTCGAAGCTAGTTTTGATGACTCTGACTCATTTGAAAAACAGAGAAAAAAAAAGCTGATAGATTGCCCATTTTGTGGTTCAAGTAAAGTTTTTAAGTCTGTGATGGCACCAAATATTGCTTCAAAATCAAATAGTATTGCTAAACAAAAAAGAAATCAGGAAAAAGTTTTTGCAAATTACAATCAACAAATAAAAAAATTGAAAGAAGAGGTTGAAAAAAATTATACATATGTAGGTAAAAAGTTTCCCGAAGAGGCAAGAAAAATTCATTATGGTGAAAAAGAAGATAAACCTATCTATGGAGAGGCTACAGAAAAAGAGAGTAAAGATCTTATTGAAGAGGGGATACCTTTAATAAGATTGCCTTTTGAAAAAAAACAAAAGAAAAAAAATTAATTTCTTAAAGATACAAAGTAATTTACTAAGTCAATTTTTGATAATTTAAAACTTTTAAATAAAGGGTTATAGGTCATTCCTGAAACATCAATTAGATGTAGTTTATTATTGTTAGCTAAATTTTGAATTTCAGATGGTTTTAAAAAATATTTATCATCATGGGTATTTTTAGGAAGTAATTTAAGATATTTTTCTGCCACATCGATAGCTAAAAATTTAGAAATTATATTTTTATTCAAAGTTGAAATAAAAATTAAAGAGTTTCTATTTAATAATTTGAATAGATTTTTAAATAAAAATTCTCTTTCAGAAAAACTTAAATGCTCCAAAAATTCGAATATAAAAATAATATCGAATTTTTTTTTATTATTTTTAATGAAATTTTTTAAGTCAGTATTTTTCAGGGTAAAACCAATTTTATTCTTAAATTTAAAGTTTTGTTGAATGTCTATGCCCAAGCATTGGTTATTCAATTCATGATAGTTTTTAAGAAATTCACCAGTTCCACAACCTATATCTAATATCTTTTTATTCTTGAGATATTCGTAAATATTCAAATGAGTGATTTTTTTAATAATTTTACTCATATATTGATGCCTGACGGCTATCATTTGTTCTAAGGGTTCGTAATATTTATAATTATAGTTCTGCATCATCTTTACTTAACAATACTTAAATGTATATTACCGTAATTTATGAAAGTAAAAGTTTTAAAATTTGGAGGCACATCTGTTGGTAGTCCAGAAGCGATTAAGAGATCGGCATCAATAATTTCAGATTGGTCAAAGAAATTTAAGGTTATTGCGGTATTATCTGCAATGTCAGGTGAGACGGACCGACTTATCAACTTAGCTAAAACTTTCTCAAAAAATCCAAATTCTATGGACTATGATAATGCTATTTCTACAGGAGAAAATGTTTCTTGTTCTCTAATGTCTATTTATCTCAATAGCATTAAAATAAAATCTAGATCTCTGTTAAGTTGGCAAATTCCAATAAGAACTTCTAATGAACACATGAAATCAAGAATTCTATCGATAGAACATGATAAAATATTTAAAGAACTGCAAGAATATAATGTATTACTTATCCCAGGATTTCAGGGAATAAATGCAAAAAATGAAATTACTACCTTGGTAGAGGTGGTTCTGACACTAGCGCCGTAGCCGTAGCGCGCTATAAATGCAGAATGCATATATATACTGATGTGATGGAGTTTATACAACTGATCCTAACTTAGTTAAAAATGCAAAAAAAATTCCTCAAATATCATATGAAGAAATGCTTGAATTAGCTTCGCAAGGAGCTAAAGTTCTTCAAACTCGGTCAGTGGAATTGGCAATGAGAAAAAAAACAAAACTAAGTGTAAGATCATCAATGAAGCCAAAAACATCAGGCACTGTTGTTACCGAAGAAAATAGTAAATTAGAAAATAATACAGTTAGTGGTATTGCTTATTCAAAGGATGAAGCAAAAATAACCCTTTCAAGAGTTTTAGATAAACCGGGTGTTTCTTCAAAAATTTTTGGACCTTTAGCTAAGGGAAATATAAATGTTGATATGATTTTACAAAATGTCTCTCAAGATGGCAAATTTGCTAATTTATCTTTTACTCTTCCTAGAGGAGATCTTGAAAAGGCTCTGAAAATTTTAAAAAAAGAAAAACCCAATATTGGGTATAAAAAAATTAATTCTTCAAACTCAATTTCAAAAATTTCTGTTGTTGGAGTAGGAATGAGATCACATGCTGGAGTTGCTCAAACACTCTTTGATACACTGGGAAAAAACAAAATTAATATTCAAGTGATCACAACTTCTGAAATCAAAATTAGTATCTTAATTGATGAAAAATTTTCAGATATTGCAGTACAGAAACTACATCAAGCATTCAAATTATATAAATAGTTTTTTTGAATAAATCGTTTTCCATCAAAGAAGCAAGGTTAGAAAAAGGTCTATCAATTGAGGATTTAGCACATAGGTTAAAAATTAGCCCATTAATAATTAAAAAAATTGAAAATAATGAGGAGTTACCTGAAAAATATAAATCATATGAGAAGATTTTTAGAAACTCTATCCTTAAATTGCTTGGTCTATATGAAATTTCAGGAAACAGTAAAACTAAATAAAATCCCTGATGATAATTCAAAATTAGTTTTAACAATATTTTCACTTTTCTTAATTTGTATTTTTTTGTTCTCAATATCTTTCGATATGTACAAAAAGTATAATTTAAAACCTAGATTGAAGTTTTTCGAAAAAGATCAAACTTATCTTGATATGGAAAATAAATTATCAAATTTTAGATATGATGAAATTGATCATGAACAATTTTTAAATAAATTAATATTCTTAAAAAATAACAATTTTTATAATTATTTTGAGATATCTGTTTTAGATAATAATACTATTTATTATAAGGTCTCTAATGATAACAAAAAAACTTTAAAATTTGGCTCTATTACTCCCGATAATCCTCTATATTTAAATTTTAACGATGATTTTTCTATTGATTTATCTAATATTAAATTCATTGATAAAATATTTGTAAATAATTCTATTTATCAAATTAATGTAGATAAGTCTTATGCATTAAAAAAATTTGATATAAATAAACTTATTGATCATAAATGAAATATTCTTACACCATAAAAAGAAAGAAAACTAAACAGATACAAGTAGGTAGTGTTTTAGTGGGAGGAGATGCTCCTGTATCTGTTCAAACCATGACTAATACTTTAACGCATGATATAGAAGCTACTTTAGAGCAAATAAGTTCAATTGAAAAAGAAGGTTGTGATATTGTAAGAGTCTCAATACCTGATGAAAAATCTTCAGACGCGCTAAAAAAAATAATTCCAAATATATCTATACCTGTTATTGCAGATATTCATTTTCACTATAAAAGAGCATTGGAGGCTGCTGAAAATGGAGCTAATTGTTTGCGAATTAATCCTGGAAACATAGGATCAGTTGAAAAGATAAATGAGGTTATCGAAGCGGCAAAACAAAATAATATCCCTATTCGAGTGGGTGTGAATGCTGGCAGTCTAGAGAAGCAAATTTTAGAAAAATATAAAAGCCCTACAGCTCAAGCTTTGTTTGAAAGTGCTAAATTAAATATCCGATTATTAGAAGATCAAAATTTTGATAATTTCAAAATTAGTGTAAAGGCCTCTAATATCTTTACTTCAGTAGAAGCGTATCAACTTTTGTCAGATTACTGTGATTATCCTCTTCACTTGGGAATTACTGAAGCTGGTAGTTATTTTAGTGGTTCTATAAAATCATCCATAGGTCTTGGAATGCTTTTATATCAGGGTATTGGCGATACCATTCGGGTGTCTCTCTCAGATCACCCAACGCAAGAAGTTAAAGTGGGATTTGAAATGTTAAAATCTCTGAATTTAAGGGATTATGGGGTAACTATTATTTCTTGCCCTCATGCGCCCGCCAGCAATTTGATGTTATTAAGACCGTTAAAAGTGTTGAAAGTCGTTTATCTCATATTAAAAAACCTATAACGGTATCCATTATTGGGTGTGTTGTTAATGGACCGGGGGAGGCAACTATGACAAATATAGGTATTACAGGTGGGGGGAATGATACCCATATGGTCTACGTTGACGGTGAAAAAAGTCATAGAATCCAAAATGAAGATCTTGTTGAGTATCTAGTTAAAACAATCGAAAATAAAGTAGAAGAAATTCACAATTAAATTATGAAGAAAAATATCCAACTAGTTAAAGGCACGCATGATATTTATGGTGAGGATATTAAAAAATTTAACTTCATTGTTGATAAATTTTATTCTGTCACCAAAAAATTTAATTTTCATCAAGTTCAGACTCCAATTATTGAACACCAAGATTTATTTACTCGCTCTGTAGGTGAACACACAGATATCGTTTCTAAAGAAATGTATTCTTTTACAGACAAGGGAGATAGTACTATCTGTCTTAGACCTGAAGCAACTTCTAGTATAGCAAGATTAGTTGCAAGTGAATATCAATCAGGCTCCATGAAGATTTCTACGCATGGCCCAATGTTTAGAAGGGAGAGACCTCAAAAGGGTCGATATCGTCAATTTCATCAGATTAATTTAGAAAATATGGGTGAAAAATCACCTTATCTTGATTTTGAAATTATTTTGATAGCATATAATTTGTTAAATGAATTAGGGGTAGATAAAAAACAATTCAAACTTATTTTAAATTCACTAGGCTCTCAAGATGATCAGTCAAATTATTCTAAAATTTTAATTGATTATTTAAGTCAATATAAATCTAAATTGTCTGAAACATCACTTTCTCGACTAGAAAAAAATCCAATGAGAATTTTAGATAGTAAAGATGAGCAAGACAAAGAAATACTTCTAAATGCCCCAGTAATCACTGAAAATTTATCTCAAGAAAGTTCCCAGTATTTTAATCAAGTAAAAGAACTTTTAGAAAATAATGGATTGATTTCACAATAGATCATAAATTAGTTCGAGGTTAGACTATTACACTGATACGCTTTTGAATTTCAAACAAACGAAGATAAAAGGCAAAATGCAATTCTTGCAGGAGGAAGATACGATAAGTTAATAAGCCTAATTTCAACAAGAGATATACCAGGAATTGGTTGGGCCGCAGGTGTGGAAAGATTGATGAGTCTAATTAATATTGAAAATCAAAAAGAGGAAAAATCATAAAGTCCTTTTTGCTGTTCAAAATGAAAAATACCTTCTTAAATCTGAAATTCTAAAACAAATTTATGACTTAGATTGTATTCATGAGACTAAAATCAATAAAAATATAAAAAAAATCTTTACTTATGCTGATAAAAATAATTTTAATTTTATTTTGCTCATTGGCGAAGAGGAAGACTCCAAAAATAAAATTATTTTGAAAAATTTAAATACAAAAGAGCAAAAAATATTTAATCAAAGTGACATTAAATTAGTCAATGAAATTAGATAAACAAATAACTGATCTAAAAAGTAAATATGATCATTTGAATGATCAATTAATGAACTCAGAAAATTTAGATAATAAACAAATTATCCAAATAAATAAGGATCTATCAAAGCTAGAACCCATAATTTCATTATCAGATACTATCAAAAAATTGGAAAATGAAATTGAAGGATATAAGGAAATTTTAGAAAATGAAAATGAAGAAGAATTACGATCTTTAGCAAAACAAGAATTACCAATTTATGAAAAAGATCTTGAACAAAAAAATAGAGAGTTACTCATAGCTCTACTTCCAAAAGATGAGGCTGATGATAAAAATGTTATTTTAGAAATACGAGCTGGCACAGGTGGAGATGAAGCTGCGTTATTCGCAGGAGATTTATTTAGAATGTATGAAAGATATTCTGCCATAAAAAATTGGAACTTTCAGCCAATGGAAAAAAATGAAACAGGATTAAAGGGAGTGAAAGAGGCGATTATTGAAATTAAAGGTGATGGTGTTTTTAAATTTTTAAAAAATGAATCTGGCGTTCATCGAGTTCAAAGAATTCCAGAAACAGAATCTGGTGGAAGAATTCATACATCTGCTGCTACCGTAGCTGTTCTTCCTGAGGCTGAAGAAGTAGATGTTGATATTAAAGAGTCTGACTTAAGAATAGATGTATATAGATCGGGTGGAGCTGGCGGTCAGTCAGTAAATACTACTGATAGTGCTGTAAGAATAACTCATTTGCCAACTGGGATAGTAGTAACTCAACAAGATGAACGTTCACAACATAAAAATAAAGCAAAAGCACTTAAAATTTTGCGATCTAGAATTTATGATGTTGAAAGACAAAAAAAAACAACAAGAAGAGTCTTCCAATAGAAAAAGTCAAGTAGGATCAGGTGATCGTTCAGAAAGAATAAGAACTTATAATTTTCCTCAAGGAAGGGTTTCTGATCATCGAATTAATCTTACTCTTTATAAGTTAGATCAATTTTTAACTGGAGAAGCTTTAGAGGAAATGATATCTGCTCTATCAGCAAGTGAACAGGCTAAAAAACTTAGTCAGCTTGATGCTAAATAAAAAAATTCAAAATAAAAATGATCTAAGAGATGAAATTAATTTAATACTAAATAATCACTCTTTAAAAAATTCACTTATAGAGTCTCAGTTAATCATTTCCTACTCAGCAAAAAAATTAAATTATTTTGATGTGAAATTTGATGAAATTGATATTCAAGAAATAAAAAGATTTAGAAGAAAGACTTAAAGGAAAACCTTTGTCAAAAATTATAAAACAAAAAGGTTTCTGGAAAGATATATTTTACACTGATGAAAATACTTTAGACCCTCGATCAGACTCTGAAATTCTAATAGAGAACATTATAAATGATTTAATGCTCAAAAGATACTCAGTTCAATTTTATTGACCTTATGTTGTGGAACTGGCTGTTTAGGAATTTCTTTGTTAAAGAATTTAAGTCTTCAAAATGTGATTTCATTGATATTTCAAATCAAGCATTGTTGAATTGTAAAAGAAATATTTCTGCTTTATCAGTTGAAAATAGATCTAATATTTTTGAGTCAGATTTATTTGAGAATTATCCAATTTCAAAAATTAAAAATATTAAATTTATTGTTTGTAATCCTCCTTATATTCCAACTGAGAAGTATTTTTTATTAGATAATGAAACCTTACATGATCCAAAGATCTCTTTAGATGGAGGTTTAAATGGTCTTGATTTTTACATAAAAATTATAGAATTTTTAAAAAATCAGCAATTTACAGGTGATGTTTATTTTGAAATAGATCCACTAATCGTGAAAGAATTGGATAAATTTTTATTAGAAAAAGCTATAAAAATAGTCTATAAAAAACAAGATTATCTTAATTTAGATAGATTATTAAAGATAACATTCCCATAAAACTTAAATTGTAGGGCTTTTGTTTATAGATAATCAAATAAAAAAATATATGAAAAATTATCCAAAAAGAAAACCTTTTGGTTCTTCAAGAAAAATTTAACTCTGGTGGAAGAGGGGGTGTTGCTGACTCTCCATATCTTCAAAGTAATGGAAATTTAAATGGTTTCAAAAGAAATGGGAAAAACCCTAAAGATCAATATAACGATTTCTTAAACAAAGCTAAGGATGCAAAAGGTCAAGGTGATGAAGTGCTTGAGCAGTTTTATCTTCAACATGCTGAACATTATTATCGTCAAATGGAACACTCTAATAGAGGTTCCGTTTCACGTAAAATTATTTCAAAAGATAGAACAGAAACAGATCAAGATAAAAATGTTGAAGTCGCAGTTGATCAGCAAACATCAACTACAGATTTTGATGATTTAGCTAGCCAATTATCCTAGTTTATAATTTATTTTTATAACCATCTATTTCTTGATTCTTTAAAACCACTAATTTTTTTAGCTCCTCTAGTTGTTGATCATTTAACTTTCTGCCTGAGGGTAGTTTTAAAGTAGATGGATTTACTTGCTTGCCATTCACAATTATTTCGTAGTGCAAATGAGGGCCAGTAGATCTACCTGTCGATCCTACAAATCCAATTACATCGCCTTGTTTTACCCTTACGCCTCCATATACACCCTTTTTAAAACCATTTAAGTGAGCGTAAGCAGTTTTATAAGTGCTATCATGACGAATACGAATATAATTACCGTAACTTCCATTTTTTCCTGCAAACTCTACTACGCCATTTCCAGCTGCAAAAATAGGAGTGCCTGTAGGAGCGGCGAAATCTACTCCCTTATGCATTTTGTTATATCCTAAAATTGGGTGCTTTCTCATACCATAATTTGAGCTTAATCGAGCACCGTTTATTGGAGTTTTCATCAAACTTTTAGTCATGCCCTTTCCATTTTCATCAAAATATTCGCTAAATTCATCATTTGAATAAAGATAGTAAATTAAAGGAGTACCTCGTGAGCTAAGAACGAGGTATTCAGGGTCATCAATTTGAACTGTTTTTCCTTGATCATTTTTTCTTCTTGTAAAAAGCGCTTCAAAATAATCACCTTCGTAAATATCTCTTTGAAAATCAACATCAAAGCTATAAATCCTTATAATTTCTGTAATAATTAATTCTGATAAGCCAGCTTTCTTCATTGCTTGATATAAGCTTGTTGTAATTTCTCCACTTACAAAAATTTTCTCTTCAAATAGTTCTATTTGACGAATTTCATATGCAAAATTTTTATCGATATAATTTACAATTAGTTCTTGATTTTCAGAAAATCGATAAATCATTTTGAATTTTTCTAAATTATCTTCAATATTATAATTTGACTGAACTTTCACTATATCTCCAAGATAAATTTTAGAAAAATCATATATATCTTTGCCATTTATCAATAAACGATCAATGTCTCTTCCTTTTAGCCCACCCTTTCTGAGTATCTTTGCAAAATTATCTCCTTGATTAACTGATATTTCTTCGAATTGATCTTTTTCTATTTCAGAAATTAATTCTTCTTCAGTTTTTAATTGAACAGGAGGACCTATCTTAGTATTTATATATTGAAACTTGCTTTCTTTCTCTTGATCAAATAAGTCAAATAAATTATCAAAAGCGATATCTTTGAAATAATTTTTAGATTTTTCTTCATTCAAATTGTGGGTCTGATAAGTTTTCAATATCTATTTTTTCATAATATTTTTGGAATAACTCTTTATCAAAATAGTTAATATTCATATCCTCAAAAAGAACCAAATCCTCTTGATAATATTTTGAAAATTCTTGATAGCTAATATAGAAAAAAAATAAGCTAAAACTAAAAAGCGTTAAACTAATTAATATTTTAATACTGAAACTGTTTGTTCTTATCATTAATTTCTTTATAAAGGATTAAATTTTAATCAATATATACATAAATGAAAAATATCCAAAAAGTACTTACTGATATTATTCAAGAAAGTAGCAAAATATTTTGGGTATTATTTAAAGTAATTTTACCAGTTATTATTATAATTCGCGCTTTAGAATTACTAGGAGCAATTCCCTATTTAGCTAAATTTTTAGAACCATTAACAAGTTTCATAGGAATAGATGGCTCACTTGGTCTTGTTTGGATGGCGGCTATATTGGTAAATATTTATGCAGGCATGGCTGCTTTTGCTAGTCTTCAACCCATCTTTGATTATACGGTCGCAGAAACAACTATATTAGGTCTCATAATTTTAATAGCACATAGTTTGCCCATTGAAGTAGCTATAGCAAGGCAATCAAGAGTCTCAGCAATATTTAATTTACTATTTCGTTTTATCAATGCAGTAATTGCGGGTAAAATTTTAAATTATATTTTTATCAAGTTTGAACTTTTTAATGAAAAAAATAGCTCAATATTAGATATTCCCTCAAGCGTTGTTTCTAATTTGGATTGGTTAATTCTTCAGTCTAAAAATTTTCTTATAATTTTTGTGATAATTTTTTTGATCATTTCAACAATCAATATTCTAAAATTTATAGGACTCTGGCAATTCATTATAAATATTTTAAAAATTCCACTTTCTTATTTAGGAATGTCTGAAAAGGTAGCTAATATTATTTTAATTGGACTTACCTTGGGTATTTCATTTGGTGGAGGGTTTTTAATTGAAGAGTCTAAAAAGAATAACATATCAAAAAAAGATATACTTTTATCCTTATCATTCCTTAGTCTTTGTCATAGTATTATTGAAGATACTATACTTATTTTACTTTTGGGAAGTCACATTAGTGGAATATTATTTTTTAGAATGATTTACACAATTGTAATCATTCTATTTATGAAATATTTATTAGATACAAAACTTGAAAATAAAATATTAGATAAAGCTTACATATGACTAGTTATATTCAATTTCCTCGATATTGTTTATTTTTAATACCTGATAAAAATTTTACTGATGATTTTGAAAATTTTTGTGATCAAAATTCTATAGATAATTTGTTATTGGATGAATCAATTTATGGATTTCACTCAACTGTGAAGGCTCCATTTTATTTATCTCATTTATATTCTGAAGATTTGCTAATAGAAAAATTTCAAAATATTGATAAAAAAACTATTTCTTCACTCTTATCAAAAGCATATTTAGTAAATAAATTAGATCGTTTTAAAAATACATTAGTATTAAGATTTCATCAAAATGATAATTTTGATTTTATGATTAATAATCTTATGAGGGAATTTGATTTATATAGAAAAACTCTCAATAATTCTGAAATTAAAAAAGATATTATGAGATTTGATCAACTTTCAAAGAAGGAATTAATGTATTATCAAATTTGGGGATATCCATTCTATTTTGAGTGCTCTTTTCATCATATTACACTTCCTCTTCATCAAAAAGCTAATCAAGATTATTTAAATTCAATTCATGAAGTCAAATATGAAAAACTTAGTTTATTGAGGCAAAATAGTATAAATGAGAATTTTGAAGAAATTTCAAGTTTATCATAGGGCTTAAAAAACTAAGCCCTATGAATAAAATTAAGCTTTATAGGTAATCGTAACCACCATTTTCCCAAACATACCAAACGTATCCAGGGAGTGTAACATCACCTTTATCATCAAAGCTAAGGCTACCTAAAACAGTATCGAAACTTCCAGAATTTAGAGAGTCTAATACTGAGTCAGAGTCATTACTTCCAGCTGCACCAGCTGCTTGAGCCCATGTTTGAATTGCAGCATAAGTATAAAGCACATAACCTTCAGGTGTAATTCCTGCATCTGTGAATTTCTTCACCAATCCAGCGTTAGCAGGATCTTTTGCTGGATCAGGACTAAATGTCATAAGAGTACCTTGTCCTGCATCACCTGTGATTGCCCAATATTCTAGAGTAACAAGAGCATCACCAGAAATTAATTGAGTATCCATTCCTTGATCTCTCATTTGACGTACCATTAGTCCTGCTTCTGTGTGGTAACCACCAACATATAAAGCATCAATATTGTTTTGCTTTAACTTTGAAACAAGTGCTGAATAGTCTTTTTCTCCAGCTGTGTATGCTTCATAAAGAGCTGTATTGCCACCTAAAGCTTCAAAAGCTGCCATAGTTGCATCTGCTAAACCTTTTCCGTATGCAGTTTTGTCGTGAACAATCGCAACATTTTTGCCACTGTAATTATCAAAAAGGTATTGTCCTGCTACTTGACCTTGTTGATCATCTCTACCACAGACTCTGTGAGTATAAGGACCAGGTCTTTCATCAGTTAAAGCAGGGTTAGTAGAAGCAGGGGAAATTTGGATAATCCCTTTCTTCATTGTAGACTGAAGAAGCAGGAATTGATGATCCTGAACAAAAGTGTCCAGCAACAAAGCTAACACCTTGACCAGCAAGATCATTTGCCACTGCCAACTGCTTGTTTTGGATCACAAGCATCGTCACCAACGATTAACTCTAGCATTGCCCGTTAACACCACCATTAGCATTAATATCGCAACTGCCATCTCTGCTCCAGCTTTCATTTGTTCACCAAATGAAGCATATTGACCACTCATAGGCCCAACTGTTGCTATTTTTACTGCATGACTTCCAGCAAAAGCTGTAGAAAAGTCATTGCAAATAAAGCAACGATAATAGATGTAAGTTTATTCATTGTTTTCCTCCTATATAGGAACGTTCAAAATAAATAATTCTTAAAGTGGATACAAGGAATTGATTATTTATTTTTATAGGAGAAAAAGCCTGATTTTTGATATTTCCAAGGATATTGATTAACCATGTAGCTTATTTTAGCAATTCTATATGAAATCAAAGAAATTAGGGACAGTGTAATGAAATCAATTAAAAACATTACTACTGAGAGTAGTTCTTGTTCAAAAAGTGCAAATAGTAAAAAACGATCAAATGCTGTCAATAGCAGTACATAAAAATCATTAAAGAAATAGGCTGCCAAGTATTTGCCATGGCTTTTCCTAATTGATAACTACACCATCCAAAAAGTGTAAGTGTCATTAAAAGAAATTGAATTAAATGAAACTCCATTATGCTCCTCTAGATATGCTTTTTTAATTTCAGAATTTTCTAATAATTGTTTTGAGTCACCGCTTATAGTAACTTTTCCATTTACCAAAACATATCCTCTATCTGATAACTTTAAAGCTCCAAAGCATTTTGCTCAACCAATAAAATTGTAGTTTTGTTTTCTTATTTATTCTTTTAATGGTTTCAAAAATTTGTTTTACAATAATTGGTGCCATCCTAAGGAAAGGTTCGTCAAGAAGAAGTAAACTTGGTTGTGATACTAAAGCCTGGCCAATGAAAGCATTTGTTGTTCTCCTCCTGAAAGAGTTCCTCCACGTTGATTTATTCTTTCTTTAAGTCTTGGAAAAATTTCAAAAACAAAATCTAAATTAATTTCTTTTCTTTTTTTTGAGGATCTCCAATTAATAGATTTTCATAAACTGTTAATTTAGGAAATATTCGTTTTTCCTTCTGGTGACTGAGAAACTCCCATTCGAATTATTTCATGAGTAGGTAATGAAGATATATCAGTGTTATTAAAATAAATTGAACCTGTTTTTGCAGGTACAATACCACATAAAGTCATTAATAAAGTTGATTTACCTGCACCATTTGAACCAATTATTGAGACGATTTCACCTTGTTTACTTCAATAGAAACATTGTCTAAAGCTTGAATATTTCCATAATAGCTACTTATATTTTCTGCTTTTAACATCTACTCTTCACCTAAATATGCTTTAATCACTTCAGGATTACCTTTGACTTCATTTGGCATACCTTCTGCAATTTTTTTCCATAATCTAAAACAACCACTTTATCAGAAATGCCCATTACAACGCTCATATCATGTTCAATTAATAATATGGAGATTTTATGTTCGTCTTTTATAAATTTCAGTAAACTATTCAATTCTAGTGACTCATTAGCATTAAGACCTGCGGCCGGTTCATCTAAGCAAAGAAGTTTCGGATCTGTGCACATAGATCGACATATTTCTACTTTTTTTTGTTGACCATAAGGTAAATTTCCTGCCTCAATATCAGCACGATCAGTTAAATTTATTTTATCTAGCCAATATTTGGCTAATTCCTTAGCTTCATTTTCTGCATTTAAAAGGATTTAGCATTGATTAATCCTTTAAGAGAATAAAGCGAAGCTGTCATCAACTTGTTATGCTGTGCAACAATTAAGTTTTCTAGGACTGTCATTTGAGGAAAAAGTCTAATATTCTTGAAAAGTTCTAGCAACTTTAGCTTTTTGAGGAATAGTAAAATCATTCATTCTCTCTAAATAAAATTTTTTATCTGAATTTAATAAGATCTCCCAACAGTTGGTTTGTAGAATCCAGTAATACAATTAAAGACAGTAGTTTTTCCTGCTCCATTTGGGCCTATGAGAGATGTGATAGTATTTTTTTCAACATTAAATGAAACATCGTCAATGGCAACCAAGCCACCAAATTTCATAGTTAAATGATTGATTTCTAAAATATTATTCATTTTTTATTTAGTAAAATTGATGGTTCACGGTTTGGCAAGAAGACCTCGAGGTTTCATGATCATGATGACGATCATCGCTAAGCCAAAAGCTAGCATTCGAAATTGTTCTAATTCTCGAAAGAGTTCAGTACTACCTATGAGAACAATTGAGGCTATACAACTCCAATTTGACTACCCATTCCTCCAAGAACTACGATAGCCAATATTATTGCTGACTCAATAAATGTAAAACTTTCAGGACTTACAAAACCTTGCCTTGTAGCAAAAAAGAACCAGCAAAACCTCCAAACATAGCTCCAATTGCGAAAGCTGTTAACTTTGTATTTGTTGGATTTATACCAATAGCTCTACAAGCAGTTTCATCTTCACGAAGTGCTTCCCAAGCTCTACCTACAGGAAGATTTCGAATTTTTATTGTAAAGAAATTTGTTATTAAAGCTAAAATTAGTATTAGGTAATATAAAAAAATAATTCTGTGCATCGTTGAGTATTCTAACCAAAGAGTTCATGAAAAGTTGTATCTTCACTCTTTCGAGCAAAAGGAAAACCAAAAAAACTAGGACGAGGTATTCTGCTATACCATCAGGACCATTAGTGAACTCATACCAATTCAATAAGATTAGTCTTATGATTTCTCCAAAACCTAATGTGACAATAGCTAGGTAGTCACCTCTAAGCCTTAATACCGGAAAACCAAGAATATTCCGCGAATGCTGCTAAAATACCTGCTAAAGGTAAGCATATCCAAAAAGATAGATCAAAGTTGTCGCTAAAAGCGCATAAGAGTAGCACCTACAGCAAAAAAGCAACATATCCTAAATCCAATAAAACCCTAACCCCTACAACAATATTTAATCCCCATCCTAACATGACATAGGTTAATACAAGTGTAGCTACATCAACAACATATCTATTAGCAAAAGGCATAAAGGGAGCGTAAAAGCTATAATTGCTGCCCCAGCTCCTAAATAAAAATTAAGTTTTTTTAAAAATTTTTTTTATTTTCTTCAGAGTCTTCCTTTGGTTTTCTTTGTATCTTTGAAAACCAATAAATATGAAATAAAAATCTAACTCCGACTATGAAACCTACAACTAAAAAAGCTATGATAAAGTTATAATTAAATATTAAACCGGTAGAGTCTGTTGTTGAAATTTCTGTTCTAAATCCAACTATAGGTATTAATAAAACGGTAGCTATTAATCCAGTAAAAATAAGATCTTTAATAATAAGAGATAAATTTTTTTTGGAAGTCATTAGACCTTTTCAACTTCTGGCTTTCCAAGAATTCCATATGGTCTAAAAATTAGCACTATGACCAAGATACTGAAGACAGCGACATCCTTATATTCAATAGTAAAGTATGCTGACCAAAAAGTTTCAATTAATCCAATTAGCAAACCTCCAATGACAGCTCCAGGAATAGATCCAATTCCGCCTAAAACTGCAGCTGTAAAAGCTTTTATACCTGTCAAAAAACCTATAAAGAAATCAATCACTCCATAGTAAAGGACGAACATCATTCCAGCTACTGAAGCTAAAGATGCACCGATGATAAAAGTAATTGAAATTGTTTTATCTACATTTATGCCTAAAAGCTTAGACATAGTAAGATCTTGCTCACAAGCTCTTTGAGATCTTCCCAGAGGAGTTTTAGAAATAATATATGAAAAAATAGATAATAAAATTATTGTAATTATAATTATAAAAATTTGTAAGTAACTTAAACTAACTACAAGAGAACCATTTTCAAAAAAAGTAAAACCTCCCTGTATAACAGGTTGAATAGGTTTAATTTTAGCACCTTGGGATACTTGAACAAAGTTTTGCAAAAAAATTGATGCACCAAGAGCTGTGATTAAAGCTGCTAAACGAAAAGATCCTCTTAAAGGACGATAAGCTACTCTTTCAAGCGTCCATCCATATACACTTGTTATTAATATAGCTGCAAAAAGAACAACTAAAAGGGCTAAGGGAAGGAAAGCCCCAGTGCCTACACCTAGAATCACCATTGCAATAAGAGATACAAAAGAACCAATCATAAAGACATCTCCATGTGCAAAGTTAATCATTCCAATAATGCCGTAAACCATCGTATATCCGATAGCTATCAGTCCATAAATAGACCCTAAGGTAAGAGAGTTGATTAGTTGTTGAAGAAAATATTCCATACTTTTAATCCCTCGGAAATATACCCTATTAATACATAAAAATTAAGTCAGTTAATCGTAAGTTAGTTTGATTTATTATATTCAATATGATTAGTTAATTTAGGTATATTTGATAAATATGGGGATATATTCGAGAAAAAGAAAAAAGTCTGGCTTTAGGGTCTTCATTTTAACCCTTTTTGTTTTGTCTATCTTTTTAGTTTTAGGCTACTATTTCTTTAATCCTAATAATTTAAAAACCGTCTTAGATAAAAACCTTTCAGATAAAGTTGTTGAAACGCAAAATGAAGTAGAAGTAGAGAAAGTAATTGAAACTAATGAAAATGAATATTTTCAATCTGAAATTGATATTGATTTATCAAATTATCTTGAAAAAAGTGATTTAGATAAAAGCATAAAAGATTTTATTCAAAACAATCCTGAATTTATTATTGATGTTCTCAGTAAATATCAAGATGAGCAAAATAAAATTGAGCAAGAAAAGACAAGTCAATTAAATAACTTAAATATTATCAGTTTAAATTTATTTGATAACCCAATGATAATTGGTAATAAAAATGCTTCCAAAATTATATATGAATTTGTTGATTATAACTGTGGGTATTGTCTTAAATTTCATCAACAAGTATTAAACGTACTTAATGAAGACCTAAATACCAAATTAGTTATAATGCAGATGCCTATTTTAGGTGAAAACTCTCTTACTTTATCTAAAATTGCAATAGCAGCTAGTTTCCAAAATAAATTTGAAGAAGTACATAACTACCTATATTCATCTGAAAGAAAATCAAAATTGACTGATATTTTAGGTGATTTATTTTTGATGAATATTGACATCAATCAATTAGAAAAAGATATAAATTCTGAAGAAGTAGCTAAAGTGATTTTATCTCATGAACAATTTGTAAATGAATTCAAATTTAATGGAACTCCTGCAATTATTATTGGAGAAACAATTATTCCCGGCTATATAGAAAAAGATAAAATTATAGAAATTTTGGAAAATGAATTTTCCTAAATTTTATGAAAATAAATAATTTTTCAAAAATATCTTCGAACATATTCAGCTCTCGAGTTACTGGATTTTTTAGGGATGTTTTATTTGCAAACTTTCTAGGAGCTAACATTCTATCGGATGCTTTTTTATTTGCTTTTAGATTACCGAACCTTTTTAGAAGGATTTTAGCCGAAGGGGTGATGAATAGTGTATTTATTCCACTATATATAAGACAGAGTAAGGAAAGTCAGTCACTTGCAAATGATTTTACTTCAGCAATTTTTTTAATTTTTTTATTAATTACTTCGATAATGACAGTTCTTGTCTATTTTTTTAGTGGTCAAATTACTAGCTTACTTGCTCCAGGTTTTTTAGAAAATGAAGATCAATTTAATTTTGCGACTCAATTAATCCCAATTATTTTCCCTTTTTTGATATTTGTAACACTCTCGGGAGTAATAAGCTCAGTCTTAAATATAAGAGGAAAGTTTTTTTTACCATCGTTTTTATCAGTCATTTTAAATTTATTTATGATAGGCACTCTTTTAATATTTAAATCTGACTCGCATTTTCCTTTAGCATGGTCAATTTTAATAGCTGGGATAATTCAATTATCTCTTTTATTGATTAATGCAAATATTTTAAAAATATTATTTCAATTTGGTCTTAAAAAGATTCTACTTTTAAGTTCAGTTTTAAAAACTTTTTTTAAGAGATTTCTTTTTTCTGTTTTAGGTTCAGGAATTGTTCAATTAAATATTTTTGTTTCTATGTTATTTGCTTCTTTAGTAGGAGAGGGTGCAATAAGCCATATTTACTATGCTGATAGAATAATAGATTTACCTTTTGCTTTAATTGCTGTTGCAATGACATTTACCCTTTTGCCATACTTAAGCAAAAATATTTTAGATGAAGAAAAAAATGCAAATGCTTTTAACCAAACAATAATTTTTTGTTTTATTTTTGCTATACCAAGTAGTTTTGCTTTATTTTTTATTTCTGAAGATATAGTAAGAGTTTTATTTGGTCGTGGTGAGTTTTTAAATAAAGATGTTTTGATTACTGCTAATTTACTTCTTATTTATTCTTTTTCTCTTCCTGGTTATATGATCTCAAGAATTTGTAATCAAGTTTTCTATTCATATGAAAGAGTAGATTTACCAATTAAAGCTTCGATTCCTACTTTTATTTTGAATTTGATTTTATGTTTTTCTTTGTATCGATCAATGGGAGTCTATGGTTTGGCTATAGCAGGAGCGATGAGTGTTTGGCTTAATGTATTTATTCAAATATTTTATTTGAGGAATTATTTCTCTAATTTTTATAAGAAAATAAAATTGATAAATATTTTAAAAATGACAAAAATACTTGCCTCTTCTTTAATTATGATATTTGTGATTATATTTTTGCAAAATATTTTAAACATCAATATTTACATTGATTTATTTATTTTAATTGTGATTGGGGTTTTTGTTTTTTTTACAATGTTAAGACTATTAAAGTTGGAAGAATATCGTTTGATTTATAAGTCAGCACTATTTAATTAGATTTACTATTTACTATCTTATTTTTTTATATAAAAGTAGAGATCCCTAATTTTGGGCGTGTAGCTCAGCTGGTTAGAGTACTTGCTCGACACGCAAGGGGTCACAGGTTCGAATCCTGTCACGCCCACCATTTACATTTAAGTTTCTTAGTGTAAGTTTTATCTAATGAGAATACTTCTGTTTATAGTTTCTATTTTATTCTTTCATTTGAATTTATCTGCTAATAGCTTTTCTATTTTTGGCGGCTCTTATGATTATGATGATGACAATACTTCTACGCTTTATGGTCTAAATTATCATCTTTCTGATAATGCATTCAGTGTCTTTAATTTAATCGATTTAAATCCTGTAATTGGAGGATTTGTGACAGCTAAGTCTGCAACAATGTTTTATAGTGGATTTGAGACAAATATTGGACAAGACTCCATTTATCTTAATTTATCATCCTCTGCAGGTATTTACTCTAATGGTGACGGGAAAGACCTAGGTAATGCTTTGCAGTTTAAATCCGAGGTAAATCTCTTTTACAGACTAGGTAAATCATCAAGTATAGGTCTAGGATCTCATCATATTTCTAATGCAGGTTTGAGCTCAGTTAATCCTGGGACTAATAATTTTTACTTGATTTTTAACAGAGATTTTTAATTTAATCCCAAATTAAGTAATTGTTTAAATCATTCTAATCGTTTATTTTTAGGCATGGTAAAAAACTTTTTAGCCTATTTATTTTTGTCTGCTCTTCTGGTTGTTATTTTCGTCATCGGTTATGAACCAATTATGGGCTATTACAAAGCTAATCCTTATATCAATGGAGTAATTCTCTTAACACTTATTGTTGGATTTTTAATCTATACAGTAAAAATTATATCTTTGAGTTCAGAGTACAGATTTATGAATTCAGTAGCATTTGGTAAGCTTCAAATAAATGATACTAGCCTAAATAATTATCCAATTACAAAAAATATAGCAAAAAATTTAGGTATTATTTCCTCAAACAAAACAATTAATAAATCTTTAGAAGAAATTTTAGATGAGCTTTATTCTAAGATTGAGAGCGGTAAAGACATCTCAAGATATCTTATTAATTTAGCAGTTTTTTTAGGACTAATAGGAACTTTTTATGGGCTATTACTTACTATTGGTAGTGTATCAAATGTAATTGATGGCTTATCTATCGAACAGCAAGACTTTGGAGTATTTTTTGACTCTTTGAGAAATGGATTAAAATCTCCCCTTTCTGGAATGACAATAGCATTTAGTTCATCTTTATTTGGATTAGTCACATCATTGATACTTGGGTTATATGAAATTATTTCAAAAGGTGTCAAACAAACTTATTTTGAGTTCTGTGAGAGTCAGATTAGGCTATATTACAAAGCCAGTTCAAACCAAAGAGTATCATCATCAAGCAATGATAATTTAGAACTAGTTTCAAAATTATCTGAACTAATTAACAGTCTGGATAAAATTAATAATAATTTTTCTAACTCTAATGAGGAAATTAAAAAAGAAATTTCTTCGGAATTCAAAAATCTAAGTAAAAACATAAAAGACCTAGTCAAGAAGTGAGTTACTATACAAAGTCTCAAAGATCTGAGGATAACAGCATAATTTGGCCAGGCTTTGTGGATGTATTAGCATCCACATTAATGGTAATCATATTTGTTGTATTACTCTTTACTGTGGCTCAGGTTTATTTAGGAGATTTAGTTGTTGGTAAAAATAAACAAATTCTTAGTCTTGAAAAAACTATAGAAATTCAAGATGAAACTATTGTTGAACAGGATCTTTCTTTATCTGATAAAGAAATAGCGTTACTTGAAAGACAAGAAGTTATTAAGCAGTTAGATACCGAGCTAAATATTTTAGATGAAGAGATAAAAGCTAAACAATTTGAAATTTCTGAAAAAGAAAATCTATTAACGGCTAAAGATGAAGAAATTACACTACAAGATGAACTTTTGAAGGAAAAAGATGAAACTATTTTAACTTTAGATGATCTAATTAATAAGCAAGCATTAGATATTACTGAATTAAATGAGATTATTGCTCGAATTACAGAAGAATTATCATTATCTTTAGAAGAAAAAGAAGAACTTAGAGGCAGGCTTTCTTCTTTAAATGAAGAACAAGAAAATTTAAAAAACAAACTACAAGAATTGGGTGGAGAAAATGAAGTGCTGGTAAGTCAATTATCAGACTCACAAGGAAGAATTCAATCCCTACTTGAGTCATTAAGCTCCTCACAAGGAGAAAATGAAATTTTGGAAACTCAGATATCTTCAGTAGAAAATCAAAATCAGTCTTTAAGAGATCAGATATCATCTTTGGAGCAAGACTCGGTAATTCAAACGACAAGTTTAAATGACGCTTTAGCACAAATATCAAGATTATCTGAGGACATAAAGATTTTAAGCAATGAAATTCAATTGCTTAATAATTTACTTGAGTCAAAAGAAGCTGAAATCGCATCAAATAAAATAGAACTAGGAGAATTAGGTGATAGGTTAAATAGAGTTTTAACCAGTGAGTTATATAAGTTACAAAAATATAGATCTGAATTTTTTGGTCAATTATCTGAAACGCTAGGCCAAAGAGAAGATATTCAAATTAAAGGTGATAGATTTATATTTCAGTCAGAAATATTATTTGAGTCTGGTAGTACAGATATTCAATCAGGGGGTAGGGTGGCTTTATCATTAATAGCCAAAACCTTAATTGATTTATCAAATCAAATTCCAACCGATTTAAACTGGATTTTACAAGTGGATGGGCATACGGATAAAGTTCCCATATCGACTGCAAGGTTCCCTTCTAACTGGGAACTTTCGCATGCAAGAGCTTTAGAGGTTGTAAAGTTTTTTATTCAACAAGGAATACCAGCGGATAAGCTTTCAGCTAATGGTTATGGCGAACACCAACCGATTAGTTTAGGTAGTTCGCCAGAAGATTTAAAGTTGAATAGAAGAATTGAACTAAAAATTACCCAAAGGTAGTTTTATTCAATCCACATTTTGATGATTTTGTCAGGATCATCAACCATTCCATTTTTGATAGGATCACCTTTTTTGATCATATCAACAAATTCCATTCCCTCGATTACCTCTCCCCAAACTGTATATTGTCCATCTAAATGAGGAGTATCATCAAAACAAATAAAGAATTGACTATCTGCACTATTTGGGTCTTGAGCTCTTGCCATGCTAAGTGTTCCTCTTTTATGAGGAGTATCATTAAACTCAGCATTTATATTTTTTCCAGATCCGCCTGTGCCAGCACGTCTTAGGTCAAAAGACTCAGAGTTTGAGTTTCCAAACTGAACATCTCCAGTTTGAGCCATAAACCCATCTATAACACGATGAAAAACTACCCCATCATATTTTCCTTGGGCTACAAGATCTTTAATTTGTTGTACATGGTTCGGTGCCTTATCATCTAAGGTCTTGATTTTGACGATACCGTCTTTGAGTTGTAAGTTAATGACTTCCTCCTTGGATAAAACATTATTAGAAAATAAAAGAAATATGAGTGAAAAGAAAATTTTTATCAATTTCATCTGATCAAATTAACACAATTTAAAATTGATCAAATTTAATTTTTCGATAATTCTGTCGCTATTGATGCGATCTTTTTTTTAAGAGAATTTAGACCATTGGATCGGGAGGGACCCAAATGACTTGATAAACCTATTTCATCAAAGAAATCCAGAGGTTGTTGTAATATAGTTTGAGGCTCTTCATCATTGTAAACAAATTGAACCAAATAAAATAACCCCTGAACGATCACTGAGTCACTGGCGCCAATAAATTTCAATTTGTCATCAGATAATTGGGGAATTACCCATAAATTAGAGGTACATCCCTGAACCCTAAAATCCTCAGTTTTGTATTTATCCTCTAATTTTGGTAACTTTTTGCCAAGGTCAATAAGATACTGATATTTATCTTCCCAATTATCAAAATAAGAAAAATCCTCTTTAATTTGGTTGATTTTTTCTTGAATTAACATAAATTCCCACTCTATTAAATTAACTTAAGAATTAAACATGAAAATTAAAAGCTCACTTAAATCTGCTAAAACTAGAGACAAGAACAATCAATTAGTTAGAAGAAAAGGCAGATTGTACGTGATTAACAAAACTAACCCAAGAATGAAGGCCCGTCAGGGTTAATATATTAGCTAAGAAACTTTTCTGCCTCTAAAGCAGCCATACAGCCCATCCCAGCTGCTGTAATCGCCTGTCTATAAATCTTATCTTTGACGTCACCTGCAGCATAAACCCCCTTTAACGAGGTCTCGGTACTATCTGGTTTAGTAATAATGTATCCTTCTGAGTCCATATCGATTTGTCCTTTAAACAGGTTAGTCGCAGGATCGTGGCCGATCGCAATAAAAACCCCATCTAAGTCAAGGTTTGAGTTTTCATTTTTATCTTTATGGTAAAGTTCAATAGATTTTAGGTCTTGATCACCAATAAATTTGGAAACTTCAGTGTTCCAAATGAATTTAATTTTTGAATTATTTTTTAGGCGGTCTTGCAAAATTTTTTCTGCTCGAAGTTGATCTCTTCGATGAATAAGAAATACCTCAGAGGCAAATTTGGTAAGAAATAAAGCTTCTTCAGCAGCACTGTTTCCCCCACCTATAACTGCAACTTTTCTATCTTTAAAAAAGAATCCATCGCATGTAGCGCATGCCGATAAACCATGACCTTGAAATTTTTCTTCATTTTCTAGTCCAAGCCACCTTGCTTGAGCTCCAGTGCTAATGATCACAGTTTTAGATTCAATAATACTACCATCATCAAGAAAAATTTTTTTTAATGAGTCATTAAACTCAACTTTGTTTACTTGAGTATTTAATATTTCTGTACCAACTAATTGTGCTTGTTTTTGCATTTGTTCCATCAGCCATGGGCCTTGGATGGGGTTTTCATAACCAGGATAATTTTCAACGTCGGTAGTAATTGTTAACTGACCTCCGGGTTGAAGACCGCTTATAAGAGTAGGATTTAAATTAGCTCTAGCTGAGTAAATTGCGGCCGTATAACCAGCAGGACCTGAACCAATAATTGTGACTTCTTTAATATTAGCCATTTATTGGCCAGCTAGTAGGGAAGGTAACGTAGTTAATTTGCATACATCTTCTCTCGATTTTAATCTCTTTTTTTTCTAGTCCGTGCCAAGTGTTATTTCCTGAAGCAAAAAAATACCCCGAGTTATGTTTATAAGGAATTGTTTTAACAAGTTTCATATCAAGGTCATAAAAATCAGTGCCAAGTTTTTCAGATTCATCATAGGTATTAATAAAAAGCATCATTGTCATAAGTTTTTCGGGAATATCTAAATGGGGTTTTAACCAAAATCCTTTTCTATCTGCGATGTACTCAATTCGGATATAGCTATTTGTTAAATCTTTTTTGATTTTTTCTTGGACCGCATCAATGACTTCTTTATCTTTTAAGTCCTCGATAAGCTCCATTCCGTTAGGAAGGAGATTAGAATTATCTTTTTCTAAAAAAACTCTTAGCTTACCATCTATGCCGTCTCCTCCTGCATCAGCGGCTCTTGTGCCATCAAAAGAACGAGGGGCATCAGATATTTTGACATTTTGAAGCTCATCTATCATTTCTTCTGAAAGAGGATTATCTAATTCCCAATGAGGGAAAGGGTCATTATAAGATTTGATTTTATTTAATATTGAATCTTTAAGATACACTGTTTTTGAACCATAAATTACTTTCGATCTTATTCAAGATCTTACTTTTTAACTCTGAATTATAAGCACTCATTGAGACAGTGTAGGGTCTCATATTTCTGCTGAAACTTTTAAGGAAGCCTTTTTGTTTAACCATTTGATGGAATAGTTGATATCTCTTAGGGCAACTTTCTTCTTCGAATTCATAAAGGAATGTTCCTGTTTCAGATGAGATTGCTTCAGAAATCATTGAAATGGAGTCCCAAGTAACTATTTGCATATTAGACTCTGATAAAAGATTACCATAAGTAATAGGATCAAATAAATCAGTAATAATTTTATATTATGATTTTTAGCTATTGATAAATTTTTAATAAATTGATGAGGGTTCTTCTTGAAGGAATTACATTTACAGAAGAAATTTCTGATAAAAATTCTAAATCATTTAGTATTTTATTTTGTGTATCTTAGTTGAATTTAAAATATTGTTGAACCTCCAATGATAAAATTAATTGTATTTAGTCTTTTTTTATTTAAATCAAAATTAATATTATGAAGAGCAGTAATGTTGAAATACTTTTTTGGTTTTTAAGCTGATCATGCTCTGGAGAAATTATTAGATCAAAAAGATTATGATTTGATTTAGGGTCTTGGATATGAATATTGAAAACAAGACCTTTAAACTTTTTTTTTAAATAAATAGAAGCTTTAACACTTTTTTTACCACAGCTGATCACCAATACTTTTGATTGTATTTTTATTTGATCAATATTTTGATAAGCTTTTGCACTAGCAGGAATTAGCTGAATTGGGAGTTTTTTAAAAAGGCTTAATTTGAACATCAAAGTTTGGTGGGAACTACAAATTAATTTGCAAGACCTTCTATTTGGCTCCTCATCCCAGCAGCTCCTTCGCTGATGGTGATTGCTTTTAGGTCAATCAAATTAATTATTTAAAACGAACTGATTTAATTTCATAAGAAGTTACTCCTTTAGGTGTAGAAACTTCTATGTAATCGCCTTTTTTCTTACCAATTAAAGCTCGTGCAATTGGACTGGTAACAGAAATTTTTTTTTGTTCAATATCTGCTTCAACCTCACCTACAAGCTGATACTTAGACTCTTTATTGTCATCTAGGTTGATAATAGATACCGTTGCACCAAACTTAACTACTGTTCCTGATAATTTCGAAACATCAATGATTTCAGCTTGAGCAATAGTGCTTTCTATTTCAGCTACCCTACCTTCGATGAAGCTTTGCTTTTCTCTAGCTGCGTGATACTCAGCATTTTCGGATAAATCACCGTTACTTCTAGCATCGGCGATGGCTTTGATAATAATTGGACGCTCAACAGTCTTTAAATGTTTTAATTCATCAAGGAGCTTTTTCTGCCCCTCTTCAGTCATTGGTATTTTTTCCATATTTTTATCTCAATAAATAATAAGTGGTAGAAATTATTGAATTTTCAAGGGGTTTTCAAATGAATTTTTATTTAATAGATATGATGATTTTGTATGGCTTTAACCGAAATTTCACTAGTTTTGAGAGAAATCAAGGATTTATAGAGTATTTTAGCACTTCTTAAGTTTGTAAAATAAGGGACATTTAAATCAACAGCAGTTCTTCTAATTGTGAAACTGTCTTTAATGGCTTGTTTATTTTCAGTGGTATTAATTATCATATCAATTTTACCTTCTTTAATAAACTCAACAACATGAGGAGAGCCCTCAGCTACTTTATTAACCAAATTAGTAGAAACACCTTTTTTGATAGAAATTCATGAGTCCCACGAGTTGTATAAATATTATAGCCATTATCACTCAAAGAGTTAACAACTTCAAAAATTTCATCTTTATCCTCATCTTTGACTGAAACGAAGATATTTTTTAGATCATATAGCTTATGACCTGAACCTATCTGACTTTTCAAATATGCCATATTGAAATCCTCATCTATTCCCATTACCTCACCAGTGCTTTTCATTTCTGGACCTAAAATTACATCTGTATTTGGAAACTTATTAAAAACAAAAACAGCTTCTTTCATGGCGAAGTAAGGTAATGACTCAGGTTTAAAATTAATGAAATCTTTAGACAAAGATTTTCCAGCTATTAATTCTGCAGCTATTTTAATAAAAGGTATACCAATAGCTTTTGCTAGGAAAGGAATTGTTCTACTGGCTCTAGGGTTGGCTTCAAGAATATAGATTTCATTATCTTTAATTGCATATTGTACATTCATCAAACCTACTGTACCTAATTCATTTGCTAGGCTTTTACTAAAACTTTTAATAGAGTTAATTATCTCATTACTTAGAGAAAAAGGAGGAATACAGCAAGCACTATCACCTGAATGAACACCAGCTTCTTCAATGTGTTCCATAATTCCAGCGATCATACAATTACCAGAATTATCTCTTAGAACATCTACGTCTACTTCTTTTGCATCTTTTAAAAATTCATCAATCAAAATTACATTATTTTCAAGTGCCCAATAATTTTGATCAATATAATTTTGAACATCCTCAGAACTATTCATTTTTTCCATCATCCTACCTCCAAGAACATAAGAGGACGCAGTAAAATAGGGAAGTTTAATTTAGTTGTTTTCTTTAGAAGCTCTTTAGTGCCAATAGATATATCACTTTTAGGTTGTTTTAATCCTACTTTTTGAATTAATTGCTGAAATCTCTCTCTATCTTCGGAAATATCAATAGCATCAAAAGATGTTCCAAGGATTTCATATCCAAACTCTTTTAATTTATTAGCTATACGTAAAGGAGTTTGACCACCAAATTGTACAACTACCCCTTTAACAGAGCCCTCAGAGTTTTCTCTATCTATAATATTTTTAACAAATTCAAAGTCTAAAGGTTCAAAATATAGTTTATCTGATGTGTCATAGTCTGTTGATACGGTTTCAGGGTTGCAATTAACCATAATTGTTTCATAACCTAATTTTTGAAATGATTTCACAGCTTGAACACAACAATAATCAAATTCTATCCCCTGACCAATTCTATTAGGCCCTGATCCAAGTATTATAATTTTTTCTTTATTAGATGGTCTAGCTTCACAACTAAACGGATTTATATCTTCACTAAAACTAGAGTAGAGGTAGGCCGTAGAGGAGTCAAATTCATTACCACAGGTATCTACCCTCTTAAAAACGTTTTTTGCTCCGTTTTTATTTAACAAATGATAAATATCTTCAACTTCTTTTTTAATTAAGCTGGCAATATGCGTATTAGAAAAACCAATTTTCTTAGCTTGAGTGATCAAATTCAAATCTAATACTCCTTGGGATTTTATAAGTAATTTTTCAGTATCAATTATTTCATTAATTTCTCTTAGAAAAAAATTATCAATCCCAGTTATTGAGTTAATATCCTCAATAGTAAAATCTCTTCTTATAGCTTCAGCTACTAAAATCAATCTATCAGGTCTTTGTATTGATAGTTGTTCTCTTAGCTCATCATCTTTCAAGTTCAATAACTCGTGAGAAATATCAAAACCTAAATTATCACCTTCGATAGAATATAAGCCTTTTAAAATAGACTCTTTAAAGTTCCTACCAATTGCCATAATTTCCCCAACAGACTTCATGGCGGTATTTAAAACTTTTGGCGTTCCTTGAAATTTTTCAAAATTAAATTTTGGAATTTTTGTTACTACATAGTCGATTACAGGTTCAAAACTTGCTGGAGTAACTTTGGTAATATCATTTTGTAATTCATCTAACGTATATCCCACAGCCAAGAGAGCTGCTATTTTAGCAATTGGAAATCCTGTTGCTTTTGAAGCAAGAGCTGAGGATCTACTTACTCTTGGGTTCATTTCGATAATTAGTATTCTTCCATTAGAAGGATTGACGGCAAATTGCACATTAGAACCTCCTGTTTCTACTCCTATTTTTCTTAAAATAGCGATGCTTTGATTTCTTAGCTTCTGAAATTCTTTATCTGTCAGCGTTAGAGCAGGGGCAATAGTAATACTATCGCCAGTATGCACGCCCATAGGATCTAGGTTTTCAATAGAGCATACAATTATTGAGTTATCTGATTTATCACGAACGACCTCGAATTCAAATTCTTTCCAACCAATTAAAGATTCCTCAACTAAAGTCTTAGAAACTGGGCTAAGATCAATTGCATTTTTAACTTTGGGTAAAAATTCATCTTTGTTAAAAACAATACCGCCTCCGGTACCACCAAGTGTATAAAAAGGTCTTAAAATAAGAGGATAGGTGACCTCTGAAGCTATTTTTTCTAAATCAGATTTGTCATCTACGATTATGCTAAAAGGAGTTTCAAGTCCTATTTCAGTCATAGCTTCTGCAAATAGTTTTCTATCTTCAGCTACATCAATTGACCTGGGGCTAGCGCCAAGAATTTTTATAGGGCTATTAGAGAAGTAATTCTCCTTATTTAACTCTCGTATTATATTAAGAGCAGTTTGACCTCCCATTGTAGGAAGAATTGCGTCTGGTTTTTCTTTTTCAATTATTTTTTTGACAATTTCTTTATCAATCGGCTCTATGTAAGTTTTATCTGCAAATTCAGGATCGGTCATAATAGTAGCAGGATTGGAGTTGATAAGAACAACCTGATAACCTTCGTTCTTAAGCGCTTTGCAAGCTTGACTTCCAGAGTAGTCAAATTCACAAGCCTGTCCTATTACAATAGGCCCTGATCCAATCACTAAGATTTTGGAAATATCTTTTCTAGCTGGCATTGGATTTCATTAATTCAATAAATTTGTCAAAAAGATAACGGCTATCATGCGGACCTGGACTAGACTCAGGGTGATATTGAACTGAGAACAGAGGTTGTGACTTAGATCTCATCCCGTCAACCGTATTATCAAATAGCGATATATGCGAGATTTCTAAATCATTTGGAAAATCATCATTACTTACGACAAATCCATGATTTTGTGATGTGATTTCTACTTGACCTGTTTCTAAATTTTTAACTGGATGGTTTCCTCCTCTATGACCTTTGTCCATTCTTTTAGTTTTAGCATTGAAAGCCAAACTAAGAATTTGGTGACCTAAGCAAATTCCAAAAGTTGGTATTTTGCTTTCTAAAATTTTTTTAAGTTCTGGTTTGATGTTGTTAAATACTTTTTGTGGGTCACCTGGCCCATTACTTAAAAAAATTCCATCGGGTTTTTTTGACAAAATACTTTCTGCTTTAAAGTTCATATCGAACTCAAGTAAATTACAATTTCGATTTGATAGATTTTTTTTTATGTTATCTTTTGCTCCAAAATCAAGAAAAGCAATATTTAAAGACTCTTTTTTGGTATCCTTAACTGTTACTTCTAATTCGTTAGTGTAATCTGCAATAACGTCATTTTCTTCTAGTGTCGGATATTGATCTATTTGATCTATAATTAGGTCAATACCTTTTTCATTGAAATAACTTTCACTACATAGCATGATATTTTTTGGGCCATAATCTCTAATTATTTTAGTTAGGGATCTTGTATCTAAGTCAAAAAAAGCACATGATTTTTGATCTAATAGCCAATTAGTGAAATTTATATTTGATCTCCAATTAGATGAAGAACTAAAAATCTCACTACATATTAGGCCAGATGCATGAATTTTCCATGATTCATAATCTTCATTATTACATCCAACTATACCAATAAGTGGAAAGGTAAAATTAATAAATTGAGACTTGTACGAGGGGTCAGTGAGTATTTCTTGGTAACCAGTCATACTGGTATTAAAGCAAATTTCTGCAATCTTGAATTGCTCAGAACTAAGAAACTTTCCTTTAAAAATGAATTCTTTATTATAAATAAGAAAACCGTTTTGATAATTTTGATTATTTTGATTATCTAATACGGTCATATTAAATCTTGAGTATTAGTATATTATTAGAGAGGAAATTCAAATGAGTTTGGCAGAAAAAGTTTCAGATGATGTAAAAAGTGCCCTAAAAAGTGGGGATAAAAAAAAATTAGCAATAGCAAGATTTCTTTCTTCTGAATTAAAAAATTTCCTAATTAAAGAGAATCTAGATAGGGAATTATCAAAAATCAGTGATGATAATTTCTTCAAAATTGTCAAAACACAAGTTAAGCAAAAAAAAGAGTCATTAGAATATGCTGAGAAGGCAAAAGACTCTAATATGATTGATACTATTAATTATGATTTAGAATATTTAAATTCATTTCTTCCCAAAATGATGAGTGAAGATGCCACAAAAGAATTAATTTCAAATTATATCAAGGATCATCAGTTTACGGCTAATGACTTTTGGTAAAATAATGGGATTATTAAAAAAAATCTCATAATAACCAAATAGATTTAAATCTGGCTTCTAATATAATCAAAAAAATTTTCAGTGAATGACAGATGATAATATCAAAGAGGTTATAAATAGAACTTCAATTGTAGATATAATAAATTCCACTATCCCTTTAAAAAAAAAGGGAAATAATTATTTTGGACTGAGTCCGTTTAAAAAAGAGAAAACACCCTCGTTTTCAGTTAATGAAGAAAAAAAAAATTTTCCACTGCTTTAGTACAGGAGAACATGGAAACGTCATTGACTTTTTAATAAAGGTTAAAGGCTATGATTTCAAAGATGCATTAAATGAGCTCGCGTCTAAGGCTGGTGTAGAATTAAGCTATAAATCTTCAAAAATTAATTCAACAATCTATGAAATCAATCAGTTTACAAAGGAACTGTTTCATTCAAATTTATTGCAGTCAAAAATTTGTATGGATTATTTAATTGATAAAAGAAAATTTACTCAAGAAACAATAGAAAAATTTACATTAGGATCATCCTTTAATTCTGCTCATATTCAAAAAAAAAACTTTTAGATAATTTTGAATTAAAAGATTTAATTTCATCAGGTGTATTTAATAAAAACCAAAACTCTAAAATTTTTTTTCTAAATAGAATTATGGTGCCTATAAATAACGTACAAGATAAAACTATTGGCTTTGGGGCTAGGGTGATTAATGAAAGTTTACCCAAATATATAAATACTGCAGAAACTAAATTATTTAAAAAAAAACAAATTCTTTATAATGAAAGTCATTTAGATAAACATTCAAATAAAAAAATAATATTAGTAGAAGGATACTTTGATGTAATTAAATTGCATCAATTTGGTTTTTCGAATTGTGTAGCACCTTTAGGAACTTCTATTAACCATGAGAGGATTATTGATCTAACAAAGAAGGGATATGAAATTATTGTATGTCTTGATGGCGATTTAGCTGGAAGAAATGCTTCACTGAGATTAATGAACAATCTACTCTCTTCAAAAGATTTTGAGCTTGGAGTAAATTTGTTTTACTACCCAAAAACTATGACCCAGATCTTATGTTAGAGTCTCAAATGAAAGATCAATTAATTAATTAATTAATCAACCCCTAAACATAGAGCAATTTATTGATAAATATTTAGAAAATATTTTTCTAGCAATGATATTGATGAGCAATTTAAAGGTTCTAAAGCGTTAAAAGGTATCTTGTCTTCAATAGAAAATCTTGATTTAAAAAAAATATTAAATCAATATTTTCAAAATAAATCTCTAGTTCTAAGACAAGGTCTAAAAAACAAAATACACAAATTTCAACTGCTGAATTTGGGAATGATTTAAAAAGCTAAATTTAGTGCAGCTTTAATATGTTTTATATAGAAAATCCAAACTCTAGAGAAAAAAATATATGACTTATGGCTACAGCCAATTTTCAATCAAAATTTAGAGACATTCGAAACGAAATAATTAAAAAAAACCATTTTAAATCAACATCTAATGAACTTTATGACCATTTAGAGTCTAAAGGATTGAATTTTACAAAAAATTTACTATTTTCTAATGAAGTTCGAAGGCTTTGTAGATTTGCCTCATCTAGTTTTAAAGGCGACCCATATAACGAGATTGAAAAACAGTTAACTTTATAAATAAATAAACATACTAAATGCCAAAAAAAAAAATCAGCTAATACAACTAAAACTGCTACTAAAAAAAAATCTACTACAAAAAAGAAAGTTGAAAAAAAAGTAAAAGCTAAAACTACATCAAAAAAGAAAGAAGAAATTAATCCTTCTGACTTTCTTCAAAAAGAAAATGAAAATCAATTAAAATCCCTCATCACAAAAGAATTTGATAAAGAACTTACAGAAAAATCCGCAACATATATAAAATCATTTGTAAAAATCGAAGACTCTATTATTTCTGTTAATGATTTTCTAAATTATGTTGAAAATTTAGATGAGGATTTATTTAAATTATTTAAAGCTTATACCAATTCATCTGACAATGATATTAACTCCTCTTCAGATGACTCAGAAGGAGGAAGAAAAATCTACTAGTGTTAAAAGCGATGATCCTGTTCGCATGTATCTTAAAGAAATGGGAAATGTTGAGTTTGTCCCGTGAAGGGGGAAATCGCAATTGCAAAAAGAATAGAGTCTGGACTAGATAAAATGATGAATTCCATTTTAGAATGTCCTGCTTCAATAGATATTCTTAAGAAATGGATTGATCAAGTTAAGTTACAAGAAATTAATTTACGTGAGATTGTAGATTTTGATGAATACTTTAATGAAGAAAACGACCCATATTCAAACTCATCTAAAAGAAAAGAAATTCAAAAAATTATTAATGATAAAAAGAAAGCGCTGTTAAAAGAAAAACAACAGTTGATGAAAGAACAAGGAATAGAAATTGATAAAGAAAAACTAGAAGAAACAGCTAATGAAGAAGATGTTGAAAATGAAAGTTTTTCAATTTCTATTATTGAAGAATTTTATAAGCCAGAAATTTTGAAAAAACTTAGATAGAGTTTAGTTCTTATCAGAAAATATTACTAAAATTAAAAAAAATAAAAATATTACAAAAATTTCTGATACAAAATCACTTAAGGACCTAAAAAAATATCAAGATGAAATATTAAATTATTTCAATGAAATAAAAATTAAACCTCATAAATTAGAAGAAATTATTGCCCATCTTGTATTCAATCAATAAAGAAATTCAGTCTAAAGAAGTATCTATTTTAACCATTGCCACACAATCTAAGATATCTAGAGATATTTTCTTAAAATACCACAGTTTAAAAGATACTTATACTTTATATCAGAAACATATGTGCTCTTCAGATGATGCTTTTTAAAACAATGTTTCAAAAAAATGCTGAAAAATTAAAAACTATTTATAAGGAAATTCTTAGTTTATCTAAAATAGCTAACCAAAATACTATAGAATTCAAAGAAAAAGTTCGTGAAATTCAATCTGGCCAAAGAACTGCTAATCAAGCTAAAAAAGAAATGATTGAGGCAAATTTGAGATTAGTTATTTCTATAGCTAAAAAATATACAAACAGAGGTCTTCAATTCTTAGACCTAATTCAAGAGGGAAATATCGGTTTAATGAAGGCAGTAGATAAGTTTGAATATAGACGGGTTACAAGTTTTCTACATATGCTACTTGGTGGATTAGACAAGCCATTACCCGTTCTATTGCAGACCAAGCAAGAACAATCCGTATTCCTGTTCATATGATAGAGACAATAATAAAATAGTAGGTCAAGTAGACAGTTAATTTTAGAATTAGGAAGAGAACCTACCCAGAAGAACTTTCAGCTCGCTTGAAAATGCCAATAGAAAAAGTTCGAAAGTTTTAAAGATAGCTAAAGAGCCAGTTAGTCTCGAAACACCAATTGGAGATGACGACGATAGTTTCTTGGGTGATTTTATTGAGGATAAAAATGCTGTTATTCCTGAAGATGCTGTTATGCAACTAAATCTTAGAGAAACTACAACTAAGATATTATCTACTCTCACTCCTCGAGAAGAGAGAGTTCTAAGAATGAGATTTGGTATAGGGATGTCTTCAGACCATACCTTAGAGGAAGTAGGTCAACAATTTAGTGTGACCAGAGAAAGAATACGTCAAATTGAAGCCAAAGCCCTGAGAAAATTAAAACATCCAATTAGGTCTAAAAAATTAAAGTCCTTCATGGACTCCTAAAACAAAAGCTAATTTAAATTCTTGTTTTTTTTTGATTTGAATATATTAGTAGTGAGTCTAATCAAGGGCCTGTAGTTCAGTTGGTTAGAACGCGGTGCTCATAACGCCGTTGTCGCAGGTTCGAGTCCTGCCGGGCCCACCAAATAATTAAATTTTATTTATTTCTTCTGTAAGTTTTCTTATATCGCCACGATTTTTTCTTAATATTTTTGAAAATTCTGATTTTTTTGTAACAAAATAAGAAGTATTTTCTACGATTACATCAAGAATTTTAAATGAGGAATTTATAGACGCTACTTTCCAGTAAAGATTTATAGAGTCTCTACCGTCAATGATTTTTGAATTAATCTGGTAAATATTATCTTTCAAATCTATATCTATGAGTTTGATTTCACCAGAAGTCGCATTGTTTGATAAATTATAGATAGTTTTAGTTATATAATTTTGAAAAGAAGCCTCATAGTTTTTGAGATCAGATTTATCTGACTTTGATAAAATACTTTCTGGAATTAAGCCATATGCAATACTTTTAACTGCAAAATTTTTTTCAACAAACTTGACATAATCATCATAATTTTCATTATTCTGACCATCAGAATTATTCATAATTTCTAGAAACTTTTCTGACTCTTGATTAAACCAGCTTAGTAATCTCTTCTTCAACGGCAATAGAAAATTGAAAAAAAAATATCAGAGGTATAATTAAATACTTCATAAATTTATTATAATTGGAAATTACCTATTTACTCAATATAAATTTTTGGAGTAGGTAGATTTTGAACGAAGTCTTCTTCAATTTGGGAGTTACGATTTTGATAATAAATAGATTTTAACATTTCGTAACGATCAGATGAAGATTCTCTAATTAGATCTATTTCTTCATCAACCTCAGCTCTTGCATTTAAGCCATCTCCAATAGATACATATTCTCTATTAGGTAAATTATTTGATACAGGGTCAATAAAAAACTCTACAACATCTCCACTAAAATCTCTCAAATTACTTGGCCCTATGATAGGAAGAACTAGATAAGGACCACTTGAGACACCACTCTTAGCCAAAGTTAAACCAATATCTGTCTCATTTTTTGTCATTCCGACTCTGGATGCTAAATCAAAAGTGCCCAATGAAGTAAGTGTATTTACAGTGAATCTTCCTGCAGAATTTAGAGATTTTAAAAACTCTCCTTGAAAGACAAAAGCAATAGCTCTGATTGGCTCTCTTAGGTTTCCAAAGAAGTTTGAAACCCCTTTTTCAACTGGTTCGGGAGCAATAAATTTATAGGTTTTGATTACTGGTCTTATTGCAACGTCATCAATAAAAAAATTAAATCCTAATATAGCTCTATTAATTGGCTCTATAGGATCATATATCTCATCATATTGGACTGATGGGTTAACTTCATTTTCATTCAGCATATGAAATATTAATAAGACCAAAAAAAATTGCTAAATTTAAAACAATAACTTTTAAATATTTATTCATTCCGTAATATTGTGAATCTAATTATATCAATCAATCTATGGATCTTCATTTATTAAATAAAGAACAAAAAATAGCTGTAGAACATCAAAAAGGCCCTCTTTTAGTCCTATCAGGTGCAGGAACTGGGAAAACTAGAGTTCTTACTTCAAGGTTTGTATATATCGTAAAAAACTTAAAATTTGATTTTAATAGAATAATTGCAGTAACTTTTACTAATAAAGCTGCCAATGAAATTAAAGAAAGAGTAAATAAAGCTTTAGATCAAAATATAGAGTCCCCATGGATAGGAACCTTTCATTCGATTTTTGCAAAGTTTTTAAGAAAGCATGCTCATCATGTTGGTCTTAAAAGTAATTTTAATATTTTAGATAGCGAAGATCAAAAAAAACTTATCAAACAGGTTTTAGAATATTGCAAAATTGATAAAGAGGTAAGTGAAAGTATTTATCTAAATGAGATTCAAAATCTAAAAGATGAAAAAATCTTCCCTCAAGATAAGAGTAAAATTTTAAAGTATTCCTCTTTAGAAAATATCGATGAAATCTACAATATATACCAACAAAGATTAATTGAAATTAACGCAGTTGATTTTGGTGATATTCTTCTTCACAGTTATTTTATTTTAACAAACCATAAAGATATCCAAGAAACTCACTCTAATTTTATTCAACATATTCTCATAGATGAATTTCAAGATACTAATCTATTGCAATATGATTTAATTAAACTTCTTCTTAATAATAATCAAAATTTATTCTGTGTAGGAGATGATGATCAATCAATTTATGCTTGGCGTGGAGCTAAAATTGAAAATATTATTAATTTTCCAAATGAATTTAATTGTGAGGTCGTAAGACTTACAAAAAATTATCGATCCAATAATGCTATATTAGAGGCAGCCTCAAGTGTTATCAGTAATAATAAAAATCGATTAGGAAAAAATTTAGAGAGTTTTAATAATGAAATTCCAGAACAAAAAATTAATTTAAAATCTTTTTATTCTCAAGAAGAAGAGTCTCTTTGGGTGGCCGACAATATTTCAAGAAAATATAACGATCAGGAAACGTTTGGAATATTAGTAAGGCTGACTGCACAAATGAGAAGCATTGAGGATAAATTGATAAAATATGCTTTACCGTATGAAATTATTGGTGGTCCAAGATTTTTTGAGAGAAAAGAAATAAAAGATGTTCTTTCCTATCTAAAATTAGCTAATAGTCAAAGTGATGATTTATCTTTTGAGAGAATTATAAACCTACCTCGAAGGGGAATTGGCGAACAATCCATTAAAATCATTATTGATCATTCTAGATCAAATAAACTCTCTTTTTTTGAAAGCTTAAAAGACTTAGCTCAATCTAATAAATTATCGCCATCATTATTATCTAAAACTCAACCTTTTATTGATTTAATAAATAAAATCTCTGAACTTATAAATAAAACGAGTTTAGAGGATTTAGGAATATTTGTCATAGAAGAGAGCGGATATTTGAAAATGTTAGAAAATGAAAAAAATAAACTTAAACAAATTGAAAATGAGTCGAGAATTGACAATCTAAAAGAATTAGTAAACGCCTTATCAGAATTTGAAAACCTTGATGAATTTTTAGAACATGTGGGTTTAGTCAACGAAAATCAAAAAAAGACTCATCAAAACTCCATTAAACTAATGACACTGCATGCCGCTAAAGGTTTAGAATTTGATCATGTCTATTTACCAGGTTGGGAGGAGGGAATATTTCCAAGTTCTCGAGCCTTAGAGCAAAATTCTACTAAATCTTTAGAGGAAGAGAGAAGATTAGCTTATGTTGGTATAACCAGGGCTAAATATGATCTGAATTTAAGTTATGCTTCCTCAAGATATACTTATGGAATTAATAATTACTCCCTACCATCAAGATTTTTAAGTGAAATAAAGAGCATAAATCTTGAGGAAACTAGTTATATAGATAATCAAAATGATACAAATAAACCAAAATTATTGTCTTCTGATAATATTGCTTTATCTCCTGGGAAAAAAAGAATGATGGAATTTTTGAATAAGCATAAAAAATGATTAATAAAGTAAAATTAATTCAAAAATTTCTCATTAGTAGTAAAAACAAATTTCTTATAATTACAAATAATGATCTTCATTTAAATGAAAGCCCGAATTTAAACCAAAAAGATATTTATAATATTACTGGATTTGACTGTAGTTTTGGATTTCTCTTAATTTTATCTGATCAAATAATTTTTTTTACAGACTCAAGATATACGCTAGCTGCTACTAAATTTTTCCCTAAAAAGGTAGAAATATATGACATTAGAAAACAATCTCTATGTGATTATTTAATAAATTTAGGATCAAATTTTAATGGATTAGTTGATACAAGATTAATTTCTTCTCAACAATTTATAGATTTTAATAAAATTCTTTCTAAAGCAAAAATAAAGATTTTACCTTTAAAAGATGTAATTTATCCAAAAGAATATTTTCCTGGTTTTGATCGTTCGTATGCTTTTAGTTTGCCAAAAAATTATACACCAAGAAATTATGAAAAAAATATTCAATGGGTAAAAAAAAGAATTAAATCTGATGGTTTATTAATTTGGAATAACTCTCATATCGCTTATATTTTAAATATACGTTCTTTTGAATTAGACAATAGCACCAAACCATTTGCAGGATTGTTTATTCCAAAGAAAAATTTAAAGCCAATTATCATTTCGAATAATCCTAGATTAAGAAATATCAAAAAAATTAAGAATAATTTTAAATTACAATCATTTAAAACATTTAAATCCTATTTAAAAAAAAATAATTTTAAAAAAATTGAATTTGAATTTAAGTATACAAATTTTCAAGTTTATCATTTGTTAAATAAATTCTTAAAAATTGATAAAACATTAATTCCTATAGATAAATTCATGTCACAGAAAACAAAAATAGAACAAAATAATATAATTAATTGTCATTATGAAGATGGTTTAACGATGACTAAATTTTTTATTCAATTAAAAACTAAAAAATTAAATATTAAAAATGAATACCAATTATCTAATTCTCTTTATGAATTAAGAAAAGAAGGGGTAAATTTCTTTAGAAATTCTTTTGAATATATCTCAGCCTTCGACTCAAATGGTGCTATTGTTCATTATCGACCACTTCCAAATAATTCTTCAAAATTTAAAAATCAATCTTTGCTATTGATAGACTCTGGAAGCACATTATCTAGAGGGAACAACTGATATAACTCGAGTATTCAAATTATATACACCAGTAAAGAATAAAGTAAAAAATGCATATACATATTTACTTAAATCATTACTCAAATTAGAAAAAACATACTTCTCTAAAAATTTATTAGCCTCTGAATTAGATAGTTTTATAAGGTCTTATCTTCATAAATTTAATATTACTTATGGTCATGGAACGGGGCATGGTGTTGGCTATTTTAATGACGTACATGAAAAATATCCCATCATTTCACCCCTATCTAATCAAAAGATACTTGATGGTAATTTTTTTTCTATTGAACCTGGTTTTTATGTTTCTAATGAATTTGGACTTAGAATAGAGAATTTATACTTCGCTAAAAAATATAGTAATGGTATCAAGCTCGAGGGGGTGACTTTAGTTCCTTATGATCTTGACTTGATTAATTGGAAATTAATCAATAATCAGGAAAAGCTAAATATTAAAAAATATCACCAGAAAATTTATGAAACATTAAAAGGACAGTTAGGGCCTGAATACAAGGATTACTTTAAGAAATATTTAATTGATAAGCTCTAGAAATTCTTTCTCAGTTAGAGTTCTAACTTTAAGTTCTTGAGCCTTTTTTAGTTTTGAACCTGGTTTTTCACCGTATACAAGATAATTTAATTTACTTGAAACATTGGAGGCTATTTTAAACCCCTTTTTCTTTGCAAGATCTTTTGCTCTATCTCTTGATAGTTCACTTAATGTTCCAGTAAATAAAATTGATTCATTTAAACTTCTATTATCATTTTTTATAATTTCTATATCTAAAAGATTTAAAATACTAATGGCTTCACTAAGTTGGTCTTTATTTTTGAAGTATTCGCTGAATGAATTAGTGGCCTTATTGCCTAATCCATCAATATTTTCCAATTCTAAATTTAAATTTTTAGAAGAAATTAAACTTTAAAACTCTCTTTAGATTGAAAATAGTTAGCCAAGAGTTCAGAATTATTTTCACCAACATATCTTAGTCCTAATGAAAATATGAAACGAGACAATGTAGTTCTCTTGGATTTTTCTATTGAAAGAATTAAATTATCATAAGATTTTTGACCAAATCCCTCTAAATCTATAATTTCATTTTTATATCTATCAAGTTTATAAATATCTAATTTTTTAGATATAAACTTTAATTCCATAAACTTTTCAATTTGTTTCTCTCCTAAACCATCAATATTCATTGCTTTTTTTGAAACAAAATGTTTTAAAGACTCAACATATTGATAGGGCATTTAGATCCTCCGTTACACCTTTGAACAGTTTCATTATTTAGCTTAATTATCTGAAATTTTCCACAAGGACATTTATTAGGGATTTTAAATTCTTTATAGTTTTTTTCTCTTTTAGATTTATCAACTTCTGAAATATATGGAATTACATCGCCAGCTCTTTTTACCCAAACTGAATCATTGATCCTAATATCCTTTTTCTTTATTTCGTCAAAGTTATGTAATGTAGCATTTGAAACCATAACCCCTCCAATATTTATAGGGTTTAGTCTGGCCACAGGGGTAATTGCCCCAGTTCTGCCAACTTGAAGATCTATCTTTAAAACCTTAGTTAAGGCTTTTTCGGCATTAAACTTTGCAGCTAATGCCCATCTTGGATATTTTGAAGTATTTCCAAGATCAATTTGGTCTTTGATATTATTAACTTTACCACCATTCCATCAATATCGAATGGAATTTCATTTCTAATTTTTTCAATTTCATTGATGTAAATATTAATTTTTTCAAAGTTATTAAATTTTTTGGATAGGTTTGAGAGTAGAAACTCATTTTTTGAACAAAACTCAAGAAAACTTTCATATGAGATAAATTCATTATCATTTGAAATATGTCCATATCCATGAGGGATAAATCTCAAAGGTCGATTTTCAGTTATGTTATTATCGATTTGTCTTAAAGATCCTGATGCAGCATTTCTAGGATTTGAAAATTGTGATTTTTCTTCAAGTTGCTGATTAAGTAAATTAAAATCCTCCCTGTTGAAAAAAACTTCACCTCTAATTTCAATTAAATCTGATTTACAGTATTTTAATTTTTTTGGTATGCCAATAATGTTAGAAACATTTCTAGTAACATCTTCGCCTATAATACCATCCCCCCTTGTTAAAGATTTTACAAGTTTATTATTTTGATAGGTAAGAGAAAGGGATACCCCATCTATTTTACAGTCAACAATAAATTCATTTTTAGAAATTTTCTTATTTAAAAAATTTTCAGCTTTATTAAAAAAATCTTTTAAATCATCTAAATTAAAACTATTTGCTAGTGATAACATTCGAGAAATATGTTTAATTTTTTTAAATTTTGAATTAGGTTTTGCTCCTACACCTAAGTCGTCTAATTCTAGAAATTTTGGATTTTCTTGTAAAAATTTTTCATATTTAGATTTTAATCTATCATACTCAAGATCAGAGATTAAAGTCGTAGCATTATAGTAGGCATTGTTGTGTTCAGATAACTGTTCCTTTAACTCTAAAAATTTTTTTTTTAAAGACATTAAGATCCTTTTAGTAAATCCGATGCTACTTTTTTAGATTCATCTGTGATTTTAGCCCCACTAATTAAAGTAGCTATTTCTAAAATTCGATCTTTATCTGATAATTCTATAAGTTTGCTTTCAAGGTTTTCACCTTTTATTTCTTTAAATATTTTCCAATGTTTATCAGCTTTTGAGGCTACTTGAGCTGAGTGCGTAATAGCTATAATTTGATTATTCTTTGATAATTTCATAATTTTTTCAGATACATTGGATGCTATTTTTCCACTTAATCCACTATCTACCTCATCAAAAATTAGAATTAAATCATTATCAAAATCTGCTGATAAAGATTTTATTATTAGCAAAAGTCTTGACAATTCTCCGCCTGAGGCAACTTTTTTTATAGAACTAAAATCTGCTTTTTTATTTGTTCTAAACTTTACTTCTAATTCATCTATTCCATCAATATTGAAGTTGTCTTCATCCAATTTTAGAAATTCAAAATGAAGTTCTCCTTGCTCTATATTCATATCTGGCAATTCTAAATTAATTTTTTTTGAAAGATTAATAGAGTGTTTTTGTCTTAATGAGGAAATTTTTTCTGCCTCTTGTATGAAAAAACCAAGGTCATCTTGGTACTTTTTATATTTTTTATTTCTTTTCTTTGTCAAAATTTTGTAACTGGTTTATTTCTTCCTCAACCTCTTCATATTTTTCAGAAAGTTTATCAGGGTCTACATCAAAAAATTTTGATAGTTGCTGATATTGATAAATCCTATCCTCTACATCATTGAAGTCTATTTCATTAAAATCAAATTTTTCAAAAGTATTATCTAAATCATTAATAAACTCTGTTATCTCTAATGCTGAGGAAGAAAATTTAGATGATAAATCTTCATAAGATTTATCAAATTCAGTTAATTTATTTATATTTTTCTCAATATCTGTAAGTAATCCGTTGTTATTAAAAGAATTAATCAAATTTTTAAGTTCTGAGGTTAAATCAGCAATTTTTTTTGAATTTTTATTAAGATTTCTTTGATCGGAAAGTTTCTGATATTCATTCTTTTTTGGATTAAGTAATTTAATTTTTTTTATCTTAGAACTTAAAATCTCAATTTTTTCTTGGATGTTTTTTTCATTTAAAGCGTGATTAAAATATTCATCTTTAGAATTTTTAAGAATTTTAAATTTTTGTTTAAGTTCGCTTGTGTCTATAGACCCAGTTTTATCAATAAAATCTAAAAAATATTTATTATTATAAAGTTCTTGTTGTTCATAATTCTCTTGAAATTCAATTATATTGCCCAAAGTTTTTTTAACAGCAGTTAAAGACGTGATTTGATTATTTAAAAGTATTTTTGATTTTTGATTAATATCAATTTGTCTTTCTACAATTAAATAATCATCTTCTATTTCTATATTTAAAGAGTCTAAGTTATTTTTAATTTTTTGATTAATTTCAAATACAGCTTTAATAGTTGTAATTTCATTATCTTTTAAATTATGATTTGAATTATTTTTACCCCCAAGGGCTAATTTTAAAGCATCTATAATAATTGATTTGCCAGCGCCAGTTTCACCAGTGAAAGTATTAAAACCTTTAATAAGATTTATAGATAGCTTCTTAATTAATAAAAAATTTCTTATTTCTAAAGAGACTAGCATAGAAATTATTCAATTATTTGAATTTCAATATTTTCTTCTTCATTGTCATTTTTTATTAATCTTATGGGATTAAATTTTTCAAACCAACTTTCGTCGTCAGTTTCAATTTCTAATTCATTGATGATGTTATAAGATTTTTCATACCACTTACTTTTTGGGAAATTATATGCAAGAATTGCTGCATAATTTTTCGCAATTTCATCTTCTTTAATTGATTTATAAATATTGACTAATAAATAAAGAGTCTCATCTATCGATAAACTAGAACTATGATTTTCATAAATATCTTTTAAGTAAATTAGAGCACCATTAATATTTTTCTTTTCTAAGTAAAACTTAGCTGTAGAGAGTTTATTTATAGCAAGATTGTTGTCTATGATTTGAATTTTAGTAATAATATCAATCTCATATTTGCTATTAGGAAAAGCGTTTAAAATAAAATTAAATTTATCCAAAGCGGTATAAGCATCTTTTTGGCTGTAGTCAGGCTTTTTAATTAAAACATAATAAGTCATTGCCTCTAGATAATTTGCATAGACTATATCTTTGCTACCAGGGTAATATTTTTTGTAATTTTCGGCAAGTGCTCTTGTTTTTTCATAATCCTTTTTAGAAAATTTATATAAGCATTTAATAACATACCTTTATTGGAATAAGGACTACTTGGAAATAAAGACTTCAAGTTTATCTAGCTCTATTAAAGCTAAATCATATTCACCTTGGCTTATGAATTTATTGGCATTTTCAAATAATTCAAAATCTTCTAATTTATTATTTTCATAAAGATTTTGATTTAAATCAAAATCGCCCGTATCATTTGATGTACAAGAAACAAAAATAAATAAGGATAAAAGGCTCAGAATCAACTTCATAACTATGAATTATAGCTTCAGAAAAAAGAATAAAACAGTCAAATATCTAATAATTCACTATACGGGTATGATTGATTTTATTCAGCTTATAGAAAGTTAAATGACCTAAAATCAGAGGTTAGCTGCCATTATTTAATATCAAGGGAAGGAAAAATTTATAATCTTTTGTGTCCTAAATTTAAAGGTTGGCATGCAGGAATATCAGAGTGGAAAAATGTAAAAAATTTGAATGATTACTCTATTGGAATTGAGTTAGAAAACAAAGGGCATGAACATGGTTATACTAATTTCACCAATAGTCAGTACCATAAATTAAAAAAATTGATTAAATTTTTAAAATTTAATTACTTTATAAAAGATGAAGACATAATTTTTCATTCAGATATAGCTCCAAATAGAAAAAAAGATCCTGGAGAGAAATTTATAGTTAAGAAATTAGGAATAAAAAGATTCAATTTTCATCAAAGAAAAAACTTAGTATTAATGACTTTTAAAATTATATGGTTTTAGTCAGAATTATATTAAAATTCATAAACCAGATTGTATTAAAGCAGTAAAGAGATCCCTAAATTATAAAACTATCGACTCTAGTATTTCTAAAAATTTTAAAAATAAATTTAATAATTTATTATTTAAGTAAAAAATTATATCATATATTTGGGTAGTGAGCAGTCGCTTTGTTTTACAAAGAGGAAAGTCTGAGCTTGCGTAGAAAGTGATAACGGATAACATCCGTCGGGGGTAACCCTAGGGAAAGTGCAGCAGAAAAAAACCGCCGAAAGGTAAGGGTGAAAAGGTGAGGTAAGAGCTTACCGGATGTATTAAATATCATCGCAATATGCAAACCCTATCACAAGTAAGATCAAATAGAGGTTAAAACTTTTTCTACAGTTGACCTGGGTTGATCGCTGGAGCTTAATAGTAATATTAAGCCTAGATAAATGACTGCTAATTTTCAATAAAATTACAGAACTCAGCTTATAGCTACCCATATATTATTTACATAATCCTTAAATTCCCATATAATCCCATAAAATACCATGATTATGTTTTTATCATCTTTTTTTGGAATTATTGATAGTAAAAATAGAATTGCTATTCCCTCTTCTTATAGAGCTACAATTAAAGAAACTAAGGAAAAAGTATACCTATTCAAAAGTTTAAAATATCCCTGCTTAGAAATTCATCTAGCTTCAAAGATCAATTCGCTTGTTAAAAGTTTTGATGAAAAAGACTTTTTTTCAAAAAAAAATGATCATTTTAAAACTGCAATTTTGTCTGATCTTGAGGAAATTAACATCGACAATGATGGTAGATTTACACTGAGAGAAACACACCAATTATTTTCAAAAATAAAAAAAGAAATTTTATTCATCGGTAAAGGAAATCATTTTGAGATTTGGCAGCAGGACTTAGGTGAAAAACATAAATTTGAGTCTAGGAAAAAGTTTAAATGATTACCAATGTGCATAAACCAATCATGGTAAAGGAGATATCATCATTTTTGAATAATGATAAAGAGCTATCAATTCTCGATTGCACATTTGGTGGAGGGGGGCCATACCATAAGCTTTTTGGACCTAGGACATAGAGTTACGGCAATTGATGAGGATTTAAAAGCACAAGAAATAGCAAAAGATCTTAGAGCTACAATTCAATAAATTTAATTTTTTTAAAATGAATTTTAAAGATCTTGAAAAAATAGAAGAAGATTATTTAAAAAATAAATTTGATTTTATTTTATTAGATCTAGGTTTTTCTTCTAATCAGCTTGAAGATGCTCAAATAGGAATATCTTTTAAAGTGGACTCTCAGCTTAATATGAATTATTTAAACTCTGGTTTCACTGCCTATGACATTGTAAATAATTATTCTGAGGAAGAACTATCTAGGGTTTTTGCAGACTATGGTGAGATTAAACAATCATTAAAACTTGCAAAATTTATTGTAAGAACAAGACAAGATAAGTCTATAAATACTAATTTTGACCTTATAGAAGTTTTAAGAGGTAGCGGAGTTAACTTTAGATCTAAGAAAATTCATTTTGCCACTCAAGCTTTCCAAGCACTTAGAATTGAGTGTAATAAAGAGCTTGAGAATTTGAATATTTTTCTTGAAAAAGTTTATAACTATTTAAATAAAGATGGAATATTGGCTATTATTTCATTCCACAGTCTTGAAGATAGAATTGTAAAAAATTATTTTAAATCCAATTCTTTCAAAAAAGATAATTTTAAAAATCAATTAAATTGGGGATTTGAAATACTCACAAAGAGGCCAATTACGCCAAATCAAATAGAAATAAAGAATAATCCGCGTTCTAGGTCGTCTAAATTAAGAGTTGGAAGGTTTGTTAATTGATAAAGACAATATCTAAATTTGCAATTTTAATAATATTTATTTTCATTTTTCTCTATTTTAAAAATTACACAAAAATAATCAAAAATGAGTTACAAAATTTGAAAAATGATTATGAAAAAAATTTTCAAATTTATCTAAAAAGAGAAGTTCAGTTGTCCAAAATGCTTAACCAATTTGAATATGAGAGTTTAGATGAAAATTTAGCTTTCAATGAAAGAATTATAAAATTTGATAGAGGTATTGATAGTGATTTCACACTAATAATGGTTGGTTATGATAAACCTCAGCAATGAAACTGACTATAAATTAATTTTTAAAACTAAAAATCTTTATAATTTTTTCTTTATATTGACCATTGCTTTATTTGTTGGAGTCTTTTTAAAAATTTCTAATTTATCAATCCAAGAAAAAAATAATGAAATTAATATTGTATCTGAAAAACTTTCAAAAAAATTTTTACCAACGATATTTGATACAAATGGTAACAGATTAGCTTATTCTGATTTCAATTTTTCAATAAAAGAATTTAAAGTTAATAATAAATTTAAAAATATTTAGAAAGAGATGCATCCAATAATCAAATAAAAGAGTCATTATTTTTTGGTAATCCTAATATAAAATTTGAAAAAATTTTAACTCGTAAATATCCATTTAATAAAATTTTATCAAATACTTTGGGACAAGTAGATATTGATCATAAAGGAATTTCTCTTTTTGAAAAAAATTTAAATAAAACTAATGAAGATTTAATTTTAGGAATAGACATAGATATTCAAAAAAAAGTTTATGAGATATTAAGTAAAGAAATAAAATTTTTAGAACCTGATTACAGCTTAAGTGTTATTGTTGATTTATCAAAAGAAGAAATTCTAAGTAATGTTTTTATTGACAATAGAGAGGAAAAATTTGATGAGTCGCTCATGCCAATTAAAGATCTGTTATTTGAATTTGGTTCTGTTTTCAAACCCTTTACTGTTTATTCTGCTCTAAAAAATAAAAAAATAGATTTAAATGAATTTTTTGATGTTGATCAGCCAGTATATATTGGATCTAAATTAATTGATGATTACCCAAGGAATAGTAATTCACCATTACAGGTTAAAGATATTTTAAAAAACTCATCAAATCGTGGAGCTATACTAATTCGAAGAAAACTCGATTGTCAGAAAGAGTTTAAAAATGATTTTTCCAATTTAGGGCTTTTGGAAAATGTTTCTGTTGGATTTAATTTAATATCTAAAGACCCAGAGTTAAATAACTTTAGAGGGGCTTATTGTGATAATTTTCCTTATGGCTATGGTATGGCGATTTCTCCAATTCAATTAATTAATGCTTATGGAAAAATAGTCACCGGTAGAGATCAGTTTATGGCTTCATTTGAAAAGAAGTCGATAAATAATTTAAATGAGTTTAATAACGTATCTACATCATTAAATAAATTATTATTCTATGCTAACGAAACATCTGAAGAACTATATGAAAATTTTTTAGTTGCTGGAAAAACAGGAACTGCCGACACAGGTGATAAGACATCTCAAAATGTAGCTTATGTCAGCTATTTTCCATATAATGATCCTAAATATCTAAGTCTAACCTTTATGTCTAATCCAAAAAATAAATATGGACCATATATGACTGCTGGAAATACAGTTAAACCAGTTTTTTTTAATATTTTAAAAGAAATTTATGTAAATCTTGACCTTTCTATTCTTGATATCAAAGGCACTGATATATGAATGAATTAAAAACACTTCAAGCTAAGGGATTTAAAATTGTATCTAATTGGCAGGAGTGTAATTCTAAATCTATTTTCTTTTTAAATACATTAAATTTAGAAGATTTTGATAAATATCAAAAATTAGCTATCAAAAAAAAATGCACTCATATAATTGCTAATTCTTCTATAAAGAAACACAATGAAATTAAAAATATTAAGTACTATTACATCAATGTTCAAAAAGATTTATTCAAAATAAAAAAAATATTTTTTGGTATAGATAAATTAAAAATTATTTTTTTAACAGGTACAAATGGAAAAACCTCCATTGCTTATGGCTCACATCTTTTATTTTCTATTAATGGAATACCCAGCTGTTATTTAGGTACAATTGGATTTTTTATTAATGGAAATAAAATTAAAAATCTTCCCAATACTACACCTTCTTATTTGGAATTATCATCTTTGCTTCATGAGGCTACAAAACAAAAAATAAAATATGCATTTATAGAGGCTTCTAGTATTGGTTTTAAAGAGGGAAGACTAGGGGACTTAAAATTTGATCTCTGTTATTTAACAAATCTTCAATCAGATCACTTAGATTATCATAAAAATATTAAAAATTATCATCAATCTAAAATTGATATGATTAATGTTCATTCAAAAATCAATTCAAAGTTATTAATTCAAGATAAAAATATTCAAAAAAAATTTTCAAACTTTAAGAATAAAAATAAATTTTTAGATGATTTTATAAAACATCATAAATTTAGTATAGAAAGAAAAAATTTAAATTCTTTTTCAATTAAAACTAGTTTTAAAACTTACTCCATTAACACAATTAATGATTTTATGATTAAAAATTTTATATCCATGTTACATATTTATTTTGTTTTTCACCAAAAATTACCTCAGAAAATAAATACTAAGATATTTCCAGATGGAAGATCCCAGATAATTTATAATAAAAATAAGAAGATCATATTAATCGATTATGCTCATACTAAAGAAGCTTTTGAAAATTTATTATCCAATCTCCCAAAAGAAATAGATCATAAAATTATTATTTTTGGTTGTGGGGGCGATAGGGATAAAACCAAAAGAGCTAAAATGGCAAAAATAGCATCTAAATATACAGATATCCAAATAATCACTGATGATAACCCTAGAAACGAAAACCCATCAGATATCAGAAGAATTCTTATTGAATATTCATCAAATCCCTTAGAGATACCATCTAGAAAAAAAGCAATTGAAAGAGGTGTTAAACTTCTAAAAATCAATAAAGGACTTTTAATAATAGCAGGCAAAGGACATGAAAATAACCAGATTTATAAAGATAAAATTTTTACTTTTAATGATCGTCTGGTAGCAAAATCATATGCAAAATATCTTTAAAAAAATAATACAAGCTAAAGACAAATATAATTCTTCAATTGTATTTGATTCAAGATTAATAAAAAAAATGATATTTTTATTGGTCTAAAATCAAATAATAGAGATGGAAACCTTTTTGCCTTAGATGCAATTAAAAAAGGAGCTATTTTTGCTATCGTTGATAACAATAAATTAGCTCATGAAAATATTATTTACACTAAAAGTGTTCAATCATTCATAAAAAAATTTACTAAATTTTTATTAGGTATCTATAAGGGAAAAATTATTGCTATATCAGGGTCAGTTGGCAAGACAACTACAAAAGAAAATATTTTTCACATTTTGAATAACAATCAATTTAAGACATATCGTTCTTTTAAAAATTTTAACAATATTCTTGGTCTTCAATTTTCAATTATGAATATGGATATCGATAGCAAATTTGCTGTATTTGAATTAGGTATTAATGCACCAAAAGAAATGGATAATTTAATTAAAATTCTTCAACCCCATTACTCTCTACTAACTTCTATAGAAGACTCGCACATAGGAAATTTTAAAAATTTTTCTAATTTATTTGCAAATAAAATTAAAATTTTTAATTCAAGAAGATTAATAAAAGGTCTTATTAATATAAGAAATGATAATTTTCAATTACCAAAAAAAATTACAAATAAAGTAAAAAGGATAAATTTAGAAAATTTAAATATTAAATCTCGTAAACAAGATATTTTCGTTATTTCCTTTAAAAATAATAATAGTTATCAAAAAATATATTCTGATAAAGATGGTATATTCTCTGAAACAGCTGTCATTTCTTTTTTATTTTTAAAGTTATTCATAAGAAAATTTTCAAATAAGAAATTCTTTTATAAAGAAGCCATTCTCGACTCTAGAGGGAATGTTGTAAACAAGCGCTATAAAGATAAAATTATTAAAGTATATGATCATAGTTATAATGCCAGTCCATATTCATTGAAAAAACAAATAATTCACTTTGATAACCTTAAAGTTACAAAAAAATTGTGCATCATAGGATCTATTAAAGAATTAGGAAATCATACTGAAAAATATCACCGTGCCTTACTCGAAGATATCAAAGATCTAAAAGTAAAAAGAATAATTTTAATTGGAGAAGAGTTTTTTAAGTTAAGATCATCATATAAAACCTATAATTTTTATAAATCCTATAAGAATTATATTAATTTGATGAAAAAAGATCTTGAATATGGAAAAAATATCTTCGTAATGGGTTCAAGACTAAATAATTTAGATAAAGTTATCCAAAATATATGTTAAGCGATTATCTTTACAATTTCAGAGAGATTCATTTTTTCTTCAATCTTTTTAATTATATTTCTTTTCGAGCTGGTCTTTCTCTTGTTTCATCATTCGTTTTAATTTTAATATTTATGCCTTATTGGATTAAAGCTCAAAAAAAATTATTTCCATTAGGCCAGCCAATTAGGTCAGATGGACCTTCAAGTCATTTATCAAAAAAAGGTACCCCGACATTAGGTGGAGTATTAATTATCGCTTGTTTATCTTTTAGTACAATCCTATGGACATCAAATTTTTCTAAATTTAATTATTTGCTCTTGTTAACAATTTTTTTATTTGGATTGATTGGTTTTTATGATGATTTGAAAAAAATTAGAACAAGAGTTGGAATTAATTCAAAAACTAAATTTTTACTCCAAATATTTTCTACAATAATTATTTATTTTACTATCAAGTTTTTAAATTTTGATATCAGTAATTTTTATATTCCTTTTTTAAAAGATACTTCTTTTGACATTGGTTTTTTATATTTTTTTATAGCACTTTTTATCATATTGGGCTCAACAAATGCTACAAACCTTACAGATGGATTAGATGGTCTTGTTTCTATGCCATTAATTTTTGTTTTTTTAACATTTGCTGTTTTTGCATATATCATAGGTAATATAAATTTTTCTGATTATTTATTATTAAACTATATTAGGGGTTCTGGTGAGATTGTAATTTTTTGTACAGCTGCCATTGGTGCTCTTTTAGGCTTTTTATGGTTTAATTCAAGTCCTGCTGAAGTTTTTATGGGCGATACAGGATCACAATCTTTAGGAGCCACATTAGCGGTTACATCAATTTTATTAAAACAAGAATTTGTTTTAGCAATTGCTGGTGGATTGTTTGTTATAGAGGCTTTATCAGTGATGATACAAGTTTTTTACTTCAAGTCCACAAAGGGTAAAAGATTTTTCTTAATGGCACCACTCCATCATCACTTTGAAAAAGCAGGTCTTTCAGAGCAAAAAGTTGTAATTAGATTTTGGATTATTAGTTTTCTATTCTGCCTTTTAGCACTTTCATTATTAAAAATTAGATAGTTGATAGATTTAAGAAAAAATTTTCTGATATATGGATATGGCATTAGTGGGAAATCTATTTCAAAGTATTTAAAAAGAAAAAAATCATCTTATAAAATTTATGATGACTTTTCTGATTTATCATCACTTAAAGAATCAATCAATTTACAAAAATTAAAAAAAAATATTAAAAGTTTTGATTATTTTATTGTTTCTCCATCTATTAAAATTAATAAAAACCACATTCTTTATCCTTTTAAAGAAAAGATACTTATAGATTTAGACTTTTTATCTTTAGAAATAAAAAATCAAATAGTATTTGGTGTTACTGGCACAGAGGGAAAATCATCAATATGTTCTTATTTATCTCAATATTTATCTGACTCCTATAAAACACTAATAATTGGAAATTATGGAAATACTATTTTAGATAAAGATAATTTAGAAAAAATTTTAACAAAAACAAAAATAATTATCATTGAGTTAAGCTCCTACCAGCTAGATAAAATAAAATTTTTAAAAATTAATCATGCAATAATTACAAATATTTATTCGGACCATTTACAATATCATGGATCTTTTTCAAATTATGTTAAATCTAAATTTAAAATTCAATCTTTTTTAAATAAAGATGGTTCCCTTCATATTAGTAATTCAGAAAAAAGAAAATATTCAAGTTTAATCAATACTCAAAATAAAAATATAAATACAATTTCTAATTTGAAATTTAAGAATAAGATATTTGGTTTGGATATCAATTTACTTAATGAAAATTTTACAAAGAAAATACTATCTTTTTGTAAATTAAATTATGATCATAATAAAAAGCTAAAGAATCTTCCTTTTAGAAATGAATTAATTGAAAATAGATCTAATATTACCATTATCAATGATAGCAAGTCTACAAATTTAGAAAATTCAATAATTAAAATTAATCAAATAAATCTTAAAAAGAAAATTATTATACTTGGTGGAAATCCTAAAAAATCAAATATAAAAAAGAATACTATAAAAAATTCTCTAATTTTGATATTTGGCCCAAATAGATTTAAAATAAATAAGAGTTTAGAACTATATTAATTCAAAATTTTTTACCTTTGTTGATCTTGAAAATTTATTTAGATTTTTAAAAGTTTTAATTCATCAAACTAAATGGGATGTAATATTATTTTCACCTGGAGGAGAGTCTTTTGACCAATTTAAAGATTATTCACACAGGGGCAGAATATTTAATAAGTATATAAAGAAATTTAAAATTTGAAGAGTTTACTTTTTAGAGATGATGAGAGTCTGATAGGTTCTAATTGGTATTATTTAGAAAAAAATTATTTATTTTTCCATTATTGTTATCTTTTATAGGCTTATTAGCCATTTATTCTCTTACAGGCACTGAATACTCCATCACTCTTTTATTTAAGCACACAGTTTTCTTATTATTTTCTTTATCTATTCTATTTTTTTTTAGTTTGTTACCTGTTAACAATTTAAGAAAATTATTAAATATTTCAGCTATTTTATTTCTTCTTCTTTTGTTTTTAGTTCCAATATTAGGTTATGAAATTAAAGGTGCAACAAGATGGATTAACCTTAAATTTTTTTCAATACAACCATCAGAAATACTCAAAGGCCCTATACTCTGTTTATTTTCATGGTTTTGCTATTTATTTATAAAAACAGGTAAATTTTCTTATATGTTTTTTGTTATTTTAATAATTTTATTTATATCAACTCTTCTTTTGCTTCAGCCAGACATAGGAACATTGATGCTTTATTTATCATCTTTTTTTTTATTAATAATTTTATATCTGAGAAATATAAAACTTATTTTTATTCTTGGATTGTTTGGTCTTTTATTTATAGCTTTTGCGTATTTTACGTTTGATCATGTTAGCATAAGAATAGATAAATTTTTATCACCTGAGAATTCTCCCCAAGTTGCAAAAGTTTATCGGCTATTATTGAAGGTGGTTTTTTTGGAGTTGGTTTGGGGGAAGGGCAACTTAAATATTCTATTCCTGAGTCTCATAATGATTTTATCTTTGCTATCTTAATTGAAGAATTTGGAATTTTTTTGGTTTATTTATCGCTTTACTCTATCCGATATTTTCTTTTTTATTAAAAAGATATTAAAAAGTCAGCCTAACTTATTTATTCAAAATACTACGTTTTCATTATGTTTTATTTTATGTATCCAAGCCTTTATTAATATAGGATCTTCTATTGATCTGATACCACCTACTGGAATGACCTTACCGTTTATAAGCTATGGGGGTTCCTCAATGCTTTCTTATGCGATTATTTTTGGTACATTAATTAACTTTTCAAAAAATGAAAAAAATTCTCTTAGTAACACATCATGACTTAAGTGATCCAGGAATAATATCTAGTCTCTTACATTCAAAATATTTAACCTGCAATATCAATTATAAAAACTTACCTTTATTAAAATTAAGTGACATCAAAGAATATAAAGCAATAATAATATTTGGTGGAAAAATGAGTGCTAATAGCAAATCTATATTTATTAAAAATGAATACAAATTTTTATCTAAGGCAATTAAACTTAAAAAAACAATTATAGGAATTTGTCTTGGTGCACAAATTATAGCCAAGTTTTATGGTTCAATAATTCAAAAATCCCCCAATAAAGAAGTTGAAATAGGATATAGAAATACAAAAAAAATTGATAATTCAATGATTAATGATCGGACAAAATTCTTACAATTTCATAATGAGGGAATTTCAATAAATTCAAATATGGAATTATTATCCAGCGGTAATTTATTTAATGTAGATGCATTTAAAATTAAAAATAAAGAAGTTTATGGATTCCAATTTCATCCTGAGGTTACATCTAAAATGATAAAGAATTGGTACGGAAACTTAAAATCAATAGATAAAGGAACTGATAATCTAAGTAAAATTTTAAAAGATCATAAAACTTACCATAAAGAAAACTACTTTTGGTTAAATAAGATTTTAAATAAGATAATCAAATGATTAACTTTTATTTTTCTGATGAATATTTAAATCATGATACTGGATCGCATCCAGAGTCTATTCAAAGAATTAAAACTGTTAAACAACTCTTAAATAATAAATATAATAAACATCATTTCATTGAACCCTCAAAAGCTTCAATTGAATTAATATCTAATGTGCATGATAAACAATATATTGAGGAAATATTAATGAATATTCCAAAATCAGGTTTTTATCATTTTGATCCTGATACGATTGCAAGTTCTACTAGTTTAAATAGTTACCTTATGGCTGTTGGAGGTTCTGTTGACTCCGTTATACATTCAATAAATCATCAATCAAAAAATCCTGTTTATTTTTGTGCTCATCGACCACCCGGCCACCATGCTGAAAAAAATAAAGCCATGGGATTTGGTGTATTTAATAATGTGGCTATTGCAGCTCAATTCGCGTTAGAGCAAAAAAATTACAATAAAATATTGATTATTGATTTTGATGTACATCATGGAAATGGTACACAACATATTTTTGAGTCAAATCCGGATATTATTTATGCTTCAAGTCACCAATACCCTTTTTATCCTGGAACTGGCAATGAAAATGAAATAGGTGTGGGCAATATATTTAACTGTCCATTGCCCTCTGGTTGCGACTCAGATTTATTTAGAGAACTTTTTCAAAAAAAAATTATAGATAAGATTAATATGAAATTTGATATTATATTCTTTTCTGCAGGCTTTGATGCTCATAAATTAGATCCCTTTGGCTTCTATCAATCTTGAAAATGAAGATTTTGCTTGGGTAACTAAAGCTATCTTAAAAAATTTGCAAAAGATATCCCAATAATTTCTTTACTCGAGGGTGGATATGATATGGATGGATTGTATAATGGTCTAGACTTTCATCTAAAAATACTAGATGAGTACTCAAATGAATAAAAAAAATGAAAAAACTTTTGAAGATGCCCTCCAAAGATTGGAGGAAATAGCTCAATTACTTGAAAATGAGGAGACACCTCTTGAAGATAGTATTCAATTATTTGAAGAGGGCATTGAATTAAAAGATTTTTGTGAAGAAAAATTAAAGTCAGCTAAATTAAAAATAAATAAAATTATTAAAAAAAATAAAGATCTGGTTATCGAGGATTTCGAATAAAAATCCAAGGTAGCTATGTCATTTTTATCTAAAGTTAATTTCCCTAAAGATTTAAAAAAAACTTTCTCTTAGATGAGCTTAAAATTTTTAATGATGAGTTAAGAACCCATACTATAGAAACAGTATCTAAAACTGGAGGTCATTTAGGTGCTAGTTTAGGTGTGGTTGAGTTAACAGTTGCTCTTCATTACGTCTTTGATACTCCAAAAGATAAAATTGTTTGGGATGTAGGTCATCAAACATACCCTCATAAAATCATCACTGGAAGAAAAAGAAAAATTCATACCTTAAGAAAGAAAAATGGTCTTTCAGGATTTACAAAAAGATCAGAGAGTGTTTATGATCCTTTTGGTGCGGCCCATAGTTCTACATCTATCTCGGCAAATTTAGGCATAGCTGTTGCTAGAGACTTACAAAAAAAATCTTTTGATGTAATCAGTATCATCGGCGATGGTGCTATTAGTGCAGGAATGGCTTTTGAAGGTTTGAATAATTTTGGTCATTTAGGTAAGAATTCATTAATTATCTTAAACGATAATGAAATGTCTATAGCTAAACCTGTTGGTGCCATGAGCAAATATTTAGTTAATCTTTTGAGCTCAAAAACTTATGAAAACATAAGAGATGTAGTTAAGAATTTCACTAAAAGACTTCCAAACGAAGTAGGTAATTTTGCAAAAAAAACTGAAGGTTATTTAAAAGGCTATTTAACTGGAAATACTTTATTTGAAGAGTTAGGAATGAACTATATAGGTCCTATAGATGGTCATAACTTAAATTTATTAATTCAACTTTTTCAGAAATATAAGGAGAAAGAGTTACATGGCCCTGTTTTTTTGCATATTATTACAGAAAAAGGTAAAGGATATGCTCCTGCAGAAAATTCAAATGACAAATTTCATGGAGTATCCTCTTTTGATATCCAAACTGGGGTTCAAAACAAATCAAAAGATAAGACTTATACTAGTGTAGTTGGTGAAACTTTATTAAAACTTGCTAAAAAAGATAAAAGGGTAACTACAATTACTGCTGCTATGCCCTCAGGGACGGGATTAGATAAATTTCAAAAATTATATCCAGATAGATTTTTTGATGTAGGTATTGCAGAACAACATGCTGTTACTTTTGCTGGAGGAATGGCAACTGAAAATTTAAAACCTTATGTAGCTATTTATTCCACATTTCTTCAAAGAGCTTATGACCAAGTTGTACATGATATAGCTATACAATCATTGCCAGTTCGTTTTTTAATTGACCGATCTGGTTTTGTTGGAGCTGATGGTGCAACTCATGCAGGGTCTTTTGACCTAACATATCTTTGCTGTTTGCCTAACTTTATAGTTATGGCTCCATCCTCAGGAGAAGAGCTTAAAAATATGTTAAACTTTTCATTATCAATAAACAATAAACCTATTGCGATAAGGTATCCTAGAGATACCGTAGGTGAATATAACGAAAAAAAATCGTTTGAAAAAATAACCTTAGGTAAAGGAAAAATTATTCAAAAGGAAAAAAATTGCTTTTTAAATTTGGGTACAAGATTAAATCAAGTCAAAGAAGCTTCAAAATTAATTAAGAGTAAAAATAAATTACAAACTACCATCATTGATATGCGTTTCGCTAAACCGATTGATACTCAATTATTAAAAAATTTACAAAAAAATCACGATATTTTTATAACTATTGAGGAAAATGCTGTTGGTGGCTTTTCAAGTCAAGTTAATAACTTTTTCTTAAATCAAACAAAAAAACAAATTAAAATTCATAATTTTTTTATGAAAGATGAATTTATTGATCAATCTGATATTATTGATCAATATAAACAATCAGGAATTTCTCCAGAAAATATTTATAAAAAAATATCTAATTACTTAAATTAATTTAGATTTTTGCATAAGCATGAGATCTGCAATGACAAAGCTAGTCATTGCGATCCCAACGGGTACAGCTCTAATGCCTACACAAGGATCGTGTCTTCCAATTGTTTTGATTTTGGTATTTTTAAAATTTTTTGTAATAGTATTTTTTTCACTTAATACAGAGCTAGTAGGTTTAACAATGTATCTAAATACTATTTCTTGACCTGAGGTAATACCACCTAAGATTCCTCCAGCATGGTTACTATCAAATACAATCTTTTTATTTTTATAACTTATTTGATCAGAAGCATTAGTTCCATCTAAGTCTATAAGATTGAAGCCTGTTCCAAATTCAATTCCTTTTACTGCATTAATGCTCATAATAGCCTTAGATATTTCTGAGTCTATTTTTTGATAAATCGGTTCTCCAAGACCAGGAGGACAGTTTTTAACTCTTACTTCTATTATTGCGCCTAAAGATGAACCTCTCTTACGATGTAGTAAGATTAAATCTTCCCATATCTTGATAATTGATTTATTAGGTGAAAAGAATGGGTTTTTATTTATAAACCCCTCATTCCAATTAGAGCTAGTAATTTTTTCATTTCCAATTTGAATTACTGCACTTGTAATCTTTAATTTATTTGCAACTTTTTTTAGGTATAGGTCTGCTAATGCTCCAGCAGCAACTCTCATGGCTGTTTCTCTAGCACTTGATCGCCCACCTCCACGATAATCGAAATTTTTATATTTTACATGGTAAGTAAAATCTGCATGTCCTGGACGAAATTTGTTTTTAATATTTGAGTAATCTCTACTTCTTTGATCTTCATTGTAAATGATCATGGAAATAGGTGAACCTGTACTTTTCCCGTTAAAAACTCCTGATAAAATATCTACCTGATCTTTTTCTTTTCTTTGCGTAGTAAATTTGGATTGTCCAGGTTTTCTTAAATCTAGTTTAGACTGAATATATTTAAGGTCGATTGGTATATTGGCTGGAAATCCGTCAACTACACAACCAATAGCCTTACCATGGCTTTCACCCCAAGTTGTAAATTTTAATAAGTTTCCAAAAGTATTATGAGACATTTTAATTATTTATTACTAAACTCACTAAGTAAATCAGCAACACCTTCAGCTTCATCTACGGCGACCATGCCAACTGTATGATAGCCGCAGTCAACATGATGAATTTCTCCTGTAACGCCTGAAGATAAATCACTTAGAAGGTAAGCGCCCGTGTTTCCAACATCGTCTAAAGTAACATTTCTCTTTAAAGGTGAATTGAGCTCATTCCATTTCAAAATAAATCGAAAGTCCCCAATTCCTGATGCAGCTAATGTTTTTATGGGTCCTGCAGAAATAGCATTGACCCGTATATTTTTATCACCCATATCAACTGCTAAATATTTTACGGATGCCTCTAAAGCTGATTTGGCAACACCCATTACATTATAATGGGGCATAACTTGTTCAGCCCCGTAATAAGTCAGAGTCAGTATACTTCCACCATCATTCATTAATTCATAACAATATTTACAAGACTCAGTAAATGAGTAACAAGATATGTTCAAACTATTTAGAAAGTTTTCTTTTGATGTTTGGACATATTTACCTCTAAGTTCATTTTTATCAGCAAAAGCTACAGCATGAACAAAGAAATCTAGCTTTCCCCATTTATTTTGTATTTCATTAAATGTATTTTTGACAGATCCTTCACTGCTCACGTCACATTGAATTAAAAAGTCTGAATTTACAGACTTTGCTAATGGTTCAATTCTTTTTAATAAAAGATCATTTTGATAAGTAAATGCTAATTCAGCACCAAAATTAGAGCATTGTTTAGCTATTCCCCATGCAATAGACTTATCGTTTGCGACACCCATAATTAGACCTTTTTTATTTTTTAAATCCATTTTGATATAATCTTTATATAATACTCATACCATGTCAGATAAAAATTTAAATCCATTTATTCTTTTTCAAAATTGGTTTGAAAGTGCCTCAGAAAAAGAAATTAATGACCCTAATGCTATGTGTTTATCGACTGTCGATAATAATAATTGCCCCCATTCAAGAATGGTGTTGTTAAAAGGATATGATGAAAGTGGTTTTAGGTTTTTTACAAATTATGAAAGTAATAAGTCCATTGATATTGAGCAAAATAAAAACGTAGCTTTAAATTTCCATTGGAAATCACTTCAACGTCAAATCCGTATTGAGGGTTTAATTGATAAATTAAATTCAGATGAATCAGACGAATATTATAATTCTAGACATTATATGAGTAGAATAGGGGCATGGGCGAGTGATCAATCTAGACCTCTAAAAAATAGAGAGGAATTAGAAAAAAAGATCGAGATGTATAAAGAAAAGTATCCTGATGAAAACAACGTTCCACGACCACCTCATTGGGGAGGTTTTGTCGTTAAACCTAAAAATTTGAATTTTGGCAAGATATGCCACACCGTATTCATCAAAGAGATATTTTTGAATTAAATAATCAGGAATGGGTTAAGTAAACTCTTAATCCTTAGTTTTGTTTTTTATATATTCTTCCCAACGTCCTAAAAGATCAGAACTAGACGATTCTTTATGATTTCCCTCCTATTCCAAATTTTAGCGCAATATCAAATTTTTTGGCAGTATCATATTCCAAAATTTTTGAAGTATCAGACCGGTCGCCTCCATTAGCAAAAATTATTTTATTTGATGGAAATTTTTTTCTTACAGCAATAAGTAGATTAGATGCACTTCCTTTAGAGTCATCCTCAAATTCAATTGCTTCATCTACTGCAGCAAGACTGTTGATGACATATAGTCTATGTTTTATATCCATAAAAAAATTACCCTTTTTATTGATTAACCACTGATTAGAATTAACCCCAACTACTAGATAATCTGAAAAATCAAGACAGTCGTTCATCATCATTATGTGCCCAGGATGAACTGGGTCAAACCTCCAGAGACAATACTGATAACTTTATTTTCCATTTTCAATTGATGAAATGTATTGTTCTAATTTTAATTGTTCAATATTTGAAATATAGTTAGGTGAGACTTCAAGTATATCGTGCCAACTAGCTAGATAATTTAAATTCACTCTCATTTTTTGTAAGTTCTTTTTGCAGAAGGGTAGATGTTATAGAAAAAAACTACATAAATATCTTTTACAGTCAGTGAATTTTTTCTTAAAGAATTAATAAAGTGAAGCTTACTACCTCCATCAGTAGCCATATCTTCAATTAAAATAGAAGTAGATTTTTTTTTTGAATTCTCCTTCTATAAGTTTTCCTTTTCCAAATCCTTTTGGCTGTTTTCTAATATAAACCATGGGATACTTTAATTTATGGCTTATAAATGAAGAATAGGGTATTCCTGCCGTCTCTCCACCTGCAACTAAAACCTTATTTTTATATTTGGACTTAATAAGTTTAGCCATTTCATTGATTACAATTTCTCTTTCTTTTGGGAAAGAAATAAGTTTTCTACAATCAACGTAAACAGGGCTTTTTTTCCCTGACGTAAGTGTAAATTTTTTTTTAAAATTTATGTTAACACATCCTATTTTTAGGAGGATATCAGCTATTTTTTGATTTGAATTTTTGATTTTGATCTTCGACATTTTTCTGAACAATATTTAACATCATTCCATACTTTTTCCCATTTTTTTCTCCAAGTAAATGGAAGATTGCAAACAACACAAATTTTAAATTCTTTGTTTTTCAGTTAAATAATTTTCTCTATTTCTTTGTCTTCAAGATTGCCATTTATAATTACTAGGGGGCAATGTAATGAATTTCCTTTTTCATATATGAGTTTATCAATTAATGGACCTGGTTTTCCAATATCTTTGCTAGTAGCTAGTATAATAGTGGAATTCGATGAGTAGCTGTTGAGAAAATTAATGAAGTTATCAATTTCAGTTATTTTGAATATTTCAGTTTTTGCTTTTATTTTAGCTTTTTCATAAATGAATTCATGAACTTCTTTATGTTTTGTTTTTTCATTAGTTATTTGTTCTTTATCAAGTATTTTTTCTGTAGAAGATGTTAACAACATACCATCACTAATATTTTCAATGAAACTTATGGTGGTAAGATTTGATTTAGTTAATTTAGCTCTTTTTACTGCAAATTTTACAGCTGTCCACATTTCCTCACTATCATCAATTACAACAAAATAATTTCTTTGATTTATTTTTTTCATCTTCTTCTAAAAAGCCAATTTGATATTAAGCTAAATACAATTGAAAAGATAACTAAGATTACTGCATAAACTAGCGACTGTTCTTCTAGCATTGTTTCAAACCTACTTGTAATCCCTTTTTTTTGAATATTTAATTTCTTTTGGGAAAAATTTTTTACTTTATTGTCCTTAATCTCATATAGATTGACCTTGATATTACCTGCTGAAATGTTGTCTGGAATCTTAAATTTATTAATAAATAAACTTCCCTCTACACTTTGAAGTTCATCTTCAAAATATAGACCTTTTACTCTTAAAGCCTCTCTGATTTGGTAGAGTTTCTCCGAAAAACTGCTTTGTATTAAAAAATGACTTCTTGTAATTGAGGGTATTAAGAAAATTTCATTAATTGATTTTTTTGGAGTAGAAAAAATAGCAAAGAAACTTGGAATTTTATCTAAGTCTTTCCTATTATTAATCCAAAAAAGACCTTTTTTTGATTTTTTAAATAATTTTCCTTGTTTTTCTGTTCCTTCAAAAATTATTATTAAATCTTTTCCATCATCTTTTTGCCCAAATAAAACAACCTCCTCACCTAAAAAATTTGAATTAATTTCAATATTGAATTTATCAAGTGAAAATTTTGCAGACCAAGATATAGATGAGCAAGAAATTAAAAGAATTGTGAATATAACTTTAAACATAATCTATTCGATATAAATTATTAGGTGTTCTAAAAAGCTCATAAAGAAGAAAAGATGCAATTATTACCAAGAGCACACCAAACAATACTTTCAAATTTTCTTGATCAAGTTTTTCTATTACTCTTGAAGCAATGGCAGCACCTAGAGAACTACTTACAATAAGTATAATAGCTAATACAAAATCTACATTCTGATTTATTGCTATTTGAAGAAAAAGAGAAATTAATGAAATTATAGTAATATTAAAAAGTGATGTACCTATTACAGATATTGTAGTCATACCTAAAAGATAAATCATACATGGTATAAGTATAAAACCACCCCCTATACCTGTAAAACCAGTTAATAGACCTATGCCAAAACCTATAAATAATGGAGCAAGAATGCTTATATATAATTTAGATTTTCTATATTTAAATTTAAATGGTAGACCGTGTATCCATGAGTGCTGATGTAATTTAAATTTCTTATTTTTATAAAAAATATTTACTTTTGCTGTTTCATATAAAATAAAAATTGCAGTTCCTAATAAGAGCACAACATAAATAGAACTAAGATAATTATCTATAGCTCCAATATTTTGAAGATTATTTAAAAGTAAAACTCCTGTTAATGTGCCAAAAACCCCTCCAACGATCATGGTAATGCCCATTTGATAATCAATATTTTTTTTCTGATAATGATTGATTACACCGGTTGAGGTAGATGCAAAAACTTGAACCGTGGTCGATCCAACTGCTACTGCAGGAGGTACGCCAACAAGGATAAGTAGTGGAGAAGAAATAAAACCTCCACCAATACCAAAAAGTCCTGATATAAAACCAATACCTACACCGAGTGATAAAAGCACGTAAATGTTGATAGATATTTCAGCGATAGGTAAATAGAAATTCATTTATTCAGTGAATATTGTAATAATATAATTTATACATCAATAAATTATGAAATACACATTAGCTTTTGCCTGTTCACAAGATGGTTTTATTGCAAAACATTCAAAAGATAACCCTTTTGAATGGACCTCAAAAGAGGACCAAAACCATTTACAGATACTAATTAGTGAAAATGAATGGCAAGTTATGGGAAGAACCACTCATGAACTTAATCCCAATCATAATCGAAAAAGAATTGTTTTTTCACGACAGTCTAAGGAAATTGAACTCATTAAAAAAGATATCCCTGATCAATTTTATTTTAACCCTGACTTACATCAATGGAGCGACTTTGAAAAGATTTGTTCAGGAAATGTTTTAATTTTAGGTGGCACTAGCGTACATGATTTTTTCATCTATGCTGAATTAGTAGATACTATTCATATAACTATTGAACCTCATACTTTTAATGGGGGTGTAAGAGCTTTCTCATATATTAATTTTAAAGACTATAAGCCCTATTTTTTATCGAGAAATTACTCTTATGAAGAAAAGACTCTTAATGACAATGGCTCAATATTAATTTCTTTTAATAAGAACTCTTAAAAAAATTATAATCTTCAATATCATTTATATTAAAGAATTCTAATTTATTCTCTTTTTCAATATTTAAAAACTCAAAGCCAATTTCCTCAGCAAATTTCATAATTTTATAACCATCATTCAAATTTAAAATTCTATCTAATTTTTCAAAAGAATTAATTGACCAGAATGAAAACATTGGTTCTGTTTTCCCATCAATTTTAGAAATATAAGAGTTTTTATTCTTTGTTGGTATGTTTTCAAATTCTTTAAAAAGATTTAAGTTAATTAAAGGAGCATCAGTGGGAAGCATGGCAAACCAAATATTTTTTTTTGTTTGTTTGTATAGGCTCATAATACTATGAAGGCCAGCCAATGGACCTTTTCTGCCTTTAATTTTGTCAGCTACTATTTCAAAACCAAATTTTAAGTATTTCTCTTCATCATCATTAACATTAATGATAATTTCATAACCAAGTATTTTTAATTGATCTAAAAGTAACTCAATAAATGTTTTGTTATGAATTTTAAGAAAACTTTTATTTTGGAAATTCATTCGAGAGGACTTTCCCCCTGTAAGTATTGAAATTACAATTAGATCGCTCACTTTTTAAATCTAAAGTCACCAGAAAGTACATTGAGACGTTTGCCTCTTAATCTACCAATCATTGTTAATTTTTTCTTTCTAGCTATTTCTACAGCCCAAGCTGTAAATCCTGAACGAGATAGAAGTATTGGTATTTGCATTTTTATGCATTTAATAACCATTTCACTGGTTAATCGACCAGTTGTGTAAAATGACATATTTTTAACATTAATATTTTTTTTTCAAAATTAATCCTGCAATCTTATCAACAGCATTATGTCTTCCAACATCTTCAAAATAATAAAGAGGTTTATTACCCTCACACAATACACAACCATGAATAGCACCAACTTTTAGATATAAACTGGGTTCTAAATTAATTTTTTTTGATAATTCAATAAGTTCCTGATGAGTTACTTTGATATTTTTATTTAAAACAATTTCTTCAATTTCATTATACAAATCACCAAAAACAGTACCCTGTGCACAACCTGAAGTATTTACTTTTTTTTTTAATTTTTTTTCGTAATTAGTTTTATCAGTTGTCCTAACAACTATGGTCCTTAAATCTTTATGGTATTCTATTTTTTTAACTTTATTAATATCACTTAACATTCCTTGGTTATATAGATATCCAAGAGCCAAATACTCAGGATAATCCCCAATAGTCATCATAGTTACTATTTCTTGATTATTGAGATATAGAGTTAATGGCCTTTCCTCAATTATAGGAATGATTGTTTTTTTTCCATTCTCATCTATAGAGTTTTTATATTTAAATAAGGACTTATTATTTACACTCGGTCTTATCAAAAAATCTGTCATAATTTTCTATGATATATTATGGTTGTAAAATAAATGAAAACAATAGCAGTTATTGGGTGGAAAAATAGTGGCAAGACGACATTAGTATCTAATCTAGTCAATTACCTTAGTGAAAAAAAATTCAAAGTAGGCGTAGTTAAGCACGCACATCATACATTTGATATAGATCATCCTAATACTGATAGCTATAAAATTAGAGAAGCTGGCTCTTTCAAAACTACAATCGTCTCTGAAAAAAGATTAGCGTATATAGAAGAAAAAACACATCAGAGATAGATATAGAAGAACTAATTCAACTTAATAAGGGATGTGATATTCTTATATTTGAAGGTTTTAAAAAATAAAAAACTTCAAAAATTGAAGTAAATCTAACTAAGAATAAAAAGAAATGCTATATGAGTCTTTTGATAATATTAAACTTTTAGTAAGTGATGATGATTCAGAGCATCCTATTAAGGTATTGAGGCATGAACAAATAGATGAAATTGCAAAAGAAATATTAAGTGACTCATTTTAAATTGATAAGTTTGAAGAAGGCTATTCAATTAGCTATTTTACACAGTAATAGAACAAAAAAAACCTCTGAAATAGATTTAGCTGACTCACTTAATTTTGTATCAAGTAAGGAAATACGCTCTCCAATAAATTTACCCGAATTAGACTCAGCAGGACTTGATGGTTTTATAATATCAAATAAAAAATCTTCAAAATTTCCTGTTTCATTAAAGATAATTGAAACAGGAAAAGTTTATAAAAATTTAAATATAAAATATGCTTATAGGATCAATACTGGCGCCAGTATTCCTAGAAACTTTAAAAATTTTATATCTTTAGAAAACGCATTTATTGAAAATGAGTATTTAATTTTATCAAAATCAAAAATTTCCAATAAAGATATCAAAAAGAAAGGTGAAGATTTAAAAAAGAAACAGATACTTATAAAGAAAAATCAAAAAATTAATTTTATTAAGCTTGCCCTTCTGGCCTCAGTTGGAATAAAAAAAACTCATATATACAGCCCATTAAAAGTTGGGGTAATTTCTACTGGAAATGAATTAATTGATTACAAAAAGAAAAAAAAAGACTTTCAAACTTTTGACTCAAATAAATTACAAATTATAAATTTTCTTAAGAAATATCCAATTCAAATAGAAGATTTAGGGATTTTAAAAGATAATTTTAAAGATGTTGAGAAATTTTATAGAACAAAAAATTCTAAGTATGATTTAATTATTAGCTCAGGTGGATCGTCATTTAGTTCTGGAGATCACACTTCATCTTATTTAATTAAGAATACTAAAATTTTATTTCAATATCTTCGCATACAGCCAGGGAGACCAATAATTTTTGCTAAACAAAAGAGACAATACATTTTTTCCCTTCCGGGTAACCCACTTGCTGTGATGGTTAATTTAAAATTAATAATTTCAAAATTTATTGATCCAAATAATCTTTATACAAACTTTAAATTTGAAAACTTTAAATCAGGTTTTAATACAAATAAAAAATACAATATAACAAAATTTATAAGAGTTAAAATTAAAGATAAAACAGCTTATGAACACAACTCTAAAGGATCAGCTAAATTAATTTCTACCGCACAAAGTGATGGATTTATGATTGTTGAAGAGGGTATTTCTAAGGTTGTAATAGGGAGGTCATATCCAGTTATTAAATTTGAAATTTAATAATTACTATTTTTTTTTGAGTTTTGATTGAAATAATTTTGAAATTATTTTCTTCGCAGTAATTTTTAAAGTCATATTTAGACAAAGGATCATCACACTCTATTGTAATCAAATCATTTTTTTTTAATTTTTTTATACGTTTGGCAGCTTTTAATACTGGTATAGGGCATTCATAACCTTTCGTATCTAGATAATATTCCATTTAAGTATATATTTATTTCAATATTTCATGGAAATAAAGAACTTAGAAATAATTTTAGCCTTAGATAGTGAAAAACACTTTAATCGCGCTGCTGAGAAATTAAATATTTCTCAACCTGCACTTTCTATGAAATTAAAATCATTGGAAAATGAAATTGGTGTAAAATTAGTAAAAAGAGGTAAAAATTTTATAGGCTTAACTAAAGAAGGCGAAATTTTAAAAGAAAAATTTAAATATATTGTAAAAGAGTATAGTGAAATTAAACAATTAAGTTCTGAATTAAAAAATAATCTCACAGGTAGTTTGAGGGTAGGAGTAATACCTTCTGCCCTTATTGATGTCTCATTTATCTTAAATCAGTATGTTAAAAAATTTCGTAATATAAATATAGAAGTTTACTCAATGTCCTCTAATAAAATTGATGAGGGATTACATGACTTTAAACTAGATATTGGTTTTAGTTATTTGGATAACGAACCTATTTTAGGCGTAGAAAAAGTTCATCTCTACAAAGAAAAGTATTTCTTAGTTACTAAAAATAAAAAATATCAAAATTTTAAAAATATTTCATGGAGCGAGTGTGACGGTCATGATTTATGTTTGATATCTCAAGAAAATCAATTTAGGAGAATTTTAGATACTATTTTTAAAAGTAAAAATATAAGCCCTAACATCATGATTGAATCTAACTCATTAATTCATCTTTTTTCCCACGTATCCTCCTCAGATCTATCAACAATTATGCCAGGTTCCTATGCAGCCCAATTTGAAAATTATTCTAATATTCGATTTATTGAATTAAATACACCTATGGTGACCCATTCTGTTGGCTCAGTTTTTATTAAAGATAAAGGGCCATCTCCGATAAAAGACTCATTTATAAAGTTTTTAAAAAACTTTAATAAGTAATTCTTATCAATCAATTACTCTTTAATAATTGAATATTAAGTCAATTTAAATAATTTCAATAATACATGGAAAATAACACCAAAAAAATTCATCCAGGTTCTGGTAGAAGGAACGCTCTTACTTTTAACAAAGGTAGACAATCTGATGATCAATCAATTAATGAGATAAAAAGTTTAATTCCTGCAGACTATCTTCGCCAAAGGGATATGCTCATAGAATGCCTTCATTTAATTCAAGATAATTATAAATGTTTGAAACCTAAATATTTAGCTGCTTTAGCAGAATTAACTAATCTTCCTTTAACTGAAATTTACGAAGTAGCATCTTTTTATGCTCACTTTGATATTTTTAAAGATGATGATATAGCTCCAGCTGAAATTACAATTCGCGTATGTGATAGCATTACATGTGAAATGAATGGATGCCAATCTCTTCAAAAAGAACTTGAGTCAAATTATTCAACTAATGAAAATATTAGAGTTGTAAGAGCTCCTTGTATGGGCCGATGTCATCAAGCACCTGTCGTTGAAGTTGGAAAAAAACATATCACAAATGCTAATGTTGAAAAAATTAAAACTTCCATTGATAACAAAGATATAAAACCCTCTACACCTGAATATATAAATTTCGAAAACTACACAAAGTCTGGTGGATATAAAATTTTAAAAGAATGTCTAGAAAATAAAAAAAATCCAATGGACTTAATTGAAGAAATGGAATTATCAGGTCTTAGAGGATTGGGTGGAGCGGGTTTTCCAACTGGAAAAAAATGGAGATTTGTTAGAGCCGAACAACAACCAAGACTTATGGCTATAAATGGTGACGAGGGGGAACCTGGAACTTTTAAAGATCATCATTATCTTTCTCGAGATCCTCATCGTTTCCTTGAGGGAATGCTAATTGCAGCCTGGGTCGTTGAAGCTACTGACGTTTATATTTATATGAGAGATGAGTATCCTGATGTGATTAAATTTTTAAAAAAAGAAATTAAAATAGTTGAAGAAAATAATTTAAATATCAAAACAAGAATTCATTTTAGAAGAGGTGCTGGCGCCTACATTTGTGGCGAAGAGTCCTCAATGCTTGAAAGCCTTGAAGGCAAAAGAGGCTTACCTAGGCACAAACCTCCTTTTCCTTCTCAAGTGGGTTTGTTTGGAAGACCAACACTAATACATAATGTAGAAACAGTTTTTTGGGTGAGAGAGATTTTAGAAAAAGGAGCTGTTTGGTTTAATAGTCATGGTCTTAATAATAGAAAAGGTTTAAGAACTTTCTCAGTATCTGGAAGAGTAAAAAATCCTGGTGTGAAGCTAGCTCCTGCAGGTATTACAATTAAGCAACTAATCGAGGAGTACTGTGGTGGAATGCAAGATGATCATACTTTTAAGGCATATCTTCCTGGTGGTGCTTCAGGTGGTATTTTGCCGGCCTCCATGGATAACGTACCGTTGGACTTTGACACTCTACAAGAGCATGGATGTTTTATTGGTTCGGCTGCCATAGTGGTATTATCCGATAAAGATAAAATGGGTGAAATAGCAAAGAATCTAATGTTTTTCTTTCATGATGAGAGTTGTGGTCAATGTACACCATGTAGAAATGGAACAGAGAAAGCCCTAAAACTGATGAATGAAAATTCCTGGGACGTAGAATTACTAAAAGAGTTATCTTCAGCTATGATGGATGCATCAATATGTGGATTAGGGCAGGCTGCACCCAACCCTTTACTCTCTGTAATTAAGCATTTTCCAAATGAGGTAACTAACTAATGACAGATAAAATAAAATTTTCTATTGATGGTAAAGAATATTTAGCTGAACCCTCTGAATCAATTTGGGATGTTGCTAAAAAAAATAATATAGATATTCCTCATTTGTGTTATTCCCCTGAGCCAGGTTATAGAGCTGACGGTAATTGTCGAGCATGTATGGTCGAAATTAAAGGTGAAAGAACTTTAGCTGCTTCATGTATTAGAAAACCTACAGAGGGCATGGAAGTCACAGTTAACTCTCCGAGAGCGGAAAAATCTCGCTCAATGGTTTTTGAATTATTAGTTTCTGATCAACCTTCAAAAGAACAATCTCCTGACCCTGACTCAAAATTTTGGAACTGGTCTGAAAAAATGGGTGTCAGTACTAGCAGATTTCCTGGTAAAGAAAAAATTAATTTAGATAGATCTCATAAAGCTATGAGTGTGAATTTAGATGCGTGCATTAATTGTAATTTATGTGTTCGTGCGTGTAGAGAGGTTCAGGTAAATGATGTAATCGGTATGGCATATCGAGGATCAACCGCAAAAGTTATTTTTGATTTAGATGACCCTATGGGTGAAAGTACTTGTGTGGCTTGTGGTGAATGTGTTCAAGCTTGTCCAACTGGAGCTTTAATGGAGTCTTCGTTGGTTAATGAAGAAGGTGCTCGTGTTAATTATTCTGATAGAACAGTCGATAGCGTCTGTCCTTATTGTGGTGTTGGATGTCAAACTAAAGTTCACGTTAAAGATGATAAAATATTATACGTTGATGGAAAAGATGGACCAGCTAATGAAAATAGACTTTGTGTGAAAGGCCGTTTTGGATTTGACTACATTAAACACGAAGGGAGACTGACTAAACCCCTTATTAGAAAAGCTGGAGTTCCAAAAGATCCTAATTTCCAGTTAAAAGACTCAGAAATTTCTGATTATTTTGAAGAAACTAGTTGGGAAAATGCCCTTGATATAGCAGCTAAAGGTTTAGCTAAGTCAAAAGATGACCACGGTCCTAAAAGTTTAGCTGGCTTTGGTTCAGCTAAATGTTCAAACGAAGAAGCTTACTTATTTCAAAAACTTGTTCGTGTTGGATTTGGTTCTAATAACGTTGACCACTGTACAAGATTATGTCACGCATCTTCTGTTGCTGCGTTAATGGAATGCGTAAATTCTGGAGCGGTATCTGCCCCTTTTATGGCAGCTAGTGATGCGGATTGCATTATTGTAATTGGTGCGAGACCTACAGAAAATCATCCTGTTGCTGCAACTTATTTAAAAAGAGCAACAAAGCGTGGATCAAAATTAGTTGTTATGGATCCAAGAAAACAAGGCTTAAGTAAATTCGCCACTCATAACTTACAATTTAAACCTGGAACAGACGTCGCTATGCTCAATGCTTTACTTTACACTATCATTGATGAGAAATTATATGATCAACAATATATTCAAGGTCAAACTGAAGGCTTTGAGAAACTACAAGAAGAAATAAAAGATTTTTCTCCTGAAAAAATGGAGCCTATATGTGGTATACCTGCTGAGGAATTAAAGGAAGTAGCCAGGTTATATGCCACTTCTGAAAAATCTATTATTTTTTGGGGTATGGGTGTTTCCCAGCATGTTCATGGAACAGATAACGCAAGATGTTTGATCGCACTAGCTCTTACTACTGGACAAATTGGAAGAAATGGAACTGGCCTTCACCCTTTGAGAGGACAAAATAATGTTCAAGGAGCTTCTGATGCAGGTCTCATTCCAATGGTCTTTCCTGATTATCAATCAGTTGAAAATAAAGATATACATTCCAAGTATGAAAACTTTTGGAAAGTAGAATTGGATAACAAAAAAGGTTTAACAGTTGTTGAGATTATTCATAAAGTTTTGGAAGATGAAATAAAATCTATGTACATTATGGGAGAAAATCCTGCAATGTCTGATCCTGATCAAAACCATGCAAGAGAAGCGCTTGCAAAATTAGATCATTTAGTAGTTCAAGATATTTTTATGACTGAAACAGCTTGGCACGCTGATGTAATTTTACCTTCTTCGGCTCATGCAGAAAAAACAGGAACCTTTACTAATACAAATCGTCAAGTTCAGCTGGGACGTCAAGCAGTACCCCCACCAGGAGATGCCAGACAAGATTGGTGGATAACTCAAGCTATAGCCCAAAGAATGGGACTTGATTGGAGTTACTTACATCCAAGGGATGTATTTAATGAAATGGCTCAAGTTATGCCCTCATTGAAAAATATTACTTATGAACGTTTAGAAAGTGAAAATTCAGTCACATATCCTTGTGATGACCCTAACAAGCCAGGTAATGAAATCATTTTTAATGAAAAATTCCCAACTGCAAATGGAAGAGGTAAGATTGTTCCTGCAAGACTTATTCCTCCTGCAGAATTACCTGATGATGATTTTCCAATGATACTTACGACTGGTCGATTACTTGAACATTGGCACACAGGCTCAATGACTAGAAGAGCAACTGTTTTAGATCATATTGAACCGGAAGCTATTGTAAGTATGAATAGATGGGATATGAAAAGAATGAACATAGAACCAGGTGACCAAGTCAAAGTAAAAACAAAACGGGTATGATTGTCATAAAAGTAAGGAGAGATAAAGAAATTCCTGAAGGTATGGTCTTTATCCCTTTCTGTTTTGCTGAAGCTGCCGCTAATGTATTAACTAATCCTCAGTTAGATCCTTATGGAAAAATTCCTGAATTCAAATTTAGTGCCGCTAATGTTGAAAGATTGAGCGCTTAGATTAACTAAAAGACTTAAAAAAATTCAAAGATTCTGATATAGATAATCCTAATTTCTTGGATGTAATCAAAGTCAATGCAGTAATCAAAATTATTAAAGTATGAGAAAATGATAAAATTTAAAATTAGAAATATTTTGAAGATTTTGATTTTCTAAAACCACAATCGACTTATTTTGTTTTTGTTCTAATTTGTTATTTTCTATTTTATGGAAGATTGATAGATCTTCTTTGTTTATTTGTTCTTCTTTTACAAAATTACTTTTTTGACTATTATGTAAATTTTCAACAATTTGATTAATTTTCTTTTCTAAACTTTCAATTTTATAATGAAGATTTTTAAAATCTAAATCATGTTAATATCTTTTTTGTATCTTTAGGTCTTGATAAATTTTCTTTTTCAACTTTTGGGATATATTCATCATTTTGAAGTTGATTTTTAATATCGCTTAGAGCATCAAGAATTCTTTTTGACTTATCATCACTAAGATCATCCGAATTAATGGCACTCCGTCCAAATTGATCAACTTCTGAGTTCATACATTTAATTTAATGAAAGAAAATTAATAATCAACGAATGTGGTGCCGGCTGGGGGACTCGAACTCCCGACCTGATGATTACAAATCAACTGCTCTACCAACTGAGCTAAGCCGGCATTTTGTTATTTATTATACTAATATCCCTGAGAAACAATAATTAATTAAGAAATATTAACTTTGTGATGAAGTAAAGTCATTGCAAGAGAATTAGCTGCATTATAACTATCAATACCTTTTATTTCATCCTGCGGAAGTGAGATAATAAAATCACTGTTATTTAAAATATTTTTTCTTATACCGTTAGCTTCATTTCCTAAAATAATGATTGTTTTTTTATCAAATTTAAAATTTTTGTTGATTAATTTACCTTTCATATCTAGAGCGTAAGTCCAGTATCCAATTTTTTTTAAATCTTCAAGAGATCTATTTAAATTCTTTGATATATGGAATTTTAAAAGTTCTATTGCACCCGCAGAGGTATTAGCTGTTGAGCCTGTAATCGGTGCTGACGAGTGTTCGGGAATAATAATCCCATTAACACCAATAAGAAGACATGTTCTTATGATATTTCCAAGATTATTGTGATCAGTTAACTGATCTAGCGCTACAATTATTGAATTTTCATTATTTGAGCTACATATGTCCTCTAAAGATGACGAGCCATATTCCTCTCGTCTTATTATTATATCATTTGACTGTCTGAAATTATCCTTGTCTATTTTCTGAAGTTCTTTCTTATCAATATATCTAGTATTTTTGATAAGATTATATTTTGAATAATCTTTAAATAATTAGCTTTTTTTCTTTGTTTATTAATACTTCTTTGACTTTTGAAGGATTATGCAAAAGACAAGCTAAACAAGCATTATCACCAGAAATAATCATATTTACAAATTACATTTAAACCCTAGGAAGTCTATTGACTTTCAAAGACAAATATCTATTAATCAAGACCTGTTTTTCACTCTGGAGGGATGGCCGAGTGGTTAAAGGCGGCAGACTGTAAATCTGTTCACGCAAGTGTACGTAGGTTCGAATCCTACTCCCTCCACCACTTTTTTTCACATTAGCTATTGAATTTTAAAGAAAAATAAGTAGTTTAGCGGAACTCACAAGGATTTGTTTTTGTGGTTGTTTTGAAGTGGTTACCCGCTTATTCGCGGGTGTAGCTTAATGGTAAAGCTCCAGCCTTCCAAGCTGGCTACGAGGGTTCGATTCCCTTCACCCGCTCCAAAAACAAAAAAAAAATTAAGTAATAGATATTAAAAAAGAGGTAACAACTTAAAATGGCTAAAGAAAAATTTGACAGGTCGAAAGAACACGTCAACATTGGAACTATCGGTCACGTCGACCATGGTAAAACAACACTTACTGCAGCAATTACAAAAGTATTAGCAGAAAAAGGTGGCGCAACATTTACAGCATATGATGAAATTGATAAAGCTCCAGAAGAAAAAGAAAGAGGTATTACAATTTCTACAGCACACGTTGAGTATATGACTGATAAAAGACACTATGCACACGTTGACTGTCCAGGTCACGCAGACTATGTAAAAAACATGATTACTGGTGCTGCCCAAATGGATGGTGGTATTTTAGTTGTTAACGCTGCAGATGGTCCAATGCCACAAACTCGTGAACATATTTTATTAGCAAGACAAGTTGGTGTTCCTGCACTTGTTGTTTACATGAACAAAGTTGATCAAGTAGATGATGCTGAACTTTTAGATCTAGTTGAAATGGAAATTAGAGAGTTATTATCAAGCTATGATTTCCCAGGTGATGATATTCCAATCGTAAAAGGTTCTGCTTTAGCTGCAGTTGAAGATAGAGATGAAGCTATTGGTAAAAATTCAATCTTAGAATTAATGGATAAAGTAGATGAGTATATCCCAGCTCCAACAGAGATTTAGACAAACCTTTCTAATGCCAGTTGAAGATGTTTTTCAATTTCTGGTAGAGGTACTGTTGTTACTGGAAGAGTTGAACAAGGTGTTATTAAACCTGGTGAAGAAATTGAAATCATCGGTCTTAAAGACACTCAAAAAACTACATGTACAGGTGTTGAGATGTTTAGAAAACTTTTAGACTCTGGTGAAGCTGGAGATAACATCGGTGCTCTTCTTCGTGGTACAAAAAAAAGAAGAAGTAGAAAGAGGTCAAGTATTAGCTGCACCTGGAAGTATTAAGCCTCACAAAAGGTTCAAAGCAGAAATCTATGCTTTAAGTAAAGAAGAGGGTGGAAGACATACTCCTTTCTTTGCTAACTACAGACCACAGTTTTATTTCAGAACAACTGACGTTACTGGTTCTATCAAACTTCCTGAAGGAACAGAGATGGTTATGCCTGGTGATAACGTTACTCTTGAAGTAGAACTACTAGCTCCTATTGCGATGGATAACAATTTACGTTTTGCTATTCGTGAAGGTGGTAGAACTGTTGGTTCAGGAGTTGTATCAGAGATTATTGAATAATTAATTTCTCTGCAGCATTATTAATTATGAAGGAGTGTAGCTCAATTGGTAGAGCGCCGGTCTCCAAAACCGGAGGTTGCGGGTTCGATGCCTGCCACTCCTGCCAGTTTTAATTATGAAATTTAATCCAGCAAAGTATTTAAGAGAGGTTCGACAGGAGGTATCTAAAGTTACCTGGCCTTCTAAAAAAGAAACTTTCACTACTTCTGGAATCGTTTTGGTTGTAATTAGTATTGCTGCAGTTATTTTAATGCTCCTTGATCAATTTTTCGCATTTATAGTTAGAATTATTTTAGGATAAAATTAATGGTAGTCAGTTCAGATACATCTAAATGGTATGTTGTCCATTGTCACTCTGGTTTTGAAAAAAAAGTAGCAGATGCCATTATGGATGAAGCTAAAAAAGTAGAACTTGAAGATTTCATTAACGAGGTATCAGTACCAACTCAAGCTGTTGTAGAGGTTCGAAGAGGTGTAAGAGTCAATTCAGAAAAGAAATTTTTTCCAGGTTATGTTTTAGTTAAAATGGTCATGAATGATGATACATGGCATTTAGTAAGGGACATTCCAAAAGTATCTAATTTTTAGGCACTAAAGATAAGCCTATAGCTATATCTGAAAGAGAAGTTTCAAAGCTTTTACAAGATATTACTGAAGGGTAGATAATCCAAAAGCCTAAGTTTGAATAGAAGTTGGTGAGCAAATAAAGGTATCTGATGGTCCTTTTGCTCATTTAGTGGCATAATAGAAGAGGTTGACAGTTCAAGACAAAAGCTTAAAGTGTCCGTCTCAATTTTTGGGAGACCTACACCGTTAGAATTAGATTACTCGCAAGTAGTAAAAGGCTAGAAAACAATGGCAAAAGAAATATTAGGATATATTAAACTTCAAATTCCTGCAGGCTCTGCGAACCCCGCACCCCCAGTAGGCCCTGCTTTAGGTCAAAAGGGATTAAACATTCAAGATTTTTGTAAACAGTTTAATGATGCAACTAAAAGATTTAGAAAAAGGTGCACCAATACCAACTGTTATTACCGCATATAAAGACAGATCATTTGATTTTGTTACTAAAAAACCACCAGTTACTTTTTATCTTAAGAAAGCTGCAAAGATAAAAAGGTTGTCAAACACCAGGTCGTCCAAATTAGGAAAAGTACGATGGCGCAAGTAATGAGATTGCAAAAGAAAAATTAGAAGATCTGAATGCTTATGACGTTGAACAGGCTTCTAAGATTATTCTAGGTTCTGCAAGATCAATGGGAATGGAAGTAGTTTAATGATTTTAACAAAAAATAAAAAAAACAAATTGAAGGTATTGATTTCAATAAATCATATCCTGTTATTGAAGCTGTTAAATTACTAAAAGAAAAAAAGTTTGTTAAATTTGATGAATCATCGAAGTATCAATTAATACTGGTATTGACTCTAAACAATCTGACCAGAATGTGAGAGGTAGTTTTGTTCCTCCTCATGGGTTAGGAAAAAAAGTTAATATTGCTGTTTTCGCCCAAGGTAAAGCTGCAGAAGAAGCAAAGGCACTTGGTGTAAAAAAAGTTGGTGGCGAAGATTTAGTTACTGCTCTTCAAGAAAAAATAGATGTAGATGTTATCATCGCTACGCCTGATATGATGGCAGTAGTAAGTAAGATTGCAAAGTTTTAGGTCCTAAAGGTTTAATGCCTAATCCAAAAACAGGAACAGTTACTAATGATGTAAAGAGTACAATTGAAAATATAAAAAAGGTCTTGTTGCATATAAAAATGATAAAGCTGGACTATACATGCAGCACTTGGAAAAATTAGCTTTGATGAAAACCAATTAAGTGAAAATATTAATTCTTTTGTGAGGAAATTAAAAAATTAAGCCCTCTGGTTAAAAGGTAACTTTATTAATTCTGTATTCGTTTCATCAACCATGGGTTTTGGCCTAAGGTGGAGGTATAAGAAATTGAATAAAGCTCAAAAACAACAATATATTGAGAATTTAGACCAAATGTCTAAAGATTACTTCTGCAATGTTTATAGCCTCATTTTCTAATATGTCTGTTAAAGAAATGATTCAATTTAGAACTGAAATTAGAAACAATGAAGGCGTTACTAAAATTTCAAAAATAACATTGTAAAATCTTTATTAATAAAACTGAAGAAAAAAGGGCTAAATGAATTTTTATCTCAACAAAAACTCTTATATTTACAAATAATCCTGTAGGTACAGCTAAAGTTTGTAAAAAATTTGAAAAAGATTTAAAAAAGCTATCCGCAGAGGCAGCTTTTTTCGATAACACACTATATACAAAAGACGATATAGCTAAGGTTGCAACTTTACCTTCTCTTGATGAAATCAGAGGAAAAATAGTTGGGTTGATTAATGCTCCAGCATCAAAACTTGTAAGATTATTACAAAGACCAGATCAGGATATTATTTCAATACTACAAAACAAAAAAGACTAACTTAGGGAGAGACACAAATGGCAGACTTAAATAAAATCGTTGATGAATTATCAACTTTAACAGTTATGGAAGCAGCAGAACTTTCAAAACTTTTAGAAGAAAAGTGGGGAGTTTCAGCAGCGGCACCAGTAGCAGTAGCAGCAGGTGGAGCAGCTCCTGCAGCCGACGCAGCAGAAGAAAAAGATAGCTTCGATGTTGTTTTAGCAGCATCTGGTGATCAAAAATTAATGTAATTAAAGAAGTAAGAGCAATCACTGGTCTTGGTTTAAAAGAAGCTAAAGATATGTTGAAGGTGCTCCAAAAACTTTAAAAGAAGGAGTTAAGAAAGAAGAGGCTGAAGAGATGAAGACTAAGCTCGAGGCCGCTGGTGCAAAAGTAGAACTTAAATAATTATTTTTTATTACAGGTTCTACAAAATATGCCACTTAGCTTTACAGAAAAAAAACGAATTCGCTATTCCTTTGGTAAAATCGGTAAAACGATTGAAGTACCAAATTTAGTTGATATACAGAAAATCTCATTTGATAAGTTCCTCCAGTTAGGAAAGTCAGTTGAGGAACGTTCAAATACTGGACTGCAAGAAGTCTTTAATTCTGTCTTTCCCATAAAAGACTATGCAGGTAAATCTGAACTTCACTATATTGATTATTATCTTGATAATCCTAAATACGATGTAGAGAATGTAGAAGAAAAGGTCTTACTTTCTCAGCATCTCTTAATGGTCACTTTTAGACTTATTATATGGGATCTTAATGAAGAAACTGGGAAAAATCACTAAGAGATATTAAAGAACAAGTAGTATACTTGAGGTGATCTTCCACTTATGACAAACAACGGTACATTTGTTGTTAATGGACTGAGAGAGTTGTTGTAAGTCAATTACATAGATCACCTGGTGTATTTTTTGACCATGATGAAGGTAAAACACATGCAAGTGGTAAGGTCTTATATAATGCAAGAATAATACCTTATAGAGGTTCTTGGTTAGATTTTGAATTTGATCACAAAGATAACCTTTTCTTTAGAATTGATCGAAAAAAGAAAATGATTTCAACTACAATTCTTCAGGCTTTACCATCTAAAGCTTCAGAAAAGTATTTAAAAGAATGCATCCAAAACAAAGTAGAACCAGATATCTACAAAGTTTCAGGTATGACCTCAGAGGAAATCTTAACTTATTTTTATGAAACTTTTAATTTTAAAAAAAATAAAGATGGATGGATTGTAAATTTAGATTTAAATAAATTTAAATATAAAAATCTTCCATTTAATTTAGTAGATCCTAATACTAATGAAGTAGTAGCTTATAAAGATGTTAAATTATCTTTAAAGTTTTAAAAGAAATTAAAGATAAAAAAATTAATAAATTCTTTTTTAAAGAAGAGGATTTATATGGTTTTTATTTATCTAATGATATTGTTAATTATGATAATGGTTTAGTTTATGCAGAAGCTGGGACTTTATTAAGTGAAGAGTTTTTTAAAAGATTAGATGAATTATCTATAAATCAATTCTCTGTAATTAATGCTAATCAAGCAACTGGTAATTTAGGTGTTATTAACTCACTTGTTGCTGATAAAAATAATTCTAGAGAAGAAGCTCTTTTTGATATTTTTAAAATTTTAAGACCTGGTGAACCACCAACTTTAGAAGCAAGTAATTATTTATTTCAAAATATGTTTTTTAGTGAAGATAGATACGATTTATCTGAAGTTGGTAGAGTAAAATTAAATTCTTATTTATCATTAGATAAAACTAATAAATCAAGAATTTTAAGTAAATCAGATATTCTCGCAGTTGCAAAAAAACTTTTTGATATGAAAACTGAAAGTGCTGGTAAAGATGATATAGATCATCTTGGTAATAGACGTGTTCGATCAGTTGGAGAATTAATTGAAAACCAATACAGAATTGGATTAGTAAGAATGGAAAGAGCTATTAGAGAAAAAATGGGAACAGTTGATATTGAGTCAATTATGCCCCAAGATCTTGTTAATTCTAAACCTATTCAAACAGTTTTAAAAGAATTTACTGGAACAAGCCAATTAAGCCAGTTTATGGATCAAACCAATCCATTAAGTGAAATTACTCACAAAAGAAGAATTTCTGCTTTAGGCCCTGGTGGTCTGACTAGAGAGAGAGCTGGTTTTGAAGTAAGAGATGTTCATACTACTCACTATGGTAGAATATGTCCAATTGAAACACCTGAAGGTTCAAATATTGGACTGATAAACAGTCTTTCATCTTTTGCAAGAATTAATCAATATGGTTTTATTGAAACACCATATAGAAAAATAGTAAAAGGTTTAGTTACTGATGAAGTTCTATATTTAAATGCTGATGAAGAAGAAAATTATACAATAGCTCAAGCAAATAGTCCAATTAATGAAAATGGTAAATTTGCAGAAGAACAAGTTAGTTGTAGAAGAAGAGGTGATTTTATTTTCTGTGACCCTCTGAAATAGATTTTATGGATGTTAACCCTCAACAATTAGTTTCTGTAGCTGCCTCTTTAATTCCATTTTTAGAAAATGATGATGCAAATAGAGCATTAATGGGATCAAATATGATGAGACAAGCTGTTCCTTTAGTAAAAAGTGAAGCCCCTCTTGTTGGTACTGGATTTGAGTCAAAAGTAGCAAGAGACAGTGGTGCTGTTGTAATTGCAAAAAATAGTGGATATGTTCATCAAGTTGACTCATCAAGAATAGTTATTAGATCTGACTCTAAAAATATTAGTAAAGATAAAAGTGGTGTTGATATTTATAATCTTAAAAAATTTCAAAGATCAAATCAAAGCACTGCTATTAACCAAAAACCTATTGTAAAAATAGGTGATTATGTTGAAAGAGGTGATATTATTGCTGATGGTCCTTCAACTGATTTAGGAGAATTAGCACTAGGTAGAAATCTATTAGTAGGTTTTATGCCATGGAATGGATATAACTTTGAGGACTCTATCATTATGTCTGAAAGAGTTGTTCATGAAGATAGTTTTACTTCAATTCATATTGAGGAATTTGAAGTTCTTATGTAGAGATACAAAACTAGGCCCTGAAGAAATTACAAGAGATATGCCAAATGTTGGTGATGAAAGCATTACTAATTTAGATGAAGCTGGAATTGTTTATATTGGTTCAGAAGTTAAACCTGGTGATATACTAGTTGGTAAAGTTTCTCCTAAAGGAGACTCTCCAATTACTCCAGAAGAAAAACTATTAAGAGCAATTTTCTCAGAAAAAGCAGCTGATGTAAAAGATACATCATTAAGATTACCAACTGGCTACTCTGGTGTTGTAGTTGATGTTCAAGTTCTAGTTAGAAGAGGTGTTGAAAAAGATGAAAGAACTATAGCTATTGAAAGAGTTGAGATAGATAGATTAGCTAAAGATAGAGATGATGAAAAAAATATTTTAGAAAATAACTATAAACAAAACCTTATAAGTATATTTAAAAATAAAACATCAAATTCAAATTTGGATGTTTTTCTAAAGGAAATAAAATTGATGAAGATGATATTGAAAAGTAAACCTATTGATTTTCTGGAACAAATAGTTGTTGATGATCAAACATCAATGGAAACTTTTAATTCTCAAAAGAAAATTTTTAGTGATGCAGTTATTTTATTAGATAAAAAATTTCAAAATAAAATTGAAAAAATTCAAAGTGGAGATGATCTTCTTCCTGGAGTTCTTAAAGTTGTTAAAGTTTTTGTTGCAGTTAAAAGAAAACTACAAGCTGGAGATAAAATGGCTGGAAGACATGGAAATAAAGGTGTTATTTCAAAAATTGTTCCTGTTGAAGATATGCCATTCTTAGAAGATGGTACTCCAGTAGATGTTCTATTAAACCCTTTAGGTGTTCCAAGTCGAATGAATATTGGTCAAATTCTTGAAACTCACTTAGGTTGGGCAGCTTATGGTATTGGTAAACAAATTTCTAAAAGTTTAGATTTAGCAAGAAAAGAAGGAAATATTAATCAATTAAAACAGTCTCTTGCTTCTTTTTATGAAGCTAACAAAGACTCAAATTTAGAAATTCAAAATATGAATGATGATCAACTAGTTGAATTAGCTGGAAATTTAGAAAAAGGTGTAACTTTTGCTACACCAGTTTTTGATGGCACTAATACTGAAGAAATTACTAATCTTTTAGATAAAGCAGGTTTTGATAATAGTGGTCAAGTTTATCTTCATGATGGAAGATCTGGTGAGAGGTTTGAAAGAAAAGTTACTGTTGGATATAAATATATTTTAAAACTACATCACTTAATTGATGATAAAATACATGCTCGTTCAATTGGACCATACAGCTTAGTAACTCAACAACCACTTGGTGGTAAAGCTCAATTTGGTGGTCAAAGATTTGGAGAAATGGAAGTATGGGCATTAGAAGCATATGGTGCTTCAAATACCCTTCAAGAAATTCTTACTATCAAATCAGATGATGTTGCGGGTAGAACAAAAGTATATGAAGCTTTAATTAGGGGTGATTATAACTTTGAAAGTGGAATACCAGAATCTTTCCATGTTTTAGTTAAAGAGCTTAAATCACTAGGACTTAACGTCGAATTAATAGAAACAGATCCCACAGTAAATAGGGAGGGAGCATAATGAAAGATTTAACCAACCTTTTTAAAAATAATAATCAAACTCTAAACTTTGATCAAATAAAGATTTCCGTTTCTAGTCCTGAGCAAATCAGATCTTGGTCATTTGGTGAGATTAAAAAACCTGAAACAATTAATTACAGAACATTTAAACCTGAAAGAGAAGGTTTGTTCTGCGCAAGAATTTTTGGCCCTACTAAAGATTACGAATGCTTATGTGGTAAGTATAAAAGAATGAAATTTAAAGGCATTACATGTGAAAAATGTGGTGTCGAAGTTACCTTATCTAAAGTTAGAAGAGAAAGAATGGCTCACATTGAGCTCGCAGCACCAGTTGCTCATATTTGGTTTTTAAAATCTCTTCCAAGTAGAATAGGTCTCGCATTAGATATTACTCTTAAGAATTTAGAAAAAGTTTTATACTTTGAAAGTCATATTGTAATTGACCCTTTAATGTCGGGTCTTGAGCAAAATCAACTTCTTACCGATGAAGAGTTAGAAGAAGCTATTGAGCAATTTGGTGAAGACTCTTTTAAACACGGCATTGGAGCAGAGGCTGTTCATGAAATATTATCTAGTTTAGATTTAGAAAATGAAATTGAAAAGTTAGTAGAAGAGAGTGCAGCCACTTCCTCAGAAACAAAAAAGAAAAAAATACTAAAAAGAATGAAAGTTATGGAAGGATTTAAAAAATCCAACATAAAACCCGAATGGATGATACTTAAAGTTCTTCCAGTCATTCCACCTGAACTAAGACCATTAGTTCCTCTAGAAGGTGGTAGATTTGCCACTTCTGATTTAAATGACTTATATAGAAGAGTAATTAATAGAAATAATAGACTAAAAAGACTTTTAGATCTTAGAGCTCCAGACATTATTGTTAGAAATGAAAAAAGAATGCTCCAGGAGTCTGTTGATGCACTATTCGATAATGGACGAAGAGGAAGAGTAATTACAAGTACTAATAAAAGACCATTAAAATCTTTATCAGAAATGCTCAAAGGTAAGCAAGGAAGATTCAGACAAAATCTACTTGGTAAAAGAGTTGATTACTCTGGTAGATCTGTAATTGTAGTTGGACCTGAGCTTAAACTTCATCAATGTGGCCTTCCAAAGAAAATGGCTTTGGAGCTTTTCAAACCATTTATTTATAACAAACTTGAATCTTATGGTTTTGCTTCAACTCTTAAATCTGCAAGAAAAATGGTTGAGTCTGAAAGACCAGAAGTTTGGGATATATTAGATGAAGTAATTAGAGAACATCCTATTCTTTTAAATAGAGCTCCAACACTTCATAGACTTGGTATTCAGGCTTTTGAACCAATTTTAATAGAAGGCAAAGCAATACAATTACATCCATTAGTATGTACTGCTTTTAACGCAGACTTTGATGGTGATCAAATGGCTGTTCATATCCCACTAAGCCTTGAAGCACAACTAGAGGCAAGAGTTTTGATGATGAGCACCAATAATATTCTTTCCCCATCTTCTGGAAAACCAATCATTGTACCGAGTCAAGATATTGTTTTAGGAATTTATTATCTTTCTTTAATTAATGATAATGAGGAGGTTAAAAAATATTTTTCTCATGTAGGTGAAGTTGAATTTGCTTTAGAAAATAAATCTATTAATTTACATACCCCAATTCTTTTTAGAACTAAGACTTTTAATAAAGAAACTAATGAATATGAAGATAAAAAGTTTACTACTTCACCTGGAAGAGTTCTTTTATTTAAAACTGTTCCTCAAAGTGAGAACTTACCTTTTGATTGTATAAATAAAATTTTAACCAAGAAGGAAATTAGTAACTTATTGGATAATGTCTATAGATTTACTGGTCAAAAAGCTACATGTATCTTCGTAGATCAAATGATGAATGTAGGTTTTAAATATGCTGCTAAAGCAGGTATTTCTTTTGGAAAAGATGATCTGGTTATTCCTGAGGAAAAGAATTCTTTAATTCAAGAAACTCAAAAACAAGTTAATAGCTTAGAAGCCCAATATCAAGAAGGTTTAATTACAGAGAGAGAAAAATATAACAAGGTAGTTGGCCTTTGGTCAACATGTACAGATAAAGTTGCTAAGGCAATGATGAAAACAGTTTCAACTACAAAAGATAATCAAATCAATTCTGTTTATATTATGGCTCACTCAGGTGCTAGGGGTTCGGAAGCTCAGCTTAAACAGCTTGCAGGAATGAGAGGTTTAATGGCTAGACCTTCAGGAGAAATTATTGAAAATCCTATTACTTCTAATTTCAAAGATGGTCTAACAGTTCTTGAATACTTTAACTCTACCCATGGTGCAAGAAAAGGTCTTGCAGATACAGCCCTTAAGACAGCTAGTTCAGGATATTTAACTAGAAGACTTGTTGATGTTGGCTCAAGATTTAACTATTACTCAAAAAGATTGTTCTTGTTCAAACGGACTTACTGTAGACACAGTGTATGAGTCTGGTGAGGTTGCTATTCCATTAAAAGATAGAGTGTTTGGCAGATACTTAGCCGATGATGTCAAAACTACTGAAGGAAAAGTTATTATGAAAAATGGTGAATATATTTCTCATGAAGAAATAGAAACCATTGAAAAAGAAAATATTACTTCTGTAAGAATTAAATCTCCAATTACATGTGGTTGTGTTAATGGTATTTGTGCTAAGGCATATGGTAGAGATCTTGCTAAAGGTGAACCTGTAAATACTGGTGAAGCTGTTGGAATTATTGCTGCTCAGTCTATTGGTGAACCTGGAACTCAGCTGACTATGAGAACTTTCCATGTGGGTGGAGTAGCTAGCTCCTCAGCTGAAAAGTCTAATTTTGAATCTCCTAGTGATGGTAAGATTAAAATTCAAAACTTAAGATCCGTAGTCAATCAAGCTGGTAGTGAAATCATCATTAATAGAACTACTGAACTTGAGATATATGATTTAAATAAAAAATTGGTTTCTACATTTAGAGCTCCATACGGTTCCACACTTTTAGTAAAAGATAAAGCAGAAGTTAAATTAAATGACTTATTACTAGAATGGGATCCTTACACTGTTCCTATTGTAGCAGAAGAAATCTGGCACTTTAGATTTTAGTGATCTTGTAGAAGGAGTATCGTTTATTGAAAAATTTGATGAAACAACTGGTATTTCATCAAAAGTAATAATTGATTGGAAGAGCTTCCAAGGTAAACAAGATCTTAAACCTCAACTTGTCATCACTGATGATAAAGGAAATCCTGTAAAATCTAAAGGTTCGAATAATTCGTCTTACGATTTAAGTGTAGGAATAGTTTTAAATATTGAAAAAGGTAAAGAGGTTAAAGCAGGTGATATTATAGCCAGAATTCCAAGAGCTTCATCTAAAACAAAAGATATTACAGGTGGTCTTCCAAGAGTTGCAGATATTTTTGAATCAAGAAAACCAAAAAATCCTGCAGTCTTAGCCGAAGTTTCTGGTGTAATTGAGTTTGGTAAAGATATTAAAAGTAAAAGAAGAATAATTATTAATCCTGAAGATGGAGAACCTGTTGAGTATTTAATCCCTAAAGGAACATATATATATTTCAATGAGGGTGACAAGGTTAATAAAGGAGATATGATTGTTGATGGAACTCCTGCACCAACTGATATTTTAAATATCCTTGGTATTGAGGCATTAGCTGAATATATGGTAAGGGAAGTTCAAAAAGTTTATAGGTTACAAGGTGTTTTAATTGATGATAAACATATTGAATGTATCACAAGACAAATGCTCCAAAAAGTTGAAGTTATTGAATCTGGAGATAGTGAATATCTTGTTGGTGATGTATTAGATAGAACTACAGTTCTAGAAAAGAATATTGAACTTAAAGAAGCTGGAAAGAATGAAGTTAAATTTAAAATGATGATATTAGGTATTACTAAAGCAAGTCTTCAAACTAATTCATTTATTTCTGCCGCATCTTTCCAAGAAACTACTAGAGTTCTTACTGAAGCAGCTATTAACGGTAAAGTAGATAAACTAACAGGTCTTAAAGAAAATGTGATTGTTGGTACTTAATCTCCTGCTGGTACAGGAAACGTTATCAGAGCCCTCAGAAAAGAAGCTAAAATAAGGGATAATTCATTATTAAAACAAATAGAAAATAACAAATAAATGTTGACTATGATGAATACTATAAATATATTCTGCGAACTATGCCGACCATAAATCAACTAGTTAGAAAATCTAGAGAGAAAGTCTCTAAGAGAAATAAGGTGCCTGCACTTAAAGCTTGCCCTCAAAAGAGAGGTGTGTGCCTTAGAGTTTACACAACAACACCAAAAAAACCTAACTCAGCTCTTAGAAAAGTTGCTAGAGTTAAATTAACTAATGGCCAAGAAGTCACCGCATATATTCCTGGTGAAGGTCATAATTTACAAGAACACTCTGTTGTATTAATCAGAGGTGGTAGAGTAAAAGACTTACCAGGTGTCCGTTATCATATAATAAGAGGAACTCTTGATACCCAAGGCCTAGAAAAAAGACGCCAAAGAAGATCAAAGTACGGAGCCAAAAGGCCAAAGAGCTAAAATTTAAAACATGTCGAGAAGAAGAGCAGCAGAGAAGAGACAGATATTACCTGATCCTATTTATAATAGTATAGTTTTAAATAAATTTATTAATGAGGTAATGGTAGGTGGTAAAAAAACCGTCGCCCAAAAAATTGTTTATGGAGCACTTGATATTATTCAAGCACAAAATCAAAGTGAAGATCCTTTAGATTACTTTCAAAAATCTATTAACAACGTCAAACCTTCTGTTGAAGTTAAATCTAGAAGAGTAGGTGGAGCTACATACCAAGTTCCTATGGAAGTTAGAAGTACCAGAGCTCAAGCTTTGGCCTTTAAATGGATTTTATCAAACTCTAAAAAAAGAAATGAAAAAACTCAAAGAGAAAGACTCGCAAATGAGTTGATTGATGCTTTTGAAAATAAAGGTAATTCAGTTAAGAAAAAAGACGAAGTTCATAAAATGGCCGAAGCTAACAGAGCTTTTGCACATTACAGGTGGTAATTAATGGATTTAAGTAAATATAGAAATATCGGAATTATGGCACACATTGATGCTGGTAAAACTACAACTACTGAAAGAATTTTATATTATACTGGAAAATCTCATAAGATTGGTGAAGTTCATGATGGTGCCGCAACAATGGATTGGATGGAACAAGAACAAGAGAGAGGTATTACAATTACCTCAGCAGCAACTACCTGTTTTTGGAATGATCATAGGATTAATATTATTGATACCCCTGGTCACGTAGATTTTACAATTGAAGTAGAAAGATCCTTAAGAGTATTAGATGGCGCAGTAGCATGTTTTGATGGTGTTGCTGGGGTTGAGCCTCAGTCCGAGACTGTATGGAGACAGGCAGATCGCTATAAAGTTCCAAGAATTTGTTTCTGTAATAAAATGGATAGACTAGGGGCTGATTTCGAAATGAATATACAGTCTATTAAAGATAGATTGGGCGCAAATCCTTTAGTTCTCCAAATGGCAATTGGTAAAGAAGCTGATTTCAAAGGAGTAGTTGATCTTGTTAACTTCAAATCAATCATTTGGCAAGATGATAGCTTAGGTGCAAAATTTGATGTTGTTGACATAAGTGATGACTTACTAGAAGAAGCAAAGAAAAAAAGAGAAGAACTAATAGAAATGGCTGTAGAAGCAGATGACCAGGCCATGGAAGATTATTTAGAGGGAAATGAGATCTCAGTTGAGACTTTAAAAAAGTGATAAGAAAAGGTACAATTGAATTTAAATTTGTTCCTGTTCTTTGTGGACAGCTTTCAAAAACAAAGGTGTTCAACCTTTATTAGATGCTGTCGTCGATTACTTACCATCTCCTAAAGATATGGTTAGTGAGGGTGTAAAAGAAGGATCTGATGAAAAAATTCAAATCCCAAATACTCCAGAAGAGCCATTTGCGGCTCTAGCATTTAAAGTTGCTGCTGATCCATTTGTTGGTCAGATAACATTCTGTAGACTTTATTGTGGTAATCTAAGTTCTGGTTCTACTATTTTAAATTCATCTAAAAACCAAAAAGAAAGAATTGGTAGAATGCTTCTGATGCATTCAAATACCAGAGAAGAGATAAAAGAAGCAAAAGCTGGTGACATTGTTGCTTTAGTTGGAATGAAAAATGTGACAACTGGAGACACATTATGTGAGCCATCTAAGCCAGTTATTTTAGAAAAAATGGAATTCCCAGATCCTGTTATTGAAGTTGCTGTTGAGCCAAAAACTAAAGCTGATTATGAAAAAATGGGTCAAGCTCTTGGAAGACTTGCACAAGAAGATCCTAGCTTCAGAGTTACTTCTGATGAAGAGTCGGGTCAAACGATTATAAAAGGAATGGGCGAGTTACACTTAGAAATCCTAGTCGATAGAATGAAAAGAGAATTTAAGGTTGAAGCTGATGTGGGTGCCCCTCAAGTAGCATACAGAGAAACAATAACTAAAGATGTTGAAGTTGATTACACTCATAAAAAACAATCAGGTGGTGCAGGTCAATTCGCTAGAGTTAAAATGAAATTTAAACCTCTTGAGAGAAATTCAGGAATTAAATTCAATAACACAGTTGTTGGGGGAAATATTCCAAAAGAATACATTCCGGGAGTTGAAAAGGGCATAAATAGCGCTGCACAAAATGGAGTTATAGCTGGATATAACGTTATTGATTTCGAAGCTGAAGTCTATGATGGTGCATATCACGATGTTGACTCATCAGTCTTAGCTTTTGAAATTGCCTCAAGAGCTGCTTTTAGAGATGCTGTAGCTAAAGCTGGACCTAAATTATTAGAACCTATGATGAAAGTAGAAGTTGTAACACCAGAAGATTATATGGGAGATATTATAGGTGACCTTAATTCCAGAAGAGGACAAATTGAAAAAATGGAAGATAGAGGAAATGCTAAGGTAGTTTCTTCAGTCGTTCCTCTTGCTAATATGTTTGGTTATGTTAATAATCTACGTTCAATGAGTCAAGGAAGAGCAAGTTATACAATGTTATTCTCACATTATGATGTAGTTCCGTCTAATGTTGAAGAAGAAATAAAGTCAAAGTTAGCATAAACCATGATTAATCAAAATATTAGAATTAGACTTAAATCATTTGATCACAGTATATTAGATAGAAGTTCTATAGATATTTTACAAACTGCAAAAAGAACGGGTGCTAAAGTTATCGGACCTATTCCAATGCCTTCGAGAATTGAAAGAGTCACTGTTAATAAATCACCACATGTTGATAAAAAAAGTAGAGAGCAGTTTGAACTAAGAACTCACATTAGAATGTTGGACATAATTGAGCCTACTCCTCAAACAGTCGATGCTCTAATGAAATTAGACCTCGCATCAGGTGTGAACGTAGACATAAAAATAAAAAAATAAAAAATCATGATTATTAGTACAAAAATAGGCCAAACATCATTTATTAGTGAAGAAGGCAAAAGAGTTTGTGCTACTGTTTTAGATTACAACACATGTACAGTTGTTGGTAACAGAACCGAAGATAAAGATGGTTACTCTGCTAATATTTTAGGTTTTCAAAAACCAAAAAAACTGAACAAACCCCAATTAAAAGATTTTAACAAAAAAATATTGAACCTAAAAATTATAAAGAAGAAAGACTTAAGTTCTTCTGAAGATCTTTTGGAAGTAGGAAGTGAAGTATCTCCAAAATTTAATGTAGGGATAAAGTTTGTGTTCAATCAAAAGTCAACTGGTAAAGGTTTTGCTGGAGCTATGAAACGTCATAATTTAGCGGTATGAGAGCTCCACGGTGTATCTATTTCACATAGAGCCCATGGATCTACTGGTCAAAATCAAAACCTGGTAAAGTTTTTAAAGGAAGAAAATGGCTGGTCACCTTGGTGATGAAGTTACAACAACAAAAAACCTGAAGTTTTGTAGTAGATACTGAAAAGAAATTAATTCTCCTCAAAGGCTCTGTGCCAGGGAAAAATAAATCAGTTGTAAGGGTATATAAATAATGATCGAACAAATCACTCTTAAAAATCCAATATTTCTGATAAATCTTTGCATCTTTCAGTACAAAAACTTATTCTCATAAAGCAAGGCAACAATCATAGCCTTGATAGATCAGAAGTTACTGGTTCAGGTAAGAAGCTATTTAAGCAAAAAGGACTGGTAATGCTAGAGCTGGTAACAAAAAACAACACAAAGAAGAGGTGGTGGTAAAGCCTTTGGTCCTAAATTTCATTTAGTTTCATTTAAAGTTAATAAGAAAGTAAAAAATCTTGCTTTAATGTCTTCAATCTCAATCAAAAGTAACAACAAGTCACTTTACTCTATTGATGAAACTAAGTTAGACTGAGAAAGCAGTAAAGATATTTTAAATAAAAATACAATAAAAAATCATGATTGTTCTTAAAAATACCAATGAAAATAAGTTGTATCTAAGTTTCAAAATTATAAAAATATTTCTTTTCACTCGATAAAAACTATTCAATACATTCATCTTTAAAATCTGACATGCTTATTTTTTCAAACAAATCATCTCTTTATGAGACATATATTGGGAAAAATATCTAATGGATTTAAATCTTAATTAAAAAACCTGTATTACAGAAAAATCAACTGCTAATGCACAATTCAATAAATATATATTCGAAGTTACAAATCAGCAAATAAATCTGAAATTAAAGCTACTATAGAAGATGTTTATAAAGTTAAGGTTGAAAAGTTGAATAGTGTTATGTTAAAAGCAAGCCTAAAGTTTTCAAGGGTCAAAGAGGTACACGATCAGAACAAAAAAGAATTATGTTACTCTTAAAGGAAGGTAATACAATTGATATGAGTGGAAAGGTAAAATAAATATGGGTCTAATTACATATAAACCACCACTCCTCTTTTAGAAAAGACAGTTAAAATTGATAAATCTGTTTTATTTAAAGGTAGACCAGAAAAAAATCTTATAGAAGAATTACAGCCTAATTCTGGAAGAAATAAACTGGAAAAATTACAATTAGACATAGATCAGGTGGCATAAAAAGAAATATAGAATTATTAACTTTTAAAAGAAATACATTTGATAAAATTGGAACAGTTGAAAGGATTGAATATGATCCTAACCGAAGTGCTTTATAGCACTTGTTGATTATCAAGATTTAAAAGAATACATCATAGCTCCTCTGATATTAAATCAGGTGATAAAGTTATTTCATCTTCAAAGACTGAGATCAGCTCTGGAAATGCTATGAAAATCAAAAATATTCCCAACGGTACATCAATTCATAATATTGAATTAAAGCCTGGGCTGGAGGTAAATTATGCAGATCTGCAGGTTCTTTCGCTCAGGTCTTGGGTTCAAGATAAATACATCATGATTAAGTTGTCTTCAGGGAAACTCGCCTTGTTCATGGAGAGTGTATGGCCACTGTTGGGTAGTATCTAATCAAGATAATAAAAATAAAAAGATTGGTAAGGCTGGTATTAAAAGACACTTGGGAATTAGACCAACTGTAAGAGGTGTTGTAATGAACCCTGTGGATCACCCACATGGTGGTGGTGAAGGTAGAACATCAGGTGGAAGACATCCATCTACTCCTTGGGGTATGAAAACCAAAGGTAAAAAAACAAGAAAAATCAAATTCACATCTAAAATGATAATTTCAAGAAGGGCTAAGAAATAATGGCAAGATCTGTCTGGAAGGGACCTTACTTTGATATAACTCTTTATAAAAAAGTAAAAAAATCAAAAGAAGAAAATTCAAAATCTCCAATTAAAACATGGTCAAGAAGATCTACTATCATTCCAGATTTTGTTGGTGTTACGCTTTCTGTTTATAATGGTAAATCCTTTATTCCAGTATTTGTTACTGAAGATATGGTTGGTCACAAACTAGGAGAATTTTCACCTACTCGAGTATTTAAAGGTCACTCTGGTGATAAGAAAGCAGTTCAAGGTAAGAAATAATGTCTAAAGAGGTTAAAGCTATAATAAGATGATTAGAACTAGCTTCCAGAAGTTAAATCTAATTATTAAAGATATTAGAAAAAAGACATTAATGCTGCTGTAAATATTTTAAAATTTTCAACAAAGAGGTTAGTAAAGAAGTTTTAAAGACACTTAATTCTGCTGTAGCAAACGCAGAAAACAATAATAATTTAGATATTGATAAACTAGTTGTTAAAGAGGCTTATGTGGAAAAAGCCTAAGAATGAAAAGATTTAGACCGATGAGCAAAGGAAGAGCATTCCAAATCATCAAACCTTTTTCAAGACTAACTCTGGTTTTAGAGGAAGAGGATAATGGGACAGAAAGTTAACCCTAATTCATTAAGAGTAGGTATAAACAAATATTGGCAATCAACTTGGTTTGAAAAAAAGATTATTCTAATTTCTTAAAGAAGATCATAATATTCGTAGTTATATTGAAAAGAATTATGCAAATTGCAGGATAAGCTCAGTTATAATTGAAAGAGCTGCAGCCAACTTAAAATTATTATTCATACATCTAAGCCTGGTGTTCTAATTGGTAAAAAGGTGCAGATATTGAAAAATTAAGAAATAGTTTATCAAAACTATCTGATAAAAACATATCTCTAGATATAAAAGAGATTAAAAAACCTGAAACTGATGCATCATTGGTTGCTGACTCTATCGCAAGACAGCTTGAAAAGAGAATTGCTTTTAGAAAAGCAATGAAAAAAGTCTGGCATGTCTGCAATAAAGTTAGGTGCAAAAGGCATTAAAATTGTTTGTGGTGGAAGATTAGGTGGAGCGGAAATAGCTAGATCTGAAAAATTTAGTGAAGGTAGTGTTCCACTTCATACCTTAAGAGCAGACATTGATTATGCAACTGCTCGCGCTTTGACTACTTATGGAATTATTGGTATCAAAGTTTGGTTATTTAAAGGCGAAAGTAAAAATACAAAAAATAACATCTCTAATGAAAAGGTGAGTTCATAATGCTTTTACCAAAAAATACTAAATATAGAAAACAGCATAAAGGAAGAATTCATGGAAATGCGAAAGGTAATTATGAATTAACTTTTGGTTATTATGGATTAAAATCCTTAAATGCTGAAAGAGTCACAGCTAGACAAATAGAAGCTTCAAGAAGAGCTATTACAAGATTTTTAAAAAGAGCAGGCCGTCTATGGATAAGAGTATTTCCTGATGTTCCAGTCACAGCTAAGCCAGCTGAAGTTAGAATGGGTAAAGGAAAAGGTTCAATAGATAGATGGGTATGTAGAGTAAAGCCTGGAACTATAATGTTTGAAGTTGACGGTGTTGATAAGCACCTTGCAAAAAAAGCATTTGAACTTGCATCTGCAAAATTACCTGTTAAAACCTCATTCGTTTCATTGGATCAATTTTAATGGCAGACAAAGATATAAACAGTTTAAAAAAAGAGTTATTTAACCTAAAAATAATGAAGAAAAGTGGTCAACTTACTGATACATCTCAGTTTAAGAAGATAAAAAAACAAATTGCATCATTATTAACCAAAGAAAGATTAGAAAAAAATGCCTAAAAGAATTTTAAGCGGTAAAGTTGTTAAAAAATCAGGTGATAAAACAGTATCTGTTCTAGTTACTAGACAGACAACACATCCTATTTATAAAAAAATTCATAAGAGTTTCAAAAAATATTTAGCTCATGACACAGATAATACTATTGCAGTAGGTGAGAATGTAAAAATTCAAGAAACAAAACCATTATCAAAAAATAAATCATGGGAAATTATTAAATAATGATACAGGCAGAATCCAATTTACAAGTTGCAGATAATTCAGGCGCAAGATTAATCAGCTGTATTAAAGTTATTGGTGGATCAAAAAGAAGATATGCTAGAATTGGAGATATTATTATTGTTTCTGTCAAGGATGCTATTCCCAAGATCAAAGTTAAAAAAGGTGAAGTTCAAAGAGCTATTATCGTTAGAACAAAGAAACCTTTAATTAGAGAAGACGGAACATCAATTAAATTTGATACAAATGCGCAGTTTGTTAGATAAACAAAATGAACCTATTGGAACAGAATTTTGGACCAGTTACAAGAGAGTTAAGAAAAAGAATATGATGAAGATTGTTAGCTTAGCTCCGAGGTACTTTAATGATTAAAAAATAAAAAAGGTGATGAAGTTATTGTGAAAGGGTGGTAAGGATAAAGGAAAAATTGGAAAAATTGCAAAGTCTTTAATTCCATTGATAAAGTAATTATTTCTGGTGTTAATGTTAGTAAAAAGCATCAAAAACCATCACAAGACTCAAAGGGTGGAATTGTAGATAAAGATATGCCTATACATATTTCTAATATCTTGGCTTATGATTCAAAAGCTAAAAAATCATCAAAAGTTGGGTTCAAAGTTGAAGATGGTAAAAAAGTTAGAATTTTAAAATCTTCTGGAGAAAAATATTAATGAGCGCTACTGTACAAGAATTATTTAATATTTCTGATCAATTAGCTAAAAATTTAGAAATACCTCATAAATTAGCAGTTCCTAAAATGACAAAAATTGTAGTGAATGCAGGTATTGGTAGTATCAAAGAAGATAATAAAGCTATTGAAAAAATGAAGAAAGATTTATCTCTAATTACAGGACAGGCTCCTGTAGTTCGTTTATCTAAAAAAGCTATAGCTTCATTTAAAATTAGAAAAGGAATGCCTGTTGGTTTATCTGTAACTCTTAGAAAAAATATTATGATGGAGTTCTATGACAGATTGGTGAATATAGCTATGCCACGAATTAAAGACTTTAGAGGTTACTCGAAGAAATCATTTGATGGTCAGGGTAACATAACTATTGGTATCAAAGATCATATTATTTTTCCTGAGATAAGTGTCGAAAATGTAGAAAATATTTTTGGTTTTGATATCACAATCGCAACTTCAGCAACTAATGATAAGGAAGGGTATGAATTGTTAAAGTTAATGAACTTTCCATTCTTGAATTAAACATGGCAAAACAAAGCGCAATCCAAAAAAATATTAATAGAAAAACACTCATTGATAGATTGAGTGAAAAAAGAGCAAAATTAAAAAAAGTTTTAATGAATAAAGAACTTCCTTTTGAAGAAAGAGTAAAAATTCAAATGAAACTAGAGTCTATGCCTAGAAATTCATCACGAATTAGATATAGAAATAGATGTTTTTTATCTGGTAGACCGAGAGGTGTTTACTCAAAATTTAATTTATCAAGAATAGCAATCAGAGATATGGCTGGAAAAGGTCAAATCCCTGGCCTAACGAAAGCGAGCTGGTAAAATGAGTGATACTCTAGCAGATATGATTACAAGAATTAGAAATGGCCAAAAAGCTAACAAAGTTTCTATAAAAGCAATATACTCAAAATTAAATGTTAATGTTTGTAATGTTTTAAAAAATGAAGGCTATATTGAAAGCTTTGAAGTAATTGGAGATAACAAAAAAGACTTATCTATTACTCTCAAGTATTACAAAGGTAGCCCATTAATTAATAAAATTGAAAAAATTACTAAACAAGGTTGCAGAGTTTACAGTTCAGTTGAAGATATACCAAAAACTATTGGTGGTTTAGGTACAACAATTCTCTCAACATCAAAAGGTGTAATGTCTGACTCTGATGCAAGAAATCAAAAAGTAGGTGGAGAGGTGCTTATTAGCGTATTTTAATCATGTCACGTTTAGCTAGAAATCCCATTACCATTCCTTCAGATGTAAAAATATCTGTTAACGACAATGTAATTAATTTTGAAGGAAAGTTAGGCAAGTCAAGCTCTACTTTACCAAACGGAATTGTCGTTGATATGAAAGATAATTTACTTCATTTCTCAGGAGAAAATAAGGCACTATTAGGTACTGTTTACGCTAATGTAAAAAATGAGATAGTTGGCAACTCCCAAGGTTTTGAAAAAGACTAGAATTGGTTGGAACAGGCTATAAGGCAAATGTTAGTGGTAAAACATTAGTTTTGTCTCTTGGATATAGCCACGATATTAATTTTAAAATCCCAGAGGGAATTACAGCCAAGGTTGAAAAAAATATTGTTTCTATATCTGGCACTAGTAAACAGTTAGTTGGCCAAGTTGCTGCAGAAATTAAATCATTTAGAAAACCTGAGCCCTATAAAGGCAAAGGTGTAAGATATGAAGGTGAAAGAATTTATAGAAAAGAAGGTAAGAAAAAATAATGAATAACGATAAAATTCGATCCCTTAGAAGAAAAACTAGAATTAGAAAAAACTTAGTGCAGTTAAAAAACATAAGCTTTTAGTTTTTAGATCTTCCAAGCATATTTACGCATCTGTATTGACTGAACAACAGGACAAGACACTATGCTCTTATTCATCCGTAAAAATTAATAAAACAGAAGGGCAAAAAAAACTTGATATTGCAAAATTAGTTGGAGAAAAAATTGCTGAAATGGCAATCGAAAAGGGTGTCAAGGAAGTAAAGTTTGATAAGGGCCCATATAAATATCATGGTAGGTTAAAAATTCTTGCTGATGCTGCAAGAGAGAAGGGTTTGTTATTTTAATGCTTGAAAATAATACAAATAAAGAACTAATCGAAAAATTAATATCAGTTAGACGTGTTTCTAAAGTTGTTAAAGGTGGTAGAAGATTTGGTTTTGCTGCTTTAGTAGTTAGTGGAGATGGTCAGGGAAGAGTTGGATTTGGTTCAGGTAAAGCAAAAGAAGTCCCAGAAGCAATTCGTAAGGCATCTGAAGAGGCAAAAAAACAATGGTTAGAATTCCTTTAAGAGAAGGTAGAACTATTCATCATGATATTAAAGCTAAGTTTTCATCCAGCACAGTGATTTTGAGATCTGCGCCTAAGGGTACGGGTATCATTTCAGGTGGCCCTTCAAGAGCAATTTTTGAAGCTTTGGGTATTTCTGATGTTGTATCAAAGGCTATCGGTACAAAAATCCTCATAATATTGTTCGATCTACTATTAAGGCTCTTAGAATGATCAATACACCCAAATCAGTATCTGCTAGAAGAAGCATAGAAATTAATTCCGTAATTAGTAAAAGAGAAAATTAATGATTAATAAATTACCAAAACAAAGAACTACAAATAAAAAACGAAAAGGTAAAGGTGTAGGGTCAGGCCTGGGCAAAACAGCAGGTAGAGGGCACAAAGGTCAAAAAGTCTAGATCTGGTGTTGCAGTTAGAAACTTTGAGGGTGGTCAAATGCCTATCTATAGAAAAACTCCCAAACGAGGTTTTAATTCTATTAAAAAACTAAGATCTAATATTCTTTCTATTTCACTTGTTAGCTTTAATAAATTTCAAAACGACTCAACTATCGATATGAAAATACTTGTAGAGTCAGGATTTCTTAAGAAAAAAGATCAGAAAAAAAATATAAAAGTAATTGACTCAATTCAATTTAAGAAAAAATTACAATTCAAAGATTTTAAATTTACACCTGGTGCTAAGAAAAGAATAGAAGACTTAGGCGGTTCGGCTTCTTAATAACTAAGCTATGAACACTAAAGTTCCTAATATTGATTATAACGAAGCAATCAAGAACTCTGGTTTATTTCGAAAACTCGGTTTTGTACTTTTTGCAGTAATTGTTTATAGACTAGGTACATATGTACCAGTTCCTGGTATCAATTCAGCTGTTTTAGAGCAAATATTTGCGCAACATCAAAATGGTATTCTTGGTATCTTTGATATGTTTTCAGGTGGCGCTCTGATGAGAATGTCTGTCTTCACGCTTGGCGTTATGCCTTATATCTCTGCTTCTATTATTATGACTTTGATGCAATCTTCTTTTGATAGTTTGAAAGCCCTTAAGGAGCAAGGAACCAATGGAAGAAAAAAAATTCAACAATATACAAGATATCTGACAATACTTTTGGCTCTATTTCAAAGCTATGGTATTTCAAACGGTATTTTAAATCTCTCCGATACAGTTGACCCTACTCTTGGAAGCGTAGGCTTCTTTCAGTTATCAGCTATTATTACTATGACTTCCGGAACTATTTTCCTTATGTGGTTAGGAGAGCAAATTACTGAGCATGGATTTGGTAGTGGTATTTCAATTATCATTTTTGCTGGAATTGTTGCCAATTTACCTTTTGCCATCTTTAACACATTTGAGTTGGGTAGAACTGGTGCCCTTTCTGCTATTGCAATTATATCTATTATTTTCTTACTTTTAGCTTTAATAGTTGTAATTGTTTTTATTGAAAGAGGACAAAGAAGGTTATTAGTTCAGTACCCTAAGAGGCAAGTTGGAAATAAAGTCTTTGGTGGACAGTCTTCTTATTTACCAATAAAGGTAAATATAGCTGGAGTTATTCCTGCAATTTTTGCATCCTCGCTACTTTTATTTCCAAATACTATCTCTAATTTCTCACCTGAGAGCACAGGATTTTTATCTAGTTTGGGGTTTTTATTTATCTCACGGTAAGCCTTTATACATGGCTTTCTTTTTTGGACTTATTGTATTTTTTGCCTTTTTTTATACAGGTATTGTTTTCAACCCAAAAGAACAAGCAGATAATTTAAGAAATAATGGGGGTTTTGTTCTTGGATATCGACCTGGAGAGCAGACTGCTCAACATTTAGAGCATGTAATTTACCGACTAACATTTGTTGGCGCTGTATATTTAGGCTTGATTGCATTAATCCCTGAATTTTTAATTGCAAGACTATCAGTTCCTTTTTATTTGGGAGGAACAAGTTTATTGATAGTTGTTGTAGTAGCTATGGATTTCTTCTCTCAAATTCAAACACATTTGTTTACCTCTCAATATGAAAAAATATTGAGTAAAAATAAAATATACAAGAGTAAATGGTTATAGTTTTTATTGGCCCTCCAGGATCTGGAAAGGGAACACAAGCTCAAGTTTTAAAAGACTCAGTATTACCAAATCTACATATTTTAACAGTAAGTTCTTTATTAAAAGAAAAATCTTCTGATGGAAGTGTTTTAGGAAATGAAATAAAACAAAAAATGGATAATGGTGATTTAATTGAAGACTCAATAGTTATTTCCGTATTAAAAGAAAAATCAGATAGTCTTGGAGATGAACAGATATTAGTTGATGGTTTTCCAAGAAGTTCTATACAGGCTGAGTCTCTTAAAGGAAATTTTTCTTAATAAAAATCTTAATATAATTAATTTTACTGTAACTGATGAAGAACTTTTAGCTCGTATTACAAAAAGATCTCAAGAAGAGTCTAGGGCTGATGATAGCGTATTTGATAAACGTTTGGCTATTTACAAGAAAACTCATAACGAGATTATTGAGTCTTTGTCTAAAGATAATGAAGTTATCAACATAGACGCTAATGATCAAATTGACTCTATTTCTCAAAAAAATCATTGAAAAACTTGGCTTAAATTGATGTATTTTATATTGACTTTTAATTACTTTTTTACTAATTTCACCCCTTCAGGAGATCTCAATTGGCAAGAATAGCAGGCGTAAATTTACCAGTTAATAAACGTGCTTTAGTTTCACTAACATATATTCACGGTATAGGACCCAAATTTGCTCTAGACATTCTTAAAGCAAATGACTTAGACCACACTAAAAGAATTAAGGACTTTACTGAAGATGAAATTTCTAAAATAAGAAAATCAATTGAAGAAAGCTATACAGTTGAGGGTGATTTAAGACGTGTTGTATCTCAAAATATTAAGCGTTTAAAGGATTTAGGATGTTATAGAGGTTTGAGACATCGCCGCCAGTTACCTACAAGAGGTCAAAGAACACATACAAATGCTAGAACAAGAAAAGGTAAGGCTGTAGCAATAGCAGGAAAGAAAAAAGTTACTAAATAAAAATGGCAAAAACTGAAAAAAAATCTTCAGATAAGAAAAAATCAAAAAAGAATTTTGGACAAAATGGTGTTGTTCATATTAAAAGTTCATTTAACAATACTATTGTAACCATCTCTGATGTAAGCGGAAACGCTGTATCATGGTCATCTAGTGGTTCTATGGGTTTTAGAGGTTCAAAAAAATCTACACCTTATGCTGCTCAAATGGCGACTGATGCTGCTGGAAAAAAAGCATATGATGTTGGTTTAAGAAAACTTGATGTTCTAATGAAGGGTCCTGGTTCAGGAAGAGAGTCAGCATTAAGAGCATTACAAAATATTGGTTTCATAATTAATAACATCAAAGATGTTACACCGCTTCCACATAATGGATGCAGACCGAAGAAAAAAAGAAGAGTATAAAACTTTAATAGGAGCATAAATTGATCGAAAATAATTGGATAACCCTAGTTAAGCCAAATAAGGTTGACTATAAAATTAGTGAGAATAAAAAATTTGGTACAGTTGTAATTGAACCTCTAGAAAAGGGCTTCGGAACTACCCTAGGTAATGCTTTAAGAAGAGTTTTGCTTTCTTCTTTGCAGGGCACTGCAATTACTTCTATTAAGATTAATGGAGTATTGCACGAGTTCTCTACTATTGAGGGAGTTAGAGAAGATGTAACAGATATCATTATGAACTTAAAAAATGTTACATTTAACTCTAAAAGTAACCATACTCAAAAACTAACATTAAACGTAAAAGGTCCAAAAGAAGTATTATCTTCAGATTTTGATGAAAATCCTGAGGTTGAGATAGTTGATAAAGATGCTGTTATAATGAATGTTGACTCAAATAGAGAGGTTAATCTTGAGATCTTTTTGGATGTAAATAAAGGTTATATTTCAGCTGAAAAAAATAAAGATAACGAGAATAAAAGTGTTGGGCAAATCATGCTTGATGCAACATTTAGCCCTGTAAAAAGAGTGGCTTTTAGTGTTGATAACTCACGTATTGGTCAAGATACAGAATTTGATAAACTAATTCTAGATATCGAAACTAATGGTACTGTATCTCCAGACGATGCTGCTGCATTGGCTGCACGAATTCTACAAGATCAATTAAAGCCATTTATCAATTTTGAAGAACCTACTGAAGATGAAAGAAAAAAATTACAATCTTCAAAAGAAGCCTCAATTTAATAAAAATTTACTTAAGAAAGTGGATGAACTTGAGTTGTCAGTTAGATCAGCTAATTGTCTAAAAAATGATAATATTTTCTATATTGGAGATTTGGTTCAAAAAACTGAAGGTGAAATGTTAAGAACACCAAACTTTGGAAGAAAATCATTAGATGAAATTAAAGAAGTTCTTTTATCAATGGGTTTAAATATGGGAATGGATTTACCAGGTTGGCCTCCAGAGAACATAGAAGAACTCTCAAAAAAATATGAGGATCCATTTAAAGTATAATGAAACACGGATTAAAACAAAGAAAGTTAAATAGGACTTCCTCTCATAGATTGGCTTTACTTAAAAATCTTTCTATTAGTCTTATAAAACATGAAACTATTACTACCACTACTGAAAAAGCAAAAGAATTAAGACCTTTTATTGAAAAGTTAGTTACTAAAGCAAAGAGTGATAACCTGAGTAATAGAAAATATATCTTATCTAAGCTTTTTAATAATAAAGAAGCATGCCAAAAACTCTTTTTCTGAAATTTCTGTCCAACAAAAAGATAGAAATGGCGGTTACACAAGAATTATTAAAAAGGGTAATCGCTTTGGTGATTTTGCTCACACTAGCATCATCCAGTTCGTAAAATAATCCTTAATGCAATCCTATCTAGCTCTAATTTTAGGGGCTATTATAGGTTCTAGCATTCGGTATCTTTTCTATTTAATTAATCTGTCAGCTTTTGGCATACCACTATCTACCATAATAGTAAATGTTATTGGATCTTCTTTAGCTGGTTTCTTTTATGGAAAATTTCAAAATTCAGCATATGTATTTATGTATGTAGGTTTATTTGGAAGCTTAACCACATTATCAGCTTTTAATTTAGAATTATTTCAACTATTAGGTAATAAAGATTTTTTAAGAGCAATAATATATTTTCTTTTTAATATAATTATCACTTTGGCTTTTTTTTATATATTTCATGTTATTAGTTTAAAAATTGCAAGTTAAAGTAAATCAATCATTTAATCGTTTAGATAAATTTTTATTTCAATATTTTGAGTCCATACCTTTATCTTTAATACAAAGATTAATTCGACAATATAAAATTAAAATTAATAATAAAAAATCTAAAGCCAATTCTGAATTAAAAAAGGAGATATAATTTTTATTTATTATAATTTTGAATTTAATAATCAAAAAAACTTTACATAAAAATTTCCGAAAAGTTTCGAAAGACATTAAAAAAAAAAATTATTTTTGAAAATAGTGATTTTATTATCATTAATAAACTAAGAGGGTATTCTGTTCAAAGAGGATCTAAAGTTAGAACATCTTTAAAAGATTATTATGAAAGTTTATTGAGATACTCACTCTATATAGTTCATAGATTAGACAAAGATACATCTGGTTTAATGATTTTTGCTAAAAGTAGGTTGGCGGCTAGTGGTATTTCAAACTTTTTTATCTAATAAATTCATAAATATTATTTAGCTAAAACTCATAAAAGTTTCAACAAACAATCAGGAATGCTTGAAAATGTTAACAACGAAAATAAGCTATTAAAACTATTTTATAGAAAAATTAATTCAACTAAAGATGAACACCTCTATTTAATAAAACTTTTAACAGGTAGAAAACACCAGATCAGACTTCAATTCTTTATCAATGATAATCCCATAATAGGTGATAAAAAATTTAGCCAAGATAAAAATAAAAATTTATCTCTTTGTGCTGTATCAATACATTTTTATTATTTAACTAAATTCTATAAATTTAATTTGAATTTAAATGAAATTGACTAATAAATTCAATTTTTAAGTCATTTACTAATTCTTTTTTATTGTATGTAATATTTAATTCCTTTAAGCTACTTATTTGATCGACTTCAAGTCCACATGGATTAATTTTTCTAAAATCAATCCAGTGATAAATCTAAGTTGATTGATATTCCATGATAAATTACTCCTTTGAATATCTTAATCCTATAAAAATTATTTTTTATCCTTTTTATTTTTTTCATCTCTTACCCATAGACCTCTATTGTTTCTTTTTGGCAAATAATGTAATTTTATTATTTTTGAATACTTTAATAATAATCTCTTCAATTTTATTTATATATTCAATGATATTTAATTTCCTTTTTTTAATATTTAAAATTGGATAAATGATTAACTGACCTGGTCCATGGAATGTAATTTTTCCACCCCTATTTATAAATACTACAGGAATATTATTTATTTTTTTTTCATTAAAATTTTTGGGTGTAGAACTTCCTGCTGTAAATACACTTTGATGTTCTAAAAACCAGATTTCTTCATTTTTGATGTCTTCTGAAACTTCTAAAACCTTTGAATTCATTTTATTTAAAGCTTCAACATAATTTATTCTTCCTTTTAGTTGTTTTATTCTCAACATTGTTTATTAATTACATTTTATAATTGCGGACGTGGCGGAACTGGTAGACGCGCAGCGTTGAGGTCGCTGTGGGATATTATCCTGTGGAAGTTCGAGTCTTCTCGTCCGCACCATATATATATTATAAATGGTTAATTTTAATAAAAAAGAATACATTCAATCAATAAAATCTCTGCATCCAGCAGATCAGGCCGATAGTATAGAAAATCTAAATCTTAAAGATCAAACATCAGTTTTAAAAACATCTACTAAATATCTTCATCCTGATTTTATTGCCTATCTTAGAGAAGAGACCAGAGAAGATATTTTAAACCTAATCCCCAAAAAACAGTTAATAAATTTAATTAAATACTTAGATTTAGATGATGCCGTAGAAATTTTAAGTGAATTTGAAACAAAGGACCTTGTTAATACTTTATCAAATTTAGGTCAACTTCAACGCTCTAGAATTGAAGAAAACTTAAAATATCCTGAGGACTCAGCGGGTCGAATAATGAATAGAGATTTTCTTGCTGTTAAATCAACTTTAACTGTTGGCAATTTAATTGATCAATTAAGAACTTCTCGAAGAGGTCCAAAAGATTTTTACAATGTATTTATTGTTGATGAAAATAATATCCCTATAGGGTACATACCATCTGGTAGGATTCTAAGATCAAAAAGAAGTAAAAGACTAAAAGATATGACTCTTAAAAATGTCCATTTAATTAAATCTAATGAGTCTGTAGAGGATATAACTTACACTTTTAGACAATATGGATTAGTGTCGGCCCCAGTTGTTTCAGATGAGAATAAGATTTTAGGAATTATAACTGTTGATGATGTCGTTGAAATAGATCATGAAGAGTTAGAGGATGATATTCAAAAATTAGGAGGATTATTCGTTAACGACTTTTACAAGGGTGCTCTTAATTCTGCCTCCTCAAGATTTATTTGGCTTGGATTAAATTTATTAACTGCAATTTTAGCATCTTTAGTTATAGATATTTATTCAGATCAACTTCAACAGATGATCGCTATAGCTGTTTTAATGCCAATAGTTGCTTCTATGGGTGGAAATGCAGGAACTCAGGCTATGACTATATATGTTCGTGCTATAGCTACTAAAGATATTGATAATTCAAATTATTTTAAATTAATTATTAAAGAATTTTTGATTGGAAGTATAAACGGATTAGCTCTATCGATGATAATGGGCCTCATTGCTTATTATTGGTTTGATAGCTTGGTATTAGCATTTGCTATTTCTTTTGCAATATTAATTAATTTAGGTTTTGCTTGCTTAGTTGGAATAATTATCCCTTTATCGATTAATAAGTTAAATATAGATCCAGCTTTAGCCTCTGGAATTGTATTAACTACTTTTACAGATGTTTTTGGTTTTCTATCATTCTTATCTATCGCAACGTATATTTTGAATTTATAAACAATGATAAATCAAGAAATATTAAGAGAATATGATATCAGAGGAATATTTCAAAAATCATTAACATTAGAAGATGTCAAAAACATATCATACAAGTTAGCTACAATTATTAGAGAAACTAACGATCATAAAATTATTATTGGCCATGATGGTAGAGCGTCTTCTTTAGAAATAAAAAACACATTAATTGAGAATTTTCTTAATTTCGGAATTGATGTTTATGATATTTCACTAATCCCAACACCTATTAGTTATTTTGCGAATAAACATTTTCAAATTTCAAATTTAATTATGATTACAGGTTCCCATAATCCAAAAGAATATAATGGTCTCAAAATGATTATTGAAGGAAAACCTTTCTTTGGAGATAAAATCAAATCATTAAATCAAATAGTAAATTGTAAAAAAAATGACGTTAAAGGAAATCTTTATTTTAAAAGTCCAATTGAACCCTACACAAAAGAAATATTACATAGATTTAAAGATATTAATAAACTTAAAATAGTCTGGGATCCAGGAAATGGGGCTATTTCACCAATAATACATAGAATTGTTAAAATAATTGGTGGAAATAATATTATTCTGAATAGATCCATAGATAGTACTTTTCCAAATCATCACCCAGATCCCACAATTAAAAAAAATATTATTCAAATTTCTGATTATATAAAAAATCACTCCTTTGATTTAGGTATTTCCTTTGATGGTGACGGCGATAGGGTAGGTATTATCGATAATAATGGAGAATTGGTTTACTCAGATATTATTTTACTTTTATTGGTTTTAGATTTGTATGAAGAAAAAAAAGATATTACTGCTGTTGCTGATGTAAAATGTAGCAAAGTTTTATTTGATACTCTGAAAAATAATGGAATAAACATCTTAATGTCAAAAACCGGACATTCTTTAATCAAAGAAATGATTATTAGTGAAAACGCTGACATAGCAGGGGAAATGAGTGGGCATATATTTTATAAATATCAATATTATGGTTATGATGATGCAATCTACGCATCATTAAAAATAATTAATCTTCTGAGTAAAAGTGATCAAAAATTAAGTGAGATGATAGAACCTTATATAAAATCAAGCTCAACACCTGAAATTAAACTTCACTGTGATGAGAAGGATAAATTTCAAATATTAAGTAATATTATTGATGAAATCAGAACTACTTATACTAATGAAGTTGATATCATTGATATTGATGGAGTAAGAGTTGAAAGTAAAGATTTTTGGTTTTTAATAAGGGCCTCTAATACTCAAAATTGCCTTGTTTTTAGATTAGAGCATTTTAATAAAGAAAATTTTAAAAAAGAAATAAATAAACTAATAAAATTTTTTGAAAATTATAATCTAGACATATCTGAATTAACTAGCTTTAACAATACAATCTAGTTTCTCCTTTTTCATTTCATTGCATAAAAATTTAGCTGTAGAAAGAGAGTCTAATTCAAAAAAACTAACGAAAAACTTTCCTCTTTTTTTAATATGATGATAGTGATCTCTTAAAAAAAACATCTTTTTTTGTATGAAAGATATATGTTTTTTTGAGTCACTTATTTTTCTAAAAGAGGAAGTTTCAACAATATAATCATTTGAGGCGTTACTGGAATTGTTTGTTTTTTTATTTATAGATTTTTTATTTTGATATTTATTCATTAAAAAATGGATCTTATTATTTCTTTCTTTGGCTGAATTTCCTCCAAAATATACACCAAGTAAATAGTTTTCATCTATTTTTGAGAGTAATGATATTTGAAAACCAGATTTTCGAATATATCCAGTTTTCAAACCTATATAATAATCATATTTATTTAATAGGGTATTATGGGTTTTATAAGTTTTACCATTGATAGTAACTTTTGTTCTTTTAAATCTATTTAGATATTCCGGATATTGTTTAATCAATTCAGAACTTAAAATAAAAATATCATTAGCAGATGAAAGATTTGATTTATTAGGCAAGCCATGAGGATTAGCAAAATTAGTATTTTTTAAACCTATTTCTTTTGCTATCAAATTCATTTTTTTTACAAAAGCTTTTTCAGATCCTGATATTTTTTCAGCAACTGCTATTGCTACATCATTAGCTGATTTGATTATTAAGGCATCTATAGCCTGATCAACTGTTATAGATTTTCCTTGAGGTATATTTAATTTTGAAGGTTGTTGTTGAGTAGCTTTTTTTGAAAATACTATTTTGTCATTTAATTTAAGATTATTTTTGTTTAGCTCATCAAAAACTATATAGAGTGTCATTATTTTAGTTAATGATGCCGGGTAATTTCTTGTATTTTTGTTTACTTCAAAATATATCTCATTGGTGATAGGATTTCCTACTACACTGGCTATTTTAGCTAAACTTAACTGTGATAAATTGACTATTACAAATGTAAAAATTAGTATTATTTTGATCACTGATTTTTTATAATTAGAAAAATGTCATTAGGTTTTAAAATTTATTCTTATTTTAATGGTAATCTTGTTCATCAAGATTCGCTAGGTAATAAATTTTATCAAGATAAAAAAAACCCAAATAAAAGATGGATCATTTATGCTGATGGTTTAGGTCCTGAATCTATTCCTACTAATTATCATAATTGGCTCCATAATACATCCGATGTATTAGATAAGAATATTCATGAGCTTGATGAGCTTGTTAACAACATCAAGGGGCGTACTCAAAAACATATCACCACTCATAAACCAAATGACACTAAAGGTTATAATAGTTGGCAGCCCAAATAAAAATTGAGTTAGATAGTTTTTCTTCATCATTTCATTTAAAAATAGGATTTGTATTTCTATGTATTTTTTTAATCTTTTATTTTTTATTTAATTCTTTCAATCCTCAAACAAATCATTTTAAAGCTCACTTTAGTTATGTTGAAGGTCTTGATATTGGATCTGATGTCAAACTAGCAGGTATTCCTATCGGGAAAGTAACAAATCTTGAAATAGATAATGATTTAATTGCTGTTACGGGATTTATAGATAAAGACTTTGATATACCCAAAGACTCTATCGCATCTATAAGGTCAGAAGGTTTATTTGGAAAAAAATCTCTACTTATTAATCCTGGTTTTGATATGCCTTTTGACTCTTCAAACAAAAATATTACATTTATAGAAACCACAGACTCTTATTCAATAGATATGTTTTTAAGGTATTTGAGGAATATAAATGAATAATAAAATAAGCTTTGAATTTATCATTGGGTTATTAATACTAATTATTACTTTAATATCTTTTTTTTATTTCTCTTTAAAAATTGATTATTTTGATAATTCTAAAAAAATAAATTTAAATTCAAATTTTTTTGATATTGGCGATCTTACCGTGGGCGCTGATGTTAAAACTAAGGGTGTAAAAATTGGTGAGGTCATAGAAATTTCTTTAGATGGAAACTCTTATATGGCAATAGTAAAAAGCTCTCTCAACTATGATTTAAAAATTCCATTAGATTCTGAATTTAAAATAGCAAATAATGGCTTTATTGGTTCTCCTTACATAGAAGTAACAATGGGCATTAATGAACAATATTATCAAAATAATGATTTGACGGAAAATAATGTCGATGCTGTATCTCTTGAAGAGATTATTAATAGTTTTATTTTTAATTAATACCTTTTCTTCTCAAGCTTTTTCTGAAAATAGCAGAAATGCATCAATTTTAATTTTAGATAAATCAGCCTCTACAAAATATGAACTTAATTTTTCAAAAGAAATTCAATTTCGTAATCTCTCTTTTGAATTGATAACATGTGAAAATATCAAATTTGATAAATATGTTGATGAAATAGCATTGATTAAAATTTCTCAAGAAGAAGATATTTTTATTGGCTGGTTTTTTTCAATTACTGATGAATTAAATCTTTATTCAAATAAAATATATGAAGTTACTCTGAAATCTTGCTCTAATGAAAATTAGAAATATTTTTTTCTAGCCAATTTGTATTATATTGACCACTAGTAAATATATCTTGTTTTAAAATCCATTTATGAAGATCGATGTTAGTATTGATACCTTCTATGATAATTTCATTTAAGGCTCTTTGCATAATTGAAATAGCCTCATCCCTATTTTCACCTCTTGAAATTAATTTTAAAATAAGACTATCATAATGCGGATTAACTCGATAATTAGTGTATATAGCTGTATCTACTCTGACTCCTCGACCACCAGGTAGGTTTATAAACTTAATTGTACCTGGGCTAGGAGAAAAATCTTTTGCATTTTCAGCGTTTATTCGGCATTCAATAGTATGAAATTTTTTATTTAAATCATTAATCTCTATTTTATAACCTGCAGCCACCATAATTTGATTTTTTACTAAATCTAAATCATAAGCTTCTTCAGTTACCGGATGTTCAACTTGCAGTCTTGTATTCATCTCAATAAAATAAATTTGATTATCTTGGTATAAAAATTCAAGTGTACCAACACCCTCATATTGACTTGATAGCAGTAAATTTTGGACATTATTTTCTAAATTTTCTAAATTATTAATATCAACAAAATCTGAGGGTATTTCTTCAATAATTTTTTGATTTTTTCTTTGTATTGAGCAGTCTCTTTGCCCAATTATTTTTGCTGTTTGGTGTTTGGGGTCAGAAATCACCTGAAATTCTATATGTTTCGCATTAGTTAAAAACTTTTCTGCATACATAGTATCGTCACCAAAATAGTTTTTAGCTTCTGTTTTTAATTGCTGGAAATATTGTTTGATTTCATTTTCATTATTGAAGACTCTCATTCCTTTACCACCGCCACCATAAGCAGCTTTAATTACAACTGGAAAACCAATAGATTTAGCAATTTTTAGAGCATCAGAAGTATCTTTGATATTTTTAGCTTCAGGATTACCAAGTATTGGCAATTTGTATTCGTTAGCTAATTTTAAAGCATTGCTCTTATTTCCTAGATCTAAGATTGATTTTGAAGATGGGCCAATAAATTTAACATCATGTTTTTGCAAAATATTTGCAAATTTATCATTTTCACTAAGAAAGCCATATCCGGGGTGAACAGCTTCAGCTCCAGTAATATTAATTGCACTCATGATATTTGGAATATTTAAATAACTGCTAGACGGAAGAGCTCCGCCAACACAAATACTTTCATCAGCTAGTTTTACATGCATGGCATCACTATCCACGTCTGAGTGTATAGCTACAGATTGAATATCTAGTTCTTTACATGCACGGATTATTCTAACAGCTATTTCACCTCTGTTAGCAATTAGTATCTTTTTAAACAATTAAGAAATTTCGAATAGTGGTTGGCCAAATTCAACAGCCTCACCATTTTTTACTAGGATAGATTTAACTACACCATCTTTATCTGATTTAATTTCATTAAAGGTTTTCATTGCTTCAATTAAACAAATAGTATCTCCTTTTTTAATTTTTTGACCACTTTTTACAAAAGGTGGGGAACTTGGTTTAGGAGTAAGATAAATTATACCTACCATTGGGCTATCAATACTTTGCATACTTGAAGACTCATTGGTTTGGGTATTAGAAATGTTTTGAGGCTGGCTAGATACAGGGCTTTGAGCTATCTGAACAGAACCTGAGCTGTTAGATATTTCGATGGAAATAGTTTTATTTGAAAATTTTAAAGATCCTAAATTTTCATCTTTAAGTTTTTTAATCAGAAGATTAATCGAATTTTCAGTTTTCTTATCAATCATTTCCTAAATATACCTCATCAATTAAAAAATAAAACTGTTAACATTGATATTTATTTAAATTGTTTAGCTAATTTAAGTCTTTGATTATAGTAATTAGATTTGATTTTCTTCCCATAAATATTTTTTGAATTTTTCTCAATTTGATAATAGTTAAGCTGCCCAACTAATTGACCATCTTTGATCATAAAAGGAGTATCATAAGCTCTTAATTCTAATACGGCAGGAACGCCTTTTAGAAGACCAAAACCAGGGTCAAAAAAACCTGCATAATGTACTCTAAAATTACCAAAGCTATCTTTGAAAGGTTCTAATTCTGCTGCATTATTTTCGGGAACCACAATAGACTCTTTAGATCTCAGGATATAAAACTCATCTTTTTCTATAATAAAAGAGTCACTTTTAGGAACTATCTCTTCCCAATATTTTTCTTTTAGGTAATGATTAATTTTATTTAAATTTATAGAGGATGTTATTTTTTTGGCTCGATATGCAGATACTTTACCTTTTTGAATTGAAACAGAAATTTTTAGTTTCTTTTGAATGTTTTCGTCTGATCCCTCAAAAAATCTTATTTGATTAAGGCAAATATTTTTCTTTAATTCGATACTAAAAGATTGTGGTATGATTTCTAGATATAACTTACCAGAGTAGCCATAGTCTATTTCATCATATTCAGTTCCATATTCAGTGATTAAACGTGTAAAAATATCTAGCCTACCAGTTGTGCTTTTAGGATTAGCTTTACCTTTTATCTTTTTTGGTAAATTCAAACTTTCATTTAATTCGCATAAATAAATACAATTTTTTTCAAATAGAAATTCTTTGTTAAGGTTAATTTGAACTAGGGATAATTCATTAATGATTTTTGAAATTGGCTGTTTATTAGGAATAAAAGATGCTTTTATTCTGTAACATTTAGATGAGAGACTTAAATCTAAAGATGCTGGTTGAATTTGATTTTTATTAAAAGATGATGATGTTCTAATAGAATTAGCTTTAATTAAATTTTTAATATCTTTATTAATTAGATAAGGCATAAGAGTTGTCTAAATTTGAAATTTTATTTTTATCATAATTATTGCAATAATAATCAATTTTTTGAGATTGGTTTGTTGTTTTAAAAAATTGGCAAAAATAGAAATTTGATAAATTTAAATCATTTGTTTTGCGTAATATTTTCCATAAATATAATGAAAGTAGTATTCTTTTTGTATTGCTTTATTTTCTTTGTTTTTCTCAATTAATTCATAAAGATCAGATAATTGATTATCTATTATATAATTAAAGTATTCTATTTTAAAAACTATTATCATTTATTGAATACAATTCTTGAAATATTTCTTCATTTTTAATTGGCTAATACCTTTCTTATAATTTCATAATTAAAATAAGAATTAGGTAGGATTTTCTTCAATTTGTGAGATAATCCTTTTTCAAGATTAATAAAGAATTTATTAAAATCATCAATTTTAGAATTTTTACCATATTTAGCTTTTATCCAATTAAATTCTGGAGAGTTAATTACTGACTCTTTCTGCTAAATTTTTAAGGATATTTATCTATCTTCATTTCTTGGATGTGTAGCAAAGTAGACATTTTGGTTTTCAGGTAATTCTTCAATAAAATTATTAAACCTTTTGTATTTAAATTTCTCTCTTTGATCTTACTAATCATAAAATCATCTGCTTGAATTTCAAATTTTATAGAATTATAGGAAAGGTCACTTAATAATTTTTGATTTATTGTTAGGCTAGATGCTATTCCTATGCCAGGGTCACCCGATATAACTGCTAAGCCTATAGATAATAAATTATTTAGAGAATTTGATTTTTTTGCATCTAATACTTTAATCTTTTTAGATGCATAGTGATTGTGTTCTATATGTCCTAATTCATGAAAATATATAGACTTTAAAGTATCCTCATCTTCGATTAATTTAATAAGCTCAGTTGTAAAATATATATTATTTTCTATTACAAAAGCATTGGGTTTGCTGTCAAAACAATATAACTATGAAAATCCCATCATTATTACTTAAATTGTAAAAATAATCTTCAGCAATTGGATCTCTAATAATCTCCAATGAATTAGCATTGAAACTTATTATAAAAGAAAAAAACTAATAATGTCTTCAGTTGATTTTTTCTTAATTTTTCTTCTTATGATTTTTCAGATTTTTCTTCAATAGTATTTTTTTCAGATATTTTCTTTAGATTTGATATTAATTTTTTTAAGAATTTTTGATCTATTTCAAAAGTGTTGAATTCTAATTCTTTTCAACTTTTATAAATTTAATTTTAAAAGTTAATTTTAATGATTTAATTCTTTATTAATTTCATTTTCATTATCTTTGAAAAACTGATCATCTATTCTAATCTCATAAGTCTCATTCTCATCTAATGAAGTTAGGTTTTTAATAAGAGATATTAAATTATGTATACAATGGACTTAGTTTTTTCAATCCATTTCCATTACAACATTCACATTTTTGATAAAAAGTTTCATATATACTTTGTCCAATTCTTTGTCTTGAAATTTCCATGAGTCCAAATTGTGAAATTTTAGTCATTTGAACTCTTGCTCTATCTTTGTAAAAGAGTTCTTTAATTTTTCTTTCAACCTTATTGTTGTTTCCAGAAATACTCATATCGATAAAATCAATTACTATTAAACCAGCTATATTTCTAAGTTGTACCTGTTTGAAAATTTCATCACAGGCCTCAAATTAGTATTAAGAGCAGTAATTTCTATATTCTTTTCTGAAGGGTTGATCTTCCGAGTTTATATCAATACTGGTTAGTGCTTCTGTAGGATTTATGACTAGATAGCCGCCAGATTTTAAGTAAATATTTTCTTCACTAAGAGAGTTAATTTGGGATTTTTATTCCATAACTTTCAAAAAGAGGAAATTTTTCTTGTAAAGGTAATCTTTTTATTTTTATTAACACTAAATTCATCCTCTAATTTTTATATTCTTTTAAAGTTTTTGAGTCTGAGAAAATAATTTCATCAACAGATCTTTGGTTTAAGTCTCTGGCTATTTTTATTAGAGGTGTATCTAATTCAGATATTAATTTTGGTGCCTTAGATTTAAGAGTATCTTCTCTAATTTTGTCCATAATTTTCTAGATATGTAAATCAGCTATTATATCCTCATCTTCAGCAGAAATAGCATTTGTTCTTATAATGATTGACATTCCTTCAGGCAAATTAAATCCATCATGAAGTTTTTTAAGTCTTTTTCTGTCATTGGGGTTTGATATTTTTTGAAACTCCTCCATTTGAAGAGTTATTCGGTAATAAGACACTATATCGACCTGGTAAAGATATGAACGTAGTTATTGCGCTCCTTTATTTCCTCTTTCTCTTTTACAATTTGTATCAATAAAACTTGGTCTTTTTTTATTACATCTTGATTTTGTATTTTCTGTAAAAGGATAAAAATTGTTTTTTGTCTGTTTCTCATCTTCCGACATCTTCATTTGGTTTTTGGAGCTATCAATTACTTTTTCATTATGGGGTATCTTAAAATAACCCCGGATGAATTTCATCAAATGGTAAGAATGCTTTTTTTTCAGATCCAAAATCAATAAATGCAGCTTGTAAAGAGGGCTCTACTCTTGATACTATGCCAGGATATATATTATTTTTTTTACTTGATATTAATTCGTCAGAATAGTCGAAATAATTGATATCTTGTCCATCTGTGGCGATGATGCATAATTCTGAGCTGATGTTTCCATCAATAAAAATTCGTTTTGACATGTTTTTAAATCCTTTTGGTATGATAAATTACAAGTAAAATTTGATTACTTGATATGAAACTTTTAAATTAATTAAATACATTTTTTATTATTTGTATTAGGCATCTCAATCATGATTATTTTTTTATGGAATATCCAAGAAGATTTGCCAAATGCAAATATATCTGAATATTTTCCAAATGAAATAACTAAAATTTATGACAATAATTATGATTTATTATATCACGTAGGACCAGAGATAGGTTTTATATCGAATATAACGATATACCTGTTGAAATGATTCAAGCTATCTTAGCTGCAGAGGATAAGACCTTTTTCAACATCAAGGTTACGATATCAAAGGAATAATAAATGCCTTTTTAGTTAATTTAAAAAATATTTATTCCAAAACTAATAGTAACTATGTTGGTGCTTCTACAATTACCCAACAATTAGTCAAAAATATTTTGCTAAATAATGATCAAACAATCACAGAAAAGTTAAAGAATTAATCCTTTCTATTAGAATTGAGAATGAATATTCAAAAGAATTTATTTTAGAATTATATTTAAATGAAATTTATTTTGGTAGAAGGTCATATGGAGTGCTTCAGCTGCAAATAATTATTTTAATAAATCTATTTTTGACTTAGATATCCATGAATATGCTATTTAGCGCCTTACCAAAGGGCCAATAATTATGATCCTAAAAAAAATTATCAAAAAACTTTTGACAGAAGAAATTATGTTTTAAATCAGATGTTTTTGAATGACTTTATTGATAAAGAAAAATATGAAATATATTCAAAGAAAGAGATTGTTTTATCCGATAGAGATAATAAGAAATATAAACTTGATTACAAGACTGACTATATTCTTCAACAACTTCTCAAAATTCTATTAGTGCAAATGCATACTTATATTCAATCAACCATTGACCAAAATTTACAATTCTTAGCTGAAAAATCTTTATTAGATAATTTATTATTTTTGAAAAAAATATAAAAACTGGTCTGGTAGTTATAAGGATTTAAGTTCAATTCAGGAGCTTAATTATTCCCTCACTGGACATAGCTAAAGTTCAAAAATTCTAAAAATCGTGTTGAATTAAATTATTAAATAATGAGAAACCATTGTAATCACTGATGATTTAAATTTATTTGGTTCTAAAAACAAAACCATCTTCTTTTTTATCTTAGGTGATTATTTGTATTTAACTTATTAATGACAAATACTTTTTAGCACAAGAATTGATATAAATGGATCCTTTTGGTTATGGATCCTTATAATGGAAACATACTGGTATGGTGGGGGATAACTATAAAAAAGAACTTTAATAGAGCCATCAGGCATTTAGACAACCGATCATCAATAAAACCTTTTATTTATGCAAGGCTTTGGAAAATAAATTATTTTTGCCTAATACTTTAATTTAGACTCTAGCGTTTTATTGGAACAAGGCCTAATTTGCCAATAGGGGATTCCAAAAATTATTGAAAAATCCTATGGTGAAATGACATTTAGAAGGCTTTAGAAAATTCAAATAATCTAATTACTTTAAAGATAGGTTAGATTTAGGATTAATAAAGTTTCAAAATTTTTTGAAGAAATAAATTTATATGAAAATAATTGCAAAAAGATGTGTATTCCCCTTACTTGGGCTATTGAAAATAATTTATTGAATATTACTAAATCATACTCAGTTTTTGTTAAGGGGATATCAAGTTGAACCAAATAAAATTAAAAAGTTGTTTCGATAAAGGAAATTTAGTTTTAATCAAGATTACTTTTCATGTAATTATTGTGATTTTCAAATTACTGATCGTTCTTATAGAAAACCTCAATTCAAAGCAAGCAAGATAATATAATCTCACCCAAACTTCATATCAAATATTAAGATTCTTAAAGGGCCATTGAAAGGGAACGGGAAAAATCTTTAAATAGTATTCAATATCCAATGCTGGAAAACTGGAACAACTAATGATAGTAAGGATTTATGGTTTTTTGGATTAACCCAATTTGTGGTTGGCGTTTATGTTGGCTATGATAATCCAAAAAAAATTGGCTATAGAAAAACCCGGTCATCTGTGGCATTCCAATTTTTAAAAGTTTTATGGAGGCTATCCTTCAGAAGATACAGATAAAACATAGATTTTTTTATTCCTGATAATATTATTTTAAAAAAATAGATGCAAATACGGTGTTTTTGAAACTAAAAATTCTTCAATAATGAATATTTTACTAAAGATCAACTTGAAACTATCAATAATCTAAATAAAGTGAATACTATTGGCGGTATAAATTAATGGAAAATTTGAATTTATTAATTTGATAAAAGATTTTGAAAATCTCCTTATGTAACAAGGAGGGGTCTTTGACTATGATAAATCTGTTAAAAGGATATTAGAAATCAATGAAATATTATCAGTCCTGATAATTGGAAAAATTGCTTTAATTAATAAACCACAAAATGAATAAAATCTTTAAAAATAATATAAATAACTTTGATGAGTTAAAAAATTTTTAAGATTATAAGGATTTTGCTGAGATTTATGAAAGTCTCAATTCAAGATAAAAATGAAATTAATCTTCAGCAACTAAATAAAAATTTAGAAAAAATCAAAATTCAATCCTTACTAATGGAGAAACTGATGATTGTAATTGTTTTGTTGAAATCATGCTGGAGCAGGGGGACAGAAAGTCAAGATTGGGCTGAAATGTTAATGAGAATGTATGAAAGATTTGCGAGAAAAATGACTATAAATTTAGTAAATTTATATCAAAAAGGAGAGAAGGGAGGAAATTAAAAAATACAACTTTTAATTTCGGGTTTCAAATCTTTATGGATATCTTAAAAAGAGTCAGGAAATTCATCGATTAGTAAGAATATCTCCCTTTGACTCAAAAAACGTCGCATACAAGTTTTCAAGTGTTTGGGTTATCCTGAAATTGATGAAAATATTGAAGTAGAAATTAACCCAAAAAATCTTAGGAATGATACTTTTAAAAGCTCGGGAGCAGGTGGCCAACATGTTAATAAAAAAAGATAGTGCTGTAAAAATTACCATTTAAAAAAAAGTTTGTTCAAAGCAAAATGAAGTCCAACATAGAAATAGAGAACTGCTATGAAAATGTTGAAATCTAGGAAAATTTTTGAAATTGAACTTGAAAACAAAATGAAGAAAAAGAAAGAAGAAAGTAATAAAAAAAAAATTGGTTGGGGAAAACAAATTAAAATCATATGTATTACATCCATATAAAATGGTAAAAAATCTTCGAACAAATCATCAAACCTCTAATACTGAGACTGTTCTTGATGGGGATATTTTTGAGTTTTTGGAGGCGAGTCTTTTGAATGATTAAAAATAATATTATTATTTTTTTCATTTTTATTTTATTCCTTCAATGTATGCTTATGATTTAAATATAAATCAGATAATATATCAATAAGCTTAAAATTTGATGATAGGAAAATTAGTGAAATAAAATTTGAATTTGTAAAAGATAACCAAAAACATTTTGGATTAATCGACTATAGTAATAATGAAATAAATATTAATTTGAATACTAATATTATTACCTTTGATGAATTCAAAAAATTTTTTCCAAAACCTCAAAAAAATAGCAGGTTAAATAAAAAAATTAACTTTAATTGGGAAATAGCTGAATTATCTGTTTCTGATGAATATTCACTTTATTCAAATAAATTAAATTTTACATATGATAAAGGTTTTGAATTACTTACTTTTTATGACTCCAAAAAAGATTTTGAATTTTCAATTCTTCCCAATTTGAATGGAGATAAACAACTTTATCTTTCTGCAAGAAATGCTGGTCAATTTTTTTATGCCCAAAAAATTACAAAAAATATGATTGGAGGAGCTCTTATTGGGAAAGGTGACTTTAGAAGATTTGATGATTATGATTTAACTATCAAAGTAAAGATTTTAGCATCAATAAAGAAGCTAAGTTTATAACTTAATTTTCACGTCCGTTTATTAGATATTTTCTCTATTTTACAAAATAACCAAGATGAATTTAATTATCTTGAAGTACCTCTAAACAAAAAAGGAGATTTATTTACATTTGATCATGCAATAATGTTAGGAGGAACTGTTGCTTTTTCTTTTAAAGGGGAGGCTAATCCAAGTCAAAAAACTGCTAGCATTAATGGCACTTATGGACCTCTTTATCTTTTTGAAAAAAATTTTCAGAGACGTTCCATTTTTAAAGGAATTATTTGGTAAAAATGTAGAAGAAAGTCTTATAGCCGCTGACTTTAAAGTATTAAAAAATGGTAATAAAACAGATTTTATATTCAATCCACTTTCTGTCTTGACTCCAGGAAAAACAAGAAACTTCTTTGATATTTGGGAATAATTATTTCATTATTTTTATGACATCACCTACAGAAAGACTGCCTGAAGATAATATTTCTGCCCTAACACCACTTTTATTAATTAACATTTTAACTAAACCTGGTATTTTAAGTTTATCTTGTAAATACTTACAAGGTTGACAAATTTCATGAATTTTTAAAGTCACATCATTAATCTTAATTTTTTTATTGATTAATTCATTTAGATTTATACTGGAGACAATAATATTTCTCCTAAAATCTTTAGCATCTATATTCTGTTTAATTTGGTTATTAAAATTATTAATATACTCTAAGTTTATTAACGTTACCTGTTCTTTTTTTTCTTTAAAATTTTCATAATATCTATCATTCACTATCCCTTTGCCTTTTTCTAAAATGGCATGATTGACATAAAAAGTATTTTCTTCACTTATATTTGTAATATTGATTGCTTCAATTTTTCCCATTTTTCAATATATTTGCAAATTTATTTCATTATAATTTCATTATGGAAGATAACACTAATTTATACAATCAAAGAAATATTTTAATACGTAACTTCCTGATATTTTCACGTTTAGCTCCTTTGGTTACGAGTTTAATTGGCTCTATATTAATTAATAAGATTTTTCTTAAATCTGCAAATTTGATTAATCTTGATTTTATCTTAATTTTTTTATCTCTTTATTTGGTTCTATATGTTTTTATCTCTCACACCAAAACACTTTGTGAGCAATTAGCTATAGTTAATCAAAAAATCGATACTCATAACGACTCATAAACCTAATATATTTAATTCAAATTTTTCTTCTTTTATAGAGCGTTATAGTTTATAAAAGAACAAAACATGAACAAAAATGATGGGGATATTGAGGGTAGTTTAACTCCTGTTCCCTATCTATTGTCGAGAATTTCAGCTGGTTTTCCTTCTCCAGCAGATGACTATATAGAAAATAATTTAAGCCTGTCAGAATTGTTGATTAGAAACCATTTATCAACTTTTTTGATGAAAACCAGTGGCGACTCTATGACGGATGTTGGCATTAATGACGGAGATATTTTAGTAGTTGACCGCAGTATTGAGGCTAAAAACAGAGATATTGTTATCGCTATACTTGAAGGTAATTTAACAGTAAAGCGACTAATTTTTAAAACGAATGGTTTAGTAGTGCTAAAATCAGAAAATACAGCATATAAAGATATTAAAATACCAGAGTCAGCAGATTTAGAGATATGGGGAGTGGTAACCAGTGTTATCCATCAATTTATTAAGTAAATGAATGTTGTTGCATTAGTAGATTGTAACTCCTTTTATGCTTCTTGTGAGACTATTTTTAAACCTTACCTAAAAAACCAACCTGTAGTGGTTCTTTCAAATAACGATGGCTGCGTCATTGCAAGGAGTTCTTTGGCAAAAAAAGTTGGAATTAAGATGGGAGTTCCTTTTTTTGAAGTTAAAAAAATAGTAAAACAAAACAACGTAAAAGTTTTCTCTTCAAATTATACTTTATATGCAAATATTTCTTCTAGAGTAATGGGGGTATTAAAAAATTATTGTGATCAATTAGAAATTTATTCAGTAGATGAGGCTTTTTTGATTTTAAATAAATACTCTGAGAGGAGTTTTTTTCAAAGAGCTATACAGATTAAAAAAACTGTTAAAAAATGGATTGGGGTCCCGGTTAGTATAGGTATAGCTAATAATAAAACTTTATCCAAAATAGCTAACCACTTAGCTAAAAAAGACGAACTAGGAGAGCAAGTAGTAGAATTATTAGATCGGCGACAAATAGAAATAGCATTAAAAGTATTAGAGGTAGGAGATATCTGGGGAATTGGAAGTAGAATTTCAAAATTTCTTCAATCTAATTCAATACAAACTGCTTATGACTTATATTCTTCAGATCCACGATGGGTGCGACAACATTTAGGAGTGGTAGGGGAGAGAACCTATCGGGAACTGCATGGAGAGATGTGTTTTCCTATCATAGAGAGCCCTGAGGCAAAAAAACAATGCCGTGTATCTAGATCATTTGAAAGTTATGTCGAAAATTTTAAAGAACTAGAGCAAAGAATTATTTCTTATGCTACACGCGCATCTGAAAAAATAAGATCAGATCAATTACAGGCAAAAAGAATAACAGTTTTTATTCGTTCAAATAAATTTAATAAAAAAAATCAACCTTATTATGGAGATAAAACTTATAGCTTTATTTCACCAACTAATGATTTATTTGAAATAGTTCGCCTAGCAGTTAAAGCATTGAACTCCATTTATAAGCCAGGAATAAAATACAAGAAAGCAGGAGTATTGCTATCTGATTTAAGCAGTGAGGGTATTTATAACCGAGACTTATTCTTTCAAAGATCAGAAAAGGATCTTTTAAAGAAAATGAAGGTGAATAGGGTTTTTGATCGATTAAATAGCAGATACGGTAGCGGGACTATTTGCATAGCAAAAGAGAACTATGAGAAATTCTATCTTACAAGAAGAAAGAATTTAAGTCCCGCTTACACTTCAAGTTTTTACGAACTGCCTGTAGTTAATTAACTGCAGGGATAGCCGATAGGGACTCTTCAAAGGCTTTAGCATCAAAAGAGTCTTCAGCTAACTCGCCGGAGAAATAATCCATATACGCTTGCATATCAAAGTGACCATGACCACAAAGATTAAACAGAATTGATTTTGATTTTCCCTCAGCTTTACATTTTAGAGCTTCATCAACCGCGCCTTTAATAGCGTGTGTTGCCTCAGGTGCAGGCATAATACCTTCTGTTCTTGCAAACTGAATACCAGCTTCTAAACATTCCTTCTGACCATAAGCACGAGGTTCAACATGACCATGATGAACTAGGTGACTTAACATTGGTGCCATACCGTGATATCTCAAACCACCGACATGAGTTGGTGAAGGCATGAAATCAGATCCTAAAGTATGCATCTTCATTAATGGAGTAGATTTCAAAGTATCTCCAAAATCATAAGAATAAGTTCCTTTAGTAAGTGAAGGACAGGATGAAGGTTCTACTGCAATAGCATGAACATCTTGTTCTCCTCTAAACTTCTTACCAAGAAATGGATTACAAAGACCAGAGAAATTACTTCCACCACCAGTACAACCTACAACAATATCTGGATAATCATCTGCCATTTCCATTTGAAGTAGGGCTTCTTGACCAATAATAGATTGATGCATCAATACATGGTTTAAAACACTACCAAGAGCGTATTTTGTATCATCATTAGTAGCAGCAACTTCAACAGCTTCAGATATAGCAATACCTAATGAACCAGAATTATTAGGATCTTTTTCTAGTATAGCTTTTCCAGAGTTAGTTAAATCAGATGGACTAGCAACTACACTACCACCATAACCCTCTATTATTGCTTTTCTGTATGGTTTTTGGTTAAAACTTACTTTTACCATAAAGACTTGAATTTCTATTCCAAATACTGCACCAGCATATGATAAAGCAGTACCCCATTGACCAGCACCAGTTTCAGTAGCAATTTTTTTTACGCCAGCTTCTTTATTAAAGAAAGCTTGCGCTAAAGCTGTATTTGGTTTGTGGCTACCTGAAGGACTAGCTCCTTCATATTTATAATAAATTCTAGCAGGAGTATCTAAGGCTTTTTCTAAAGCTCTAGCTCTTACTAATGGTGTACATCTCCAACGGCTATAAGCCTCCTGAACAGGTTTAGGAATATCTATATGCCTTTCTTGAGAGACTTCTTGCATAATCAGTTCCATAGGAAATAGGGGGGCTAAATCATCGGGGCCAATTGGTTGTTTAGTTCCAGGATGTAAAGGCGGGCTCATGGGCTCCTTTAAATCCGCTACCAGGTTGTACCATTGTTTCGGCACATCACTGTCTTTTAAAAAAAATTTACTATCCTCACTCATAATGAGCGAATCTTAATATATTTTAATTTATTTATGTAGTTTTTTTTAATCAGTATAATAACGACTGGAGGCAGCTTCTTTGTTAAATAGCGGTATTAATTGAGCAGCCAACACACCAATTAAAATTAAAATACAACCAAAGATTTGAGTTATTGTTAAATATTGAGAAAGAATTATCCAAGCAGCTAGGGCTCCAAATACACCCTCTAAGGAAAAAGTTATAGCTGCTGTTGAGGGTCTTACATATCTCTGACCTATTACTTGTAAAGTGTACGCGATACCTACAGACATAATTCCTACATACAATAATTCAAAGGACTCTTTATAAATTCCACTTAAAGTAGGATTTTCAAAAATGAACATAAACGGAAAACTGTAGATAAAACAAAGTAAAAATTGTGCAGAAGCTAAACTAAATGGTGCATCAACAATTTCAAAATATTCATCGATTAAAATACAGTGAAGAGCAAAAAATAAAGCACAAACTACAACTAGAAAATCTGCAAATTGGGCTTCGAAGGAATTTTCAATAGTTAAATAATATGAACCAACCAAGCATATACTTACTGATAACCAAATACTCCAATGAATTCTTTTTTTAAGAATAAATCGAGAGATAATTGGTACAAAAGGAACATAGAGAATAGTTAAAAAAGCAGCATTGCCTATTTTTGTATACTGAAGGGCATACTGTTGTAAGTAAGAACCTAGTAATAAACATAATCCTGTTGCTAAAATTATTATTAAAAGTTTCTTTTTTTCTTTGACTTTTTGTAATCTTGAAATTTCTTTGAATGCAAAAGGAAGAACTAAAAGACCTCCTATAATAAATCGAATATTAGTAAAAGTTAATGGACCCACATATTCCATTCCAGTGGTTTGTGCAACAAAAGCAGTACCCCAAATTAAAGCTGCACCAACTAAACATAAAGTAGATAAGAACTGTTTGGAAAACATGAAGAAAAATGGCTCCGCAGGTAGGATTCGAACCTACGACCTGTCGGTTAACAGCCGAATGCTCTACCGCTGAGCTACTGCGGAACGTTGGAACAAACTACAATAATTTTTTGATTTTTCAATTAGCATTTTACTATTTATTACTCTTCAAAAGCTTAATTTTCATTATAATTTCTTATGATGAGCAATCCGATATCGCCATGTATTTCCGTATGCAGAACAGATCCTGAGACTGGCTATTGTTATGGTTGTGGTAGAACCAATGAAGAGAAATTTATTTGGAAAAATGAAAATACTTCAATTGAATGGAAATATGAAAATCTAGAAATAATTAAAGCTCGCCTTTCAGGCTGGCAACTTGAGTCTTTTAATAAATCTTATGAATTTAAAATAAAAAATGGAATTTCTTTGATTAAACACAAATTAATAAACAAATGAAAAAAATTAAAGGTTCTTGCCTCTGTAAAAATATAGTTTTTGAAATTTTTAATGAATGCCGATACTCAGTTCTTTGTCATTGCACAATGTGCCAAAAGTCTAATGCTGAATTTAGTAATTACACCAAAGTAAAAAAAGAAAATTTTAAATTTTCAAAGAAAAAAAATTTAAAATGGTTTAATTCTAGCAAAAATTTTAAGAGAGGATTTTGCTCTAATTGTGGTAGCTCCTTATTCTTTCAATCAAGATTATCAAATGGTGAAATTGCTATCTCTTCCGGTTCTTTAGATAGTAAAGTCCCAGTCAAAGGACATATATTCTATAAAGATAAAAAATCAAATTTGACCTTTTCCAAGTTACATAAGAAATATTCTCAATCAGCTCAAGGTTTTTGATAAATTTATTTATAAAATTAAATGAACATATCTTTATTTTTAAAAATAATTGGAATTATTATTGTCATATATCTGATTATAGTTTTTTACGTTTATTCCAAACAAAGATCTCTTTTATACGTTCCGAATATTGATAATTATGACGATGAGACTCTGATCATTGATGTAAATGAAGTTTTCATTGAGAATAGTGATGGAAATAAACTCCGTTCAGTCTTTTATGAAAGCCCTAAGACTACAAAAAATACATTATTAATGTTTCACGGCAATGCTGGGCCTATTGAAAATAGATTTTATAAGTTAAACAAATTATCAAAATATAATCAAAATATTCTTCTCATATCTTGGCGTTCTTATAGTGGTAATGAAGGTAGTCCTACAGAGGCGGGTCTCTATGATGATGCGAAAAGTGCCTTAAAATGGCTTGAAGATAAAGGGTATGAAAGTAAGGATATAATTGTTTATGGCGAGTCTCTTGGAACTGCTGTTTCAATTGAAATAACTCAAAACAAAGCTTTTAAAGGAATAATTTTGGAGGCTCCTTTTACTTCTATGGTGGATGCTGCAAAATTCCATTATCCATATTTACCTGTTTCATGGATGCTTAAAGATCGATATATGAGCAAAGATAAGATTAAGAATATAAATACTCCTTTATTCGTTATGCATGCAAAAGGAGACTCGATAGTTCCTTTTTGGATGGGTGAGAAAATGTATGAATTAGCTAATGAACCTAAAATGAATTATTTTATTGATGAGAATGAGCATCTTGTAACTTATGATGATGAATTAATGAAAAAGATGGATAATTTCTATAAATTAATCGGTGGAAATGAGTAATTATCAAAATCTTCCAGAATTATTTTTTTCAAAAGCAAAAGAGAATTTAAATAACCAGCATTTATTAAAAATTAAAAATAGCACCAATGAAATAGATAGTTGGACATGGTCAAATACATATAGCTCAGTAAACAAAATATATCAGTTTATAAACTCTCAAAATTTAAAAAAAGACGAGAGAATTTTATTAGTATCTGAAAACAGACCTGAGTGGATGGCAGCAGATATTGCTATTATGTCCAATCAGTTAATTGCTGTTCCAAACTATATAACTTATACCTCAAGAGATTTTGAGCATATTCTTAATGACTCTAAACCCAAGGGCTTAATTGTTTCTAATAAAGATCTTCTTGAAACTGTTTTAATTGCGTCTAAAAAAATAAACTTCGAATTACAATTTATTATTTGTTTTGACCAATTTGAAAATACAAGTATCCCTAATTTAACTTTTATGATGATTTAATAGAAGATCCTTCTGTAAAACCAGATAAATACCATTCAATTCAAAGAAAAGACCCAGCTAGTATTATTTATACTTCGGGCACTCAAGGTCTTCCCAAAGGTGTAATTTTAAGTCATGGCGGAATTCTAAGCAATTGTGAGGGCGCTTATGAATTATTACAAACTCTAAAAAGTCCAGATCTAACTTTTTAACTTGGTTACCCTTGTCCCATTCATATGAACATGTAGTTCAATTTGTTACATTAATGATGGAAGCAAAAGTATTTTACAATAAAAGCATTGAGACTCTTCTCCCTACAATTAAAGTTGCTAAACCTCATATTATGACTGCTGTTCCTCGTTTTTATAACAATCTTTTTGCCAAAATGCAGATTAATTTAAAAAATCAATCCCAGTTTAAACAAAATTTATTTAATAGTGCTATTTCATTAGGAACCAAAAAACTTCACCAACAAAAGCTATCTTTAAAAGAAAAGATTTTAGACTTCTTGTTAGATAAATTGGTTAGAAAAAAAGTTAAAAATAACTTTGGTGGAAGGCTAGAAGCTTTTGTATCGGGAGGAGGGCCTCTAGATAGCAGAGTGGGTGAGGCGCTTAATGCTCTTGGATTAAAGACGTTGCAAGGTTACGGTTTAACGGAAACATCTCCTGTCGTAAGTTGTAATCCTTTACACAAAGTAAAAGTTGAAACGGTTGGACCTATCTTTCCTGGAGTTGAGGTCAAGTTAGCCGAAGATGGTGAAATACTTGTAAAAGGGGAAAACTTAATGCTTGGGTATTGGAATAATCAAGAAGCTACAAATAAAACTATAATTAATGGATGGTTACATACAGGTGATATTGGGGAGTTTGATAAAGAAGGGTATTTAAAAATAACTGACCGAAAAAAAGATATTATTGTTTCTTTAGGTGGCGATAATATTGCGCCTTCAAAACTTGAAAATTTACTAACATTATCTTCTGATATCGAACAAGCCTGCGTTTTTGGAGAACAAAAAAATTATATTGCAGCTTTGATTATCTTGAGTTCAGACAGTAAAGCCACAAAAGAACAAATAGATCTCTATATAGAAAAGATGAATGCTGATCTAACACAACCTGAGAAAATTAAACGATATCATATTATCGATGAACCTTTTACGATTGAGAATAATTTGATGACACCCACAATGAAAGTTAGAAGACATGAAGTTGAGAAAAAATATTCTGAGGTCATTAACGGAATGTTTTAATGCAGTTATTTGCTGCAATAGATTTTGAAACAGCCTCCAGTGAAAGAAACTCCGCTTGTGCTATTGGATATGTAATCTTTAATCATTCAAAAATTATTAAAAAAAAATCTTATCTTATAAAACCCCCTAAACCTGAAGTACATTTTACTGAAATTCATGGTTTAACATGGGATATTCTAAAAAAAGAAAAAACATTTGACAAGGTTTGGCGCTTGATTAAGGATGAATTACTTAGAGTTGATTATTTCTTTGCTCATAACGCACCTTTTGATAGGTCCGTTCTTCATTCTTGCTGCTATCATTATAATATCGATATTCCCTCACAAGAGTTTAAAGACACTGTTATTCTCGCACGAAAGTATTGGGATTTCGAAAATAATAAACTCAATACAGTCTGTAAAAATTTACGAATACCTCTAAATCATCATGATGCCCTCTCGGATGCTAAAGGGTGCGCATTGATTGCTATCGAGGCGTTTAAAAAAGGTTTTTCTATTTAAATTTATTAGCAAATAAAGCCAGAGAGGAAAATAAAGCTATTAAAATTAAGCTCAAATAAATCAACATATCAATAGAGTTTGTTTGATCTATGATTATTCCATAAAGAAAAGGTGAGGAAGCAGAAGCTAAAACACCAAAGAATGTCAAAAGAGCCTTAATCGAGCCAAGATTATTTACTCCATATATTTCAGCCCACAGGGAATTAGAGATATTTTCTGTAAACCCGTTAGATAAACCTAATCCGGCCATATAGAGATATAAAATATAAACATGATCAGAAAACAACATCACCACTAAAATACTTGCCATAGGAATGAGGTGAAAAGGGACTAGCTTTCTCCCAGTAAATTTATCAACTAATAGTCCAGATATGACTGATCCCCCAATACCACAAGAAGCATAAAAAATAAAACTTTGAGCCAAATTCATCATGGACCATGATTTCATCTCAGCGATAAAAACTTGATGAAAAAGAAAACCAGTAACAGTAAATGACATTAGTAAAGTCAAAGGAAGGTAAAGATAAAATTTAAAATCTCTCAAAACATCTCTTCTTCTCCAAGAAATATCTTGATAACTAACATGATGTTCAAAACCATCTTCTTTTTGGAAATTGTTTCTTCTCAAAAGGAAATAAAAACTACCACCTAGGATGATGAATATAAATACAAAAGAACTAAACCAAGTCAGTCTCCAACCAATAGTGATTAACAAAACAACAACTATAGTTGGATAAATCATTTCACCAATTGAAAAACCAAATCCAGAGATAGCCAATGCCTTGCCGCGATTGATACTAAAGTACCTTGCCATTGTTGTTCTAGATGTATGGCCCATTAAACCTTGACCAAATAATCTCAAGAAATAAATTGTCAAAAAAAGAAAAAAAATATTAAACACAATACTTGCCATTAGACAGGTCATCCCTAAGCCTAAAACAATTACAAGCGTGTATTTTTTTAAAGATACCGTATCAATGAGTTTACCAGCCCAAATAATGGTAATGGCACTTAAAACTGTAGCGATTGAATATAAACTCCCAAATTCTGTATTTGTTAAATTAAAAGTTTGTCTGAAATCATTACTAAAAAGAGAAATAAAAAATGTCTGTCCAAAACCTGATGAAAAGGCAATCAAAAACCCAAAAAAAAGTAGGTGAATATTTCTATAAATAAAATTGATCAAAATTAGAGGGATATTATGATTTAATTCGATTTAAGCAATGAGTTTAAAGGAGAGTTTGAATTTATGAGTACTATCAAAAAAACCACTAAAGAAGATGATCAAGTAGTTAAAGAAACATACCAAGATATTAGAGATACAAGAAATACTGATTACATAGGTAATTTTTGGAAGTATTTAGCTTTTGATCCATCTCTCCTAAAAGAAGTTTGGTCAGATGTAAAGAATCTCATGACCAAAGAGACATTAATTGACAAAAAAACCAAAGAGATGATTTATATTGCTGTATCCATTACTAACAATTGTAGTTATTGCATACATTCTCATACTGCGTCCGCTAAAAAATTAGGCATGACTGATGAAGAACATGCTGAATTTTTAAAAATTGTTGCTTTGGCAGCCAAAACTAATCAATTAGTTAATGGTTTACAAGTGCCTGTTGATGAAATTTTCGATGCAGATAAATAAATGATCGATTTTTTAATTTGGTTTTGGAATGCGGGTGAATTATTGATGATTATTGGTATATCGATCATTATTATTGGTTTAATATTTTATAGAAAGAAAAAATAGAGAGACATCAAGAAAATGTTGGCATTTGTACTTTTTCTGTCTCTAATAGGCACTTTATTTATTTATGTTAAAAGAAATTCTCGCAATATTGAATAAATTTAAAATATGAGACTTTTATTAATATTTTCTTTTTTAATTTTTATTTCACTAAAAACATATGCTATTCAAATCGTAGGCAGTGAAAAACTCTGCCAAGATCTTATCATTCTTATGGGGAATAATGACGATGATTTAGAGGTGTTGTATAATGATCTTATAAGTGGCCAATTAGTTGAAGAAGATCGTTTCAAAAAAATGAAAGAAATTGAAAACTATGTTTTAAAGATTTCTACTCTTTATCATAACTTATGCACTGCTCATCAATAATATTTGATAAAAAATTTTGTTAATTTAATATTTAAAAATGGATGTCGAATTAGTAATAAATTCTTTTTGGTTTTTAACAATAATAACAGCTGCCCTATATATTGCTAAAAAAAGATATATTGGAAAAAAAGAATATAATTTATTGGATCGTTCTTTTAAAATTTGTTTTATATTCTCAATAGTAATGATTATTATTGGGTTTATTAGCTTAATAATTGAATAAATAGTTTTGTTGGAGGCCCACCCCGGAATCGAACCGAGCTACAAGGATTTGCAGTCCTCTGCATAACCAATCTGCCAGCGGGCCAGAGTTAGAATTATTACTATATAAGCTCTAAAATATCTATAATAATCATACTCGAAATTTTAATAGATGAGTAATTTAAAGAAAAAAGTTAAACCACTTGAAGAACCAAAAAGGTTCTTAAAAAAACATCCTGAAATTAAGTCTTTTGATATTGTTATGCATGACTGTAATGCAATTGGAAGAGGGAAGATAATCAGAAGACATGAACTTTTAAAACTTTATGAGTCTGGTAGGCAATTTCCTCTGTCTTTACTTGGAATGGATATCACTGGAGAAGATGTTCCAGATACAGGTTTAATTTTAGAACAAGGAGATGGTGATATCAAAGCTTGGCCTATATCTTCATCTCTTAAGCTTATTCACAATAGCAAACCTCCTAGAGGGGAACTTTTTATGACTATGTCAGATATTGAGGGGAATAAGCTTAATATAGATCCAAGAAATGCTCTTGAGACCAAAGTCAAATCATTTGAAAAAGATGGAATTAAATTATGTGGTGCTTTTGAATTAGAGTTTTTCTAGTATCCAATAATTTAGATCAATATGGAAAACTTCAGCCCGCAAAATCTATCATAGGAAAAAAAGATCTCATAGAAAAACAGATGTTTACTCTGTTGATAACCTTCATGGAATGCTTCCGCTATTAAATGATATTTACGAGGCAACTAGCCTAGCAGGCATAGATGCTGAAACAATTATTTCTGAATATGCCCCTGGTCAATATGAATTAACTCTCCAGCATCAAAATGATTTATTGAAAGCAGCAGATGATATAATTCGACTAAAAAGAATAATTCGATCTCAAGCACGAAACCATGGATTGACCGCATGCTTCATGGCAAAACCTATGGAGAATGTATCTGGTTCTGGAATGCATTTTCATATATCAATGTATGATAAAAAAGGAGCAAATTTATTTGCTGAAAAATCAAAAAATACAATCAATCCAAATCTTTTTTACGCTCTTGGTGGATTGACCAAAACTATGGGGGAGAGCATGCTAGTATTTGCTCCTCATGCAAATAGTTGGAGAAGACTCGTTTTGGGATCTTATGCTCCTGTAACTCCAAATTGGGGATTAGATAATAGATCGGTAGCTTTTCGTATTCCTTCAAGTAATTCTAAAAATAGAAGAATAGAACACCGAGTATCGGGCGTTGATGCAAATCCATACCTAGTAGCTCTTACCGTTATCTCAGCAATGAGATATGGAATGAAAAATAAAGTAAAAGCGCCTCCACAAACTAAAGGTAATGCTTATGAGCAAAAATTTAATTCGAAAATTAAAATGCCTCACGATTGGAGTTCAGCTATTCTTTCAGCAAAAAAATCCAAATTTTTAAAAGAAACCTTAGGACCAGATCTTCATAAGGCTTTTATAGCGATTAAAGATATGGAATATCAAAAAGTAGCAAGTACAGTTTCAGAATTAGATATCGATTTATATTTAAATGCTATTTAATCTTCTCTTGAAATTTTTCAAATTCAATTGAGTCCATTTTAATTTCGTGTTTGCTCTCAGGGTAACCGCCATTATTCATATCTTCTACAAACATTCGAAAACCTTTTTCGCGAAGAGCTTGTAACTTTTCTTCTTCTGTTTTTAAATCAATATATTTTTTTGCGTGTCTGGGATAGTGGCCAATATTGGTTCCTAAAATATCATTACAAAATAAATATTGAGTATCACATACATTACCACAACCCATTCCCATAGTGATCATTTTCGTATTCTTAGTGATAAAATCTGCTAATTCTACAGGTACCACCTCAACTTCAACACAAGCCGCCCCAGCATTTTCTAAATCTTTAACATTTTGATAAACTTTTAATGCTTCATCAGCTGTTTTACCTACTGCACGGTAATTGGTCCAAGTAGCTCTATTAGGGACTAGTCCTACATGAGCTGTTATAGGAATACCTTCTTTGGCCATTGCCTCAATCCAGTCAATAGAATGAGAGCAATAAACAGCATCGCCGCCCATTTCCAAAATTTCAAACCCTTTTTTAATCGCCTCTTGTTTGGAACTAACCGTTCCGTGTTTTAATCCAACGGATAAAAAAGCACCAGATGCTACTTCTCTTACTATTGGAAAATAATGATCAGGTTCACAAGAGATAATTTCAATTCCTGCTTTGAATGCCGCCTCAGCTTCTTTATCAGTATCGATATGAGTTTGAGCCCACTTTCTTTTTCCTTTTTGACTCCATAAATCATAAACAGTTATTTTTTTAGACAAAATCTCTATTGAGGCACAGCCACTTTAAGCTCGTAACTCGGATCCTTGGCCTGTTTGAGAATTGTAGGTATAATTTCAGAATAAGCTCCCCATAAACCTTTTTTTGCAGGAGGCATTTGATCTTTAATCAATTCATGTAACTTGGGTAAATTATGAGAAGGGACAGTTGGGAACATGTGATGTTCAATATGATATTCCATTTGCCAATATAAAAAGCTGAAAATCGGATTTAAATGCATAGTTCGAGTACTGTAACGATGATCCTTGATGTTATCTTTTAAACCTGTGTGTTGGGTTAGACCAAAAAGTCTTTTTAGAGTAATTCCGTAATAATTAGGTAAAACAAAATAAAGAACAGGCAACCATGATTGAAATACTATGGAAACAAGTATGACAAATAACCAAATTCCAACATGCAGTCTTGAAGAGTTAATACATTTTTGGTGTTCTTTTTCTGGAATAACTTGCTTCATAACTTCGGTTTTAACACCTAAGGCATGAAGTATAGTTTCATACTGAGTCGTTTTTTTGAAATTTATAAAATCATAAAATGGAATAAATAAACTAAAGAAATAAAAAACATCAGCAGGTTTTCTAATAGCTATTTCAAAATCAAGAGGATCATCAAAGAAAGTGTAACCATGGTGGCGAAAATGAGACCATCTCCATCGCACAGGTTCAAAGCCATTCATATAGCTTCCTATCTGATAAAAAAAGTTATTCCAAAAATTTGATTTAAAAGCTGTTTTATGTCCTGTTTCATGCCATATCGGATCTGCACAATTCCATATATTTCCATAAATAAATAAGAATAAAACAGTCCACCAAGTCCCCCAAGTAGCATAAGCTAAATATCCAAAAAAAACCAAAGAGCCAAAAAAAATAAACATATGTTTAAATCCTTGGTAGTCAGACTTTTGAAGTAATTTCACAAATTCTTGCTTGTCAACATTGCAATGATGCCATTTATCAAGATTTACCTGCATAAATTTAAGTTAGCATAATTTGAAAAAAATTAAATATTACGCGAATGTCCAAATTGCACCACCTAGAGCTAACAAAAATCCAAGTCTACCGGCTGAAGCACAGTATTTCATTGTATTTTGATTTGGTGGTATTTGGTTTTGAGCAGATTTTTTTAAATGAATATTGATTATTAAACTCGCAATCAGGATAAATGTTGCTCCCAAAAGCTTAACATGAAAAGACCAACCTAAATTAAAACCTCCATAAATAACTAAAGTTTGAATTACTCCAGTTACCCACATGATGAGTATGGCTAAAAGTGAGAGAAAAGCCAAAACCCTAAATCCTTTAGCTAAATGAGGTTCGGGAGTCTTTCCTTCTTTTTTGTAAATGGATTGAATAACAGCAACGCCAATAACTCCTCCACCAGCCAAAAGCAAAGAAAATAAATGTAAAAATTTACTGATAAAAATTAACATAATTAAGATTAACACAAATTCGATAAAATAGGATAAATTTATAAAAATTCTAAATGACATCAAATTCACTAAAGAAACCAGAAAAATCTCTTCCTTTTCATTGGTATTATGACTCCAAGGTTTTTCAAAAAGAAATTGACAAAATTTTTAATGATGAGTGGATTTATGTTTGCCATATTAATTCAATTGAAAAAAATCATTATAGAACCCTTAATATTAATAATAAAAATATTGTTTTAGTTAAAAGTAAGTCTGAAAATATTTCTGTATTTTATAACACTTGCCTACATCGTGGATCTCAAATTTTTGAGGATCAAGAAGGGAAAATGAAATCTCCTGTTATTGTCTGTCCTTATCATCAGTGGTCCTACGATGCTATGAGTGGATCCTTAATAAATACAACATCTATTAAATTAAATAACTTTGATAAAAAAAATTATAACCTTCAAAAAGTTAATTTTCATATCTGGAAGGGTTTAGTTTTCATTAATCTTAAATCGAACAAGAAATTTAAAATTCAATCTATATTCCAATATTACGATAAAACAGTTGAAAAAATTGATTTAGAAAATTATGCAGTTGGTCATATTTGGAAAAAGAAAGTTCAATGTAATTGGAAAATTTATTGGGAGAATTATAGTGAGTGTTTACATTGTCCAAACATTCACCCAGAATTATCTGAATTAGTTCCTCTCTATCAAAGAAGACTTGTAGATATACAAGATCATCCTGAATGGGAAATTCTAAAAAAAACTAAATCACATACAAAATATCATGGTGGATTAAAAAATGGTGCACAAACTTGGTCTTCAGATGGTACTTCACAAGGCCATACAATTGAGGAGGTCCAATCTGAGTTGGAGTCAAGAGGGCAGGTGTATATTTCAACATGGCCTACAATGTTTCTAGGGATATATGGGGACCATATTCGAATAGTAAGGCTTATTCCCATTAATTCTGAAGAGGTAGAGTTAACCGCAGAGTGGTTATTTCCAGAGTCAACTCTAGCTGATCGTGATTATAAAATGAGTAACGTGGTGGATTTTGGAATATTAGTTATGAACCAAGATGCGCGGATATCTGAGGTTAATCAACGAGGTGTTTACAATTTAGGAGAGTCTTCCGGGGTTCTAATGCCTGAAGAGTACATCATTAAAAATTTTCACAAATATATAAAAAATAAAATTAGAAAATAAAAGAATGGCTTACCAAAGTTATGGACAATGGTAAGTCCATTCTTTGTATACACATCTTGGCTGGTGCCAAGATATCCTCTTATAGAAAGAGGAAATTTTTGTAAAGTTACGCTATGTTAACTTAACAACTTTGGTGGCGTCATCTTTGTAACCTCCGACCTTATACCTATCCTTATAGGTATTTTAAGGTTACCAAAAAAAAGTAAAAAGAAAACTATTAAAAAAAAATATTGTGGAAAATTAACTTGGACAATTTTCTATTTCCCAAAACTTATTTACTTTAGGCATTATTAAGGGAAGTTTTGCAATGACCAAGGGTCCAAATTTTTCAATATCTCCTGTAGCTAAAACATACTTACCTTGATTATCGTTATTGAAAACTCTAATTAAATACTCTCCTGCTTTATAAACATTAGTGCTTTTAAATTCAGCCCCATACTCTGGACCTATCCAATAAAACTTTTTACCATATGGTTCATACCACTCCCACCATTCATGATTATTGCCATCTAATTCAAGTAAAGTTTCTTGCATTCCATTAGAGACATTTATTACATCAACAGAAAATTTATCAAAAGAATCACAGCCATCAATTTTTGGTGTGGTGATACCAACATAAAAGTTAAAGTCTATTTCTGACTTAATTGTATAGTAATGTGCATCACCCTCTAAAGTTCCATAGATAGCTTTTGATATTTCTGGTTTTTCAATCAAATAAGCGTTATCAGGAGAGTTGGTGTTATCCTCATTCAAAGCAGGTTGGTGAGCAGATACATTGAATATTGGGAGAGCAATTAATAATAATAGAGATAAATATTTCATACTATTTTTACTTTTATTCAACTTTGATGGATTGATATATCTGAGGCGATAATGGTCTTTGAAAAGTCAATATTTTTGCTATAAATCAAAATCTAATCATGAATTTTGAACAAGCTAGATCTAATATGGTTTTAAATCAATTAAGAGCAAATCGTATTAGAGATATTGATTTAATTGAAAAAATTGAAGATTTTCCTCGAGAAGATTTATTCCCAAAAGAACTAAAGCACTTATCTTACTCTGATCAAATCATTACATTAGATCAAGGAAGATTTATCTTACCTCCACTAACATCAAGTCATTTAGTTCAATGTCTTGACTTAAAAAGCGATGATAAAGTATTGGAAGTTGGGTCTGGAATAGGAACTATCACTTCAATTATTAATCAGTATACAACCTCTATTGATTGTATCGAAAGCTCACCAACAATGATTGATATCTTTAAAAGAAGTTTAAGTGAAAACTTATTTCAAGCCAATCTTTTAAAAACCTCAATTGAAAGTTTTTTTTCAAACAAGAATCCGAATATCAATAAATATAATAAAATTGTTATTAATGGCTCTCTTGATGTTGAGCCCTCTCAAATTATTAAAAAAGCATCAGAAAATGCAATTATAGTTTGTGTTATAGATAATTTAGAAATTAAGCATAAAATTGTAAAATATGTAAAAGTTAATAATAATTGCAATCGTTTTATTGTCGAAGAAGCTTTATCCCATTACCTCTATAAGTTTATTACTAAAGAACCTTTTGTTTTTTAATTTTCATGGATGACCTCCAAGATAAAAAAAAATATGAAAGTGAAATTTATCAAAATTGGATAGATCAAGGTTGTTTTAAACCTTCATATAACTTTGATAAAAATTTTTCTATCTGTATCCCCCCTCCAAATGTTACAGGCTCTTTACATATGGGCCACGCTCTTAATAATACCATCCAAGATATTTTAGTTCGTTACCATCGCATGAATGGTTTTAATACTTTATGGCAACCGGGCACTGATCACGCTGGTATTGCTACACAAATGGTTGTTGAAAGAAATTTAGAAAAAGAAAATATTTTTCGAAAAGACCTATCTCGTGAAGAATTCATTGAAAAGATTTGGGAATGGAAAGAATACTCAGGTTCTACCATCATCAATCAGCTAAAAAGACTTGGTAGTTCTTGTGATTGGTCAAGAGAACGTTTTACAATGGATGAAGGTCTTTCAGCAGCCGTTAGAAAAGTTTTTGTTTCTCTTTATAAAGAAGGTTTAATTTATAAAGGACAATCTTTAGTAAACTGGGATACCAAATTTAAAACTGCTATTTCAGATTTAGAGGTTGTGCCCACTGACGTAAGCACACAAATTTATTATATCAAATATCCTGCATCTAATGGCAGTTCTATTACTGTAGCTACTGTGAGACCCGAAACGATATTTGGTGACACCGCTATAGCAGTTAACCCAAGTGATGAACGTTATCAATCAATGAAAGATGTTACTTTCACAATTCCTTTAACAAATAGATCTGTACCATTAATTTTTGATGAGTATTCCGATCCCGAGATGGGCAGTGGTGCTGTTAAGATTACTCCCGCTCATGATTTTAATGATTTTGAAGTAGGCAAAAGACATAATTTAGAACTTTTAAATATTTTAAATGATGATGGTTCATTGAATGAAAATTGTCCTGCTGAGTATCAAGGAATGGATCGTTTTGATGCAAGAAAACAGGTTGTTAAATCTCTAAAGGAGAATGGTTTCATTGAAAAAATTGAAGATTACAAAACAACAATCCCTTATGGGGATCGATCAAATACAATCGTTGAGCCATACTTAACTCACCAATGGTTTTGTAATGCGGAAGAACTAGCCAAACAGGCTATGAAAGTAGTTAATGATGGAGAGACTAAATTTTTTCCTCAGAATTGGGAAAAAACATATTTTCAGTGGATGGAAAATATCAGACCTTGGTGTATTTCTCGTCAAATTTGGTGGGGACATCAAATTCCTGTTTGGTATGGCCCAGATGGAAAAGAATTTTGTGCTGAAACAGAAGCAGAAGCAAGAGATCAAGCTATTGATTATTACAAAGCTGATAAAATTATATTAAAGCGCGATCAAGATGTATTAGATACGTGGTTCTCATCTGCTTTATGGCCTTTTTCAACATTGGGATGGCCAGAAAAAGAAAAAACGCTTGAAAACTTCTACCCAAATTCAGTTCTTGTAACAGGCTTTGATATCATCTTCTTTTGGGTTGCTCGAATGATGATGATGGGCAACAAGTTTATGTCACAAACTCCATTTCATACTGTCTATGTTCATGCTCTTGTAAGAGATGAAAAAGGACAAAAATGTCAAAATCAAAAGGAATGTCATCGATCCTCTTGAAATAATTGATAAATACGGTGCTGATACTCTTCGTTTTACCTTAACTTCACTCAATACTCCTGGCCGAGATGTTCGATTAAGTGAGCAGAGAATTGCTGGTTATCGTAATTTTGTCACTAAAATTACTAATGCATATAAATTTGCTGAATTTAAGAAAATATATCCTTCAAAAGATGATCCTAAGCAATTGGTTCCAAAACATATTTTTAATCAATGGATTTTCAATGAATTTCAAAATCTTTATAAAAACGTTCAACTTAATTATCAAAACTACTATTTTCATGAAGTTGCCAATCAACTTTATCATTTCACATGGCATAGTTTTTGTGATTGGTACATCGAACTTTCCAAAAATTTATTAGACTCAGATGAATATCGAGAGGAAACAACTTATACGTTTCATTTAATTTTTAATTCCCTTCTTCAGTTATTGCATCCAATTATACCATTTATTACTGAGAAATTATGGTCATATAACAACCAAAACATTTTGATGACAAATCAATGGAACTATCAAGATATTAAAATTGATAATCAATCCATTGAGTCAGCCAACAACTTTATTGAGTTCATTGAAGAATATAGATCTATTGAGAAGCTCTTTGATATTAAAAAAGAACATGAGGTATTGATTTATTCTTCTAGTGAAAACTTACAAAAATTATTTTTGGGAAACCAAGAAGTTTTTGAATTTTTAACCCGAAAAAAATTATCCTTAAAGTCATTAACAAATGGTGTTTCTTTACCTTTTAAAAACTTTGATTATGAAATTGAAACTGATCAAATTAATAAAGATAAGATTATAAAAAAATTAAGTGAAAATTCTGAAAATTTGAAAAAGAAAAAATAGGTATTGATAAAAATTTGAATAATCAAAATTTCGTTGACCGTGCTCCTAAGGATTTAATTGAACAAAATAAAAATAGGCAAAATGCTATTAGTCTGGAATTATCAAAAATTGATAGTATATTAAGTAATCTAAATGGTTGATAAAAAGAATTTACCTAGTCGTCATGTCTCTGTAGGTCCTAATAGTGCTCCTCATCGTGCATTTTATTATGCGATGGGCATGACAGAAAAAGATATCAGTCAGCCTTTTGTTGGTGTTGCTACTACTTGGAATGAGGCGGCACCATGTAATATTTCACTATCAAGACAGGCACAGGCTGCCAAAAAAGGTGTCAAGGATGCTAATGGAACACCCAGAGAATTTACTACTATCACTGTTACTGATGGTATTGCCATGGGTCATGAAGGAATGAAATCATCTCTGACTAGTCGAGAAATAATTGCAGACTCTGTGGAATTAGCTGTTCGAGGTCATTGTTATGATGCTTTAGTAGGACTCGCAGGTTGTGATAAATCTCTGCCTGGAATGATGATGGCAATGGTTCGTCTCAATGTTCCGTCCGTCTTTATGTACGGTGGATCAATATTACCAGGTGTCCATAAAGGTAAAGATGTAACCATCGTTGATGTTTTTGAAGCAGTTGGAAAACATTCTAGTGGTAATATGACAGATGAAGAACTTCACGAATTAGAATGTGTTGCTTGTCCTTCTGCTGGTTCCTGTGGTGGCCAATTTACTGCTAATACCATGGCTTGTGTCTCAGAGACGATTGGACTAGCACTTCCAGGTTCAGCGATGACGCCTGCTCCATTTGAAAGTAGAGATCAATACGCTTATGAAAGTGGCAAAGTTGTAATGGATTTAATTGAAAAAAATCTAAGACCTAGAGATATAGTTACTAAACAATCTTTAATAAATGCCGCTATTGTGGTTTCTGCATCAGGTGGCTCAACGAATGCTGGTCTTCATTTACCTGCAATTGCTCATGAAGCAGGAATAGATTTTAATTTAGAAGATGTTACAAAAATTTTCCAATCCACACCATATATAGGTAACCTTGCTCCTGGTGGTAAGTATGTTGCTAAAGATCTGTATGAAGTAGGGGGAGTTCCTGTTTTGATTAAAACTTTGATTGATGGAGGACTCATAGATGGCTCATGTATAACTGTGACAGGTAAAACACTTGCAGAAAATGTAAAAGACGTTGAGCTTCCAAAAAATCAAGATGTTATCTATCCTATCTCTAATCCCATTAGCAAGACAGGTGGTGTTGTTGGCTTAAAAGGTTCACTAGCTCCAGAAGGTGCTATTGTTAAAATAGCTGGTCTTAAAAAATTACAATTTAAAGGTAATGCAATTTGTTTTGACCGAGAAGAAGAAGCTTTATCAGCCGTGCTTGAAGGAAAAATTAAACCAGGAAATGTTTTAGTTATTCGTTACGAAGGTCCAAAAGGCGGTCCTGGGATGAGAGAAATGCTTTCCACAACAAGTGCTATCTATGGACAAGGTATGGGTGAAGAGGTTGCCTTAATTACAGATGGTCGATTTTCAGGAGGTACTCGGGGATTTTGTATCGGTCATGTTGGCCCTGAAGCTTATGATTGTGGTCCTATAGCTTTAATTGAGGATGGTGATGAAATTCAGATTGATGCAGAAAAAAATACTCTTGATTTGAATGTTTCACCAGAAACTCTTGAACAGCGAAAAGCAAAATGGAAACCTAGGGAGCCTCATTTTCAATCGGGAACACTTTGGAAATATGCTCAAACAGTTGGTCCAGCATATTTAGGTGCCGTTACACACCCTGGTGGAAAAAAAGAGAAAAGAACTTATTCAGATATTTAACTGCATCATTATAGGACAATGATCAGAGGGTCTTTCCATTTCACGATACTCTTTTAATACCTTTGCTTTCATAACCTTGCTTTTTAAAAAGGGGGAGGTTAAAAAGAAATCAATTCTAATACCATCCTCTTTTCCAAATTTATAAGTTTTATAATCAAAAAATGTATAACTTTGATTTTTTGGTTGATTTTCAAATACATCTAATAAATCTAGATTTAAATATTTATAAAATTCTTTACGGGACTCTGGTTGAGCCAATGCATCTTTTTTATACTTCTTGATATCATGAGCATCATCGTCTTCAGGGATAACATTAAAGTCTCCAGTAATAATAATTTCATATTTCTTTTTTAAATTTTTGACCTCATTGTACAGTTCATCCATCCATTGCTTTTTAAAATCAAATTTTTCTGAGTCGATGGGATTTCCATTAGGAAAATAATTATTCAGTAGGACGATATTCTTATCCTCAAAAATAACTGTATTATTTCGAGCTTGGTGGTCATTCAATTTTGAAAGTTTTAATTCTTTAAAACTAATTTGATTTTTAATAGAAATACTTACCCCATTATAACTTTTTTGTGTTTGAGAAATTGTTTGATAATCATAGCTGGTAAAAAAATTATCAACGTATTCCCCATCATCTATTTTTAGCTCTTGCACACAAAGAATATCAGGATTTTCTTGTTCAATCAGTTTTTGAACCAAAGGTTCTCTTGCTCTTAAAGAGTTTACATTCCAAGAAATAAACTTCAATTTAGATACTAAAGGAACTCCCGCATCCACAAGAATTTTTGGCATTGGGGTTGGAAATACTAAAACTAGAACCTATTAATTCATCTTTATAGTCTAGCTCAGCTTGATCAATGTATTCGATTGAATTTTTATCTACAAGTATTTGAAGGTCCTTAAAGTTAAAAATTATATCTTTTTCTGAATTAAGCTGATTATCACTTTTAAAGATATATTGAAAACCAGAACATCCTCCTCCTTTAACTTTAATTCTAAAGTATTTCATTCCTTGACTAGCAAGTACTTCTTGAATTTTACTTATAGCTTTATCTGTTATATTAATATTTCCCATATGTTTCATAATTTATCAGCTTTAAATGAAAATTCAAAAGGAAGACTTTTTCCAATAGATGAAGATCATCGTCTTCCTTATGAGAGAGATAGGGACCGAATTTATCATTCTACTGCCTTTCGAAAATTAAAGGATAAAACTCAAGTCTTTATGTTTGAAAAAGGTGATTATTATAGAAATCGTCTAACACACACACTAGAAGTTTCTCAAATAGCTCGTTCTGTAAGTCGGCGATTTTCTTTAAACGAAGACTTAGCTGAATGTATAGCTCTATGCCATGATTTAGGTCATAGTCCTTTTGGACATGTGGGTGAGGATATAATTAGTCAAGAAATCGATCAAAATTTTAATCATAATTTCCAATCTTATCGCCAAGTCACACTTTTAGAAAAAAAATATATAAGCTATGAAGGTTTAAATCTGACTTGGGAGACTTTAGACGGTTTAATTAAACATAATGGAAAAATAGTTGAAACCTCATTTAATTATGATTTATCAAATAACTTTTCATTCAATTTAAATAAAAATCCTTCACTTGAAGCACAAATTGCCTCTCTATCAGATGATATAGCCTACATAGCTCATGATTTTGATGACGGTATTAGAGCAGAAATATTAGATATAAAAAAGATAGCTAATTTAAGTGACTTATTTGATTTTATTGATTTTGAATATATGCAAACTCTGGATAAAAAAGTTGCCCGTAACTATTTTACAAGAAGTACCATTAATTATTTTGTGAAAGATTTAATTTCCCAGACAGAGTTAAACCTAAAAAACAAAGATCTTAAATCTTATCAAGATGTAATTAATCAGAAGAATTTTTTAGTTTCCTTTAGTCCGTTAACACAAAGTAAAATTAATTTAATAAAGAAATATCTATATGAAAATTTTTATACATCTGACTTTGTATATCAAAGTAGAACTAAAGCAGAACAAATCCTGCTTTTTATCATAAAATTTCTTGAAAAAGATCAAACTCCACTTCCTAACACTTGGAGGTCTAAAATTCAGGATGAAGATAGTAAAAAACAAATTATAGTTGATTATATTTGTGGTATGACTGACCAATACGCCATAAACTTTTATAATAATTATGCTTGATCAAATTAAACTCTCATTAAAAGATTGCCTTAGTAAGATTGACGCTAGTATCGATATATCTATAGATGAGATAGAAGTTTCACTACTTTTTGATGAAAAAGGAGACTTTACAACTAATATCGCTTTAAAATTTTCTAAATTATATAAACAAAAACCATCAGATTTAGCAAAATTAATTATTGATAATTTTTCTTCTCAAGATTTTTCCAAAATAGAAATGGCAGGGACCTGGATTTATTAATTTCTTTTTAAAAGATCAGTTCTTTTTCAGACTTCTAAATTCTCAAAATAATCGTTTCCAGGATCAATCATCTGTCAACATAGAATTTGTTTCTGCTAATCCAACTGGTCCTCTTCATTTAGCTCATGGTAGGGGCGCAATCGTAGGTGACGTTCTTTCAAACCTTTACCAATTTTATGGTCATAATGTGACAAGAGAGTATTATGTCAATAATACAGGAAATCAAATTAATGAATTTTTATCTTCAATTCTTTTTCATATCTCTTCAAAGCATAATTTAAATTTACCTTATCAACAGTTTTATAAAGGTGAATATATCCAAGAATTAGCAGAAAAATGTTTTGAGAATTTTAAAAATATATTCGACTCACCCAAGCTATCTAAAGATGAAGAATTGCAAATTGTTAACTTTGCTATTGAAAATTTAGTTAACCAATCTTTAAAAACATTAAAAGACTCTGGAATCAATTTTGATCAAATTACTTATGAAACCTCAATAGTTGAAAAAAAACTTCTTCCAGAGATCATTAAAGAACTAGAAAAAAAAGGTCTTGTTTACCATGGACAACTCCATGACCCTAAAGATTTCCAAGGTACAAAAAAAGATAATGAGATAACTATTTTTAAATCAACTAACTTTGGTGATGACGAAGACCGAGCTATTACTAAAAATGATGGCACACCCACTTATTTTGCTAATGATATTGCTTATCATGTAGATAAATATCAAAGACAATATTCAAAATTAATAAATATTTGGGGCGCAGACCATTTAGGTTATTTAAAAAGACTATCTTCTGCTTTAGTTTCTCTATACCCAGAAGTAAATTTTTCTGTTGTTTTTTGCCAAATTGTTAACTTAAAGAGAAATAATGAAATTCAAAAGATGTCCAAAAGAGAAGGCACTATCTTTGAGTTAGATGAATTGGTCAAAGAAATTGGTATAGAAAACTATCGCTATTTTATGTGCTATCGAAAAAATGATACTCACATGGATTTAGACATTGATTTGATTAAAAAAGAAAACAAAGAAAATCCTATTTATTATATTCAATATTCATTTGCACGATCACAATCTGTGCTAGAAAAAACAAATAATGTGATTTCGAGTAATATTGAACTTTCATTTGAATTAAAAAATTTAATAAAAAAGATACATGAGTGGGATTTAGTTGTGTTTAATTCTTATAAAAGGAATGAAGTGCATTTAATTGCTCATTACTTAGAGTCTGTAGCTTCAATGTTTCATTCATTATGGTCATCAGCTAAATCAAATCCTAATTCAAAATTTTTAGATGATAACGATAATTTATCTGAAGATGCTCAATCATTGTTAAAAAAATATCAATTAGTAATTTCTGAAGGTTTAGGTATTTTAGGGATCAAACCTAAATTAAAAATGTGAGTAAAAAATTAATTTTTATTCTATTAATATTTTTTTTGATTTTTATTTTATCATACGCTTTGTTTGATAATTATTTGAAGTATATATTTTTTGATCATTTTATAACTATAGAACCAGATAGTTTTGATTTTATAAAATGAGCTTTCCTCTTATTATTTCAATTAAGTCATCTAAAATTTCAAAATTTGAGAGAGAAAATATAAAAAAATATAAGCCTTTTGGAATTATTCTTTTTAAAAGAAATATTTTAAATTTTAATCAAACCAAAAAACTTATTAAAACTATAAAAAATCTTCATCCAAAAATTTATATTTTAATTGATCAAGAAGGTGGAATAGTAAATCGTTTTTCTAAAATAAAAGAGTTTAATTTTTTAGATAATTTTGACTATTATAAAATATATTTAAGATATCCGTCATTAGCCAAACAACTAGTTTATTTAAAGTCTTTTATTACTAGTTATCACCTTAATGAATTGGGATTTGATATTAATACTATTCCTGTTTTGGACATTCCAAATTCAAAAACTATTCAAATGATTAAAAAGAGAACATTTGGGAGTGACTTAGATACTAGTATCAAATTGAACGAAATTTTTGTTAAAACTTCAATATCTTTGGGCATTACTCCAGTTATGAAACATATACCAGGCCATGGATTAACTTCAAAAGACTCACATTTATCACTTCCCACAGTGAGCTCTTCACTTAAAACATTGAAAAATCAATTAAAGTTATTTCATCATTTCAGGCATCTCCCATATGCGATGACAGCACATATAAGATATGACAAATGGGATATAGAAAATATGGCGACTTATTCAAAGAAAATTATTCATAATATTATTCGTCAACAAATTAAGTTTAAGGGACTAATTATGAGTGACGACATGACCATGAAGGCAAATCAATACGATATAAATGAAGCATAATCAAATGCAATCATGCTGGTATAGATATATTCCTTGATTGTAGCTCTGATTGGAAAAGATATTTTGAGGTGATTAAGTCTTTCCAAGTCACTAGTCGATATAAAAATTTGTTGAAAATAAAAAAACTAAAAGAAAAGCTGATCTTAAATCTATTAATATTATTCAATATCATGATTTGTATAATGAATTGATCAAACTCTATGGAATCTAATCTCAATATTGAAATTAAGGATTATAATGGTCCTCTTGACGTACTTTTAGAGCTAGTTCATAAAAATAAATACGATTTAAAAAATCTTCCTATTCTTGAATTATGTAATCAATACATAGCTTTCATTGAAGATCTAAAAAAGTAAGCATAGAAATAGCTTCTGAATATTTATTGATGGCCTCAATAATGGTTTTTTTAAAATCAAAATTTCTAGTTAATAAAGATAAAGAAGAAGATGTAAAAAAAGTAACTAAGTTTTTAACTAATAGATTAACAATTTTAGAATTAGTTCATAAAAATAGTAAATTGCTTTTTGAATTACCTCAATATAAACAACAATTTTTTTCCAGCACCTATAAACATAAGCTCAAAGTAGAAAAAAATTTTATTATTAAAGATAAACTGATTGACTTACTAAAAGCATATGCTGATATTCATAGAAGAAATCAACAATACACGTTAAAGTTTTCCTCTTCTAAATTATTTACAATCAAAGATGGTCAAAACGTAATTAATAAAAAAATAGCATCTAATTCTGATTGGTTCTCTTTGAAAAGTTTACTTCCTGATAATCTACAATCAGAAATTATGAATAAATCATTTTATTCAAGCACTTTTAATGCAAGTTTGCATATGGCCAAAAAAGATAAAGATGAAGCTAAACAGATTGATATTAGGCAATCAAAGCCTTTTTCTGATATATATTTAAAAAAACATGAGTGAAACTTCCCAAAAAATAGAAGCTTTAATTTTTGCTTCTAGTAAACCCGTATCTGAAAATGAGATAAAAAAAAGATTAGATATTCATGAGGATATCTCTGAAGTGATGTCTAATTTAGAGGCTGCTTATCATCATCGAGGTATTAATTTAAAAAAAATTAATAGGGGATGGATTTTTTTAACAAACGCTGAAGTGAGTGAAATTTTTCATGAAAAAAGAGAAGTTCAAAAGAGACTTTCTAAACAAGCAATTGAGACACTAGCAATCATCGTATATCACCAACCTATTACTAAAGCTGAAATAGAAAGCATTCGTGGAGTAGTAGTTGGTCAAGGTATATTTGATCAACTTATGGAGTTGGGATGGATAGCTCCTGGTGGAAGAAAAGAGGTACCTGGTCGACCCATATTTGGGAAACGACAGATGATTTTTTATTACATTTTGGTTTAGGCACGTTAGACAATCTTCCAGGGATAGAAGAAATGAAAAGTTCTGGTTTACTAAACGATAATTTTGCTTCAATGAATATTCAAGAAATCAATGATGATTTAAATAAAGATGAAGCTTTTGTAGATGAAGAGGAAACTAATGAAGAAAATTTAGATGAATTTTCTCAAAGCCAATTAAGTCAAAATAATGATACTTGATGTAAAACAACTCTCTCATTCTTTTGGAGAGAAAGAGGCACTTACCAACTTAAATTTTTCAATAGAAAATAATTCTATTGTTTCTGTATTGGGTCCTTCAGGTTGTGGGAAAACAACTTTGATACGTCTTATTGCAGGTTTAGAACAAATACAAAAAGGTGAAATTTTTTTAGAAAAGTCTTTAGTAGCTAATAAAAATTTAAACGTTCCACCTGAAAAAAGACCAATCTCTTATGTGTTTCAAGATTTTGCTTTGTTTCCTCATATGACTGTTTTGGAAAATGTAAGTTTTGCTGCTGGTTCTAAATCAAATAAAAAACAATTAATAGATCAAGTTATTCATCTAGCAAAAGTTGAAAATTTTTTAGAAAAATATCCACATTCTCTGAGTGGGGGAGAACAACAAAGAGTTGCTTTAGCTCGTTCTATTGCAGTTCAACCAAAACTTTTGTTATTAGATGAACCCTTTTCTGATTTAGATATAAATTTAAAGAGAGAAATAATCGATGATACTTTGCATTTGATTAATAGTTTGGAGTCATCAGCTATAGTGGTTACTCATAATGCTGAGGAGGCCATGTTCTTAAGTGATGCTATTTTAGTAATGGAAAAAGGTAAATTAATTCAAATAGGAACTCCACATGATATATATTTCAAACCATCCAATCTTTATGTTGCCTCTTTATTTGGTGAAACAAATATTTTTCAATCCAAAGTTGAAGATAATACTTGTCTCACTCCTCTTGGTAGAATCAAAACATCTAATTTATCTAATAATCAAGATGTAGATGTAGTAGTTAGACCTGAGGCAATAAAATTAAACTTAGAAAAATCTCCCTTACTTAATCCTAATTCTGGAGTTGTTGTTGACTCAAAATTTTTAGGTAACAGTGCTATTATTCACATGACCGTAAATGATGAAAAAAATAATAAACATCATATTCATAGCAGGGTAATGGGAAATTTTTTACCTCCGGCAGCTAGTTCTGTTTCTGTTACTTTAGATGAGGATCACGTATTTATTTTTCCTAGATAATTAACAAATTATATTATATAAGGAATATATGGGTGCATTTAGTATTTGGCATTGGATAATTGTTTTAATTATTGTCCTTCTTTTGTTTGGAAAGGGCAAAATTCCAACTTTAATGGGCGATATGGCTAAAGGAATTAAATCATTCAAAAAGAACATGTCCGATGAAGACAATGCTTCTGCCTCCGACTCTGATAAAGACTCTTCAAATAAGGATCAGTAATGTTTTCTTTAGGTTGGATGGAGATATCCATCATCCTAATTATAACTATTGTTGTTGTAGGCCCTAAAGAAATTCCAACTGTTATTCGTTTCATTAAAGGTATGACTTCTGGTATTAGGAAAATGTCTAAAGAATTTACTTCAACAGTTGATGAATTAACTAACTTAGACGAAGTAAAAGATATCAAAAAAGAAATTCTTGATACTAAAGAGTCTATTATCAAAGACGGTAAAGAACTGGATGAATTTATAGATAAAAGTAATAAAGAAATTATGGATGAAAAAAATAAATGAGTGAAGTAGAACATTCATCAATGAATTTCTTTGATCATATCAAAGAACTTCGTCAAAAATTAATGTATTCCATTATATTTTTCATTATTACATTCGTAATATCTTTTTATTTTTCTCAGTCTATTTTTGAATTTCTCGCTAAGCCTCTAACCTCTATTCTACCAGATGGAAATGGATTGATTTATACTGCGTTACAAGAGGCATTTTTGACTAATGTAAAAGTAGCATTTTTTACAGCAGCATTTATTTCTTTTCCTTTTCTTTCTATTCAAATTTGGTCCTTTGTTGCTCCAGGATTACTCAAAAAAGAAAAACAAATTTCATTACCAACTTTAATAGCTATTCCTTTTCTTTTTTTATTGGGGGCCGCTGTTGTTTATTATGTAATTTCGCCCATAGCTTGGAAGTTTTTTTTGAGTTTTCAATCAGCCCAAGCTGAAGGCATTAATATAACTCTTCAGGCTAAAATGAATGAATATTTATCTTTAATGATGACATTTATATTTGCTTTTGGTCTTGCTTTTCAATTACCAGTCATCTTACTTTTACTTGTACGATTTGGTGTTTTATCTATCCAGCAATTAGTATCTTTTAGAAAATATGCAATTGTATTGTCATTTGTTTTTGCTGCTATCATTACACCTCCAGATCCCTTTTCTCAAATTTCTCTAGCTTTACCTGTTATTATTTTATATGAAGTATCTATTCTTATTTCTAGGTTTTTAGCTAAAAAAAAGAAGAATGAACAAACCGAAGAAGACGTTGATTAATGCATGATATTAATTTTATAAGAGAAAACCCAACACAGTTTGATGAAGGCCTTAAAAAAAGGTTTTTAGAGCCTCAATCTCAACTCATCTTAGATTTAGATACAAAAAAGAGGGAATTACTAACGAAATCACAAGATCTTCGGTCTGAAAGAAAAAATCTTTCATCAGAATTTTCTAAGCTTAATAATGAAGAAAAGGAGTCTCTGCAAAAAAAAGTACAAATTATTAAAAATGAAATTGAACAGTACGAAAAAGAAATTTCAGAAATTGACTCTAAATTGAAAAGCTTATTATCGTCTCTACCAAATATACCACACCCAGATGTTCCTGTAGGTGAGGATGAGCAAAGTAATAAAATTATAAAAAAAGTAGGCGATATCCGGAATTATAATTTTAAACCAAAACCCCATTTTGAACTTGGTGAAGAATTAGGTATGCTTGATTTTGATCAAGCTGGCAAGGTTTCTGGTACTCGTTTTGTTTATGTAAAAAATCATTTAGCTCGTCTTGAAAGAGCTATAGCTAATTTCATGTTAGATAAACATACAGGAGAGTTTGGATATACTGAAATAATTCCTCCAAATTTAGTGAGAGATGCAGCTGCATATGGAACTGGCCAGTTGCCGAAATTTTCAGAAGATTTATTTAAAACTAATACCGACCATTGGTTAATTCCAACAGCCGAAGTTCCACTGACTAATTTAGTGTTAGATACAATTGTTTCAGAAAAAACCTTACCTCAAAGACTTACGGCTTGGACACCCTGTTATCGATCAGAAGCTGGTGCAGCTGGTAGAGATACAAGAGGAATGATCAGACAGCATCAATTTTCTAAGGTTGAATTAGTAAGTATCACTTCAGAAGAAAACTCCGAAGAGGAATTAGAAAGAATGTTGAATTGCGCAACCTCTATTCTAGATGATTTAAAAATTTCATATCAAGTTATGCTACTCTCTTCTGGTGATATGGGTTTTTCTGCAGAAAAAACTTATGATATTGAAGTTTGGTTACCTGGTGAGGGCAAGTATAGAGAAATTTCATCATGTAGTAATTGCCGATCCTTTCAAGCTAGAAGAATGAATGCGAGATACAAATCAGATGAGCAAAATAAATTTGTACATACACTTAATGGATCAGGTCTGGCTGTTGGTAGAACATTGATTGCCGTTTTGGAAAATTATCAAAATGAAGATGGTTCAATTACTGTCCCAGAAGTTTTATTACCCTACATGGGAAATATTAAAGTAATTAAGAAATCTTAATTTTATTTTTGGCGCAATAATCTTTAAAAAATTGGTAGGCAGAACGTCCTGTACGATTACCTCTAGCAAATATCCATTTTATAGCCAGATCTTCAATATCATTGTTAAATTGTAATTTATAATGGTCGAAGTAGTTTTTGACTATCATGATAAAATCATCTTTGCTTAAATTATGAAAACTTACCCATAAACCAAAGCGATCAGATAATGAAACTTTTTCTTCTACTCCCTCATCTTGAGATATAGCCGATGATCTTTCATTATCAATCATATCTCTTTTCATTAAATGACGTCGATTACTTGTGACATAAACTAGAAAATTATATTTCGAATTAGAGAAAGAACCTTCTAAGAATGATTTAAATTGAATATATCTTCTGTCATTTTGTTCAAACGAAAGATCATCAATAAATAAAATTATATTTTTCTTAAATTCGAAATTAATAAAGATATTTGATAAATCAGAAATATCATCAGAATTAACTTCTAGTGTAACAAAGTTATCATGTTCACTAGCAAATTTTTGAACAATTCCTCTTATTAAACTACTTTTTCCACTACCTCGCACTCCCCATAGTAGTGCATGATTATATGATAAACCATCGATGAAATTTTTAGTATTCTCCTGAATTAAATTTTTTTGCCGATCCAGGCCATAAAGTAAATTTAAGTCTAATACTTTATTAAAAGCTACCTCTTCTATGTTTTTTTTAAAACTATTCCAGTAAAGTAATGTCTTATTTTCCAATTTTTTATTGACTTAGTTATTGATTGTGAGATTTTATTCCCTAATTTTACATATTTAAAGGATTTATATTATGGAACAACTTGCAGGAATTTTACCCTTACTTCTTATATTTGTAGTTTTTTATTTTTTACTTATCCGACCTCAACAAAAAAAATTAAAAGATCATAAAAACATGATAGCTAACCTTAAAAAGGGTGATCGTATCGTAACCCAAGGTGGAATTATTGGAAATATTCATTATGTCAATGATGATGGAACATTATCTGTTGAAATTGCAGACAATGTTAATGTTAAAGTTGCAAAGGGTATGGTTGCTGATATAGCAGCGAAATAATCTATTATTTTATTAATATAATAATTAAATGACTTTTTGAAGCAGTGGAGATTTTGGCTTTCTTTATTGCTTGTAGGTTTTTGTTTTTATTTTATCCAACCTAACTTTAACTCTAAAAATTCAGACTTTAAAATAAACTTTGGTCTAGACATCCAAGGGGCTATTCTTATTTATTAGAACTTAATGAAAACGAATTTAAACAAAATTTATTAATTAAAACAATTCAGGTTTTAGAAAATTCTTATAATCTTCAATCTGAAATATCCCAAGATCGAATATTTGTCCCATCAGGTCAAAATATTGCGAATTTGAATAACATAGTTGTCCAATCTCTCGGTTTCGAAGTAGTCGATCGATCCGATGATGGAATTTATTTGGAAATACTGGAACAAAATTTCAATCAATCTTTATCAGAAATGACACTCAATGCAGTTGAGATTGTCAGATCGAGAGTAGATTTCCTCGGAAATAAAGAATTATCTATTCAAAAAGTAGGTCTTAATAAAATATTATTAGAAATTCCTGGAGATTTAGACAATAACGTAAAAGATGTGATTTCTAAAACTGCAAAACTTACTTTGCATATTGAAAAAACAACATTGGTTAATTCAAAAGTGTTTCTTAATGAGGAAACAGGAGAAGAAGTTCGAGTTCAAGAAATTCCAAATTTAACAGGGATTATATTCAAGATGCCTCTCTTCAATACAATCAAAACGAACCTGTTGTTGCTTTTTCTTTCAATAAGGAAGGTTCAGATCTTTTTGCTAAAATGACTTCAGAAAATGTTGGATCTAGATTTGCTATTGTTTTGGACGGAGGCCTTATTACAGCACCTGTCATTAGAGAAGCTATTACAGGAGGGAGTGGACAAATTTCTGGAAATTTCACAAATGAATCTGCAAATAATTTAGCAATAATCCTTAAATCTGGTTCTCTTCCTACTGAAATAAAAATTATTCAAGAAAAACAAGTAGGTCCTACTTTGGGAAGGGAGGGTGTGCAAAAAGGAATATATGCATCCTTAATAGCATTGATAGCCATTACTTTATTTATGATCGCCTATTACAAAGTATCAGGATTATTTACAACTCTTACTATTGTTAGTTGTCTTGGCTTACTATTTGCTTTCATGACTTTATTGAATACTACTCTTACATTACCTGGTGTAATAGGAATTGTTTTAACTATAGGTATGTGTGTTGATGCAAATGTTTTAGTTTTTGAGAGAATAAGAGAAAATTTTAAAAATAGTACTGAAAATCCAAAACATGAGGGCTTCAACTCTGCTTATGTAACAATACTTGACTCAAATTTAACAACATTATTTGCAGCAATATTTCTTTTTGCTTTTGGTTTTGGACCTATTAGGGGTTTTTCAATCTCTTTAATTATTGGTATTATTTCTTCTTTAATTGTTACTTATGTAGTTTTAAAGTTTTTTATAAATATCACTTCAGAAAAGTATTTAGGATTGAATAAATGATAAATTTTTACTCATATAAGAATAAATCATATCTAGCCTCATCAGCATTAATTATTCTGACTGTTATTATTATTTTTTTTAAAGGTCTTAATTTAGGTATTGATTTTAAGGGTGGGTTAAATTTTGAAGTCAGAACTAATTTATCTAATGATCAAATTTTAAATGTTTTCCAAGACATTAATAGAGATCGTGAAATAATTGTAAAAAAAGAAATTGGCAGTGATGTTTATACAATTAGAATTGAAACAGGTGATGATAATGCCTCGTTTATTGAGGAAATTATTCAATTAATTAAAGATCATCCAGAGATGGAAGTTTTAATCTCAGAGTATATCGAACCTACTTTTAGTGATGAATTAATTAAAAATTCATTATACGCCATGGCTTCATCCTTATTAGTTATCGCTTTTTATATTTGGATTAGGTTTGATTGGCAATTTGCAGCTTCAGGCATTTTTGCATTATTACATGATGTTTTCATCGCAATTGGTTTTATGTCTTTGTTTAATATTGAGTTTAATTTAACCATGATCGCAGCTCTTTTGTTAATTGCTGGTTATAGTATTAATGATACTATTGTTCTTTTTGATCGATTAAGAACCATAACTTCTGATGAAGATAATAAAGACTCTTTTTCCGATAACGTTAATAAATCTATAAAGTTAAATCTTAGAAGAACAATATTAACCAGTTTCACTACAATATTAGCTCTTATTTGTTTAGTGATACTGGCTCCAGTTAATTTAACTGAAATGCCTATCGTATTTATTTTTGGTGTATGTATTGGAACTTATTCCTCTTTATTTTTAGCTTTGGGTATAGTAGGCGATTTTAATTATGAGGCTGTACTTAGAGCCAGAGACTCTTGATATTTTTTTAAAAAAATGGCCTGTTTGGTTATTATTTAATTTAATTAAATCTTTAGTTAACCCTTCAAAGAGAATGCTTCCTCCTTGATCTCCTCCTTCTGGGCCAAGGTCAATTATCCAATCGCTAGTATTTATAACATCTAAATTATGTTCAATTACTATTACTGTATTTCCATAAGAAACAAGTTTATGTAAAATTTCTAATAATTTTTTAATATCATCAAAGTGCAAACCAGTAGTAGGCTCGTCTAAAATATATAAGGTTTTTCCAGTTTGTCTTTTTGATAATTCTTTTGATAATTTTATCCTTTGAGCCTCGCCTCCGGAAAGGGTAGTGGCTGCTTGCCCAATAGAAATATAGCCAAGACCAACATTTTGAAGTGTTTTTAATTTAGAGAATACCTGAGGATTTGTTTCAAAAAATTCACAAGCATCATCGACAGTCATAGATAAAATATCGCTAATATTTTTAGACTTAAATTGTACTGATAAAGTTTCTTTATTGTATCTTTTCCCATTACATACTTCACATTTAACATAAACTGGAGCTAAAAAATGCATTTCAATTTTTTTAAGACCGTCACCTTCACAACTCTCACATCTCCCTCCTTTAACATTAAATGAAAACCTACCAGGTTTAAAACCTTTTACTTTGGCCTCAGGTAAATTCGCAAACCATTCTCTAATAGGGGTAAATAAACCAACATATGTAGCAGGATTAGAACGAGGTGTTCTCCCAATTGGTGATTGATCAATGTTTATTACTTTATCAATATTTTCAATTCCACTAATATTTTCATAAGGAAGTGTTTTAATTATTTTTTCATATATTCTATTATTTGCAGCGCCGTATAATGTTTCATTAATTAATGTAGATTTTCCACTTCCAGAAACACCTGTTACACTTATAAATTTTCCAAGTGGAAATTTTACACTTACATTTTTAAGGTTGTTACCGTTAGCTTTAGAAATTTGAATAAATCCTTTTTTACCATTTTTATTTATAGGTTGAGGATAACGACTGATAATTCCATTTATATACCCACTTGTAAGACTATCTTTGTTATGTAGGATTTTTTGAAAGGATCCCTCGGATACAATTGAGCCTCCTTTAATACCAGCATTTTTTCCAATATCGACAACGTAATCAGCCTCCCTAATAATATCTTCATCGTGTTCTACTACTATTATTGTATTACCAAGATCTCTTAAATTTTTTAATGTATTGATAAGCTTTTGATTATCTCTTTGATGTAGACCTATAGAGGGTTCATCTAAAACATAAGTCACACCCGTTAAACCAGAGCCTATTTGACTAGCTAATCTTATTCGTTGGGACTCACCACCAGATAATGTTGAACTTTTTCTGGATAAACTAAGATAGTTTAATCCAACTTCATTTAAAAAATTTAATCTTGAAAAAATTTCTTTTTTAAGAGGAGCGGCAATTAATTTTTTTTGATCTGATAATGATTTTTCAAAATTATTAATCCAATTTAGGGATTTGTTAATACTTAAATGTGTTAGTTCACTAATATTAATTTGATCAATTTTGATACATAAAGCTTTTTCATTTAATCTATTACCCTGACAAGATTGGCACGTTTTAGAATTTCTAAATTTTTCAAGTTCCCACTGTCTCCACCAACTTGAAGTACCATCATAGATGTCATCCATAATGTTAATAAGACCATCAAAGCTCCTACCTCCATATAAAACTTCATTTTGAAAAGTTTTAGGAAGCTTAGACCATATGACATCTTTATAATTATTTTTTCTGAAATAGTTTCTTTAATTTTGGATGTATTTTACTTTGAGCTTTTTCTGACCAATAATTAATAGCACCTTCATTAATACTTAAATTTTTATCAGGAATGAGAAGATCTTCGTCAAAAGCATCTACTTCTCCTAAGCCGTCACAATCACTACAAGCCCCGTAAGGATTATTAAAACTAAATAGTCTTGGTTCTATTTCGTCTATACTAAATCCACTGACTGGGCACATAAATTTATTAGATAGACTTATTAACTTTTCACTTTCAAGATCATAAACTTCAACATTGCCACTACTTTCATTGAGGCAAATTTCGATACTGTTTGCTAATCGATCACGATTTTCTTCACTAGGTATGACTCTGTCAATAATGACACTTATCGAATGTTTAAAATTTTTACTTAATTCAGGTATTTCATTCTTTTGATATATTTTTTCATTAACATAAAAACGCTCGTATCCTTTTTTGAAATATTCATCAAATAATTTTTTGTACTCTCCTTTTCTACCTTTAATAAGTGGCATCATGATCATAATTTTTTTCTTACTAAATTTAGAAACAACCTCATCAATTATCTCAGAACTAGTTAATCCCACTATGGGTTTCCCAGTTGTAGGCGAGTAGGGAGTACCAACTCTTGCAAAAAGCACTCTTAAATAATCATAAATTTCAGTAACAGTTCCGACAGTAGATCTTGGATTTTTGCTTGTAGTTTTTTGGTCAATAGAAATAGCAGGAGACAAACCTTCAATTTTATCTACCTTTGGTTTGTCCATCATATCTAGAAATTGTCTTGCATAAGCGCTTAGTGATTCGATGTACTTTCTTTGTCCTTCTGCATAAATTGTATCGAAAGCCAAAGTTGATTTACCAGATCCACTCACTCCGGTAATTACCACTAATTTATTTTTTGGCAAACTTAGATTTAAGTTTTTTAAATTATGTTCATATGCATTGTGAACAATGATGTGAGTTAAAGGAGAGGGATTTTCCATAAATTTGGTATCAATAAAAGCTGAATTAATATATATTACTATTATCTTTTAATTAAAATAATCATGGCTGGATCAGTAAATAAAGTAATTCTTCTCGGTAACTTAGGCAAAGACCCTGATATTCGCGCCACCTCAGCAGGCTCTAGATTGGCTAGCTTTTCAATAGCTACTTCAACCAAATATAGAAATAAAGAAACCCAACAACTTGAGGATAAAACCGAATGGCATCGTGTAGTTGTTTTTAATGATAAACTAGCAGATGTCTGTGAAAAATATCTTCGAAAGGGATCAAAAGTATATGTTGAGGGCCAATTACAGACTCGCAAGTGGACTGATAATAATGGAGTCGATAAATATACAACTGAAGTAGTCATTCCAAATTATTCTGGTGTTCTTACCATGTTAGACTCTAGATCACAGTCAGCAATATCCGATGATAACTCTAGTCAAATTGATTCAGCTGCTGATGAAGCTCTTGGCGGATCTGATAACTCAACCGCTGAACAGCTTGATGATGATATACCTTTTTAAATAATTTAAACATTGGCTAAAAAGAAAAAAACTAAATCAAAACAGTTAGACGTATTAGACGATAAAGTTTATCCAAATATTGATATCACAGATGAATTAGAAAAAAGTTATTTAGACTATGCGATGAGCGTTATTGTATCCAGAGCGCTCCCTGATATCAGAGATGGTTTAAAACCTGTTCATCGAAGAATTTTATATTCAATGTATGAGTCTTCATATCATCATAACAAGCCTTATAAAAAATCTGCAAGAATAGTTGGTGATGTTATGGGTAAATACCACCCTCATGGCGACTCAGCAATTTACGAGTCTATGGTACGTATGGCTCAAGATTTTACTATGCGATTACCTTTAATAGATGGTCAAGGTAACTATGGCTCCATGGACGGCGATCCTGCAGCTGCGATGCGTTATACAGAAGCTCGTCTTGATAAAGTATCTTCTTTCATGCTCGAAGAGTTAGAATATGACACTGTTCAACTAAGACCTAATTATGATGAAACATTAAATGAGCCAAAAGTTTTACCTTCACGATTTCCTAATATTTTTGTCAATGGTGCAAGTGGTATTGCTGTTGGTATGGCTACAAACATTCCTCCCCATAATTTAGGTGAAATCATAGACGCAACATTACTTCTTGTTGATGAACCTGATAGTACATCAAAACAATTGCATAAAATTGTCAAAGGTCCAGATTTTCCAACGGGTGGAATTATTTCAGGAACTGCAGGTCTTAATTCGATGTATGAAACTGGAAGAGGGAGTGTAACCGTTCTTTCCAAACTTCATGAAGAGAAAATTAAAACTAGAAATGCGATTGTCATTACTGAAATCCCATACTTACAAAATAAATCTAAACTTTTAGAAAGAATTGCTGATGTTGTTAATAACAAAACCATTGAAGGTATTAATGATATTAGAGATGAGTCTAACAAAGAAGGTGTTCGAATTGTAATAGAATTGAAATCTTCTGCTGTAGTTGAAATTATTAAAAATCAACTATTTCAATACACACCCTTAAAAACTTCATTTAGCAGTAATATGCTAGCATTAAAAGAGACTAAACCTTTAACCCTTAATTTAAGAGATGGCCTTTCTCATTTTATTGATTTTAGAAAAGACGTTATTACAAAAAGAACAGTCTATAAGCTTAATAAAGCAAGAGAAAAAGCAAATATATTAATAGGTCTCTCTATAGCCGTTAACAATATTGATGCTGTAATTGATTTAATTAAAAAATCTAAAACTCCAGCTGAGGCGAAGCAAAAATTACTATCAACAAAATGGACAGCTAAATCAAATATTACTCAGTACATAAAGTTAATTAATCCTTCTTTTAAATCTTCATCTTCTAAAATTTTACTAGATGAAGAACAAGCAAAAGCGATACTTGAGTTAAGATTACAAAAGTTAACCGCCCTTGAAAGGGATGATTTGTTTAATAATTTAAAATCTTTAGTCGATGATATTAATAGTTATCTAAAAATTCTAAATTCAGATAAGCAATTATTAAAAGTCTTAAAAGATGAGTTAAATGAAATTAAAGATAATTTTGCTACTCCTCGTAAAACTGAAATTCAAAAACATGATATTGAAGAAGTAGATACAGAAGATTTAATAATTGAAGAAGATGTTGTAGTCACAGTTTCTCATCAAGGGTACATCAAACGAGTACTAAATCCTCCTATAAAGTTCAAAAAGAGGAGGAAAAGGAAAGAATGCCATGACTACACGCGATGAAGATTTCTTAGAACAAGTATTTGCCGCTACTACTAGAGATACAATCTTATTTTTCACCTCCGTGGGTAAAGTTTATTCAATGAAAGCTTATGAGCTTCCGGCAGGAACGCCAACCTCAAGAGGTAAGGCGATAGTAAATTTAATTCCAATATCAAAAAATGAAAAAATTTCTTCCATTCTTACTTTGCCGAAAGATATTGGTGATTTTGAAAATTATAATTTAGTTTTTGCCACAAGCCTAGGAAACATTAGAAAAAATAAATTAAAAGATGTCGCGATGAGTGGTACTCGAAAGTTAGCTCGCTCTGGTAAAACAGCGATTAAACTTAAAACAGGCGATCGTTTAATTGGTGTTATTTCTGTTATTGAAAATGACGATGTTCAATTAGCAACGACTAATGGTAAATCTATCCGATTTGCCACAAAGGATTTAAGAGAGTTTTCTGGTTTAGGTTCAGCTGGTGTTAGAGGAATTAAATTAGCGAAAGACGATAAAGTTGTATCTATTTGCAGTCTTCTTCATAATAAAATTTCTATAGATGTAAGAGAGTCTTATTTAAAAGCAAAAAATGAAGCTAAAAAAGATTCCTCAAAAATGAATAAGAAATTTCAAGAATTAGCAGAAAACGAAGAGTATCTTTTATCGATCACAGAAAATGGTTATGGCAAATTAAGCTCTGCATACGAATACAGAATTACTAACAGAGGGGGTTCAGGCGTTACTAATATTACTATTACTCCAAAAAATGGAAGGGTAGTTCAATCTTTAAAGGTAAATTTAGATGATAATATAGCTTTAATTTCTGACTCTGGTAAATTATTACGTTGTAATGTTGGAGAAAACATTCGAGTAGTTGGCAGAGTATCTCAGGGAGTATCTGTCTTTAAAGTTGATAGCAAAGAAAAGATTGTTTCTGTCCGCGAGGTTAGAAGATTAAAATGAGTAAAATTGGAATTTATCCAGGTTCTTTTGATCCAATCACTTTTGGTCATCTTGATATAATTCAAAGAAGTTTAAATGTAGTCGATACGCTTATTGTTGCTGTTTCTGATAATAAATCCAAAAACCATTTTATTAATATTGATGACCGTTTAAACCTTATTGAAGCTACAATTAAAAATCTTCCACCGGAAGATCAAAAAAAAATAGCAATTGAAAAATTTGATAATCTTTTAGTGCATTATGTTAAAGCTAAAAAAGCATCTGTTATTATTAGAGGTTTAAGAGCTGTTTCAGACTTTGAATATGAGTTTTTAATGACAGGCATGAACAGATCTATTGATAACGAAATTGAGACTATCTTTTTAATGTCTTCTGAGAAATATCATTTTATTTCTTCTAGATTCATTAAAGAGATACATAGCCTGGGTGGGGATATATCTAAAAGTGTCCCAAAACCAGTTCTTGATTTCTTCTCAAAAATTTGAAATGTTCACATTTTCTACACGGGCCCATAGCTCAGCCGGTAGAGCACCTGACTTTTAATCAGGGTGTCGCAGGTTCGAATCCTGCTGGGCTCACCATTTTTATAAAATGATTAAAGTATATTTAGCTGGTGAAATTCATACTAATTGGAGAGAGAGTTAGCAGAGATGTGTAATTCTGCGAAACTAGATATTCAATTTACTTCACCAGTAACGAACCATGAAAACTCTGACAATTGTGGAATAGAAATTCTTGGAAATGAAGATAAAAATTTTTGGAAAGATAATAAAGGGGCCAATATTAATTCAATTCTGACAAAAAAATCTATCGAAGATTGCGATATAGTTATCGTTAAATTTGGTGAAAAATATAAACAATGGAATGCTGCTTTTGATGCAGGTATGCTGCTACATTAAATAAATCTAAAAAAATCGTTAGTTCCTATTCATAATGATGATCATCAACACGCATTAAAAGAAGTAGAATGCTTTGCGGCTTCAGCAGTTGCTTTTCTAGATAATGAACAAAGTTAGTACAGATATTTTTAAAATATGATACAAGATGGTTCTTTATAACCATCATCAAAAATCTAACAAAAAATTCTTATTCGTTATTGATTATTCTTAGCTCTTTAGGAAAACTGTTAAAAACTCTTGGTTGATTATTAAATTATCAAAACATCATCTTCTATTCTTATTCCAAATTTTCTGGAATATATAAACCTGGTTCGACAGTTAAAAACCATTCCTTCCTCTAACGATGTTTATTTCCTCTAACAATATAGGATCTTCGTGAACATCTAAACCAAGTCCATGACCAGTTTTATGAACAATAAATCCCTTATAATCACTATTTTCTAAAATTAATGTGGTTTCATTATCCACATCATGCAAGTATTAGGCATCTTTGATTTTTGAATTCCTATTTCATTAGCTTCTACTGTTTCATATGCTTTTCTTGGTATTCGTCTGTTTCAATCATAAAAAAGTTCTCGTAATATCTGCTTTATAGCCTTTAACTGTAGCTCCAAAATCAAATAAAAAGTTCACCATGTTTAATTGTATTTTGATTAGAGGAGTGCCCATGAGGAATGGCAGGGGTTTTTCCTGTAAGAACTATAGGATCAAAAGATAAACCCTCGGCACCATTTTTATATAGCCCCTTTTAATTAGAAATTTTTTTATTTGTAACTCCTCATTCCAATTTATGTAATTCAATGTATTTTCTAATGATTTTTCTGAAATTTTAATCGCCTCTAATAAAATATTAATTTCATTTCCTCTTTATTAATTGAATTGAAGATATCTCTTTATGAGAATTAATAATTTCAATTTCTTTAAAATTTTCTTTAAAGGCTTGTGTTTCAAAAAATCTAATCATTTGTCCTTCAACTCCAATATTTTTGATGTTGCCTAAAATTTTACTTGCTTCTTTAAAGGCTTGATTAAATCCTTCTTTATCATGCCAACTAATTACATTTTGCATTAAGCTTTAATAGATTAAAACTATCCACTTCTAGACTAGGAAGAATAGCTACATTTTTATCTTTAGTAATTATGAGCAATGTAGGGTCTTTCCATTAAAGGAAAACTACCGTCAGTTAAATATTTAAAATTAGATCCTGGAATTAATGCAATGGCATCTAGATTGTTATTCTCAAGAACTTTATAAATTTTTTTAAATCGGGTATTCATATACTTTCTCTATAAGATGCAATTTAATTAATAATGTTTTTAAAGACCAGCGCTTATTCTTTATTCTAGATTGATTGAAAATCCTTTTTATAAGAGGTATTCTAACGACTTTATTCTGGGAGGAAAAAAAACATGAAAAACAAACTTTCTATTGTTTTGTCATTGTTTCTAGTAGGTTTTGCTTCACCATTATTGGCTAACACAATTAAGTGGTCTATGCCTGGTGACTCATTGACATTAGATCCACATGCGCAAAACGAAGGTCCAACTCATATGGTTTCTAGACAAGTATATGAGGGACTCGTAACGCACGATATTAATATGAATATCGTCCCACAATTAGCTACTTCATGGGAAGCAGTCGATCCTGAGACTTGGGTATTTAATCTTCGTGATGGTGTTAAGTTTCATGATGGTTCAGATTTAACAGCTGCAGATGTAGCATTTAGTATTAATAGAGCTAAAACAGCTCCTTCAGATATGGTTGATTTAATCAAGAGTATCACTTCCGCAACAGCTCTAGATGATTTAACTGTTCAAATCAAGACTGAAGGACCAAACCCTATTTTATTAAACCAATTAGTTCAAATTTTTGTAATGTCAGAGTCTTGGTCTAAGGAAATGGGTTTGTGAGCTTTCATATAACTGGGATGCTGGAGAAACATCTAAGTGTGCTTCCGCTGCTAATGGCACAGGTCCCATTTGCAATAACTTTTAGAGAGCAAGACGTAAGAACTGTGTTTGAGAGAAACCAAAATTGGTGGGGTGATCAAAATCAATTTAATATTGATAAGATTGAATTACTACCTATTAAAAATGATGCTACAAGAATTGCAGCTCTTTTATCAGGTGAAATTGATTACACCAATGTCGTTCCTGTTCAAGACTTAGATCGAATTGCAGCTTCTGCTGACCATCAAATTAGTCAAGTAGCTCAAAATAGAACAATCTTTTTTGGTCTAGATCAAGGTTCTGCTGAACTAAGTTCATCTAACATTAAAGGTAAAAATCCTTTCGCAGATAAGAGAGTTCGTCAAGCTATGTATCAAGCTCTCGATATGGATGCTATTAAAGATAAAGTAATGAGAGGCCAGAGTTTTCCAGCAGGCATCATTACTGCACCAGGTGTAAATGGTTATACAAAAGCACATGATGCACGTCTTCCATATGATCCTAATGCTGCTAAACAATTGTTAGCTGATGCAGGGTTATCCAGATGGTTTTGAGGTTACACTTGATTGTCCAAACGATAGATACATTAATGACGAAGCTATTTGTGTAGCAGCTTATTGGTATGTTAGCTAAAATTGGAATTGATGTCAGTTTAGACGCCAAAACTAAAAGTATTCACTTTAAAGAAGTAAAAGAGGGTGATGCTGACGGAAATCCTAGTGATATGTACATGCTAGGTTGGGGTGTTCCTACCTATGATAGTCACTATGTATTCTCTTTCTTATTAGAGAGCTCTGGTAGCTGGAATAAAATCAACTTTAAAAATGATCGATTAGATGAAATTACAGCCGCTATTGGTGTTGAAACTAATATTGACACTAGAAATCAATTAATAGCTGAAGGTTGGGATATCATTCAAGATAATATTCCATATCTACCATTGCACCATCAAGTAGTGAACCAAGCATCAAAGAGTAATGTTGATATTCATGCAAGAATTAACAACGAACCACTCTTTTATTTTGCTAACGTAAACTAATATCTTAATTTATCTCTGGCCAGTATCACTGGCCAGAGAATTATTATGCTCAATTACTTCTCAAAAGATTATTTCAAGCTTCTTTGGTTATGTTAATTGTAGCTTTTGTTCTTTTTCTTTATTCAATTTTGTGGGAGATCCAGTTAATAATATGGTTGGACAAGAAGCTTCTGATGAAAGACGCGAAGAAATCAGAGATAAACTAGGAATTAAGATCCTATATATGTTCAATTTTATAATTTTGTAGAAAATATTGTTCAAGGAAATTTTGGAATTTCTTATCAACTTAAAAGACCTGTGTCAGATTTAATTTCTGAGCGAATGCCAGCAACATTAGAATTAGTTTTTGTATCTGCTCTTTTGGCTATTTCCCAGTAGGTGTATTATTAGGAGTTTATACAGGTATTCATCGAGATAGTTTTTTTATCAAAAATAATTTTAGTTCTTTCATTGGCGGGTGTCTCTCTTCCAACATTTATTATAGGTATAATGTTAATTTATTTGTTTTTCAGTAATCTTAGGAGTATTACCCTCCTTTGGTAGAGGCCAAGTTATTGATTTAGGATTTTGGACTACGGGTTTTCTTACAATTTCTGGATTAAAAAGCATTAATTCTTCCATCAGTTACATTAGCCTTTTTCAAATGACGTATGTTATTAGGCTTGTTCGTGCCGAAATGATGGAAATTTTACAAACAGATTATATTAAATTTGCAAAAGCTAGAGGAATTTCTTGAGAAAATTATTAATTACCGCTATGCTCTTAAAAATGGATTAATTCCTGTTATCACAATTACAGGTATTAATATTGGAACACTTATAGCCTTTTCTATTATTACAGAAACTGTATTTCAATGGCCTGGAATGGGGTCTTTATTTATTAATGCAGTTTATTTCGTGGATATTCCAATCATGTCCGCTTACATGATTATGGTGGCCTTCATCTTTGTGATGATCAATTTCATCGTGGATATAACTTATTATTTTATCGATCCTCGCATACGTCTAAAAGAGGAAAAAGAATAGATCATGAAAATTTATCAAAAACTTTACGATACAGATATTGGATATAGTTTTTTTAATTCTAAAGTTGCTATTTTTTCATTTCCTCATATTTTTATTAATAGCTTTTTGTTCTTTTTTTTGCAGAATTTGTATCACCTTACAATCCATTTGATCCTATAAATATTTCCTTGATGGATGCATTTATCCCTCCTGTTTGGTCAGAAGGAGGAGATATAAGATTTATTTTAGGAACAGACCAACAAGGACGAGATATGCTGTCTACTATTATTTATGGTTCTAGAATTTCTTTAATCGTTGGTTTTGCTTCTATTATTTTTGCTATGGTGCTAGGTGTTTTTTTAGGAGTAACATCAGGATATCTTGGAGGTAAATACGAGATCATTGTTATGAGATTAACCGATGTCCAATTAACAATTCCGAGTATATTAATGGCTTTATTAGTAGATGGAATAGCTAGAGCAATTATTTCAAAATCAATGCATGATGAAATGGCTATTTATGTTTTAATATTTGCCATTGGTATTTCTGAGTGGCCACAATTTAGCCCGCGTAACTAGAGCTTCAACTTTGGTTGAAAAAAATAAAGAATATGTTGCAGCCTCAAAAATAATTGGTCTATCAGGTATCTACATTATGTTTAAACATAATTTTACCAAACATTTTACGTCCTGTATTAGTCATAGCAACAATAGGTTTAGCTCTTGCAATTATAGCTGATCTACCTTGAGTTTTTAGAGTAGGAGTTCCCCAACGACACCTTCCCTGGAACTCTAATTCGATTTGGTAATAATTTCTTATTTTCGGGAGAATGGTGGATTACATTTTTCCAGCAATTTTTCTTTGTTTTACCCCTTTTCATCAACTTTTAGGAGATTGGATGCGTGACGCATTAAATCCAAAATTAAAAAAGCGATGAGTTTTCTTAAAATACAAAATCTAGATATTTCATATAAAACGAGAAAAGAGACTATTGTTGCTAGTCAAAATGTCAGTTTTACCTTAGAAAAAGGAGAAATTTTAGGTGTTGTGGGAGAGTCAGGTTCTGGCAAGTCCACAATTGCTAATGCCATTATTAATCAAATTGACCCTCCAGGTGAAATTACACAAGGCTCAATTCAATTAGATAACTTGGAACTTTGTAATAATGAAAATTTAATACAAACATTTAGAGGAAAAAAAATTGGTTTTATATTTCAAGATCCTCAAACTTCTCTTAACCCTTTATTTACAATTAAAGAACAATTAGTTGAGACTATTCAAACTCATTTAAAATTAAATGATCAAGATGCAACTCAAAGAGCAATTCAACTATTAAAAGAAGTGGGTATCCAAGACGCAGAAAAGCGCTTCAATGATTATCCCCATCAATTCAGTGGAGGAATGAGGCAAAGAGTTGTGATTGCTTTATCAATTTGTTGTGAACCTGATTTGTTGATTGCCGACGAACCTACAACGGCATTAGATGTCAGTATCCAAGCGCAAATTTTAAAACTTATTAAAGAACTAACCATTAAAAGAAATCTTGCAGTCATTATTATTACACATGATATGGGAGTTATCGCTGAGATAACCAATAAAGTTGCGATCATGCGTTACGGGGTCATAGTTGAACAAGGTCTAACTAAAGATATTTTGACAAATCCTCAATCTTCAGAGGGAAAAAGTTTAATTATTTCAGTTCCTCCTACAAATAAAAAGATTAATCGATTTACTCTAATTAGCCCTGAGGGAAAAGAAATCACATTGAATTCTGCTAATCTTACAAAAAATATTATTAAAACATGGGGTGTGAGAGAAACGAATAATAGAAAAATTTTAAACTTTGAAAATGTTTCTAAAGTTTTTGATGATGGATCTTTATTGAAAAAACAAGATAACAAAGACATGGTGAAGGCTTTAAACGAAGTAACGTTTGACGTATTTGAAGGTGAGACTCTTGGACTTGTAGGTGAATCGGGTTCAGGTAAATCAACTATAGCTAAAATTATTACTGGTCTAATAAAACCCTCATCTGGGAAAATATCTTATTACAATGATCAACTCTATAACGATCGAAATATATATCAGTCTCAATATAGCAGGGGTCAAATTCAAATGATTTTCCAAGATCCTTATTCTTCCCTCAATCCAAGATTTAAAGTGAGAGATATCATAGCTGAACCTCTAAAATTTTACCAAAAAGACCTCACTCAGGAGGATTTACAGTCAAATATCCATGATTTAATTGATATCGCTGGCATGTCCCGACAGTCATTAGATCGCTATCCCCATGAGTTCTCTGGTGGCAAAGACAAAGAATATCAATAGCCGAGCTCTTGCTACGAGGCCTAGGTTGTTAATTTGTGACGAACCTACTTCAGCATTGGATGTTAGTATTCAAGCCCAAATTCTTAATCTATTAAAAGATATTCAAGATGAATTGCATTTAACAATGCTTTTCATTTCACATGATTTACCAGTAATACGACAGATGTGTAATCGTATTGTTGTTTTAAAAGACGGCAATGTTTGTGAAATCAACGACTCAGAAAGTTTATTCAATCAGCCTCAACATTCATATACAAACAGTTAATTGATTTAATGCCAAAATAGAGTCACTTGTTTAATTGATGAAAACAGCATTAGTATTTGGATCATCGGGTCTAGTGGGCCAACAATTAGTACAACTACTTATACAAAATAACTCTTATCAAAAAATTAAATTATTTGTTCGAAAAAAACCTAATATTCAAAATCCCAAAATTGAAATAATAGAAACAAAGTTTGATAATTTAGAAATATTATCTCCAGAAATTAAAGGAGATGATTGTTTTTTTTGTATTGGTACTACTAAAAAAATTCTCCTGATAAGACAGAATACCAAAGGGTAGAATTAGAACTTCCTAAAAAAATTGCTAATTTAGCAAAACAAAATAATCTTCAATCCTTTATTTTTGTTTCTTCGGGTTATGCCAATTCTAAAAGTTCTGGTGACTACTTAAAATTCAAAGGTTTAGTTGAGGAAGAACTAATATCTCTAGAATTTAATAATTTAGGAATTTTAAGACCATCGTTTCTTGTAGGTAATCGAAAAGAAAAAAGAATTGGAGAGAAAATAGGAATTATTATCTTTAAAATACTCTCACCATTAATGGTAGGTCCTTTAAAAAGGATGAAACCCATCCATGTGAAAACAGTTGCTGGTGCGATGATTAAAATCGCTCAATTAGAAATCAAACAGACTATTTTTGAGTCAGATGAAATTGTAAATTAAATGAAAATTAAAGGTATTTACACACCTGTCGTTACCCCTTTTAGAAAAAATTATGAAATAGACTTTGGATCTTTAGAGAAAATTCTCAAATTTCTTCTAAAGAAAAAAATCCACGGAATAGTCGTTGGCGGTACTACAGGAGAGTATTTTTCTTTGAATTTTCAGGAAAGAATACAACTATTTGAATTTGTAAAAAAAATAGTTGGAAATAAATGTCAGCTAATTGCAGGTACGACAGCCATCAATGCCAATGAAGCCATTGAACTCTCCTTAATAGCAAAATATCTAGGCTACAAATGTATTTTATTAGGAAGCCCTCCATATTCACAGCCTACCCAAGAAGAGAGTGCACAATTTTTTCTTAACATAGCTAAAAAAGTTCAGATACCTATTATGATGTATAACTTTCCAGAGAAAATGGCTTTTGAAATAAAAGAACCCTTTTTAAAAAAAGTTATGTCAAATAAATTTTTTACTTCTATCAAACATAACTCCTCTAATCCAGCAATGATAAAACACTTTGCTTCAAATTATCCTTCTTTACAAATTGCATGCGGTAATGATTTACAATTCTTAGAATTTTGTACTTGGGGAAGTGAGTCATGGATAGGAGGTATGTCTAATTGCTTTCCTCAATTACATTTAGATATATATAAAAACGCTGTTATGAAAAAAATTTTGTGACAGCAAAAGTAAAATATTAAAAATTAAGCCTATAATTGATTATGTAATATCAATTGGTAAATATACTCAAAGCGTAAAATTTATTATGCATGAATTAGGTTTTGTAAAGAAACTTGTCGTCTGCCTTATTTAAAATTAACAACAGAAGAAAGAAAAAAAAAAAATTAATTAAGTTTGCTCTTTAAATAAAGCTAAGGCGTGTTCTAATCCTTTTTCAATATGAACTTTTAAAAACTTAATTGCACTATCTGCATCTCTTTTTAGAGAAAAATTATATATTTGATTATGTTCATCAATAGCTTCATCGCCCCTAAATTGAAGTAAAATAATTTGATATCTTAAATAACGATCAAATAAGTTTGAATGAAGAGAAATTAGATTTTTAGATCCACAAGCCGCGATGCAAGCTAAATGAAATTCCCAGTCATATTTTTTCCAACTTTCGACAATATCTTTATTTTTATTGTCCATTTTATTTTCAATTAAGCTCAATTTATGATGGGCGGCGACTAAATTTCCCTCCCAATCAGTATCACCATTTTTTAAAGATAAGTTAAGAGCATAGCTTTCTAAAAGAATTCTTAAATTTGCTATTTCAATTAAATCCTCTTTTGAAAAGGGACTAACAAAAAAACCTCTTTGTTCTTCCGCTATGACAAAACCTTCGCTAGATAATCTATTCAGTGTCTCTCTTATAGTGGATAGGCTGACAGGGTAATTCTTCTTTAATTCATCTAGTTTTAATTTGCTGGCAGGTTTTAATTCCCCAAAAATAATATCCCTTTTAATTTTTTTGTAAGTGGATGAACCAATGGTATCCATATTCTTCATATAATTATTATTTATTAAAATTATATATTAATCAATATTTCAAAAATAAATTATAATTTATGATATCTTGTAAAATATCTGTTATTAATGTTATATAAACTATATGGGGGAATTAAATTTAGCAATTTTAGGATGTGGTCTTGTTGGTAAAAGACACGTTGATGCTATTTTTAAAACAGAGGGAATAAATCTAATTGATATTATTGATCATGACCCAACATCACTGCAAGGTGTAAATAATCTTCATAATATAAATGTCCATAATGATCTTGATAATTACTTAAACAATAATCAACCTGATGGAATTATAATTTCTACCCCTACAGTAATGCATTTAGAACAGTCATTACTTTGTTTAGAAAAAAAAATACCGTTACTAATAGAAAAACCAATCGCTATCAATTCAACTGAGGCATTACAAATTGTAAATAAATCTGAGAAGATGGATACACCTGTTTTAATTGGTCAGCACAGGAGACATAATGAAATTGCAAAATTATCCAAAAAATTATTATCAGAAGGAATTATTGGTGAGGTTAGATCTATTCAAGCTACTTGTTGGTTCTACAAGCCTGATCATTATTTTAATTCTGCTCCATGGAGAAAACAAAAAGGAGCAGGCCCGATTTATGTTAATTTAATACATGATATTGATTTACTTAGATACTTTTGTGGAGATGTCAAAAATATAAGTGCTCATGCAATCAAATCAAAAAGAAATTATGAAAATGAGGATTTGGCATCCATTATTTTAGTTTTTGAAAATGATGTAACTGCTACACTTTCTGTGTCTGACAGTATCGTCTCACCTTGGAGTTGGGAAATGACATCAAATGAACATCCAATTTACCATAATGTTGATTCATCCTGTTACTTAATTGGCGGATCTAAAGGCTCTCTTTCTTTGCCAGATTTATCAATCTGGAAACATACAAATGAACCTGATTGGTGGACCCCTTTAAATAAAAATACTATTAGCCACACTTACAAAGACCCTTTAATAGCCCAACTTGAAAATTTTAGGGATGTCATAAATTCTCAATCTGAACCATTGGTTTCTGCTCTAGAAGGAGCCAAATCTCTTCAAGTTATTGAAGCAATTAACGAGTCTATTTCAAAAAAATCAAATATTGAGTTAAATAATATCTGATATTTCTTAAAAAATATTGCATCTCTAATAAAATCAGTAATAATTATCCTCGTTATTTAAGGAGGAGATTATGACTTCAAAATTTAGAAAATTTATTCTTAGTTTATTTATTTCACTAAGTTTAATTCCAGCAACTTTCCTTTCTGCTAATGCATTAACTTTTACAATGGCAACTTCAGGTTCTGAAACAGATATGAGATCTGTAGCTATCGTAGATGTGTTTCAACCAGCTGTTTCTGGTTTTGCCGATATGCAGATTGGTTATAACGCAACAATGTTTGATCAAGGAACTGAGTTAGATGCTATCAGTAGAGGAAACTTGACTATGTCAATTGCTTCTGCACAAGAGTTAGCTCAATTCTTCCCAGAGTTTTCAATTTTTGCTACAGGATATGTTCATCAAGATGCTGCTCATCAAGTAAGAGTTTTTAATGATCCTTTAATGGATCCATTTAAAAAGAAAGCAGAAGATGAATTAGGTGTAAAACTTTTATCTGTTATGTATTTAGGAAAAAGACACGTTAACCTAAGACAAACAAAAGATGAATTAACAGTTAATACTCCAGCTGATTTAGCAGGTGTTAATTTACGTATGCCAGGAACAGATGCATGGCAATTCTTAGGAAATGCTCTTGGTGCCTCTGCAACTCCTCTAGCATTTAATGAGGTTTACCAAGCATTAGCAACAGGTGCTGTTGATGGACAGGATAATCCACTTCCTACAGTTGTTGATAAAAAGTTCTATGAAGTAACAAAGCAAATTGCTCTTACTTCACACCTAGTTGATTTAAACTATATTGCTTTTTCAAAAGAAACTTGGGACTCATTATCTCCAGAACAACAAATGACCGTTCAAAGAGCTGCTGACGCTGCGGCGGCTTATGGAAGATTAAAACAGTTAGATAAAGAAAATAATCTTGCTGATTTTATTAGATCTCAGGGAGTTGAAATTTACACCCCAGACTTAGAAGCATTCAGAACTCATGTACAAAAACAGTACGAGGGTAGTGAAGTTGCTGCTACATGGCCTGAGGGAGTATTAGATAAAATCAATTCTTTAGGCAATTAGTATTAAACCCTAGGGTTTATAATAATTCCTCTATCTATATACTTGGAGCCGTTTAATGAATAATTTATTTAAATGGCTCCAAAAAACTTCTAATTTCATTATCGCTAGTATGCTAGCGGTTCTTTTTTTTACCTTCTTACTTCAAATTTTTTCTAGATATATTTTAAGATCTCCATTTGGATGGACTTTAGAGTTATGTTTAATTTTATGGGTTTGGATAGTTTTTTTTGGGTGTGCCTTTGTAGTTAAAGAAAAAGATCATGTAACTTTTGATATTTTATATTATGCGACCTCTTTAAAAACACGATACGTTTTTTCAATCATATCTGCATTAGCCATCATTCTGATTATGGGTTGGTCTTTATTACCCACTCTTGACTATATCGACTGGATGAAAATGAGAAAAACAACCACTGTTGAAATTCCCTTTTTTGGTAATAAAATACCTCTAAAGTATATTTTTTCTATTTATGGTATTTTTCTATTATCAATAATCATTCAATATGCTTGGAAGATTAAAAAATTATTAAAAAATCAAATCAATCTCGATAGTCGTTTTTCTTCTTTAGATGAAACAAAATGAATAAATGACTCTCGAACTTACTCTTTGTTTACTGACACTTTTTGGCCTAGCGGGTATAGGTACCCCTGTTGGTTATTCTATAATGATGGCTTCTATCATTTATTTTACAGTAGGGGGATTTGATGTAGCTCTTACTGGTGAAAAAATTTTACAAGGTCTATATAAATCATTCGTACTGTTAGCTGTTCCATTGTTCATAGCTGCTGCGAACATTATGAATGGTGGAACTATAACAGACCGTTTATTAAAATTTTGTATAGCTGTTGTTGGTCGATTTAAAGGCGGTCTTGGTCATGTTAATGTTGTAGCATCACTTATCTTTTCAGGTATGTCAGGTTCTGCTGTTGCTGATGCTGCGGGAATAGGAAAGATCATCATTGGCATGATGACTAAAAGTGGGAGATATACCAAAGGTTATGCAGCTGCTATAACTGCTGCCTCAGCTACGATCGGTCCAATAATTCCTCCATCAATACCAATGGTTCTCTATTCTGTAGTTTCTGATAGCTCAATAGGATTTTTATTCCTCGCTGGCATAGTTCCAGGATTAGTGATGGGATTATTTTTAATGTTTTTGAATGGATATATATCCCATAAAAGAAATTTTGCTACAGAAGACCCAGTTCCATTAAAACAATTACCAAAAACAACTTTTAACGCTTTTCCTGCATTGTTGATGCCAGCAATTTTACTTTATGGGATCTATGGTGGTGTGACCACACCAACGGAAGCTGCAGCTATTGCAGCTCTATATGCTCTTATTTTGGCAGCTGGACTCTACAGAGCATTAACTTTTAAATCTCTTTATGAAATATTAGTTGAAAGTGCGCGTTCCTCAGCTGCTGTAGGTGTTGTTATAGGTGGTGCATTTATCTTAAATTACATCGTCATAGCTGAAAATATTCCAAGCTATATGTCTTCAATACTAACCGGAATTGATATGCACCCGTTAATGTTTTTAGTTTTAATTAATATTTTTGTATTAATCTTAGGATGTTTCTTAGATGCAACTACAATTATTTTAGTAATTGTTCCTTTGTTCATTCCTGCATGTAAAGCATTAGGAATAGATTTAGTTCATTTTGGAGTTTTAGTAGTTGTAAACTCAATGATTGGTTTAATAACCCCTCCTTATGGCATCCTTCTTTTTGTTATAAATGCTGTCACAGGAATTCCAATTAAAGAAATAATTTCTGAAATATGGATATTTTTCATTACTTTAATTGCAGCTCTTATAACGTTAATTATATTTCCTGATATGGTATTATGGCTCCCAAGAATAATGGGTTATTCAGGATAAATTTCTATTAATTTATATTTCTGATCTAGTAGTACTATTTAACTTTACCATCATCTTTATAAAAACGAGGATCGAATTCATCTAACTTAATATTTCTAAAAGTTTTATAGAAAGATTTAAACTGATAATCACCAAATTTTTCTAAAGGTGTAGATGTGAATTTTGCTTTTGCTTCCTCTTCGGACTCAGCTTCTATTGTAACTTGAAAGTCATATGACATAGTCATATCAATAATAAATTTTCTCATATCTATATTCTCCTAATTGTATTATTTTACATAAAAAATGAAAAAAGAGATCTTAAATAAATAATCACATGAACACTAAAAATAATCAAAAATTTTATATTAATGGCCAATGGGTGAACCCACATTCTAAACAGCTATTGGATGTCATAAACCCTGCTAATGAAGAAATTATTACCCAAATAGCTATAGGTAATGAGGAGGACTTGAATAATGCTGTCGAAGCAGCCAAAAAATCTTTTGAAACATGGTCAGTTTCTGGCATTGAGGAAAGATTAAAATTATTAAACAAACTTAAGGAAATATACCAAAAAAGATTTGATGAAATGACTGTTGCTATTACCACAGAGATGGGTTGCCCTAAGGACTTTTCATCCGACGTGCAAACACAATCAGGTCTTGATCATTTAAATGATTTCATTGAGCAATTAAAAAATTTTAATTTTGAGAATAAGTTTAATGAAAAATCTAATAATTATATAACTCATGAGCCTATTGGGGTTTGTGGTTTGATTACTCCTTGGAATTGGCCAATTAATCAAATTGCTTTAAAAGTTATTCCTGCTTTAGCAACTGGTTGCACTATGGTTTTAAAACCCTCTGAGATCGCACCTTTATCAGGAATTTTATTTGCTGAGATGATGGATGAAGCAGGTTTTCCTGCAGGTGTATTTAATCTAGTTAATGGAGATGGGGCTGGCGTTGGAACTTATATGTCTGGACATCCCGATATTGATTTAGTTTCTTTTACTGGCTCCACCCGTGCAGGAAGATTAATTTTGCAAAATGCCTCTCACTCTATTAAAAGAGTTTGCCTTGAATTAGGAGGAAAAGGTGGAAATATTGTCTTCGCAGATGCTCCTTCAAATGCAGTTCGCGATGGAATTCGAAATGTCATGAGCAATTCAGGTCAATCTTGTGATGCTCCAACTCGTATGTTGGTTGAACGATCAATTTATGATCGCTCTGTAGAAGAAGCAGTTGATGAAGTATCTAAAATGAAAGTAGACTCTCCTGAAAAATCTGGTGATCATATTGGACCTGTTGTCTCCAAAGTTCAATATGACAAAATTATTAAATTAATTGAGTTAGGAAAAAAAGAAGGCGCTAATCTTGCTATAGGGGGCTCTAATCGACCTCAAGATTTAGGTAAAGGTTATTATATTCAACCAACAATTTTTACTAATGTGACTAATGAAATGGAAATTGCTAAATCTGAAATTTTTGGCCCTGTCTTGTCTATAATACCTTTTGATAGTGAAGAAGAAGCAATTCAAATAGTTAACGATACCGAATACGGCCTTGGTAATTATATTCAAACTAGCGATATGGAAAAAGCTCGAAGAGTTGCAAAAAGACTTCGCTCTGGGGTTGTCTACATTAACGGTCACTCTATGGACTCTGGTACTCCTTTTGGCGGGTACAGACAATCTGGAAATGGCAGAGAAGGTGGTAAATGGGGATTAGATGAATATCTTGAAGTTAAAACGATTACCGGTTGGGTTTGAGGATTAATCTGATATAAGGATAAGCGCTATGGGTAAAAAGATTTTAATTATTAATGGCCCTAATCTTGAAATGTTAGGCAAAAGAGATAAGTCTACTTACGGTGATTTTTCTTTAGAGAGTTTAGAGAAGTTAATCACGGAAGAGGCCAATACTCTAGGTTGCCAAGTTGAATTTTTTCAAAACAACATTGAAGGTGAAATTATTAATAAATTAAATGGACTAGATGATAGCTTTGATGGAATTATCATTAATCCAGGTGGATTAACTCATAGTTCTGTTTCTCTCCATGACTCTTTAGAGATTAAAAAAATCCATAAGATAGAAGTTCATATTTCAAACATCTATGCTCGAGAAGATTTTCGACAAAAATCAATTATTGCTCATGCTTGTCATGGCTCAGTTTTAGGAATGGGTGTGAATGGCTATCTCTATGCTTTAAGGCAAATAGTTAATTCATAGACTTTAAAAAATAATAAATAATCAACAAAAATTTCATATATTTTTAATAATTTCATGTTTTTTTTGATTACAATTAACAAATTAAGTTATTAAATTAATACTTAAGATTAATCTTTAAGGAGGAAATAATGAAAAAGATTATTAGTGTTTTTGCAATTCTATTTTCATTTGCCTTTACATCTAACAGTTACAGTAAAACTGAAATTCATTGGTGGTACGGTAACAGCGGATTTTTAGGTGATGTAATTATTGAAATTGCTAACAGATTTAACGACTCTCAGGATGAGTATATGGTAATCCCAACAGGTAAAGGTAGTTATGAAGATAACATGGCTGCTACTATTGCTGCTTTTAGAGCAGGTGACCAACCTCATTACTCTCAGGTTTATGATGCTGGTGCAGCTATCATGGTAGCACAAGTTAAAAACGGTGTTGTTATAGGTTTTGAAGAAATGGCTGAGAAGTATGGTATCGAAGTAGATGCTGATAACTATATTCCAGGTATCAAAAACTTCTACGCTGACTCTGATGGCAAGATGGTTGGTGTTCCATTTAACAGTTCTACTTGTTTAATGTACGCCAACATGGATATCTTAGCTGAAGTTGGCATTGAGGAAGTACCAAGAACTTATGAAGATTTTGAAGCTATTGCTCAACAAATTGCTGACGCAGGTTACATTCCATTACTACAAAGTCATAGCCCATGGATTTGGACTGAGAATTTCTTCTCAAGACACAACCTTCTAATGACTGATGGTAATAACGGTTATGATGCAGTTCCAACAAAACTCTTTTTGCTGATACTCCTGAGTTCGTAATGCACTGGAGCAAAGTTAAAGAGTGGTATGAAAAAGGCTGGTACGGTTATAAAGGTAGAGCATGGGGTGATAACCAAGCTCCTTTCACCAACGGTGAAGCTGCATTCTGGTTTGGTTCAGCTGCATCTTTTGGTGGTATGAAAGGTGTATTACCAAACTTTACAACTAATCCAATTCTTTACTGGGACTCAGTAACTGGTGGTAAAGAATATCCAACATTTATTGGTGGTGCTGCTAACTGGATCTTAAATGGTCATACAGAAGAAGAGTATAAAGGCCTTGCAAAATTCATTGAATTTATGGGTTCACCAGAGATGGATTTATACTATCACAACATGACTGGTTATGCTGCTGTTACTAAAGGTGGAATTGAATTGGCAGAAACAATCAATTTCTATAGAACATCTCCTTACCACAAAGCAGTTGGTGATCAATTAGGCTTAGAAGGTTCAACTATTCCTGGTGGATATAGAGCTGGTAACTGGCCACAAATTCGTGAAGTGATTTACGAAAATGTTGAGCCAATGCTTAATGGAGATATTAGTGTTGAAAAAGCACTAGGTAATATGGATAAAGGTGCTGCTAAGCTATTAAAGCAGTTCGCTAAAACTCTATAATCCTTATATATTGTGAGGGAGGGTATTTAACCCTCCCTTGATAATGATGAAAAAAGTTCAATTTACTTCTAGATATTCTCAATACTTTTTTTTAGCTCCTCAGCTATTAATACTCCTTATTTTTTTATATTGGCCAATAATTCAAACATTTAAGGATGCCTTCACTATGCAAGATGCATTTGGATTTGGTTCACAGTTTGCTGGTTTTGATAATTTTTTATTTATATTTTCTGACCCTTCTTATTTAACAGCTTTTAAATTTACAATAATTTATAGTTTTGTAATTACTCTTATAACAGGTTCGATTGGTTTACTGCTCGCTGTGCAGGCTAATAAAGTTATTCATGGTAAGAATGTATATAAAACTTTATTAATCTGGCCTTATGCCATTGCACCCGCTGTTGTGGGCGTAATGGCAAATTATTTTTAGTGAAAGATATGGTTTGTTGTATCACTTATTTAATGATCTATGGGGTTTTAATTGGTATCAAGATGTTTTTGATGCATATATTTACGTTATCATCGCCGGCTCTTGGAAACAAATAAGTGCTAATTTTATTTTCTTCTTAGCTGGACTTCAAGCTATTCAAAAAACTGTTATAGAGGCATCAATTATTGATTGCAAAAGTAATATTCGAAGATTTTGGACAATCACATTTCCTTTATTAATGCCGACAACTTTCTTTCTAATAATTATTAATATCACCTATGCTTTTTTTGACACCTTTGGAATTATAGACACCACCACAATTGGTGCCCCGGGCAGCGAAACTAAAACATTAGTTTATAAAGCTTACATTGATGGCTTTAAAGGTTTAGATCTTGGAAGTGCAGGGGCTCAATCAATAATGATGATGTTGATTGTTTTGGTTATTACTATTTTTCAATTTAGATACATAGAAGGAAAAATTCATTACAATTAGATGTTTAGATTTTTACCAACTACCATAAATCACTTTATATTACTGATGGGTCTCACTTTGATGATTGTTCCAGTATGGATTATTTTTGCTAGTTCAACACATACAAGTTTATTCATTAATACCAATGGTCTTCAATTTTTTTTAGGAGATAGTTTTAAAGAAAATTATTCAAGTGTCTTATTTAAAAAAGCAGGATTTTTCCAAGAAATAACAGCAATAAAAATGTTTTTTAATAGTTTTGTGATGGCAATGGGTATCGCAACACTTTCTGTAGTTACCTCATTAATGGCAGCTTATGGTTTAGTTTATTTTAAGATTAAGTATGCAACTTTTATATTTTGGTTAATTTTTGTCACTTTATTGGTTCCACTTGAACTTAGAGTGATGCCAACATATGTAGTGATGTCTAAGTTAAATCTCCTAAATTCTTTTGCAGGCTTAATAGTCCCAATTTCTGCCTCAGCTATCGCTACTTTCTTTTTTCGTCAATTTTATAAGTCCATACCTGAAGAATTATTAGAAGCAGCAAAATTAGATGGAACTAATAGTTGGAAATTCTTTATAGATTTTCTTGTCCCTTTATCTAAGACCATGATAGCGGCTGTTTTTATTTTCATGTTTGTATACGGGTATAATCAGTATTTATGGCCTTTAATAATGACTACTACAGAAGAATATTGGACAGTCGTTATGGGTCTAAAAACTATGTATGGATCAATCTCACATCGTTTTGCTTTTGTTATTATGTCAATGATCCCCCCAGTATTAATTATTATTTTTCTTCAAAAGCTCTTTATACAAGGAATTTTTCAAAATAAATGAAGTTTAAACCTGTAGAAATATTATCACATATAGTTCTTATCTTAGGGGTCCTATTAATGGTTTTACCCATTTGGTACTCATTTGCTACATCAACCCATGAGAATGTTGCGATCATGACGGAGGGGATGAAATTCTTTTTAGGAGAGAGTTTTTCTCAAAATTATAATGAAGTTTTAAATGAAAAAGGTGGATGGTCTGAAGAAGTTACTGCTGCAAAAATGTTTATTAATAGCTTTATCATGGCATTTGGTATTGCAACTTTGAAAGTTGTTATTTCTGCAATGTCAGCTTATGCATTGGTTTATTTTAGATTTAAATTAGCTGTTCCTATTTTTTGGTTAATATTCATCACTTTACTGGTGCCGCTTGAGGTTAGAATATTTCCTAGTTATAAAATTGTATCTGATTTAGGTCTGACTAATACATACACTGGCTTAATATTACCTTTAGTTGCATCAGCAACAGCTACCTTTTTCTTTAGACAATTCTATAAAACTATTCCTGATGAACTTTTAGAGTCAGCCAAATTAGATGGAGCTAATAGTTGGAGGTTCTTTATTGATTTTCTATTACCCTTATCAAAGACAATGTTAGCTGCGATGTTTATTTTTATGTTTGTTTATGGATATAGCCAGTATTTATGGCCATTAATCATGACTACTGATGAAAAGTACTGGACTGTGGTAATGGGAATGAAAATTATTTTTACAGAAAACTATGAGGGAGTAGCCTTACCTCGAACAGGTGAGAGATTTGCTTATATAATTTTATCAATGCTTCCACCAGTATTGGTTGTTATAATTTTACAAAGGTGGTTTATCAAAGGATTAATACAAACGGAGAAATAAAATGAGCTTTTTAGAACTACAAAATATTACCAAGATCTACCCAAATGGAACCAAAGCGGTTAATGAAACATCTTTAAATATTGAAAATGGAGAGTTTGTAGTTTTTGTAGGCCCTAGTGGATGTGGTAAATCAACTTTACTAAGGATGATAGCAGGCTTAGAGGATATTACTTCTGGTGAAATTGTTCTTGATAGTAATATTATAAATAATATTGACCCTTCTGAAAGAGATGTAGCTATGGTTTTCCAAAACTATGCTCTTTACCCACATATGACTGTTTACAATAACATGGCATATGGATTAAAGAACAGAGGTATCTCTAAACAAGAAATTGAAAATAAAGTTAATGATGCTGCTAAATTATTAGAAATAGATAGTTATCTTGAAAGAAAGCCAAGTATGTTATCTGGAGGTCAAAGACAACGAGTTGCAATGGGAAGAGCTATTGTAAGAAATCCTAAAATTTTTCTTTTTGATGAACCCTTATCAAATTTAGATGCGAAATTAAGAAATCAAATGCGTCTTGAGATAAAAAAACTTCAACGTCAAATGGGTGTTACTAGTATATTTGTTACGCATGATCAAACTGAAGCAATGACTCTAGGAGATAGAATTGTAGTAATTAATAATGGTATCGTTGAACAAGTTGGTACACCAAAAGAAATTTATTCAAAACCTAATACTAAATTTGTAGCAGAATTTATAGGCTCACCACAAATGAACATATTTAATTGTAAAATTGATAATGGTACTGCTAAAATTGATAATCATTCAATTAATTTAGATAAATCTGTCAATAATGATGATGCAAGTATTGGCATTCGTCCTGATGACATACAAATATCTGATAGTGGTTCAATAACTTGTAAAGCAAATTTAGTTGAGTACTTAGGATCTGATATGATTATTTATTCCAGCTTAGGTGATCAAGAATTTAGTTGCAAGTTATCTTCTAAAATTGATGTTAAGGCAGGTAATGAATTCAAATTTGATATTCAGCCAAACTTAGTTCATATTTTTGATAATTCTTCAGGTAAAAGATTAGATTAATAAAATATTAAATTATTTAGGTATGATGCAGACAGGTATAGGCTCCATCTTATGAACATTCTTTGATCTTATTTCAAGATACTTATCTCTATTAGATGATTTTTCATTTAACATAGCTTCTTCGATTTCTTCATAACTTAAACCTACCTGTTGTTCATCGGTTCTTCCATCTGTCCATAGTCCATCAGTTGGGGCCGCATCAATTATTTCTTGGTTAATTCCTAATTCTTTTCCTATATCCCATACCTCAGTTTTAAGACAATCTGCAATAGGAGAAATATCTACACCACCATCGCCGTATTTTGTATAAAAACCAATTCCAAAATCTTCAACTTTATTACCAGTGCCCACAACGATACCATTGTTACTAGCAGCAATCTGGTAAAGAGTTGTCATTCTTAACCTAGCTTGAGAATTAGCATATCCATGCTCCGAACTGTTATCTTTGAGTTCTGATTGAAATTCATCAAAAACTTTTGATAAATCAACATGATGATGCGAGATGTTTGAATAATTTCTTTTTAGCCACTCTATGTGATTATTTCCTCTATTGTTTAAAACTTGATGATCAAGTATTGGCATAGTTACTACATGCGTATGTAAATTTGTTCTGGCAGATAGGGTGCTAGTTACAGCAGAATCTATGCCTCCCGATATGCCAATTACCAATGAGGAAAAATTGCCTTTATCGGCATAATCTTTAATCCAATTAGTAATAAAACCAATTTTTTCAGAAGTGTTCATTATATGAAAATACGATTAAATCATATTTAGGTTTACTTAAAACTTAAATAATTAATTAAAATTAATCATCAATATATGATAATTTAACATATCAAAATTTCTATAGGAGGAATGATGAAAGTATTATCAATATTATTATCTTTCGCTTTATCTTATTTCCCATTAGCTGCAAATGCAGCTCCGCTTCAATCAATAGGTGATCCAGAAGGTGAGCTTAATGTTGTTGCTTGGGCAGGATATCTTGAAAGAGGTGCAACTGTTGAGGCTTTTGACTGGGTAACAGGCTATGAAGACAATACAGGTTGTAAAGTAAATATTAAAACTGCAGGTACTTCCGATGAAATGGTTGCACTTATGAATGAAGGTGGTTTTGATATTGTAACAGCTTCCGGTGATGCAAGTCTTAGACTAATTGCAGGTGGTACTGTACAGGAAATCAATACAGATTTAATTCCAAGTTGGAGTACCATTGATCCAAGATTACAAAATGCTGAATGGCATACTGTAGATGGAAAACATTATGGAACTCCTTATATGTGGGGATCTAATGTATTAATGTACAACACCAATTCTTTCAGTGAGGCTCCAACTAGTTGGAATGTTGTTTTTGAAGAACAAACATTAAGCGATGGAGAGAGCAACAAAGGAAGAGTTCAAGCATTTGATGGACCAATTCATATTGCTGATGCAGCTATGTATTTAATGTACCACCAGCCTGAATTAGGCATTAAAGATCCTTATGAACTTACAGATGCACAATATCAAGCTTCATTAGACTTGTTAAGACAACAAAGAGAATTAGTTGGTAGATATTGGCACGATGCCTTCATGCAAATTGATGACTTTACTAATGAAGGATTTGTAGCTTCAGGTTCTTGGCCTTTCCAAGTCAACCTTTTAGTAGGTGCAGAACAACCAATAGCTAGTGTTATTCCTCAAGAGGGTGCTACAGGTTGGGCAGATACGACTATGGTCCATGCTGAGGCAGCTAATGTAAACTGTGCTTATTTATGGATGGAGCATCAATTAAGTTCAAACCTACAAAGTGATTTAGGTGTTTGGTTTGGTGCTGTTCCTTCAGTGCCATCAAAATGTGGTACAGGCTTAATGGATCCAGCAGCAGGTATCTATCCTGAAGGAGCTGACGCATGTAAAATAAATGGTATCGACAACTTCGATAAAATTTATTTCTGGAAAACACCTGTATCTAAGTGTGAAACTCAAGATAGTTGTGTACCTTATTACAAGTGGGTTACAGACTATATTGCTGTTTTAGGTGGTAGATAAAATAAAATATTAAAATAAGTTATAAGGAGGGGTTTTCCCCTCCTTTTTTATTTGCCTATTCAATGAAGACAGCTTTAAAAATCACAAATATTCAAAAACGATATGGAGACGTAGCAGCTCTTGATCAAGTTGATATTGAGATTTTTGATGGTGAATTCTTTTCACTATTAGGCCCCTCTGGGTCAGGTAAGACGACATGTTTAAAAGTTATTGCCGGTTTTGAAGTACCCGATAGTGGTACTATTCATCTTTTTGATGAGGATGTAAGTTCAATCCCACCCTTTAAAAGAGATGTAAATACTGTTTTTCAAGACTATGCCTTGTTTCCTCATATGAATGTTCGAGAAAATGTGGGTTATAGCTTAAAAATAAAAAAATTCCTAAAAATGATCAAGAAAGATTAATTGAAGAAATTCTTCAAAAAGTAAAATTAGAAGGTTATGACTCTCGAAAACCTAGTGAATTATCTGGAGGACAAAGACAGCGAGTAGCATTAGCTAGATCTTTAATCAATAAGCCTAAAGTTTTATTATTAGATGAGCCTTTAGGGGCTTTGGATTTAAAACTAAGAGAGCAAATGCAATTTGAATTAAAAAGCTTACAAAGACAATTTGAAATTACTTTTGTTTATGTGACACATGATCAACAAGAAGCGATGAGCATGAGTGATCGTATAGCTATCTTTAATGAAGGAAAAATAGAACAAATTGATACACCTATAAATATTTATAATAAACCTAAAAGTGCATTTGTTGCTGATTTTATTGGAACTACATCAATTATTACTAAAAACGACGCCTTGTCATATTTTAATTATTCATCATCGTTTTCCATAAGACCAGAATTTGTAATGATAAATCAATCCAAAAATTCAGATTTTAATTTAACAGCTAATATTTCAGATATTCAATTTCAAGGATCTTTATATAAACTCCTTTTAGAAAAAGACTCAATTTTAATAAATGCTTACTATTATCCTAATTCATCAAATTCTATTAATTTAGAAATAGGTGAAAGTATTAATCTATCCTGGGATAAAATTAATATTACAGACTTAAATGAGTAGTTTTTTAGATAATTGTTCAAGTTATCTTTTTAGAAATAAACATATTCTTTTTTTAATTTTTCTTTTACCACCTTTGTTGTGGTTGGGGATTATTTATTTAGGTTCGCTTTTAGTTTTCTTATTTCATTCTCTATTTTATTTAGACGGTTTTACTGGAAAAATAGTTTATAAAATTTCCTTAAGCACAATTACTGAACTTTTTACTTCTGCAGCTAATATCGATATTTTAATTCGAACTGTTGTTTTAGCTGCCTTTGTATCAATAGGTGCCGCTTTAATTGGCTTTCCCATTGCTTACTACATGGCTAAATTTACTTCTCCTAAAATGAAAATTTTTTTCTATTTAGCAATAATGCTACCACTTTGGTCTAGTTATTTAGTTAGAGTCTATTCTTGGAAGTTAATTTTAGCCAAAGAGGGAATTATTAATTGGTTTTTTTACAAAACTACATTTGAATTGGCTACTAGATCTCGTTTTATCAATTCCTGTAATTGGTGGACCATCTCTATCAATTTCCTATATTGGAATGTTCTTAGTTTTTACTTATATCTGGCTTCCATTTATGATTTTACCTATTCAAGCTTCGTTAGAGAGAGTTCCAAATTCTTTAATAAATGCTAGTTATGATTTGGGCGCTAGTAAAAGACAAACTTTTTATAAAGTCATTTTACCTTTAGCTTTACCTGGTATAGCTGCTGGAAGTATATTTACTTTTTCTCTCACTTTAGGCGATTACATAATTCCTTATATTATCGGTACTTCAAAGTTCTTCATTGGACAAGCGGTCTATACTCATCAGGGAACTGCAGGAAATGTTCCTTTGGCAGCAGCTTTTTCTTTAGTGCCAATAGCAGTGATGACTGTCTATATCTATTTTGCAAAGAAGTTAGGGGCATTTAATGCCCTCTAAATTTAATCTAAATAAGGCTTCATTTGGGCTTAAATTTGGAGCGATAGTAGGTATTCTTTTTTTACACATACCTCTTTTCTTAATAATCTTATATGCCTTTACAACTGAAGATAAGTCTTATCAATTCCCTCCACCGGGCTATACATTAAAATGGTTTTCAATCGTTCTATCCAGAGAAGACATTTGGAGTGCTGTATATCTTTCTCTTCATGTAGCTTTGGTATCAACATTTGCTGCTATCATTCTTGGAACACTTGCAGCAGCAGCTCTCTACAAAGCTGATTTCTTTGGAAAACAATCAATTACTCTTTTAATTATTTTACCGATAGCTCTACCAGGAATTATCACTGGTATATCTCTTCGAAGTGCTTATGGAGTAGTAGGGGTGCCCTTTAGTACTTGGACTATAATAATTAGTCATGCAACTTTTTGTATGGTTGTTGTTTACAACAATGTTGTAGCAAGACTTAGAAGATCATCTCCAAATATTATTCAAGCATCTATGGATTTAGGCGCTAATAGTTTTCAAACTTTTTTTTATGTAATACTGCCTAATTTAGGAACAGCAATTTTAGCAGGAGGAATGTTAGCTTTTGCTTTATCTTTTGATGAAGTTATTGTCACTACTTTTACTGCTGGTCAACAAACAACTCTACCTATCTGGATGCTCTCTGAACTAATTAGACCAAGGCAAAGACCGATTACAAATGTGGTTGCGGTTTTTATTATATGTATTACTTTTATTCCTATATTATATGCTAGTTATATAACTAGAAACACTACAGAAGTAGAGGGTTCGAGCAAATAAGGGGGAAAAAATGAAAACAAATTTATTAATTAACAATAAATCAGTACAAGGAAATGCTGATGCCTTTGATGTTATTAATCCTTTTAACTCTGAAATAATCGCGTCCATTGCTCAATCATCAACCGACCAGGTAAATGAAGCTGTATCATCAGCTAAACATGCTTTTCCTAAATGGTCGAGAACTTCTCCTGGGGAAAGATCAGGTTTGCTACTAAAATTAGCTGATGAAATAGAAAAAAATGCTGAAGAAATTGCTAAACTTGAGTCGCTTAATACCGGTAAGCCATATCATTTGGCTTTAAATGACGAAATTCCAGGAATAGCTGACACTTTCAGATACTATGGTGGTATTTGTAGAAATTTACCAGGATACGCTGCTGGAGAATATATGACTGGTTTTACGAGCATGATAAGAAGAGATCCCATTGGTGTTGTAGCTTCGATTGCTCCTTGGAACTACCCTCTAATGATGGCTGCATGGAAAATAGCTCCTGCTGTAGCTGCTGGTAATACGATGGTGCTTAAACCTTCTGAGCAAACACCTTTATCTACTTTATACGTTGCTGAATTAATTGCAGGTATATTTCCTGAAGGTGTAATCAATATAGTTCATGGTGTGGGAGAAACTGTAGGGTCTAGTCTTATAAATCATCCTGATGTTAATATGATTTCTTTAACTGGTGATATTGCGACTGGAACTAAAGTTTTAGACGCAGCTAGTAAAAGTATCAAAAAAACGCATCTAGAGCTTGGAGGTAAGGCCCCTGTCATCGTCTTTGATGATGCTGATATTAACGATGTGGTAGAAGGAGTAAGAGCCTTTGGATATTACAATGCGGGTCAAGATTGTACTGCAGCTTGTCGTATTTTTGCTGATAAAAAAGTTTATGAAAAAATAGTTGCAGATTTAACCTCAGCTGTATCTACAATTGGTCTAGCTAATCAAGAAGACGATAAAAATGAGATACCACCACTAATTACAAAAGAACATTTTAATCGTGTTAGTAACTTTGTAGAGTCTGCTAAGTCACTTAAACATGTAGAAATTACAACTGGCGGTCAAGGAATTGGTGATAAAGGTAATTTTTATAGCCCAACAGTTATAGCTGGAGCTAATCATGATGATGAAATTGTTCAAAAAGAGGTATTTGGTCCTGTTGTTTCAGTTACACCATTCTCAAATGTTGATGATGCAGTAAATTGGGCAAATGACTCAAAATATGGATTAGCATCATCTATTTGGACTAATAACCTAACAAAAGGAATGAACACAGCCTCTAGACTTCAATATGGATGTACTTGGGTAAATACTCACTTCATGCTCACTTCAGAAATGCCTCATGGAGGAGTTAAGTCATCAGGATATGGAAAAGACTTATCTCCATATGCTTTAGAAGACTATACAAATATTAGGCATGTAATGGTGAAAATCGATTAAACACTGTTAAATAATGACTTTTGCCTTTTTAAAGTTTTTGTTAACAAAATTTATTACCTCTAAGAGTATTTTAATTCAATTTGAGGGTAGGGAACATTTAATTGATAATAATACTGAAGCTTTAGTCCTAAAAATTAATAATAAAAAATTCCTGGTAAAATTATTTTACGCTCCCTCTCTAGTTCTCACTGAGGGTTATATGGATAAAGATTATGAATTAACTAATTCTTCTTTTTATGAATTTACTGAGTTATTAATCGATAATTACAATTTGTATTTAGAAAAATTTTCAAGAACTTTTTTTTCAAGATTATTTTTAATAATTAATCCATTATTTCAATTAAATTTCTCTAAGATATCTAAAAGCAATGTTGCCTCTCACTACGATCTTTCCGATAAGCTTTATGATTTATTTTTAGATAAGACTAGACAGTACTCTTGTGCTTATTTTGAGTCTGAAAAAGACTCCTTATATCAAGCCCAAATGAATAAAATGGATAGGCTAGCAGATAAACTTCATCTCAAAAAAGGTGATAATGTTTTAGATATAGGCTGTGGATGGGGCTCTTTAAGTAGACATTTTAATTCTGAATATGGTTGTAATGTTAAAGGCATCTCTTTATCTGAAGAACAAATTAGTTATTGTTTGAAAAAGCAAAAATCATCAAAAAATAGTAAAGATCTAGAATACTCCCTTCAAGATTATCGAAATGAGAATAATCATTACGATAAAATAGTTTCGGTAGGTATGTTTGAACATGTAGGAAAGCCTTTTTACAATACTTATTTTAAAAAAGTAAATGATCTTCTTTCAGATGATGGTATTGCTGTCATTCATACAATAGGTAATTTTCGAACTCCTAAATTAACCCCAGCTTTTATTCGAAAATATATATTTCCAGGTGGGTATATTCCTTCATTATCTGAAATAATGCCAGCTGTTGAAAAATCAGGACTAATTATAAGTGATATAGAAGTATTAAGGTTGCATTACGCAGACACTCTAAGAAATTGGTATAAAAATTTCCAAAAATCAGAAAAACAAGTATTAGACCTTTATGATGAGCGGTTTATAAGAATGTGGGAATCTTATTTAAATTTAAGTGAAATATCCTTTAGAAAAGGTGATAATGTCGTTTACCAATTGGTGCTTACTAAAAAAAGAGATACATTTCCTATAGTTAGAAAGAGAATTAATTAGTAATTATCTAAATATTTAAAACAAATGTCTGAAAATACACTAGAAAATAGATTGCAAAGTTTAAATCAAGCTCTTAGTCAAATGATGAGAAATACCAGTGAAAGAGAAATTATAGACCAACTAACTACATATAAAATCGCTATTCAAAACACTCTAAAAATACTTACAAAAAAACAGAAACAATCTATCTCTATGAGCGCTAGAGAATATGAAGATGAGTTAGAAAAAGGTAATTTTTAAATCCTTTACCCCGTTATTTTGGACCTAGAACAAAGAATACTCAAGTTAGTATCTTCAAAAAACTCTTATATTCATGACGATTGTGCTTACTTAAGTAAATCTCAACAACTTGTATCCACAGATACTTTGGTAGAAAATGTTCATTTCGATCTGAACCACTTTAATGCCTCTGAAATAGCCCATAGACTTTTCGTATGTAGTTTTAGTGATATTCAAAGCTCAGGTGGATATCCAGAATATGCGCTTTTAAATGTCAGTTTTCCAACTAAGAGTTTTAAAATTACACAACAAATAGTTAAATTTTTTAAGAAATTATTAACAAAATATAATATTAAATTAATTGGAGGAGATACAACTTCTTCTTCTAAGATTTATCTCTCAAGCACTTTTATCAGCAAGCCAATTAAGAAGAATAAGATTATTAATAGAAAAAATGCTCAAGTAGGTGATAGTATTTATACTTTTAAAGATATTGGATTATCTAAATTAGGCTATTTATCATTATTTAAAAAACAATATCTAAAAAAAAATTTACTTCTAAAATCAAAAGATCAATTTTTAAAACCAAAAATCATTAATTATTCAAATTTATTCAATAGATATAAAATTAATTCATGTATGGATATTTCAGACTCTCTTTATTTCTCATTAAATGAACTATCAGTACAATCAAAGAAGAAATTTCTTATTGATAATATAAAGGATATATCTCCATTGTTATTAAGAAATTTTAATTCAAATAAGTATTTTTCATTAGTGCTTTCTTCTGGAGAAGAGTTTATGCCTGTATTTACTGGAAAATTATCTAATCAAGATATTAAAAATTTTAAGAAAAATCGTATTAATGTAATTAAAATTGGCTCTGTTCAAAAGGGGCAGGGAGTGATTTTTAAGGAATTAAAGAACTTTAAGGATAAAAGTTTTAATCACTTTAAAAATACTTATTCGAATATATAGCTTTTTGAATTTCTTTTTTTGTGATTTTCTTTAAATCAATAGTTGAAATGATATTAGTTGAATTTTCTGCTCTAGTTTTTTTATAAGCTTTATCGTAATGAAAAATAATTAAATTACTTACAAGATCATAATAATTTTGATTTTTTAAACTTTTTTCAATATTGATAAAGTCATCTTTTGGTATAATTCTCTTTAATACTTCTAAAGCTTTTTTCATTAAATCCGGATTTTGAGTGAAATATTTATAGTCTTTTAAAATATATTTAGTTCTTTCATCTATAGTGGCATTTAATTTTACATTTTTGCCCAATGGCATTATTTTCCATATTTTACTTGGTATACTTAATTTACCTACTTTAATACTTTCCGCCTCAACCCAGATATCTTTTTTATTATTAAAATCATTTAATTTTTGATAAATGCAAGTTTCATAGAATTTTTGTGAAGGTTGAGCTTTATTAGGTATATCACCAAGAATTGATCCTTTATGATTAGCAAGACCTTCAAAGTCAATGACTTGCTTTTTTTTTGATAGTTCTTTTAGAAATAAGGTTTTTCCTACACCTGTAATTCCCATAATTTGATTAAATTTAAATTTGGGTGCCTCTTTTTCTAAATATTCTACTACTCGCTTTCGAAAACTTTTATATCCACCGTCTAATAAATATACATCATAACCTATTTGTTTTAATACAAGATAGAGACTGAGAGATCGAAGACCACCTCTCCAACAATAAATTAACACCTTATCTTTTTTGTCGAATTTAATTTTTTTAATTATTTTTGAAATATTAGAACTAATTAATTCAGCTCCATTTTTTTTAGCTAAAAAAGAATTTTCTTTGTAGCTAATACCAATTTCATGTCTTTGTTTATTTGATAATACGGGATAATTTATAGATTTAGGTATGTGATCTTCTTTAAATTCAGATGGTGTTCTTACATCTATAATTACGCTATAATCATGAATAAGTTGGTCTTTATAAAAAACTTTATTGATGCGCATATTTTTCATTTTTTTAACATTAATATATTCAAAATCTTTGTTCTCCAAAGAGATTAATCTTCAATTTGAAATTGATTGGAAATCAGTTCATTTAGCAGATATTGAATGGAATATCTCTCTAAACAAAGATAATTATTCTATTGATTTTGTAATTCAAAGCTATGGAATGACAGATAAGATCTTTAAATATAAATCTGTAACTAATATTGAAGGTTTAATTGAAAATAATCAACTACATCCCTTAACATACAAAAGCAAAACAAAAAGTACTAAACAAGATGTATATGCTAATTTAAATTTCAGTCCAGAAGGTAAGATATTGGAATTTGATATATCTAAAGAGATAAACGATGAGCAATTAATAATGCAAAATCAATTTATAAATCAATATCAATTCTTTACTGATCCTATATCACAATTAGTTCAATATTTTTTATATCAGACTGATTCAGATCGAATGATTATTGATGGTTTGAATATTTATTCTTTAAAATTTGAAACTTAAATGATGAGATCTTTGAAAATAATAATCCTACTATATATACAGGGATGTCTAATACTCTAAATATTATTTTTCCTTTTTTTCAAGGTCTTCATAAATTGAATAAGAAAAATAATCTTCAAGAAATAAAAATGAATTATATAGAATTAGATAACATAACAATACCTATTCAATACGATATAAAATCAAAAAATTTTCAGCAAAGCTTTATCTAAAAAGCTATGAAATTAATAATCAATGATTGTTACAAGAAAAAGATCTTTTATTAAAGCCATAAGTTGGAGAGTTATTGGTTCAATTGATACTTTTATTCTGAGTTTGATTATAATTAACTTTTTTTCTAATAAATATACATATGATCTTGCTTTTTATATTGCGGCTTTAGAATTAGTAACAAAACTGTTATTTATTATATTCATGAAAGACTATGGAATAGAATTAATATTGGTAGAATTAAAGAGAAGGTAAATAGATTACGTTCAATAGTTAAGGCAATTACATGGAGAATTACCGCTTCATTAGATACTTTTTTTATAAGTTACATTATAACCGGTCGATTTGACTGGGCCACTTCTATTGCTTTCTTTGAAATAATCACTAAAGCTATTTTATATTATTTACATGAAAGAGGATGGAATAAAGTAAATTGGGGAAGAATTTATCAATGAGCCAATTGTCTAAATTAGAAATAAATCTTATTAACCTTTTTCAAGGGAATCTTCCTTTGTATAAAAGTTATTGGATCTATTATGTATTAGGTAATTTTGCTATATCGGCCCCTTTGTTGCTTATAACTAAAATTCAAATTCAAAACTATATTTACACTTTTTCTTTATATTTAGTTTTAAACTTAATTTATTATTTTACTTCTTGTATTGGAGTTTGGAGAAGCTCTCAACATTATAAAGGCAATAAAATTTTATCTTTTTTGGCTAGATTTGTCGTAGTAATAGGCATTTCTACTACAGCTTTAGAACTGAAAAATATCTTGACCATAATTTACTCTTTCTAATATTGATTTATCTTCATTTATTAAGAAAAATAAATATGATGAACTTATGGATGAAAAAACCCAATTAGAAGTTCGCAAGCTTTTAAAGCGTCTTGGAATTAACTCTCAAGAGCAGTTGCATAAATATATATCAGAAAACCCTGACTCTAAAAATATACCTGTCAAAGTATCTTTTCAAATAGACGGCAAAGAGTATTATATTTTTGAAGATAAATTAGAAATTTAATTTCATCATGAAAAAAATTCAAAGTTATTTTATAAGTGGTATTTTAATTGTAGCGCCTCTAGCTCTTTCTCTTTACGTTGCTTGGGTAGTTGTTGGTCTTGCTGATAGAATTTTTAGGCCATTTATCCCATTAGATAAGTTTGGTATTCCTTCAGAAATACCTGGAGTAGGACTAATTGTTGCTTTTCTTTTTTTTACTATTTTAGGAGCTATAGCGGGTAGTTTTTTTGGTCGTTTGTATCATCGAATTGTTGATGCGACTTTATCCAAAATTCCTGGTCTTAACTCTATTTATAATACCGTTAAACAGATTATTGATACGTTCGCTACAACCCAATCTAATGCTTTTAAGGAAGTTGTGTTGATAGAATACCCACAAAAAGATATTTATGCTCTAGCTTTTCTCACTAGCGAAACTAAAGGTGAAATAGCAATTAGAAAAAACAAAAAAATGATAAATGTTTTTATGCCTTCTACTCCCAACCCTACAACAGGCTTTCTAATGTTTGTGCCTCTGTCTAAATGTACCAAGCTATCAATGTCAGTAGACCAGGCTATTAAATATATTATTTCCGCTGGTTTAGTCGCTCCCACTGCTCCTACTATTAAAAAAGCATTACCTAAGGCAAAAAAAAAATTAACTAAAAAGTAATTTTATTGCTTCTTGCTGCTTAAAAAATAAAAGCAACTGATAAATTTTTTGTTGAAATTTTTTATCTTCAAATTTTTTTGAAGATATTACTTCTTTTACATAATCAAAGCATTCTATAATTAATTCCTGATCTTGAGCGGTATTTACAAATTTAAATAAAGAGTCACCACTTTGACGATAACCGAGAACATCTCCAGTGCCTCTAATTTCCAGATCTTTTTCGGCTAATTTAAAACCATCTAAATTATTTTTAAAAACTTTTAGTCGTTCTTTAGATGTATCTGTTATGTTCTCTCCATAAATGGCAAAACAGTAACCTTGTTCATTTCCTCGTCCAACTCTACCTCTTAATTGATGAAGTTGGGACAATCCAAACTTCTCTGAGTTTTCTATTACTACTGTATTAGCGTTTTTATTATCTATGCCGACTTCTATTACTGTAGTAGCAACTAAAATACCTATCTTGCCTGATTTAAACTCATTAATAATCTTTTCTTTGTCAATTGCTTTCATTTTGCCGTGGAGTAATCCAACTTTAGAACCAAATACCTTTTGTAGAGACTTAAACCTAGACTCAACATCCTTATATTCATGATTTTCAGACTCTTCCACAAGAGGGCATATCCAATATATTTGATTTTTATCTGATATAGATTTTTTTAAATAAATTATGAGATCCTTGATCTTTTTAGAATTTGATACTTTTGTAATGATGGGTTTTTGAAAAGCTGGTCTCTCATTTAAAACTACTTGCTCAATTTCTCCATATTGAGCCAAAGCCAATGTTCTTGGAATAGGAGTGGCAGACATCAAAAGAATATTTGTGTTAATACCTTTCTCTCCTAAAATTAATCGTTGCCTTACACCAAAGCGATGTTGTTCATCAATGATGACATATTTTAATTGATTGAATATTAAATTTTCTTGGAAGATAGCATGTGTTCCTACAATAAAATCAAATTCTTTATTAGAAATTTTTTGATAAATTTCATCTTTGTTTTTAGTGCTTCCAGTCAATAAAACAGGATTGATTTCATTTAATTGAATTAGATTAATAATATTTTCATATATTTGACTTGCTAATATTTCTGTTGGTGCCATATAAGCAACTTGATAACCTTTTAAAATAAAGGGTATAGCCGTAAGCAAGGAAACAATTGTTTTTCCAGAACCAACATCACCTTGCAATAATATAGTCTCTCGATAATGACTATTATTTAGTGAATTTATTTCATTAATTATCGTTTTTTGTTTTTCAGTTAGTTTAAAAGGCAGGTTTAATATTAATTGATTTTGAGATGAAAAATCTAAATCTAAATTATCCTCTTTTTTCTTTGTTTTTTCTTTCAAATATCGGATAGCAAAATAGTTTGAAATTAACTCATCTGCTGCGAGTCTTTTTCTAAATAATTCTTTTTTTTCTACATCATCTTGATTCTCTGGAAAATGTAGTTTTATTATTGAGTTATGAAAGTTATGAAAATTAAATTTATCAATAATCTGTATTGAGATCCATTCTTCGTATTTTTCAATATATATTTTCCCAAAATCAAAAATCTTTTTTAAATCTTTAAGATGTATGCCTCTTGTTAGTGGGTATATATTTTCAAAGCTTCTAAGCTTATCTTCATTTTCTATTTCCTCTATATAGTCTGGATGTGCAATGCTGATATTGCTTTTATAAAATGAAACTTTACCACTAACTATAAATTCTTTATTTTCAGGAAACTTATTTCTTAGAAAATTTCCCTTTACAGAAAAGTATATCAAATTAATAATTAGATTTCCTTTTGTGCACTCAATGACATAAGGCAATTTAGGATTGAAAGGGTAGTGGTGTTTTTTAACCTTTATAGAAGTTGTAATTATTTGGCCTTTTTCTAATTTTCTAAAATCTATGTCTTGCGTACGGTCTATTACTCTGGAGGGTATAATATAAAAAGCATCTATCACGGAGTTTATTCCTAAATTTCTTAGATAACTTGCTTTTTTGGGCCCTATACCTTTAAGTTTATCTACATTTTGATATAAGAACTTAAAATTATTTTCATTCATGACAGATATTCAAAATAGATTAAAAAAATTAAAATATCGATGCCAAACATTAGGTATAAAAGAACTTGATGTTACTTTCTCTAAGATATTTGAAAAAATTGAAAACTCACAAAATATTGAAGATATTTCTCTTTTAGAGGATTTGGTTGAAAAGGAGACTCAATTAATCCTTGATATTTTTTTTCATCCAGAAATGGAAGATCTAAGGTCAAAATATAAGGCTATTATAAAACTCTCAAAATAATGAATTTTGAAAAACCATCTGTCGTTTTATGTGAAGATGATAAATCTGCTTTAGATTTATATAACATTCTTATTTCAATTTATCCCCAAGACAATATTTGCTATTTTCCTGCACACGACTCTCTTCCTTTTAGTGATGAAAAATCTAGTAAAGAAATATTATTAGAAAGATCATTTCAATTAATTAAACTTCAAAAGCAAAATATAATAATTATCAGTTGCAATAATTTACTTAAAAAATTTTTAATTCATAATGACAGCAAACATTATTTTAAACTAGATGTTAATCAAGAAATTTCATTAAGTGAAATTCTTGAAACTTTAGTCGATTTTGAACATATTAATAATGCGAATGTTTATAATCGATGTGAATTTTCTCATAGGGGTGATATTCTTGATATTTATAACTATCACCATAATCCTTATCGAATTTCTTTTTTCGATAATATAATTGAGTCGATTAAAGAATTTTCTCCCCAAACACAATTAACTAATAAAAAATCCTTAAACTCCATTACAATTGTTAATCCGAATTTCGAAAATAACATTAACTCAACTCAAGGGATTTCACTTTTATCTTATTTAGAAAATCGTGACATTTATAGTTTTAATCGTTCAGATATAATTCTATTTGATCGTATTAATTTTTTTAAATCGATATATGAAAAAACAGAATTATGTAATCCTTATAGTTCCTATTATTTGGATAATGACGATATAAAAAATATCAATTTTATTAATATACAATCATCATCGCCTATTTTTTCATTAACAAATAATAATATTACTCTTGAACAACTAAAAAATGAAAAAAAGAAAATATTTATTCACCAGGGAAACAATTCATCAAGTTTGCAAAAAGAATATGATGAAAAAATTAAGGTTAACCCATCTTTTGAGGATTATTTAACTTTTCAAACTACAGTAATATCTAAAAATTATGAATTAGATCATTCTATTCACTTAAACTTATACACAAAAAATATTAATCAAGATAAAACTAGCCAGGTTATTAATTTCAATGACCTTAATCTTGGTGATGCGGTTGTTCATCATAAGCATGGAATAGGTAGATTTATTTCAATCGATCGGATTGACGTTGATAGAAGGACTAGGGAATTTATAAGATTAATTTATAGAAATAATGACAAATTACTTCTTCCTATAGAAAATTTAAATTTAATTAGTCGATATGGTTTCGATGATAATAATCTTATTCTAGACAAACTTGGTTCTAATGATTGGTTGCTCCGAAAAAGCTCTGTTAAGAAAAGAATTAAATTTCTTGCTAATAAATTAATAAAAAATGCAGCAAAGCGTAGCTCAATAAATATAAATCCTTTAAATTACTCTCAATTAGAATTAGATAAATTTAATGAAAAATTTGAGTTTATTGAGACGGAAGATCAATTAACAGCCATTGAAAAATCACTTAATGATTTAACACAAGAAAAACCAGCAAATCGTCTGATATGTGGAGATGTAGGTTTTGGAAAGACTGAAGTCGCATTGCGTATTGCTTGTGCAACTTACCTTTCTGGATACCAATTTGTAATTGTTGTTCCAACTACATTATTAGCCTTACAACATAGCAGGACTTTTAAATCTAGATTTTCAATTTTCAATACCTCAGTAGCAACTCTTTCGCGCTTTACATCGTTAAAAGAAAAAAAACAAATTCTAGAAGGTTTAAAAAATGGAGATATTCAAATTCTTATTGCTACCCATAGTCTTTTTAAAAAGGATATTGAATTTAACAATCTTGGAACCTTAGTAATTGATGAAGAACAAAAGTTTGGAGTAGACCAAAAAGAGTTTTTAATTAATAAACACCCACATATACACTTATTTTCTTTATCAGCCACACCTATACCGAGAACACTTCAAATGTCATTACTTGGTTTAAAAGATTTAAGTGTTATTGGGACTCCTCCGTCGAACAGAATAAGTATACGTACTTATGTTCAAAAATATGAACAGGTTTCTTTTTTAACAGCAATTACAAATGAAATATCAAGGGGTGGTCAGGTATTCATTGTTGTTCCACGAATAAGCAATATTCCATTTGTTGAAAATGAACTCAAAAAACTTCAATTAGACATATCCTATGGAGTTGGTCATAGTAAAATGAAAGAAAAAGAGATAGAGGATGTGTTTCTTTCTTTTACAAACGGCGATATACAGTGCTTGATCTCTACAAATATTATTGAGTCAGGTATTGATATAAAAAACGCTAATACATTAATAATTTTCAATTCAAATTTATTTGGACTTTCACAATTATATCAATTACGTGGAAGGGTCGGGCGCTCAAATCGAAGGGCTTACGCTTATCTATTCCATGATAGTGAGAAATTAATTAATAAAACTGCTCTAAAAAAATTACAAGTATTAGCCAATTATGAAAATTTAGGTTCTAACTTTCAATTAGCCAATGAAGACCTAGAAATTAGAGGTGCTGGAAATCTATTAGGAGATGAGCAAAGTGGCCATGTGAAAGAAATAGGTATCGAATTGTATCAAAGCATGTTGAAAGAAGAGGTAGAAAGACTCAAAAGTCATAGCACTGAGGAAGAAGAAATTTTTGAAGAGTTTGAATTTAACGCATTTTTTGAGTACTACATTCCAAAAGATTATATTTCAGATGATGTATCTAGGTTAATAATTTATAGAAAATTAACAAGCGCCATATCAAATAGGGAATTAAAAGACGTTCTTTATGAAATGGAAGATAGATATGGAAGTTACCCCTTAGAAGTTAAAAATCTAATAAATCTTTTAACTATTAAAATACAATCTATTTCATTGGGAATAATTAAAATAAATCTTCAAAAAAAATATATCGATTTAGTTTTTCATAAAGTAAATGAGGGAGTTTCAGAAATCCTTTTAGATATGGTTCAACAAAATTTTATAAAAATGAAATCTCCAAAAGCTATACAAATAAATAACGTAGATAAAGAAGATCTTTTTTATAGTATTAAGTTATTCTATAAAAGTTAGGCTATTAATATGGAAGATATGAATCAACAATTGCCAAAAACTAATGCTGAGTGGCTAGAGTATTATCAATCAATTTTGGCAGAATTAACTGAAAATCAAAAGAAAATAGGCGAACCTATTACCCCTGATGAATTTTTTGAACTTCCAATAAAAAGAAAACAAAAATATATTAAGAAATTATATTTTAAGATTGGCGATGCAGAATAATTATATTCCAAATATAGATATCTCTTCATTAATCACTTCTGATTTTGATAACGAAAATTACAAAAATGTTTCAAAAGAAATAAAAAAAGCCTCTGAGGAAATTGGTTTTTTTACTGTTACTGGTCACGGTATTTCAAATACTAAAATTGAAAAATTACTATCTACTTGTAGACATTTTTTTTATTCCTCAGATAAAGAAAAATTAAAAATTGCACCTAAAAAATGGAATCCAAATACAGATACAGTTTATCGCGGTTACTTTCCTAGTTCTGTTAATGGAAAAGAAGGTTTAGATATTGGTGATCCTTTATTATCTGATGATATGAAAGATTTGTTAGCAAAAGAAAAATTTGAAGTAAATCATGACATGTCTTATTTAAATCCTGAGTGGCAAATGGTTATAGATGACTACTATAATTCTATTTTTGATCTAGGGATGAAATTATTTAAATCCATTATTAGTGTCTATTCTTCGAATATAGATTTGGCCGATATGGCTTTTGTGAGGCCCAAAACACTTTCTACACTAAGATTTAATTTTTATCCAAAACAAGACCAGCCAGTTGAAATATCAGAACAGGATGGTGTCGCTTTAGGTTGTGAGACACATGTCGATAGTGGGATAATGACAATCTTATACCAAGATAAGAAAGGTGGTTTACAAGTCCAAAATCGTCATACGTTAGAGTGGCATGACGTGCCTCATGATCCTAATGCCTATGTTGTAAATAGTGGTTTAGCTCTTGAATATTTAACTAATGGTAAAATGAAAGCTACCAATCATCGTGTTTTATTTAACCAAGAAGAAAGAATATCTATTCCTTTTTTCTTTGAACCTTCTTATGATTTCAAATTAGATCCAAAATATTTAGAAATTAAAGAAAAACACAAATATGATATTGACAATTATGAGGATTTTTTGACAAACTCATTAAAGAAATTTGTAGAATATGATAGACCTAATTAAAAAATTTATAATCTTATCTTCTGTAATATTCATAAGTTGTAACAACATGATCGATGGGGTTGACAAGTCTGACACTCAAAAAATCAATACAGTAAAATACGGTACTTTAGTTGCAGCAGAACCTGTCAAAATCAAAGGTGAGGATGATGGTTTAGGAGCTATTACAGGCGGTCTATTAGGCGCTGTTATTGGCTGCGGTGAAGGTATCTTTGATGATGAGTGTCGTGATACTGTAGCGGTTGTTGGTGCTATTGGTGGTGCCATAATAGGAAATGCTGTAGCATCAAGGCTTGGTGATCATAATGGTTTTCAATATGTCGTAGATATAGATGATAGTGATGAGGATATATCTATTGTCCAATCTGGAGATGAACAAATACCTATTGGATCAAAAGTTACTATTTCTATAGGAACGAATACAAGAATAATAATTTCAGAGTAAATATTTAATATGGCGGAAGGACTGGGATTCGAACCCAGGAAAGAGTTGCCCCTTTGCCGGTTTTCAAGACCGGTGCTTTCAACCGCTCAGCCATCCTTCCGAATAAGCAGTAATAGACGTTATTTAATAACGATTATAAATTAAAAAACAACCTGAAATTAAAAACTTAAGCTTGTGATCCATCAATTTTTTTTACACTAAAGATTGCACCTAGCATAAAAACAATGACAGAAGAGGGGAATAGTAAATATCCAATGGTGTATGTATCAGGATAGTATTGCATTCCAAAATAAAGCACTATTGCATTCATCAAACAAAGGAGCAAAAAGATGTAATTTGTACCAAATCTATTTAAGGCATTTGCAAGAGGTTTTAAAATAACCATCAAAGCACTAATAGCAAAAATTACAGCAGGAATGATATTCATTAACAAACCCATGGACTCAGAATAGGTATAGTCAGATAGGGATTCCCAAGGTAAAATCATGGATAAAAGCATCATAATTATTGAGACATAAACAAATTTTTTTCCCACATTTGATAATTCCATGTATACAATATACCAGAAAACAATGATTTATCAAAATTATACTTACTAAAACTTATCAAAAAGATGTTTTTAAAAGATATATAATCAAAACTTACTTAAGGAATCTAAGTACATGAAAAAAATATTTATCATTATATTCTCTTTATCATTACTATTAGTTAAATTTTCTTATGCTCATGATCCTAAAAACTGTGATGTGTTAGAAAATTATGATTTTTCTCAATTTGATAATTGGAAGAGTGAAGTTATTAAAAATGCTCCTGAATATGGCCTAGGTAAGAATTTTGTTCAGTCGTTGGTGAAAGACTTCCAAGTTAATAAAAGGGTGATTGAAAATGATAAATGTCAGCCAGAATTTACCTTAACTTTTTCTGAATATATCGATAAAAGAATATCAAACTTAAGAGTTAAAAATGGTATTAATAAATATAATAAATACAATAGTTTATTACAAAAAATTAAAAAAGTTTATAATGTACAGCCACGATTTATTATTTCAATATGGGGTTTGGAGACAGCATATGGTGAAATTACAGGGAATTACCCAGTCATAGAAAGTCTACTTACAATGTCTTATGATGAGAGACGTCGTAGGTACTTTACAAAAGAGCTTTACAATTCATTTAAAATTATCGAGGAAGGACATATTGATTTAGAGAATTTTAAAGGTTCTTGGGCCGGGGCAATGGGACAAAATCAATTCATGCCATCCAGTTTTCTGAATTACGCTCAAGATTTTAATAATGACGGTAAAAAAAATATCTGGACTGATATTGAGGACTCATTAGCCTCAATCGGTAGGTATCTTCAAGGAGTTGGATCTAATAAATGGGATCCTAACTATACATGGGGTAGGGAAGTGATACCTCCTGAAAACATCAAGGAATTGGAAAAAGAATTATTTATCAAAAGGGAAAAAGGATGTCTTGCTATTAAGAAATTATCCAAAAAGATACCCTTATCTAAATTTAGAGAGATGAATTTCCAAAAATTGAATGGCCAAAAAGTAGATAATTTAGGGATCGATAGCTATTTAGTAAGAATGGGAAGAGAGGAAAATGATTTCAGATATTTTATTGTCTACAATAATTATTTAAATATCCTCTCATACAACTGTTCCAATTATTACGCTTTATCCGTAGGACTTTTGAGTGATAAAATTAAATAATTTACATAAAGTATTATTTTTACTGTTTTTTTCTTCTTGTACTGTCCCTGTTGTAGAGAAAGAAAATGAAAATATAGTTACAGAGAAAGTCTCAAATGAGTCCTTCTTTACTAAAACATCTGTTAATTTATCTAATGTTGAAGACTATGAGATTCAACTTTCAACATTAGAGAGTTTTACAATATCAAATGATTTAAGTGATTATGAAATTTCTCATAAAAATCTCCCATATCCAGGAGTTGCAAAAATATCTAATCCTAATGATTTAAGTGAATATATTGTTGTTAGAAATGTAAAAAATACTACTAATAGTAAATTGCAAATAAGTGAAAATTTAGCTTCATTATTGCAAGTAAATACAAGAATTTATATTGAATATTTAAAAGATGAGTCTCTTAGATTGAGGAAGGTTGAAGACTCAAAAGAACAAAGTAAGGTGAAGATGGATGATACCGAAATTTCCTTTGAAAACTTAGAGGATGAACAAACAGAATTAAGTTCGAGTCTTGACATGGAAAAAATTAAAGAAATTGAAACTTTATCTAAAAACTATGAAGGGTTAGTGCTTATTGACAGCTATAATGACATTGGTTCTGCAAAATTGATTACAAATAAAATTAGAAATTTAGGCCTTATATTTGAAGAAAATGAGGACAAAATTAATGTTTTTGCTGGTCCTTTTGAAAAAAATGATATTAATCTAAAAATAGATTTTCTAATTAGAAATGGATATACGAATGCTCAATTATACCCTTAGATCTTTAATTCTATCGATTTCAATATTATTTTTCGCTTTTAACTCTAATGCTATAGAAAGCATTGCAAAAACAGCTTTATTGATTGATCTTTCCACTGGCGAAGTACTTCTTGATAAAAATTCTGACGAAAAAACATATCCATCAAGTATGACTAAAATTATGACTGCTTTGATGGCCTTTGAAAAAATTAAAGATGGAACCTTATCTATGGATCAAGAATTCTTAATCAGTAAAAAGGCCTGGAAAATGGGAGGTTCTAAGATGTTCATTGAAGTAGACAAAAAAGTAAAAGTCTCCGATTTGCTCTTAGGTGTGGTGGTTCAAAGCGGTAATGATGCATCAATTGCAATTGCAGAGGGTATTTCAGGCTCTGAAGAGACTTTTGCTATTGAGATGAATAATTTAGGTAAAAAAATAGGTCTTAATAATACTAATTTTACAAATAGTAGTGGTTGGCCAAACGATAATCATTACACAACAGCTAAAGATTTAGCTAAAGTTGCTCAATATACCTTAAATGAGCATCCAGAACTTTATAAAATGTATGCAATAACTGAATTCACCTATAGTGGAATTAAACAAGATAATCGAAATCCACTTTTATATTCATTTGAGGGTGCAGACGGTTTTAAAACAGGCCATACACAGGCCGCTGGATATGGCTTAGTTGGTTCTGCTGAGAGGGGAGGTCGAAGGTTATTGTTAGTCTTGAACGGTTTAGAGACTTCAAGATCAAGGGCACAAGAATCTCTTAGACTAATGGACTGGGGTTTTAATAATTTTCAATTAGTTGATTTTTATAAACAAGGAGAATTCGTTATAGAGGCTTCAACCTGGCTTGGAAAACAAGAAAAAGTAAAGCTATCCTCCCAACAAGACATTAGTGTTAGTATACCCAAAACTCACATCTCTGATATGAAAGTTGAGGTTTTAGTGGAAGAACCAATACCAACTCCAATCTCAATTAATGATCAGGTTGGTTTAGTTCAAATTTCCTATGCTGATAAAAAATTACAATACCCATTATTAGCCTCTGAAAATATTGAACAAAAAGGTTTCTTTTCAAGAATTACTTCAGCCCTTTATTATTTAGTCTTAGGTTCTAACTAATACCATTATGAAAATTATAAGCTTTGAAGGCTTTGAATATTCAGGAAAGTCAACACAAATAAAACTTTTACAAAATTATTTTAAGAAAAATAAAATTAAATCTTTCTTTACTAGAGAGCCTGGTGGAAACAAACAATTAGAAAAAATAAGAAAAATTATACTTCAATCTGATTTTGATAATTTAAGTTTAATTTTATTCTTTTTCGCATCTCGATTTTCTTTACTATCATCAATGAAAAATAATAATTTAGTCGTTTTTGATAGATTTTTTGACTCAACTTATGCTTATCAAAAATTTACTAGTAAAGATAAGTTATTAATACTTAATCTTATCAATCAAATTGACAAAAAGTATATTCCAAATATTACATTTTATTTCAAAATTAATAAGAAGACTTTAATAGAAAGAAAAAAAATGAGAGGTCAAAAAAATTACTTTGATAAAAAATATGCTTCTCATTTTAGTCGTATACAAAAAAATTATGACGAAATTGGAAAAATGAAAGTAGGTAAAAGAAAATTTATTATCATTGATGCTAGTAAACCAAAAGAAATTATTCATAAAGAAATTGTTGAAAATTTAAAAAAATGCAAATTGATAAGGTAATAAGTTTTATAAGATCTCAAAAAAATGGTTTTTTTTTAATTGAGGTGAGAGCAGATAGTCAATTAGAAGCAATAGAAAACACCTTAAAAGATATTTTTTTCGAAAAACAATATGAAATCGATACATCTTTTTTTTCGATAAAACCAGAGGATGCATCTAAATCAATTAGTATTGAACAGATAAGAAAACTAAAAAAAGAGTTTCTTCATACCAATGTTTTAGATCTCCATAAAATTATTTATTTAAGTGAAATTAATCTTCTTAATAATAATTCTATAAATGCCTTATTAAAAATAATAGAAGAAGTTCCTCAAAAAACATTCTTTATTTTTTGCTCTCAAAATCTATTAAAAGTTCCTGATACTATTTTATCTAGAGCTAGAATAATTAGAATTGAAGAAACCATTTCAAATGGCACAAATAGCCTTCAAGATTTATTGAACTCAACAATTAATCATAACCAAAATATTTCTGATGATATAATTACTTCTATTGTTGATCCTTTTATTTCTTTAAAGGCATCTGATTTTTTTGAAAGTTTAAAACTTTTTGACAAGAATAACTTAAAAATACCATCTGAAATATTTTTAAAAATTTTAAGTTTTTATTTAAATCAATCTTTGAATAATCAAAAACTTTTTAAATATTTAATTAAACTACATTCTGATTTTATTTATGATTTAGACGAAAGTATTAAATTTAATACATTGACTAATGATTTAATTGCTATTTATTTTACCAGACTTAATTCAAATTTAATCAAATATGGAAAATAAATATTTTACTACTCCCATTTACTACGTAAATGACAAACCCCATATAGGTCATGCCTATACATCCATTTCTGTTGATGTTTTAAAGAGATTTTACAAATTACTTGGTTGTGGTTCTTATTTTCTAACAGGAACAGATGAACATGGGCAAAAAGTTGAAAAAGCAGCTCTTGATAAAGGTGTTGATCCAAAAAGTTTACAGATCAAGTCTCTGAAAACTTTTAGAGCATTATCAGATATTTTAAACTTGGATAATGATGACTTTATAAGAACAACCGAAGATAGACACATAAAATCAGTTCAAAATTTATGGAATAGACTTCTGGAAAATGATGAAATTTACTTATCAAAATATTCAGGATGGTATTCCGTAAGAGATGAGGCCTTTGTTGCAGAAAATGAAATAACTGAAAAAGATGGAAAAAAATTCAATTCTTTTGGCTCTGAATTATCTTGGGTGGAAGAGGAGAGCTACTTTTTTCGACTATCTAAATGGCAAGACCGATTATTAGAACTATATGACTCAGTTCCAAATTTTGTTCATCCTAAATCTCGTTTAAATGAGGTAAAAAGCTTTGTTTCCGGAGGATTAAAAGATCTATCAATTTCAAGAACAACATTTAAATGGGGGATAGATGTACCTAACGATGATAAGCACATCATGTATGTGTGGTTAGATGCATTAACAAACTACATATCTGCACTAGGTTTTCCAGATCAAGAAAATAAAAAATATAAAGATTTCTGGCCTGGTATTCATGTTGTTGGCAAAGATATTCTTAGATTTCACGCCGTATATTGGCCTGCATTTCTTATGGCAGCAGGTTTAGAACCGCCAAAACAAATCGTTGCGCATGGTTGGTGGACTAATGAAGGTGAGAAAATTAGCAAAAGTCTCGGGAATGTTATAGATCCTATTGAATTAATTAATGTTTATGGGCTTGATCAAGTTAGATATTTCCTAATGAGAGAAGTACCTTTTGGTAATGATGGTGATTTTTCAAAAGACGCAATGATTAATAGGATAAATGGAGATTTATCAAATAATTTTGGTAATTTAATGCAAAGAGTATTAAGTTTTATATTTAAAAATTCAAATCAAACTATTGATTTTACAGATAAAGTTTTGAATTTTGAAATTTATCAAAATATCATTTCCTCACAAAATAATTTATTTGAGATGATGGATAAATATAGTTTTGATGGCTATTTAAAAATTATTTTCGGACACCTAAATGATTTAAACACTTATGTCGATAAATCCGCTCCGTGGGAGTTAAGAAAAACAGATCAAGTGAGAATGAAGGAGGTATTAGATCAAATATCTTTGTGTATTCTTAAAATTACTCAATTTTTATCTCCATTTATACCTAATGGCGCTGAAAAAGTTTACTCAACATTTGGTCTAGATGAATCTTATCTTAGCTTTGATAAATTTGATGAAATTATTAAAAAAAATTCACTTAAAATATCAAAGCCTGAACCCATATTTATGAGAATAGATAGTTAAAAGTCGTGTTAACTGACGCACATGTTAATTTTTCCCATAAAGATCTCATTAATTCTGTAGATCAAATAATAACTGAAGGTAGAGAAGGGGGAGTCACAAGATTTTTAGCAGTAAACTCAAATTTATATGAAATTGAAACTGATTATAATTTGGTTAAAAATTACGAATTTATTGATCTTTCTATTGGCCATCATCCATATTTGTGCAAGAGGTAGATGAAGATAACTTCGAAGCATTACTTTGAGAAACATATCGACTCTTACAAAAATAAGATAAAGGTTATTGGGAAACAGGTCTTGATTTTAGTTATGATGTAAAACCAATAAATCAAATTAAATCTTTTAAATTACATATTGAATCAGCTATAAAAAATAATCTTCCAATCTTAATCCATGTTCGAGATGCTTTTGAGGAAACATATAATATTTTATCTGATTACAAATCAGAGCTAAAAACAGTTTTGATTCATTGTTTTACTGGAGATGATAATTATGCTGAGAAATTCGTAAATCTCGGTTGTTATTTTTCAATTACAGGCATTATCACTTTCAAAAATGCTGAGAAACTTAGAGGAACGATTAAAAAACTACCAAAAAATAAGATTTTTTTTGAAACAGATGCCCCTTATTTGACCCCGGTTCCCATGAGAGGAGAAATCAACAAACCTTCCTTATTAAAGCATATAGTTGAATACTATAGTGAGCTTACAGAAGAAGATTTTGATGATATTGCTCAGATTTCATCAAAAAATTACGAAAGATTTATTTCATGTCAGCCTTAAAAATAACTATATTGGGGTGTGGTTCTAGCTTTGGAGTGCCTTTATTTCATAACATTTGGGGCAAATGCGATCCGAAAGAACCAAAAAATATAAGATCTCGACCTTCTATTTTAGTTCAAAAAAATGGTAAAAATTTACTTATAGACACTAGCCCAGATCTTAAACAGCAGATTTTAAGCAATAAAATAGACAATATTGATGCTGTTTTTTATACTCATGAGCACGCGGATCATACTCACGGTATCAATGAACTTAGATCTATAAATCTTATTCATCGCAAAATTATTCCATGCTATGGAAATGAACAAACTATGGAAAAAATAACTCATAGTTTTAATTATCTCTTTGAAAATACTGAAAAAAGTTATTACCCGGCAATACTTTCAAAAAATCTTTTCTCATCAAAAGAATTTGAAATTTTCGGAATTAATATAAAGCTTATAAGCCAAAATCATGGAGATATTGACTCAATTGGCTTCATTTTTGACGATAAAGTTGCATACAACTTAGATGTTAAGTATTTTTATGACCAAGAAGAATATTTCAAAAAAATTGAAAATATTGACCATTGGATTGTCGGATGTTTAAGAATTGATCCTCATATTTCCCATGCTTCTTTAGCTGAGGTAAAAGAATGGCTGGATATAGTTAAGCCAAAAAAAGCTTATTTAAGCCATATGACAGCTCATTTAGACTTTAAAGATACATTCAAGTATCTCGATAATCCCAATTATATGCCAGGATATGATGGGCAAATATTACAAATAAAATGAATTTGATATATATAAAGTTCCTATAATATATATTATGCAACAAATATATATATAAATGTCTGTAAAATCAGTAAAAGAAGAACTTGAAATTAAGGCCCCTGACCTAGAAATCATTGAACATAATACATCAACTGCGTCTGTAGATGAAGCCGCATTAGCTCATAGTGTTAAACCTGGGCAGATTGTTAAAACAATAGCCTTAATGCTTGATAAACCAATACTATTAATGGTAGCTGGTGATACCAAAATAGATAATAAAAAATATAAAAATACATTTAAAAAAAAGGCTAAAATGCTCTCTGGTGAGCAAACTGAGGAATTTACATCCCACCCCATTGGAGGTGTTTGTCCATTTGGACTCCCATCAAAATTGGATATATATGCTGATATATCACTAGATAACTATGATTTTGTTATACCTGCAGCAGGTTCTGGGAATAGTTCTGTAATAATAGAAAAAAATAGGTTGTTGGAAATAGTATCGGCCACAAAAGTAGATGTGACCGTACCAAAATAATTAAGTAAAATTAGTAAGTTAATCTAATCTTTTAAATTTAGATTTTACAACTTTGGGTGCTACAGTGAATGTGGCTGCTGTCATAAAAGTTCCAAATATCAACAGAAAATGAGCTGCTGCTGTTAGTCCAAAAACAAGAAAAGACCCGAAATATAAAGAGAATATGATACACCACATCCAAGCTAATACTTGCATAATTAGATGTCTCAAAGCTAAATCCGGTATTTTTCTGAGTGGATTCCAGTCTGCATCCATTACACCGCTATAAATTTGCATAAATAAATTTTTCATAGGTTATTATACATGCGACATAATTGACCAGATCAAATAAAAACTTAAAAAAATTAATTATAAAAATATATTGATAATCATGAAAAAAATAGAGTTTTGGTATTCAATTGGTAGTACGTATACATATCTTTCAACCCAAAGATTGGAGCAATTGGAAGCAAATAATGATGTTGTTTTCGAATGGTTCCCTTTTAGCGTTAGAGCCAGAATGATTGAAATGGAAAATGTTCCTTTTATGGCTGAGAAAAAGCGACAAAAAATTGATTATATGTGGAGAGATGTACAAAGAAGAGCAAAATTATATGGTTTTGATGCAAAAACCCCCGCCCCCTATCCCCTTAAAGAGTTTGATTTAGCTAATAGAATAGCAATCCTTGGAAAAAAAGAAGGCTGGATAAAGGAATATACTAAAATTACCTATAAAAAATGGTTTTTAGAGCATTTAGAGCCAGGATTAGATCCAAACTTATCAGATACACTTAAAGAATTAGGCCTTGATAGAGATAAGGTGTTAAAAGAAGCCAATAGTAATGAAATTGAGGATAATTATCTTCAAAACACGGAAATAGCTAAAAATAAGGGTATTTTTGGTAGTCCAACATTTATCTATGAAAATGAGGTTTTTTGGGGAGATGATAGATGTGAGGATGCAATTAAATGGAGTCAATAAACTAGCTTTATTTCGCTTTTTTTTGCGTTTTTAGCTATGTTGAATTTAAGTTAAGTATAATTCCATACCAAAAAAAGTTGATTTAGCTATTGTTTTTAAATATTTAATTTGTATATTGCTTGCCCTCAAAAAGATTAAATATTCGCCATTTTTCAAAGTTGTCGTAATTTGCGGTTCAAAAATTAGCTTTTTTGAAGGTTCAATACTATCCTCCAGTTAAAAAATACTATAGATAACGCACAAATCGTTAATTTATTAAAAAAAATATTAAACTATTCTTACTTTAATAAAGAAATCGATCGGTGAATCTAAATTATACCCAAAATTAGAAAATATTTATGAAAAAAGATTTTTTAAATTTTGTTCTTGTTGATTTTTAATGGTTTTTTCTTATTTTTAAAAAAATTAAAATATTATATTATTTTTTATTATCTAGATTATTTAATTAAACTTAAATTTGTTATTTTATGATCACACCTAATTTTAAATAAAAAAAAATTTTATTACAATAATTATATAGTAAAATCAGTAGTATAATTTAAATATTTAATAATATATATAACTTAAAAATTACCAGCTTTTGCAAATTTTTTACGATCATTAGGATCTAAAAACTTTTTTCTTAATCTTAAACTTACAGGTGTAACTTCTAACAATTCATCGGAATTAATGTAAGTCATCATCTCCTCCAGAGACATAATCTTAGGTGTTACTAAAGTTACTGCTTCATCAGATCCAGATGCCCTAACATTTGTTAGTTGTTTACCTTTCAAAACATTAATTTCTAAATCATTATCTCTACTATGCTCTCCTACTACCATGCCTTGGTAAACAGGGGTTTGATGTTTTATAAACATCACTCCTCTGTCTTGTAGTTTCCAAATAGCATAAGCAATAGCTTTGCCATGCCCTGTAGATATGAGTGCACCTGCTCTTCTTTCAGTTATTTCACCTTTGAATGGTTTATATGAATGAAAAACTCTATTTATCACTCCTGTCCCTCTGGTATCTGTTAAAAATTTACTTTGATAACCTATGAGACCTCTTGAAGGAGCAATAAATAATAATCTAGTCTTATCAACCCCTGACTGCCTCATATCTAACATTTCAGCTTTTCTTTGATTCATTCCATCTATAACAATGCTAGAAAACTCCTCATCAACATCGATTGTAACTTCTTCATATGGTTCACACTTAATTTCATTAACTTCTTTATAAACAACCTTTGGTCTAGATAGAGTAAGCTCAAATCCTTCTCTTCTCATAGTCTCTATCAGAACACCTAACTGTAATTCGCCCCTTCCACCAATTTCAAAAGAGTCTTTGTTTTCATTTTCAGAAAATGTGATAGCAACATTAGTTTCAGCCTCAGCCATTAAACGATTTCTAATTAGGGTGGAGGTTACTTTTTTTCCTTCTGTACCTGCTAATGGTGAGTCATTTACCATAATATTGATTGACATTGTTGGGGGATCAATTGGTGTTGATTTTATTGGTGTACTCACTTCAGGTGAACAAATGGTATCTGCCACAGATGAAATGGATAGACCTGCAATACATACAATATCGCCAGTATTAACTTCATTAACTGGAATTTTCTTCATTCCCTCAAATTTTAATAACTTTGTTAATCTTCCACTTTCTACTATTTTTCCTGAAAGGTTTAATGCATGGACACTATCATTAATTTTTGCTGACCCCTGCTCTACTCTTCCAACTAAACATCTTCCCAAATATGGATCTGAGTCCAAAAGTGTAGCGAGCATTGCGAAAGGTTTTGAATTATCGACATCAGGAGATGGAACATGAGAAATTATTTGATCAAGAAGAGGTGTAAGATTATCTCTTTTATTTTCAAGATCTGTCACGCACCAACCGCTTCTGCCTGATGCATATAAGACCGGAAAATCTAACTGTTCAGGATTTGCATCTAAAGAAACAAATAGATCAAAAACTTCATTTAATACATCATCAGGCCTTGCATCAGATTTATCTATTTTATTAATGACTACTATCGGACGTAAACCTTGATTAAGTGCTTTTCCAAGAACAAATTTTGTTTGGGGCATAGGCCCCTCAGAAGAGTCAATAAGCAATATAACCCCATCGACCATTGATAAAACTCTCTCAACTTCTCCACCAAAGTCAGCATGACCTGGCGTATCAATAATGTTAATTCTCGTATCATTATAAATAATTGAAGTTGGCTTTGCTAAAATAGTAATCCCTCTCTCTTTTTCTAAATCATTAGAGTCCATTACTCGTTCATTAACTTCTTGGTTATCTCGGAAAATACCGCATTGTTTTAAAAGATTATCAATTAAGGTAGTTTTACCGTGATCAACGTGTGCAATTATGGCTAGATTCTTGATGGTATTCATTTCAGATAGATGTCTTATAGAGTAATATTATTGATTTAAAAGTTTATTTTTGGCTTCAGTTATTAGATTAGAGAGATAATTGTTACCGTCTTTATCAGGGTGGAATTTTTTCATTAAATTATAATAAGATTTTTTAATTTCCTCATCGTTTGCCCCTTTTTCAAGACCTAAGATTGAAAGCGCCTCCTCTTCAGTCATTGAACCCGAACTAGATGATGATTGAGAACTTTGGAAGGATTGATTTATTAAAATGTTTAAAATATTAAAACCTCGGGTATCGTTTATTTTGAGTTCACTTAATAATTCTTCTACTTGATTTTTAGTTAATTGAGTTAAATTTTTATCTTTAAATTTTCCATCAATTATTTCAATATTTGCCTGTCTACTTTGAATATTAATTTCAATATTCAAATATTTTGTTTTTATTTTTGGTTTGATCTTGCTTCCAAAAGATGATCTTGAAAACAAATTTAATAAACTTAATAAAGATGAAATTCTTCTAAAAAATAGAAGCGCAGGTGCCAATGCGACTGGCAAAAAATTAAGTTTTCCTGAAAAAATTAATAATAATCCAATAGCAACAATAAAAAAAATTATAAAATATTTTTTATATTCTTTAGATATCTTATTTCCAAAAAAGAAATAGATGCATAATCCTATAATAGAAAAAAAAATTAAAATTTTGATCATCTAAGATTAATTTTTAATTGTTTTATTCTTTGTTCCCTACCACAACTATATTTATAATAATTATATCTAATGGGATTTTTTTTATAATAGTCTTGATGATAATCCTCAGCTAAGTAAAAGTTTTTAAAAGGTAAAACTAAGGTTTGTACTTTTTGATTATGATTATTTTCAATTTTTAAAATATAGTTATTAATTATTTTTTTTAAATTTTCATCACTAGTAAAAAATGCACTTTTATAGGAATATCCTCGATCACAAAATTGACCGCCTTCATCAAAAGGATCTATATTCAAAAAAGCAGTTTTACTAATTGTTCTTCATTAACTAATGAACTGTCATAATTTATTTCTGCAGCCTCAATATGACCTGTATTACCTAAAACAACTTCTTGATAGTTGGGTTTTCAACGTGGCCACCAGAGTAACCAGAATAAACACTTAATACTCCTTCTACTTTTTCATAAACTTCTTCAACCACCAAAAACAACCACCTGCTACGTACATACTTTTATGGATGCTTGCGTATTAATAGATAAAAGGAAGAAAATAATTATCAAAAATACTTCATATTTGATTTATAAACTCATCTCTGAGATGAAGTGTAATCTGACCGGGTTTTCCGTCTGAAATCTTATGTTTATCAACTTTAATTATGGGCATCACAAAATTAGTAGCACTGGTCATAAAGACTTCGTCAGCACTTAAAAGTGCTTTGATGAAAATTTCTTTTCTTCAAATTTTAATTTTTCCTCTTCACAATACTTATAAGCTTGTGGCGTGTACATCCTTTAAGAATTCGATAATTTAAGGGGTGAGTAATACATTTGTTGTTTTTTATAATCCAGATACTAGATGAATTACCTTCTGTGATATAATTTTTTTCATCATATAGAATTGCTTCATGATTTTTCTTTTCTTTTGCATGATTAGCCGCCATTGAATTACCCAATAAAGAAATGCTTTTAATATCTGAGCGAAGCCATCTAATGTCAGGATAAAGAGATGTTGTCACTCCTCTTTTCGCTTTGGAGTTAATCTTTTTAAAATCTTTTGGGATACTATAGATAATTATATTTGGTTTTAATCCTTTTGGGAATTTATGATCTCTTGGATGCTGATCCCCTCTTGTTATTTGAATATAAATAATTCCATTACTTAAATTATTTAATTTTTTATTTTTTTGAGATATTTTCAATTTGATTAACTTTGAGATTAATTTTTATTTTTAATTTATTTAGTGATTTTATAAGTCTGTTTAAATGTAGGTCTATATCAACAAATCTATTTTCATAGACTGCAATTACCTCGTAAATACCATCAGAAAATTGAAACCTCTATCAGTAATACTGACTTTAGACTCCAAAATATCCTTATAATTTCCATTAATATAACAAGTTGTCATGTGATTATCTTTTTTAATATAATATTATCATGAATCTAAAAAGACGAGATTTTATTAAACAATTTTCCTGTGCCTGTTGTGCTCCCTTCTTTTTAACTTCATGCACCGAAGTGGCTATAACTAATCGTAAGCAACTCTCTTTTGTTTCAGAGGAATCAATTAATAAACAAGCTAAACAGGCTTATAACTCCATTAAAAAAAATGAAAACATCATTAGATCTGGTAACCAATTAGAAATGCTGAATGAAGTAGGTAAAAAAGTAACGACTTCAGTGGAGAACTACTTCAATGAAATGGGTCAATTTGAAACGCTCAAAAACTATGAATGGGAATACATTCTTATAGATGAGCCCGATACTCTTAATGCCTGGTGTATGCCAGGGGGCAAAATAGCTTTTTATACTGGCATTCTTGATATTACGGAAAATGAGGATGGAATGGCATCGGTTATGGGGCATGAGATAGCACATGCTGTTGCTAAACATAGCTTAGAGAGGGCTAGCCAATCTTTAGCCTTAAAGGTAGGAACTACTATCCTAGATATAGCGCTTGAAGGTGCTTTATCTAGCAGTTCTGCTGACGATTACCTAGTAAGCTTAGGTCTTACTCTTCCCTTCAATAGACTTCAAGAGTCTGAAGCTGATTATCTAGGATTGGCTTTTATGACTATGGCTGATTATGATAATTCAGAGTCCTATAAAATATGGGAAAGGATGCAAAATGCACAAAAAAACAACCCACCTGAGTTTATGTCTACTCACCCCTCACCTAAAAATAGAATTCAAAAATTAAAAAATTGGATACCTGAGGTTAATGCAAGATTTGGTTAATTTTATAGAGGGATATTTTGTCATATTTCTTTTTGGTAGAAAATTACTAGATTCTAATTATGACTAAAGTTGTAAAACTAAAAAAAGATTCAACTAATAATAAAGATAGTGAAATCAAACAGTTAAACTCAAAACTTAATAGATTAGAAAGAAAATTGATATTCTTTATGAAAGACTTGATGGTCATATTGTAAAAATAGATAAAGTTTATGCTCGTTTAGAGGACATTTCTCAGGAATTGAAAAACTTTTATCCTTCTTTAAGTTCAAAAAATAATTACTAATTTTTTTCGTATTTTAGACCTAATTCGAATAAATCTTCATTATTGATATCATTATAACTCTCTTTGAGCCAATCCCCTTCTCCCTTAAACCAATTTTTACTTGGCTTTTGATTGCTATTATCTGAGGACATCTTATATGAATTTTTGACCTGATTTTGATGCCTGTCTGGTTAGAATCGAAAAGAAAATATTATTATTTAATTTTTGAAAAACTCCTAAAAAATAGGCAATAGGTCTTTCCTTAAAATAAAATTTATATTTTTGATTTTTATCATTTTCTTTCTTCCACTCAAAATAATGATTAAAAGGTATCAAGCATTTTTGTGTATCTACGATATCTCTAGTAAAATTCTTTTCTCTTACAGTTTCAGATCTGATGTTGAATAATGTTTTACCCTTAGGTAACCAGTCAAAAATGAGTCCCCATTTGGCTATTATAAATTCATAATTATTATTTTGATTAATTATAATTGGTGCCTCTAAAGAAGGTGAAATATTATCATTACTATATTCAAAGATGTTTGAATATTCTTTAATAGTTTCTGGTTTAAAATTTGATTTACTGCTACTTAAATCTAAAGAGTATCTTCCACACAAAACTAAATTTTTCTAAAATTTAAATAATTGGAGATATCAAAATCTTTATAACTGGCTCTTAAATCAAGAAAATTAAAATAACTATCTCTAATTTTTTTACCAATTGACGTATCAGCATAATTATCTAAAACGCCTGAAACATTTTTTTTAGCTTCAATTACTATATCTTGAGGCAAACTTCTAAAGTTAACATTAAGTGATTTTAATTTTTCAATTGCGGCTACTTCTTTATACATAAAGTCTGAGAGCATTTCTTGATTTTCAGACTGACACGCATATTCAATAATACTTTTAGTGCCATCATCAAAAGAATTCCATTTATCTAAATTCATACCTAGAGAAATAGAAACGGTAGGCTTCTTAAAATCAGGGTAATAACAATATTTAGCTACTTTATAAAAACCAAATGCAAGATCCATAACAGGATTAGACCAGTCAGCAGCATCAATAGCCCCGCTTGATAAAGCTTGAAGGATTTCTCCACCAGGAATATTAACTGGTGTAGCGCCCATAGTTTTAAGTAAATCACCTCCCATTCCAGGACTTCTGATCTTAATTTTTGAAATATCATCAACATTATTTATTTCATCTTTAAACCAGCCAAATAAAGTTGATCCTGTATTACCTACTACGAAATGTTTTAAATTAAATTCAGATCCCAATTCATCCCAAAGTGCTTGTCCTTCACCTAAATATATCCATGAATTGAACTCCTCAGCAGTCATTCCAAAAGGAACAGCGGCAAAAAAAGGATAAGCCTTGTTTTTACCTCCCCAATAAAATTCTGCAGAGTGGTATAAATCAGCGGTACCAGATGAAACAGCATCAAATACTCCAAATGGAGGAACTAGTTCTCCAGCTGAATACACATTTACTTTGATTTTGTTATTTGAGAGGCTTTCTATTCTTTTGGCTAATCTATTTGCCCCTAGCCCAATTCCTGGAAAATTTTCAGGCCAAGAGGTAACCATATTTAATTCTGTCGTGGTGCTAGCGTGCACATTAAAACTTGAAATTGAAGCAGCACCTATTACAGGAATGGTTGCTTTTTTGATAAAACTTCTTCTATTAATTTTTTTCATAATAAAATAATAATATTATCTATCATAAATGAAATTAGAAGCCAAAAATCTATTAGACGCACTTAGTGAAAAAGAAATTAATTATAAGCTATTTGAACATGAAGCTTTTTTTACAGTAGAGGAATCAAGTAAATTAAAGAATGATTTGGATATGCAAGGTGCTCATACTAAAAATTTGTTTCTTAGGGATAAAAAAAGGAATTTTTTCTTATTATCATGTCTAGATAATCAAGAAGTTGACCTGAAAGAAATTAAAAATGTAATTTCTTGTCAAGGGAATTTGTCCTTTGGAAGCCATGATTATCTATATGAAAAATTGGGTGTAAGACCAGGCTCAGTAAGTCCTTATGCATTAATTAATGATACTGAAAACTCAGTGACCTTTTATTTAGATAAAGAAATTATTGATTTTGAACTATGTAACTTTCATCCATTAGACAACACAAAAACAATACAAGTTAAAACTGAAGATTTTATAAAATTTATAAAGACAATTACTAATGTTCAATTAATAGATTTAAAAACTAAAGAAATAACCAGTATCTAGTCTCTAAAATTTTGATATTGAAGTGGTATTCCAATATCACTTTGTTTTAATAAATCGATCATGGATTGAAGATCGTCTCTTTTTTTGCCTGTAATACGAACCTCGTCTCCATTAATTGAAGCTTGAACTTTCATTTTTGACGATTTCACCAAATTTGTTATTTTTTTTGCATCATCTTTGGAAATACCATTTAATATATCTACAAACTGTCTTACCCTATTTCCTGAAGCGGTTTCAGTTGATTTAACATGAATAAACTTAGGATCAACTTTTCTTCGCACTATATTGTTTTTTAAAATATCATTGAATTGATTAAGTTTTGTATTATCAGTTGTTTCTATAGTTATTGAATAATCTGTTCTTTCAATTGTAGAATTAGTATTTTTAAAATCGAAACGATTATCAACTTCTCTTTTAGTATTATTAATGGCATTATCGATTTCCTGTAAATCCGGTGATGAAACGACATCAAAAGAAGGCATAATTGAATTCTACAATATTTTTATTTATTGCAACACTATTATGTTGGGGCCCTACTTGGTATGTCATAAAGTTTCAACTTGGAAACGTTGATCCAATGGTCTCAGTTTTTTATCGATTTTTTCTAGCTTCACTAATTATACTTTTAGCCTGTGTTATTAAAAAACTACCTCTAAAGTTTTCCCTTAAAGAACATTTCTACATTGCTGTTTTAGGTATCCTTTTATTCAATGTTAATTATGTAATTTTTTATTTATCAACACAGTACCTAATTAGTGGATTTGTTGCCCTTTGTTTTTCATCAATTCTATTTATGAATGTAATTAACAATATTATTTTTCATAAAAACTTACCCAATATTAAAACAATTCTAGGAGGTGCTATTGGGACGATGGGATTAATTTTTATCTTTTTTGATGAAATCAGTAATTTTACATTCTCTAACATGACAAGTTATGGGATATTTCTAGGAATAATCGCTACATATTTTGCCTCTTTAGGCAATTTAGTTTCTGCTCACACATCAAAAATTAATCTTCCAGTAGTACCTGTTACTGGTTATGGAATGTTATATGGCTCAATCAGTCTTTTAATTTTTCTGCTAATCACGAAAACTCCTTTTAACTTTGAATATTCACTAAAATATAATTTGTCTTTAGTCTATTTATCAGTATTCGGCAGTGTTTTTGGATTTAGTCTTTATCTATCTCTCATTAAGAAAATAGGATCAAATGATGCGGCTTATGTGGCAATAATTATGCCTTTAATAGCACTTCTAGTTTCTACTCTATTTGAAGAATTGATGTGGAATGTAAATTTAGTTATTGGTGCGATAATGATAATATTTGGAAATATTCTAATTCTTAAAAAGAATTAAGTTTTAATATTTTTTTGTTGGTAAATGCTAACCCTGAGCAAACAATAAACAAAATAGAAATAGGTAAATAAACATACTGAATGCCTAATAAATTAGCTGTATATCCTAGTATGGGAGGAGCAATAGTAAAATTACCGTATACAGCTAGTGTAATAATTGTAACACCAACTGTTTGATCCAAATCTTTAATTCTGGAAATCAAGGTATAACATATGGGCACTATTGAAGCGACACCGAAGCCTGCAATAACAAATCCTAAAATTGATATAAAGGCAAATTTGCTAATAAAAATAATCAAAGAACCTAATAGAGATAAAATTATTGATATAAAAAGAAAATTATAAATACCAAAAATAGATTTAAGTCTATCACCTGTTAGCCTACCAAAAACCATTGATCCGTTGAATGCTATTGCCGCTATACCTATGCTGAATCCTTCAGCTAAAAGATAATCTCTCATATATAGAGCTCCCCAAGAGTCAGTACCTCCTTCTAAAAAAACACATGTAGTAGAAAAAATAACTAAAATTAAAACTATTTTTGGCCATTTAAAAAATATTGCTGAGAGTTTTTGTGGAGTTGAGTTTGTATCTTTAAGTGTCAGACTTCCAAAAAAAAATAATGGGAAAATGAGAACAATAAATACTAATGAATTAATTAAGAAGCTAATTTCATATTCTAAAAATAGGCTTGTTGCAAATGATCCTCCTAAAAGCCCTATACTCCAAAATGCATGAATACCCGACATTATAGGTTTTTCATATTTTTTTTCCAATGATGTCGCTTGTAAGTTTAAAACAATTTCAATGATGCCATATGATGATCCAAATATGAAACTTAGAACAGCCATTTGGTAAAATGATGAAACAAAAGGTATAAATACCCATAAGAAGGAAATTACAAATCCTGTAAGAAGTCCGATAAATTTAGAGGAAAAATTTTGAATTATTTTTGGTGCAATAATCATTGTAAATATTGAACCAAGTGAAAAGATTACAAACAAGTAGCTCATACCCTGGTAATCAGTTCCGATTTGATCTTTTATATCAGGTATTCTAACTGTCCATAAACCTACAAAAAAGAAATGAAAAAATAAAGCCTTACAAGCATGAATTTCATTTATTCTAATTTTCAAAATTATTTCTTTTAAAAATTAATTACCAACCACCGTCGTCTTTTTTGATTTTATCGGAAATATTATTACCTTTTTTAAAATTTACGATTTTCCAAATACCACTACCTGATACAATTAAATTATCTTTTGAAAAAACCTGACATTTGACAAATGAGAGTGTTTTTGTTTTTTTTTCAATAATTGGTTGTCCAATTAATTCATCACCCATAGAAGCTGAATAAGTGAAGTGTGTTGACATAGATATAGTTACACAAGGTTTATTATCAAAGCTTTTAAATGCAGCATTACCCATTACATTATCAAGAAAAGACATTAAGAAACCACCATGTGCGAAATTCCCAGAATTCAAATGAGACTTTAATACTGTCATACGATAATAATCTTTGTCGTTTTCTCTTTTAGTCTCAAGAGAACCTAAAAGCTTTGAATATTGGGAATTTGAAATTGACTTCCAACTCATGTATGACTTTATAGACCAATCTATCGAAAAATAAATGAAATATGACCTTATTGTAATTGGTGCTGGATCAGGTGGTGTTAGAGCTGCCCGCATTGCAAGCGTCCATGGAGCAAAAGTAGCGATTGTAGAAAATAATCGTTTTGGAGGAACTTGCGTGAATGTCGGATGCGTGCCCAAAAAGCTCTATTACTATCTATCACAACTTAATAAAGATATTGAAAATTATAAGTCCTATGGATGGTCTATTCCTAAACCCTCTTTAAATTGGAAATTGTTCATGAAGAAAAAAGATCAAGAAATATCAAGACTAAATAAGATTTATGAGGGAATACTCAATCGAAATAAAATAGATATAATTAATGGTACAGCTCAATTTCTAAGCTCTCAAAAAATTAAAGTAGGTAAAAAATCCTATCAAGCAAAAAAATTTATTATCTCAACAGGGGGAAAACCGAGAATTCCAAATATCTCAGAAAATTCAAAATTAGTTAATACAAGTGATGATATTTTTTCATTAAAAAAACTTCCTAAAAGAATGGTAATTGAAGGTGGTGGGTATATTGCAATTGAATTTGCTTTTATATTTGCGAATTTAGGGGTCAAAGTAGATTTGGTTTATCGAGGAAAACAAATCTTAAAATCGTTTGATAGTGAAATTGTAGATTTTTTAATTCAATCTACACCAAAGGGAAAGATTAAATATCACTTAGAGTCTAAAGTGCAAAAAGTAAATAAATCAAAAAATGGATTAATTGTTAATTTATCTAATAGGAAAAAGATATCTACTGATTATATTCTTTCAGCTATTGGAAGAATAGCTAATACTGAAAATTTAGGTTTAGAAAATACAAATATTCAATTAAATGAAAATAAATCTATTAAGGTGAACAGACATTTTCAAACAAATGACTCAAATATATATGCGGTTGGGGATGTCATTGATTATGTAAATCTAACCCCTGTTGCAATTAGACAGGGTCATTTTTTAGCTGATAAATTATTTAATAATAAAAAAACTATAGAGTACGATTTTGCAAATATACCTACAGCTGTTTTTACTTCACCTCAAATAGGAACAGTGGGTTTGACTTTAGAAATGGCTAAAAAAAATAAAATTGATGCCTATGAACTCACTACTAACTTTAAATCCATGAAAAAATCATTTTCAAAAACAAATAAAGATACCTTTTATAAACTCGTAATTGATAAAAAAGATAAAACGATCATTGGCATTCATATCATTTCAGATGAAGCTGCGGAATTAATACAATTATTAGCGGTAAATGTCGTTGCAAGAAATACATTAGATGAATTTAGAAAGACTGTAGCTGTTCATCCAACATCATCTGAAGAGATTATAACTATATAATGAACAATCGAGCATTTAGGGTAGATGATAATTCTATAAATAGCTTTACTCCTAGTTACGCAGGTACCCAAGGTGCGATTGCTACTCACTCAAATCTTTCTGCTACAACTGCACATTCCATCCTTAAAGAAGATAAAGGAAATGCTTTTGATGCAGCCGCTGGAGCAATGCTTGTAGAAAGTTTGGTTAACCCACAGATGTTTGGCATGGGAGGAGAAGGAGTTATGATCCTTAAGCCTTCATCAAAATCCCCTATTGTACTCAATGGTAACACTGTATCACCAAGCAATTTCAATTTTTTAAATTTAGTAACTAAAGGAAACCGAGAAATTCCTGATGAAGGTATTTTAACTGCAGGTGTACCATCTGCCTTTTCTTCAATCTTCAGATTACTTCAACACTATGGGAAACTAGATTTTCGAACAATCGCCAAATATGCAAAATCTTATGCTAAAGATGGTTTTCCTATTCACAATGGAATTGTGAACCAAAAAAAGTTTGGATTAAATGATTTAAAATTAAAGTTTAAAAATGAGTGGGTAAATTCATATAAGCTTTACATTAATGAGAATAAAAAAGTACCTGAAATAAATTCTCTATTTAAAAATAAAAAGTTTGGAAATTTATTAGATTATTTATCTAATTATGAAAAAAAGTTATCAGGAAATAGAATTAATAAATTTAATAAGCTACATGATGCTTTTTATAAAGGTGATATAGCTCAAACTATCATAAAGCATTCCAATCAAAGGAATGGATTACTACAAAGGCAGGACTTTGATAATTACTCTGCTACTTTTGAAAAAACAATCTTTGAAAATTTTGGTGATTATCAAATTCATAAAACTGATATTTGGGGCCAAGGACTTACTTCACTTATGATGATGAAACTCTTTGAAAAACAAAAATTAAAGAATTTAAATAATGAAAACGAAATTCACCATTTTATTGAATCTTTGAAATTAACTTTTGCTGACCGAGAAATGTATTTCACAGGGCAAAAAAAACCTCAGGTTACCGCTAAACACTTACTCAACAGTCAATACCTAAACAAAAGATTAAAATTGATTTCCCCTAAAGCTATAGACTCAATTATTCCAGGTGACCCATTAAAAGGTAAATCACTTTTACCTATTGAAAATGAAATTAAACCTTGGGGAGCTGGTACGGTACACATCAGCATTATAGATAGTGAAAATAATGCTATTTCTTGCACACCTAGTGGTGGCTGGATCAGATCCAATGAAGTTATAAATGATTTGGGCTTTCCTTTAGGTAATCGTTTAATGACCTTTTATTTATCAAAACCAGGTCATGTGAATTTCATTACACCTAACCAACAACCGAGAACCACTTTGAGTCCAACAATGATTATTAATAAAAAAGAAAAAGAAATTTTATCATGTGGAACCATGGGTGGAGATGCCCAAGATCAATGGCAAGCTCAGTTTTTGATTCATTATATTTTTTCTCAAAAACCTATTGATATTGCACTTAATGAGCCAAGAGTCTCATCAGAACATTTACCTGCCTTTTTTCACCCTCATGATCCAAATAAAAAACAATTATTACTCGAAGAAAGGCTTTCAGGCTTAATTCCTAAACTTAATAAAAAAGGACATAAAACTTTATCAGTCACGGATTGGAGTGAGGGCTTTATTTTATGTGCTCGAAAGAAAAACAATATTTATGATGCATATGCTGATATTAGAAGCTATAAAAGTCAGATATTTCAAGCACAAGCAATAGCATGGTAAATAAAAATCAGAAAAATCTTCAAGATATAATTGACGTCGTTCAACAACTAAGACACCCAAAGAAAGGTTGTCCTTGGGATATTGAGCAAACTTCTAAGTCACTATCTAAATATACATTAGAGGAAGCTTATGAAGTGGTCGAGGCAATTGAAAAAAATAATTACTCAGAATTAGAAGATGAGTTAGGAGATTTATTACTTCAAGTAATTTATCACTCAGTCATCGCAGCAGAAAAAAAGAAATTTAATATTTTTAACGTTATTGATAAAAGTGTTCAAAAAATGAGATCAAGACATCCTCATATTTTTTTAAAAGATAGTTCAATTAAATCCATAGAAGATGTAAATAATTTTTGGGAACTACAAAAGAAAAATGAAAGAAAGAAAAAAGGTGCCAATTCAATTCTTGATGGAGTAAGTATTTCATTACCAGCTGTTACTAGGTCTATAAAACTTCAAAAAAGAGCTGCAAAAGAGGGATTTGATTGGAAAAAACCTGAGGATACTTTAAAAAAAGTTAGAGAGGAATTGAATGAATTAACATTTGAAATGAAGCTAACAATAAAAAGAAAATACGCGAAGAATTAGGCGACCTTCTCTTTTCATGTATTAATTTATCCAGAAAATTAGGAATTGACACCGAAACTGTGATAAGAGAGTCAAATCGTAAATTTGAAAAAAGATTTAAAAAAATGGAAAAGAAAATGAATAAAAAAAGTTTAAAATGGGAGCTCAAAAATTTAGAAAAAGAATGGCAAAACTCAAAATAGTATTTCTATCAATTGCTTTGTGCTGGTCTCTTCCACTACAAGCGTATGATATTGATGAATTAGTAAAAATCTTAATTGAAAAAAATGAAAATAATTCAGCATTTAAATATGATGATCAAATTGATGATATTTCCTTAGATAATGCAGATAAAATTTTTATTCCAGAAATTGATTACTCGTATAGCTTTTCTAATACAACTTCTTCAACAACTTCTACCTCTACTATAAATTCAAATACCAACACAATCAGTGCTACAGTTAATTTATACAATGGTGGTTTTAGTCAATTAAACCTGATAGCAACCCAAACAAGAAACCAAGCATTAGATTTTTTAAGGCAGTATCAAAAAGAACTATTAATTAAAGAGTTGATTAATGGTTATAACACCCTACAAGGACTTGTTTTAAAGAAAAATAATCAACAAAAAAATCTCAATTTCTATGAGAGAAAAGTACAAGAAGCAGAAATTTTATTTCAAGCAAATAGAATTACCAAAACTGACCTTCTAGACTTTCAAAACGAATTAATTTCTGCTGAGTCATTACTTTTAGATTATGACAGACAGATTGATAATTTAATGCTTCAAGTAAATAAACTGTTAGATATGGAATTAGAAGATGAAGATGTTGATTTTAAAAGGGTTATTGAAATTCCAGATCAATTAGTGGAAAAAAAGTTATTTTCTGAGTTGATGAATTCCTCCTACGGTCAATACCTTACTTATATTGAACAAACGTATATACCTGAATTAGAAATGAATAAAAAAGACTTAAAACCATCAGTGGATTTATCATACTCCTTATCTGACTCTGATAAGTTTTCGAGTAGTGTTGATCATCGAAGAAGTTCCTCTTTGTCATTAACCTTATCTGTTCCTTTATATGATGGATATAAAGATGAAAATAATTTCGATATACAAAAATATGAATATCAAAAGAAACTTTTAACTCATAAAGATCTTAAAAAAGACTTACTCAATACCTATCTTAAAGTCTTGGAATAATTATGATTTCTATCTTCAAAAGATTGAAAATCAAAAGGCAATCATCGAGACATTAAATTTAAAACTTAAAGGTAATGAAATTCTCTATAAATCTCAAAAAATTAGTGTTACTCGACTAATTGAAACACAAAATGACTTAAATAATGCTAATAATATTCTCTTAGACCTAGTCACACAAAAAAAGTATTATTTAATGGATATTTTAATTTTAAATAACGATTTAGCAAAAATAACAAATGGATTGGGATAGACTTAAAACTTTTTATCACGTAGCTACAGCTGGAAGTATATCCAAGGCCATGGGTACAATTCATTTAAGTCAATCTGCCATTACAAGACAAATTCAATCTTTAGAACATAGTCTAAAAACTAAATTATTCAAAAGACACACTAAGGGTATTACTCTAACTGAACAGGGTTCTTATCTTTTTGAAGAAACTGAAAAAATTTTTGCTGATTTAAATTCTATTGAAAAGAAAATTATTGAATTCAAATCTATTCCTACTGGAAACCTTTCTATTAACACCACTGTTGGTTTTGGCTCGATGTGGTTGAGTCCTCGTATTAATGAATTTATCAATGAATACCCTGAAATTAATTTGAAATTAAACTACTCTGAAGATGAACAAGATATGCTTCGTCAGGACTACGATATTGGTATTTGGATGAGAAGACCTAAACACTTAGATTTAGTCTCAAAACATATAGCTACTATTAAGTACCATATTTATGGATCAGGCCACTATATCAATGAAATGGGAATGCCAATCAGAAGATCTGAATTGTCTAATCACCGATTAATTACTTATGGTACAGGTAAGCCTTCACCCCTATCAGATACAAATTGGATTTTAACAACAGGACAGAAAAAAAATACTAAACCTAGAAAACCTCACGTCACAATTAACAACTTATATGGGTTACTGGTTGCAGTTGAAACTGGAGCTGGTCTAGCAGCACTTCCTGATTACATGGTTCAACATAAAGCTCATTTAGTGAAAGTATTACCTGAAATAGAAGGACCTAGTTATGAGGTTCATATGGTATATCATGAAAACCTTAAAGGTAGCTCAAAGTTAATCGCTTTTAGAGATTTCTTAACTGCAAAAATCAATCAGTGGAGATTTTGATTAAATCTTCTTTAATTTTACTAAAATAAAATTAATTTCATAGATAATGAATAAACTCTTAAAGACATATAATTTTTCTAATTTTAAAATCACGAAAGGTAATGGAAGTTATCTTTACACTTCTAAAAATGAAAAATTATTAGACTTTTCTGCCGGTGTTGCCGTTAATTCTCTGGGATATAACCATCCAATAATCAAAAAAAGTCTTCAAGATCAAATCAAAACAGGAATATCTCATTTATCAGGTTCTCAAATTCATGAATTTAAGATAAAACTTTCTGAAATTCTTTCTAAAGAAAGCAATAAAGGAGATGTTTTCTTTTCTAATTCAGGTGCAGAAAGTATTGAAGCAGCGCTTAAAATAGCAAGAAATTATGGAAATCAATCTAAAAAAGATGAAATCATAGCGATGACTTCTTCTTTTCATGGAAGAACTATTGGGGCACTTTCTGTTGGAAGTAATAAAAATTATAAATCTCATATTGGTCCCGTACCGGGGAAAGTAAAATTTTGTGAGTTTAATAATTCAAAACATTTAAAAAAGCTTATTAATAAAAAAACTGTCGCCATTATTATTGAATTTGTTCAAGGCGATGGAGGTATTAATATTTGCACAAAAGAATTTGCAAAAACTATTAAGAAATATGTAAAAAAAGAAAAATCTTATTAATAGCCGATGAAATTCAAGGAGGTATAGGAAGAACTGGGAAAATATTTGCTTATAAGCATTATGGTGTTTCTCAGATATCATTACATCGGCCAAAGGATTAGGCTCAGGAATTCCTATTGGAGCGACAATTGTTAAAAAAGGGAAAAATCAAAAAAAATCAATATTGGCTTTCATGGTTCCACTTTTGGTGGAGGTATGCTTCAAACAAGGGTTGCGTATAATGTTTTCAGAACAATTAATAAAACTAGCTTTTAAATAGTGTGAAATCAAAAGGCATTCTTTTAAGTAAATTATTAAATAAACTACATTCAAGTTATGACTGCATAAAAGAAGTAAGAATTAAAGGATTAATGGCCGGTATTGAGTTTATGAACAGTCAAATCGCTTTAAAAATTTATAAAGAAACTTCTAATCATGGTTTAGTTACCACTCTTGTCAAAGGGACTACCATTAGAATTACCCTCCTCTAATTATTAAATCTGAAGAAATTAAAAAGGATTAAAATTATCTCTAATTGTTTAGAGAAAATATAAAGATTAATTATTATTGATATATTTAGTAGGTCCAGAGTCATTAATCCAATTCCAGATTAAATCTTGTAAACTGATTACCATCAAATTTCTTATAATATAAATCAGTAGCAGTCATTACATGGCCCCATTCAACATTTCCTTTTAATTTTCTTTTTTCAGCATTAATTGAAAATCAGCATTATAAAAGTTTGAGTCTTCTGTTATTGATTGTCTAACTTTTTTAAATCACCCTTCATATAAGGATCTCAATATTCCATATAAAAAATATGTTTTTTAAATTATTTCTCTCAAATAAGGATCGAGAAGGAAAACAATTTGCCCAATGAGAGTCTTTACAATGATCAACTCGATCATTATATAAAAATTTAACTATTTTTGGCCATGGACCTTCATTCCATTGTAAACGAACGTTATGGGACTCTGTATCCAACCACCAACTATCTGCAATCAAATAAGGATTCTTATATTTTTATTAGGTCAACATTTAAACCTAAAGCTAAAGATCCAGCACTATATCCTGCAAAAACTAATTTATCAGCATTTGCAAATTTATTATCAAATTGTTCAAAAATATCTTCAATAATATAACGTCCATGATAATAAACTTCTTTGCCATCAATTATATGCGTATGAGTACCTTGATGAATATCATTGCTACAGTAAGGAACAAATAAGACATTAAAATCATTCTGAACAAAGTCTTCAACCATATGGGTTTTGCCCCTATCAGAAGAAACTGCAGGAGATTTTAATCCATCATTTCTTGATCTGTATTGATCCTCATTTGCAGCAACACCTCCTCCTTGGATATACATTAACCAATTATTTGATTTACCCTCAAAAAAAGTAAAAGTAGCTTGTTCGCCGTTACTACACAAAGCTTTTGGACTTTTAGTTTCAATTAGTTTTGCGTTTAAAGGAAAATAAAATAATAAAAAAAGAAGAGATAAAATTTTTAACATAAAATGATTTTAATAAATTTAAAAATTTTTTTAAGATGAAAAAATATAAAAATTTTGCATTAATAAAATTTATATTTATTTTTTAAAAATTAATAATCTAAAGATTGTTTTTGAAAAACCGTACCAATACCCTCTTCTGTTTCTAATTCTGTTAGTAAGGCATTTTTAATTTCACCACTTATAATATGGATTTTTTGAACTCCTTGATTAAGAGCTTTTAAAGAATTTTCAACTTTCACAACCATTCCATTTCAGAAATAATTTTTTCATCAAAAAGTTTTTTTGCTACATTTTCATCAACAGAAGAAATACGTTCACCTTTTAAATCTTTAATATAAGGGACATCAGAAATAAAAATTAATTTACTTGCTGATAAATTAACAGCTAATTCAGTTGCAATAGTATCGGCATTAACATTTAACACGTCGGCTGTATTTTTATCGAGAACAAGACTTGGCATAATAATCATATCGTGTTCTTTAAATAATTTTTGTATTTCAAGTGCATCGACTGATACAACGTCCCCTACTTGACCAAAATCAATTCCATCAACTACATCTCTTTTTTTGGCAGCGATGGAAGTCTTTTTTAGAAATAGGAATAGGAAAATTTCTAATATTATAACGAGAACTTAGACTAAAAATATCGATTAAAATTTGACCTGAAATTTTCTTAGCTGCCTCGATATCATCCTGTGAGGTAATTCTTCTACCATTGACCTTTTTAGGCTCAATTTGATGAACATTTTTCATGTAATGATCTAATTGTCTGCCAAAACCAAAAACTAGCACCACTTTTAGCTTAGTTATTGTCGATAAAAGTTCTTTTATATCGCCTATAACATTTTCAATACTTTGTTGATTATCACAAATTTTACCACTGACTTTGACAACTAAAGTCGAGTTTTGAAGAATAGATTGATAAAAGGATTGAGTTTTGCTCATAGATATAAAGGTAACATTTCTTTTAAACCAAGTGATTGATCTTCTGAAAACATTAAGTTCATACACTCGACAGCATTACCAGAAGCTCCTTTAATAAGATTATCAATGCAAGCCTCTACTACAAAATTCTGATTGTCTTTGACTGAAATAGAAATATCACAGTAGTTAGATCCCACAACATTAGATAACTTATTTTGAGACTGAATTCTCACAAAAGGCATGTTGGAGTATTTATTTTTTAATAATTCATTTAATTTATCTAAATCAATATTTTCTTTGGATTGAATATGTGCTGTTACGTAAATTCCTCTGGTATATGGCCCAGATAAAGGAACAAAAGATAAATTATCTGTCAGAGATGGGAAAGATTGATATATCTCTGCTAAATGTCTGTGTTGATTAACATTGTAGGAAAAGACATCTTTTGATCTAACTGAATGATGGTTTTTTGATGTAGGAGCCTTACCTCCTCCACTTGAACCGGTAATAGCAGTAATGGAAATATTATTTATAAGTGACTCAAAAGGATAAATAGCTAATTGAGAAGCTAAAGCAAAACAACCTGGGTTTGCTACGTTTTCAGAATTTTTAATTTCATCTAATCTTTGACTCAATAAATCCATAGGTAAATTTATTTTGCAAATTAGCATCAAATGATGATTTGTAATATTTCTCATACGATTGAGCATCATTTATTCTATAATCAGAACTCAAATCGATAATTTTCACCTTTCCGATCAACTCTTTGACATATTCCTCTGCAGAGCCGTGAGGTAAAGATAAAAAAACACAATCTAAATTATGAAAATCATCAAGATTTGATGTCTGGAGTTCAGTTAAATTTAAAGATGATAAATGAGTGAACTCATCATCAATATCATTTTCTCTTTTTAAAATCTTTTGTAGGGAAACCTTAGGGTGAATAGAAAGAATTCTTAATAATTCTAACCCTAAAAAACCATTAGCTCCTATAATACCTACTTTAATCATCACTAATCCTATTAATCATTTTAGCAAATACATTGACATGATTGGCTGAATTATAAATGTTTAAAAAATCTAAGTTTTTGAACTTAAATTTACTAATAGATTGATTAAAGGCAGAAACATTATTAGTAACCGGGCCACTAATTATTAAAAGCTTATCCTCTAATCCATTTTGTTCAAGATTTTCAATTATATTAACAGCACCAGAAATGTCATAAGCACAAATAACAATGACTTTAATGAGTTTAGTAATTTCTTTATTTTGGATAATCTCTTTTGTTCCGTAATCACCATGATAGCCATCGCCTAATTCCATTAAAACAACATCAGCATCTTTACTCACATGATCAATAACTGATTTGGAACATTCTTGAATGGTGTCTTTATCATTCATACAAGTACTAGGAAGTCCATAGTCAACAAAATCAGATGTTAGATTGGCACCATTATCTTCATAAGAATAGAGATCCTTTTGAGATGCGGTCCCAGCTAATTTGCAGGCATTAATTTTTGTAAAATATTTACCAAGAGTTTTAATAATAAAAGAAGAAACTGTAGTTTTTCCTGAGTCAATACCTGTACCAATTACAGCGATAGAAGAGACGTTTTTTGATAAAGAAGATTTTTTTACTTTAGCTAAGTCTTTAAGATTTAATTGATTTACCATCTTTAAAAATTGAACCAACAACTTCACATTCGGTTGCAGGCCCTAAAAGAATATTAAAGTCTTTACAAATTCCTATAACGCCACCTAAGTTTAAAATATGAATTTTATCATGTTTATTTAATTCCTCAGGAACAGTTCCTGTCATACCTGATGAAGCAATTCGATTACCTAAAGCTCCAAGAATAATATCTCCCTCTGTTAATTCTGTAATTCTTCCAGATATTAATTCTAATTTATTATAATTGGGATTAACGGATATTACTTTGACTGCAATCAACTGCCCTTCTTGAGCTTTGATTTCATCATGTAATTCTAAGTCTTCAGATATTTGAAGATTTTTTAAAACAGACCCAATTTTCTTTGTATTAATCATTAAGCTAGGTTTTATATAATTATCAAAGATATTCGCAATGATTTATATTTAAGATAAGTTGTTTAACAATAAAAGCACTATTTTAATAAATTTCTAACATTTTTCGCTGCTTGTCTAATTCTTTGTTCATTTTCAACAAGTCCAATACGAACAAATCCCTCTCCATATTCACCAAAGGCAATGCCAGGAGAAACAGCAACATTCGCTTTCGTCATCAAATCTCTAGCAAACTTCAAAGAGCCTTTATTTTGATACTTTTTGGGTATCGGAGCCCAAGCAAACATACTTGCTTGAGGAACTGGTATATCCCACCCTGCTCTAGCCATAGACTCTATTAAGACATCGCGACGACTTTTGTAAGTAGACCGAATTTCAGAAACACATTTTTGAGATCCGTTTAAAGCCGTAGCAGCCGCTACTTGAATAGGTGTAAAAGCACCATAATCTAAATATGATTTAATTTTTGATAAAGCAGCTATTAATTTAGGATTACCAACAGCATAGCCTATTCTCCAACCAGCCATAGCATATGTTTTTGACATAGAAGTGAATTCAACAGCTATATTTTTTGCTTTTGGAACTTGTAAAATAGAAGGTGGTGGAGATTTATCATAATAAATTTCTGCATATGCTAAATCAGATAAAACATAAACTTGATGTTTAAGGGCTATCTTCACTACTTCTTTATAAAAATTCAAATCGACAACTTGAGCCGTAGGATTTGATGGGAAGGAAACGATTAACGCAACTGGAGTTGGCGTACTATGTCTTATAGAACGATCTAATCTTTCTAAATACACATCAGGATCAAATTTTCCTTCAAACATAGTAGGTAAATGTCTAAGGGAAGCGCCAGCAATGATAAAACCATAAGGATGAATTGGGTATGAGGGATTTGGAGAAATAATAATATCTCCTGAAGAAGAAATCGCTTGCGCTAAATTAGCAAGACCTTCTTTAGAGCCCAATGTAACAATTACTTCATCTTCAGGATTAACTTTTACTCCAAATCTTTTAGCATAATAGTTTGCTTGTGCTTTTCTTAAACCAAAAATACCTTTGCTAACCGAATATCTTCCTACACCTGGCTTATCAACAACTTCTTTTAATTTATCTCGAATATGCTTTGGAGTTGGCATATCGGGATTACCCATCCCAAAATCTATAATATCATTACCTTTTTTTCTAAGTTTTGCTTTTAATTGATTAATCTCAGCAAAAACATAGTTTGGTAATAAATTAATTCTTGAAAATTCAGATTTCATTGAAAATCAATCTAATACAATTATTGAAATATAAAAGAAATCTATCATGTATGTTGACCTGCTACGTAACCAGAGGACCATGCCCATTGAAAATTGTATCCACCCAAATGACCAGTCACATCAACAACCTCACCTATAAAAAATAAACCTGGGTGTTTATTTGACATCATAGTTTTTGAAGAAATTTCATCAGTATCAACACCACCAAGTGTAACCTCGGCTGTTCTATACCCTTCTGTTCCAATAGGATTTAATTTCCATGAATTAATAAATAAAGACAGTTTATTTAATAGTTTATTTGAAATATCTATAATTTTTCCTTTAATATTTAAATTTTCACAAATAATTTGTGATAGCCTTTTTGGTAAAATTTCTGAAATAGCGGATTGAACATCTTGTTTAGAATTAGATGATTTCTTTTGAAGTAAGAATTCATAAATATCAATATCTGGAGATAAATTTACTTGAATTTCTTCTTTTAACTTCCAATAAGAGGAAATTTGTAAAATAGATGGGCCACTTAGACCTCTATGGGTGAACAACATACCCTCTTGAAAAAGGGTTTTACCAAAAGAAACAATAGCATTTACTGATAAACCAGTTAATTCCTTACAAATTTTAAGAATATCCTCATTAAATGTTAAGGGAACTAAGGCGGGTAAAGTTGGAATAACATTTAAATTAAATTGTCTAGCAACATCGTACCCAAACTTACTTGCTCCAATTTTAGGAATAGAAAGACCACCTGTAGCTATAACTAGTGATTTACAATAAAAAGTATGCTCTGAAGATTTGATCTCATATAACCCATCTAAAAAACTAATATTTTCAACAATACATTCTTTATTTACTCTAACTTGGTATTTATCACACTCAGATAAAAGGAGATCAATAATTTGCTGAGAGGCTCCATCACAAAACAGTTGACCTAATTTTTTTCATAAACTTAATATTGTATGACTCCACACTAGTTTTATAAAGTCATACTGATCATACTGATTTAAAGCTGAATCATAAATTTTGGATTTTTAGAGATAATTTAGATGGTTGAGTAGTTTAAATTTAGTAAAATTACATCTTCCTCCACCTGAAATTCTTATTTTTCCCAATTTTTTGGCGTGATCTATAACTAAAACTTTTTATTTCTTTTACCCGACTCTATGCGCACATCAATCCAGCAGCACCTGCGCCAATTATAATTACATCAAAAAACAGTTTCAAAATTATATCAAAGCTGTCTAAGTTTTATTCGTAAAAATTTCATAGTAATTTTGTCTATCATCTTTTTCATACCAACGTATCCTCCATAAATTTATTTCTATCGTCTCTTGTTTAAAAACCCAAATACAAAATGGTATCTTTACTATGATAAATCAGCTTTTAATTCATCATCTATTTCACAAATTTCTTTTGGTATCTCGTTTTAATACAAATCATTTGCTCATTCCCATTCAATAGTAGATTTTAAAACAACCATTGTATATCAACCATTCTAAACTATTTTTAAATTGTGTAAGTTTAATGACCATCATATTTCTTTAGTAGATTTTTAAAATTTTTTATTTTTTTATAAACATTACCTTTTTTATCATATTCAACTCTCCAAAAAGGAAAGTTGGGGTATTCAAGTTTTAAATATTTTGTTTCTATAAGTGAATAATCTATTGCCAATCTTAAAAATATACCAAAAGTTACTGGACAAGTATTATCCGCTTTTCTTTTTTTAGCCAACTTTAGCCTAATATCCTTAAAGTTATACTTTTTGGTAGAGGGAGTTTTTTTAATAAATTTTATAATATCTTTTGGGGTTGATATGAGCATTAATTCTCCTTTTTTCATATCAGCAAAATTAAAATCTAATTTTTTAATTTTTGGTAAAAATTCTCTTTTAAATTTTTTAATTTTTTAATTTTTGGTAAAAATTCTCTATTAAATTTAACACCTATTTTAAAAGTGTTTAAGTTTTATGTAAGTTTTATTTGTAAAAATTTAAATGTTTTTAATTCATCAATTGATAGTATCTTTACTTTTGCCTTTAACTCATCATCTATATTACAAATATCTAAATTCATTCCCACTCAATAGTTGAAGGTGGTTTACTTGTAATGTCGTAGAGGACTTTATTAACTCTTGGTACTTTATTCACTATTAGAGTTGCTACTTCAGAAAGAATAGTAACGTCTATATTTGTAACATCCGCAGTCATACCATCTACTGAATTAATAGACCTTAATACACAGGTTTCTTCATAAGTTCTTTCATCACCCATTACTCCAACTGATTTTACAGGCAATAAAACCGCAAATGCCTGCCAAGAATTTTTGTATAAATCCTTTTCAATTAAAAATTTAATAAATATTTCATCTATTTCACGAAGGGTATCTAATCTTTGTCTATTAACTTTACCAATACACCTAATGCCTAGGCCTGGTCCTGGAAAAGGATGACGATTAATGAATTTTTCATCAAGTTTGTAAAATAAGCCTAATCTTCTTACTTCATCTTTAAAAAGCTCTCTAAAAGGCTCTATAACATCAAATTTAAGGTCTTTTGGCAGTCCTCCAACATTATGATGAGATTTAATGGTGACACTCTTCCCACCATGATAAGAGCGACTTTCAATAATATCTGTATAAAGGGTACCTTGTGCTAAATAAAAGTCTTTTTGTTCTAATTTTCTTATGTATTTAGAGAAAACCTCTATAAAGAGTCCTCCTATAATTTTTCTTTTTTGTTCAGGGTCAATTACATTTTTTAATTTTTTTAGAAATAAATGTTCAGCATTGATGATATTCAATTTTAAGTTAAAGCTTTTAAAAACAGCTTTAATATTTTTCACATCATATTTTCGAAGCAAACCATTATTAACAAAAATAAAATGAACATTATCCAACTTCATATATTTGGAAATAGCAAATGCAAGAACAGTTGAGTCTACCCCTCCTGAAACAGCACATACAATATTGGGTTTTTTTTCTTTAACATTGATTTTGAAATATCGACCAATTGTTTGATGTAGATCATTATTTTTCCAATTTTGTTTCAAGCCACAAATATCAAATAAATAATTTTGAAGAATTTGTGTGCCAAATTCTGAATGTGTTACTTCGCAATGAAATTGAATCGCATAAATATTTTTTTTAGCAATTGCTGCAGGTACTTTATTTTTTGTCTTAGCTAGAATTTAAAACCTTTAGGTATTTTTGTTAAACTATCTCCATGAGACATCCACACCTGTTGTTCAATATTAGTATTTTTGAAAAGATCTGATTTACTAGTCTTGATAATGTTTTTCCATATTCTCTTTGATTACTTTTTTCAATCACACCTTCAAATTCTTTAGATATATATTGAAAACCATAACAAATTCCTAAAATTGGAATTGGTATTTGATGTAAGGGAATATCAATCGAAGGTGAGTTCTTATTTAATACTGAATCCGGACCTCCAGATAAAATTAATACAGAGTGATTTAAAATATTGGTAACATTGTTGAGGTACTTTGGTGGATATATTTCTGCGTAAATACCTAATTCACGAATTTTTCTACCAATTAAATGCGTGTATTGAGATCCAAAATCAATGATTAAAACAGATTTTGTCAATTTGATCTATAATTTGGGCTTCTTTAGTCACTTGAACGCCATGAACGTGACTTTCATTGATACCTGAATTCGTAAGTCTAACAAACTTAGCATTTTTCTTTAAAGTGGATAAATCTTTTGATCCTGTGTAGCCCATACCTGATTTAAGACCGCCAGTTAACTGAAATAAAACATTTGATACAGGTCCTTTGTATGGAATACGTCCTTCTATTCCTTCTGGAACTAATTTAATTGATTCATTGATTTCATCTTGAAAATATCGATCAGCACTTCCTCGAGCCATTGCACCTAAAGAACCCATACCTCGATAAGATTTATAAGAACGCCCTTGAAATAAAAAAACTTCACCTGGTGACTCATCAGTACCAGCAAATAATGAGCCTGCCATGATACAATTTCCTCCAGCTGCTAATGCTTTTACGATATCGCCAGAAAAACGAATTCCTCCATCGGATATCATAGGAGTTTTAGATTTAGAAGTGACCGTTGATATTTCTTGAATTGCCGTAAATTGTGGAACACCTACACCAGCTACAACTCGTGTTGTACAAATAGATCCAGGACCAATACCAACTTTAATTGCATCAACTCCAAGTTTTATTAAATCTTTTGCTGCTTCAGGAGTTGCAATATTTCCAACAACTATGGGGCAATGAGTTTTTTTTCTTATTTTTTTATAAGCATCAAGAACAGAATTAGAATGACCGTGGGCTGTATCAATAAATAAAACATCTACCCCAGATTTATCTAAAGCCACTGCTCTTTCTAAATCATCTAATTTGGTTCCAACTGCAGCTCCAACTAGTAATCGTCCATTTTTATCTCTAACAGATGATGGGTACCTCTCACTTCTTTGAATATCTTTTACAGTAATAAGACCGATGCATTTTTTTTGATTATCAATTACTACTAGTTTTTCAATTCGATTTTCATGAAGGAGTTTTTTTGCATGATTAGTTGACTGATTTTTCTGAATTGTAATTACTTTTTTAGTCATATAGTCTTTGACCATAGAATTTTTTATTAGTCACAAATCGAACATCACGATTAGTTATAATTCCTAGTAGCTTATTGTTTTTATCTACAACAGGAAAACCAGAAATGTTTTTCTCATCCATAATTTCAAAGACATCTTCAATAGTATTATTAGGTGACATAGTGATAGGATTGTAAACAATACCCGCCTCAAACCTTTTCACTCTGGCAACTTCAGAAGCTTGCTTGGTAATATCAAAATTTTTATGAATAACACCCAGTCCTCCATTTTGAGCCATTGCTATAGCCATTCTAGACTCTGTTACTGTATCCATAGCTGCGGAAAGAATGGGAATATTAAGAGTAATATCTTTAGTTAATTGAGTTTGGATATTTACTTGATTAGGCAACACAGAAGATTTTCTAGGCTGCAATAAAACATCATCAAAAGTAAGGAATTCTTTAACTTGGGCCATGGCCAATACTAGTTTTTTTCAAAATAAAATCAAGAAGTGAAGAATTTATAGTTTTCGGCCATCAAATGATATTGCGTCATAATCCGTAGCATTCAATTCATCTACACAACCTAAATTCACTCCCATCCCATTAGGATCAGATTTTCTATTATGATGAGTATAAATTCCACATTTCTTACAGAAATAATGTTTAGCGATATTAGAATTAAATTGATAAAGAGTTAGATATTCCTCTCCTTTTGTTAAAGTAAAATTCTCTTTAGGAACCATGATCATTTTTGCATTTCTTCTTATGCAAATAGAACAATTACATTGAACAATTTTTTGCAGATCTGACTCAATTTCAAATTGAACAGATTGACAGTGACATGAACCATGATACTTCACAATTTAATAAGAACATTAATTAATTAAAATTACAACTCGTTTGATAATGCTTGAATATGATGGTGATTAATTTCACAACAACCACCTACAAAAGAAGCTCCATCATTGATAGCTTTTTTGCAAAAATCTACAAAAACATCTGGGTCTAAATCAGTTCTCTTTCCTAGAGATAAATTAGGATTTGCATTTGGAGTTATTGACCAATCATCAGGAATATTTTCAAAGGCATTTATTTTAAAACCATATTCATAATTTAACTGTTTTAATTCTTCATATACTTTTTGATAAATTTCAGGGCTAATACAACCACCAATAACAGCCCTTATTTTATAATTAGATAAAATCTTTTTTAAGCCAATTATATTTTCACCTGAAGGGAGTTTACCAGTATCTTTTAAATGTATGCCAACAATTACATCTTTATCAAAATTTTTAATAGACTCTAAAGCCAATTCTATTTCTTTATAACTACATAAAACATCAAGATAAAACAAATCTACATATGGATTTAGAATAGAAGCACTTTCTTGAAATTCTCTTAAGAGTTCTTTGTCTGATAAAAAGATATCTGATTTATAAGTTTCACCTCTGGTGGGAAGTGAACCAGCTATTTCAATTTTTTTTTTTGATAGTTTTACAGCTTTTTGTGCTAATTTTCCGGAAATTTTTAAAAAATCATTTAGTTTATCCTCTAATTTATTTTGTGCTAATCGACGTTTTCTAATTGTGAAATTAGATGTAGTTATAATTTTACTACCGGCATTGATGAAATCTAAATGGGTGTCTATTACTTTTTGGTGGTCTTGTTCATTTAAATAAGCAGAACAACCCCATAAAGTCCCTATTTGATCTAAGCCTTTATTGATAATAGCTTGACCAAATCCACCATCTAATAATTTAATGTTACTAGACAAATTAATCTCCCTATGTGAATGAAAAAATTACTTTTTAGCTTTTTTTTATAATCGCAGCAATCAGATCAAATCACGATTTGTTTTATATATAGAATTATATTCTATATAAAATATTTATCAAGTATTATTTTTAAAGAAGTCTTTTAAAAGGTTTTTAGTTTCACTTGCAGTTTCTAAAATAGACATGTGACCGGAGTCTTCGATAATAACTTTTTGAGATTTATCTATCTTACTAGCTAACTCTAATCCTACTTTTTTGGGAGTCATGCGATCGTGTTTACCGATAATACATAAGGTTGGATGATTGATGCTTGAACTGCTGCTCTTCGCCATTCTCATATTGATCACATGCATTAAAATCAGCACCAGTGCTCCGTTATTATTGAGCTAACTAATTGATTTCCCATTCCAATATGACTTAATCCAGGACTGGATGACCTCCTACTTGACCCAAAGGACCATGAACCCAGTCCATCATTAAATCTACAGCTTTATGATTTTTATCTTGAGCTAGTTGTAATAGCTCAGGGTTCATCTTCATAGAAAGACTGCCGTTTATAAGAGCCAATAATTCTAACTTATCTGAATGACGATGAGCAAATTCTAAACCCACCAGGCAACCTTGAGAATGACCGACATATGAAGTTTTTTTTATTCCTAAAACATTAAGAAGTTCAGCTACCCAATCTGCCATCTCCTCAATTGATTTTAATGGTGGACCTTCTGAGTCACCATGACCTGGTAAATCAACAGCTATTGTATTATACCATGAAAAGCAAAGTAACGAGTTTGTAAAACCCATGTCACATGCGTAAGACCACTACCATGAACAAAGACAATTGTTGGTTGATCTTTGTCAATCTCTCTACCGCTAGTAGTAAAATAAGCTTCTTTACCGTTAACTTTTAACTTCATCTAGAAGCAACAAGACGTGGTTTTTGTGAAGCCCTAAAGCCATTATTAAAATCATTAATAATATCGTCCATGTCTTCAAGCCCGACAGAAAATCTAATCATATCATCTGTTAAACCTGCTAATTCAAGAGATTTTTTATCCATTTGAGAGTGAGTAGTTGATGCTGGATGAATCACTAAAGATTTTGCATCGCCAACATTAGCTAAATGAGAGGTAAGTTTCATTGAATTGATAAAAGCTTGACCGCTTCCTTCCACCTTTAATTCCAAAGGCAATCATGGAACCTTGACCATTGGGCATAAGTTTTTGGCCACTTCATGATCTGGATGATCAGGTAAACTTGGATGATTAACCCATGTAACATTTTCATTATTAGTTAAGTAATCAACCATAATAGCCGTATTTGAAATGTGTTTATCCATTCTAAGAGAGAGAGTTTCAATTCCAGTAAAAATATTAAATGCATTCATAGGACTCATTGAAGGTCCAAAATCTCTCATTCCCTCAGCTCTTGCTCTCATAGTAAAAGCAGCTGGACCAAACTCCTCTGCAAATGATAATCCATGATAACCTTCATATGGCTCTGTCATTGTTGGGAACTTTGATCCTTGTTTCCAATTAAAATCTCCTTTTTCAACAATACATCCACCCATCGAAGTTCCATGACCTGCCATCCATTTTGTTAAAGAGTGCACAATAATGTCAGCGCCTAAATCAAATAAATTACATAAGTATGGTGTATTGAAAGTACCATCTATAATTACAGGAATACCTGCATCTTTAGCGATCTTAGATACTTCAGGTAAATTCATAATTTCAATACCTGGGTTACCAATTAATTCTCCAAAAATACATTTGGTGTTAGGTTTAATTGCTTTTTTAAATCCTTCGATATCTCTTGGTTTTACAAATGTGGTCTCGATACCAAATCGAGGCAACGTTAACCTTAATAAGTTAAAACTTCCTCCATAAAGTTGAGAGGAAGCAACAATATGATCGCCTGCACTACAAATAGTTAATAAAGATAACATCATGGCACTCATACCTGAAGCGGTCGCTAGTGACGCAGAACCACCTTCTAAAGCGGCTACTCTTTCCTCTAAAACAGCAACAGTTGGATTAGAAATTCTTGAATAAATATGCCCACCCTCTTCTAAATTAAATAAAGCAGCAGCATGATCTGTGTCTTGAAATAAATATGAGGTTGATTGATAAATTGGAACAGCACGTGAGCCATAGTTTTTATCTGGCTGATGCCCACTGTGAAGGGTTTTTGTATTAAATTTATATGTTTTTGGATCTGACATATCTATTTATACCAAAATAAAAAAAGCTATAAAAGAAAAAGAGACGCCATATTCTGTTCAAAAATCAATTGAAATTATTAGTTAAGAGATAAATTTTCTTTTAGAACTATCTAAAAAGCTCAGAACCAGTGCCACCGAAATGAATTTTCATATCGATGACACCTTTTAAAAACGAGATAAGAATTCTTCATATCGACCTCATAAAAAAGATTAAGTAAAATGAAATCATTTAAAAATAAAGAGATTTAATGGCGCGCTCTGCAGGATTCGAACCTGCGACCCTCTGCTTAGAAGGCAGATGCTCTATCCAGCTGAGCTAAGAGCGCTTAAAACAGATATTTATCACTTCAAATTTATATTTTCTACCTTATTATTCACTAATTTTGGATGATTAAAAATCTTGTACAAGTTGAGTCTGTTGTAAAGACATTTGGAGGTTTAAAAGCCTTAAATGACTGCTCTTTAGAAATTAAAGAAAAATCTATAACAGGAATTATTGGACCTAACGGCTCAGGTAAATCAACTTTATTTAATGTAATCACAGGTAATCTCAAACCAGATAGTGGGAAAATTACTTATAATGGTAGTGAGATAACAAATAAAGAGTCACATGAGCTTTTTCATCAAGGAATTTTAAGAACTTTTCAAATAGCTCATGAATTTACGAATATGACAGTTATAGAAAATTTAATGGTAGTTCCTGGAAATCAAAAAGGAGAGAGTCTGCTTTATGCTTTAATGAATAAGAAAAAAATTGATAAAGATGATGAAAATCATAAAAGAAAAGGCAATAGAAGTTCTTCAATTTCTTAAAATTGAACATTTAAGAAATGAAAGAGCTGGCAATTTATCGGGTGGTCAAAAAAAACTTTTAGAATTAGCAAGAACAATGATGGTGGATGCAAAAATTGTATTCTTGGATGAAGTTGGAGCTGGTGTTAATAAAACTCTACTTAACGATATAAGTGACTCCATATTAAGACTTAATAAAGAAAAAGGTTATACATTTTGTATGATTGAACATGATTTTAATTTTATTACTAAATTATGTGATCCTATTATAGTATTAGCTGAAGGTTCAGTTTTATTCAAAGGCACAGCTGAAGAAGTTAAAAAAAATGAAAAAGTAATCGAGTCCTATCTTGGTAAAGGGAGTAAAGAAATAATGTACTTCTCTGCTTCTAAATTAACTGGTGGTTATGGTGGGGTAAACATTATTGAGGATTGTTCTTTTAATGTAAATAGAGGTGAAATAGTTTCTATTCTTGGGCCAAATGGTGCTGGAAAATCAACTGCCATGAAAGCAATGCTAGGTATTCTTGATTTAAAATCAGGAGAAATAAACTTAGATGGTCAAGATATTACAAAGTTTAAAACTCAAGATAGAATTAAATTAGGTATATCTTTTGTACCTCAAATTAAAAAATATATTTACAGAACTTACTGTAGAAGAAAATTTAGAAATGGGAGCATTTTTAAATGAAGATAATATTCAAACTCAGATTGAAAAAATGTTCGATTTATTCCCAATCATTAAAGAAAAAAGAAAACAAACTGCTGGAGAACTATCAGGTGGTCAAAGACAACAAGTAGCTATAGCTAGAGCATTAATGACTAATCCAACAGTATTAATGTTAGATGAACCAACAGCGGGAGTTTCTCCAGTAATAATGGATGAAATTTTTCAACATATTTTGAATATTAAAAAACAAAATATTGCAATTTTAATGGTTGAGCAAAACGCTCGCCAAGCTCTAGAGATATCTGATAGAGGATATATTTTAGTTACTGGAAAAAACGCATATGAAGGCGATGGTGACTATCTTCTTAATGATAAAGAAATAAGAAAGTCTTTTTTGGGTGGATAAATGGATTTTTTAAACGCAATCATTCTTATTTCAAATTTTATAATTGTACCAGCCATAACATACGGATCTCAATTAGCTTTAGGAGCAATTGGTGTAACTTTGATTTATGGAGTATTGCGTTTTGCTAATTTTGCTTATGGAGATCTAATGGCTTTTGGAACTATGATTGTGATTTTATTTACATGGTACCTTCAATCAAAAGGAATTACCTTTGGATTACTTGCCAACAGCACTTTTAGCGTTACCAATTGGAATATTTTTTCACCATTGCTATTAGTCTATTCTTCGACAAAACAGTTTTTGAATATTACAGAGAAAAGAAAAGCAATCCCGTAACTTTTATTGTTGTGAGTCTAGGTATTATGTTTGTTTTGAACGCAGTTGTTCGAATAATAATTGGACCCAATGATATAAATTTTATGGATGGGCAAAAAGTTCATCATGAAAGCTCGAGAATTTAAACAATTAACGGGTTTAAACGAAGGTCTTGCTATTAAATCTACTCAAGTTATCACCTTGATAACTACAATAATAACTTGTTCCTACTCTTTACTTTCTGAATAAGACCAAAACAGGCAAATCAATGAGGGCTATTCTGATAATGAGGATTTAGCGTTACTATCTGGAATTGACCTAAAAAATAATTTTACTTACCTGGGTTATAGTATCTATTTTAGCAACAGTAGCTGGACACTTTATGGATTAGATAAAAGTTTTAAGCCATTTACATATTTTAATAACCTTTTACCTATTTTGCTGCCACTATTGTTGGCGGTATTGGTAATCCATTGGGAGCTTTTTATGGTGGTTTTTAATTGCATTTTCTGAAATCGCCCTAACTTATGCTTATAAAAAGTTTTTCAAATACCTTCTTCCAGAAAGCCTAGAGCCAAATACTCTCATTCAATTTATCTCTACAGATTATAAATTTGCAATATCATTTTCTATTTTAGTTATCGTTTTAATTTTAGACCCAATGGAATTTTTAAAGGAAAAGTAATTTAATGAAAAACTTAGATATTAAAATTTCATTTTCTATAATGGCCTTCTCATAATTTTAGTTGGGATATTTCAATCTTGGGGAGTGGCACTATCAATTTTAAACTTATGTCTAATTTCGGCTGTAATGTCGATGGGAGTTAATATTCAATGGGGATTTGCTGGACTGATAAATTTTGGTGTAATGGGTTTTTAGCTATCGGTGGATTAGCTACAGTTTTAGTCTCTGTTCCTCCAGTAATTGAAGCATGGTCTGCTGGTGGTATGGGTATGCTTGTATCTGGGGCATTTATAATTTCAGTAGTTCTTTTACTCTTTTTTATAAATAAAAAATTTAGTGATTATAAATACAAAAACTATTTAATTTTCTTAATAATTATTTTATCCATTCCATTACTTAAATTAATCTCTGGACCATCAATTAGTAAAATTGAGTCTATTAATGCTGCAACTTCTGGTTTTTTAGGTGGCATGAATCTACCTATTATTTTTTCTTGGTTTTTTGGTGCCTTATTATCTGCAGGAGTGGCTTTTGTTATAGGAAAAAGTATGCTTAGGTTTAAGATCTGATTATTTAGCAATTTCAACATTATTAATATCTGGAATCATAGTATCTATTGTTAAACATGAAGAATGGTTATCAGAGGTGTAAAAAATGTAATTGGTTTAAAAGACCGCGCCTTATGAGGTTGATTTACAAAGTTCTGATTGGTTTATACGATTAGTAGAATTTTTGAATACTTCAAAATTATCTAAAATTTTTGATATAACTGAAAGACAAGATCTTTTATCACAACTTGTAATTAGCTCTTCAGGTGTTTTTGTAAAATTATGTTTTGCTTTAATATTTTTATTAGTTGTGTGTTCTTTACTATATTTGTCAGAAAAAGCTCTCAGATCACCATGGGGTCGTATGATGAGAGCTATAAGAGATAATGAAGATGCAGCAAAAGCAATGGGAAAAAATGTTGTGAAACAACATTTATTTATCTTTATGTTGGGATCAGCAATAATAGGATTTGCTGGAGCTATGCTAGTTACTTATGATGGTTTGTTCACTCCATCTAGTTATCAGCCGCTACGATATACTTTTTTGATTTGGGTTATGGTCTTGTTAGGTGGAACTGGTAATAATTATGGAGCAATTCTTGGTGCTTTTGTTGTTTGGTTTATATGGATTCAATCGGCTCCATTTGCACTATTCGTAATAAATTTATTTACTTCACAACTAGATGAAACAAATGCAATTAAGTTACATCTTATTAATAGCATACCTTATTTTAGATATCTTATGATGGGTTTAGGATTATTAGTTGTTATGCGATACAGGCCTATGGGATTATTGCCAGAAAAAGTTTTAAGAAACTAACTGAAGCTCCCTGCTAAAATGCAGGGAGCTTAAAATAAAATTATCTTTGTGCTGCGTCTGTAAATGCACCACCTTCAATACCTTTTTCAATAAAAGCACCAAAAGCTTCACCTACATCAGTAAAATTAACATCTGTAGCACCATCATAATCGACTGCAAAACCTGCAGAGGCTAATTCAAGTCCTTTAGCTAATTCACCAGCATAAATTTTTGTTCCTGGGCCATTAGCTACTTTCATGATGTTTGCTGCAACAGTTGCACTATCATCAGAACCTCCTAGAGCCATCGCTAAAACGATTAATGCTGCAGCGTCATATGACTCGCCTACATAAACAGAAGGGTTTACACCGTTTGCTTCAGCATATGCTTTAAACTTTTGAGCACCAGCACCAAGAGAACCTGGCATTGAACCAAAAGAACCATCAAGATCTGATCCAAAAGTATCAGTTAATGAGTCACCTATCATGCCATCAGATAATACAAACGTATCAAAAGCACCACTATCCAGAGATCCCTGAATGATTTGATTACCACCTTGATCTAAATAACCAATAACGGCAAGAGCATCGCCACCAGCAGCGGACAAAACACCTACTTCAGCACTGTAATCAGCCTTATCTCCTTCATGAGCAGTTTTAGCTGTTACTTCGATACCTCTCGCTTTAGCAGCTGCTTCATAAACATCAGCTAAACCTACACCATAGTCAGTATTAACATAAGTAATAGCCACGCTAGTGATACCTCTGTCAGCTGTAATATCAGCTAACACCTCACCACCTCTTGCATCTGATGGAGCAGTTCTAAAAAATAATCCATTATCTTCCGCAGTTGTTAAACCTGGAGATGTTGCAGATGGTGATATCATTGGAACACCATTTGGAACAGCTACATTTGATAGAATTGCACCTGTAACACCTGAGCAGTCTGCACCCATAATTGCAGTTACTCCTTGACTTATAAGACCCTCAGCGGCCGAAGATGCTGCGGCAGAATCAATACAAGTAGAGTCAGCTCTAATAACATTAATCTTTGAACCATTGAAAAGTTCTCCAGAGTTTGAGGCTTCAGAAAATGCTAATTCAGCACCTGCAGCCATATCTGGGGTAAGAGATTCAATTGGACCTGTAAATCCAAGAATAATACCTACATTAACTTTTTTTGCATGAGACGTGCTAAAAGCAAAAATTGTCAATAAGGTCGCTATGATTTTAATCATATTTTCCTCCTAATAATTAAAGTATTAATAGTATATTGAAAAAAGTAAAATTTAAATAAGTTTAGAAATTATAAATTAGTGCGTCCAAGAAGTTCTTCTAGTATTTGAAAAGTTGCTAGAGTAGCTTTTTGGCTTTATAACTTTAAATGACTGATCTTCCACCTTATAAGAGAGGTTATTTTTTAAACACCAAGATTTAGCATCTGCCAAGTTGGGAAATGACAATTTAATTTGCTTATTAGTATTATCAGAGCTATTCCAACCCATTAAAACATCTTTTTTTAAAGAAGAGTCAAATTGAAACTCCACAATCCAAGATTTGGTCTTTTTAAGACCAGATTGCATATTTGTTTTACAAGGTTTTTTAATTAAAGCTTTTTTCATAATTTAGTGGTCGGGGAGACAGGATTCGAACCTGCGACTTTCTGCTCCCAAAGCAGACACTCTACCAGACTGAGCTACTCCCCGAGTATTGAATATATATACTTTTGTCTTATAAATAGTCAAACGGTAAAAGCGATGCAGATAGTAAAAAAGATAAAGAAAATCTCACTTTCAAAAAGCTTTTTTCCTTTTTGGAGATATCAGTTTCTAATCAAAAGTTTAAATAAAAAAATCAAACCATATAAAATCAATCGTGAAATACTCGGAGTTGGAGATGTTGTATTTGCGCTTTGTTATTCTCAAGAAGAGAAAAAATTTTATTTAATCAAACAATTCAGACCTTTTTATTATGTAAGAAAAGAAAAATATAAATTTGAACTAGTAGGAGGTTTAATAGATAAAGGAGAAAGTATAACTCAAGCTTTAAAAAGAGAAATAATGGAAGAGATAAGAGTAAAAACACTAAAACTAAAAAAATTAACAAAATACTGTCCAGTTCCTGGATATTCAGATGAAATTGTTCATGTGTATTACGCAGAAGTTGAAAAAATTAAAAATTCTCATTTATTTAATAAATTTGAAAATGAAGAAATAAAAGTTTCTAAATTAACTCTTGATCAACTAAAAAAAATTAACTCTAGTGAGCAAATACAAAATGTGCTCACTAAAGTTTCAATTTATGAATATTTAAATAAAATTAAAAAGAGTTAACGTTATTAACTATTTTATTTTCTTTTAAAAAATCTGCTACTTGATTTGCTACATCAATAGCTACATTAGATTGAGCTTCTTTAGAAGATGCACCAAGATGTGGAGTTAAAAGTAAATTCTTAGCACCAAACATAACATTTTCTGTAGCGGGTTCAGTTTCATAAACATCAATCGCAGCACCAGCGATCACATCGTTATTTAATGCTTCTTTTAAATCTGCTTCATTAATCAAACCACCTCTAGCACAATTAATGATAACAGAACTACTCTTCATTGTAGCTATACTTTTTTTATTGAGCATATTTTTTGTTTGATCGTTCAGTTTTGTATGTAATGACAATACATCTGATGAAGATAATAACTCTTCTGTTGAGACTTTTTTTGCACCAAAACTATTTAGAACTTCATCACTAGCTGAATTAGAATTTGTTAAAATTTGCATACCAATTACTTTACAAATTTCTGCAACTCTTTGGCCAATATTACCAAATCCAACGATACCTAATGTTTTTCCCTTTAGCTCTGTTCCCATAAATTTAGCTTTTTCCCATTTTCCTTCGTGAGTAGAAGCATTGGCATTATGAATGTGTCGGTATAAAGAAAACATTAAACCCACTGTAAGTTCAGCAGTTGCCTCCAAATTTCCTAATGGTGTATTCATTACTAGAATTTTATTTTTAGTAGCGACATCTAAGTCAACATTATCAACACCAACACCTGCTCTACCGATAACCTTTAAATTAGAACAGTTTTCTAATATATCAGCTGTGAGTTTAGTTGCGGATCGGATAAGAATACCATCGTAGTCATCGATTATTGATTTAAGTTCATCAGGTTCTAAACCTGTTTTAATATCATATTCAATTGATTTAGATTTTAAAACATCCTCAACCTTATTACTCATTTTATCAGAAATTAAAATTTTCATTATTTATACCTTTCTAATGTTTCAAAAAATGCCCACTCAATCCATGGTAGTAGTTTATCAATATCACTAGATTCAACTGTAGCACCACCCCATATTCTTATACCAGCTGGGGCATCTTTATAGGCATTAATATCATAACCCGCATCTTCTTTTTCAATAGTAGAACAAACTTCTTTTACTAACTTCTTTTTATTTTCATCATCTAATTTTTCAAAATCAGGATGTGTAAATTTAAAACAAATACTTGTAGAAGAATAGGTATTTGGATCTTTAGCTAAAAAATCTACCCAATCTCTAGCTTCTATCCAATCTTTAACCGATTGAAGATTTTTTTTAGAACGATTGATTAATTCTTTTTGGCCTCCAATACTGATACACCAATTAAGAGCATCTAAAGCATCCTCTGCGGCTAATAAAGAAGGAGTATTAATAGTAGCGCCTTCAAATATTCCTTTATCAAATTTTTATTTTTAGCTAATTGGAAAATCTTAGGCATTGGCCAAGAGGCTCATAATTTCTAATCTTTCACAGCTCTTGGAGATAAAGCAATCATTCCATGCGCAGCCTCTCCTCCTAAAACTTTTTGCCATGACCAAGTAACTACATCCAATTTAGTAAAATCCATATCCATAGCAAAAACAGCAGATGTTGCATCACAGATAGCTAAACCTTTACGATCATTAGGTATCCAATCAGCATTTGGTACACAGACACCAGAGGTGGTGCCATTCCATGTAAATACTACATCATTATCAAAATTTACTTTTGATAAATCTGGTAGCTCTCCATAATCTTTAATATCATGAATAGTTACATCATTAAGTTTCAATTGTTTTGTTATATCTTTCACCCAGGTTAAGCCAAAGGACTCCCATCCACAAACATCTACTCCTCTTTGACCTAGCAAACTCCACATTGCCATCTCAATAGCACCAGTATCTGAAGCAGGAACAATACCTACAAGATAATTATCTGGTAATTCTAATAGTTCTTTTGATTTTACGATTACTTCATTTAATTTTGCCTTACCATTTTTTGCTCGATGCGATCTGCCAAGAAAAGCATTATTAAGAGCATCTAAATTCCAACCAGGACGCTTAGAACATGGTCCAGATGAGAAAAAGGGATGATTGGGTTTAACTTCTGGTTTTTGCATTAATTGTTTTTACTCCTTAATTATTAGTTTTAGTCAATAATGTTATAAAAAAATAAACCATCTAGTGGTTTCGGTTCAAACCAAGTAGCTTTGGGAGGCATAAATTTTTGATTCTTAGAATAATCTATAACTAAATCCATACTAACTGGTCTCATTAAAGTAGACAAATCAGTTATACCCGTATCAACTTGATTTATCAAATAATCAGTTCCTAAAGTTGGAGGAACAAACTCTACTCTATCGTCTGATGTTTCATCAAATATCTGTAATATTTCTTTCAATACAAATTCCCCAAAATCAATACAATCAGCACCAAGAGATGTGTAATCTTTTTTGAGGTCAATTTTCAAAAACTTTCCTTGAAAATAAATAACAAAAAATCTGTCTATGTTTTCATGATATTTTAACTCATCTATAACAAAATATTTTTGTAAGTCGTTTAAAAAATTATCTTTAGCATAATTATCTGGAAATTTAACTGATCTATTATAAGCAAGATTAGAGCATTTTGATTTAGGAAATATGATAGCCATAAATTTTGTATCTTTTTTTACATCTAATTGAGCAAAACCTTCAATTCTATGATGGCCATCAGCTACAAAAAGCTCTTTAAAATTTATACTTGAAAAATCTGATTGTGTTTTATAAATGGAATGAACATATTTCCCAGATTTAAATTTTATAATTGGTTTTTTTTCATGGTGAATTTCTAGATCTAGGTCTATGTTTTGATCATCATAAAAAAGGTAAATTGGACATAACTGAAATTTAACTTTGGAGAGTTGCTCTGCTCGTTCTTTTCCTTTACTAACTAAAATTTTTTCATGAGGCTTAATATTATTATTTAAATAATCTTGGATATTTAAAAGAGAGATTAAACCTGTTTGAGAATGATCCTCAGAATCAATTCGGTATAGATAATAGTCATTATCAGATTTATAAATTATTTGATCATTAATTAGTTTTTGATAATAATTTCTTGATAAATCATAAAATTCTTCTTCACTTAATTTTTTATTAAAATAAATATCCGGTCTTAATATTTGAAGAAGGTTAAGTTTATGTATTTGATCTGGAGTAAAATTATAATCTATGATGTCAGTACTAGGTGAAAGGATAGATTGAAGATACTTATTGTTAATCACATAAGTATTTGGTAATAATGGCTTCATCTATGACAAATAATAAAGTTCCATATTACTTAGCTTTAATAATTGCTTTAATTTTTTTTCTATATGGAATCTTTTCAGTTCTACTTCACTAGTCTTCTATTGATGTTGAGTTAGGTAAGCTTTTTTCTTCATACCAAACAGCTTTATCAGGGATATTTCCATCCCATAAGTAATTTTCATAATCAAATTTAGGCATCCCTTTATCAGAACGCTCATAGTAAAGTCCAAACTCTCTACAATATTCAGATAATTGATCAGCTTCTAATTCTAAAATATTCAATTTTTCCCATTTTTTACTTGAAGGCACCCATTTAAAGCCCTTAGATTTAAGCCAATCTTTATGATAATAGGTCTCAGATCCAGATACTGAGAATGTTATGTTTTCACTCATTTATTAAAACCTCTTGAAATAATTTGAACGGATAATATTGAAAATCAGACCTATTATCAAAGGATTTTTTTCCAATAAACTTAAATAATTCGTCTTTATTAAATAAATCCTCTGAAATGATGGAATTTGATGAAAAATATTCACAATAATGGGAATTTTCAGGATCCCCATTATCTAAAATTATTTGAAGAATCTTTTTTTTTTCAAAATCAATCACACAAGATAAAAAAGAAATTTTTTGTGTAATTTTATCTTTTTTAATCATCAAAGATTTAATTGATGGTTTTAATTGACTGTACTGATCAATAAAAAAAAATAAATCTGGAGTAAGATCAAATAAGATATCTTGACTTGATAAATTATTATATTGATCTTGTTTAAAAGTTAAAAGATATGAGACAAACTTTTTATCTTTGCTATCATTATAAAAATTTTTAAAGTTTTGATCATCAACCAAGAATAAATTGGGCATTAATCCTAAATTTTTTAGCTCCTGGTAGCCTTCTAATTCATTTTTATTACTAATAATTGGATAATTTGAAATAATTTTTTTATTTTTTTTTAATGCTAAGTATGTGTATTCAAATTTGATCCCTGTAGGTAAGAAATTAATAATATATTCTATATTACTATCCTCAATTAAATCCTCATAAGAACCATAATATTTTTCAAAGCCGTGATTTTCACTAAAGAGTTTAGCATCATCAGTATTTCTTGAAGAATTAGCATAAAGATTACAAAGATCTTCCAAATTATTTTTTTTGATAAACTGAATAGTTTTTGTTATCAGAACTAAGAACAGCTAAATTGCTTTTCATAAATTTTTTAATATAATCCCGTGATGAAACAAGTCTATTTAAGCTACCATGATATTCATACAGATTGTATAGAATTAGCTAAAATCATAAAAAAAAAGTTTAAACCTGAAAAATTAATTTTAATTTCTAGAGGTGGATTAATTCCTGGATCAATAATTGCTAATTATCTTGGTATTCAAGATATTGACGTCATTGCAATGAAAACATATTCCAATAGGAAAAGAACAAATAAAATTGAGATTTTTAAAAGAATTAAATCTCAAAAAAAGCTTGTAGTAATTGACGACTTAGTAGATAGCGGTGAAACAGCTAAAATAGTTAAGTCAATGATGCCAAATTCAAAGTTTGTCACTCTCTATGCTAAAACCTCAGGAAAAAAACAAGCCGACCTTCATCTCTATGATTTTAAAGACTCAGATTGGCTCGTTTTTCCTTGGGAGCAAGACTAATTACTAATTAATATTTTATTGAGGTATATCTCCGTCAATACCCTGAACATAAAACATCATTCCAGCAAGCATACCGTCATCGGCAACTTCACCTTCTGCTACAACTAACTCTCCTGCCTGATTATAAATAGGTCCTTCGAAAGAATGAAAAGATCCATCTTCAATAGCTGCTTCCATAGCCTTAGCTTCAGCAATTAAGTCAGCAGATAATAAATTTTCATTATATGGAGACATTTCAACCATACCCTCTTTAAAGCCATGCCAAGTATCTTCAGATTTCCAAGTTCCATCTAAGACAGCTTGGCTTTTGCTGCATAATATGGACCCCAAATATCTTCAATTGCAGTCATATGCGCATTTGGGCAAAAAGCTTCTTGATTTGAAGCTTGACCAAAAGCTAGCACACCTGCTTTTTCAGCAGCTTGACAAGGTGCATAAGAGTCAGTGTGTTGAACAATTATATCAGCGCCTTGGTTAATAAGAGTATTAGCTGCATCGGCTTCTTTTCCTGGGTCGTACCATGAGTAAACCCAAATAATTTTTATTTTAACATCAGGATTCACCTTAGAGGCAGCTAGGTAAAAAGCATTAATACCTCTAATAACCTCAGGGATTGGGAAGGATACAATATAACCAATTGTATTTGTTTCAGTCATTTTTCCTGCAATATGACCTATTACTGATCTTCCCTCATAAAATCTAGCTGAATAAGTAGATACATTATCTAATCTTTGATAACCAGTAGCGTGCTCGAATTTAATATCAGGGAACTCTTTTGCAACTTCAAGAGTTTGATCCATATAGTTAAATGAGGTTGTAAAAATTAAATCATGACCAGTTTCAGCAAGTTTTCGGATTGATCTTACAGCATCAGCATTTTCAGGAACATTTTCAATAAAAGTAGTTGAAATAGAGTCGCCCAGCTGATCTTCCATATATTTTCTTCCTACGTCATGCATGTAAGTCCAGCCGTGATCACCTGGGGGTCCAATATAAATAAAACCAATTTTTTTATCTGCAGCATTGGCCACCTTGGAGAGATATGGAAAAAATTGATAATACTGAGAGAATTGAGAGTATTTTTTTAATCATTTTTATCCTAACTTTTATTTAAGTATCAACTGACAATAAACTTAAGTTAATGTTTTAGTTAATGAATCTATTCAATATCAATTATGTAATAAATTAATAACAAATCAAATTGAGATTATTAAGATTTATGAAAATATTTAGTGGATAAGCTATTGATTCTTTTCAAAAGGAATATTGAGAGAAGACGGTGCACTGAGTTTTAGTCTTAATTTGTTAGATGAGATAAATACTAAAACTACCAATGTAGCAATATATGGCATCATAGTGAATATTTGACCAGGTAATTTAACCCCAAAAGCTTGAAGATTCATTTGCATAATAGCAACTCCTCCAAATATATAAGCGCCCACAAGTAATCTATATGGTTTCCAAGTTGCAAAAACCACTAAAGCTAAGGCTATCCAACCTCGTCCAGCGGTCATCCCCTCTTGCCACATTGGAGCATAACATATTGAGATATAAAATCCTGCTAAAGAACTCATTACTCCACCAAACATAATAGTTAGATATCTTGTCTTAATGACGTCATACCCTAAAGCAAATGCGGAGTGATGGTTTTCCCCAACTGATCTCACGATCAATCCTATTCTAGTTTTATATAAAATATGATGAACCAAAATTACAAGTAGAAAAGATCCGATTATAAAGTAATAAGGACTCAAACCATTAATGGGTGTGCCACTAAATTTTTTACCGAGCATTGCACTTAACCCATACCAAAAATAGTTAGAGCTAAACCTGTAGCTATTTGATTTGTTAATAAATTTAAAAACAAAAAAGCAAAGATTAGGATAAAATCATACCTGAAATGATGGATGCAAAAAAGAAAAAAATAGTTTCCAGTGAGTACCAATACAATAAAACCTGAGACAGCCCCATAAGCATTAAACCCTCTAATCCTAAGTTAAGTACACCACTTTTTTCTGTCACTAGCTCACCTATTCCAGCAAAAACCAAAGGAGTTGTTGAAATTAAAACTATATTTAAAATCCCTATAATTAATTCTATGTTCATTTTATAATTACTTTATATTTATTTAAAAAATCAGCACCTAATAAGAAAAATAAAACTAAACCCTGAAATACAAAACCAACTGAAGAGGGAATTTTCAAAAATAATTGAGCATCTTCAGCGCCTAAATAAGTTAGAGCAATAATGAGGGAGGATAAAATTATGCCTATTGGATTTAGTCTTCCTAAGAAAGCAACTATAATTGCAGTAAAACCATAATTTGGTGAAATATCACGGTAAAGTAAGCCAATAGGTCCTGATACTTCAAAAATTCCAGCTAAACCTGCACAAGCACCACTTATCAAAAAAGTAAAAATAATTAGTTGATTGCTTTTAAATCCTGCATACTTAGAAGCTTTGGAGCTATAACCTGTTACTTTTAATTTATAGCCAAAAAGTGTCTTGTTAAAAACATAGTAAGAAATAATTGCAATCAAAATTGAAAAATAAACACCTATATGTGCCCTTAAACCATCAATTAAGACGGGTAACCTTCCAGACTCAGGAAAGGGTCTAGACTTAGGAAGACCATAACTTGCAGGATCCTTCCAAGGACCAACCACTAAATAATCTAATATTAGAATTGCAATATACGTCAGCATCAAACTAGTTAATATTTCATTTGTATTAAATTTTGTTTTTAAAATAGCTGGTATTAATCCCCATAAAGCACCCCCTATGCCCCCAAATAAAATCATAGCTGGCAATAAGAGAGCACTATCAGAGTTATAGAAAAAATAGACCTATTCCTCCACCAAATATAGCGCCCATTGTCAATTGTCCCTCGGCACCAATATTATAAATATTGTTTTTAAAACAATATGAAAGGCCAAGTGCTATTATAGCAAGTGGGGTAGCCTTGACTAAAAGTTCAGATAAGCCATATGAGTTTGAAATTGGACTAATAAAGAAAATTTTAAAAGACTCCAAAGGATTTAAATCTAATAATAAAAAAATTAAAGAACCAAATAATAAAGTAGCAAGGACAGCTACTAAGGGGGATAGATAAAAAATAAAATTTGATTGAGTAGATCTTTTAATTAATTTAATCAAATAATCCTCCCATATATTTTCCAAGTTGTGTCATATCTACATTTTCTGTAGTTAGTGATTTAGAGAGTTTGCCTTGATAAATAACAGATATTTGATGACATAACTCAATTAATTCCTCTATATCATGCGAGATAATTAATATAGATATTCCCTTTTCTGATAATTCCAATAAAGACTTACGAATAAAAGACTCTGATCCAACATCAATACCCCAAGTTGGCTGAGATAAAATTAATAAATCTGGATTTGAAAGAATTTCCCTTCCTATAATAAATTTTTGAAGATTTCCACCAGATAACTCTCCAGCTTTAGATATGGATGAAGGTGCACTTACGTTGAATTCTTTGATTATTTTTTTGGTATAATCAGAGATGTTGTCAAAATTAATCAAATCATTTTTTGAAAAATCACTCTTATAATTCAAACTTAAGAGAACATTTTCTTCTAATGTCATCTCTGGGACTGCGCTATGTCCTAATCTCTGTTCAGTAACAAAAGATATTGATAGTTTTCTTTTTTCGAATGTAGATAATTTTGAGATGTTAATGTTTTTAAAAATTATTTCTCCTTGAAAATTTTCATCAGACTCATTTGTTAAGATATCCATTAATTCATTTTGACCATTGCCTGCGACTCCCGCTATGCCCATTATTTCACCTTTTTTTATCTGAAGATTAATATCTTTTAAATTTACCGAAAAAGGATCACTGTAATTTGTTGATAAATTTTTTATTTCAAAAATTGATTTATCTGAATTGATAACTTGTTTTTTATTTAAAGCTGGAACCTCATAACCCAACATTTTTAAACCAAGCGACTCAGGACTTTCTTTATGAGTTTCATAAGTGCCAATAACTTTACCAGAACGTAAAATAGTTACATAATTAGTGAGATTTATTATTTCTTCTAACTTATGAGATATAAACAAAACTGTTAAACCATCTTTAACTAATTTTTTAATAATGTTAAAAAGTCTCTCAATTTCAAATGGAGTTAAAACTGAAGTAGGCTCGTCTAATATTAATATTTTAGGATTATTCAGTAAGGCTCTAACGATTTCGACTGTTTGTCTTTCACCAACAGATAAAGAGCTTATCGGAGAGTCTAGGTTTAGATTAAAACCATATTTATTGCAAATTTCTATCGTATTTTCTTTTAATTTTTTAAAAGAAAGATTTTCATCAATACCTAAAATTAAATTTTCATAAACACTTAACGACTCAAATAAACTAAAGTGTTGAAAAACCATATTGATGCCAAGTTTTTTAGCATCGAATGGATTTTTAATTTTTACTTGTCTTGAGTTAATGAGAATTTGACCTGAGTCATGAAAAGAATGTCCGTATAAGATTTTAACTAATGTTGATTTTCCTGCACCATTTTCACCTAAAATTGCATGAATAGATTGCTGTTTGATTGAAAAGGAAATATCGTCATTAGCAATAACGCCAGGATAAAATTTAGAAATATTTTGAAATTCAATAATGTTACTCATTTGTCGAAATAAATATAAATAAACTAATTTGCATTATTGGGAATAGTTAAAGATATAAAGGTTCAGAATCATAAGAAGACCACAAGGTACCAAGTAACAATAGTAGAATAATTTGACCAATTTTTTGAGTTTTATCCAATTTATCTAAATTTTTATCATTATAGTATTTCTTATAGGCATTAATAAAACCAAGATCACCTTTAGGTAAAATATTAGAAATACCAAGATGAAATATACTAAACATTTCTACAGTCCAAGGTCCAATACCAAAGATTTTAGTTAATTCATAAGGGGGCTTGGATTTATATGAGTGATCAAATTTAATAGACTTAACTAATTGATAATTTTCAATTAGTGAAATTATAGACTTCTTTTTATTCATGCTTAAAGGCAAATCCTCAATTAATTTTTTTTGATTTTTAAATCTATTATAATTAATAGAGCCCATAATTTTTTTTGATTGTTGGTATATAGACATAGCAGCAGTAACAGAAATTTGTTGTGAACAAATTGATTTAAATAAAATATCAAATTTATTTTTATTAAGTTTTAAATAATGATTCCTATTATAATATTTTTTAAAAAATGGATCTTTCTTTAGTAAATAATTACATCCTTTTTTCCAATAAGGTATCAATTTTTTAAATAAAGGTCTTAACTAAGCTAGAAGTGTCTTGAATTCTATATTTAGTATTAATTAGTTTTTTATATTTCTGGTGAACTTCTTTAGTAAGTTTAAGATTTAATTTTGATTTTTTTGATTGTTTTAATACATATCTTAAATCTTTTTCCATCAGTTCAGTTGAAAAACCAAAATTAAATTTATTTTTAATAAGTGTCATATATCTATTACTAAATTGCCAAGAACCTGCAGCACCATTTTTGATAACATCATATAACTTATTTTGATTTATTTTATGGTGTTTACTAAAAATAAAAGCCTCTGAAATAGAGTAAAGAATTCCACAAATTAAAATTTGATTAGTAAATTTAGCAAGTTGACCAGATCCAGTATTGCCCATATGGACAACACTCTTTGAGTAAGTTTTAATTATAGGTAAAGCTAATTTAAATTTAGAAGAATTGCCCCCTATCATTACTGATAATTTCCGGTTTTAGCACCCTCTTCACCTCCAGTTACCGGGGCATCTAAAAATTTTATTTTATTTTTGTTAAGTAATTTATTTAACTTTTCTACTTGAGATAAAGAGATAGTCGAGTGATCGATAAAAATAGTATTTCTAGGGAAAAACATGAAGATTTTAATAAATTTTTTGTTACTTGATTGATGGATTGGTCATCTTTTAAGCAAGTAATAATTATATCAAACTTAAAGTTAACAGAATTTTTGAAATCAAATTTTTAGCTTTATAGACATTTAACCAATCGTTTTCTTTTTTTTTTTGATCTGTTGTAGATAAATAATTCAATATTTTTAGATTTTGATAGATGAGCTGACATATGAAATCCCATACGACCAAGACCTAAAATAAAACTTTAGATTTTGGCATAAAAAATAATTTTCTTATTTAGAATATTAAAATCAAAATCAAAAGTTTTAAGATTACTGTTAAAATTTAAATTCTCTAAAAATGACATAGCAGGAAATAAATCCCAAATTTTAGAACCATATAGGGTCATAAAAGTTCTATCACCCTCTAAAATTTCGATTACATCATATCCTATAGATCTAGATCTTTTCTTTTCAGTGTAATTAGAAATTTCATTTTTAAAAAAATCTTTGGCATGAGATCCAAGAAAACCAATGTGGTGATAATATTTTTTTGGAGAAATAAGTTTATGATTTTAAAATTTTATTTTCAAAGAGTGATAAAAATTATTTTTTATTGGATCGTAAATAATTGAAAATATACTTTTATTATCATTTATAAAAGAAACCATAATAACAACTTTATTAATACCATTAATAAAATTTCTAGTACCATCAATTGGATCTATTGTTAAATAATGATTATAGCAAGAAGATCAGAATTATTTTCTTCAGAAATTATATTATCAAAACCTTTTTCCTTAAATATTGGATAAGTTCATTTTCAATTATTAAATCGAATTGAGTAACAAGTGAATGATCTGATTTTTCAGATACCTGATCTTTTTCTAAATTACCTAAATTTGGAAGCAAATATTCTTTAGATACATCTTTAAAAAAATTATGAGTTTGATTAAAAAAATTTATATCAATAATCATTGATATATTTTTCTAATATATGAGAATTCTTAGCCTCAACGAGCAATACTAAGACATCATTGTTTACGGGTATATGATCATTATTAGAGAGCTGAATATTTTCTTTTGATATGGTACATATATGTTTAATTTCTTTTGATTTTTTAATATTTTCAAAAAAGTTCATTTCTATATTTTACTTCATATAAAAGGAAATTATCTCTTAATATTGAATGATAAGATAAAAGAGAACCCTCTGAAATTTTTTCAATTATTCTTGAAGTAGTCAATTCTCTAGGATTAATGATAACATCTATACCTAAGTCATTTGCAAAAGATGAAAATGACTCATTATTCACAACAGCAAATACAGATTTTGACCCTCTCTTTTTAGAAATTATTGATAAAATTGTATTTATTTGGTCATTATCAGTAACGGTTATGACTAAATCAGAAGTATTTAACTTAACTTCATCGTATAAAGATTGATCTAATGCATCTCCATGGAATATAGAAGTATTTTTTAAACTACTAGCTAAAAAATCACATCTTTCTTTATCATACTCTAATATTTTAAGATTAATTTGTTGTTCATCTTGCTCTATCAATTTAGATAAATTTTGACCAATATTACCACCGCCAATAATTAAAATATCTAGTACATAATCCTTATAACCAAAAAATTTAATTAATTTTTTTAAATATTCTTTTTTAATAAGTAAATAAAGTTGATCAGATTTTGAAATATTTTTGAAATCAAAAAAAGACTCATCTTCAAAAGTATGACCTATGTAACATAAATTATTTAATGAGAAAAAATTTTTAATCTCTTCAAATGATTGGTGTTTAAATAAATCAGAAGATTGCATACCTATTAATAAGTAATTTTTAGAAATTAGAGACTCACTAAAAAAAGCACCTGGCATATGTATCTTTTCAAAAATATTATTTGCAACTTCCCACTCTGGTGAAATAATATGATCTAAAAAAGAATTAGAGTCAATGAGAAGTGATTTATTTTCATCAGAAATTAAATTCTGATTTCTTATTCTTGCAATAGTTTTATCTACTTTTAAAAATTCTTTTGCAAATTTACATGTAATAATATTTTTTTCATCACTTTTTGTAACAGCAATAAAATAATCAATTTTAGTTTTAAAATTTGAATAAAATGTAGGGTTCAAAGGATCTTCAAAAATTGTTTTAATATCATATCTCTCAGAAAGTCTTTTTAACTCTGAAGGATCATCATCTAATAAAAAAACACTTTTTCCCTGCTCAGATAACTTTTTGGCAAGATTTGCACCAACTACACCAGATCCCAAAATAAGAATATTCATTAGTCTATTTTAATATTAAGAGATTTTATTTTTCGATAAAGAGATACTCTATCTAAATTCAACATTTTTGAGGTTAAAGTCATATTCCAGTTATTATTCTTTAGTTTTTGAATTAAAAAATCTCTTTCAAATTTCTCTTTTGCTTCTTTATAATTCATATCATAAAGATGAGAATTACCTGTAGAATTATCAAGTATTTCTTTAATTTCATCAATATTTACAATTTCAGGCGATGATACCAAATTATTAATTAGATTTTGGGCCAAATTCATTACCTCAAATACATTTCCTGGCCAGTTATGTTTGATAAGCAAAGTCTCAATTGAAGGGTCAATATCTATTATTTTTTCAAACTTTTTTTGAGAAAACGCATCAAAATAATATTTAAATAATTTCATAATTTCGTTTTTACGTTCCATTAAAGGTTTGAAATGAAATTTATAATCAATTTTCTTTAACATAATGTCATCTAAATCTGGGTTTTTTGAGTCAAAAATAATTGAAGCATTAATCTTATTATTTTTTACTAAATCAAAATAATTCAAAAGTTCTAAATTATTAAACTTTTCAAAATCATTAAAATAAATTGTAAAATAGTTATGAAGAGAAGAAAATTTAAGAAGATCATTCTCATTCATCAAATTTTCATTCATATTAATAAATGTATCTGGGTTATTTGAAGATAATGTCATATGAATAAAATTTGCCATATAATTTTTTCCTATACCACTAGGACCATATAAAAGTATTGATGAATTAGATTTTATTTTATTTATTTTTTCAAAATAATTATCAATAATTTCACTAAAACCAATTTTATTAATTTTAGAATGAAATGAAATTTGATTACGATAATTATTAATAGTAACTTTTTGTTTTAACTCTAGAAGATTTTTTTGAATAATATGAAGAAGTTTTTTAGTTTCAAATGGTTTTTCTATAAAATCATTTGCTCCTGCCTTGACAGACTCTATTGCATTATCAATATTTGCATGTCCACTAAAAGAAATAATTACAAGATCATTATAATTCTTTTTTAATTCGTTAATTATATCTATGCCTTGTTTTGAACTATTTTTTAGCCATAAATCAACTAAAACTAAATCAAAATCAAAATTTCTTTTATGTAGATTTGTAAATTCTTCATAAGAAGTTACATAAGAACTATTAAATTCATTTTTATTTAATATTAAAGAAACTTGCTTACAAATTTCTAGCTCATCATCAATTATTAAAATTTTAGACATTTAATTTAATTTCAACTTTAAAACCAGAATAGTTATTAGTTTTTATTTTCAAATAGCCATTATTGTCTCTAATTATTTTATCTATTAAAGGCAAACCAAGTCCTGATGAATTTTTAGTTGAAAAATATGGCTTAATTAAATTTTCAACATTACCATCATAACCAGGACCATTATCAAAGAAAGATAATAAAATATGATTTTCATTCTTATTTAATGAAATTTCAATAAAGGGATTAGAAGATTTATCTAAAGCTTCTATAGAATTTTTAAATAGATTATTTAATATTATATCAATATATGATTGATCAAAATTAATATAAACTTCATTTTGAATATTTTGATTAAATCTAATTTTTGGATAATTTCTTTTATATTCATCAATATAAATTGATAAAATTTCAGAAAAATTGATTTTTTTAATATTTGCTTTTGGTAAACGAGCAAAATTTGAAAATTCATTTACAAGATTTTGAATTAAAAAGATTTGTCTTTTAATAGAAAGTAATTGAATTTTTTAATTCTTCATCATTTATTTGAGTTTCTAAAAATTCTGTTGAAAGGAGCATAGGTGTTAAAGGATTTTTAATTTCATGAGAAATTTTACGAGCTAATTCTGCTATTGCATTATTTTTTTCTGCAGAAATAAGATCTGTATAATCATTAAATATAATTAATTGATCAAAAAGAGAATTATTTGGTATGAAACACAGATTTTATAAAAAAAGGTTTTTTCGATTTGACCAATAAAAATTTTAATATTTTTTTCAAAATTTTTATTTACTTCCAAATTATTTTTATTGATTTTTTATTAATTAGTTTTTTTAAGTTTTCAAAAGAACTTAAATTATCTTGAGAAAAAATTTTTGATGCTGTATTTTGAAAAATAAGTTCATTATTATTTAAAACAAATATACCATATGGAGAATTTTCAATAATATTATTAATAAATTTTAATTGATCATTAATTGTAATATTTGTTTTTTCTAAATTTAATTTTTGATTAATTATAGTATTACTCATACTATAAAATGAATTAGTTAATTGAGAAATATCATCTTTTTCTTCAATTTTTGAAATTTTAAATGCATCAAAATTGCCTTTTTTTAAAGCATTAATTGATGAATTTAAATCTCTTATAGGCTTAGCTAATTTAAAACTAAAATTAGTTCCTATAATAATAAAAATTAGAATTAAACTTGTTGATAAAATTATATAAATAGTAAAAAAAGTTATCTGAATATTTTTTTTATTTTGATCAATAGAATTAATCGCATTATAAGACTCAACAATATTTTGATAATAATTTAGTAATTCTAAATCTATTGATTTTAATAATACTAAATAATTATTTTCTGAAAGATTTATTTTTGAGAAAAGTTGATTATTTTGATAAAAAATAGTTATATCATTTTCAGTTTATTTAGAGACTAAATTAATATTTTCTTCAGATAATTCAATTTTATCTTCAGTAAAATGTTCAATAAATTTTTGATCATTTGAAAAATTATAAACAGAAATAATATCAAATCTTTGAATGATATCTCTATCAATTAATCTTTCAGCCATAACATAATTTCTTATAAATTTAGAGTCAGTAATTAAATTTTTTTCAGTTTGATCAATATACTTTTGAGCTAATTGATAAGAATTATTTACAGTTGATTTAAATGCTGGGCCTAACCAAGTACTCATTTCAATATTAAAAAAAATAGCTGAAGCTAATAATATTATACCGCTTGGTATTATTGAAAATAATCCAAAAAAAAGAAAAAATTTATTAAAAAGTCTTAAACCAATTACTTCTCTTTTTTTTGTTTTTATATAATTAATTAAAAATATTGATAAATAAATCAATAAAATTAATAGAAATATAAAATCAGCTATTATTAAGTATTGAATTAATTCTGCATCTCTAACTATTTCATTAGAGGAAATAAGAGAATATACAGTTAATGAAAAAAGAATTATAAATATTACTAAAAGTATAGTAGCTGAAAATTTATTAAAATATTTTGACATTAAAATTATCTAACATTCATTTTGTACTACTTGCTGCAGGCAAGAGCACTAGATTTAAATCAAAAGAGAATAAGCTTTTATCAAAATTAGAAGATAAAACCATTCTTGAACATAATATAGAACTTATTAAAAAAAATAGGATTTAAAAAAATTACTTTAGTTATTAGAAATAAAAGTATTTTAAAAAACATTAACATCAACAAAAATTGAGCTCATAAAAGGTGGAAAAACAAGGACATTAAGTGTTAAAAATGCACTTTTAAAATCAAAAATTAAAGCAAAATATGTATTTATTCATGATGCTGCAAGAATATTAAATTCAGATAAACTTTTAAAAAAATTAATTAAAGAAACTCATAAAGATAAATATGACTGTATTATTCCATTTTCTAAATGTAACGATACAGTTATTAAAAATCATAAAAATATAAAAAGAGAAAATCTTAAATTAATTAAAACACCTCAAGTATTTTTAAAAAAAAAAATCACTCTTTTACATAAAATAAATAAAAATTATGAATTAACAGATGACAGTAAATTAATGAGAGATAATCCTAAAGAATATAAAATTAAATATCTGCTAGATAATGGTTTTAATTTCAAAGTTACTTATAGAGAAGATTTAGAAAATTTAAAAATTAATTTATAAAAAAAAGCAAAGAGTTGGATTAGGTTATGATATTCATAGAATTCAAAAAATTGATAAGTTTAATTATATAAAATTAGGTGGATTAAAATAAAATCAAAAATTAAAATTATATCCCATTCCGATGGAGATGTTATTTTACATGCTATAACTGACTCAATTTTAGGTGCTTTATCTTTAAGAGATATAGGTACCTATTTTCCTAATAATAAAATAAATAAAAATAGAAATTCAAAAGAATTTTTAGATTTTGCTATTAAAAAATTAAAAAATAAAAATTTTAAAATAAATAATATTGATTTAATGATTGTTTCTGAAACTCCTAAAATAAATCCTTATTATGAAAAAATAATAAAAAATTTAACTAAATTACTAAAAATAGATAAAAATCAAATTACGATAAAAGCAACTACTAATGAAAAATCTGGACTTATAGGAAAAAGTGAATTTATTGCATGTTGGTCTAATTTATCTATTTATTAAATTAAATAGCTTTTTTTAATTTAATAAAATCTTCATCAGCATGATAACTAGATCTAGTCAAAGGAGAAGAAGAAACCATTTTAAAACCAATTTCAACACATTGATCATATAAAAACTTAAATTCATCTGGAGTGTAAAATTTATGAACTTTTTCATGATGAATTGAAGGTTGGAGGTATTGACCAATAGTAACAAAGTCTACTTTATGATCTCTCAAATCAATTAAAAGTTCTTGAACATCATCTAAAGTCTCACCTAAACCAACCATTAATCCTGATTTTGTAAAAATATTTGAATTATAATTTTTAACTGATTTTAAAAGATTTAAACTTTCTTTATATATAGCTCCAGGTCTAATATTTTTATATAGCCTACTAACTGTTTCAATATTATGATTAAAAACATCAGGTTTTGAGTCGACAATAGATTTATAAACTTCACCTTTTCTTAAAAAATCTGGAGTTAAAATTTCAATGGTAGTTCGAGGTGAGAGTTCTTTTATATATTTAATAGTGGATATAAATTGACCTGCCCCACCATCTATTAAGTCATCTCTATCAACGCTTGTTATGACAACGTGTTTTAAGTTTAAGGCAGATACTGATTTTGCAACATTTAATGGCTCTAGAGGATCTATAGAAAAAGGTTTTCCCGTTTTAACATTGCAAAAGGAACAGGCTCTTGTGCAAGTATCACCAAGAATCATAAAGGTAGCATGTTTTTTAGACCAACATTCACCAATATTAGGACATGCAGCCTCTTGGCAAACAGTGTGTAAATTATATTTTTTTACTAAATTAAGAGTGTCATTATATTCTTTTGAAGTAGGTGCCTTTACTTTAATCCAATTTGGTTTTTTTAATTCTGTAGGATTATTTCTTTTGATTTTCTCAGGATGTCGTATCATTAAAATCTAAAAATGAAGTGGTTTTCCAAAAGCAGATAAAACACTTTCATGAATTGACTCAGAAAGAGTTGGATGAGCAAATACAGTATTAATAAATTCATCTTCTGTAGACTCAGAAGAAATAGCTAAACCAAAAGTAGATATCATTTCTGTAACATCTGGGCCAATTAAATGAGCACCTAAAAATTCACCAGTTTCAGAGTTAAATAAAGTTTTAACAAAACCAAAAGTATTAGACATAGTTTGAGATTTACCATTAGCTAGAAATGGGAAATTTCCTTTTTTAAATGGTATACTAAGTTCTTCTAATTGTTGTTCTGTATAACCAATAGTTGCTACCTGAGGTAAGCTATAAATACATCCTGGGAAAAGGTGGGTTTTGGGTTTTTATGAGTATTTTTGCCGGAAATATATTCAACGCAATTAATGGCATCATGCATTGCTTTATGAGCTAGCCAAGGACCACCTATAATTCCCAAATGGAAAAATAAATTGTTTGTTTTTTTTCCATAGTTTCTTTTGTTTCGATAAAAACCGTTTTTATCCAGAATTATTTTTGTATTATCTAAAATTTTTGAGTCTAAATTGGGAGAAACGCCAATGGACATGATTAAAGCATCAGACTCAATTTTTTGATCATTATTAAAAATTTTACAACTTTTTTTTTACTTTCATTAATTGATGATATTTTGGCATTAAGTTTAAATTTTTAATCCCTTTTTTTTTCAAATTTTTTTTGAGCTTCAATAGAAATATCTTTATCAAATTGAGGTAAAATTTTATCTTGGGACTCAAAGACTGTTACTTGAGAGCCAAGAGCATTATAAATATAGCAAACCTATTCCTATTTGCCCGAACCAATAAGAGTTTTTTTAAAAAAATTTGGGAAACATTGCTTCTTTAGAACTCCAAATTAAATCTGAAAAATTTGTTTCACCGATAGTTTTGGAAAAAAAACCAAACTAAAAAATTTAAAATTTGTGGACCCCCAATAGTTTGATCTTTAGTTTTTAATTTTAAAAATATTATTTTTTATTTCTGGTAATGCCTTGACAGCATAAACATCAATCTTATTTTTCTTCATCAAGGAGCTTACACCTTTAGATAAATTCTCAGATGCTTTTCGAGATTTTTCTACAATCTTTTCTAAAGCTATTTTACTTAGAATCATCATTATCTAAACCAAAATGTTTAGCTTCTTCTATGAACTCAGCTGAATGTAATAAAGATTTTGTAGGGATACATCCCCAGTTTAAACAAACACCACCAAGACGATCTTCTTCAAAAAGAGCTACTTTCATTCCAAGTTGAGAAGCTTTAATTGCGGCGACATAACCACCAGGTCCACCACCTATAATTGAAATATCATATTTATTTGTCATTGTTTATTTTCTCCAAATTAGAAACTATACTCGATAAAAATTGAGAAGCTAAAACTCCATCTACAGCCCTGTGATCACAAGATAAAGTTAAATTTACAAAACTTGCTATCTCTATTTTTCCTTTATTAACATAGACATCCTCAAATATTTGACCCACAGCAAGTATATAAGTCTGTCCTGGTAAAATGATAGCATCAAAACTTCGAATATTATATGCACCAAGATTTGAAATACTTATGACGCCTCCAGATAAATCTGAGGGTGATATTTTGTTTTCTCTCGTGATATTAATTAAATCGTTGAGACCATTATTTATTGAAGATAGATCTTTAGAATTAATATTTTTTAACACTGGCATTTTTAGGCCAGTACTTGTATCAACAGCAATACCTATATTAAATTTTTATTAATAAAAAAAAAAACCCCTTATCTTTTAAAAACAATTAGCATCAGAAAATTGATCAAATGCTAAAGCTATTGATTGCATTAAAATGGCATTAAAAGAATATTTATTTCCTTTTTGTTTTTGAGTTTTTCTATATTGCAAAAGATTATTCATATTCACTTTAGTATTAAGGTAAAAATGGGGAATATTTTGTTTTGAATGGATAGTTGCTTTAGCAATTGCTTGGCGAAGTTTATTAACTTTAGAATTATCGGACACAGTATTATTATTTAATATATCTCTCCCAATTATTCTATTCAAGGGACCTGAGCCTTGAATTTCTTCGATATTAATAGATCTTTCTTTTGCTAAAACCTTTGCAAAAGGTGAAATAAACAATTTATTATTTTTAAGAAAGGGTTATTTTCCTTCAGTTGTAATTTTGATTTAAATCTGATAAGTGAATTCTCCTAGAAGCAGGAATAATTTTTTCAATATTTATACCTTTTAATTTTGATATTTTCTTGGCTAGTGGGGTTATTTGAATTTTTTTTGAAGAGTTGTTGCTTAATACATCATTACTCTCGATTTCAGATGAGTTTTTTAACTCAACTGAGTTTAAATTATTTTCACTTATAAATTTGTTAAGTTCACTTTCTTCTACATTTTGGCTATCGGAAATTATCGCTACTAGTTCATTAACTTTAGCAATTTCACCTTCAGAGGTTAGGATTTTTACTATGTATCCATCCTCGGGAGATTCATACTCCATCGTTGCCTTATCAGTTTCAACTTCAAATAAAACTTCTCCACTTAAAATAGGGTCTTTTTCTTTTTTTACCCATTTGACTATTTTTCCTTCTTCCATAGTAGGCGACAAAGATGGAAGATTAACTTCAAATAACATTAATTTTTATAGGTAACTTTTTTTACCGCACTAAGAATTTCTTCTTTAGTGGGAAGAGCAAGAGCTTCTAGATTTTCTGCATAAGGCATGGGAACATCTTTTCCGCTAACTTTAACAATTTCGCTATCAAGATAATCAAAACAATTTGACTGAATTAAATATGATAGGTGAGATCCAAAACTAGTATTTCCCCAACCATCCTCAACAATTACTACTCTATTAGTCTTTTTTACTGATTGATAAATGCATTCTTCATCAAGAGGTTTTATAGATCTTAAATCTATAATCTCAGGGTTTAAACCAAGTTTTTGAATTTCTGGAAATGCGGATAAAATTCTATGTACACTCATACTAAAACCAATAATTGTTAAATCACTTCCCTCATTAATTACATTTGCTTTACCTAATGGAATCAGAAAATCATTCTCTGATGGGACATTGGCTTTTTCTTTATAAAGAAGTTCGTGTTCTAAAAATATTACTGGGTTGGGATTTCTGATAGAGCTCTTTAAAAGACCTTTGGCGTCTCTAGCATTAGAGGGTGCTACTACAATTAAACCTGGGATATGAGAGTACCAGGATATAAAACATTGGCTATGTTGAGCAGCTACTCTTGCTGCAGCACCGTTTGGACCACGAAAAACAATGGGAACATTTATCTCTCCACCTGACATATAAAGTGATTTAGCTGCAGAATTAATAATTTGATCGATAGCTTGCATTGAAAAGTTAAATGTCATGAATTCACAAATAGGTTTTAATCCAGCCATAGCAGCACCGATTGCCAGTCCAGTAAATCCATGTTCTGAAATTGGAGTGTCTAAGACTCTTTCAGATCCAAATTTATCTAAAAGTCCTTGGTTACTTTATATGCACCATCGTATTCAGCTACTTCTTCGCCCAATAAGAAAACATCTTTATCTAGTTCCATTTCCTCAGCAATAGCTTATTAAGAGCTTCTCTCATTGTGATTTCCTTTTCATTCCAGTTTTTATCATCAGCTACTTGGTTGTTAAATATTGAAGAAATATTTACAGAAGTAGACTGGATATCATTTGATATATTTACTTCAGATTTGGGAGATTTTTCTTCCACGATAGAGTTAGAACTTGAGTCTTCATCCTCTCCTTCAACTTTCAAAACAGCAATAGGAGAATTAACGGAAATGTTTTCAGCGCCCTCTTCAACTATAATTTTTTGAATAATACCATCATCAGGAGACTCTAGTTCCATAGTAGCTTTATCAGTTTCTATTTCAGCTAAAATATCTCCAGAATTAACCTGTTGGCCTTCTTTAACTAACCATTTAACTAAGTTTCCTTGTTCCATAGTAGGAGAAAGGGCTGGAAGTAAAATGTTCATAGGTAGACCTCAGTAAATAATTCATTTATTTCAGGAAGAGGAGATTCTAATGAGAATTTTTCAACTTCCTTGATTTGTTTTTATATTTGCCTCAATATCTATAATTTCATCTTCTTTTACTCTTAAAATCTTTCAGTAATTTATTTTTCATAGTATAATGGATCGTTAGATTTCATTTCACTAACTTCATCTTTAGTACGGTATGTTGCTGGATCAGACATTGAATGTCCTCTATATCGATAAGTATCCATTTCTAAAACATAAGGCTTTGAATTTTCATAAATGTGATCTCTAGCTCTTATTGCAGCTTGACTAACTTCAAAGAAATCCATGCCATTTATCTTCTCACCTTCAATACCAAAAACAGTAGCTCTTTCATATAAGTCTTTTCCAGCTGCTGATCTATTCACAGCAGTTCCCATTCCATATCTATTATTTTCAATAATAAATAGCACAGGAAGATTCCATAAAGATGCTAAATTAAAGGCTTCAAAAAACTTGGCCATTACTCATTGCACCATCTCCCACATAGACTCTGCTAATTTTTTTTTCATTTCTATATTTATGAGCAAAAGCCAAACCAACACCAATGGAACTTGGCTCCAACTATTCCGTGCCCACCATAAAATCGATTAGCTTTTGAAAACATATGCATAGAACCGCCTTTACCTTTAGAAATTCCATCTTTTCTTCCAGTAAGTTCAGCCATAACATATTTAGGATCTACTCCCCTGGCTAATATATGACCATGGTCTCTATAAGACGTCACAACAGTATCCTCTGATTGAATAGAGGATAGTATTCCTGTAACTACAGCTTCTTGCCCAATATATAAGTGACAAAATCCTCCTATTTTTCCAGCACCATAAAGTTGCCCAGCTTTCTCCTCAAATTTTCGAATAAGGAACATCTTCTCATAAAAACCAAGTAATTCTTTATTTGAAAAGGAATTGCTTATTTTTTTTGCCATAGCTTTAATCTAGTTTAATTATTACTTCTCCTCTTGAGGAGTTGGATTTTTTGCTTTGATATCTCATCTATATAATCCTCTTTATTAGAGTAAAAAGAATGTAAATCTATATTTAAGTCTATCATATTTTGATGAAGTTCCGAGCTAAGATGATCGTACATTTTACTTTCAAACTTATATATAAGATAATTACCCACATTAAATTTTCCATAAATAGTATGATAGATCAAATAAATCATAACAAATGCAAAAAAGAAATTAATTAAGTTGTTAGTTTTTAAAAATTTCACTTAGTTCGCCCCGCATAACCTTTAATCTTTGGGTTTTCAGCTATCCTTAGTAATTGATTATATTTTAGCTACTCTATCAGATCTAGCCAGGGATCCGGTTTTGATTAAAGGACAAGATGAAGCTACTGCTAAATCCGAAATGAATGAGTCTTCTGTTTCACCGGAGCGATGAGACATAATTGATGCAAATTGATTAGAACTTGCTAAAGAAATAGCTTGAAGAGTTTCTGTTACAGAACCTATTTGATTAAGCTTGATTAAAATACTATTGGCTTGCTTTTTTTCTATACCGGTTTGAAGTTTTTCCAAATTTGTGACAAATAAATCATCGCCAACAAGTTTTATTTTATTTCCTAACTTTTCAGTAATTTTTGTCCATCCTTCATAATCTTCTTCATTTAATGCATCTTCAATTGAGAAAATAGGATATTTATTACAAATATTTTCATATACAGCTATCATATCATCAGTTGAATAGATATTTCCTTCAAAATTATATTTATCATTTGAGAAAAATTCACTTGAAGCAGAGTCTAAGGAAATCTTAAAATGTTTATTTAGTTCATACCCAGCTTTAATAATTGATTCACAAATACAATCAAGAACATCAAGATGAGATTTTAAATTAGGAGCAAATCCACCCTCATCTCCTAGATTAGTGTTTTAGCGACTGACTTTTTAAATCTTTTTTAATGTTAGTAATTACTGAATGTGTTGCGCTTAAAGCCTCTTTAAGTGAGGAAAAACCAATTGGAAGTATCATAAATTCTTGGAAATCAACTTCATTGTCCGCGTGCTGGCCACCGTTAATAACATTTAACATTGGTACTGGTATTGATAAATTGGAGTCTCCTTGTGATAAGAAAACAGCACCATAGTTTGCATAGGACCAAGCTTTATAAAAAGCTAAACTAAGCGAGAGAATAGCATTGGCTCCAAATTTTGATTTATTTGGTGTTCCATCTAAGCTAATCATAAAATTATCAAATTCCTCATAACTCAGAAATTCACGTGAGATTAACTGTGGTTTAAGAATTTCATTAACATTGGAAACAGCTTTCAAAACACCCTTTCCACTCATTCTATTTTTGTCACCATCTCTAAGTTCGAGTGCCTCAAATTTACCAGTGGATGCTCCAGATGGAACCAAACCTCTAAAAGGATAGCCTATTCCCTCTATAATCATTTCACATTCAACTGTAGGGTTACCTCTACTATCAAAAATTTCTCTTGCTTTAATTTCTTGGATTTTCATTTATTTTGCCGCCTTATTTATTTTATTGATATCATTTAAAAGCTTTGGGATTTTATGCAAATACATCATATTTGGTCCATCGCTCAAAGCATGTTCAGGATTAGGATGAGTTTCCACAAAAAATCCAGCCAACCTCAAGGAGGCTGCAGATTTGGCGAGTGGCAAAACATATTCTCTTGCACCACCACTTTTTAAACCCATTCCACCAGGTAATTGAACGCTATGGGTAGCGTCAAAAATTATAGGATATCCAAACTTCTTCATAAAATAGACACCCTTAAAATCGTTTATTAAATAATTATACCCAAAAGAGTTACCCCTTTCAGTAATTATAATCTTTTTATTATTTTCGTTTTCTATTTTTAAAATAATATTTTCAACTTCTTTATGAGATAAAAATTGTCCTTTTTTAACATTTACAATCTTTTTTGTCTGAGCTGCCGCTTTAATGAGATCGGTTTGTCGACAAAGAAAAGCAGGAATTTGAAAAACATCAATTAGATCTGATAATTGATCTATTTGCGAGGTTTCATGAACATCTGTTGTTAGATTTACTTTAAAATCTTTTTTTAAGTTTTTCAGAATTTCTATTGATTTATCAAGCGATATCTTACTACGAACTGTTTTATAAGAGCTACGATTTGCTTTATCAAAACTGCATTTAAAAATTAAATTAAATTTATTTTTTTTAGAATAATTTATTAGTTTCTTAGCAATAAGTCTTACTAATTTTTCACTTTCTAACAAGCATGGACCAGAAATAAATGTTAGTTTATCAGTATCATTTTTTATAATTTGATTTTTTAACTTAACAGATTTAATCATTTTTATGATCTAAGCTATTCTTAATAAAAGATAAGAATATTGGATGAGGTTTAAAGGGTTTAGATTTTAACTCTGGATGAAATTGAACACCCAAAAACCATTTATGATTTTTATTTTCAATGATCTCTAATAACTTTTTATCTTTTGAAAAACCAGAAAATATCAAGCCTTTTTTTTCAAGTTGCATCCGAAACTTTGGATTAACTTCATATCTGTGTCTATGGCGTTCTTTAATTAATTTACTTTTATAAATTTTAGATGCCAAGGAATTAGCCTTAATATGACATGGATAAGAACCTAATCTCATAGTTGCCCCTAAATCTGTGTCTTTATCTCTTTTAATCTTTTTGTTTTTAAAATTCCATTCAGTCATTAAAGAAATTAAATTATTTTTATAATTTCCAAATTCTGAACTACCTGAATTTTTAATTTTTAGAACATTTTTGGCAAATTCTATAATCGATAACTGCATACCAAGACATATACCAAGAAAAGGTATTTGATTTTCTCTTGCAAATTTTATTGCTTCAATTTTTCCATTTATACCTCTGTTCCCAAAACCTCCAGGAATTAAAATTCCAGAGGCTGATTTAAGCAACTCTGATACATTTTTTGAATTAATAGTCTCTGAGTCTAACCATTTGATAATGACATTTGCTTTATTATGAATTCCAGCATGGTAAATAGCCTCATAGAGTGATTTGTAAGAGTCCTTTAAGTTGACATATTTTCCAATTATATAAATTTTAACATCTTCTTTTGCTCTAGACTCAAGAATTTCAAAATTAATCCATTTAGTTAAATCTTTTTTCTTTGGAGGTTTGATATGTAATTTTTTTATAACTAGGTCATCTAATTTTGATTTAGATAGAAGATTTGGAACCTGATAAATACTGTCAACATCATATGATGGGATAACTGCATTTGAAGGAACATTACAAAAAAGGCTTATTTTTTGAATTTCCTCTTTGCTTATTTTTTTATTACTACGACAAACAATAACATCTGGCTGTATACCAGAATTTAATAGTTCTTTTACTGAATGTTGAGTAGGTTTTGTTTTTACCTCCCCTGAAGTTTCGATATAAGGCAGTAAAGTAAGATGAATAAGTAGAGTATCTAAATGATTTTCATTTTTAAACTGTCGTATTGCCTCTAAAAAAGGAAGGCTCTCTATATCTCCAACTGTTCCACCTATTTCACAAATGATTACATCATCTTTATTAGTGGATTTCTTAATAAATTTTTTTATTTCTTCGGTCACATGAGGTATAACTTGAACTGTTGATCCTAGATACTCTCCCTTTCTTTCTTTAGATAATATAGATGAATAAATTTTACCCGAAGAAATAGAGTCATTTTTTGAGCATGTTATATCAGTAAATCTTTCATAATGACCTAGATCGAGATCTGTTTCATAGCCATCATCAGTAACATAAACTTCGCCATGTTGATAAGGGCTCATTGTGCCTGGATCAACATTCAAATAAGGATCGAGTTTACGAATTTTGAGTTTAACACCTCTTGAACGAAGAAGAGATGCTAATGATGCAGTGACTATTCCCTTACCTAGTGATGATACAACACCTCCGGTAACGAAAATTAGTTTCACTGATTAGGCACTTCTGGTATTTGTTCCTCTATAGATTCATCAATGATGATCTCTTCAGCAACTTCCTCAAGATCATTTGAAACAGAAAATTGTTTTGTAATAACTGCGCCCATGAATAAACACCAAAATAAAAAACCAAAGCCTAGCGCATAAGTAATTTTAGTCATCCCTGTAAAAGAAGATTTATTAGAAGTCATGCCACCAGTTAAAGATGTTTGTGTACCTAAACCCAAACTTCCACCTTCAGTTTTCTGAAAAAGTATTATTAAAATTAGTATTGCCCCAATAATAGCACTAACAATTAGAAATAAATTAATCATGTGTATTTTTATTATTTAAAATAATTAATAAACGAAGATTTAGTTGAGGCTGAACCAACTAAAACACCGTTAACAAATTGTAATTTTAAGATTTCCGAAATATTACTTAAATTTACCGAACCACCATATAAAATATTAATTTTTTTGAAAGTATATTTTTCAAGAATTTTAGTTAAAAATTTACAAATATCATCAATTTCTGACAATTCTGGTGTTAATCCAGTACCAATAGACCATAAAGGTTCATAAGCTAAGATAATTTGGTCGTACTTCTGAGATCTTTTAAAAATAGTGTTAATTTGACTACGAAGATAATTTTTAGTTTTTTTAGATTTATAAATGTTTAGAGACTCTCCAATACAAACTATGGGTATCAATTTATTATTAATAGATGCCTCTAACTTATTGCTAACAATTTTATCTGTTTCACCATGATTTGATCTCATTTCTGAATGACCAATTATTGTATATTTAATTTTGTTTTCTATAAGATGTGAAACATCTAATGAACCGGTACTAGCTCCTCTTCCGTCTAAATCAAAGTTTTGAGTCGCATATGTGTTTTTTTTAAAATTTTTCGATAGCGCTAAATGAAAAAAATTATTTGGAGCAGAAATTATTTTAAATTTTTTGCTCTTTTTAAATCTCGAAATAATTTTTGATAGGTTTATAGACTCTTTAAGATTTAAATATGATTTCCAATTAAATATTATATATTTCATAGTATTTTACTGATATCAGATAATAATAAAATTTAAAATGAAAAAGCTTATCATAATTTTCTTTAGTGCCGCACTAGGTATTAGCTTTCTATTTATTGGTTTTGGTTCATATGTCTCTACCAATCATGTAATTAAATTAGGAAATGCTAAGATTACCACTAATGAATTTAATGAAGCATATGATAACTATAAAGTAGAAAATGAGATTTCAAATTTATCTAATGATCAAGACCTTTATACTAAAATTCAATTTTTAAATGAATTTATCAATGAATTAGCATATGAAGAATTTTTAAATGAAAAAATAGCAATAAGTGAAAACTCCAAAAAAATTATTTTAAAAAAATCATTGAATAATGAAGAATTATTTAAAAACTTAGATGAAACAATTTTACAAAATTCACTTAAAGAAATTGAAAAAGGAATTCATGCAGATATTTTCAATAATTCTTTAAACGCTCCTGATTTAGTTAAGGGAGATATTTTTGAAGAATTACTTGTTCAAAAAGATTTAGACATTTATGAAATTGGCATTCGAAATTACCTACCAAGTAAATCTCATGAAAAAGAATTTTTTGAAAATTATGAGATATATAAAATTGAATTAAATAACTATGACTTAAAGAAATATGTAGAAGAAGAATTAATAACTTCAGAGATTATAGTTCAATATTTTGAGGAAAATTCAGAGGAATTTATTGAGCCCAAAAGATACACCTATGAACAAATTATTTCAGTTAACGATAATGAAAATGATTTTAATTTATTAAAAGAAAATCAAAATAATCAATTCAAACTCTTTGATGCTGTAGATGAAAAATTAATACTTCCCAAAGTCAAAGAGAAATTGGATATATTAAAATTAAACGAAGTTAGCTCACCTATTCAAATTGGTGAAAAATATTTTTATGTAAAATTAATTGAAGCAAGAGAGCAAAAAATTAAAAATTTTGATGAAGTAAAAGAAGAGATTAATGAGATGTTAATTCAAAATGAAATAGATAATTTTGATACAAACAATATTTCGGATCAAATGACTAAATATAAAGACTCATTTATTTTTTATTCAAATACATTTAATTTTTTAGAAAATATTCCAAACGAATTTCATTTCATTAATTTTAATGATTTTAATAATTCTTTAATTCATGAAAAAAAATTGATTGAATACAATGTAAAAAATTCTGATATCACTGAATTATCCAGTGAAATAAAATTAAAGTTTATAGAGTCTTACGATATATACAAAGAAGATAATATCCAATCTCACAGCGAAGACGATTTAATAAAAACTGGGAGCGTTCAAGTTAACTACTTTACTGACTCTTTAACAATAAAAGGGTTCTTCTTGTCTGAGGAAGATCTTGAAAAGGTGGTTACTATTAAAGAAAACAATTTATTAAAAGTAAGCTTACCCAATGAGGTAATTTACCTAAAAATTAAAGAAATAAGTAAAATAGACCCTCTAAACATTAAACAAAATATTGTTAATTTAATTTACTCTACAATAATTAACGAAATAAAGAATAATTATGAAATTGAAGTTAACAATCAAGAAATACTAAATTTATAAAAATGCATATTTATGGTCGGAAAATTTTCTCCGATACGGAAAATCCAATAACCATTTTTTATAAGCTCAAATCAAAATTTAAAGATATTTCTATTCTTGAGTCAGTAATAGGTGGTGAAAATAAAGGTCGATATTCAATAATATTTTTTAACATTGTTGAAAACATTGAAATCTATGAAAATTATGCGATTAAAAATAATAAAAAAGTTAAGATCAATTCCCCCAATAACTATTTAAAAGAAATATCTAAACTGAGTAGGGTAAAAAATCATTACAATTTACCTATCCCTATCCCGTTTTTGATTGGAAATATGTGTTTTGATTTATCCAAATTTACACTTCCTAAACTGAAATATGATAGATCTAAAAATCAAATTCATATTCCCTTGGCCCATGTTGTAAGACCTACTAATTTAATAATTTTTGACAATATATTAAATGAAACTCACCTAATTGAGATTAAAAACAAGTCTCAAAAAAGCCAAAACTCTCTTAAAAAAATAGAAAATTTAATTTTTACTAACAAAAAAGTTAAATTTGAAAAAAAAATAGGATCGCCATCAAAATTTTTTCACCATATGAAAAAAAGTGATTTTTTCAAAAAAGTAAATTCTATAAAAAATGAAATTTCTAAAGGAGAAATTTTTCAAGCAGTTCTTTCACAGCGATTTTCATCAATCTATAAAATTGATCCATTTAAGTTTTATAGAGCCTTAAGATCCATAAATCCATCTCCCTATCTTGTCTATTTGAATTTAAAGGATTATCAAATTATATGTTCTAGTCCTGAGACAATGATAAATGTTAAAAATAAACAAGTTACTCTAAGACCTATTGCTGGCACTAGAAAAAGAGGATCAACAGAAAAAGAAGATCTAAGGTTAAAAAATGATCTTTTAAATGACAAAAAAGAACTTGCTGAACACCTAATGCTTGTTGATTTGGGCAGAAATGATGTAGGCCAAATATCAAAAGATAATTCGGTTAAAGTCACCGAAAAAAACATAATAGAATACTACTCTCATGTTATGCATATTGTAAGCAACGTAACAGGAGTTTTAAAAAAAGGTTTTTCACCTATCGATGTTTTATACGCTGGTCTTCCCGCTGGAACTGTTTCTGGTGCGCCAAAAATTAGGTCGCTAGAGATCCTAGAAGAACAAGAAAACATAAATAGAGAATTTTATTCTGGATCTGTCTTCTATCTTGATATTAATGGTGATATGGATAGCTGTATTAATTTAAGAACAGCATTAATAAAAAATAACAAAATTTATGCTCAAAGTGGTGCAGGTATAGTGCACGATAGTAAACCTGAGAATGAATACTTGGAATGTATTAATAAGGCCAATGCTTTATTTAAGGCATATGAAATAGCCCATAAAATTTCATGATCACATTAATTGATAATTATGACAGCTTTACCTATAACCTTTATCATTACCTAAGCTCAAGAGAAAAAGTAGTAATAATCAAAAATGATCAAGTTTCTAAAAACTTCAACACGATTATCAAAAGTAAGGGTATTGTTATTTCACCTGGACCAAGCACACCTTTTAATTCAGGCGAATGCCTTTCATTAGTTCATAAGATTTATTCTTTTATGCCAATCTTGGGGGTTTGCCTAGGTCATCAAATACTAGGTGTATATTTTGGAGCTAGAATAAAGACTTTAAAAAATCCAATGCATGGAAAAGTATCTGAGATAATTACTCAAAATAAATTTAAATTATATGAAAATTTAAATTCATCTTTCATGGCGACTAGATATCACTCTTTATATTTAGACAGTAAAAATTTTCCTAAAAATTTACTTATTTCTGCTAGATCAAATGATGATAATATCATTATGAGTTTTAGACATAAACATTTTCCTATTTATGGTCTACAGTATCATCCAGAGAGTATCGAAACAAAAGTTGGTAACACAATCCTTGATAATTTTTTAAACATATTATGAACTTCAACATTAATACTGACATTAATTCAAAAAATTTAAATCTTGCAATAAATTACTTATTTAATACTGAAAATATTTCTCACCAAGCAATAATTATCAATGAATTAACAAAAAAAATACAATCAAAAGAAGTTTTGATTTCTCTTAGAAAATATATTTATTCAAACTCCAATAAAATAAAAACTTATGGTAATAGTCTAGATACTTGTGGCACTGGTGGTGATGGACTAAAAACACTTAATATTTCAACTACAGTTGCTATCTTGCTTTCATCTGTTGGGGTGCCGATAGCTAAACATGGTAATAGAGCTGCCAGCTCAAATAGCGGTTCAAGTGATGTTATAAATGAACTTGGTATAAATAATCCATCCAAATCAAATGAAATACATAAACAAATTAAAAAGAAAAATTTTGTTTATTTAAATGCACCTTTATTTTATCCAAATTTAGGAAAAGTTGCTCAAATAAGAAAACAATTAGGTTTTAAAACAATTTTTAACTACATGGGCCCTACTCTCAATCCGCTTGGTGCTAAATATCAATTATTAGGGACAGTAGATAAAAATTCTGCAGAAATTATGTGTAAGATATTGTCAGAAATTAAACTTAAAAATTTTAAAATATTTTATTCTCATGAAGGTCTTGATGAAATTAGTCTTTTCTCGCCAACAACATTTCTTATCAAAGATAAGTCAAAAATAAAAAAACAAACCATTTCTCAAAATTATTATAAAAAATATTTAAATAAAATTCCTAAGTTTAGTCAGATAAAAGGGAAAGATCCCAGATATAATGCATCCAGAATATTTGAACTATTTGAAGGTAAGAAAGATACTTTTAGAGATATGGTTTTGATTAATTCATGTCATGCAATGATGCTTTATAAATCAAAATTAAAATTTCAAGATTGTTTTGATGAACTTTCATATGCACTTGATAATGGAAATGCCTCTAGACAACTAAAATTATTACAAAAAAAATAATGAATATTCTTGATCAAATAGTCTTAGAAAAAAAGAATTTTATTAAATATTTAAAACAAAAAGAATTGCATGCTATAAAAATTCCAAAAAAAAAGAGCCTATTCAAAAAATCTATTATTCAAGAAATTAAAAAACAAAAAAATGCTTTAATTGTAGAATTTAAGCGTTTTAGCCCTAGTGTAAAAAATTTTAATAAAATCAGAAGCATACAAGATACTATTGAAATTTATGATAAATCAAAATGTTGCTGTATTTCAATACTCACTGATAAGAATTTTGGTGGTAGTTTAAATGATATCTCTATAGCTAAAAAGTTAACAAATAAACCAATAATAAGAAAAGATTTTATCATAGATAAAACTCAAATTTTGGAGTCTAAACTTTATGGAGCAGATGCCATTTTATTAATAGCAAAAATTTTAACAAGAAAACAAATTGAAGACCTTTATCAATTTGCAAATGAATTAAACTTAGATGTTTTAATTGAGATAGAAAGTATTCATGAAATATCAAAAATTAAGAATATTAAAAGTTCTTTAATTGGAATAAATAATAGAAATTTAAAAGAACAAAAGATTAATATAGATAAATCAATTAACTTAAGTAATTTAATAAAAAATAAAAACTTTATTGTTAGTGAAAGTGGAATTGATATCAAAAATATTAAAAAAATTAAAGAAGCAACAAATATTAAAACTTTTTTAATTGGAGGAAGTATTTTAAATTCTAGTAAGACACTCAATTATATTAATAAACTTTATAACTCATAATGACTTTAACTCATTTTAAAAACAAAAATCAAACTATAGAAATGGTGGATATCTCTAAAAAAAAGAAAACAGCAAGAATAGCTATTGCTGAGTCTTTAATTAAAATTGATAAAAGTCTATATCAAGATATTATTAAATGATCAAAATTTATTTTCTAATTTATGTGCTACAGCTAAAATTGCAGGAGTATTAGCGGCAAAAAATACTTCTCTTCAAATTCCCTTAACCCATCAAGTACCTATTGATCATATTACTATTGAATTTAAACTTTTAGATAACGAATTTTTAAAAATAATATCATCTGTGAAATCAAAATATACTACAGGCCTGGAGATAGAGGCTTTGACAGCTGTTAGCACCTCATCAATAACAGTATTTGATATGTTAAAATCTTATAAAAAAGAAATTATTATTCAAAATATTCAAATCATAAAAAAAAGAGGCGGGAAAAATAACATTGGATGATATTTTTAATGCAATAAGATTAATCGAAAAATATCTTCCAAAACCGACTTATACACTAAAGAAAATACAAAATCTCTAACTTGTAAAGATTTAATAAACGACAGATTTACTCTAAAAGAAAATATACCTCCATATAATCAATCCGCAATGGATGGTATAGGAGTTATATCTAAAAAAGATACATACATTTTAAAAGGCAAAACACTACTTGATAAATATATTGACTATAAGATTAAAGATAATGAATGCGTAATCGTTAAAACAGGATCTCTTATACCTAATTCAATAAAATATATAATTCCAAGTGAGGCTTACTTTCAAAATAAAAATTTATTTCACATTTTTAAATATGATTTTAAAAACTCTTTTATAAGAAAAAAAGGACATGTATTTAAGTCAGGACAAAAGTTTATTTTAAAGAATAAAAACTTAACCAAAAAAGAACTTTTTATTTACAACTCTTTCAAAAACATAAAAGTAAAAACTAAAAATAGTCTTTCTTTTAAAATTATTTCAACAGGAAATGAATTTACAAAAAATCATTTTATTAATCCTACTAATGCCTCATATTTAGAGAATTATTTAAATTCACACAATCAAAAAATAGATAAAAATATTCATATCAAAGATGATCAAAAAATTTTAGAAAAAGAACTCAAAATAGTAAATCTAATATAACATTGTCATTGGGGCACTGGTAAAAGTGAAGATGACTTTGATTTTAGAAATTTTAAATTATTAGTAGATGGTTTAAATTTAAAACCAGGTAGACCCTTTAAGTCATTTATTAGAAATAAACAAATTTTCTTATTTTTTCCTGGAAATCCATGTTCTTCTTTTGTTCTTACAAACATTTTAGTCAATTCATTAATTCTTAAATATCAATTTTCTAAAGATCTTAATTTTGACAATGAAATTGATATTGAGAAGATAAAATTTAATTTTAATAGTTTAATAAGAAAATCATTTCTATTTGGATTTATGAAAAGTGATCAAAATATCAAAATATTTAATAATCAAGAAAGTTCAAATATTTCTAATATATTAAAATCAAATTGCCTTATTTACTTCAATAAAACCAAAAAATTGAGAATTTATAAATTAAATGACAAATAAAGCAAAAAAACTATTTGATTTTATTCAAAGCTATATTCAAAAAAATGGCATAGCTCCTTCCTTTGATGAAATGAAAAACTTTATGGGTTTAAAATCAAAATCATCAATTTTTCAATATTTAGATTATCTTCAAGAAAATAAATATATCGATAGAGATAAACTTAAATCAAGATCAATAAAACTTAAAAATGAAATTCCTTTGTATCCAGAAATTTCAGCTGGTAAAGCCTTAGAAGCTGATTTAGCAAATATAGAATATGTTCAATTAGAAAATTTGATTAAAAATAAATCACAAAATTCTTTTGCATGTAAAGTTAATGGTGAGTCAATGAATGCTTATGGAATCCAAAATGGAGATATAGTAATACTAGATAGTAATAGCATTATAAAAAAATGATATTTGTGCTGTCCAAATAGATAATAGTGAAATATCTCTTAAAAAAATTGAATTATTAAAAGATAATATAAAAATTTATGGAGATATTGATAATTTTAAACCAATTACTATAAAAAAAGATAGGGTTAAAATATTAGCAAAAATGATTGGATTAATAAGGAACTATAAATGATAAAAACAAGATTTGCACCCTCTCCTACAGGTAACTTTCATATGGGCGGTCTTAGAACAGCCATTTATAATTATCTATATGCCAAAAAAAATAAAGGTACATTTCTTTTAAGAATCGAAGATACCGATCAAGAAAGATCAAAAAAAGTATTCGAAGAAGAAATTCTTCAAATATTTAAAATTTTTGATCTCAATTATGATGAAATCAATTACCAATCTAAAAATATTCAGAAACATAAAGAAATTGTTGATACTTTATTAGATCAAAATTTAGCATACAAAGAAAATGATGGCCCTTATCGCTTTAAAGTTAATAGAGAAAAAGATTATTTTGAATATGAAGACTTAATATTAGGAAAAATTAAAATACCCTCAGAAAATATAGAGGACTTTTCAATAGCCAGATCAGATAAATCTCCTACATTTATTCTATCAAATTTAGTTGATGATCATTTAGATCAAATTACTCATGTAATTAGAGGTAATGATCACTCAATCAATACTATTAAACAAAAACTAATCGCAGAGTCTCTTTCGTTTAATAAAATTAAATACGCACATATACCCCTTATTCATGATTTAAATGGTAAAAAACTCTCTAAAAGAGATAACATAACTAATGTCGATTTTTATTTGAATGAAGGATTTTTAAAAGAAAGTATTTTTAATTTTATAATAAAATTGGGTAATAATTTTAATGATTTAGAATATTTAAATATACAAGATGCGATAAATAATTTTGAAATCTCAAAAATCGTGCTATCTCCAGCTAAATTTGATATTCAAAAATTAGAATTTATAAATCAGTATTATTTAAATCAACTTTCATTTCAAGAGTTTAAACTTCATATTAATTCCGAAAACCTAAAAGCTACTGAAAATTATAATTTAGATATTATTTATAAAGATATTCTATCTAGAATAACCACAACCAAAAAAATCAATGAAGAAATTTCATGTTTAATTAATTTTTTTCATAAAAAACAAACTGTTGATATTGACAATAATGAAAAAGATTTAATTCAAAAAATTTATAAAGCCATTCAAGATTTGCATAATGAAGAAGATCTTATTGAAGCTCTTGAAAAAAATGATTTATTTTTAAAGAAAATTGGAAAACTATAAGAAAAATACTTGTTAATTTTGAATCAAAACTTCCAATTGATAAAATAATATTCTTTTATGGCATTAGTAATTTTAAAGAAAGATTGCTATTATACCTCCCATGATTGATGAAAAAAGATTTAAACTTATAGATAGCAAAACTGGTAAAGAATTTGAATTTGATGGCTTAACTGGTTCAATGGGACCAGATGTAATTAATATTTCATCACTCTATAAACAAACAGGTCTTTTTACTTATGATCCAGGTTTTACTTCAACTGCGGCTTGTAATTCAAAAATAACATTTATTGATGGTGAGAAAGGTATACTTCAGTATATCGGGGTTACCCAATTGAAGATTTGGCAAATCATAGTACTCACCTAGAAGTATGCTATTTTCTTCTACATGGAGAACTTCCATCAGAAACTGATAAAAATGAATTTGAAAGCATTATAAAGAATCATACTTTATTAAATGAACAAATAACTCAGTTTTACAGAGGATTTAGAAGAGATGCTCATCCGATGGCTATGATGATTGGTATAGTTGGTGCATTATCTTCTTTTTATCATGACTCATTAAATATTGAAGATCCAGGGCACAGAATGATAGCTACTCATAGACTTTTAGCAAAAATACCAACTATTGCTGCTATGGCTTATAAATATTCAGTTGGTCAACCATTTGTTTATCCATTTAATAAACTGAATTATGCAGAAAATTTTTTACATATGTGTTTTGCTACACCGGCTGAAGAATATGAAATTAATCCACTATACTCAAAAATTATGGATCAAATATTTATTCTTCACGCTGATCATGAACAAAATGCATCTACTTCAACAGTTAGAACTGCAGGTTCTTCTTTAGCTAATCCATATGCTTGTTTATCTGCAGGTATATCTTCTCTATGGGGTAAATCACATGGTGGAGCAAATGAAGCAGTCATAGATATGATAAATGAAATAGTAAATAATGATTTAAAACCAAAAGATTTCATTGAAGAAGTAAAAAATAAGAAAAATAAAATAAGACTTATGGGTTTTGGACATAGAGTTTATAAAAGCTATGATCCAAGAGCTAAAGTTTTAAAAAAAGCACAGAAGATTTATTTAAAGAATTAAAATTAAAATCTAAAGAATTAGAAATTGCAAAAGAAATAGAAGAATTAGCTTTAAATGATGATTATTTTAAAGAAAAAAATCTTTATCCAAATGTTGATTTCTACTCTGGTATACTATTAAAAGCACTTGGAATACCAACTTCAATGTTTACACCTATATTTGCTGTAGGAAGAACAGTTGGATGGCTCTCCCAATGGAAAGAAATGATCGAAGATAATGAATTTAAAATCACAAGACCAAGACAACTTTATACAGGAGAAAAAAATAAAAACTATAGAGGTGTTGGTGAAAGAGAAAAAAAATCTATTTTTAATCTTCTTTGGCTTAAGAAGACTTTTTTAAATAATCAATAATAATATCTGAATTAATTTTTTGAATATTAGATTTTTTTAAAGACTCTATCATTAAGTGAGAATAATCATAAAATTTATCTTTATTATTAAATAGATATTTAAACTCACTAATTAAAATATTATGATTAAAATTTGATTGAATAAACTCTTTGATACAAGATTTTTTATTAAAAATATTAACTAAAGATAAATATTTAGATCTTACAAAAAATTTAAAAATTAAATAATTAAACCAATTTGCTTTATAAAATATAAAGTGTGGAATTTGAGAAAAGCTAAGCTCTAAATGAACAGTACCAGAACATGCAAAAGCAAAATCTAATTTTGATAAATTATTATAATATTCTGATTATTTAAATAAAATTGAAAATCATGATTTAAAAGGAATTTTTAATAAGATCTTCAAACTCTTTTGTTACATAAAACTGAAAATTAAAATCATCTAATCTTTTTAAATCTTTAATTAATTTATCTATTATTGGAATGTTATAAATAATTTCTTGATATCTACTTCCTAAGAAAATACCAATATTTTTAATTGGGTATTTATCTCTATTATTAAGTACAATATTTTTTAATAAAGGATGTCCAATATAAGAATATTTATCTTTATCATAAAATTTTCTTTCAACTTCAAATATTGAAAAAATATGATCAAAATATTTATTAATAAATTTTGCTTTATTTTTTTTCCATATAAAAACAGAAGGACCTATAAATTGACAATATTTAATAGACTTATTTTTAAATTTATTTAAGATAAAATTTTGAAAAATCAAAAGAGTCTATAAAAAATATATGACTAAAATTATTATTTTTGACAACAAATTTAGAGAATTTCTTAAATTAAATAAATAAGGTAAATTTTTAATAATATCAATAAATCCCATTAAAGATTTAATTTTAATATTAGTTAAATCTTTAAAAGGTAAATTTTCATCAGACATTCCAAAGGTATAAAACTTATCAATATTATTTTGAAAAAATTGATTATTTAATATAACTTTTAAATTTTCTCTTGCCGATTGTTCTAAAGTTACAAATAATATTTTCAATTAAATTACAATTAAACTTAATTTAGATTTATTGATTTTTTCTATAAATGAATTTTTATTAGCAATAATAATATTTTTATTTAAAAGACAAATAGCTTTAAAATTAAATTTAATTAATAAATCTAAAGTTTGATTTCCAATAATAGGGAAATCTATTTCATTTATTTGATCTTTTTTAATAGATTTTATAAAAATTAGATTTTTAAATTGTTTATTTAGTTTTTTGAATTTATTAATCATATTGTCAGTTCCAAAAATATCTTCAATTGTAATAATTCTATCACCATCCATTACTAAAGATTGAGATAAATTAAGAGAAAATATTTTTTTTATTATCAATGAATTTTTTAAAATATATTTATAAATATTTTTATGTTCTTTTCTTAATTGATGATCAGAATAATTAATCAAAAATTTATTAAAAATTATTTTTTGAGAGAGTAATTTTAAATTTTTACTTTCAATAAATTTTTTTAGAATTTTTGATTGATTATTAATATCATTTAAAAAAAAGTTTTTTGATAAAATTAATTTTGAAGATAAAGAGAGTTTTATTTCTTTTATTGGGGGTAAATGAACATATCCAATAATTAAAACCTTAATAATTAGTCTTTTTTTTATAAATTTTATTAATTTTTCAATATCTCTAATATCAAAATAAGAAACTATATTTTTATATCTTTTAGAAATTTCTGAATTTTTAGATAAGAGAATTATATGATTTAGCTTTTCTTTCTTAGTTAAAAAGTTAGCAGCTTCAAAAGCAAAATCACCTGATCCTGCTATAAGAATTATATCATTTTTGTATGTGGCCAAGTTTTTGATTTAATATTTTATTATAGTCTAAAAAAATAGAGTCTACTTTATTATTATTATCTAAGTCAATTCCATTAATGTATTGATCATGAATATTCATTGATTCTTGCTATTTCAGATTTATCAAAATTTTTTCTTCTTATTCCTACTAAATTGAGTCCTCTAAGTTTAGCTCTATTACCTATTGCGAGACTAAAAGGAAGAACATTTTTATCAATTCCACTCATCCCTCCAATCATTGAGTAAGAACCAATAGTAACAAATTGAATTATTGCAGATAAGCCTCCTACTACTACATTATTCATTATATTAACATGACCACCTAAAGTAACTTGATTAACAAAAATATTTTCATTTCCAATATTACAATCATGCGCTATGTGAACACCTGTCATAAATAAATTATTATTATTTATTTTTGTTAGCATTCCACCATCTTTTGTACCCTTGCTAATAGTGACATTTTCTCTGAAAATATTAGAGTCACCTATGATAAGACTACTATCTTCTCCTTTGAATTTAAGATCTTGAGGATCACATCCTATATTTGAAAATGGATAAAAAATATTATTTTTGCCAATACGTGTATTGGCAGAAATGACTACGTGTGATTTTAACTCAGTATTTTCTCCAATACTTATATTTCCATTTAAATAACAATAAGGGCCAATTTTAACATTATTAGCTAATTTTACTTTATTAGAGATATAACTACTAGGATGGACCTGGGATGTCATGAATCATTGCCGAAAATATACATTGAGCATGTATAACATCATTAACAATGCAGTGACCTTCAAATTTGTAAACATTTTTTACTTTATTTAGTCTTTTAACTTTAAATTAAGGAACCCCGGGTAACTGGTTTTTTTACATTTATCAATTGTCATAAAAAAACACCG
>BOYI01000002.1 GCA_019651435.1 Pelagibacteraceae bacterium
AATTTAAATTTTTCATTTTTTAAAGTAAAAATTATAAGTATTAAAAAAGTATTATTCAAAACTATTAAAAATTTGAAAAAAAAAAAAATTATAAATCAAAAATATTATTATAATTGAAAAGATATTTTTTAAAAAAAAAAATTTTAAATAAAGATTTTTAAAATTATTAGAAATTTGAAATATTAATTGATTAAAAACCACCATCAAATAAAAAAAAAATTAAAATAGCTGTGACATAAAAAAATGTATAAGCTCATATTTTTAAAAACCTTTGAAATAAAAAAAAAAGAAAATATTAAATAAATTAAATAAAATTTGAATAAAAATTAATTATACTTTGAAGGTTAATTATATATTTTTAAAAAAAATAAAAAATTTTTCCCCTTAATTATGGTGTATCAATCATTTTATTAATTTTAATTCTCAAGATACTTTTTTGAATGTTTAGATTTTTTAATTTAACATCCTTCTTAAAAACTCAATTGTGAATTATTAGTTATAGATGCAAAACAAGATAATACAATTAATATTATAAAAAAAAGGGACTGGGTTGGAATTAGTTAATATTTTTATCAAAATGATCAAAAAGTTTCAATTTAGGTGCAAAAAGAAAAAGGAAAATATTTTGAGTTGACTCAAGGTCTTTAATACCAAATTTTTAAACTCGAATGTCATTTTTTTTTTGAAAATAATAAAATTATTTCAATTTTGGGGGGGAAAATGCTTCCTTAAATAAGAACAAAATAAAAGCTTTATCAAAATATCATTTCTTTTAAATGCGGGTTTTAAAAGTCAGATGAAGAAAGGATTTGAAATGTTTATTTGGGTTTTTTTTAGAGGGGGTTTTTAAACCTTAGGGATAGATGAGATATCTGGATTTAAATGAAAAAAGATTTAAATTACAGATTTTTTAAAAAAATTAAAAATAAGCTTTTTAAAATTTAAAAAAATACATACTTAACAGAAACTTTTTTAAAGATTTTTTTTGACGATGTATGGAATGGGGCAGCTAGATCGGGTTTTTTTAAAAAAAATTTTTAAATTTAGGATTATTGCATTTTTAATTTTTTATTTAATGATTTTAATTATTATTTTATTTTCAATATTCATTAAAAATTTAGCTTAATTTATAATATTTGTCCAATATTTATTTTATTTATTTTTTTTTTAAAAGATCTTAAAAATACAATGTAGAAAAAATTTTTTTCAAAAAAAAATTAAAATTTTTTTCTATAATAATTTGGGGATTTGTATTGGGTAAAAAGGGTTTTTTTTAGTTTTTTTTTCAAAAAAAAAATAAACTAAATTAAATATCATTTTTTTTAAAAAATAGATTGACTAGGAAAAGCAAAATTTAAACCTATCTTTCTATTTTATTTTAAATTTTCATTCAAATCTTCCAATTTTCAAAAAAAATCCCATCATTTGTTGAAGTAAACAATAAATTAATATATCTATAGAGCTATCATTAATTTATCAAGTCTAACAAAGGCTTTGGTTTTTATTAACAAAAAATTCTACTTTTATTTAAATAATTTGAAACAAAATCTGTAAATTCTTTATTTGTTAAAAGTTGAATATATTCTGCCAATAATCCAATTAATTCTTCGATTTGTTCTTTTGTGTAATTAATATCGGGGCTTCTGCAAATATATAATTAGGAAAGGGAATTGGGGTAGAGTCAAACTTTCTAATTAATGTGAGCAAACTTATACTACCCTTCGTATGGCCCGGGAAAACCCAATCCCTCCCCAAAGAAATCTTTTTTTAAGCAAAAACATTATCCAGATATTAAATTTTAAATAAATTTAGGCCCAAGGGGAAAGCACACCAAAAAAACCCAGTCCTGCAATAACTGGTCCATTAATTCCCATACTTCCCAAAACAGCAACTATTCCTAAAAATATAATTAAATATTTTAGGATCTAACCAAAAATAAAGTTTTGGTTTAAAATTTTTCTAATTTTGAAAAAAAATTTGAAAATGGAATTAAAGCCTGATGAATTAACCAAAAAAAAATATCGTAGCTAAAGTATTATTTATTTTCTGAAAATATAAACCCAGTGGAGCTGAATGCACAGAGTAAACAGCCAAAGTGCTTTTAAAATCATTGATAATAACTTAGTGTGGGATTAGGTTAAAACATCATCATCTACTTGTATAGTAGTCTTTACAATTTTTTTAATTTATGACAATAAGCTGGCAAAAATACTTATATAAAGGAAAACTATTGATATAAAAATTATACCTAAATCTAATAAACTTTATACCAAAACCTGAACATCATATCAACAAAGAATATTTGCATAAAAATTTGTTAGTAATTGCATCGAGGTTTATTAAATTAAAAAAGCCACGCTAAGTTGGGCTTTTTAAATTTTAATTTTAATGAGTGTTATTATTACATCATGCCTGGCATACCGCCGCCCATGCCACCCATTCCGCCCATATCAGGCATTGCTGGTGCAGACGACTTATCTTTCTGGCTTATCTGTAATCATTGCTTCAGTTGTAAGTGGAACAAAGCAGCAGCAGATAACAGTGACTTATCGAAGCGGGTCTTTAATGACTTAGCTGGATCTACGTGATACCCGCTTTTACTAAGTCACAGAACTTTCTCGATTGGGCATCGAAACCATAACAGAATGACTTGCTTTCAATGATTTACCCACCGCACCATCACGACCTCCGCATTTTTGTGTGATTTGCTTGAGAGGGGCAGAAAGAGCTTCTAACTATATCAACACCATATCTTTGATCATCGTTTTCAACTTTAAGTTTTGAAGAACATCAGTTGCGTATAAAAGAGCAGTTCCACCACCAGTAGATCCTCTTCAACAGCAGCTCTTGTTGCATGCATAGCACTTCACACTGGCCCTTTTTCTTTTACTTAACTCTGTAGTTCACCTACTTTAATTACAGCAATACCAAATTCTGTGTTTACAGCAAGCCTTTCCTGTAATTTTCTCTGTCAGTCCAGTTGTTTTTCCAATTTGCTTTAATTTTGATTCACAACGTGCTTCTATTATCTTTTCTACCAGTATCACAACATGGTTGAGTTTTTCTTATTTAAATGTCAACCCTTGCGTTGTCAAGCATATCCATTGTTATTGACTCAGCTTAATAATTAATTTTCAATGATCACTCAATTCACCAGTTAAAAATATTAATTCTACATTGCTTTTCGATCACTGAAACCGGTGAAGTTTTACTGCAGCAATTTTTAAACCGCCACGTAATTTATTAACTATTATGTCGCAAGAGCTTGCCTTCAATATCTTCTGATATAATAAGAAGGGTTTGGTTGATTGTACCACAGACCTAATAATGGTAGCAATTGGTTGTAGGCTAGATAGTTTTTCTCGCAAAAAGAATTAAACAGTCATCCATTTCAGCCTTCATTTTATCAGCATTGGTAACAAAATAGCTTAAATATCCACGATCAAACATCATTCCTTCAACAACATCTAATTCAGTATCTAGGCTCTTTTGCTTCTTCAACGGTAATTACGCTTCTTTGCCTACTTTTTTGCATTGCTTCAGAAATCATTCCACCAACTTCTGTATCACCATTAGAGGCAATAGAGTACCCACTTGTTGCACTTCATCAGATTTTACTGTTTTTGAATTCTTATGAAGCTCTTTGATGATTGCATCTGCTGCATTGTGTCCATACCTCTTTAAGATCCATGGGATTTTAATCCAGCGCCGCAACAGCTTTCATACCTTCGGTAGCTATGTTTGGCATAATACAATGATGTTGTAGTACCATCACCTGCAAGGTCATTAGTTTTATTTGCAACTTCTTTGATCATCTGGGCGCCCATGTTTTCAAATTTATCTGCTAACTGATTTCTTTTGCAACGGTAACACCATCTTTTGTAGTTCTTGGAGAGCCAAAAGATTTATCGATAACAACGTTTCTTCCTTTTGGACCTAATGTAACTTTTGACAGCGTCTGCAAGTATGTTAATACCTTTAAGCATTTTAGCTCTGAGTGTCTGTTAAATTGAACTTAATTTGCTTGAGATTGAAATTTTCTTTCAACATTAATAATTCCCATGATGTCAGACTCCTTCATAAATCAGTTTTTACTTAATAATTTTAACTTATACAATCACTTACCAAATAAAATTCTGTCAGCTCTTTTACAGTCTAAGGCAACTATTTGGCTGTTTTCATTTCTGGCACCACCACCCACAGCAAGGACTTTCCTCCATAGGTTTTTTCTTGAGCTGTATCAGGGATAATAATACTGCCTTTTGTCTTATCTTCAGAATTGACTTTTCAACTAAGACTCGATCGTGTAAGGGTTTTAAATTCATTTTGTACCTCTATATATTTTATCAATTAGCACTCATTAACCTTAAGTGCTAAAGCTTGTATATAAATAGTCATCTATGCCCACTATGATTCAAGAGCTAAATAATAAAAATCATATTAAATATTGGACTTTTCATTAGAATAATTGATTATTCCTATTAGTTATGGCGATAAACAAGCTCTCAACTGGGCAACAGACTATCTTTGCTCGAAAAAGGAAAATATGACTTGGATGAGTTATCACTAAATCTGGTGTATCAAAATCTATCCTATCTCAGATTGAAAGAGATTTGTCTAATCCTACTGTGACTACATCTCCAGAATAGCTGAGGCCTTGATGAAAAGCTATCAGATTTTTTTTAAAGATTGAAGTAGAAGAAACTAGCTCAATTGAAAGTTCAAAAGAGACTCCTTCATAACCTCTAAAGATGGTTTATGTGAGTTAAATATTTTAGGGCTGGGGAAACAGTTAACTGGCTTCAATGGTATATCTTAGAAATGAAACCAAAAGGAGTATTGAGATCTGGTCTCATGGTCCAAAAACTTTTGAAAATTTAACAGTGATTGATGGTCAAATTGAGGTGAGTGTGGAGAAACAAAAGAAAAATTATCAAAAGGTGATACTTTTCGTTTTCAATCAAATCAGAGAACATATTTTAAAAATATCTCAAAACAAAAAACTCAAGTATTGATGATAAATTATATAGATCCAGTTAATGGATCATTCAATTAAGTTTGCAACAAACTTATTTTAACAAACAATTAGTTTTGATTGGTGGTGGGCATGCAAATGTTCAAGTTTTAAGAAAGCTTTGTATGAATGAGTACCGGGGTCTCAATGTAATTTTAATTAGTGAAGGCTATGAGGCAATCTATTCGGGAATGACTCCAGGTTATATTAAAAAATTTTATTCACTTAAAGATATATCAATTGATTTACAAAGACTTTGCTTTAATGCGGGTGCAACTTTTATAAAAGATATAGTCATAAATCTAGATACTCAAAATCAAAAGGTTTATTTAAAAGATAATCCATCAGTTTCATTTGATATCCTGTCAATTAATTCAGGCTCAATATCAAATAATCGAAATATTAATTTTAATAATGAATCAAAAGTTATACCTGTTAAACCTATCAGCTCCCTTGTATCAAACTTAAGTCTTATTGATAATTTGGTTAAAAAATCCTCTCAGAAAAAAGTAAGTATCGTTGGCGGTGGCGTAGCTGCTTTCGAGTTAAGTTTTGCATTATATAAAAGATATAATGGCAATATTTCTTTAAATATCATCTCATCACCGTTACTAGCAGAAAAAAATTTAAATATATCAACAATCAATAGACTTAAAAAAATAGCTAAAAATTTGGGTATTAATTTAATTTCAAATAAAGTTATCACTATCAATAACTCAGAAATTGCTCTTGATAATGAGAATAAAATACAAAGCGACTGTGTTTTATTATCAACTGGGGTCATTACCTGACTGGCTAGAAAAAGTGATTTAGAAAAGACAGAGAATTTCATTGCCGTTAATCATCAACTTCAATCTTTAAATCATAAAAATATATTTGTTACTGGTGATGCCGCTACAATTAAAAATTACAAAAGACCAAAATCTGGAGTAATGGCAGTTAGACAGGGAGAAGTGTTAAAAGAAAATCTATTTCTTTTTTTATTAAAAAAACCATTAAAAAAATTTAAACCTCAAAATAATTGGCTATATTTAATTGGAACTCATAAAAATTCAGCTGTCTTAAACTACTTTAATTTCAGCTTTAGTGGAAACTGGTGTTGGCAATTAAAGGAAATAATTGATTTAAATTTTATGAGAAAATTTTCTTTTTCAGAGCAAAATGACATGAATAAGAAAATTTATAATCTAAATAATTTTAAAGATGATACTCCTAAAATGTATTGTCAGGGCTGTGGATCTAAAGTTTCTAAAAATACTTTAATCAATTTTCTATCTAATCAAAACAATAACAAAGAGCTTTCAGACTCAACAGAAATCAAATTTGAGCAAAATGCTGTTCTTCAAACTATAGACCATATAAAGTTATTTAAATCAATTAATCCTTATGACTTTGGAATCATTAGCTATTTGCATTCTCAAAATGATATTTTATCTGCTGGTGGCTCAGTGCATTCTCTAAGTGTTTCGATTGGAGTTCCGTTTAGTGAAAATTTAGTTGAGAGTTTTTATTTAGAATACTTTATGCGTGGAATTCAAATTGAAGCTTCTAAAGATGACGCTTATTTAGCAGCTGGTCATAGCTACCAAACCGAAGAGCCAGCAGTTACTATTACTATGAATGGAAGTATAAAACAGAAATCAAAAAAATATTTAGCAAATGAAGGTAATTTAATCTACCTATCAAAACCCTTAGGGACTGGATATTTATTAGCAGCTTATTTTCAAAATTCTCAATTATTATCTATCTCTGATTTTGAAAAATTACTTAGATATCTAAAAACAAGTAATGACTCTGCTGCAAAATCAGGGTTTTCTTATGGATCTCAATTAATGACCGATATTAGTGGATTTGGATTAGCCTCTCATTTAGGAGATATTTGTCAAAGTTCAAATTTATCTGCTCAAATTAATCTTAAAAATGAAATTCTCATCAATAACAAATTAGAAATTTTGAAAAATTATGAAAGCAGTGGATATAAAAATAATCATTTATCTTCTTTTGACTCAATAGACATTAAAGAAAATCATCCTTTAATAAAGATTATCTTTGACCCTCAAACTAATGGTCCCACTATTAATGGCTATTGATAAAGAAAAGAAAAATGAATTTGAAGAGGATTTTAAAGAAAATTGCCTCTCACAACCATTGCTTATTGGAGAATTTATTAAACAAAAGAAAAACTTATTTATTTCGAATAGCTATTTAAATTTTTTTCTAAAAAATCAAAATAAATATTACTAATAGTATAATTATACTTATTGGAATTAAGTACTCTGGTTTAGCAATAAGTGCAAAACTTAAGATTTTGGTCATCAATAAAAATTTCTTCTAATCCCTGCCCTATACTTGCAAATATTAATGCCCATGGAGAAAGACCAATAAGAGTAGTAAAAAAAACTTTGAACTTTTAGCTCCAAGTCCTGCAAGAATTAAATTTTGAGCAAAAAAGGAATACCTGGAATAAGTCTTATTAAAAGCATTAGTTCTAATTCATTTTTTGAAGTATTGTTTTATAAATGAATATTTATGAAGTAATTTTTTTGATATGTAATCATGAAATAATAATTTAGCGAAATAAAAAACAACAAAAGCTCCTATTGTACCACCAATAATGATGCCTATACCTCCAATCCAAGTTCCATATAAGAAACCACCAATTAAAGATAAAACTGAAGCAGCTGGGAAATTACAAACAATTAAGAAACAGTATGTGAATATGAAGATTAAAAACGAGATATAAAAATTGTTGGATATATAATTTTGAATTATCTCCAGATAAATAAATAAAGTTTTAAGTTCAAAAAAATCTCTATTAAAAAAATAAATTACCCAAAATGAAAAAATAATTAATAAAAAAATCCCTAGAAATAATTTGTGTTTATTAATCACTAGATTAACAGCATTTCTAGTGAGGGAAGTATTGAGTTAAGTTGGAAACCAAGTGATTGGATAGTTCCATTTAATATTAAGATACCAGTTATCAATAAAATTAAACCTGTCAAAATCTGAAAATGTCTTGAAAATTTGGCCAAATTTTTAGACAAAATTATTAATTTCCCCATCATTAAACCAACAATTAAAAAAGGAATGCCAAGACCAATGGAGTAAATAGTTAACAACAAAGTTCCATTGACGCTATCATTAATTGCTATGGCTAAAACTGATCCTAAAATAGGTCCAATGCAAGGACTCCATCCAAAAGCAAATGCCATGCCAATTAATAAAGGAAAAAATGAAAGATTTTGTAATTTATCAAAATTAAGTTTTCTTTCTAAATCCAAAAAAGGAATCTTTAAAATTCCTAAAAAAAATAAACCAAGAAAAATAATTAATACTCCTGAGAATATATTCATCTCTTTTTTTAAGTCATAAAAAAAAATCACTTAAAAAATCTATTGATGCTCCCATGATGATAAACACGATAGAAAAACCAATAATGAATAAAATTATCAAAGGAAGTAGTTTAAGATTTTCTTTTTTAGAGCTATTTTGTATATCACTAAAGGATTTACCAACTATGTAAGATATAAAACCTGGAACAATAGGAAGAACGCAAGGAGATAAAAAACTAAAGACACCTGCTAAAAAAGCGATTGTAAAAGGAATTTCTTGGGTCATTTTATTATTATAGTATATTACTCAAATATCTATAGCCCAGATGTTTGATCGTCAAATCCAAAAATATACTCAAAAGCCTTTACAATACGTCGCCAAATTACTTTTAAAATTTATTTCTCCTAATAGCATGACCTTCATCGGTTTTAGTTTTGGAGTTTTGATGTGTGTTTCAATAATTATTGATCAATATTTAACAGCTATAATTTTTTTATTTTTGAATCGGCTCTCGGATGGGCTAGATGGTGTAATGGCTAGATTGCAAACTCCCACTCCTTTGGGAGGTTACCTAGATATTGTCTTAGACTTTTTAATTTATGGAGGTTTTGTTCTTTCCTTTGGTATCACTGAGCAAAATAATACTTTTTTATCAATGGTCTTATTATTTTGTTACATAGGAACAGGGAGTACTTTTTTAGCTAAGGCTGCGATACTGCCATCGTTAACTAATCAAAAATTAAATGAAGAAATACCTAAGAGCTTTCATTATGCTGTAGGATTAATTGAAGGGACTGAGACAATACTATTCATGTTTTTATGTCTTCTGTTTCCAAGTTTATTTACATATTTAGCTTCAATATTTATTGTATTATGTCTAATAACTACAATTTTTAGAATTATTGTTTTTTATAAAGAACTTAATTAATAAAAGCCAAATAGGCTTCCATAAAGAGCTTAGCGATAGATAAAGTTATTAGAAAAAATACTAGTTTTAATACTATTCTTATAATCCTGCCAGGCTCTAAACCTGCATAGTAAGCTTCAAATATATTAAATCCATTAAAGAGATTATCGATAATTATTTTTTTGGATTTATGAAGTAAAAAAGCTAGTGGCTTACAAATTAAATGATAACCAAGAACAACAAATATAATGACAATAATAAGACTAATGTTCATCATGAATGACCAAATTACTAAAGACAATATCCAGTAGCCCAAAAAACTCATTCTCTCAGCTTGGTCAGGTCTTGTAAAAAGTTGGAAGTAATTCAAGTTATTGAAATCCTTGTTCGGCAAGCTCATTTGAAGAGACTGTACTTAATTGGTTTTTATTTTTAGATAAAGACAAAATATTCTTTAACTGATCCTTAATGCCTATTAGTTTTTTTTTTGCTTCTGGTTCATCATACTCCATGTCTTCTTTGATACTAGATCGAAGTGCAAGGATTATTACTCCTCCTGCATTTACACAATAATCAGGGCAATAGGTAATACCCTTATTAAATAATTTTTGTTCAATGTCATTATCAGCTAATTGATTATTGGCAGCACCTAAAACACAATCTACTTTTACATTTTCACTGAAGTTTAAAAATTCTTGATTCAAATCTCCTCCTGTCGCACATGGAGAAAAGATATCAATTTGATTAAAATTAGTGTCTTGATAATTTTCTAAATAAGCAAAACCATCATTTTCAATTAAATCTTTCTTTGATTTAAAATCTACAACCTCAACCATAGCTCCAGAATTTTTACAAAATTGAGCCAATCGAGCTCCTACTTTTCCATATCCTTTAATTAATATTTTTTTGTTTTCTAAAGTACTTTGTTGATTTTGAAATTCCTCATAGCCAATCATTGCATTAAAAACACCAAAAGCTGTGCTGAGACCTGAATCTGACCCTTTTGTGCTACAAACATATGGAGAGAGTTTTTTTAATTCAATAAGATCCTCATCTATCATTCCAATATCTCCAGCTGTGATATAGGTACCATCTAAAGCTTTCAAAACTTGAGCAAATAATTCATAAAAATTATCTTTAGTGATTTTTGCTTTTACTGTCGCTTTTCCTCCACCAAAATCTAAGTTTGCCAAAGAGTTCTTATAAGTCATAGCTTTAGATAGCTTTAAAACATCAGTTAACTGATCATCATGAGATTGATAAGCAAAGTATCTACAACCTCCTAAGGCAGGTCCTCTTTTAGTATTGTGGATAGCAGTAATTGAATGAAAGCCTATTAACTCATCTTGAGCAAATAAAACTCTTTCATAATTATCATGTTTTAAATCTTTAAATATTAGAGTCATTATTTAATAATTTGTTAATTATTTTAAAATCACCTTCTAAGAAATCATAATCACTCAAATTTGAAATATCAATCCATTTCAATTGTTGATGAACTTTAGTCTGAATTTCTCCTCAAATTGAAAAATATTAAAAAAAACAAGTTTCAATTTTTTGGATAGCTCCTTGTATTCATATAAATATTCATCGAAAAAAATCATTTCATTTATTTCAATATTCAATTCTTCTTTTAATTCTCTGTTTAAAGCCTCCTGGTTGTCTTCAAGATCTTTGACCTTTCCTCCTGGAAATTCCCATTTTAAGGGATGATCACCTTCTTCTTTTCTTTGACAAATAAGAATTTTTTTATTTTGATAAATTAGTCCACCAACGACAACTTTAAGTTGATTATTTATTTTTGGCTCGAGCAATATAAATACCGATTAGAATAAGTATGCATCCAAAAATTGAATTAAATTTAGTTTTCTTGAAAAAATAAATAACCAAGTATCGTAGCGGCTATAGGCTGTATTAATAATGTAAGAGATGATATTGATGCTGACAAATAAGCCAAGGCATAAGTGATAAAGGCTTGACCTAAAAATTGGCATATAAATGCTAATAAAAACAAAACAATAATTGAATTAATTGTCTGGGGAATAAGTTGTTGTTCAAAAATTAAAGAAATAATAATCAAAATTATAGAAGTGATAATTCCAGAGATAAACATAATTGATGTAGTGTTATATTTTTTTCTTAATTGACTAATAGTGATTATATAACTTCCATACCAAACAGCTGTCAAAACACCTAACAAATCTCCAAGAAATTGCTCTTTATTAAATTGGAAACTTTCACCAAGGAGAAGAGTCATGCCTCCTAGAGACAAACCTGCTGCAATATAGAAAAATTTTGTAAACTTTTCTTTTAGAAAAAATATGAAAATAAAATGACAACAACTGGAGCTAAATTAGATAAAAAGTTGCTTTGGATACTGTTGTTAGTTTTATGGACCAGTGCCAACAAATCAAATCTAAAGCAAAAAATAATCCAGAGAAAAAAAAGACTAAATAATAAGTTTTTTACTTCAGGAAATTTTATTTTTTCAATTATTCCAAATGATGAAAAAAATAAAAAAAAAGGAAGGCTAAGGAAAATTCGATAAAAGGCAGTCATAATAGGATCAACATCAGAAAATCTTACAAAAATAGGAGAAAAAGCTATTGCCAGTGCTCCTAAAATAAGAACGAAAAATGGATTGATTTTATATTTAAGCAAAGACTTCTTCGGATTTTTCTTTTTCGACTATAGGAAAATGAATAACAGCAGAAAACAATGATATTATGATAGCCATGATCCAAGCTAAATCTAAAGATCCATAAATATCAATAACCAGACCTCCAACATAAGAACCAACAAAAGCTCCACACTGATGAGAAACCATCACTATACCAAAAGAGTTGATAAATATCTTGTTCCAAAACGATTAGCGACTATTCCAGATGTTGGTGGAACAGTAGAGAGCCAAAGCAATCCTATTAAACAACTAAAAGTAATTATAATGAAATTATTCGTAGGTAGTGTCAAAAGTAAAAAAATTACGATACTTCTTGTAAAATAAATAAAGGATAAAACATATTTTTTTTTGACAATACCTGAAACACGGCCAGATATTAGAGTGCCCATCATATTAAAGATACCAACCAAGGTTAAGCCAGTAGCCGCTATAGTGGTTTCTAGACCTTTTATATTAGCGAAGACAGGAAGATAATTTGATATCAAAGCAACATGAAGACCACACACAAAAAAACCTAAGATTAAAAATTGATAACTTTTGTCTTTAAAGGCAGTTTTAATAACATCTGAAATCTTTCTAGGAGTGTAAACTTTTTTATTTTTATTTACTGGTTTTGGTATCAAAAAAATTAATGACATTGGAATAAATAATAAAAAGAAAACAGAGACTATTTGAAATGATACACTCCATTGAAAAGTAGAAACCAAAAACTGATGGATAGGTGTAAATATAAACATCCCAGTTGCAGCAAGTGACATCAATATTCCTGTTACAGTGCTTCTAGTTTTGTCATCTTCAAAATATTTCGAGACACCACCAATGATAACTGGAACAGAAATAATGCCCGCTGACAAACCTCCTATAACTCCTAAACCAAAAAGGAAATGGAGAGGGTTTATAGCAAATGAAGTAATATAAAAACTGAGCGAAATACCAATAAAACCTATTATCAAAGTTTTAACATAACCTTTTTGTTCCGCAAAAGCTCCCGCAATGGGGGACATGCATCCCCATAATAAGTTGAAAATTCCGTAAGTTAATCCAATCATTGATGCTCCAAAAATTGTGGAACTTAATAAATCTGGAACATAAATTCCTAATGACATTCGAAATCCATTTCCTACAGAGAGAATTAAACCTGCAACTAGAATGAGGAAGAATGATTTCATTGGCTTAAAATATATTAAAGTAATCAAAAAAATATGTTTATTTTTTTAACCAAAATCACTATAGTGCCTCGCTATGGGATATCCAAAAAAACATCGTGGACGCAGAAAAATTGGTTCACGTAAACGTCGAGCTAAAAGAAGAGCTAAAAAGAAATAACATTTCAACAAATCATAAAGTTCTTTTATTCATTAACCCGCTACCATTAACCTGTCAAAAGGATCTAGCTCAAGATACTCTTCGCTATCTTTACCAGCTATCCTAACCTATCTCGGCCTCTTCAAGCCTGTCAGTTTCAAAGTAAAGTTCGCCTAAATATTCTAAAGCACCAATATGATCCTCATTTAAGGATAATGCTTTTAAGTAATAGCCTTCGGCATTATCAAAGCTAGGGTTTTTCTGTTTTCTGGATGCAAAGCCCATATAATTATACAAATCAGCTTTTGTGTATCCAAAAGGTTTTTCACTTTCAATATTTTCAAGTATTTTCAAACCTTTTTCATATTCTTTTTTGTAAATTAGTTTTTTAGCTCGTTGATAAACTCAATTATTTACATCTGGAGAATTGGTCATTTGATGATGAATAACCTCCGTTAGATGAGGAATTACCACCGCTATCAGTGCCAGCAGAATAAGAAAGCGTATAAGATAAAGTAAAAATTAATGACAGTATCTTTTATATTCACATTGTTATACTCAGTATTAAGTGATAATTAAGTATGATAAAAATAGATCGTAGATCTTTTATTATCCTTTCATTATAGTATATTTTTTGGAGCAAAACCTTTAATGTCCATAGAAAAACTAGAATTAACTGACTCAGAGTGGCAAGCACGTTTAAGTGATGAAGAATATTATATTTTAAGAAAAGAGGGAACCGAAAGACCAGGAACCAGTGTTCTCAATAATGAAAAAAGAAAAGGTATTTACCATTGTGTAGGATGTGAACAACCTCTGTTTAGTTCAGATATGAAGTTTGATAGTGGAACTGGTTGGCCATCATTTTTTGATTACCTTCCCAATGCTTTGGAGTTTAAAACTGACTTTAAACTTGTTATACCTCGAAAAGAGTATCACTGTTCACGATGCGGGGGACATCATGGGCACGTTTTTAAAGACGGACCAGAACCCACAGGACTACGATATTGTAATAACGGTTTAGTGCTAAACTTTATTCCGGATTAATTTTTTTTTATTAATAAGTAAACAGCAAAAATTGCAAGGCCAATTTTTAAAAGTTCACTATATATAAATGGCATCAAAGCCAGCGATTATAGCTTTTTCGATACCTATAAAACCAGCTAAGTGAATAATTCCACATGTAAATGTGATTAGGGCGCCTACAAAAACTGCAAAAGAAATTTTGAGTATCTTCTTATTAAATAAACCTTTTGAAAAATATGCTATTGCCAATGAAGCCAAAACCATTCCATATAAAAAGCCAAATGTTGGTGACATAACATAGCCTATACCACCGCCAGCAGCAAAAATTGGAAGACCCATTAAACCTAAAATTACGTAACTCAAAGTAGAATAAAAACCAATCATACCCATTGATGCAGCAATAAAGTAAACAACAAAAGTTTGAAAAGTCATAGGCACAGGATAAAAAGGTATAGATACTTTACTGGAAACAGACAAAAGAATTATACCTAATAAAAAGAATGCTATTTTGGAAATATTACTAGAGGAGTATTGGTCAAGGACCGAGATATTGGTTCTAAATTTCATAACTTATATTTATATTTTTGGTACGGTTTTGGCAATATTTATAATTGAGCTTGTATTAAATCTTTAAGTTTCAACATATCTTTATTAAAGAGTCTTATTCCTTCAGCCAATTTAAAAGAAGCCATTTGATTTTCATTTAAATGCCATCGAAATGAATTTTCATTAACATTTATTCTAGGAGAGTCTATTGAAGCTGCTTTTTCTAATGTTAATTTTGGCTGCAGTTCTTCCTTAGATTGACTAAGTTCTTCTAAAAGAGCTGGGCTTATGGTGAGTTTATCACAGCCAGCTAGGTTGATTATTTCCTCTTTATTTCGAAAAGATGCTGCCATCACAACGGTTTTAAAATTGTATTTTTTAAAATAGTTATAAATTTTTTCGACACTTTCGACACCTGGGTCATTAGAGGAGTCATAGTCTCTAGATGTATTGGCTTTAAACCAATCTAAAATTCTTCCAACAAAAGGAGATATTAAATATGCTCCTGCTTCAGCGCAGGCTACTGCTTGAGTTAATGAAAAAATTAGAGTGCAATTACATGAAATTCCCTCAGCCTCTAATTGTTTGACTGCCTGTATTCCTTCCCAAGTTCCAGCTATTTTTGATAAGAATTCTATTTCGACCAATACCTGATTGTTCATAACTATTGATAATTTGCTTTGCTTTTTCTACTGTAGCATTTGTATTAAATGAAAGGTCTGCATCGACCTCAGTTGAAACATATCCAGGAACAATCTTTGTTAGCTCAATTCCAAAAGCAATAGCTAATTGGTCAGATATGTAATCAATTTGATCAGTATTTTTATTAAACTTTCTACTTTTTGAGTTCGAAATAACTTCTGAAACTAATTTATCATATTTTCCTGATTGAACAGCTTTATAAATCAGTGATGGATTAGTTGTGCAATCATCAGGACTAAATTGCTGAATACTATCAATGTCACCTGTATCAGCAACTACGGAGGATAATTTTTTGAGACTTTCTAATTGAGTTGTCATGAAAATAAATAATCTTTCTTAATATATGTAAACCTATATATTAATAAATCTTAATATGCAAAAAACAATTATCATTTGTGGTTTGGCTGATATTCAGAATTGTGTTGATAAATACAACCCGGATAAAATGTTGACTATCATTAATCAAAATTTTTCTCCGATACTCCAAAAGGTATGGATGAGAACAGACATTTAAAAATGCTAATTGACGATATTTCTGAACCTAGGGAAGGTTTTATTTTACCTCAAAAACACCATGCTCAGGCTTTATTAGATTTTACAAATGACTGGGATACTACTAAGCCGTTATTAGTTCATTGTCACATGGGTATTAGTCGCTCCACGTCAACTAGTCTTGGAGTGGCGGCAAAATATGATCCAGATAATATTGAATTAATTATTGAAAATTTAAAAGAAATCGCACCACATGCTAGCCCTAATAAGATTATGACCAGATATTATGATGAAATACTTAATTTAAATAATCGATTATTTGGTTCTCTTGCATATTTTGACCCTGAACCTATAGATGAAAGCCGAGTGGTTGAATTAAAGTTTTAGATTAATTTATGGCTAATCAAGAATGTGAAGTATGCAAAAAAAAAATTAATGAACCCCTGTATTGGGCTGATCCGAAATTCTATGACATTCCAAAAAAAATCTTTTTCTGCAGTGCGCAATGTTCTTTAATTTACTACGAAAAAATTAAAAATTTATTCAAAAATCCCTAATATATTAGGTTTTAGCTATGCTTAAATTGCACACCTGCCTTTAAATAAGTGCTATTTGCTTTTTTATTAAAAATAGGTATAAAACATCAATCTTAAAACTAGCTCCAACCTTATTCCTATCCTTACTTATTCCTCCGGGGCTAGTTTTACGATAATTTCCTTTCAGTTTACTTTCCACTTATATAACTTGCTAATAGAGATTTTATTAAAAGCATGAGTGATCAGTTTATTTTTTGGGATCTGGAAACAACAGGTCGAAACGATAAGTATGATCAAATCACTCAAGTTGGTGCGGTTCTAACTGATAAAAACTTCGAGGTAAAAGATAAATTAGAAATTCATTCAAAGCTACGTGAGGGAAAGTGGTTTGAACCAGGTGCTCTTATTACTACTGGTGTTGATCCAATAAATCTTTTTAAAAATAATTATCCAAACTATTACGAGGCTAGTGAACAACTCTATGAAACATTTCAACAGTGGTCTTCGCCGTCAGCTATTTTTATTGGTTTTAACAATATAAACTTTGACGAACCTTTTTTAAGACAAGCCCTCTATCAAAATTTGATGCCTGAACTATATATGACGGTAACTAGCAATAATACCAGAATGGATGTTTTTGAAATTTTAAGACTTGTATCTGTTTATAGTCCTGAACATATAAAATTTAATCAAGATGATCAGGGCTATCCCATTTTAAAACTTGATCAAATTTTTAAATTAAACAATATTTCCATAAGTTATGAAGCTGGTCCGCACGATGCTGTCTTTGATAGTTTAGTTACACTTGAGCTTAATAAAATTTTAAGTATTCGTTGTCCTCAGATATGGAACGCTGCATATGATTTTCGATTAAGAGAAACTCCAAAAAAATTCATGATGAGTAATTCTGTTTTTACAAACACAACGTTTTGGGGTAGAAGACCAACAATTAAAGCTCAAACCCTAATTGGAGGTATACCTGGTAAAAATCATCATTATTTAGTCTATAACTTACTTTTTGACCCAAAAAAACTTCAAGATTTAGATGATAAAGAACTACTCAAGAAAATGAACGATGGTGCAAAAAGAATTTGTGAGGTATTCGATGGCTCTAAATCAAAAACTTTGCTCAGTGAAAGTTACTGTTTTAAGGATAGTAAATTTGCAGAAATTGGGATTGATGAGCTTAGACTGAGAGCTAATTTTATTAAGACTAATGAAAAATTCTGCTCAAGATTAATTCAACTTCACTTGGATAATCAAAAACAGTGGCCAGAACCTTTTAATATAGAAGAGAGAATATTTGAAAACTTCCCCTCACCTCAAGATAAAAAGTTGATGATAGAATTTCATACTGCACCAAACACAAAGAAATATGAAGTTTCAAAACAATTTAAAGATGAAAGATACAAAGAATTAGCGATAAGAATTATATTCGAAATAGCTCCTCAGACTTTGCCTGAACAAGAAAGAAGAAATTATGAGTTAGAAATACAGGAAAGATTTAATGATGATGATAAATCTAAGTGGAACTCTAAAAATAGAATATTAGCAAGCCTAGAGACAGATTTAAACAAAATGATTGAAGATGAAAACGAAAGAGTACAATTTAAACAAAGAGTAATAACTTTTTTAAATAATGAATCAGCTAAGTGGGGTTAAAAAAAAAGATGAAATAATATTCATCCAAAAAATACTAAAAGAAATAACCAATCAAGATCTTCATATAGAATATATTAAAAAAACTTATTTAAAGATTCTATTAAAATTAAAATCTAAAAACAAAATAATGATTGCTGGATCTCAAGGGTCTGGAAAATCATCATTATCAAAATTAATTAAGCTTTATTTAGAAAAATTTCAAAATAAAAGTGTCATTATAATTAGCATTGATGATTTTTATTTATCCAAAAAAAATAGGATGCAACTTTCAAAAAATAAACATCCCTTGTTCCTCACGAGAGGAGTTCCTGGCACCCATGATTGGGAGGCATTAAATCAAAAAATAAAACAAATTTTAAATAAAGAATTTCCTGTATATTTGCCAATTTTTGACAAAGTCTCAGATACAAGAAAAAGTACTTATAAGAAAGTTTTGAAAGCTGATGTTATCATATTTGAAGGATGGTGTGCTGGAGCTCAGCCAGTTGCTCAAAACTATCTTCAGAAAAATTTCAATAATCTTGAAAAGTGTGAGGATAAAAATTTTATTTGGAGAGAAACATATAATGAGTATTTAAATCAATACCAAAAAATATTCTCACAATTTAATTATTTTATCTATTTTCAATTTAATCAGTGGGATCATGTTCTAAATTGGAAATATAAACAGGAATTAGAATTAAGAGATAAAAAAAAGGACTTGGCACTTAAAAAATATCTAAAAGATTTTATTCAATACTATGAAAAAATATCTAAATGGATGCATTTAAAAGTTCCTAAATATTGTAATATTCTAATTAAACTAGATGCTCATCAAAAAATTAAATCGATAAATTTGAAATGAAAAGTTTTTTAATTTTTTCAGACCTAGATGGTTCATTTTTACATCATCAAAATTACTCATATGGTAAAAATGATCTAGTTATTGAAAAACTAAAAAAGAATAATCATCAAATAATATTTAATTCTAGTAAAACCTACTCTGAAATAAGAATAATTTTAAAAACACTTAAATTAACAATGATGCCGTTCAGCTGTGAAAATGGTGCAACTTTATATTTCCCAAAGACAATATTTAAAAAAATAAAAAAATCACAAAGCTTTGAAGATTATTGGAAAATAAATTTAACAAATAAAAATTCACTTAAATGGTACAATATTTTAAAAGAATTGAAAAAAGATTATCATTTCGAAATAATTTGTGATCTATCAAAAAAAGATATTTTAAAATTAACCAATCTCAGAGATATCAAACAGATGCTTAAAAGAGAAGCTAGCCAACTTATCATTTGGAAAGACAACAAAAAAAATTTTAATGAATTTTCAAAAATGATTAAAATCAATTGCAAAGGCTCATTAAATCAAGGCGGAAGGTTTATTCAAATATCATCCCCATGCAATAAAAGAATAGCTACAAAAGAAATATGTCATATTTATCATGAATCATTTGGTGATAAGTTTTATCAATCAATTATAGCCATTGGCGATAATAAGAATGATAGAGATATGTTAAATTTAGCAAAATACTCATGTGTAATTAAAAATAAATATTCCGCACCTATTAAGCTTAATTACTTAAAAAAAAATGTTTTTTATTCTCAAACAGATGCTCCATTGGGTTGGGAGGAATCTTTGAAGCATCTTAACAAAAAACTCAATGGAAAAATCTACCAATGAGCGATTTTCATCAAAACGGAGTTATAGCAACACTTCATAATTTCAAAGAAAAAAGTCTAGATCAAATAGAGTCAGATTTATTGAAATTTTCCTCAAAAAATCCCATGACATTGATTTTACCCTCTCTTTATTCTGAACTCGAGAGGCCTGCTCTTACTTACATTGTGAATACTCTTAAAAAAATCAAATACATCAAAAATATTGTTATTGGATTAGATCAAGCAACTAAAAGTGAATTTAAAAAAGCGAAAAAATTTTTTCAAGTTTTGCCACAAAATACGTATATTCTTTGGAATGATGGACCTCGTTTAAAAAAGATTCATCAAAGTCTTCAACAATTAAACCTATCTCCTGAGGAAAAAGGTAAAGGAAGGAATATTTGGTATTGTATGGGTTTTGTTATTTCTCTTAATGAAGGTGGCGCTGTTGCTATGCATGACTGCGATATCGTTACCTATGATCGAACTCTACCAGCAAAACTCTTTTATCCCGTAGCCAATCCAAATTTTCATTTTGACTTTTGCAAAGGTTACTACCCTAGAGTTGCCCAACAAAAAATGAATGGTCGAGTAACTCGATTGCTTGTTACTCCTTTATTAAAATCTCTTCAAAAAATCGTTGGTCACAATGAGTACCTTCTTTTTTTAGATTGTTTTAAATATCCGCTAGCTGGAGAATTCTCATTTAAATATGATCTACTCAGTGATATTCGAATTCCTCACGATTGGGGATTAGAAATAGGAATTCTCTCAGAAATGTACCGAAATTTTGCTAGCAATAGAATTTGTCAAGTCGATATAGCTGATACATATGAACATAAACATCAAGAAGTGTCAAAAAATAATAGAAATAAAGGTTTATCAAAAATGACAATTGATATTTCTAAAGCTATTTTCAGAAAACTTGCAACCCAAGGTCATGTTTTCTCAAACGAAACTTTTCGTTCTTTAAAGGCAACCTACTACCGTATGGCCCTGGATATGATACAGATTTATAAAAGTGACGCTGAGATGAATGGATTAAAATTTGATGTACATAAAGAAGAGGAAATGGTTGAGCTATTCGCTCAAAATATCATTGAATCTGGTAAAATATACTTAGAGTCCCCTACTGCCTCACCCAATATGCCTACTTGGAGAAGAATAGAAAGCGCGGCGCCGAGTATTTTAAAAGATTTAAATTCCAGCGTTCTGGCTGACTTACAAGATTAATTTACCTCACCTAAGTAAACATCTTTAATGTATTGTCCATAGTCTGATTTGCTAAATTTTTGAGCAATTTTTAAAAGCCCTTCTTTATCAATAAATCCTTTTTCATAAGAAGCAATTTCATAAGATCCCATTTTAATTTTATTATCCATTTCATAGTTTTTTACTTTTTGAGCCGCTTCAAGCAAAGCATCTGCATTTCCTGTATCATGCCATATAATAGTTTCATCAAGTCTTTGAAGGGCTAGTTTATTTTGAGATAAATAAATTTGAATTAAGTCAGTAATTTCTAATTCTCCCCTATCTGAAGGTTTAAGTGTTTTGGCGTATTCACAAGCATTAGAGTCAAAAAAATACATTCCAGGAATTATTAAATTACTTTTTGGCTTTAAAGGTTTTTCTTCTATCCCAATAATGTTTTCATTGTTATCTAATTCAATAACTCCAAATTTTTCTGGATCAGGAACCTGGAACACTACCCCAATTTTTCATCTTGTTGAGTGCTTGTTCAGCGTATGAAAAATAATTTTTCCTAAAAATATATTATCGCTCAATGCTAAAACTGAAGAGGATCCATTTAGATAATCTTCTGCAATAAAATAAGCATCAGAAATTCCTCTTTGAACTTTTTGTATTTTATAAGAAAAATTTAAACCAACCTCTTCTCCAGACCCAAAAGTTTTTTGAAAAATTGGTAGATCATCTTCTTGGACAATAAAAAGAATTTCTCTAATGCCAATACGCACTAAAGTCTCCAGGGGATAATAAATCATTGGCTTATCATAAAGAGGCAATAGAGGTTTAGACGCAGGCAGAGTTGCTGGCATTAATCTTGTGCCCTTACCAGCGGCAAGAATGATACCCTTAGTTTTCATATCCAGCCAAATGAATTAACTAGAAATACTATCGGAATAATCATGCATATAAATGTAATTAAAATTATATTAAGTTTTGTGCTATCTCTAACAGAGCTTATGAGGTCTCTATGAGAAATAAAATTTATTAATCTATTTTGATCATCTACTACTGGTAGGTGCCTTATGTTATTTTCACCCATAATTTTTATTGCAATTTCTGAGGAAGTTTTTAAGTCTACGGTTATAATTTCTGATGTCATAATATCTGATGCTGTGACTAAATCAGGATCTCTTCCATCTTTGACACATTTTCTAACTATGTCTCTTTCCGAAACGACACCAAGTAATATTTTTTGTTCATTTAGTATAGGAACAGCTCCTATATTTTTTAAATCCATACTATCTGCAATTTCACTTACTATAGACTCTGGTCCAAAAAATATATATTCATCATTAAACTTAATTTTTTTAATGTCCTTAATGCTTGGCATTAATTTATTATACAAGCACAGGAGGATTTAAATAAATTAAGCGTATTGTAGCACTTTTAGGTCTTCAAAAACTTTAATTTTTCAATTATTGTTTCAAAAATAACATGTTTAGATTTTTTAACTCAAGAAAATGGTTTCTATGGGCATGGGCAGGGTCAGCTGCCATATTAGGCAGTCTTTGGGTGCAAGTAGAAATCGATGTCAGGATCAATGAGTGGTTTGGTACTTTCTATGATATGATTCAAAAGGCTCTTGCTGAGCCAAATTCAATTACAATTGAAGAATATTGGGCGGGCTTACTATCATTCATAACACTTGCAGGTATATATGTAGCTATTGCAGTTTTGGTGAGTTTTTTCACAGCACATTTCTTGTTTAGATGGAGAACTGCTATGGTTGAGTGGTATCACAGTGTTTACAACTATGCCCGTACAATCGAAGGTGCTGCTCAAAGAGTTCAAGAGGACACCATTAAGTTTGGTAGAATTATGGAGGGTCTTGGTACAAGCTTAATTGAGTCAGTAATGATAATTGTACAATTCCTTCCAATCTTATTAGGACTTAGTGCTGGTATTCCAATATTCTTTTTTGGTGATTGGGAGTATGGTTTAGTTGTTGGTGCATTAATTTGGTCAGTTGGTGGAACAATTTTTTTAATACTGCTTGGAATAATTCTCAGACTTGTTGGTGTAGAGTACGATTTACAAAAACAAGAAGCAGCTTATAGAAAAGTTTTAGTTATTGCTGAGGATGATGAAACTGTACGTCCAAAAACAATAGAAGAATTATTTGATGATGTAAGAAAAATTCATTTTCTATCATATATAAGATACTTGTACTTCAATATAGGAAGAATTGCTTATTTGCAGGCAAATGTTTTAAGTGCTTATGTATTTTTAGCTCCTGCAATCGTTGCAGGTGTTATCACCTTGGGTGTTATGCAGCAAATTATTCGTGCCTTTGGTAGAGTTGAGGGATCAATGCAGTACTTGTTAAAGTCATGGCCAACTATTATAGAACTTGCAAGTGTTTACAAAAGATTAAGAGAGTTTGAGAGGAAACTGAAAATTACGACAGATACTGCCAGGGCGCCTGAATAAAAATCTTAGACATTACATAAACTGCATTATTGCAATAACTAAAATAACTACCCAAACCCATTTATTTTTGCTTTCGTAGTTCTCGCCATTATTATTTGCATCAGCCATGACTCTAAATAATACAAAATTTAAAAATCAATTAGGGCTTTTTGAAAAACGAGTTCTAGAAATTTCTTCATAATTTTTAAAAAGTTTTTGTGCTAATAAATTACTTTTTTTTTCTACACCTCTAATACCAAATCGAGTTTCTTTCTTAGAAATTGGATCAATTTTATTTACCAAAGCACGCGACCAATTTTCCTAAAATCTGGCAATACGAACAAAACATCAAGCTCAATTATTTTGATAATAAGTTTCGTTTATTTTTGCAACAATAATGCCCATGAATTTGTCAGCTTTTGCTGCAAAAGCAAAAAATCTTCCTGAAAAATATTGTTCCAAAACATATCAAAATTAATATTTTCATATTGGAAATTATGAGAGGGAAGCGATTGTTCGATTATATTTTTCCAGCTTTTTATGTGGATTTGTTTTGGTTTTTCAATAGAAAACATGAAATTTAATATTATCAATTCTAAGATGACACTAAAAGTATTTAATATTGAGTATCTTTGATCTTAACGATATAGTCCCCACTTCTCTATAAAAGACATGCTTGAACAGCTGCAAAAGTATTTTGAGCTTTCAATCCTCAAATCTCGTGACCCTGCAGCTACGTCTTTGTTTGTGCTACTAACATACCCAGGTGTAAAAGCAGTTTTTCATCGAATTGCTAATTTTATTTGGGGTTTAAATTTAAAGATTCCTGCCAGGGATTTTCACAATTATCTAGGATTTTTAACTGGAATTGAAATTCATCCAGCTGCCAAAATTGGTAAAAAATTTATTTATTGATCATGGTATGGGTGTTGTTATTGGTGAAACAGCTCAAATAGGAGACAATGTAACATTATTCTCATGGAGTAACCTTAGGCGGCGGTCGCTCGCAATTAAATCATCAGAACAAGTAGGCATCAAAAGACATCCAACACTTGAAAACGATGTGATCGTTGGTTCGCGCAAATATTGGGACCTTTGTTATTGTAAAAGATTGTGCTCGCATTGGATCTAATGCTGTCGTTACAAAAGCATGCCTAAAGGTGGAATTATGGTGGGTATCCCTGCTAAAAATATTAAAATTGGGAATAAAAAACCCTTGATGCAAGTTTTGCACCTTACGCGGTTACTAAAAATAAAATTTGTATTAATGAACATAGTAAATTTTACACCAATAGAGCTCCTTCTTGGTGGTCTAATCATTGATTAGCTGTGGCACTATATTTAATGAGAGGTAATATTTTGGCATTAGCGAAATCTATTTTAATGTGATATCTGCCAATAAAAACGGATTGAGACTTTTATTTGTAATTGGTTTGATGGGGTCCGGTTATTTTGAGTTTTTTTTTTCTTATAAAGATTTAGGCTTTGAAATGGTAAATGCCAATCCAATTATTATCATTTTAGTGGCTTACTGTTGGGTATGGGGCACAGTTGGGTTTAGGTGTACTTTTTGGACATGGTATCTGTGGAGTTGGAAGACTCCTCAATTAGATCAATCATAGGTACTAGTGTTTTTGTTGGCCCCCAGGAGTCTTGACTGTACTTTTAACCAGAATTTTTGGGATGGGTGGTGCTGTAATGATGAAGAATGTTTTAATTTCCTTTGACAAGCGGTAAAATTTTTTTGGAATTGGATTAGTGATTGCTGGGGGAAAAAACCCCCTAAAGTCATGGGTTTTTTAAAAGTTTTTGGAAAAATGGGATCCATCACTAATGTTTGTGATGGGGGGGGGCTATAATCGTGGTATCCCAAAATTTTTAATTTTAGGTAAGAAAATGTCAGCTCCATTGTTTAATAAAGAGGAAAAGGGTTTTAGCCCAACAGTTAAAAAAGAATATTAATAGCCCCTTTGATTATAGGTTTTATCGATGTTTTGGGTGGATGGGCCCCTTGTGGGGGTTTTTTCCCTGGTCCTGCGATTTCTGCTTTAACTCAAGTTGACGGGGAAAAATTTTTTTTTTTTTTCATCGCCATGTCTATTTGGGAAAGTTAGTAAAAAATAATTTAATTTAAATATTTCAATAAATATCTTTTTTGGTTTTTATCTTAGCAACTTGACCTTTTTTTAAATTTTTCCCCCCTTTACACTCTAGGGGGTGAGGGGGTAAGATTTATATCCAATATTAATTAAAACTATGAGTGATGTAAAAAAAAAATACAAAAAATTTTTATAAAATTTTTGGGGAAGGGGGCCCCGGGGGCAGTTTTTTTGAAATTGTAAAAAAAGGCATATCTAAAAAATGAACTCTTTGAAAAAAATAATCATGTCCTAGGGGTTTAAAAAATATTAATTTAAAAATCTACCCAAAATCTATCCCAAATGATAATGGGGCTTTCAGGTTCGGGGAAAAACAACCTTTTTAGACATATAAACAGACTTATTGAACCTACCTTTTGGGTGATCACCGTCGACGGTGAAGATGTTTTAAAAATGAGTGAATTGGAAAAGGAATTTTAGAAGGTCTAAAAAATGCAATGGTGGCCAAAAATTTGGCCCGCTTCCTCATAAAAAACCGTTTTTTCAAAATACAGTTTTTTGGGCTTCATATACAGAATCGCAACCCTGAGGAAGCAAAAAAAATTTCACTTCGTTGGGTCAACGTGTAAGGGCCCATCTGGCTATGAAGATAAATATCCGCAGCATTTGTCTGGAGGAATGCAACAACGTGTGGGGCTTGCAGGGGATTAAAAAATGATGGGATATTCTTTTCATGGATGAAGCATTTAGCGCTCTTGATCCCCCTAATTCGAAAAGATATGCAAGATATCTTACTTGAACTACAAGCGGAGCTTTATAAAACAGTTATTTTCATTACTCATGATTTGATGAGGCATTAAAAATTGGTGGGTCGTATCGCTATTTTGAAAGATGGTATTATGGATCAAGAAGGCATCCCAGCGAAATTTTCTCCCCCCACAAACCAATATTAAAGATTTTGTTGAAGATTTTAATCGAGGCGGTTATTAAAAGCAAAGCATATTATGTCTGAAATTAATGGACAAGATATTAGTAAGCTATGAATAACAAGATGATTTTAGACAGATTTATTGATAAGGAAGCTGGGAAACCGAAAATTTGTTAATTCAAGACAAAAAAAAAAAAACGTTGGAATCATAAGTTCAAAAAGATTATCTGAAATCTTAAAGAGATAGTTTTAAAAAAATCAAATTTTATCAATGGCCATTGAGAAAGGGGGCGGGTCAATTAAAAATATAAACCCCTCTGATACTTCCGACATAATCGATGAATATACATCCTGCACCGCGATCAATTTGAAATAGCAGTTCAATCTGAAACTGGGGCTCAAAAAGAATGGCAGCAAGTTGGTATTGAAAAAAAAATCCCAAATTCTTCTAAAATTGGGGATGAAATTATCTCCCGATCAAAAATTGGGTTACTTTCGGGGGAAGGAAAAACCCATCTCAAGGGGAAATTTTAAAATCAATGGCTGGACAATATTTTCATACTTTCGGTAATATTTATTTCACTAGGGAAAAATCAATATTTTAAAAAAATTTTGACGGGATTCATTTCTCTCGATCAAATTAAAACCGAAGGTCCCATTACCAGAATTCATATCAATCTTTTCTTCCATGAGGACCCTGCGATTATTAAAAAAAAAAATTTCCCACCCATTTTAAAATTTAGACAAAATTGATTAGAGTGTAAAAACCTTCCAAAAAGTCGTGTGCATCATAAAAATTTATCCATCACCCGGGGGGCGTCCTTTTCGCCCTCGTTGCAATGCTATAGCGAATATCCTTAAATTTCCGTTTTGATCTATGAAATCTCTGGGCATGAAAAACCTTTTTTTTTTTGAGTATAATCTTGATCGATAAATTTGACAGGGGCTTTAGTTAAAACTTTATAAGCATTTGGGGAGTTATCTTTCATATATTTTGCAACTGCAAAACCATCTGATGCAAAAGACTCTCCCCCATTGGCTGAATTAATTAAACAATGGAGAAATTGATATCCGGGTGGTGATTCAAAGTAAGGAGATCTGTGTGATTTCTTAGGCCTAATGCAGTGTAAGCAGAGGTATTAGGTTTGGCGAGACTAATAACATCAAAAGGCGTTTTAAAAAATGTTTCTCGAGTATGACTTATTCTTCTAAGTAACGGGAAGGCAGACTCTTTTTCAGTGGGGCAGTTTTTTACAATTGCAATACCTTTTATATAAAGTAGGTCTAACCATTTTTTAAACCCTCATCAGAGTCCATAATCTCTTGAAATTCAATTTTAATTGCATTGATTTCTAATTTTGATCCCAGAGCTCATAAGGAGAGAGATACTTTTTGTTACTGCTTAAGGTGTAGCATTTTTCTCTAAGCCACTCATAGGAGTATTTACTTTGATGCCCCTCATGATTCCAAGTTACGGTTAAAATTTTATTTACTTGATCAAGTGCATAATTATTTGGATGAAAATGGTCGGGTAGATCTAATAAGTTAAACATTCGATGATTTGTATTGGTATCTTTTGCGGTTGAGCAGTTATCTCTCAACCAAAGAAAATTGTAATGAGATTTAACATTATCACTCCAAATCACTCGAAATGATTTTTCAAGTCTTTCAATGGACGTAATTTCTGCCATTTAGATAAAATTTTAAAATATTTTAAACATATAATTTTATTTTTAACTTGAAAATCATATTTAACAATGTTTTTTATAAGAAAGGGGAAAATTTTAGCGCTTTTGATCCACTAATTGAAAAATTGAAATATTTTTATTTTGAACTACAAGGGAGCCATAAAACAGTTTTTTTTCATTACTAAAGGATTTGGGATGAGGTTTTAAAAGTTTGGGGATCATCGCTATTTTGAAAGATGGTATTATGGATCCAAAAAGGCATCCCCGCTGAAATTCTTCCCCACCCCACAAACGCAATATGTCAAAGATTTTGTTGAAGATGTTAATCGAGCGCGGTTAAATTTAAAACAAAGTTTTTATGTCTTTAAATTAAGGACAAGATATTAGTAATGCTATGCCAATCAACCCAAAATGATTTTATTGACAGATTTATTGATAAAAAAAATTCTGAAAAACCAAATTGTATAATAGTAAAAATAAGGGAAGATAAAAAAAGTTGGATATTTATCTTCAACTCGGCTAGCTGAGGTACTTAAAAGATAATTAAGAAAAAAATCTGTTTCATTTAATTCATTATAAGTAGATACACATTTGTCACACAACAAAAGATTGTTTTATGCATATTGGTCTCAATTTTCTTAAATTACCCTATAATTTTAGCTTATTTGATAAATTTTATTAACTTTTTTCCCCTTTTATTAGCTCGAATATCATCGAAATGTCGAAAAATTAAAACTGTAAATGCTTACTAAGAATGTTAAGTGTAGCGCAAAAAAATGTAATCGGAGGAAGTATATGAACTTCATAAAAAAAATAATTCGAGTTCTGTTCTTTTATTTGGGCTTGAATTCAGTGCAAAAGCTTGAATTGTGGTACAATCACAATTGCTGAAATGAACTGGGCATCTGCAGAAATGTTTGCTCATGTTGATAAATTAATTTTAGAAAATGCCTATGGATGTGATGTTGAGCTTGTTCACGGTGACACAATGCCTACTGCTACATCAATGATGGAAAAGAGAGCGAGCCAGATGTTGCTCTGGAATTATGGATCAATTCTGTTCGTATAGCATTAGATGCAGCCACTGCTGAAGGAAGACTTCATTACGCTTCCACTGAAATTTTTATCTGATACAGGTGAAGAAGGATGGTGGATTCCTCAATATTTGGCTGATGCAAATCCAGACATCGTCACAGTTGAGGATGCTTTAGCGAGACCCTGATTTATTTCCTCATCAGAAGGTGATGGTGCTGCTCTTATGCTTGTCCATCAGGTTGGAACTGTCAAATTACTACTGGTAACCTCTTTCCAAGCATTTGACGGTGAGGGAAAAGGTTTTAACCTTGTAGATCGCAGTTCAGGTGGAGCTCTTGCTGGTTCTATCGCTGAGGCTTATGAAAAAGGTGAAGGTTGGCTTGGTTATTACTGGGCGCCAACAGCTATTTTAGGTAAGTATCCAATGAAAAGTTAGATTTTGGTGTAGCACACGATATGAAGAGTGGAATACTTGTACAGCTATAGAGGTTGTGCTGATCCTCCAGAAGAATTCATGGGTTGTTTCCTCTGTGTTTACAGTTGTTACAGATAACTTCAAAATTCAACTGGACCAGGAATGGATTATATCTCTAGAGAGCATTACCTAACTCAGTTGCTTGGCTTGAACTATTAGCATGGAAGGATGATAATCAGGCATCTGGTGAAGATACAGCTATCTATTTCTTGCAAAACTATGGTGAGTGGAAAAGCTGGATACCTTTTGATGCTCAATTAGAAGTTCTAAACGCACTGTAATAATTATTTCATCTAAGAAGTGGGCTTTTGCCCACTTCCTGAGAACCCCTGCTAAAAAATTTTATGGAAAAGTTATTTTTATCAGAATTTACGCAGATTAAGTCGAGAAACTCTTCGTTTTATAAAAAAGGGTTTTGACCATCTTACAGGGCTTTTCAAGAGAATATGGTAGTACTATTGAGGCAGTTTTTGATCCAGTGCTATATTTTTAGTCTGGTTTGAAAAGAGTATTACAAAATTCACCTTGGCCTTTAGTTCTAATTTGTTTTTGGCTATAATTTATTTTGGTAGCAAAAATATCAGTAACTGTAAGGTTCTTTATTTTGCTTTTCTTTTAATTGATTTTTGGAATGTGGGAAGACACCATGTCAACTGTTAGTATTATTGGTGTTTACCCTACTATCTATTGGGATTAGTATTCCGGTTGGCGTGCTGATGGCAAAATCAGGGAACGTGCTCAAAGGATCTGTACTCCAATAGTAGATGTTATGCAGACGATGCCAAGCTTTGTGTACTTAATTCCTGTCGTTATGTTATTGGGTATTGGTAAAATTCGGGTTTATTAGCAGTGGTTATTTATGCAATACCTCCTATTAGACTTACTAATTTGGGAATAAGAAGTTGATAGCGAGTGTTAGAAGCGGCGGATGCTTTTGGTGCTAATCCTAGACAAAAATTATTTCAAATTCAGCTACCTTTGGCCCTTCCAACAATTTTTGCTGGAATAAACCAAGCTATTAGCAGTGGCACTAGCGATGGTTGTTGCAAAACTCTATGATTGGTGTCAAAGGTCTAGGCCAACCAGTTTTAAAAGCTATTACAAATCAATACTTTGCAATGGGATTTATTTAATGGTTTAGCGGTTGTTTTTGTTAACGATAATTTTTGATCGAGTATCGCAATCATTTGGTCATCGTATCCAACAGCATAGAACCGGTGCAAGAGACTAACACTGTTTTTAAAAATAATAAATATTACCTAACATTCTTGAAATTTTCTTTAGCTAAAGCGCTCGACACGTTCAACACCTTTTACTGAATTGATTGAATCTTATGGAGTGGAATCTATACCGTCTACAATCATGCTGCTGCCCGCTTCATTTAAGGGGGTTGGTGAAGATTATGAGCATTTAAAGAAAAAGCGTTCAGCTTCCAATGGGATGTTTCTGGGGAGCGACAAGTTCAAATTAAGGGCCTGATGCATCAAGACTAATTCAGTTGATTGCCTGTAGGGATCTATCAAGTGCCCAAAAAATATTTGTTACTATTTGCCCTATTGTTGATGAAAAGGGAAAGATACTAAATGACCCTCTTTTAATGAAAATTAGTGATGATACATGGTGGGTATCCATAGCTGACTCAGATGTATTGCTCTACGCCAAGGGCTTTCATTAGGTTTAAAATTACAATGTGAAATTACTGAACCCAATACTATAAACCCCCTTGCTGTTCAAGGTCCTTTTCATTTGATTTAATGCAAAGAATATTTGGTGAGGAGATTTTTAAATCTAAAGTTTTTCCATTTTCAAAATTTTATCAAAAACATCCGCTTGACGATTGCTGAATCAGGATGGTCAAAACAAGGTGGCTTCGAAATTTATGTAGATAATGATGACTTGGGTGTTGAGCTATTTAAAGAATTAATGATCAAAAAGGTCAGGATTTAGATGTTCGTCACTTGGTTGCCCTAATTTAATAGAACGTATAGAAGGAGGATTGTTATCGTATGGTAATGACATGGATATGAGGGATACGCCTTTAGAGTGTGGTTTAGAACGGTTTGTGTCATTTAATCCAAATATACAATACTTAGGTAAGGAATATTTACTGAAACAGTCTAAAGAAGGAATACAGCAATCCCTCATTGGACTTAAACTTGAGCGAGACCATCTCTCTATAACTAAACATTTACCTATTTACTATGAAAGAAAAAATCGGCGAATTGCGATCGGGTTGTTACAGTCCTACTTTTAAATGCTGCTTAGGTATTGCATGGTTGATAAAACTCATCAAACTCTTTGATCAAGATCTAAAACTACAAATAAATGGCATTGAAAATCACAAATGACAAACTACCTTTAAAAATAGGTATTGCAATCCCATTTTAAAGGTTTAACTAAGCCTAATGTTTGGAACGATTATAAATTCTTGGGCCTTATTTAGTGGCTTTGGTATGATCATGCTCGCTCATGCTCTTCAAGGTACACTTTAAATATCAATGCAGTTGTTCTAATTTTCTGATTTTGAAATAGGTTATTTTTTACAGGTTATTTTGTTGGTTTTATTTAGTTCCGTCAATGTCCAAAGCTTATAAAAATGTGGGCATATTCGAGTTTTTGCAGCTTTTGCATCACTGGCTCAATGCTATCCTCTTCATTGGGTCATTGTTCATCCTTTTGCTTGGCTAGCTTTTCGAATGATTACTGGCTTTTCATTTGCGCAATCTATATCGTTTGTGAAAGTTGGCTTAATGATCGTGCGATAATCAGTCAAGAGGTCAACTTATTGGCTTTATATGATTGTCTTATTTCTCACAAGGCAGGAGTGATGCTTGTTAATTTAAAGACAACAACTGAAGCTCATCTTTAATTTTAACATCCTTATTATTTCATTGCATTGTTCCAATTCTTTGAACAAAAACCAGCTCCAGATTTTACTACTCCTAAATTTTTATCATTAAGAGAGCTTTATACAAAATCACCTATGGCTTTCGTTGGTTCTTTTGCTATTGGAATGATCTATTCCGCATTGTTTGGTTTGATTGCTGTATTTGGTGCTAAAATTGGCCTAAGTATTTTTCAAATCTCTATCTTAGTTTTTGTAAATACATTTGTTGGAGCTATTTTTCAATTTCCTATTGGAAAAATCTCTGACAAATTTGATCGTCGAACAATTCTTCTTGTTTTAAACCTTATTGCTATCGGATCTTTAATCTTTGCCTTTTTGTTTGGGTCTATTTCTTTTTATGTTTTGCTGGTATTTATAGGAATTCACTCTGCTGTGTCACTTCCTTATTATGCTGTTGTGATTTCACACATGAATGATTTTTAGAAAAAGAAGAAATAGTTTCAGCTAGTTCAACACTTACTTTAGTTAATGCTTTAGGAATGGTAGCAGGTCCGATGCTGGCTTCTGGATTTATGGCTTATTTTGGTGCTTATGGTTATTTTATTTACATGATTGTCGTTTATGCAATCGTTGCTCCTTACAACTTTGCTCGTATTCGAGTTGGTCGATCTAGTGATATCTATGAAGATAATACCCTTCCATGATTGTCCAAGGACAGCTTCTCCTGTTGGAATGCAGTTGGCAACAGATCAAATTATTAATAAAATTGAAGAGGAAGAAGATAACTCGAATGAGCGTTGAACAAAATCTTGAAAAATTAGAACTACAATTACCTAATCCAGCAAAACCTGCGGGAAGTTACAAACCTTGTGTGATGTAGATAACATGGCTTACATTTCAGGCCAAGGTCCCCTTTTAGAGGATGGAACCTTTGCTCAAGGGGTTGTGGGAAAAGATTTAACTCTTGAAATAGCTCAAGAGCATGCCCAAAGATGTGGTCTTGCTATTTTAGCTGCTCTAAAGAATGAGATTGGAGATTTAAATAAAGTCACCCAGCTTATTAAATTAACGGGCTTTGTGAATTGCACCAATGATTTTACTAAGCAACCATTAGTCATTAATGGATGTTCTGATTTGATGAAGAATGTTTTGGCGAAAAAGGCGTTCATGCTCGAGCGGCAGTGGGAGTAAACTCTACCTCTTGGTTTTTCTGTAGAAATAGAAGCTATTTTTCAAATTCAAATATAATTTCTAGATTGACAACCAAATTATTTTAGCAAAATATCTTTGAAGGAATTATATTTGAGGGTGGTGCCATGGAGGTTCAATTTCAAAACAACTCACTCAGTGTGAGTCATCAAAATAAAATCTATCAACTACATCCAGTCTGGCTAAGAGAGCGTTTACCTGGCGATGAGTACTTTGATATAGATACCCATCAACGTTTATATGAGCCCTCTTCAATAGATTTAGATCTGCAAATTTCATCAGCTACTCTTTCTGATCATTTGCTTAATATTGAATTTAATGACGGTGTGAAGGGTTCTATAATATGAATAATCTTTTATTAGAAATGGATGATGAAAAAATAAACGTGGTCCTTACCAAAAAGAATTTTATGGAACTCAAACTTAAGTCAATTTCCAGAAGCGCATTTTGAAGAAGAAATGGCAGAAAAAAAATCAACGTACGATCTCTTGATTGATTTTTATAAATATGGATTTGTCATTATTAAAAATGTGCCCACTGAAGACAAATATCTTCTCAAGTTTGTAAACTCCATTGGTCCAGTAAAAATACAAATTTTGGAGAATATTTTGATGTGATGTCAAAACCAAACCCCAATGATTTAGCCTATAAGCCTATTGCATTACCTCCTCAACAGATAATCCTTATCGAAAACCAACAGCACCTGGTATTCAATTTTTACATTGCCTTCAAAATGAAGTTAGTGGTGGTTTTCAACGCTGTTGATGGTTTTGCGTAGCTGAACATATCAAAACCAACGATCCTGAGGCCTTCCAATCACTGACGACAACTAATCTTCGATATCAATTTCAAGACAAAGATATTGTTTTAGAAAACTTGGGAGAGCTAATTGAATTGGATGATGATGGAGATTACAAACAAGTCCGCTAAGTACTCGAGTTGACTATGTTCCCCCATTGATACTGAAAAACTTAATACTTTTTACCGTTCTCGAAAGTTATTAAGTGAGCTTTATTCTGCATCAGATTTTGAGCTCAAATTTAAATTCAGCCAGGGGATATTATGATGTTTGATAATCACCGCCTTCTCCACGGTCGAACTGCTTATGACTCCAATGAGGGGATGCGTCACCTTCAAGGATGTTATTTAGAGTTTGATGCCACTGATGGGAAGCTTCGCCACTTAGCTCGAAAGCTTTAAATTTTCAATGGCCGAGTTAGATATCATCTCGGCAGAAGTGTTTGCTGTAAATCAAATGCCCTCAAATTATTTGGGCAAAAGATATGTCTCCAATGTTTGAGGCTAATATCATCGTCAAACTAACCACTGAGTCTGGTATTGAATGTGTGGGAGGAGTTCTTATTCCAACAGAGCATCATTATGATCACTCTGTTGTCGAGGCCTGTCGAAATTTATTTCCTGAAATTCTGGAAAAATCTAGAACAACGATCTAAGCTTACTGAATTTATGTTAACTCGTTGTGTTCCACTCAATCCCTCTTGCTGTTTCTTCTATTGATATTGCATGTGGGATGGATATGCCAAGTCAATTCGATAAACCTCTTTGTGATATTCTGGGAAGAAAAAGAGATAGTATTTCTCTTATGCTCTACTCCCCTTTTTCATAGCATCGATGAATATATAAACTTTGTTAAAAAATTAGAGGTCAACATTTCCATACCGTCAAATTTCATACATGGTGTGATGTTGAATTTGATCTTCAAATGGTCTCAAAGTCTGTCCGCTATTTCCAATATGAAATTTATGATTGATTGTGAGCAGCGATATAATCGTGAGGATGCACTCATTCTAGGTAAAAATTAGATGAATTAAATTTTATTTGGTTTGAAGCACCTTTTAATGATTTTGATTGGGAAAGCTATCAATGGCTTCGACACAAATTAAAACACCTGTTATTGGTGCAGGAAACTCCATACTCAACCCCTTCCAAATTGAGCAGTCTCTCAAATTAGATGTTTTTCATCATGCTAGAGTAGATACTACCTATGTAGGCGGTATTACAAAAGTCCTAGAAGTGATGAAAATAGCGAAGAATTTCAATAAAAATACTGAGCTTCAGTCTTGGTCCTACCCCTTAGGTCAAGCAGCGAATTTACATATTATGTTGAGCCATGATAATTGTGATTATTTTGAACAAGTTGTCCCTTTTGAAGACCACGAGCATGGAGCAAAAACCTTTATTCGTACAGATCATAAGGGTGAAGTGACCGTGAACCCTGATCCTGGTCTAGGGATAGAAATAGACTGGGACGTAGTTCATCGAGATTGGTATTCGCATCTAAAACTAGGTCCAAACGGGCTTGAATCAGAAATCCGATCAATCTAGTTTCCCATCATCAAGTATAAAAGGTCATGAAGTGGCTGATTCAAATTATAAGCATCATCACAATTATGACAGAAACAAGTATGGCACAAAACCTCTATAATTTTTCTATTAACGATATTGATGGAATGTAATCAATTTTAATGAATTTCAAGGAAAACCTATTTTGCTAGTGAACACTGCAAGTCGATGTGGTTTCACCAAACAGTATGCTAATCTCTCCAATCTCATCGGAGTATTTTGATAAAAACTTATTATCTTTAGACTCCTTCCAATTCTTTTAAGCAAGAATTAAGTGAGGAGGAAGACGTCAAAAATTTTGCTCAAATATCAAACAAAATTTTTTTTAAACCCGAGATCATGATGTTAAAGGAGATAATGCCACCCTCTTTATCAATGGTGAATGACTATGGGAAACCCCACAATGGAATTTTTATAAATATTTATTATGGCCCGGGGGAACTAGTGAAAATGGGCGTCGATGAAAAGCCTGATAGCAAAAAAAATTTCAGATCAAATTGATCGATTAATTTAATTTTTAATTTTAATTTTACCTATGATTTTTTTTAAATTTAAATTTTTATTTTAGAGTCGTGGTGGGTACTCCAACTATATAGCGATTGAAGAACTGGAATAGCTGACTTTCCAAAATCCGTTAAAGAGTATTCCACACTCGGTGGCATCACACTGAGAACTGTTCTTTTGACAAGCCCATCATTTTCCATTTCTTTAAGCTGTTTTGAGAGCATTTGTTGGGTAACCTTGGTTAATCGACTTTTAAGTTTGCCAAATCGATGAGGCTTTTCATTTAAGTGATGAATGATGGGTATTTTCCACTTACCTCCTATTACTTGAAGAGCTTGTTCTACAGGGCATTTTTCAGTTTTCATACAGTATGATTTTATATACTACTATGTTTTTATTGTCTACTAGTAATTTTCATATCAAAGCTTACATAACACTCAAGGAGAAAAACAATGAGCAACATTTTATTTTTAAAAACGAGCCCTAAAAACGAAGGCTCAATTTCAACAGAATTAGGTGAATACCTTGTCAATCAATTAACCAGTGTTTCAAAAAGTACTGTAACTAAAAGACAACTTGATGAGGAAATTCCATTTATAAATCAACAGATAATCAACGGGCTTTATGTTGATGATAGTCAAAAAAACATTTGAACAAAAAGAAGCTCTAAAATTGTCCGATACCATTGTAGAGGATGTAAATAACCACGATACTATTGTAATCAGTACTCCAATATACAATTTCTCTGCACCAGCTGTTTTGAAAGCCTGGGCTGATATGGTAGCCAGAGTAAACAAGACATTTTCCTATACTGAAAATGGGCCTGTAGGATTATTAAAAGATAAAAAAGCTTATGTTGTTATTTCCTCTGGGGGAACAAAAGTTGGTAGTGAAATAGACTTTTTTACTCCTTGGATGAAACACTTCCTCAAATTTATTGGTATTACTGATGTTGAATTTATTTCTGCCGATCAACTTATGAGTGATGATGGTACTAAGCTTCAACTTGTAAAAAACCAGATCGACGAGCTATTCGTAGATGATAAAAAGGAAGTAGCTTAATGATTACTATAAGAAAAAGTGAGGAGAGAGGTCCAAGTAATTTTGGATGGCTTGATAGCAAGCATACTTTTTCCTTTGGCCATTATTATGATCCTCAAAATATGGGATTTGGAAATCTTAGAGTTATTAACGATGATCGAGTAGACGGGGGAAGAGGCTTTGATGCTCATCCTCATAATAACATGGAAATTATTTCTTATGTTATTGAAGGTGCCTTGGAGCATAAAGATAGCATGGGAACTGGATCGGTTATCAAACCAGGAGATGTACAACATATGAGTGCTGGAACCGGTGTTGTTCATAGTGAATTTAATCACTCTCCTACTGAGAAAGTGCATTTCTTACAGATATGGATTGTGCCCAAAGAACGTGATATTGAGCCTAAATACAATCAAAAATATTTCAGTGAAGAAGATAAGCTCAATAAATTAGCTAAAATCATATCTCCTGATGGATCTGATAATTCGATTGAAATAAATCAAGATACAACGATATATGCCTCGATAGTCGATAAAGACGGCGAAGTTATATTCACTCCTTCTAAAGATAAAGATTATTGGATTCATGTCGTTCAAGGGGATGTTAATTTTCAAGATTACAATTTAAATGAAGGTGATGGCGTAGCTATCACTAAAGGGGAGTTATCAGAGATGATTTTTTCAATCTTCTAATAAAGGAGAGTTTTTATTATTTAAAATAAAAAAAGGCCCCCCAAAGGCCCTTTTTAAATGGCCCATTTTTTAAATATTAATTAACTCAGGATAAGCAACGGTATTTTAATTCAGTTTTTCCCTAATCCTACTGCTTCAGTTTCTTCATCTACTCTTAGGCCAATTTTTTGCCTTTAGAATGTTAAAACCTTTTGCCCAAAAAGGAACAAAAGAACGCTCCCCGCTAAGATACCACGATTTGAACCAGGGGGTTTCCCGCCACCAAAAATCCGGGAAAATAATGTTCCCCAAATACCTAAAAACCAAAAAAATTGAGCAGAAATCGCCCAATTTCATCATCAATTTTCATTTTTCTAAAAATTGGGATCGCAAAATTTTTACACGATCCTCCATGGCCCAAGATCTTTGAAGTAAAGTGATTGGTTAAATCAGGACCGCTTTTAATACCCTAGCCCGGAATTCCCCGTTGGGGGCAATGGATAAATCAATTTTCCCTTCCAACATGATTTGAGATAAGATGATTGCCCCCCCCCAACACCACCACATGCTGCAATTTTTTTTACAACAACAATAAAATTAAAACTGCGTCAAAGTGCGTTTCCCTGGGCTTTGAGATCCACCTTAAACCGAACCAACCAAACCAAAAGAATAAAAGTACCAAAAAGCAGAAAGAGGCATATTTCTCACCCTATTGGAAAAAATCTTCCGTCTTTGTTATTTCCGCTCTTGGACCTAAAAGAGACAACCTACAACAGCTCCCCAAACCCCTACAGAGTGAACATTGTTGAACCAGAAAAATCAGAAAAGCCCATTTCAGCTAACCAACCGCCGCCCCATGTCCATGAACCATAGATTGGATAGATAATTCCAGTCATAATGGCTGCAAAAATCATAAAGGGCCCAAAAACTTTAATCCTCAGCACATGCACCAGATACAATAGAAATCGCTGTTGCACAAAATACCATTTGGAAGAACCAGTCAGATGCAACTGAATAACCTGTATCTGCAATTGCAGCAAACATTATCGGCACCGTCTGGGAAGGGCGAGTTCGTCAGATGAGGGATTAAGAAGGCCCCTCCCTAGCGATCCGATCAACCTGATACGTCTAAAACTTTAAAGCTGAAAGGAAACTGGGTAAAACATAATTCCGGCAATAGAGTAAAGTGCAATTTTTTTTTAATAAAATAGCGATGTATTTTTCTTCAAAAAAAAACCTGTTTCCCAACTTTCAAAACCTAAAGCCATAAACATGACAAGAATTCCCCAAATATAAACGGGGGAATGTTTGGGGGCAAAAGCTGTCCCCTCGGGACATTTCCCCATTTTAAATTCCCAAACAACAAAGATGGAATTAGAAATGATAATTTTTTTTTCAGGGGATCTCCTTTTTTTGCTTCCCCCGCGCTCCCTTTCGAATACGAACAACTTTCTTTACATCGGGGAAAAATAAATTTTTCCCCCACCAATCTTCCTGATTTTAAAGCTTTAGAAATTGTTGTGAAAAATTTTTTGACATCAACCCCCAATTTTACGAGAACTTCTGCTCTTGATTTTGGAAAAAAAGTGTACCTCATATTCCGCGCCCCCCTTTTCAATTCCCGTGTGGCCTTTCTGGCCCCCCCATATCCTTTGCCTCAACCCCAAAAGTTAAAACCTTGAATGTCAACACCAGTCAGTGCTTGTCTTAAAGCTTCCCTTTTTTCGGGCTTGATAATTGCTGTTACTAATTTCATTTTTACCTCACTAATAATTTTTGGGAAAAAAGGTTTATAGGATGAATCAGAAAAAAAAAAATTAAGTTTTAGAGGGCTATGCGTAAAAGGGAAAAGTTTAAAAAGTAACTTAAATTTCAATTTTTTTATATTTTTTGATTATAAAAATTAAAAATTAAAAGTTTTTTTTTTTATTTAATAAAACATCAACTAAAATAGCTATTAACAATTGAGATTGTAATCCCACAGATAATGATGAAGTAAAAAAAATATATCCCAAAACCCACCAATAAATATTGAATGGTAACTGAAATTTTTTTTCCCCCGGAAGGGTAAAAAAAATTTTAAAAAACCCGGAAATAAGTAATCTCTGTAAACCCCCCGACTTGGGGAAAATCCTCATAAATAAAATTGATCCAATTGGAAATTTAAAAATAAAGGGGTTTTAAATAAGGGAAATAGACTTACTAAAAAAAAAAAGTTTCAGATTGTTGGGAGTGCCTCAATAATCATTTTTAATTCTGGAATGACAGAAATTAAATTTTTAAAACACGAAATACTCTTAGGAAATCGTAATAAAAAAAAGCGAAATTAAAAAGGGGATGGGGAATTTGAGATACAAACTATTATTGTATCAAAAAATTCCATCCCACTTTTGAAAAATTGGATTTTTTTTGGGGTCTCCCATAAAAAGGATTGTGATTTCTATTACAAAAATATGGTTTATTGAATAATCAATTTGGTTTTAAATTTAAATTTTTTACTAAAATCGATAACTCTAAGTAAAAGACGCCGATGGGAAAGGCAAAATTTAAAAAAAATAATAGTTATAACTAGGAGTTGAAAAAACCTACTTTCTTTGATTTTAAAAAATGCTGTACTCATGGGTTTGAGAATAAATTTTTAATCTATTATATTTTCCATGAAATCAAACAAATTAAGTTAAACCCTAAATAATAAGCTACTTAAATCTTTAATATCTTCATTCCAAAAAACATCATTTTTAATACGATCAAACTCTACATCAAAAACAGCTGACATCGCAGATGCATAAACAGATCTGGAGTCAATGGTGCTTAGTAAATCACGTCCTTGAAATAAGTTACCTTTTTTTAATCCAGGCCAATCTGTAAATACTTGAGATTTTTTTAATAAACCCCCTGCCATTAGAATCGCTGATCCATATCCATGTTCTGTCCCATTACCTCCATTTTGCTCAACAGTTCTGCCGAATTCTGTAAGTGTAAGAATTAAAGTATTATCAAAATCACCTCCCATACCAGCATGGAGGTTTTTGATAATTAAATCAACATCTTGAAGGTTTTCAGCATGTTCTCCGTTATCTGTTCCTTGAGCAGTATGAGTATCAAAACCCTCTAAATCAAATACAGCTACTTTAGGCCCAAGAGGATCTTTTAGGATTTGAGCCGTTCTTTTTGAAAGACTGTCCAAAGTCTCATCACCACCTTGCATCGTGAGAGGTCTATTCATAATCACATTATATACCTCTTGGAGTTTATCCTGCTCAACCCCATCATAGGCTCGTGTTATTCTTTCAATAATTTCTCTTTTTGGAAGAGACATCCAAGTGGGAAAATAATTATTATTCTTTTCTACCCCTCTCAATAAAAGTGGCATTGGTAAACTTAATGCTAGACTAGATCCATAAAGTCCTGCAGATTTCATTCCCCTTCCTAGCCATCCTGTTTTTTCGGTATAAGCTTTGAGTGCCCCTGTTTCCATAATATTTTGTCCATCAAAATGTGATCTTTCAGTATAAGGGATATTTGTTGCATGAACGACAGAAGCTAAATTTTGAGACCATAAGTTGTGAAGTGTTTGTAATTTTGGATGTAATGAAAAATCTGAATTAAGTTTTAGTTTATTTTTTAAAACCAAATCAGATCGATATTTTCCTATAAGGCTATCGTTTACGGGAACAGCAGTTAATCCATCCATACCTCCGCGTAGACTGATAATGACAATATTTTTTTTTGGGTTTTGAATAGAACCATAAAGAGGAACATTGAAGTTTGAAAAGAAAATAGTAGCTAGACTACCCTTAAGAAAACTTCTCCTTGTGCAATTCATGCTCTCATCACCTCAGGGCTATTAGCAAATACAGCAAATCGATCAGCGCTAAAATTCGTCTCTCTTACTAGCTTTAATAAATTTTCTGGATGATCAAAATTTTTTTCAATTACATTTACAAAATAATCTTGGTTATAATCCACGTTAGGGTTTGCAATGTCATCCCATCTTCGAGCAGCAGCTAGTCTGCGAATAATCAATTCGGGTGATAACCATTCATCCTCTAAATCAATATAACCATTTGGTTGTTTAGCACGATAAATAGGGTGACCAATTTCCCATAAAATATCTTTTACCAATTTTTGCGACCTATTTGGATTTGATCCATTGAATTCAAAGCCTTTTGGATACTTATATAAATAATGTAAATCTAGTATTTTTGCGTTCTGTAATAGCCATAATTCAGGCATTGAAAATTTTCTATGATTAAGTCCATACTGGAATACTGTTTCCATAGTTGCTTTATGAATTTCAATTAAATTTCCATCATTCTTCTCCCATGCTTTTACGATAGGAAGCTATCATTTCATCAGTCGGCTCATCACAGACGAAATGCTGACAAAGTTTTTTAGCTATATGCTTTCGAGTAGATGGATGGTTGGCTAGGTCCTTAATAACAATCTTTAACTCTTTTCCTTGATTAACTGTATTGAAGTCTTTGATGTCATACACTTTTCCTAAAATTTTATAAGGTCCTTGTTCATGATATTCAGGCTGAAATTTAACGGGACCAGCCTCTAATTTTTTTTGACTCCATACATGACGCCAACCTGTCATTACTTTTGCCATCTCAACAACATCCTCTTGAGTATAATTAGCTTCTGGCGATAAAGTATGTAACTCAAGTAATTCTCTTGCATGATTTTCATTGAGACCTACTTTTCGTTTGTCGTTGTCAGAATTTTCCCTTACTCCTTCTTTAGAGTTTGGTCCTATATTCTCTGCATTATCTAAATGATGAAGCATGCACCAAGAAGTTGTGACTGCATACACTAAATCCTCAAAGGTATTGACCATATTAGGACGAATAATTTCTCTTTGATAAACGCCTGTAGAAAAACTAGCTAAAAAATCTTTTTCACTGATAGCAAAAAAATTTCCCCAAAAATGCCACATCCTCTCAAATGCTGGTGAGTCAGATGCTAGTGCAGTCGTGTGCCTCACAGACAATTCTAAAGACTCAAAAAATCTCTCCCCTGTTATTTTTCTAAGATGGTCTTTTTCTTTTTCATATGCTAATCGATCATTTTTATGTTTTTCTCTTAGGACTTCTCTGTCCTGATAAACCCAATGGCCATATCTGTCTCTTTGCTCGTCTAAGGTTGGTAATTTTTTTTCCCATATAAAATCAGGAACGGTATCAAATTGATTTTTTGCCCAAACTAAAGGATCGCTAGGCATACTTTCATCCACACTAATGCCAAAAGCGGACTTTTCTGAGATAATCCCTATTCATTGTTTTCATAGTTTAAAAAACAATAATGATTTTTCAATTATTCCAGTTAACTAAATACATTGCTTCATTTCTTCTAAAATTTGGAAGCGTAAAAGGCCCATTATAGGTGGCTTTTATGGGTGGTTCTTTGAACTCAATATTCTCTTTTTTCAAACTATTTTTTAAAATTGAAGCATGCTTGAAGAAGTTTTTATCTGAAGCAAATCCTGAGTAACGGATAACTGCAAAATATCCTGCTTTGATGCTGGCCACCTCTACTGAATCATTCAATGGAATAGGGGCATTTTTTTGATCAAAACGGTCTGGTAAGTAAAATTGCATGACTTGTTGATTGCCTGAAGCATATTGAGTAACAGGTGTGGTCATTTCTATTTTTTCAGATTTTTGATTTTTTCCTGAAATATAGTTAAACAGTTTTTGAAACCCCCCATCTTCATTATTATAGCGAACTTGTATTACATATCGCTCTTGATAAGAGCGGATTTCAAAATTTTCAAATTTTTGAACTACCTGATAATTAGCTTCCTCATAGGCCATGGTGTTTTTTACCACGAAAAAAAATAGGAAAATATATTTAATCAAAATCTTGCTGGATTTCTTTAGGGTCATCTCCCCAAACACGATTATCACGCGGTATCCATCCTTTAATTTCTTTTCGATCACTAATGCTGATGCTAACTTTTAACATCTCTGGAGTTACTTCCAATAAATCAACAGTTTTTGGAGCTAGTATCTCTCCTTTGAGAATTGTTAACCAAGAGTCAGGATCATAAGAATTTAAGGCATAGAGTTCTGTATCTTCTAATACCAACAAAGTTCTTTTTCGGGTTAATTGATTGTGATAGATCCACCTTTAATGCCATTGAATAATTCAATTCGTACCAATCAATATAATTATTTCCAACGCTTTGATACTCTTCAATCACTTTGACGGGCATTCCTTTGTGTGTCAGAAAAAATTTTTCTGTTTGTTCTTTGAAATCTCTTAAATCAGGATAGTGGCGAAGCCAAGACTCTGATTTAGATAGCGATTTGTAATAAGGAACATGTTTATCTGCAAACGCAAAATAAGGAATGAGAAGAAGTATAAGAAGACGTAACAAGTTAAATAAATAGTAATTTCATTATTATTCAATTCAATGAGATTTTCGACTTCCATGTTTTAAAAATACTGATTTTGCTAATGTTTTATGATTTATCATTTTCCTGATACCGTAAATGGTATCCTTTGCTTTTTTGGATGATTGACTGACATTAACAATCGGGTTCTTCCATGTAGGTGGGAGCAGTTGTTGCTCAAAAGGAGTTACCGTCTCAGGATAATGTAATAAGTTTTTTGGAACGTTTTTATAACTTGGAATATTGTTGATAATAAAATGAGCTTCCGGGTCTTGTTCTTCAGATTGTTTGTAAGGATTGTACATTCTGATGGCATTGATGCCCGTTGTCCCTGATTGCATTTGAATTTGGCTATAATGAATACCCGGTTCAAAATCTGTAAAAAGTGCTGCTAGAGGAGGAGCATAATATCTCCAGTCTAGCCATAAATTATAAGCAGCAAAAGATGCGAGCATCGCCCTCATTCGAAAATTAATCCACCCATGATTTCTTAAGTAAATCATGCAGGCATCCATAAATGGAATACCTGTTTCTCCTTTAATCCAAGATTGAAGTTTTTCTTCATCTTGATCACGAATATCATCATAAAGAGGGATGAAACTTTTCAGCTCAATACTGGGCTCATCTTCTAATTTTTGTATAAAATGTGATCTCCAATATAATCGTGAAAGAAAGGCATTGATGGATTTGGCAAAAACTTTATTAGTCGATTGTATCTCAAATCTTTTTTTCTCTGCGAGCTGAAATGCTTGTCGTAGTGAAAGAGTCCCATGAGCAAAATGAGGAGAAAGGCGAGAACAGCTATGCTCAGCTGTAATAGGACTAGACATTTCTCTTTGATAGTTCTCTCCTCTTCTTTCTAAAAAGGTCTCCAATAAATCATGTGCTTGATGGCTGCCCCCTTTTTGTCTGAAAGGACATGGGGTTTTATCATAAAAATTGATAGGTTTTTCATGCTCATCAAAATCTAGGATTAAACTTTGATTGATATATTTTTTCATATTTATCAGTGGTTTTTTAAAGATTTGTTGAATAGATCCAGCCCAATGATCTCGATTATGATTACCTCTTTTTACTCCGAAATAAGGATACTCAATCCAATTGACATTTAAGTTGTTGAATAATGATTTTAGCTTTTTATCTCGCTCAAAAGTCCAATGGATACCCGTTTCTTGCTCGCTGATTACTTCGGTGAAGCTATATTTTTGATGAAGTGTTTGAAATATCTCTGAAGCTTCTCCAGAGAGAATGTTTAAATGTAGGTTATGCTTTGCTAAATCTGTTTTTAATGATGATACACTTTCCCAAATAAAATCCCATTGCCTTTGAGACATATCTTTTTGTAACCAAAGTTCTGGTTCAATAATGTAGAGAAGAATTGAAGAAGAATTATCTGTCTTTAGTAAGATTTCGTTATCTTGAAATCGAAGATTCTTTTTAAACCAATGAATTCGATAAGGCATCAAATTAATATTTAATTTTGTACCCTTTTGAAAATATATAAGCGATAGCTGATAAATTCATTACACAAAAAATTGTAATCATCGAGAGACTAATCGCTATACTGACATCTGCCATATTATAAAAACTCCACCGAAAACCACTTACTAAATATAAAACTGGATTGGCTAAAGATACTTTTTGCCAAAATTCTGGAAGCCAGGCAATGGAATAAAGAGAACCCCCTAAAAAAACCATTGGTGTAATGATGATAGTAGGGATAAGAGATAATTGCTCCCAATTAGTGGATACAACTCCAATTAAAAACCAAGTAAACTAAATGTCAATGCTGTTAAAACAAGCATAAGGATCATCACCAAGGGATGAGCTATGGAGATTTCTACAAAAACACTTGCGGTGCCCAAAATCAACACACCTAGGATTATAGATTTTGATGTGGCGGCACCCACAAAACCCATCACAATTTCCCAAGAAGATAAAGGGGCGGCATAAATTTCATTAATAGTGCCTAGAAATTTAGGAAAGAAAATTCCTGAGGCGGCGTTTGATAAGCTTTGAGTTAAAAGAACCAACATCATCAGTCCAGGAACAATAAAAGATCCATAACTCACATCCTCAATTAAAGGGATACGAGAACCAATAGCAGAGCCAAAAACTACAAAATATAAAGATGTTGAGATTACTGGAGAGAGGATACTTTGAATGATCGTTCTTCTCATTCTGTCCATTTCATGAAGATATATTGCTTTTACGCCAATCCAGTTCATGCGCTCTCCTTTAATAATTGTTCAAATATATTTTCTAATGAAGTCTGATCGGACTTAAGATCTTTGAGCTTCAGACCAGAGTTTTTCAACTCTTGAAGTAAAGTAGTAATTCCTGTGGTTTCAGCCTGAGAGTTGTAGGTAAAGCATAATGCTTGTCCTTCACTTGTAATTGTTAAGTTAAATTTTTTAAGGAGTCTGGGATTGTTTCTATCTTTTCTTGTAGTTCAATGGTTAAAAGTTTATGTCCCATTTTTTGCATCAGATCATTTTTATTCTCAGTTAGAATAATTTCACCGTGATTGATAACAGATACTCGATCAGCGATTGCTTCCGCTTCTTCTATATAGTGAGTTGTTAAAATAATAGTCACGCCTTTTTCTTGTAATTGTTTTACCACTCTCCACATATCTCTTCGTAGATTAATATCAACTCCTGCTGTTGGTTCATCTAAGAATAAAATTTGTGGTTCATGGCTAAGTGCCTTCGCAATTAATGCGCGTCGCTTCATACCTCCTGAGAGCTCACGTAATCGATTATCTTTTTTATCCCATAGACTTAAGTCTTTTAAAATTTTTTCGATGATTTCTGGATTAGCTCTTTTACCATATAACCCTCTAGTATAAGAAACATTTTGAAATACCTTTTCAAATGCTTCTAATTGAAGTTCTTGTGGGACTAAACCAATCATCGAGCGAGTTTTTTGAAAATCTTTAATGACATCAAATCCATCAACACTGATACTTCCTGAAGTAGGAATCACAACACCACAAATGGCATTAATAAGAGTTGTCTTGCCCGCACCATTGGGGCCAAGAAGAGCTAGGATTTCACCTCGTTTAATTTCAAGATTGACTCCCTTTTAGGGCTTCAAATTTACCCGCATAGGTTTTTCGAACATTATCAATTTTGATTAAAGTGTCAGATGTCATAGGCTAGATGAGGTAACTTATATTATAAGACACAAAGGGCAATATTCTTTAGGGAACTGACTTCACTGTTTTGGCCGATTTACCTCTTCAATCAAATACGTACTAATCATCACTGCAATTAAAGCCACAATGATTTTGTAGGTAATCTGTTCTCCTAAGAATATGTAGCCAAATATCAGACCAAATATTGGGATGATGTATGCAACTTGAGACTGAAAAACAAGGCCATTATGCTTTAAAAGATAGAAACGTAGTAACCAAGCAATCGCTGTTGCCACGATACCTAAGTAAATTAATGAAATAGTTGGAATTAAGGCAGGTCGTATCTCCGTTGGATTTTCTAAAATGAACAAAAACGGTAACAAAACAATAACGCCCCATACAAGACAGCTTGACGTCAGAGTTTCATTTTTGACGTGTTTTAGTCGAAGAGTGAATAGTCCTCCCAAAGTATAACAGAACGGTCCTAAGATAATGATCAAAGCATATAAAAAGTTTGATTGGTTGATCAAAATATCATCGGAGAATAGATAAACTATCCCAAGAAAACCAATGACTACTCCAACTAATTTTGAAGTATTAATTTTTTCATCTTGAATAAATAGCTGTCCTAAAATAGTAGCGTAGATTGGAGCCGTCGACATTAAGATAGCACCAAGGTTACTTTGAACTTTGACCATTCCAAAAGAAATAAAGAAAAAAGGTAGAACTAAATTAACCGTACCGATTGAAAAATACCAAAACCAATGCTCGCCAAAAGGATCGATCTTAATTCCTTTGATCCAGCAATAAAATACTAAAACCAACGCGGCAAAAAATATTCGACCAAATGCGATGGACATAGGGGTAAAGGAGTCAGAAGCAATTTTAATATTGAAAAAAGCACTTCCCCAAATCGCAGCTAGGGCGATTAGTAAAAGAAAGTCTTTAAGAGAGGCTTTATGCATTAATCAAGGGTAAACTGAACACGCTTATTCATTTTTCCCTTACTCTCATATTTTATAAATTTAAATTCCCCAATCTCTTTTGTGTTGGCAACATGGGTACCCCCACAAGGTTGTAAATCAATAGTTCCAATTTTAACCAATCGAATTTGTCCGTTAGTTCGAGGGGGCTGAACAGAAAGGGTGCGAACGAGTTCAGGTTGTTGATCAAGCTCTTCGCTGGTAATCCACTGATATGAAATCGGATGGGCTTGTTGAATAAAATCATTGATAATTTGATTAAGGGTCTCAAATTCAAAAGTCTCCTCTCCCAAGTCAAAATCAATTCTACTTTTCTCCAAACCAATCGAACCTCCCGTGACATAATAAGGAAGAGCTGCACATAATAGGTGCATCGTCGTATGCATCCGCATTAAACGGAAACGATGATCCCAATCAATACTGCCCTGGATATCGCCGGAAGCGCCTTCAATAACATTTTCAAGAACATGAGCGATCCCTTTTTCGTGCTTAATTGTGTTGATAACATTGACTTTTTGGCCATTGACTTCCACGACCCTTTGTCTCCAGGCTGTCCTCCACTTTGGGCGTAAAAACAGCTATCCGCAGTGATAATTTTTCTTCCTCCACCGCCACAATGGGAGCATGGAATTCTTTAATATAGCTATCTTTTAAATAAATCATTTTTCACTCTCTTCTATTTTATAGTCGACACAAGCCTCAATCCCACCTTGAGAATTGCTTTCCATTTTACACTCTTCATAAAAACCATAATACTCAAAAGTAGAAGCCACATAGAGCGCAATTCCCATGATCGTAAAAACCGTAATGGCATAGATGATTTGTTTTGCTTTCATTAGATTAATCGGTCCTGAAATCCTATCAGTTGTTTGTTGACGATCACATCAGATTTTTTCAAAGGTCGAAGTAACTCAATTCCCTCTAAGCTAATGCATCGACTCAATGCAACATATAGTTGTCCGGGAGCAAAAGAACCCTGGCTCATATCTATAATAACTTTTTCAAATGTTTGGCCTTGGCTTTTATGAATAGTAATCGCCCAGGCAAGTCTCATGGGATACTGCTTAAAAGAACCCGTCACATTTTCTAACACTTCTTGTTGATCATCGTCATAGGAATATTGAATACGATCCCACTTCTCCTTTTTGACCTCATAGATTTTATGATTAATTTTAACCTTGATCTTTTTCTCAGCAATATCATGAATGGTTCCAATTGAGCCATTAACCCATCTCTTCTCAGGGTCATTTTTGATCATGATCACTTGAGCTCCCTTTTTGAGTTTGAGCACTTCATCCGTTGGGAAAAGTTCTTTGTAAAATTGTCCAGTGGCTTGAGCTCGATAAGAGAATTCTTCGCTGCTTAATTGTTTGAGGTAATTTTGATTAATTCCACTCGCACGAGCATTGGTTGTGGTCAAAATGATCTTCCCCTCATCCATTTCAAAGTTATCTACTAATGAGTCATTAAGATTATCAATTTGAGAATTGGTAATAGATCCATCGCGCACAGCATTTAATAGGTAAATGAAATGATCATCGGTTTGACGATAAATGCTTTGTAATTCAAGGGTTTTAAACTGCGCGTCTTGAAAGATATTAGAATGAAAGAAAAATTGACCATTTGGATAAATTCTCTCAAGTAAACTAGACTCATCCATATTGACAACTGGGGGTAATTGAAAAAGGTCTCCAAAAACGATGACTTGTACTCCTCCAAAAGGTTGGGTTAGTTTTTTACGATGGACGCGAAGAGAATAATCAATGGCATCGAAGACATCAGCTCGGACCATGGATATCTCATCAATAATTAAGGTTTCGAGATTTTGAAGTAATTCTATTTGTCTTACTTTTTTAATATGTCGTGTTTGAATTACTTTTGGTGGAAAACCAAAAAATGAATGTATGGTTTGTCCTTTAACTCGAATAGCCGCAACTCCAGTTGGCGCAAGGACGGCGGTGTTTTTGGGTAACTGACCGAAAATAAGCTAAGAGTGTAGACTTACCACTCCCTGCTTTTCCTGTAATATAAAAATGGTCTTTGGTGTTCTCTAACTGTTCAACAATAGACTCAAATTCCTCTGAAAGAACAAAGTCATCAGGTAAAAGACTGTTATAATTTTTTTTATATGCCATGAATAATATCACTAGCCAATTGGAAACATTCTTTGACAGTCGCTTTTTGTATTTGCAATCGAGATAGTTTTGGAGAAAACTTCAGTTGTTCAATATAAATATTTTTATCAAAGCAAATGCCAATGAATACTAAGCCAACAGGTTTGCCTTTAGTCCCCCCACCCGGACCAGCTACCCCAGTAGTTGAAAAAGTCATTTTGCTTTTAGTTATTTTATGAAGATTAAAGCACATTTGAGAGCAAACCTGCCTACTCACTGCTCCCTGACTTTTGAGCGTTGATGGGGAAACTTTAAGATATTTGATTTTTGCCTCATTGGAGTATGTAATCATCCCACTTTGGTAAATTTTGGAGATACCTGCTTGAGCTGTAAATTTTGATGCTAGCATTCCCCCTGTGCAAGACTCAGCAGTAGAAACAGTTATTTTATTTTCCATTAGATATTGAATAATTTTGGATTCCACGCTCATTAGATAGTTATACTTATTATAATCACCTAAAAATAACAACGACCGTTTAGATATCCACAAAATGCATATATTTTTGATTTATTCACTATTTTTTTTCAATAAATTTGGGATTTTTAGTTTTTAAATATGCATAAATTGCATATTATTTACTCTAAAGAATCACGGAGGTAGAAAATGGCAGATATGTTCTCAGGTTATTACCCCTTCCTTATCATGATCATTTGGCTAGTTGTAGGCATCATAGGTGCCCGCATGTAATGATGAAAATTTGAGGGTAGCTTCCTTACAGGTTACCCTCAATTACTGACCAAACTCTTCGCTTTTTCTCTTAATAAATATTTTTGAATTTTACCTGTTGAGGTTCGGGGAATTGTTTCGAAAAAATAATACTTAGGTACCTTAAATGATGCTAATTTTTCTTTACACCACAATCGCGCTAAACCCTCCTTCCATTGATGATTAGTTTTCATTTCAATAAAAGCACATGGAACTTCGCCCCATTTTTCATCTGCAACAGCAATGACAGCAGCTGCACTAACTCCTTCATTCTTTAAAAGGGTTTCTTCTATTTCGATAGAGGATATATTCTCACCCCCAGAAATAATAATATCTTTTGAACGGTCTTTTAATTGCAAGTATCCATCAGGGTGCATCACAGCTAAATCACCAGAGTGGAACCACCCTCCCGCAAAAGCTTTTTCATTGGCTGTTTTATTTTTAAGATATCCCTTCATTACAATATTTCCTTGAAACATTACTTCCCCAATTGTTTTCCCATCAGCAGGAACAGGTTTAAGAGTATCAGGGTCAAGCACTTGCAAATGTTCCAAAGGAAGATATCTAACTCCTTGGCGGGCTTTCAGTGAGGCTTGAGAGGTCATATCTAAACCATCCCAATCGTTGTTCCATTCATTAATAACCGCTGGTCCATAAGTCTCTGTTAATCCATAAAGATGGGTAACTAAAAATCCTGCCTCTGACATTTGCTTTAATACACTCTCAGGGGGAGGGGCTGCTGCAGTAAAAAATTGAACTTGATGTTCTGGTTGATAATCTTGTTGGTTTTCCAATGAGAGAATTATGGACATGACAATAGGAGCTCCACATAAATGGCTAACTTTGTGGTCTTTTATGTTTTGCCAAATAGGTTCTGCTCGCACTTGTCTGAGACATATATGAGTTCCAATAATTGCAGATAAAGTCCAAGGAAAACACCACCCATTACAATGAAACATGGGAAGTGTCCAAAGATAAACGGAGTGTTTGGGCATAGAAGCGACAAGGGCATTTCCTTGGGCTAGTAAATAAGCACCGCGATGATGAGAGACGACTCCTTTAGGGTCGCCCGTCGTTCCTGATGTATACCCTACAGAAATTGCATCCCATTCATTTTCTGGCATCAACCATTTATAATCTGGATCTCCTAGTTGAATAAATTCTTCATAATCAATGACACTATGAGAGTTTAAGATATTGTCTTTAGATGGGTCTTTTGTATCCACTTGCTTGTCTTGGTAGCAAACCAATAAGGGTTTTACTTTACACAATCCTAAAACTTCAAGAATGACTGAAGATAGTTCATGATCAAATAACAAAATTTTTGAGTCAGCATGATCTAATTGAAATGCAATAGTTGCTGGATCCAATCTTGTATTAATGGCATGGATAACTGCACCACACATAGGGATACCATAATGAGCCTCAAGCATAGGTGGAGTATTCATTAATAGAGTGGAAACCGTACTCCCTCGGGTCATTCCACGTTGAGAGAGAATTGAAGCTAATTGTTTAGAGCGCGTATAAAATTCTTTATATGTAAATTTTTGTGATCCATGAATGATGGCGATAAAATCAGGGAAAACATCTGAGGCCCGTTCTAGAAAGGATAAAGGAGTAAGAGGTTGATAGTTAGCAGGATTGGGGTCGAGGTTTTGATTGTAGGGGTTAACCATAAACGAAAACTACTCCTCCCACTGGGGAGTTCTTTTTTCTAAAAAGGCATCAATACCCTCTTTGGCATCTTGCTCCAGCATATTTTCTACCATTACCTTAGAGGCGTAATCATAAGCTTGATCCAATGGCATTTCGCTTTGACGATAATAGGCCCCTTACCTTTTTAAGAGTTTTAGAGATTTAGAGGCTATTTTATTAGCTTTTTCTAATACATGCTTTTCTATTTCGGTGCTTTCTAATGACTGAGTGATAATTCCCTTTTGTGCAGCTTCGGTAGCAGAAATAGGATCTCCTGTTAAAAGCATCTCCATGGCGTGCTTGGAAGAGGCATTGCGTGATAAAGCTACCATCGGTGTCGAGCAAAATAATCCGATATTTACACCTGGTGTCGCAAAGACAGAATTAGAGCTGGCATAAACTAAATCACAACTCAAAGCTAACTGGCAACCAGCAGCGGTAGCTACACCCTCCACTTGAGCAATCACTGGTTTGGAATGGTTAACAATAGATTGCATCATGGTAGAGCATTGTTTGAGGATTTTTTGAAAATACGCATGACCTTGATCAGACTGAGATCGAGCAGTTTTTAGTTCCTTTAAATCATGACCTGCTGAAAATACTTTTCCTGTTGAGCTTAGAATAATTACTTTACTTGGTCCTTGTTGGAGCTCATCAAGAGCCTGTTGTAGTTCACCAATCATTTTTTCAGAGAGAGTATTTTGAGTATCAGGTGAATTTAATTGAATGTTCACTACTCCCTTATCTAGATCATTAATTTGGATAAGAGAATAATTGCTCATGATTTATAAACTTACCTCAAACTCTACTTCCTCAGAAAGGGAGTTAGCAATAAAACAATAACGATGAGATCGATCATGCATCTCGTTCATCTCTTGTTCGCTCACAGTAAACCCATCACTAAATTGAACAGAAGGATTTAATCGAATTTTAATTACGGCCATTTGGCCTTTGGAATTTTTTCCAAGGAAAGCCTCAGCTTTATCTTCATAAGAAGATACTGGCCATTTCGCTTTGGAGGCAAGTGCTAGAAAAGTCATCATATGGCAACTACTAATAGAAGCAGCCAGAGCCTGCTCAGGATTTGTGTTAGCTATATCACCACCCCAATCTGGTGCTGCATCAGCTGTCAGTTTAAATTGATCATTGTAGGTAATCTCGTGGCTATTAGAGTACTTACCTTGAACCAGCTCTCCTTCTCCAAGCTGCCATTTTAATTGAATGGATAATTCAGACATAACTCAAAATAGTACGATTGAGCCAAAAGACCACCATAAAATCATTATAAATGAACCATTTTTCAGATAATTTAAATCACCAAAAGTACGTCATAATTGCGCTTGCTCAGTATTTCGAGAAGGAATAGAGTTTTCCTATAAAATGAGTTTCTTGGAGGAAGCATGAGTAAGCCGAATAATCTTGAGTCTTTATGGATGCCCTTTACGCCTAATAAGACCTTTAAAAAAGATCCCCGCATTATTGTTAAAGCGAAAGATATGCACTTTACCAGTGATGATAATCGTCAAATTCTTGATGGCACAGCAGGTCTATGGTGTGTGAACGCTGGTCATGGTCGAAAAAAGATACAAGAAGCGGTTACTCAACAAATTGAAGAACTTGATTACTCTCCTCCCTTCCAATTCGGTCATCCTAAACAGTTTGAACTAGCTAATCGTCTAGCAGAAATATTCCCCGAGGGAATGAACCATGTTTTCTTTTCTAACTCGGGATCCGAAGCTGTCGACAGTGCCTTAAAGATTGCACTTGCGTATCAACGGGCACGAGGTCACTCCTCAAAAACAAGATTGATTGGCCGCGAGCGTGGTTATCACGGTGTTGGCTTTGGCGGTATTAGTGTTGGTGGTATGGTGAAAAACAGAATGTATTTTGGCTCGATGCTAAGTGGTGTGGATCATTTACGTCATACTCATAATCCAAGTGTCAATGCGTTCTCTCAAGGTCAACCAGAACATGGCGCTGAACTCGCCGATGATTTGGAGCGCCTAGTTCAACTCCATGATGCCTCAACAATAGCAGCCGTAATCGTTGAACCGATTGCTGGATCTACAGGAGTACTCCCCCCGCCTCAGGGATATTTAAAAAGACTAAGAGAGATTTGTACCAAACACGACATTCTTCTGATCTTTGATGAAGTAATTTCAGCTTTTGGAAGATTAGGAAAAGCAACAGGTTCTGATTACTTTGGAGTTACTCCAGATATTATTACTTGCGCAAAAGGCTTAACTAACGCGACTATTCCGATGGGCGCTACTATTGTTCAAGATTATATTTATGAGTCCATGTTAGAAAATGCGGATGCTCCTATTGAGCTCTTCCATGGCTATACATATTCTGGACACCCCGTTGCTTGTGCAGCTGCACTAGCAACATTAGACATCTATAAAGAAGAGGGATTATTTGAGCACGCGGGTGAGCAAGCCCCAAAGATTGAAAAAGCGGCTCATTCTCTCAAAGGAACCAAACACATTATCGATATCAGAAACCTCGGTGTGATCGCAGCCCTCGAATTAGAACCTAGAGGAAATGCTGTGGGTGCTCGCGGTTTTGAAGTCATGAAAAAAGCCTGGGATATGGGATTAATGGTAAGAGCTAATGGTGATACGCTAGCTTTCTCCCCACCGTTGATTGTTCAAGATAGTCAGATTGATGAGATGTTTACGACAGTAAAATCAGCCCTGGAGCAAGTAGACTAAAAACATCTCCGCTACAACCATTATCATAATTAAAAGCGCCGTTGGGTTGGTAGAAGCCACATAACATAATCCACCTATAAAAGAAGACGATGCCAGGGACGACCATAATGGCGTTTATAATAAAAAAAACTACAGAGGTTAGAACCCGCATTGCTAGCTTCAATTTCATATAGGCGTTATAAAAAATACGAATAATCAGGCCTGTGGTCACCGCTGACAATAATAAGAAAGGTGCATCTAAGTGAGTGACTAGAAATTCGTAATACATAAATTCTATCTTACACAGGTATCCTTTTTTTGTATAACAACGTTTCAAGTAAGATGATTGACACCCTCAAAATAAAAGATACTCCTTTCTAAATGAATGGATTTTGGTTCGGAATATCATTAATTATTGGTATTTATCTCGCAATTTTGTTAATCAGTGAGCCCTTAGCTCAGATGATTGGTTTTGCTGCAATACCAGTCAGTCTCTTGTGTCTTATTATAGGAATAATTATTGGCAATTTAGTCTCCCTTCCATCCAGCTGGGTGCGTGGAACCAACTATGTCAAAAAAAATATTCTTCAAATTGCAATAGTTTTTTTGGGTTTAAAAATCAGTTTGGTTCAAGTCTTGAATGTAGGGTTTAATTCCCTAACGCTCATTATTAGTGTTTTTTTAATAGTCTTTGTTTTAGGATTAATCTTACAGAGAATATTTTTTAAAGAAAAAGAGCTCATTGCTCTTATTGGAATTGGAACAGCTATTTGTGGTGTTACCGCAATCATGGCCTCATCATCCGTCATCAAATCAAAAGAACAAAATGTGGCTATTGCTATTTTAATTGTTGTTTTATGGGGGAGTATTGGTGTTTTTACCTATCCTTTTTTTGTAGAATGGTTCTTTTCTACTGAAATCTCTAAAGGTTTATTTTTAGGAGTAGGAATTCATGATACAAGCCAAGTCCTCGCTGCCTCTCTTATTCATTTTGATATCAATGGAAACTCTGTTGTTCTGGAAACCGCCACTTTGACAAAATTAATCAGAAATCTATTCCTGGCTTTGCTTATTCCTTATCTTGCTATCAAAGTTCAATCAAATAGCCTTAACCAAACAGGCTTATTAAAACAAGTATCAAAAAATATCCCTTCATTTGTTTATGGATTTATATTTTTCATTTTTATTCGAACTATTTGTGATCAGATATTAGTCTCTTCTTCCATTTGGGATCAAATACTTGTTTGGAACCATCAACTAGTCTCAGCGCTCTTCGGGTTTGCGATCATTGCTTTAGGTCTGTCGATTAGAATTAGAGAATTAAAAGATCTCTCCAGCTCATCAATTATAATTGGATTGATATTTAGTCTCGGAGTTCTCTTATTTGGGATAATCATTATTCCGATCATTGGTTAAATTTTAGGATTTACGAAAATATAATTCTAGATTAGCATTTTCTTGGAATTAGGAGTAAGGCGATGTTTATAGTCGATTGTGATTGCCATAATTATTGGTGTGATGCCCGAGTGCTCGAACCCTATATGGACGGGTTATTTAAAGACATGTTTGTTCGAGGTGAAAGAACTGGACCTCCGGGAGCTTTTCCGCACGCACATCGACCTTGGTTTCATCCCGAAGGGTTTGCTCGAAAAGACATCAATCCCGTAAATGAAGACGATAATTACTTGATAATGAAGGAAAAACACCTCGATCTACATAACATTGATATTGCTATCCTAACAGGCGATGAGCCTATAGAAGTCTCTACTCTTGCCAACCCTTATTACGCCTCAGCTCTTTGTAAGGCTTATAATGATTATATGATTGATTACTGGATCCCAAAAGATCCTCGCTTCTATGGATCGATTGTTGTAGCACCCCATGATCCGATTGGTGCAGCTGAAGAGATTAGACGTGTGGGTGGTCATGAACGAGTAATCCAGGTCCTCGTTAGTCACGGCGCTAGTCGACCTTATGGCGACCCGTTTTATCATCCCATCTATGAAGCCTGTCATGAAATGAATTTACCTTTTGCCTTGCACTTAGGTGGACAAGGAGGAGTTAATGCTAATCCGATTGGAGCTGGACCAACAACTTTCTTCTGGGAAACACATGCCCTTCTACCTCAATCAGCCATGACCCATATGGCTAGTTTGATTGCCCAAGGTGTCTTTGAGAAATGGAATGATTTAAAAGTAGTCATCATTGAATGTGGCGTGGCTTGGGTACCATCTGTTTTATGGAGGCTCGATGCTAATTACAAAGCTCTTCGAAAAGAAACTCCTTGGCTAAAACAACTTCCCTCAGAATATTTTAAATCGAATATTCGTATGTCAACCCAACCCCTTGAACAGCCAGCAGATGTTAGACATCTGTGGGCTACTCTAGAGGCGATGGATGGAAAAAATACTTTAATGTTTGCCTCTGATTATCCTCACTGGGATTATGATGCAGTTAATAAAATTAATATTCCTGATGACTGGAAGGAAAATATCTACGGCAATAATGCTCTAGAGGTTTATAAAAAAATCAAGCGACAAGAAAAAGCAGCATGAGAGATTTTCAGTACTTGTGCGATATTCAAGAAGTTCAAGAGGATAAAGCCACAATTGTTCAAATAGGAAAAAGATCCATTGGAGTTTTTAAACTTAATGATGGAAGTATTCATGCTTTACTAAATCTCTGTCCTCACAAAGGTGCTGCTCTTTGCGAAGGGCCAGTATGCGGTACTACCAAAGAGACGAATGATTATGAGTTTGAGTATATCCAGAGAAATGAAATTATTCGCTGTGCCTGGCATGGCTGGGAGTTTGATATCAAAACCGGTGAATTCATTGTTGATCGAAAGATTAAAGCGAGAAAATTTCTAACTGAGATTAAGAATCAAAAAGTCTATATTAAGCTTTCCTCTTAATTTAAAGAGGGTGAAAACAACTAACAAAAGGCAATTTTTTTGTTGAATTTATTGGTGTTTTGGTATTTTGACACTTCTCGGATCCATAAGAACAACGGGAATAAAATGAACATCCTAATGGCGGATTAGCAGGATCAGGTAATTCTGTGTTCTTATTGGATATATCAGCAAACTGTTTATTAAGCTCAGGAACACTGCCGACCAATAACTCGGTATAGGGATGGCGAGGTTTTTGAAAGATTTCCTTTGAGGAGTTGTGCTCGACAATATCTCCAAAATACATCACTGCAATTTCATCACTGATATTCTCCACCACCGCCAAATCATGACTAATCACAATAAAGGAGAGGTTAAATTTTCGCTTCAGGTCATTGAGAAGATTGAGGACCTGCGACTGGATCGAAACATCAAGAGCTGAGACAGGCTCATCGAGGATAAGAATTTTAGCATCAGCCAAAAGCGCTCGAGCGATACCAATTCGCTGCGCCTGGCCTCCAGAAAATTCATGGGGATAGCGATCGAGAAACTCTTCTTTTAATCCTACTTCACCCATTACTGATAACATCTTCTCTTTGATAAGAGAATTATCTTGTTGATGGAGATATTTTAAAGGCGCTGCTAATGATTGGTAAATAGTTTTTCTAGGATTAAGACTACTTAAGGGATCTTGGAATACGTATTGGATGACCTGACCTAATTCTTGACGTTGGTACTGTTGAATATTTTTATTTTGAAGGTTAATGGTCCCTGAGCTGGGCTCTAGTAATCCAACGAGCATTCGAGCTAAGGTTGACTTTCCACATCCTGACTCTCCGACGATACCTAGTGTTTGATTTTCCTTCAGAGTAAAACTGATATCGTTAACCGCTCGGATATTTTTTTTGTTCTTTAAAAAAAACCCGTCTGTATCGCTGTAGGTTTTCGAGAGGTTTATGGCTTCTAAAGCATTCATGCAGTACCTCCCACGGGATAGAAACATTTATAAGATCGATTATCTTTAGAGCTGACAGGCACCGACCCCTTCAGGCATTGATCTTGTTTATACTGGCATCGATTAGCGAAAGCACATCCTTCAGGTAGTTGGTTTAAAGAAGGAGGGTTTCCAGGAATACTGTGCAGAGCATGCTCCTTATTGCCGAGTTGAGGAACGCACTTGATAAGTTCACTGGTATAAGGGTGAGCAGCTTGTTGAATAATATTTTTTACAGGGCCCTCTTCTACAATTGAGCCGGCATACATCACAATCACGCGGTCACAAAGTTGAGAAATAACACCAAAATCATGGGAAATAAAGAGAATGGAGAGCTTTCGTTCTTTTCGAAGACTATTAAGAATATTAAGAATTTGAGCTTGAACGGTGACGTCCAATGCAGTGGTGGGTTCATCAGCAATAATCAATTCTGGGTTATTGATTAAAGCCATAGCGATACATACACGCTGGCGCATCCCTCCAGAGAGTTGATGAGGGTAGACATCCCAGACATTATCAGGGTTGGGGATTTGAACTGACTTCAATAAATCCTTGGATTTTGAGATGGACTCTGAGATGGAGAGTTTGGAGTCATGTGCTTGCAAGGCTTCTAAGAGCTGATCTCCAATCGTGTGCAAAGGATGTAGAGTAGTCAGAGGATCTTGAAAGATATAAGAGATTTTATTACCTCGAATAGATCGTAGCTTCTCATAAGGCAGGGCCAGAAGATTTTCGTTTTTGTAATTTACCGATCCTTTTTTAATTACTCCAGGTGGCGAGGCGACAAGACTAGTCACTGATAGGGCGGTGACGGATTTTCCTGAGCCACTCTCTCCAATTAATCCTAAACATTCGCCCTCTTGAATTTCAAAAGAGACATCATTGGATGATTGATAGACATCTTGGTTAACATGAAACTGTGTAGATAGATTTTGGACGGATAATAATTTAGTGGAAGGTGTAGGTTGAGTATCTCCTCCTTCATAAATGGTTTGAGGAAGAGGTCGGATGAGACTTCCTTTTTTTAGTCGAGGGTCAAGTGCATCCCGAACGCCGTCACCAAATAAATTAATACCAATGACAATGCAAAAGATCATAATACCTGGAACAAATGATGTATGGGGATTGGTAATGAGTGCGCTTCGAGCCTCACCCAGCATCGATCCTAGATCTGCTTGAGGGGGTTGGGAGCCCAATCCTAAAAAGGAAAGACCTGCTGTCTCTAAAATCATCCAACCCACGGTAGTGGACATAGCAATGACGATCATTGGAAGCAAATTTGGGAATATCTCAACAATGAGAATTCTCAGATTACTCATCCCTGATAGTCTGGCTGCCTCAATGAATTCTTTATTGGCCAAGGTGACGGTGACACCTCGGATATTTCGGGCAAAGAAAGGGATATTCACGAGAGCCACGGCTATCAAGGCATTAAACAATCCTGGACCCAGCGCTGCCACAATGGCAAGAGCTAAGAGAATATAAGGAAAAGCCATCAACATATCGATGAAGCGCATGATTATATTGTCAGTCTTTTGGCCATAAAACCCAGCAATGGCACCTAAAATCGAACCAAAAGTGGCCGCAATGAATGCCGCTGCAAATCCAACTGCCAAACTCAGCTGTGTTCCCCATAAAAGTCGAGATAGTAGATCTCGTCCTAAGTGATCAGTTCCTAAAATATGTCCACCCTCAAATGGGACCATAAAGCGATCTGCTGTATTGGTGATGTTCGGTTCCTTGAGAGGTAGAATAGGAGCTAGGATGGAAAGGGTTAAAATAATTAAAAGGAGAATTCCTCCAAAGGCAGCGAGTCTGTTCTTGGCTACGATTTTAAGAAAATTGATCATCGAATTCTAGGGTCCAGTACCCGCTGTAACACATCGACAGCAATATTAAAAAAGACATAACAGATGGAGACAAAGACCACCCCTCCTTGTACTAAAATGATATCGCGCTTTAAAATAGCATCGACGAGCATTCGACCTACCCCTGGCCACTGAAAGACAATTTCAATATAAACAGATCCGGATAAAACAAAACCTGCTTGAAGACCAAGCACAGGCAAAATAGTGACGATAGCTACACGCAGCACATGAGAAATTAAAATTGATCGCTCCTTCACCCCTTTAGCGCGAGCAGTGCGAACATAGTCTTGTCGAAGAATTTCTAATACTGCGTTTCTCGATATTCGAGCAACCACACCTGTGGCTACTATTGCCAGTGCGATTGAAGGCATGACGAGGTGATTAATTAAATCGGGTAAGTCTCCTCCACCCCAGATTGCATACATCCCCGAGACGGGAAAGAGCTTGAGCCGAACGGCAAAAGTTAAGATCATCATCATTCCTAAAAAGAAAGAAGGAATAGAGATGCCGATTAAAACAATAAAGGTAATAAACTTATCAGTGAGTGTATATTGACGGGCTGCAGAAATCGTCCCAACTAAAATACCAAAAAAGGAGCAAAGAACAAAAGCGGTCCCAGAGAGAATAAGCGTGGCGTTGAAACGCTCCATGACCTCATCAATGACAGGACGGTTCAAGGAAAATGATCGTCCAAAGTCTCCTTGGATAATATTCCCGAGCCAGATCAAGTATCGCTCGGGTAAGCTCTTATCGAGACCTAAATCTTTATTGATTTTCGCCACATTTTCAGGAGTGGCGTACGATCCAAGGATAGCTGTTGCTGGGTCACCGGGGATTAGAGAGATAATTAAAAAGACAATAATCGTAATACCTAAGACGACGGGGATCGCCGATAGTAATCGGTTCATCAAATATCTCATAGGCTACGAAAAAAAAGATCTAAACGAGCCGCCGAAGCGGCTCGCAGAATTAAAGATTACTAGTTCTTCTCGACGTCTTTTAGAAGTAAGAAGAATGAAGGCTGCAAGTTGAAGTTCTTGACGCTGCTATTAGTAACGGCATTCTGTTTCCAGTTTGCAACGAAGACCCAAGGAGCGTCATCTTGAACGATGACTTGCATTTCCTGATAGAGACGAGCTCTTTCTGCTTGATCTGTTGAAGAACGAGCAGCGTTAAGAAGTTCATCTACTTTAGGATTAGAATAATAACCGGAGTTAAATCCACCCTCTTCTGGCCATGATTGTGTACGTAGCGCTAAGAACGGAAGAGTGTCTGGATCATTTGTCATCCAAGCCATCTCTGCCATGTCTGCTTTACCTTCAAGACCTGGGTTCACTTCCCCAAGGAAAGAGTTCCACTCATAAGTCTCGATCTTCACATCAAAACCAACTGCTTCTAAGTCAGCTTGAATCGCTGTACCCATCGCAACAGGATCTAACATACCTGAACCACCTTCAGTCACAAAGAATGTAAGCTCTGCACCTTCGGCACCTGCTTCAGCGATTAGTGCTTTTGCTTTATCAGGGTCATATGGATATGGCTCAAGATCATTATTGTAAGCCCATGCAAACGCAGGAGGAGTTGGTCCCGCTGCGACTGCAGCTGTTCCTTCTAACACGTCATTCACAATAGCTTCTTTATTAATCGCGTAGTTAGCCGCTTGACGGACTTTCTTGTCCGCAAAAGGTCCCTCTTTCGCATTTAAAATCAAGAACCAAACGTGAGGTCCAGCTTGTTCAACAACGCTAAATTCAGAACCACTGAACTCGCTTAGTGATGTTGGAGGAACTTCCACCATTAAATCGATACCGCCAGCAAGCATTTCTGCTACACGAGTGTTACCGTCTGTCAGTGGTCTAAAGATCACTGCATCTACACCAGCTTGTCCATCCCAATGGTCAGCATTACGAGTTACAACAACACGCTCATTAGATTTCCACTCATTAAATTGGAAAGCACCTGTACCAGAAGGATTTCTTCCGAAATCTTTTCCGTGCTTCATTACTGCATCTGGAGACACGATCAAACCTGTTGGATAAGCTAAGTTTGATAAGAATGGAGCATAAGATGCGTTCAGAGTGAACTTCACAGTTAAATCATCAATCACATCTACAGATGTAATTGCAGAGAAGAAGAATGAAAGTGGGAAAGGTCCAGTATCGTGGTATGGATGATTTTCATCTAACATTCTATCAAAGTTGAACTTAACATCTTCAGCTTCAAAAGAAGTTCCATCATGGAATTTTACTCCTGAACGAAGATTAAAAGTATACTCGGTACCATCATCACTAATCGTCCAACTTTTTGCGAGGGCTGGTTCTACTTCTAAAGTTCCATCTTTATAGCGAACAAGACCATCATAGATATTCATCAAAATTCTGAAATCATTCACTGCAGTAACTGCAGCTGGATCCAGAGCTTTAGGTTCGGCAATTTGACCAACGACAAGAACGTCGTTTGCCTGGGCTGAAAATCCAAAAAATACAAAAGCTATAAGAGTAGCGAGTGATTTTTTCAAATTTTGAGCGTACATATGTACATTACGCATAGGTAATCCCTCCTCATTTATACAATTTAATTCTAACACTTCTTTTAAAATCAGATCAACCCCCTGAATTTAAAAAAAAATGATTGATTTTTTTTGATTTTTAATAGAGAAGTTGATTTTTCTGGTTTTCAGTCTCTGATATGGTCTTAGAGATCAAAATATTTATGTATTAAAATATGACATACTCAATTTTAGCTCGAGATCCTATTATTACAATATGACATACTCAATTATTACAATATGACATATTCAATTTTAGCTCGAGATCCTAAAACAGGGACCATTGGGGGGGTTGCCACCACTGGAAGTTATTGTGTGGGAGGTTGGGTACTTCGAGGAGATATCAAAATAGGCATGAGTGCTTCTCAAGGAGCTTCCGCTAGCACCATTCTTGGTGATCAAATGCTGGCCCAAATGAATGTGGGAGAAAAACCTGATGCATCATCCAGGCTGTTCAACAAAAAGACCAGGGTTTAGAATACCGTCAAATCTCCATGTTATCCATTGAAGGACAAACCGCAGTATATTCTGGAAAAAACAATGAAAGTATCATTGATGACTTTCATGAAGATAATTTTGTTACTTCAGGGAATATGTTAGGAGGAGATCAAGTTATTTCTTCTATTAAAGATTATTACCAAAAAGCTGACACAATCCTTCCCTTAGCAGAAAGACTTTTAGAGTGTCTCAAGCAAGGAGCGCAAGCAGGAGGCGATAAGCGAGGATTATTATCTGCAGCGATGTTAATCTTACATCCTGATCAAGCGCCTTTATCACTTCGCATCGATCACCATGAAGATCCAATTACTCAATTAGACCTTCTCTATCAAAAGATAACTAGTGGTGATTACTATGAATGGACTAAGACCGTCCCTACGCGAAACAATCCCTATCGGTACAAATGAATATTTTAAAAACACTCAACACTATTGCTCAATGCTCTCAACCCTCGCAAGGAGTTACCCGACTTCCCTTTACCAAAGAGCATAAACAAGCTAATAAAATAATTACTCAATGGATGAAAGATGCTGGGATGCAAGTTCATCTCGATGCAGCCGGGACCTTGATTGGGACTTATAAATCTTCGAATAAAAATGCAAAGACGTTGATTTTAGGATCACATCAAGACAGTGTGATTAATGCGGGGCGGTTTGATGGGATAATGGGTGTATTATTACCTATTTTAGCGGTTAAAAAGCTTCATCAAAAGAAAACTAAACTTCCTTTTCACATCGAGTGTGTGGCCTTTGCTGATGAGGAAGGAGTTCGTTTTCCTACAGCTCTTATGGGACCCCAAGTATTAGCTGGAACTTTCAAAATGAAAGATATCCAATTTAAGGACTCCAAAGGAATTTCTATTCAACAAGCCTTAAATAACTTTGGTGGTAATCATAGAAAACTCAACCAATTAAAAAGATCGAAAAAGTCTATCATCGGATTTGTCGAAACACATATTGAGCAAGGACCTGTTTTAGAAAAACATAAATTACCCGTGGGTGTAGTTACTGGTATTTCGGGGATCACTCGATATATATGTACAATAAAAGGTAAGGCAAGTCATGCTGGCACTACCCCGATGAACCTTCGTAAAGACGCACTCGCAGGAGCTGCTGAAATTATTTATGTCTTAGAAAAAAGCTCGAACAACGAAGAACATCATTATCACGGTGGGGAGCGTCCAAAATACTCCTAATGCTGTTAACGTCATTTCAGGCGAAGTAACAATCTCCGTAGAGTCTCGTAGTCTTGATAATAAAAAACGAGTAAACATTCAAAAAGAGATAGCGAGCATCATTAAAAAAATATGTCGTTCTCGTAACCTTTCTTGTCAGTTCAAAAGAACCTATGATCAAAAAGCAGTTCTTTGTGATAAACACCTGACCGGTGCCTTATCTAAATCAGTAAAAGACTTGAATTATCCATTAATGAAGATTCCTTCAGGGGCTACACATGATGCATCAGCGATGTCCGATCTCTGTCCCATTGCAATGTTGTTCGTCCAAAGCAAAGATGGGCTCAGTCATAACCCAAAAGAGTTCTCAAAGGAAAATGACATGCAAGCAGCCGTTCGGGTTTTAGAGAATTTGATTACAAAACTTAAAGTTTAAAATTATCCACTCTTAAATTAAATGGACTAAGTAAAAATATTGACTAATTCAATATTTTGAATAGCCTAATTGGATGCAAACAGAAATCGAAAAACTTTTAAAATCAAAGGATTTAAGCCTTACTTCTGTTCGACTCGCTGTTTTAGAGGTTCTTCATCATCATCCTCACTCTGATGCCGATACAATCTATCAGCACGTTAAAGGAGAGATTGCGACAACCTCCAAGCAGGCGATTTACAACAACCTCAGTGCCTTAGTGGAAAAGGGAATTCTAAGAGAGATTAAGCCTAAGGGTAGTTCATCTCTCTACGAGACCCGAGTGAACGATAATCACCATCATCTTATTTGTCGTGAGTGTCAAAGCGTGACGGACGTAACTTGCAAAAGTCATGCACCCTGTTTGCACGTCGACGATCAACACGGATTTGAAATTGATGAGGCCGAAATAGTTTTTTGGGGGACATGTCCATCGTGTTCCTCAACACCAAATAATCAAAAAGGAGAAAAAGCATGAGTGAAGCTAGATGTCCTGTCGCGCACGGGGCAAACTCAAATAAAGAAAAAGGAAATGTCGACTGGTGGCCAAAAAATTTAAACCTCGATATTCTCCACCAACACGATCAAAAGACCAAACCTTTTAATGGTTCTTATAACTATCGTGAGGAAGTCAAAAAATTAGACTACAAAGCTCTTGAAGCTGATATGCATCAACTGATGAAAGAAAGTCAGGATTGGTGGCCAGCAGATTGGGGTAATTATGCAGGACTCATGGTGAGATTGGCATGGCACAGTGCGGGTACGTATCGTACAGCTGATGGTCGTGGCGGTGGTGGTACCGGTGATCATCGTTTTGCTCCTTTAAACTCCTGGCCAGATAACACGAACTTAGATAAAGCTCGTCGACTCCTATGGCCGATCAAGAAAAAGTACGGTAACAAAATTAGCTGGGCTGATTTAATGATCTTAGCCGGAAATATCGGATATGAATCTACTGGTTTTAAGACCTTTGGATTTTCTTATGGCCGTGAAGATATCTGGCATCCGAATAAAGATATTTACTGGGGACCAGAAGCAGAAGCGTTAGCATCGGATCGTCACGACGACAAAAATGATCCCTCTTCTCTTCAAGGGCCGTTAGCGGCGAACCACATGGCGTTGATTTATGTGAACCCCGAAGGATTTGAGGGTAACCCTGATCCTCTAAAAACAGCGCAACATATAAGAGAAACCTTTGCTCGTATGGCAATGAATGACGAAGAAACGGTGGCTTTAACGGCGGGTGGTCACACAATTGGTAAAGCCCACGGTAACGGCGATGGAGCGAACCTAGAGGCCGAGCCCGAGGGTGCAGATATCCATGAACAAGGATTAGGCTGGATGAACAACTCCTCCCGTGGTGTAGGTCGTGATACCGTCACTTCTGGTATTGAAGGTGCCTGGACAACAGAGCCAATGAAATTTGATAACGGGTACTTTTACATGCTCTTTAATTATGATTGGGAATTGAAGAAGAGCCCTGCGGGTTCTTGGCAGTATGAACCAATTAACATTAAAGAAGAAGACAAGCCGGTCGATGTTGAAGATCCATCTATTCGCTACAACCCTATTATGACTGATGCGGATATGGCGATGATCAAAGATCCAATCTATCGAGAGATTTCCGAGAAGTTCTACAAAGACCATGAGTACTTCAAAGATGCCTTTGCTCGTGCATGGTTTAAGTTAACTCACCGTGATATGGGACCAAGAAATCGATACATTGGTCATGACTTACCAAAGGAAGATTTAATCTGGCAAGATCCAGTTCCTGCTGGTAGCTCCAACTATGACGTCGATGCTCTCAAAGCAAAAATTAAAGCGAGTGGTCTCAGCGTTCAAGAATTAGTCGCTACTGCTTGGGACAGTGCCCGAACTTATCGTGGCTCTGATCTTCGTGGTGGAGCGAACGGTGCTCGTATTCGACTAGCTCCTCAAAAAGATTGGGCAGGAAATGAGCCGGAGCGTTTATCCAAAGTACTGGGTGTTCTTGAGCCTCTTGCTGAAGAAGCAGGAGCGAGTGTGGCTGATACCATCGTCCTTGCTGGAAACGTGGGATTAGAGATGGCAATTGAGGCGGCTGGATCAAAAGCCTCTGTTCCTTTCAACCCAGGTCGAGGTGATGCCACTCAGGAAATGACAGATGTGGAGTCTTTCGCTCAACTAGAGCCGATCCATGATGGTTTTCGAAATTGGAAAAAAGAGAACTACACTGAGAGTGGTGAGGAACTCCTTCTTGATCGAGCTCAATTAATGGGGCTGACTGCTGTCGAAATGACTGTTCTTTTAGGTGGGATGAGAGCTATGGGAGTTAATCACAATGGCAATCAAAATGGCGTGTTTACTGATAAAGTAGGTGCTTTAACTAATGATTTCTTTGTAAATTTGGTCGATATGGCCCATAAATGGAAGCCATCCAATGGTCACTATGAAATCATCGATCGAGCTAATGGAGATGTGAAATGGAATGCTACTTCTGTGGATTTAGTATTTGGATCAAAATCAATTTTACGCTCCTACGCGGAAGTCTACGCTCAAGACGATAACAAAGAGAAGTTCATTGAGGATTTTGTTGCGGCATGGACAAAAGTAATGAACTCAGATCGTTTTGACTTACTAGCAAACTAAAAATCAATTCTAAACAGGTCTTATTATTAAGAAAATAATAAGGCCTGTTAATTTTGTCGCTAGACATAATTTGCACACCCATTTTTATTTAAAAAAAGATAAAATTTTATTATAAAAAAAATAATTGTTGTACTTTTCTCATGGTTTGCAACTGCAAATCTGTGGGCTTTGATAACGTTAAACTCTCACTTGATTGGGTTCCCCAAGGTGAGCATGGTGGATACTTTCAAGCAATCGCCAAAGGTTATTATGCAGAGCATAATATTGAATTGAAATTATTCCAGGCGGTCCTTCTGTTAATACCAAAGCAATGTTGATGTCTGACCAAGTTGAATTCAATATTGGTGGTAGTGCTGGTGCCTTAAATTACGCTAAGCAAGATTTGCCATTTACAGCTGTTGCTGCTTTTTCAAAAACTCCGCAAGTTTTAATGTCTCATCCTAATGTGGGCATTGATCATCCATCTGACTTTAAAGGAAAAACAATTTTCCTTTCTAACTTTGGAAGACTTTCCTTCTGGGGCTTTATTAAAAATAAATATGGCTTATCTGATGATCAACTAGAGAGTTATAATTTCAACTCGCAACCTTTTATTGATAATCCGCAATCTGTTCAACAGGGATATTTATCCAGCGAACCCTTTGCGATCAAAAAGGCAGCTGGATTTGAGCCTGTTGTCCACCTACTCGCGGACCACGGCTTCAGTGCATATGCCAATACCATTGAAGTATCTGATAAGCTTATTGCTGAGGACCCAGATCTTATTAATCGATTTATCTCTGCTTCACGCAAAGGCTGGGAAGATTTTCTCACTAATGATCCTCAACCTGCCTTTGATTTAATTCAAGAACTCAATCCGGACATGCCTTCTGATAAGCTTGCTTACGCTCATAGTAAAATGATTGAGTATAATATCGTTACTGGACGGTGAAAAATTGGCTCGATGAGTGCTGATCGTTGGAAAGAATTCTATGAAATGTCAGTAGAATTAGGTATTTATGATAGCGAATTCGACCACGAAAAAGCTTACACTTTAGAATTTTCTAATTAAAATAAGCCCGCTATGAGTTTGCGGGTATTATCAGATACAGATCGTCAGTCCAAGCTGGCTGACGATCAATCAAAATCTAACCCAATTAGATGGGGTCTCCAAGAAGTTTAGTGGGCTAGCCATAATGCCTTAGAAGATATTAATCTTGAGGTATTCCAAAAGGACTTTTTATCAATCGTGGGTCCATCTGGGTGCGGAAAGACATCTTTGTTGAAGATGATGTGCGGCTTGATTAAACCTACCTCGGGGAAAATTGATTGGCCTACCTCTAATTTTCAAAACTCACCAGAAAATCCAGCCAACCTTAGTTATGTTTTCCAAGAACCAAACCTACTTCCTTGGATGAACGTTTATGAAAATATCAAACTTCCTTTAAAAATTGTCAAAGAAGATACTTATAGTGCTGATGAAAAAATTTACGAGATCATCAACCTTGTGGGACTTCAGGGATTTGAAGGATACTACCCTAGACAGCTTTCTGGTGGAATGAGTATGCGTGTTTCAATTGCTCGAGCATTAGTAACCCAACCTAAGGTGCTATTAATGGATGAGCCATTTAGTGCTTTGGATGAAACCAGACGATTTGAATTAAGCCAAGAAATTTTAAAGATTAAAAAGAAAAAAATTTAACAGTGGTCTATGTCACCCACTCCATTTACGAGTCTGTTTATCTAAGTGATCGTATATACGTCATGCAGCCTAATCCTGGAAAAGTCTTTGAAGAGTTTGATTTTCTGGAGTGCAGAAAAATGAAGATTATCGCTTTACCGCAGATTTTTTTGAACAAGCTAAAGTCGTCTCCGACTCCCTTCAGAGAGCACAACATGCCTAAAACATATTCCATTGTTGTAATCTTCAGTCTATTTATTTTATGGGAAGCTCTTTTTCATGCTTTAAATCTACGATGGTACTTATTGCCACCACCATCAATGATTTTTGACTCAATCAGTCTAATTTTATTTCTTTAATGAGCTCTCTCGCTGTCACAATTAAAGTTACTCTGACTGCACTTTTAGCATCAGTAATAGTCAGTGTTTGTTTAGCTATAATTTTCTATCTTTCTAAATTTGTTGAACGTTCGATGATGCCTATAACAATTATTCTTCAAGTGACCCTATAATTGCTATAGCACCCCTAATTTCAATTTGGGTTGATAGCTCTCAAATGGCTACCTTAATATGTGCATTTTTAGTAGCTTTTTTTCCTTTACTAACGAATACGATCTCAGGTTTAAAAGCACAGAAAAAAATCACCTCGATCTAATGAAGCTTTACAGAGCAAATAAATATCAATTATTAAGGTATGTGGTTTTACCTAATGCTCTTCCATATTTTCTCTCAGGTTTAAAAATTAGTACAGGATTGGCATTAATTGGGGCTATTGTTGGAGAATTTGTAATTGGTCCCATTTCTGGTCACAGCGGATTAGCCTATCGTATTATTGAGTCGGGATATCAATTAGAAATACCAAAAATGTTTGCGTCTGTTTTTTTAAATTTTTGTTACAGGGATAATATTATTTAACCTAGCAAACTTACTGAGTTATTTAATATTAAAAGACTGGCACGAAAGCTTCTCATATAAAGAAGATTAATTAAAATAAATTAAATGTCTCTAGCGCTTTAAAAGATAAAAAAGTATAAAATTGCCAGTGTTAGTAATTGATAAGCATATTTCATAATTTGCATAATTAAAATTTTATATGAAATACTTTAATTAAATATATTAAAAAAAATTTAACTGCTAATAAACAATAATAAGAGTAATTTGAAATTCACTTCAAATAAAAAATGCAACCTAACCATGGGTTGCGACGGGTCTATTAAGCAACCAACCTTGGATTAACCGTCAAAATTTATTTTTTGAAGAATATTCAGTACGGTTTTTCTATGTGAAGCTATTTCTGTTAAGTCCATGGAGTCAAATCTTGCTCCCTTGACAACATCTAAAACTTTTGAGAGGCAGATACTTGAGGATTTATTGGAAACTCATTATTAGCATTAGCATAAATTTTTTTGGGCTCCTTCACTTAACAGAAACTCGATAAAATCAACTGATTGATCATAATTTTGATTATTTATAATAGTAATACCGGATATATTTACATGAGTTCCGTAGCTATCTTGGTTAGGAAAAATTGGCTTTTTTCAAGCCAGATTTTTTGATTCTCGTCCGATAACATTTTTAAAATAATAATAATGATTTCCTATACTGAGGTCACACACTCTCGCATAAATAGCTTTTACTTGATCTCTATCATTACCTTGTGGTCGACGAGCTAAATTGTTCTTTAGTTTGATTATATAATCTTCAAACCACTCCTCACCATGATGAGCAACTAAAGCTGAGAATAATGAAATATTATATGGATGGAAACCTGTCCTAGAACAAACTCTTCCTTTATACTGAGGTAAAACTAAATCCTCATAGGAAATTTCTGATATTTCCCAAAACATTATGTGCATAGATAATACGAGCTCTCATAGTCAACCCTGTCCAGTATTTTGATTGAACATTGCTGGTGCATTTGACTGAAATGGAATTTCATAGTTTGCGCCGGCTTCTGTTAAATCAATAAGCCGTGCAATATCAGAAGATAAAAATACATCAGCTATGGGGTTGTTTTCCAAAATAGCTTTTGTACAAGACCTTTTTGCATAAATCCATTCAATCTTATTTCCCGAAACCTTTTCATATTCATCAATTAGAGGTTGTATCAAAAGGGTTGACGCTCAGAATAGACCTTAATGCTAACGTTAGACGCCATTACTAAAGAAGAATACATAGACAATAAAATTACAAATATAGAAGAATAAAAATTACAAAATGGATTTTATATTTCATGAAACGCAATTTACTCTAATTTTTCCAATTAGAAAAGAGAAAAATTTAAGCCCCATAATTAAGAAAAAGTTCATTTTTATGAAACATATTACAGATTTGAATTTTCTATTTTTTTTTTTTTTTATTAAATTTCTTTTTAATGAGTTCCAGGACTCCATTAATGGTAATACATAGAGGCCTTTTAAAGAGGAGAGATCGTATTTAGTTTTATCTTTTACTCCCAAGACTAAGTTTTGAGTATTTTCTGAATGGTGTAATGATCCAAAATCCAATCCCAAATAGCCAAAGCTGCTCCAAAATTTTTATTATGATGTTCTTCTGCAACAGAGTGATGAAGATGATGTTGAGCAGGTGAGATGAGGATATATTCCAACCATTTCCAATATCGAATACCGATATGGGGTGACGCAAGTTTGAACCAAAAATATTAAAAAAGAAGACAAATATGTTTGCCCCTAAAATTGTGTATAAATCAACTCCATCCCTAAATAAAAAATAAATAAAGCAATAATAAGCCCTGAGCAATGGCAGATCTGAGCGTAAATAATAATCCCTCTACTGGGTGCGTTCTAAAGACAGTTATTGGTGTTAAATTTGTAGCTGAATGATGAACTTTATGGAATGCCCATAAAAATCTCCATTGATGCATAAATCGATGCACTATGTATTTTGAAAAATCGTCTACAAGAAAGTGGGAAATGGTAAACAAGCTAACAATCAAATATTTTGGTGTTGATGAAAAATATCCATTTCAAGAATTTCAAGGTCGAATAAAAAGAAATAGATGAATGTTGCAATAGTAATCTGAGTGATCAAATGAGGGAGAAATTAAATCATGATTATTTGGTTTATTAAAAAAACTTTATAGTCACCCTTTGCTGATTTTGAAAAAGACTTTTCGATTAAAAATAAAGTAAAAAGCATTTTTTAAATTTTTTTCTGAAAAAGTATTAACCAGCCAAAAGCAATGAATATAGATAGGATGATGTAAGGTATAAAAACTCTTTTTAGGATTCAAAAACTCATCAAAAAAATTTGAGGTAATTCTAATAGATATTCCATAATTAAAATTTTATGACTCAAGGCCCCCAATTAGGGGGCCCGAGTCTCTATCTCCCACTTCAGTATGCGTAGTTATAATGAGTCAAAAGTAAAAGATAAACTTTTAAATTATTAGTCATTTTCTGCAGACTCAGATGTCCCTATTTTAGAAGCAAGATCTGCCATATCGGCTAACATATCATTTGATCTTGCTTCAACACCAAATTCATCGATCATTAGTTTTTGAATTTTAAGCATATGAAGCTTTGCATCATTCATAGAATAGATCTTATCCATGACATAATTTCCTTTGCTATCTATACCAACTATTTGAGTTTCATCCATAAGCATAGGGCCAAAACCAATCATACGATTAAGTTTAGTTGCTGACTCTCCAATGTTATCTTTGCCAACTTGAAGGGCCATAGAGAAGCCTTTTAACTCTCCCCAATATTTCATGTACTTACTAAATTCTTTAGCTAAGTCATCATTATTCACATCTTCTAATGCAACTAAGGATTTATATGTAGACCCAGCATATTTAAATACTGACTCCGCAATTACCTTTTGCCAATTTTCAGATATGATTGCAACATAACCCATTAGTTCAGATCTTTGTGCATCAGTAAGCTTTTCGCCATTTGCTGATGTAATAAGTTTTCTGCCATCAAGAAATGCTCTGGTGATATCTTCCATATATGAAGTTTTTCCACCTTTATCAAAACTGGAAGCATAATAAGCGTGAGCAAAAACATACTCAGACTTAAGGTCTACAACACCGTCTTCATTATAGTCAGCGGAAACTAGGTCTTTTTTCTTAGCTATATTATAATTTTGTTCTGCGCTTAATAGTAATGAGTGTGTGCGGCGCCCCAATAACCAAACGCCTCGTCCCAGCTATGTTCTTTACCTGTATAACAAGCACCATCTTTGTAAGGTTTGTCATTAGGCTTTGTATCAGCTCTCATTTTTCGTCTAGATAATTATCTACGGCTTGATTGTAAAAAACAGCGCCCATAATAAATTTAGATAATAACTGTTGATAATTTAAACCAACAGAAACATCCTTAGGATTTGCAGCGGCCTTATTCATCCAGAAATCTATCACTTCAGGACCAGTCAAATTATTTGGCCAAGCAGTAATGGTTCCTTTATATGTTTTACCTGATAAGTTTTTACCTTTAGAAATTTCGTTTAATAACGTTTGTTTAATAGGAAACCATCTTTGGAAGCTGGCGCCCAAATTTTTTATTTTTATCAGATCCCTCATAGTAGGATACCATTTCGCTATAACTACCTTTAGTAGAGCGGTCTTTAAGACTATCATGCTGTACATGTCTTGCTATTTGACCACTATAAGAAACAGTATTTGTGCAGTCACCAGAATAATTCTTTAAAGTGACTGGGAAGGGACCGTATACATCAGAATTAGCTGTAGCCAATCCACTAAAAAGTTAAAGTTAGTATTGATGCATATGTCAATATTTGTTTTTTAATTTGATTTTGTTTCATAATAAAAAGGAAAATACTGAAATTATTTTTTAAAAATAATAAAAAAAATTAAGCCTTATAATTAGGGTGAAATAGAAATTTATTGAAACTAATTACAAAAAAAAAATTATTTTTTTAATATTTATTACTAAAGAATACTCTTCTAGTAACGCTAAGCAAGCAGGTATAGGTAGGTCCTTATGTAATTTACTATAATCTTTGTAATCAAAGATTTCTTTTTTTTCTTGATCATAAACATGTACATGATCAGAAGTGTCAGTATCATAAAAAGCTTGTTTATCGGCAGTAATTTGTTTTAAGTAACCTTTATCAACTAACGTGCTCAAATTCTCATACAATGTAGTTAATGAAAAATAGCTCCTATTTTCTTTAAGGACATCATTAATTTGATTGATTGAAAAATGTTTATTTGTTCCATCAAAAATAGATTTCAGTAATACAATCCTTTGTTTAGTTTGTCTCCAACCACAGTTATTGAGAACATTATCTAACTCAACTTTTGATGCATTTGAAAGATTCATTGCTGTATGTTTAGGTCAAAAATGATTGTTTTTCAACAAAAATAAGATTTAAAGGTCAATGACATATGATCGCTACAAAGTGTATAAAGTGAAATCAATTACAAAAAACTCTTATTATCATTACTTTTCAATATTTGACAAATCTCTATGATTTTTATAACTAATTTTTTTCATTGAGTTCTGATAATAGAGCATATTCACTCTGTCTATAAAAGAAATAGGGTAGTAACGTTCTTCAATCATTTTTTTATATTTTTTTTTACAAACTTTATTTTTTTTGTGGCTCATAAAATGAATTAAAAAAAAAAATTTTCAAAAATGTAAATTAATTTTTTTTTAACTAATATTTTTCAAATGTTGCGAAAGTTTTTTGGAGTGCATATTAGAATAATAAAAAAATAATTTTTTAATAAGATTTATTTTAAGAACAATAATCACTAGTTAAAATCATTAAAGTGAATCGATGAATTTGTGGTTAATGGAGAAAATATCATAAGGGAGATGACGATACATCTCCATAACCATTATATAAATTATTATTTACCGCAATCTTTTAGGGAGTTTGCGATATCTAAAATTAGATTTTGATACATTTCTGGACCTTGATCAATAAATGCCCCCAATGGATCCATGATACCTGTAGATATTTTCATATCAGCTGCAAGTGTTTCAATGATTTTTGGGTTATACTGAGGTTCTGAAAATATACATTTTATATTTTTATCCTGAATAAGATCTTGAATAGCATCAATTTGTTTTGCTCCAGGTAATACATCAGGGTTCAAAGTAAGAGCTCCCGCTGAAGAAACTCCAAATCTATTCTCAAAATACTGATACGCATCATGAAAAACAACATAACTCGCATCTTTAGGAATAGAACTATTAATTTCATCAATCAGATTATTTAAAGATGCAATTGTTTTATTTTCATTTTGTTCATATTTAGCTGCATTATCTGGATCTGCTTCCGATAATTCATGTGAAATTTCTAAAACCATTTTAATCGCATTTGATGGGTCTAACCAGATATGAGCATCAAACTCTCCATGGTTATGGCCGTCATGACCGTCATCATCATGATCATCGTGGCCTTCATGTTCATCTTCATGGCCATCATGATCGTCATGACCGTGATCGTCGTGATCATCTTCTTTGTGACCGTCATCATCATGATCATCGTGGCCTTCATGTTCATCTTCATGGCCATCATGATCGTCATGACCGTGATCGTCGTGATCATCAAAGATGTTTTCTTCTCTAAACTTAAGCTTTTCAATAGAGCTTAGCTCCATGAAAGATATCTTAGTTGCATTACCAGCAAGAGAATCCAAAGGTTTTTCCATAAATGCCTCTAGGTCCTCTCCAATCCAAAAAACTATATCTGCCTCTTCTAGCATTTGAGCATGAGAAGGTTTAAAAACAAAAGTGTGAGGGTTACTTGTTCCTTCAATAATCAGTGATGGCTCACCAACACCTTCCATTACACTAGATATTAATGAGTGCAAAGGTTTGATTGTTGTGACTACTTTTATGTCTGCTTTAGCAGAGAAACTAAATAAAAGTGGAGCAATTACGAAAATTATTGCCTTTTTTAAAAAATTCATGTTAATTACCTGTCTATATTGTTATATTATTACATAATGTAATATTATAACGTATAGTCCAAGTCAATAATAAATATGCAAAACTCTCTAATTGAATTAAACAATTGCGGTGTAATACGTAATGATAAGTGGCTGGTTCGAGGCGTCTCCTTAAAAGTAACTCAAGGCCAAATAGTGACCTTAATAGGTCCCAATGGTTCTGGAAAATCAACAACAGCAAAAATGGCTCTGGGAATATTAAAACCTGATGAGGGATCAAATACTATCAAAAGTAATATTAAAATTTCTTATGTACCTCAAAAAATCTCAATTGATTGGTCTTTACCTTTAAGAGTAATTGATTTCATGAACATAATCGAAAAATTCACAACAAGTGAGATTGAAGAGGCGCTATCTTTGACGGGTATTAAAAATCTTATTTTTAGAGATGTAAGAAACTTGTCAGGTGGAGAGTTTCAAAGGTTATTGATGGCTAGAGCAATTGCAAAAAACCCTGATTTTCTTGTATTAGATGAGCCTGTTCAAGGAGTTGATTATCCGGGCGAAATAGCTCTTTACAAAACTATTCAAGAGATTGTGAAAAACATTAATTGTGGCATTCTTTTAATATCTCATAATCTTCATGTAGTAATGTCTCAAACAGATCATGTCATTTGTCTTAATGGACATGTTTGTTGTTCCGGTGCGCCAAAGTCGATTGTTAAGGAACCTGAATATATAAAATTATTTGGAAAAAATATTGATCCAACTCTTGCTTTTTACCAACATGAACATGATCACCAACATCTTCCTGATGGAAGCGTTGACCAATCGAATTAAATAAAAAATGTTTGATGATTTTTTATTCAGAGCTTTTGTTGCTGGAATAGGATTAGCGATAATTACTGGTCCTTTAGGTTGTTTTATTGTTTGGAGAAGGTTGTCGTATTTTGGAGACACCCTTGCTCACTCAGCTTTGCTTGGTGTGGTAATAGCATATGCTTTAAGTTTCAACATTATTTTATCGGTATTTATAATATCGGGTCTTATTTCACTTTCTTTATTATATTTACAAAAAAAGACATATTTGCCAAATGATGCTCTTTTAGGATTATTAGCTCACTCTGTTCTTGCAATAGGTCTTGTTCTTTTGGGTTTGCTCACTTTTATAAGAATTGATCTGATGGGATTACTTTTTGGAGATATCCTTTCTGTTAACTTTCAAGATATTTTAATTATCTGGATAGGTGGGGCCTTTGTCTTACTTATTTTAATAAAAATATGGAGGCCTCTATTTGCTGGAACGGTAAATTTAGATTTAGCTAAAGCAGAAGGTCTTAATCCTGAATTAGCAAATGCTGTTTTTACAATATTAATTGCAGCCGTAATAGCTATATCAATAAAAATTGTTGGGATTTTGTTAATCACAGGTCTTCTACTTTTGCCTGCTGCAGCTTCAAGAAACTTATCTTCAACTCCTATTCAAATGGCAATCATTGCTAGTATTACTGGACTTATCTCTGTGGTTTTAGGGTTGTTTTCTTCAATCACATGGAATACTGCAACAGGCCCAACAATATTAAGCGTTGCTCTTGGTATATTTGTATTAACTCTGTTTCCTTGGAAAAAATTGCTTATCTCAAAAAAAGAAATAAAATTAATGGACAAATAAATGACTAATTCTCAATCATACAATAAAAAAAACAAATGATTACAATCTAACCAAAAACCAAAAAATTGTTTTTAACTTACTTCAAAATTCAGGTGAGCCTTTAAAGGCGTACACCATTTTAGAGAGCCTTAAAAGAGAAGGGTTAAAATCACCCCTTCAAGTATACAGAGCTTTAGATAAATTAGTTGAATTAGGAATAATTCATAAAATTGAAAGCCAAAACTCATTTATTGCATGCAGCAATTCAAATTGCGCTAGCAATACTGCTTTTACGATTTGCAGAAGATGTGGCGATGTGAAAGAAATTAAAAATAATCATCTTTTTGAACAAGTGAGTGATTTAGGCAAAAAGAATCGACTCAAGGTCCACCGTTTTAACCTTGAATTTTATGTGGATTGTAACGGCTGCAAAGTTAATTAAATAATTTAAATTTCGCAAATTTTTACCTATTTTGTTGGTTTTTTGACTATTGACATAAAGAAAGACCTATATATATTGTGCACCTCATTATGTACGCAGTTCTAAAATCAGTAGGAAAACAGTTCAAAGTATCACCTGGTGATATTTTAAAAATGGACAAAATTGAAGGAAATGTAGGAGATACTATTTCTTTTAAAGATGTCGTAGCTGTTGGAAATGGCGATAAGTTTGAATTAGGGTCACCTGCCGTTCAAGGTGCTGAAGTTTCTGCAAAACTTCTTCATCAGACAAGAGATGACAAAATTCGTGTTTTCAGAAAGAATAGAAGAAAGCACTTCCAAAGAACGAAAGGCCATCGTCAATACATCTCTATTTTAAAAGTGATGTCTATCAAATCTGCTATCGGCGAAGAAAGCTTTAAAGAGCCAGCAAAAAAAGCTGCTCCAAAAAAAGAAGCTGCACCAAAAACTGAAGCTCCAAAGAAGGATGCAAAAGCAGCAGCTCCAAAGAAGGAAGTAAAAGCAACAACTCCAAAGAAGGATACAAAAGCAGCAGCACCTAAAACTGAGAAAAAAAAGACTGTGAAAAAAGAAGCAACTGAGGTAAAAGAGTAGAACTATGGCAACAAAAAAAGCAGGCGGAAGTTCGAAAAACGGAAGAGACTCGGCTGGTAGAAGGCTGGGTGTCAAGAAGTTTGGCGGCGAACACGTTATCCCTGGAAACATTTTAGTTCGTCAGCGTGGTACTAAATTTTACCCGGGCGACAATGTTGGAATTGGGAAAGATCACACTCTTTTCTCCAAAGCTGAGGGAAAAGTGCAGTTCAAAAAATCCCGTAACAGACAGTTTGTTTCCGTCCACTAAAATTTCCTAACCTCTCACATTTATATCTGTTATGGCGTTCATCGATAAAGCAAAAATTTATATTAAATCTGGCAACGGGGGTCATGGCGCTTTAAGTTTTCGCCGAGAAAAGTTTATTGAATATGGCGGCCCTAATGGCGGTAATGGAGGAAAAGGAGGCGACGTTATTTTTCGAGGCAATAAAGGAATTAATACTCTTCAACGTTATCGCTTCAATCAACACCATAAAGCCCAAAATGGTATGGGCGGTGCCGGTCAATTGAAAACGGGGTCCAGCGGGAAAGATCTTATCTTAGACGTCCCTTGTGGAACTGAAATTTATAACGAGGACATGAGTGTAAAGTTGCATGAAATCCTTGATGATGAGCAGACTTATCACTTTCTTCGCGGTGGACAAGGGGGAAAAGGGAATGCTCACTTTAAAAGCTCCACTAATCGAGCCCCTCGAAAATTTCAACAAGGAGAAAAGGGCCAAGAGGCAACTGTTCGATTAAAACTCAAAATCTTAGCTGATGTTGGTTTGGTAGGAATGCCTAATGCAGGGAAATCTTCTATTCTAAATTTTGTTACCAATGCAAAATCTAAAGTAGCAGATTATGCTTTTACCACACTCCATCCTCATATCGGCATGGTTCAAAAAGAAGATTTAGAATTCGTCTTAGCCGATATACCAGGTTTAATTGAAAATGCCAGTGACGGAAAAGGTCTAGGACACGACTTTCTCTCTCATGTAGAGCGATGTAAGATTTTAATTCATGTTATCGATACAACCGAAGCTGATCCATTAAAGAATTATCAAATCATACGTCAAGAATTAGAGAATTATGGGGCTGAAATTGAGAGTAAAAAAGAAATTATAGCTCTCAATAAGGTGGAACTACTAGATGAAAAAAAAGTAGAGCAAATCAAAGACAAATTCACCTCATTGGATCGACGTATCTTTACCATTTCTGCCGCTACAGGATATAATCTCGATCAACTTACAAATTTATGTTTAGAATATCTCCAAGATGAATAAAACATTTCAAAATCTCGCCAAAAAATCAAAAGTAATTGTGATCAAAGTAGGCTCCAACATCTTAGTGAATGAGAAATTTAAACTTCGCAAAAAATGGCTGAATTCCTTAGTGGATGATGTTGCAAAATTACAAAAAAAAGGCTCAAAAATAATTATCGTCTCCTCTGGGGCGATTGCACTGGGAAGAGATGTTTTACAAAAGAAAAACTTACCAACCTTCATGAAAAACAAGCCGCAGCCTCTATTGGTCAAATTCAATTATCTCAAAATTGGCAGCGTGCCTTTGCTAGATCTAAAATTCAAAGCTCTCAAATTTTAATTACTGCAGAGGACCTCAATGAAAGAAGAAAATATTTGAATATTCGAAACACAATCTATTCACTCTTGGATCTCGACGTTATTCCAATTATTAATGAAAATGACACAACTTCCACAGAGGAAATTCGATTTGGAGATAATGATAAACTTTCTGCGATGATCGCAAATGCTCTCTCCGCTGAACTTTTAATATTACTTTCTGATGTCAATGGACTGTATACAAGTAACCCTAAAAATCCTCTAGTGCGAGGTTACTGACATCAGTTTCAGAGATTGATCAAAAAATTGAAAAGTATGTTGATCAAGATTTAAGTGAATTTGGCTCTGGGGGAATGCTTGCTAAAGTAAATGCTGCAAAGCTTTGTATGCAATCTGGATCGACCATGATTATCTCTAATGGATTAGTCAATAACCCTATCGATCAAATCCACCCCGAGAAATCAACTTGGTTTCATCCAGCAAAGAATATTCTGACTAGCCGCCAACAATGGATTTGGAATAGACCTATTCAAAAGGCCATCATTCACATCGATGAAGGTGCGTCCAGGGCCTTAGGTAAAAATTCAAGCTTACTGGCCATTGGGGTAAAGAGCATCGAGGGACGGTTTTATCGTGGTGATACAGTTTCAATTCACTACAATAAAAAAGAAGTGGCGCGTGGCATGATTAATTATGATTTTAAGGAAATGGACCAAATTAAAGGAAAAAAATCCAATGAAATCAGTACTATTTTAGGTTTTGTGCGTGAAGATGAAATTATTCATAAAGATAACATGGTGGCCTCTCGATGAGTGATTACTTTGATCAAATTCTAAAACAAGCAAAGCAAGCTTCTTTAGATATGGCAAAATTAACAGCCAATGATCGCAGCAAGATTTTAATGAACATCTCTGGATTTTTAGTTGCTCGCAAGCAAGAAATCTTGCAAGCCAACCAACTCGATGTGGATAGAGCTAAACAAAATAATTTATCCGCGCCCATGGTCAATCGACTAATTCTAACAGATATGAAAATAAATCAACTCGCTCAAGATGTAGAAAAAATTGCTCAAATGGCTGATCCTTTAAATCAAGAATTAGAAAAATGGTCGAACTCAACTAATGGACTTCAGTTCTCCAAAGTCTCCGTGCCGATTGGTGTCATTGGAATTATTTATGAGTCTCGTCCTAATGTCACAATTGATGCAGCAAGTTTATGTCTTCGCTCTGGTAATGTTTCCATCTTACGTGGGGGTTTCTGAGTGTATTGAGACTAATAGAAAATTATATGAGTGCATTCAAGAAGCCTTAAAAGATTTGCAGCTAAACCCATATCTTGTTTGTTTTGTTGAGCAGACAGATCGTGCTTATGTCCAAGAATTACTTCAGGCCGAAGGGAAAGTTGATGTAATTATTCCACGTGGAGGAAAATCTCTTATACAAACGATTACTGACAACTCCCGAGTCCCTACGATTAAACATTTAGAGGGTATTTGCCATACAATTTGGGATGAGGGGTATCCTAAAGAGCAAGCACAATCGATCATTCATAATGCAAAACTTCGAAGACCAGAAATATGTGGCGCTACAGAAACATTGCTCATTCATTCTAGTCATTCAGCTGAGGATATCGCGTATGTCTTAGATGATCTTAAGTCGCAAGGTTGTGAGATAATTGGCTGCGAAAGGCTAGCTCAACTTTATTCCATTGATCGTCCAGCAGAAGAGGAAGACTGGTCGACGGAGTATCTTGATAAAAAAATATCTGTAAAAATTGTTGATAATATTGAAGAGTCAGTCGATCACGTCAATCAATATGCTAGCGGTCATACTGAAAGCTGTTTAACAAATAACAACCAGTCCATTCAATACTTTTTTCAAAACTGCAAAAGTGCCATTCTTATGCATAATGCTTCCACTCAATTTGCTGATGGAGGAGAATTTGGCTTTGGAGCGGAGATAGGGATCTCAACAGATAAGCTTCATGTTCGTGGACCTGTGGGAGCAAAACATCTCACTACTTTTAAATACCAAGTAACAGGCGATCATACGACTAGGTCCTAATGGAATTTACTCAAAAAGCTCTCGAATTAGAAAAACATCGAGCCTATTTAAACGAAATTTCTAAAGAAGAAATCACCCATTTAATTAAATCTGTCATATATCATTTAGAGCAGAAAAAAATTTTCCAAGAAGAGGAATTAAAAAGATAAATTTATCTGTTCTCACTAACGAACCTTTTAATAATCTTTACTTTAAGTACAATAAAGAGCGTCTTCCACTTGCTGGATCTGTCTACTTACAAGAGAGTGATAATTTAACCTTTATTGTTTCTCTTTGTCATCATTTTAAAATGAGAAACCCTCTTATTATCCGAGGTTCAAATTCTCAACAATCAAAAATGCTTGAGATCTTTCTTCAAACCTTAAGTGAAAATCAAATGAAGAGTGACTTCATCAACATAATTCAATGAAAAGGACTGTTGGTATTTATGGAGGATTTTTAATCCTTTTCATTTAGGGCACCTTCATGTTATTCAATCTTCCCTTGAACACCTTCAACTCCAAAAACTAATTACCCTTCCAACTTTTCATAATCCTTTAAAAGAAAATATCAACTCCCTAAATCCATATGATCAAATTAAGCAGCTAAGATCAGAGATAACCCTACCAAAGGTGAAAATTTCAGATTTTGAATTTCGCCATCAAACAAAATGTACAGCTGAGGTATTACAGAAAATTCAGTCTCGATGCTCTTTGAACCAATTCTATTTAATTGTGGGATTAGACCAATTAGGACAATTTCACCGTTGGTCGGAATATCAATGGATAATCCAAAATATTAGTATTTGCGTTATTTATAGACCGAGATATGATAATTATATTGAAAATACACCCATTCATAAGGAATTTCCCCACTTATTCATGTCTGATTTAACTAAATTTATCAACCATTCTACGCCTTGTTTTCATATTCTTAACCTTCCAGGGGTAGATTTATCATCAAGTGAGTTACGAAATTCCTAATCAACACAAAGACCCTGCTGTTCAAGCTATAGTTGATAGTCTTGAAGATAATAAAGCTGAAAAAGTCACCGTTATTCCTTTAAAAGGAAAAGCGGAATTTGCTGAGTTCATGGTTGTGGCTTCAGGTCGATCCAACAAGCATGTGGACTCCGTCTCGGAGAAAGTTTACCGAGATTTAAAATCTCAAAAACATTTTGTGCATAAACCTGAAGGAAAACCTCTTTGCGACTGGACGGTTATTGATGCGGGACATGTTTTAGTACATATTTTTAGAAATGAAGTTCGAGAAGTTTACGATTTGGAAAAGCTTTGGTCTGAGGACTTTACTAATATCAATACGGCCTCTTAAATTTTAATCGATGCTTAAATATATTTTAATTTTTCTTTTTGTCTTTCATGCTCCTTCAAGTTTTGCTGATACTAAAGAAACGTATCGACAGCTCAGCATTTTTAATGAAGTTTACAATAGAGTCAAAGATCAATATGTCGAAGAACTCACTGATAAAGAGTTAGTAGAAAAAGCACTTAATGGAATGCTTCAAGCTCTTGATCCTCATTCCAGTTACATGAATGAAGAAGTTTATAAAGAAATGCAAATGGATACCTCAGGTACCTTTGGTGGACTTGGAATTGAAATTACCACAGACAAAGGTTTCATTAAAATTATCTCCCCTATTGATGAACCCTGCAGATAAAGCAGGTATTCAAGCAGGAGATTATATCACCCACTTAAATGGTGAATCTGTTGTTGATATGAACTTAAAGGAAGCTATTGATATTATGCGAGGTGAGGTGGGAACCCCTATTACCATCACCATCATTCGAGGTGCGGAAGAACCTTTCGATGTAGAGCTTGTAAGAGACACTATTAAAATGGCATCGGTAAAGCACCGTGTTTTAAATAATGTGGGCGTTCTTAGAGTCAGTACATTTAACGAGCAAACAACTTCAGGCCTAAAAGACAGTATTAAAGAGTTAGAGGAAAGTGAAAATCCTCCTATTGGTTATGTACTTGATCTTCGAAATAATCCTGGAGGTTTATTAACAGAGTCTGTATCAGTTTCTGATCTTTTCTTAGAACAAGGTGAGATCGTGTCTATTCGAGGAAGAGAAAAAAAGGACGTCCAAGTGTTTTCTGCAAAAAAAGGTGATTTAATTAACAAAAAACCTTTAGTAATACTGATAAATGAGGGTTCTGCATCCGCATCTGAAATTGTGGCAGGCGCACTCCAAGATCATGATCGAGCTGTAATCATGGGAATGAAATCCTTTGGCAAAGGATCTGTGCAAACAATCGTTCCAATTGATAGTGGGGCAATACGATTAACTATAGCGAAATACTACACTCCAAGTGGAGACTCTATTCAAGCTGTTGGTATTGAACCGACGTGGTGGTTCCACGAGCAGAATTAAATATCATCGATAATTATTTCACTTTTCGAGAATCCGACTATAAAGACGCTCTGGATAATGAGACCACTAATGGAGATGAAGAAGAGGCTACTTCGACTGATATTTTAGAACAAGATTATCAGCTCTCTCGTGCCGTAGATGCTGTAAAGACTATCGCTGTTCTTAATTAATGAAATCTAATCCCAAAGACTACCGCCCTAATGTGGGGATGATGATCATCAATCAAAAAAAAGAAATCTTTGTTGGAAAAAGAATAGACCATCCCTCTAATTTTTGGCAAATGCCTCAAGGAGGGATTGATGCTCAAGAAATTCCTTCTATCGCAGCCTTAAGAGAAATGGATGAAGAGGTCGGAATTAAAAAAAATAAGGTTGACCTTCTTACTGAAAGCAAAGACTGGTATTACTATTCTATTCCTTCAGATCTTGCAAAAACTTTATGGAAAGGGAAATATAAAGGCCAGCGTCAAAAGTGGTTTTTATATAAATTTAAGGGAACAGAAAAGGATATTAATATTCATACTGAGCATCCGGAGTTTTCAGATTATAAATGGGTTACAAAAGATTTCTTAGTACCCAATATTGTTCCTTTTAAAAAGAAAATTTACGAAAAACTTTTATTAGAATTTAAAGACTATTTATAAGAGGGAGAATTAATGACTTGCTCAAAGGTGCCTTGAGCTGTTTCATTACCATCTAATTCTTGATAAGTTTTAGTCTGTTGATAGTTCGAGCTATTAACTTCACCTAAAGACTCAATTTGATCCACAAGAACTTCACAAGTCTTGTCTTTCAACATGACCAAACCGCCAGATACAAAAAAACTTTCCTGTAGCTGATTATTGGCCATTATCGCCATTTGTCCAGGTCGTAACGAGCTGATAAAGGGCGAGTGATTTTCCATTGCTGCAAAATCACCCTCCGCTCCTGGCAAAACTGCCATTTCAACTTCTTTTTCAAAAATAACTTTTTGGGGAGAAACGACCTTTAAGTTAATCATTCTTACTTAGCCGCTTCCTCTTCCATTTTCTTTGCTTTTTCTAAGGCCTCTTCCATAGTTCCAACCATGTAGAAAGCAGCTTCAGGGATATGATCGTAATCACCCTTCACTAAGCCTTCAAAGCCTTTGATCGTATCTTCTAATGACACAAACTTACCAGGAGAGCCTGTAAAGACTTCAGCAACGTGGAATGGTTGACTTAAGAAACGCTGAATTTTTCTTGCACGGGATACAACTAATTTATCTTCTTCAGATAATTCATCCATACCCAAGATCGCAATGATATCCTGAAGACTCTTATAAGTCTGAAGAGTCTTTTGAACATCACGAGCTACTTGGTAGTGCTTTTCACCAAGGGTTCTTGGTTCTAAAATTCTTGAAGTAGAGTCTAGTGGATCAACCGCAGGGTAAATTCCAAGCTCAGCAATCGAACGATTCAACACGGTTGTTGCATCCAAGTGAGAGAATGATGTTGCTGGTGCAGGATCTGTTAAGTCATCTGCTGGAACATAAATCGCTTGAACGGATGTGATCGAACCTTTGTTAGTTGTTGTAATTCTTTCTTGAAGGGCACCCATGTCCGTGGCTAGGGTTGGTTGATATCCCACCGCTGATGGAATACGTCCAAGAAGCGCCGACACCTCAGAACCGGCCTGAGTAAAACGGAAGATATTATCCACGAAGAACAACACGTCTTGGTTTTCTTCATCACGGAAATATTCTGCCTGAGTTAGACCAGAAAGAGCAACACGCGCTCTTGCTCCTGGAGGCTCGTTCATCTGACCATAGACGAGGGATACTTTCGATGATCCTCCATCTAAGTTGATAACACCAGACTCGATCATTTCATGATAAAGGTCATTACCTTCACGAGTACGCTCTCCCACACCTGCGAATACAGAATATCCACCGTGGGCTTTTGCAACGTTGTTAATTAATTCCATGATGAGCACGGTTTTTCCCACACCGGCACCACCAAAAAGACCAATTTTACCACCTTTTGCATATGGAGCGAGCAAATCGATAACTTTGATACCAGTTACCAGTACCTCAGTTTCAGTGGATTGGTCAACAAACTCAGGAGCAGATCTGTGAATAGGAAGAGTTTTCTTTGACTCAATAGGTCCACGTTCATCAATCGGTTCCCCGATGACATTCATAATTCGTCCAAGCGTTTCAGGTCCAACAGGAACATTAATAGGGTCTCCATCATCTTGGACTTCCTGACCACGCTGGAGGCCTTCAGTAGCATCCATCGCAATGGTTCGAACAGTGTTCTCTCCTAAGTGTTGGGCTACTTCTAAAATTAATTTTTGTTCGCCTACCTTCGTAGATAGGGCATTCATAATAGGGGGTAGTTCTCCTTCAAAGGCGACGTCGACCACAGCCCCTAATACCTGGGTGACTTTTCCTGCCTTGTTACTTGCCATTTGTTGCTCCTTTCCTAAACAGCTTCTGCTCCCGAAATAATTTCGATAAGTTCTTTTGTAATAAATGCCTGTCTTGTTCGATTATATGTTAATGTTAACCGATCAATCATATCACCAGCATTTCTTGTTGCGTTATCCATAGAAGTCATTCTGGCTGCATGTTCAGATGCTGAACTCTCCAAAATGCTTCTGTAAATTTGTGTTAAAAAATTTCGAGGCAATAAGTACTCAAGTAATTCATTTTTATCTGGTTCAAATTCAAAAACTGCATTACTTGTCTCAACTACCTCTTCAGTTTGTTCGTCATCACTTGCCATCGGAATAAGCGACTGGTAAGAGGGCTCTTGGGCAATGGCAGATACAAACTTATTAAAGAGAATAGATACTTCATCCACCTCTTTTGACTCAAATAATTCTACAATCTTGCTCTTAATTTCTTCTGCTACTTGGATCTGACGATCGTTTGATGTTAAATCCTCAAAGTTAGCAATTACATCTATCTCGGAACGGCGATAAAAGCTTGATGCTTTCTTGCCTACAGTTAAAAGCTTCACAGTTTTACCTTTAGCTTGCTGCTCCGCTATCCATGTTTTAGCATTTCGGAAAAGATTGGAGTTAAATCCACCACATAAACCTCGATCAGAAGAATTGATAATCAATAACGTTGTTTTGGGATTTTCACGTCCTGTTAAAATCTCTGGTAAATCAGAGTTTTTGGATGGCTTACCAGCTAAAGAAGAAAGAATAAAAGCTAAACTATCTGCATAAACTCGTGAAGACTCTGCGAGTTCTTGAGCACGGCGCAGTTTGCTTGCAGCTACCATTTTCATCGCCGAGGTTATTTTTCTCGTCGACTTAACGCTGGTAATTCTATTCTTTAATTCTTTTAGGCTGGGCATTAACTAAAATTTGCTGTGAATTTTTCTAGATATGCTTCGATCTTCTGATCACTCTCATCACTGAAGTTACCTGTATTGTTGATCTCATCAAAAATGTCAGCATGATCTGAACGAAGACCTTCAAGGAACTTCACTTGGAATTCAGAAATCTTTGAAGTTTCAATCTTATCTAAGAAACCTCTCACACCAGCATAAATGCTAAGTACCTGATCAGCAACTGACATTGGAACATACTGGTCTTGCTTTAATAGTTCAGTTAGTCTCTCACCACGAGCAAGTAGTTGTTTTGTTGAGGCATCCAAGTCTGATGCAAACTGAGAGAAAGCTGCCATTTCACGATACTGAGCTAATTCTAATTTGATTTTACCTGCAACTTTTTTCATCGCTTTGGTTTGCGCGGCTGATCCCACACGGCTCACTGATAAACCCACGTTAATCGCTGGTCGAATACCCGAGAAGAACAATTCAGTTTCTAAGAAAATCTGACCATCAGTAATGGAAATCACATTTGTTGGAATAAACGCTGACACGTCACCTGCCTGAGTTTCAATTACTGGTAAAGCTGTTAAGCTTCCACCACCATTAGCATCACTCATTTTTGCAGCACGCTCTAAAAGACGGGAGTGAAGATAGAAAACGTCACCAGGAAAAGCTTCACGTCCAGGTGGTCTTCTGAGTAGAAGAGACATCTGTCGATAAGCAACGGCTTGCTTGGATAAATCATCATAAACAATGAGGCCATGCATTCCATTATCACGGAAGAATTCACCCATTGAGCAGCCCGCATAAGGCGCGAGGAACTGAAGAGGAGCTGGATCAGAAGCAGAAGCTGCTACCACGATGGTGTACTCCATCGCCCCATTCTCTTCAAGAGTTTTAACAACTTGCGCTACGGTTGATCTTTTTTGGCCAATCGCAACATAAATACAATAAAGCTTTTTCGACTCGTCATCAGACTGATTAACCTCTTTTTGGTTGATAATAGTATCAATAGCAACTGCAGTTTTGCCTGTTTGTCTGTCACCAATAATCAATTCACGCTGACCTCGTCCAATGGGAACGAGTGCATCTAGGGCTTTTAAACCTGTCTGCATCGGCTCGCCCACACTTTGTCTTGGAATAATTCCTGGTGCTTTTACCTCAATACGACGTGACTCACTGCTTTGAATAGGACCTTTACCATCAATAGGATTACCGAGTGCATCGACTACTCGTCCTAATAAACCTTTACCAACCGGAACTTCCACAATCTTCTGTGTTCTTTTTACCGTATCGCCTTCTTTAATACCTCTATCATCACCAAAAATAACGATACCTACATTATCTTCTTCTAAGTTAAGCGCCATTCCTTGAATGCCACCTGCGAATTCTACCATTTCACCAGCTTGAACGTTGTCTAAGCCGTATACTTGTGCAACTCCATCACCAACCTTTAAAACAGTTCCGACTTCGGAAATGTCAGCTTGGCTTTCAAAGTTATTAATCTGATCTCTGATGATAGAAGAGATCTCCGATGCTTTTATTGACATTAAATGTCTCCTTTCACGTTATTGGTAAATTTGGATACTTGGTTAGCTATACTTAAATCGATCATTTTTGATCCGATGACAACGGTCATTCCCCCAAGTAAAGATTTGTTTATATTAAATTCTAAATTTAATTTTGAACCATACTGCTGATGTAGCAATTCTTGAATATTTTTTTTTGTAGACTCGTCAATTTCATGAGCTGTAGTTACTTTGGCTTTTTGATAACCTCTTTTTTCAAAGAGTACGTCTTGAAATTCTTGTAAGACACCAGCAAAAAGATTTAGTCTTTTATTCTTTTTGAGAGTATTTACTAGTCCATCCAGTATTTTTTGAGAAGAAGAACCCTCTACAATTTTTGAAAGAATATTTGCCTTTAGTTCATTTTTAGTTAGAGGCGATTTTAACAAAATGTCCAGTTCCGGACTTTCTTGAATAATATTCGAAAGGGCCTGAGCGTCACCAAGTAGGGTATCTAATTCCTCATTTTGAACCGTATCAAAAAGTGCTACGGCATATCTTTTAGATGCTATTTTGTTGCTCATTTTATTAATTAATCCGGTTTTTTTATCACATCATGCTAGTGAATAAGATCATACAAATGACGCATCAAGCAATTGATAGGGGATCAATATCAATATGTAAAAAACGTTTATTTTTCGGGCTTAATTGAGACAAAAGCTTAGAGATTTTGGTACTTAATTGGGGATAGGATGTTTCTTTAAAGTAAAAATTCTCTTGATAGTGGTTTTTTTTATAAGGAATCAAGGAAGGCGTAGGTCCTAGAACTCCTAATTGGAGTTTTTTGGAGGCTTCCAAGACTTCTAAACAGATCGAGCGCAACTCCGGGTAATTTGGGTGAACTAATTGTAATTGGGCAATTTTAGCATAAGGAGGAAGATGACTTTGTTTTCTTCGCGCTAACTCATTTTTAATAAAATTCTCTCTATTTTGATCTTTGATGCTTAGAAAGATTGGATGCTGAGGACTATAGGTTTGAATAAGCACCTTCCCCCTCTCCCCCTCACGACCAGATCGGCCAGCGACCTGTTGCAGTAATTGATAAGTTTTTTCCATCGCCCTGAAATCAGGACTGAACAAACTTGAGTCCCCATCAATAATATTGACTAACTTCAGATTAGGAAAATGAAAGGACTTACCGATAATTTGTGAGCCTATAAGCAGATTGGTTTCTTGTTCGAAAATTTTTTCCATCATAAGTTTTTTATTTTTTTTTGAGCTAAGTGTATCGCTAGAGAAAACCTGACTTTGATATCCTGGAAACAATCGCATCACTTCTTCTTGAAGTCTTTCCAGTCCGATGCCTAAAGAAACAAATTTATCAGAGGAGCACATTTTACAAATTTGTTGAGGATCATAAAAACTGGAACAGTGATGACAAATCAGTCGATCAATTTTTTTATGATAAACTAAATTCACAGCACAGTGTTGACATTGGATTGCTGTATGACAACTCACGCAAATTTTTGTAGGAGCATATCCTCGACGATTTAAAAAAAACAAAACTTGCCCTTTGCTTTTTAGGACCGACATTGTCTCGTCATAAATTTCTTTAGAAATCCAACTTTTTGAACTGGGTCTATGGATGTTCATATCAATAATTGAAATTTCAGGTAATGCTGTTTGATGAAACTGCTGGGTTAAATGATGAGAGGTGATTTTTTGATTTTCAGAATTATACAAACTCTCAAGTGAGGGGGATGCACTCACCAAGGCGCAGATACTTTGAGAGCATTTGGCTTTATAAATCGCCATATCTCGAGCATGGTATCGAGGTCCCTCTTCTTGTTTATAAGAAGAGTCGTGTTCTTCATCGCAAATCAACATTTGTAAGTTTTCAAAGGGCAAGAGGACAGCTGATCGGGCACCAACGATGACGCAAGGTTCACCTTTTAATAGAGATTGTAAAATTCTACTCTTTTGGGATCGCGTTTGTTTGGAATGCCATACAAAAGGCTCGCATCCAAAATAACTTTTAAACCGTTTTGTCCATTCCTCAGTAAGCGCTATTTCAGGTAATAACACAAGGGATTGTCCACCTTGAACTAAAGTTTCTTCAATCAATTTTAAATATAATTCTGTTTTTCCAGAACCTGTTACACCATCAATCAAATGAGCTTTAAAACCTTGTTTTTTATGTTGCCATACATCATGAAAAATTTTTTGCTGTTCTTGATTTAATTTGATTTCTTTTTTCATTTGATGAAAAAGAAAATTTTTTGAAGTCAAAAATATTTCTTTTGAGTCGATGAGCTCTTTGAATTGTTTAGGTTTTAATTCGAAGATATTGATTAAGTCTTTTTGAGACGAAAAAGTTTTTCCTTTGTAGCTAAAAAAATTTTTTAGTCGCGTATCTGGATATTGTTGAATAGCCATTTTAAAAACCATCCCTAAATCAATAAAGTAGTGACTCGAGAGATATTGATAAAAATTTAAATTTTCTTGATTAATAGAGTGAGCATACGTCTTTTGAATTTTTAGAATTTTCTTTACATCAAAAGTAATATCCTCAACTTTAGTCTCAGATAAAATAACTCCTGTGGCACTTTTTTTTCTCAAGGGAATTTGAACAATCGATCCGAGAACAATTTGTTCATCTGATTGATAAGTTAAACCCTCATTAATCTGACTGAAAGGGATAACTTCATAATAATAAGGCATTTTTTTATATTCGATTCTTACTTATAATATAATGAAATGAATTTTACAGAACTCCTAGAACATTCAAATGTTGATAAGTCTGTCATCGATGATTTTGAAAGTTGGTTATTTCACCTCAAAGATATCAAAGGCTACTCTGATAATACCTATCATTCTTACTGTTATGATATTTGTGATTTTTTAATCTTCTATCAGTTCTACCATCAAGAACCTTTATCTCACGGAATTCTGCAAAACTTGAACCTTCAAACATTTCGAGCTTGGGTGGCTGATATGGCTGCCCCTCGAGAATATAATAATGTCTACAAAAAACCCCTATCCGCAAGATCCCGTCGTAGATCAATAAGCTCTTTAAAAAGTTTTTTAAAGTTCTCCTCTTCCAAAATTGAAGGTTACAAATTTGGTTATAGTGAAATACAACTTTTAAAAAACCCTAAAATTCCAAAGTCTTTGCCGAAGCCTATCTCTGAGGAGCAAATAGATCAACTCATGGAGCAACTAGTCAAAATATCGAAAAAAAGCTGGGTACAAAAAAGAAATTTGGCCCTTCTCTATTTGCTTTATGGTTGTGGATTGCGAATAGCTGAAGCCTTATCTATTACAAAAAATCATTTAACTGAAAAAGAATCGATTACAGTGATGGGTAAAGGGAATAAAGAAAGAATGATACCTATGTTAGATATTGTTTATCAATCAGTCGAAAATTATTTACAAGAACTGCCACACGAATTGAAACCTAATGAGCCTATCTTCGTTGGAGACCGAGGCGCTCCCTTAAAGGCATCGGCTTTTCAAAGGGATTTAAAACAGGCTCGAATTAATTTAGGGCTTCCTAATACAACAACACCTCACGCACTTCGACATAGTTTTGCAACTCATCTTCTTAAAAATGGTGGTGATTTACGAGTAATCCAGGAACTCTTAGGACATAGTTCTTTATCCACGACTCAAATTTATACAGAAGTCGATGATGTTAGTTTAGAGAAAACTTACCGAGAAAAAAATCCCAGTAAGTAATTTACTTATTTCCTTTAACGATAAAATGGGGATTTAAAATATTATCTTTTTGATAAATCAGTCTGTCACCATTAGTATCTAGTACCGACCCTCCTGCACCTTCAACAACTGCTTGAGCGGCAGCGGTATCCCATTCTGAAGTAGGAGCAAAACGAGGATAAACATCAGCCCTTCCTTCTGCAACCATACAAAGTTTTATAGAACTCCCTGACTGTAGTAATTCATATTGAGGAAATTGAGAGATATATTTTTTTGTCTCTTCATTTAAATGGCTTCGGCTAGCAACTATTCGTATAGGATCAGAAATTGATGAAGTTTGTATTTGCTCTAAGATTGAGTTTTGTATTTTATAAGAATTTTTATTGCCGCCTCCAACATAAAGAGTTTTCCTAGAAGGAGAATAAACATAACCCTCTAAAGGATATCGATTTTCAATTAAAGCTATATTGATGGTAAATTCACCATTCTTATTTATAAATTCCTTGGTCCCATCCAGAGGATCAACTAACCAATATTTGGGTGCTTTTGTATAAATATCATCTGACTCCTCAGATATAATCGGGTATCCTGAAGATTTTAGACATTCACAAATAATCTGATGAGAAGCAATATCAGCTTTAGTTAGTGGGCTATTATCTTCTTTAATTTGTATATCGATATTAAAATCTTCATAAATTTCCATAATTTTTTGACCACAATGCTCTAAACAAGGGATGATTTGATCAACTAACTCAAAATGTCGTAATTTGTTATAAATTTCCATTTTTGACTAAATTAATAATTTTTCTGTATACATTTGAATAAATTTTAGTAAATTTGCGCAAATACGTCATAAAGCTTTATTACTATGAATCCTACTTTATTTTATAACAATAACCCATCATTAAAACATCCTGCTTGGGATGCCGATAGTCATTTTAAATATTTAGCTCAAAAAAAAGTTTTTAAAACAAAACGCTCCTACGAGAGGTGGGTAGAAAAAGAAAATTTTCTTCCTGATAATATTGATCTTGAAAATTATACTAAAACTCTCAGTGAAAGTATTAATTCCTTAATTCAAAATTACTTTATTCAAGAATATGAAAAACAAAGAAAATTAATTTTATTTATTCAATTCTTTGAAAGTAAAAATAACAAATTTATTTTTGCTAATGATCGTCGAAAAGGACGACTTTGGGTAAAGGTGAAGTCGAATCAAATGAAGGATATATATGAGGGAATAAAATACTTATCGAAACTTCGAAAAAAAAATATTGTGCTTTTTCCTCATCAGGAATTACTTCAAAAATTTCAAGACTATAAATTTCCAACAAATAAAAGTAACTATCAATTAGAATTTCCTAATCATATTTTTCAAGCCACAGAAGTTGACCCTACAAAAACTATATTCACAAAAAGTTTTAGTCTTAAGCAAAATAGTTATCTCTCGGACTTAGAGGCAGAAAGCATTCATATAATTAGAGAGGTTGTGAGTGAAACCAAAAACCCTGTAATGTTGTATTCAGTTGGCAAAGATAGCTCGGTGATGCTTCATTTGGCTCAGAAAGCTTTTTATCCTAGCCCTCCTCCTTTCCCATTAATGCATGTAGATACAAGATGGAAGTTTAGAGAAATGTATTTATTTCGAAATTGGATGGCTCAAAAATCTAATATGAAACTCATAACTCACATTAACCCAGAAGGAGTGAAATCTAATATTAATCCTTTCGATCATGGATCATCTGTTCATACAGACATCATGAAAACACAAGGCCTCAAACAAGCCTTGGATCAGTATCAATTTGATGCTGCTTTTGGGGGTGCTCGTCGAGATGAGGAAAAGTCTCGTGCCAAAGAGAGAATTTTTTCTTTTCGAACTGCTTCTCATCAGTGGGATCCCAAAAATCAACGACCAGAACTTTGGAACCTTTACAACGCTAAAGTCAATAAATCTGAGAGTATACGGGTATTTCCCCTCTCTAATTGGACTGAATTAGATATTTGGCAATATATCTATCAAGAACAAATCCCTATTGTTCCTCTTTATTTTGCCAAAACAAGACCAGTCATTAATCGTGATGGAATGCTAATTATGGTCGATGACAATCGACTAAATTTACAGCAGCATGAAAAAATTGAATTAAAAAAGATACGTTTTCGAACATTAGGCTGTTATCCCCTAACCGGTGCGATTGAGTCTAATGCAAATACCTTAGAGAGTATTGTTTTAGAATTGCTTCAATCTAAAACCTCTGAGCGCCAAGGAAGGGCGATTGATGCAGACTCTAGCAATTCGATGGAAAAGAAAAAACTAGAGGGTTATTTTTAATGAAAAAATCAACAGCCATTAATCAGTATCTCAAAGAACAAGCATCACTTGATCTTCTTCGTTTTATAACTTGTGGATCTGTAGATGATGGAAAGAGCACTCTTATTGGAAGAATGCTTTATGAGTCTCAAATGATATTTGATGATCAAGTTGCTTCTTTAAAGAAAGACTCTCAAAAACATGGTACTCAAGGCAAAGACATTGACTTCGCTTTACTCGTGGATGGTCTATCCGCTGAACGTGAACAGGGAATTACTATTGACGTTGCCTATCGTTTTTTTTCGAGCAGTAAAAGAAAATTTATAGTTGCAGATACCCCAGGACATGAACAATACACGCGCAATATGGCTACCGGGGCTTCTACAGCTGACTTAGCTATCTTGTTAGTAGATGCTCGAAATGGTGTAATGACCCAAACCAAACGTCATTCTTTTATTGTATCTCTTCTAGGAATTAAAAAAGTAATCTTAGCTATTAATAAAATGGATTTAGTTAATTACGATCAAAAAACCTATCAACAAATTGATCAAAATTATCGGAGCTTCGCAAAAAATTTAAATTTTGAACATATTCAAAGTATTCCTATCTCCGCACTCGAAGGTGATAATGTTTATGAAAAGTCAAAAATGATGAAGTGGTATTCTGAAAAGACTCTCTTTAGCTACTTAGAAACTGTAAAAGTAGCTGCATCAAAGTCTTCTAAATTTATTTTACCTGTTCAAAGAGTAAACCGTCCTAATTTAGATTTTCGTGGATACTCAGGGACCATAGCCTCTGGAAATATCAAGGTTGGAGAAGAAATTCGAACCGTTCCTTCCAATCAGAAAGCTAAAGTAAAAGAGATATTTATTGGCGATAAATCTATAAAATCATCCTCCGATAGACAAAGCATTACTCTAACTCTAAATAAAGAAATAGATATTTCCCGTGGAGATATTATTTGCAAAAAAGACTCGATTGTTGAGAGCGCTGATCAGTTTAATATCAATATGATTTGGATGTCAGAGGAAAATTGCTTTCCTGGAAGATCTTACATTGCAAAAATTCATAATAACTCCAGCAGCATCAAAATTTTAGACATCAAAAAAATTTATAACGTCAATACATTGGAGCATTCTCCAGGGAAACAATTAGATTTAAATGATGTTGCAGAGGTAACTGTTTCCCTGAATAAGAATGTCCCTTTCATGTCTTATCAAGAAAATAAAAATATGGGCTCAATGATTATTATCGATCCTATCAGCAATCAAACTATAGGTGTTGGGATGATTAATTTTGCACTGCGTCGTGCGCAAAACATTCATTTACAATCACTAAGCATTACAAAAGAATTAAGAGAAAAAATGAATGGGCACAAAGGTCAAGTGCTTTGGCTTACTGGGCTATCGGGTTCTGGTAAATCTACAATCGCCAATGCTTTAGAGAAACAATTATATGCAGAAGGGAAAAAAACCTATGTACTAGATGGTGATAATATTCGTCATGGCCTCAATAAGGATCTTGGTTTTACCGATAAAGATCGTGTAGAAAACATTCGACGTGTAGCTGAGGTTGCGAAATTAATGTGCGATGCAGGTTTAATTGTTATCACTGCCTTTATTTCACCTTTCCGCGCAGAAAGAGAGATGGCACGTTCGTTATTTCAATCTGGTGAATACAAAGAAATATTTATCTCCACCCCTTTAAAAATCGCTGAGCAGCGAGACCCTAAAGGTTTGTATAAAAAAGCTCGAAGTGGAGAAATTCCAAACTTTACTGGAATTAATAGTCCTTATGAGAAACCCATAAAACCAGAATTAACCATCGATACTTCTAAGACTTCTGTCGCTCAAAGTGTTAAGAAAATTTTAGGAATAATTACTTAAGTTTAATTTCTACAAGTTCGAATTTTTGCATATCAAAAGCAATATCCTCAAAGATCGCCTCTTGATAATTTTTTTCTGGATTAAGAGAAAACCCATAGGGCTCTAAAGGCTCTCCTTTAAAATCAAGAGTAAACTCTCCATTTCCATCAGTATCTTGGAAGGCAAATAAACCGATCACAATATGGGGAAATGCTTTAAGACTGATATTAAGAAAGTTATTTACATCATTTTCTTGAACCATGAATAATGGTGCTGATTTATCATCAAAATAGAATTTTCGATCATATCCCCAGACATAAATGGGGTTAGTGGCACTCTCAAATCCAGTCACTTTAACCTCTAAATGGCTAGAATATGAAGTTTTTATGACAAAAAAGCATTGAAATATAATGAAAATAATAAACTTTAGAGATAATGCTGCAAAACTGTGCATAACTTGTACGAGATTATTATTTTTTTCTTAAATATGAACTGAAAGTTTTAATTTATAAATGATTTTTCAAAAATTTTCAAATAACCGCTATAAATATTGATTCTAGATCAAAAAGTCAAATTGTATTTTTACATATTCAAAACTAGTTTTTGAAAATTTATATAATACTGTGGATAACTCTGTGAAAAAGTCTAAAAATAATCTTCAAAATATGAAAAAAGGCTATCTTATTGTTAGAATAAACATCAAAAATGCTGAATTATTTCAGCAATATCCCCCTTTATCCACTAAAGCAGTAGAAAAATTTGGAGGAAAGTACTTAATTCGTGGAGGTGCGTTTGATGTTGTTGAAGGCGAATGGCCTGCTGAGAGAACAACAGTTGTAGAGTTTGAAAATTTCGAAAAAGCTAAAGAATTTTATAACTCTCTTGAATACAACGAGGCAAAAAATGTCAGACAAAAGAGTGCTGACACAGATTTCATTTTGATTGAAGGCTACTAATTTTTTTTAAAAAAGTTTTCTGCTAACTTTAATCTTTCTTTTTTTTTCTCTAATAGCAATGAAAGCGTCTCAATTTCTTGCTGATGCCCCTTGATCATTTTCTCAATTTCTTCAACACTTAGATCATCTGTATCAATAGGCTTTTCTTTTTTTGGTTCTTCTTCATCAAACATTTGTTCGATATCCTTTCTTTGTCCACAAAATAGGAAAAAAACTTTCTTCTAATTCGTTTGAGTTTAATTTTTTATATTTTTTATAAATTCTAGCAGTGCCACCAACATTAGTTGGATGAAATTCTGCATCTGAAGGTACACAGTGTGCAACTACTGCTCTTCGATTATCACGAGAAGTGTTAATACCTGAACCATGCCAAGTATATCCATGATGAAAAGCTACCCCGCCTGCAGGAACCTCTACATATTGTATTTCTATTTTCTTATCATTTTTTTTTGCAAAATTTGTTAATTCTTTTTTGTAATCATCAGGTGAATGAAATTGTCCTCGAGGTGGAGCTAGGCCCCATAAGTGAGAACCTTTAACGTATTCTAATGTGCCTTTCTCTTGAGATACGTCATCTAATGGTATCCAACAAGTCATCATTGTTTGTGGTGATATCCAATCATCATAAGCAGCATCTTGATGATATGATAAAGTCTTTCCCCCTGGAGGTTTCCACAAAACATTATCTTGAAGTAGTCTTGATCCATTCCAATTCATGAGTTGAGCACAAACTTTTCCTATAACTTCATGGCATACTAGTTCTTTGATTGATTTATCAGATTTCCATGCATTGCAAATTTGGCGTGTAACATTTTCTGGATCTCGTCCTTGCCTCCAATTCCACTCATCTGGTTCAATTCCGGTTTCAAAGTCACCTGAGAAAAGTTTAGGAAATTTTTCATTCAAATTTGGAATAAATTGATCTCTAAAAAGTTTTCTAAAATCAAGAAGCCATCCTTTTGAAAATTTTTCTTTAAATCTTCCGTCAGATCTATTGCAATCATAAATCCTCAGATCTCCCTACTCTTTGGCTTTTTTATAATGATTTTCAATTAGTTTTACAGCCTGATATAGATCGTCTTTAGTAACGCCTGTGGCCCATTGAAGACGATCATACTCATAGAGATCATTCTCTACAAAATAAGGAGAGGCTAATTTTCTAATCATCTGGTCAAGAAAAATTAAATCTCTTTTTTTCATAAAAAAATTTTATTCTAATAATTCAACTAAATAAATTGACATTTTGGAGCAGATTTTTGATAATCACGCATGTCAAAAAAAATTATCATTTTAATTCTTTCTTCATTTTTATTTACTGGATGTGCAACCGTAAGTGAAAAAGCCAACAATGCATATGATTTTGTAGCTGGTGGTGTTTCAAAAGGTTATAACTCAGTTAAAAATGCAGTTACTGGCGGCGATAAAGAATAAGCATATTTAATGAAACTTCCAAAACTCCACAAAATGGGAATTGGTGGAAGGTTCATTATAGGCATTAACCTTTTTCTAATGACCTTAGTATTAGGAATAATCGGCTTTAATTATTTTTTTAGTTAACTTTGAAATTCTTATCCCTTCAACACATCGCAATAGAAGATCCAGGAACATTTAAAGATTTCCTTTTAGATGATGGTCACTCTCTAACTACAATTCAACTTGATGAAGGTGAAAATATTCCCTCTAATTTAGATGAATTTGATGCCATGCTTTGCATGGGAGGTCCGATGGATACACATATGGAACAAGAATATCCTTGGTTAGTTCCTGAAAAAAAAGCAATAGGTGAATATGTTTTAAATTTAGAAAAACCTTTTTTAGGATTTTGCCTAGGATGCCAATTATTAGGTGAGGTGCTAGGAGGACAAGTAGTAAAATCTAATCCTTCAGAAATTGGGGTGTTAGATATTCATTCTCAAGAAGATATCAAGATAGATCCTGTTTTTAATTTTTTACCTCATACTTATAAAGCTTTACAATGGCATTCGTATGAAGTTGCTGGATTAGAAAATAATAAGGATGTTTCTGTTTTAGGATCGTCGCCCACAACTAAATATCAAATTTTTGGATACAAAAAATTTGCCTATGGAATTCAATTTCATCTTGAGATACGCAGCACCACGGTTGATGAATGGGCAGTAGTTCCAGAATATAAAAATGCTTTAGAACAATCTCTTGGGTCGGAGGCACTTCCAGAAATGAAAAATGCTGTAAACGCTGAGATTTCCACAATGCAAGATCAATGCAAAATGCTTTATCAGAATTTTCTCAAAATTCTTAGTGACTGATCAAAAATATCAATAACAAAGGAATTAGAGAAGAACTTACATATTTCATTTCATACTTATTATACAAAAAGAATAATCCTAAAAAGCTGACGATTATGGAACCAAAAGACAATGTCCATGAAGTACCTTCGTATAATTGAAAAAAACCTCTTAAAAGAAATAAAGTAAAAATTAAATATAAAATATTTCTCATAGGAGTTTATTATTTGTCTAAAAAAGATATAAATCAACCACGGTTCTGTGGTGAAACGGATATCACACTTGACTACGGATCAAGAATTCAGGGTTCGAATCCTTGCAGAACCGCCATTTTAAAGTTCTAAATTATCAATTAAACGAATACCGCTTTTATAAATTGCGTAGAACAGCCTGGCGTCATCTAAACTTCCCTTTAAACTTAAATTAGATGCATTCCTAAATTCAAAATAATCAAATTTTTCATACGATTTAATAAATTCTTCTGCTTTTTTATTAGCTTCGATTAAATTTGTCTTTTTATCTAAATTAGCAATAAATTGAACAACCTCTTTTTGAAATAATATATAGTCTGTCATCTGCTTCTTGCTGAGCTTTTTATTTCTAGATGATAAGGCGATCCCTTCATCTGATCGGACAGTAGATACGGGTACTAATTTTAGATTAGGAAAATTTTCTTTAATTAATTTTTCAACAATCTTAAGTTGCTGAAAATCTTTTTCACCAAAGTAAACTTTGTCACTTTCAATTATGGTAAATAATCGACTGAGAACAGTAACGACCCCATTAAAATGGCCAGGTCGGTATTCGTCACATAAAATATTTTGGAAATAAGAATTTTGAATTGATTTATATTCTTTAGGATAAACTTCTTCGGCGCTTGGCTCAAAAATTATATCGACATTGTGTTTCTGACAAAAATTATAATCATCTCCTTTGTTTCTTGGATATGCTTCAAAATCTTGAGCATCATTAAATTGCTTTTCATTAATAAAAATAGATATGACGGTTTTTTGATTATCATTGTGAGATTTTTCTATAAGAGATCCATGGCCCTCATGAAGAGCTCCCATTGTAGGAACATACCCTATGGAGTACCCTTTATCCCTATAGGCATTTAGATAAGTATGAAGGTTGTAAATATCTTTGATTATCAACATATTGGTATTTTATTTATTGACTTCATATCAATAATTGTTAAATGTATGAACACTTTTTTAGAGGCATATAATAATGAAAAGAACATATCAACCAAGTCAACTCGTTAGAAAAAGAAGACACGGATTCCGTTCCAGAATGGCTACTGTAGGTGGTCGAAAAGTTATTAACGCCAGAAGAGCTAAAGGTCGATCAAGACTATCTGCTTAATTTTTGAGACTTCCCACTCTAAAAAAATCCTCTGAATTCTCTCAAATTCGAAATAAAGGAACTTTCTATAAAAGCCCAAACTTTAACGGTTTTCTTTTAAAAGACTCTTCTACTGAAAAATTTGTCTTAGGTATTGTGGCCAGTAAACGGTTGGGTAATGCGGTAGAGAGAAATCGTGCCAAAAGGCGAACTCGTGAGGCAATTCGTACATCTGCTTTAATAAACACCCTCAATCAAGTGAAATTTGTGTTAATATTAAAAAAAACAATCTTGAAAGTACCTTTTATTGATTTAAAACAAGATATTGAAAAATTTTTATCAAATGATTAAAAACCTTATAAAACTATGGAAAAGTCTTTTTATACTTCCTATAAAATTTTACCAATTAGCAATCTCTCCAATGTTATCTAACACTTGTCGACACCTACCGACTTGTTCTGAATACACAATTGAAGCTATCAACACACATGGTGTTTTTAAGGGAATTCTCAAAGGAGCATATCGTATTCTTCGATGCAATCCTTTAGGTTCATCAGGATACGACCCTATTAAAAAATAAAATGGAAAATCAAAAAAACTTATTTCTAGCCATCATTATTTCGATGGCAATTATATTTGGATTTCAGTTCTTAGTACCTCAACCGGAAAGAGTACCAGTAACGGAAGAGACAAACACACAAGAGTCTGTCAGTCTTGATATTCAAGGGACCACTTCAACTATTTTACTTGATAGAAATCAAGTTTTAGAAGAAACAGTGAGAGTCACATTTGATAACTCTAAAATTAAAGGCTCAATTAATTTGGAGGGTGGCTTTATCGATGATCTTGTCTTAGAAGAGTATAGAGAAACACTTGACCCTACTTCAGATTTTATTGGTTTTTTAAATCCCCTTGGTTCAGAAGATGCATATTATCTTGATACTGGTTGGGTAAGTCCAGATAGCTCCATAGAATTACCTAATAATAAGTCTAAATGGACAGCAGATAAATCTTCTATTGGAATTAATGATCCTGTCAAAATAACTTGGACCAATTCACAAAATATCACATTTGAAAAAATTATAACTCTGGATGAACATTATCTGTTTAGTGTTGATCAAAGAGTCATTAATAACTCAGACAAATCCTTTGATTTATATCCTTTTGGTTTATCTAAAAGACAAGGACTTCCTGAAATGCAGAACTTTTTTATTCTTCATGAAGGGCCCTTGTCCGTTACTGAAGGTGTGTTAGAGGAATATGATTATGATGATTTAAAAGAAAAACAAAAAATCAAATTAAATTCTGTTGGTGGTTGGATTGGCATGACGGACAAGTACTGGCAAACAGCTATCATCCCCAATCAAAATGAACCTGTTCAACAAACCTACAGCTATAGTTTTGTTGAAAATATTGATAATTTTCAAACAGATTTAGTGGGAGCTAAAATTGTTGTCGGCAATGGTGATAATATATCTCATAATCTCAAGCTTTTTGCTGGTCCAAAGATTGTTAGTGTTATTGAACAATATATGGATGAGTATGGTGTCCAGGAGTTTGATCGCTCTGTAGATTTTGGTTGGTTCTACTTTTTAACAAAACCTATTTTTCATGTCTTAGAATTTATTTTTGGATATGTTGGCAATTTTGGTTGGGCAATTATTATTTTCACAATTTTAATGAGAATTTGTTTCTTCCCGCTCGCTCAACAATCATTTAAGTCGATGGCCAAAATGAAAAAATTAGGTCCTGAAATTCAAAGATTAAAAGAACAGTATGGTGATGATCGAGCTGGAATGCAAAAAGAAATGATGGCTTTATATAAAAGAGAAAAAGCAAATCCTATCGCGGGTTGCCTTCCCATATTATTACAAATACCTGTTTTCTTTGCCTTATATAAAGTTTTGTTTGTAACAATTGAAATGAGGCATGCACCATTTATTGGATGGATACATGATCTCTCCGCACCAGACCCTCTTGGCCTTCTTACTCTTTTTGGTTTTGTTGATTGGAATGTTCCAGGCATTCTTCAATTATTTAATATTGGTATTTGGCCTATTCTCATGGGTATTTCCATGTTCTTACAACAAAAACTTAACCCCGCACCAGTTGATAAAATGCAAGCAAAAATATTTATGTTTTTGCCAATCGTCTTCACTTTTGTTTTAGGTGGTTTTGCGGCTGGATTAGTAATTTATTGGACAACTAATAATGTTTTATCGATGGCACAACAATACGTGATCCAAAGAAAAATCATTAATAGTTGATGAATAACGTAACCAGTTATTTTAAAAAAAAGACAGACTTTCTTTTAAGCGCGACTCAACCAAGACAATATCCAAATGTTGTATTTCCTGAAGTTGCGTTTATTGGAAGGTCTAATGTAGGAAAGTCTAGTTTAATAAATGCTGTCTTTATGAAAAAACTAGCACATATATCAAATACCCCTGGAAAAACTCGCCAAATCAATTTTTTTAATCACGGAGACTCAATGATGGTTGTGGATTTACCAGGATATGGATTTGCTAAAATCTCTCAAAAAGAAGCCTATAAAATTTCTGATTTAGTTTCCCAATATTTAACAACAAGAGAAAATCTAAAAAAGATTTTTGTCTTAATTGATAATGGACTAGGTGCAAAAAAAATTGATATCGAAATGATCAACGCAATGCAGTCCATTAAAGATAAAATTTTTATTTGCTATACAAAAAGCGATAAAAAAATAAAAGAAAAGTCTGTATATGTAGATGAACTTGCAAATTATGATCAATTAATAGTTAGTTCTAAAACAAATGACAATATTTTTGAGCTTCAGAAGAAAATTATAGAAATTTTATAATTTAACTTTGAATTTAACAGAGAAAGCATTACTTTATCACGCTTATGAATAATGTAACAAATTGGGTATTTGACCTAGATAACACCCTATATAAAGCAGAGTGTGGATTATTTGATAAAGTTCATGTTTTAATGGGTCGCTATATCGAAGAAAAGTTAGGGCTCGCCTCAGGTGAAGCCCAGGCTCTTCGATCAAAATATTATCATCAGTATGGAACCACTCTTCGAGGATTAATGATGGAACACCAGATTGACCCTGATGACTACTTGGATTATGTCCATCAAATTAACTATGATGTTGTCTCTCCTGATGAAAAGCTTGGTGATACGATCAAAAATTTATCCGGTAAAAAATATATTTTTACTAATGCTAATTACGGTCATGTTGAAAAAGTTTTAGATAAATTAAAGATGAATAATATTTTTGATGGATGTTTTGATATTTCTGAAAGTGATTATCTTCCAAAGCCTCATAAAGATGTTTATGATGCTTTTCAAAAAAATTTAACTTAGATAATTCATCAACTGCAATGTTTGAGGATTTACATATCAATTTAAAAGAACCTCACGCTATGGGATGGAAAACTGTCTGGGTTACAAATAATCTTGAATATAATCTCAATAAAGATGTTAATCAGCAGGAGGATATCCAAAAAATTATTGAGGAAAAAGGTTATATTACTGAGGTAACAGATAACTTAGAAAATTTTTTAATTAATATAAACTAGGAGAACAATGAGTAACCAAGAAACAATAGAAAAACTTTGGGATAACAAAGATCAAATCGATTTTATAAATGATCAAGAGGCAAAAAATTCAGTGCTCGATGCACTCAATCTTTTAGATAAAGGGCAGCTTAGAGTTTGTGAAAAAAAAGATAGTGAGTGGCATGTTAACCAATGGTTAAAGAAAGCCATTCTTTTAAGTTTTCGCATCCAAGACATGGAGTTAATTGATAATGGACCAACCGTCAAAGGAGGAAATACTTCTTGGTGGGATAAAGTCCCTTCAAAATTTCAAAATTGGACGGATGTAGATTTTCAAAATGCTGGTTTTCGTGCTGTTCCTAATTGTGTTGTTCGTCGTTCTGCATTTATTGCTAAAAGTGCCGTTTTAATGCCGTGTTTTGTTAATCTTGGTGCCTATGTGGACGAAGGAACTATGGTTGATACTTGGGCCACAGTTGGTTCTTGTGCTCAAGTAGGAAAAAACTGTCATATCTCTGGAGGCGCTGGTATTGGTGGTGTTTTAGAACCCCTTCAAGCTAATCCCGTCATCATTGAAGATAATTGTTTTATTGGCGCACGATCAGAAGTAGCAGAAGGAGTAATTGTTGGAGAGGGTTCAGTTTTATCCATGGGAGTTTTTATCGGTGCCTCGACTAAAATCATCAATCGAGAGACCGGGGAAGTACATATGGGATCAGTTCCTCCTTACTCTGTTGTTGTGCCTGGCAGTATGCCAAGCTCAAAAGGAAATGTGTCTCTTTACTGTGCTGTCATTGTGAAAACAGTTGACGAAAAAACAAGATCAAAAACTTCTGTTAACGAATTACTTAGAGACTAATGCTAGATACAATTGAATTATCAAAAAAGCTAATTGAGTTCGATTCAGTTACACCAGCAAAGCAAGATATCTTTGACTTTCTAATCCAAATTTTTAAAGAACAAGGTTTTGATACAAAGCAGTTAAACTTTGATGGCGATGGAAGCTATGAAGTGATTAACTTAATGGCAACCTATGGATCTCCTCAGACTAATGGAAAGCATTTCAATTTTTTATGTCATGTGGATGTAGTTCCACCTGGTAATATAGAAGATTGGGATACCCACCCTTTTGAACCAACAATTAAAGATGGTTACTTATATGGTCGTGGCTCGGAAGATATGAAAGGTTGTACTGCTGCTAGTATGGTTAGTGTATTTAAATTCATCAAAGATAACCCAGATTTTAATGGAACAATTAGTTTTATTATTACTGGAGATGAAGAGGCTGACTCAATCAATGGTGTAGATAAAGTTGTTAATTGGCTTCAAGAAAATAATATCCGCATCGACGGATCCATAGCAACAGAGTCCTCTTCTGAAAAAGTGATCGGCGATCAAATTAAAGTAGGAAGGAAAGGAGCCGTTGATGTTCAAATTGAGGTAATTGGCAAACAAGGTCATGCCGCCTACCCTCAATTAGCTCAAAATCCTGTCCATTGCTTATCCAAAATAATTTCTTTTTTTGATGACCAAGTGCTCGACCAAGGAGCAGAATATTTTGAACCTTCGAGCCTTCAATTTACGCAAGTAAACTTAAATAATAAGGCAAAGAATGTTATCCCAGAGAGGTTAATCACAGTAGGCGATATGCGCTTTAATGATAATTGGGATAAAGAAAAAATTGAGGCCTATTTTAACGAGCATCTTACTCGTATCTGTGGTGAAAATAATTGCCAGTATAAACTTAAATTAACTTTTAGAGGTCTGCCATTTCAAGCATTTAATGATCCTTTTACTATACATTGTTTAAATGCCATCAAAGATGTGACTGGATTAGAAGCAAAGCAAGATACAGGTGGGGGTACTTCTGATGCTAGGTTTATGCAAAGAATTTGTCCTGTTTTTGAGTTCGGTACAATTAATAAAACTTTACACAAAGTCAATGAATGTGTATCGATCAGTGACCTCCAAACAACCGAGCAAATTTATTACAAAACCTTAGAAAACTTTTTTCAATCATGAATGAAGGGGATTTAATTCCTAACATTACTCTGCGCTCTGTTGACTCTGATGGAATTCAAAACTTTAATTTAGTTGAAAACTTTCAAAATAAAAAAGTTTTAGTTATCTGTGTTCCAGGAGCATTTACTTCAACCTGTCATAATCAACATTTACCTCCTTACGTACAGAATTGTGAGATTCTGATGAATGAAAAGGGCATTGATTTGATTTGTTGTATTACAACAAACGATCCTTTTGTATTAGATTTATGGAGACAGGAATTAGGTCAATCAAAAATTAAGTTTTTATCCGATGGCAATCAAGAATTTCTCCAAAAATCTGATTTAATTCGAAATCATGAGAAAAGCTTTATGGGTAATCGTCTAATCCGATCTATTATTATGATCGATAATTTAAAAGTTATTAAACTTGTTCTGGATGATCCTGGTCAACTGGATAAAACTTCATACGAATCAATCGTTAAAACAATTTAAATATTCTTTTATTTTTATATTTTTTTCAAAATTCTTAGCGAAAAGAAGACTTTTTTTTGATAATTCAGCATAATTTTCAAGTGTTAATGAAATCTTATTCGATAGCTCATTAATATCATTTTCATTGATAACATAACCATTTTGATCAATTGACTCTGGCGTCCCTCCGCTCGAACTAACGATAGAAGGTAGTCCAAAGGAAGCAGCTTCCACATTGGAAATCCCAAATCCCTCGATGCTGTCTGGGGTAGTAATGGTTGGCATGACATGAATTTTACTTTGTTTATAAACATCTGATGAATTTGTATCATTAATAAAATTAACTTGATGAAGCAAATTATTTTTAACCACGAGGTCTTTTAATTTTGAAAGCTCAGGACCATCTCCTAGAATTGCATAAGTTAAAATAAGATTTTTTTCTTTTTTTAATTTTGTTAAGGCTTCTAAGACTAGATGATGACCTTTGCGGTATTCTAATCTAGCAATCGTACATAAATCATATTTCTTTTCATCATCTGTGTAGTTAATGTTTTCAATAAAAGCTGGGAAAATAACCATACTAGGTAGATCACTGAGTTCTGGTAATTGTTTATGAAATAAATTTTTGGTAAAATTTGAGTTAAATAATACTTTATCAACTTTTTTAAGAGATTTAATTATACGTTCCTTTTTTTTTAGATTTAGAATTTCATTACCATGTATCAAACATATTTTTTTAATTTGATTTGTACCATTAAAATGTTCTATTGATTTCCAGCTGTCAAAAAAAACTAAATCAAAGTTTTTATTCTTTAGTAAATCATTAGCAAAACTAGATTTTATTTTATTTCTAAAAAATTTAATTTGATCAAATCGTTTGATCTCAAAGTTTTGTTGGCTGTCAAAAGATGAACTCTTTGATTTTGATCCATCTGCTAAAACACTTACGCTATGTCCTATTTTGCTTGATTGAGTTGCAATATTTGTCATCACAGACTCAATCCCCCCTAATTTGGGAGCAAAACATTGAGTGTAAATTAAGATATTCAATACTGAATGTCCTTAAGAAGTAATCCTTTGGAAGGCATAGTTGGACCAGCCAAAGAACGGTTTTTTTGATTTAATAAATCAGTAATCCAGGAAGGTTTTTGATTATTCAAACCAATCTCTAATAGGCTGCCTACCATAATTCTGATTTGCTGATAAAGGAAAGATTGTGCCTGAAAAATAAAGATTATTTTTTTATCTTCTTGATCTATTTCAGTCATATTAATAGATCTAATCGGTGTTTTTGCTTGGCAACCTCTAGCTCGAAAAGAGCTAAAATCATGTTTGCCAATAAATTTTGGAATTGCTTCTCTCATAGCTTCAACATTAAGAGGTTGTCTTATGTGAACGCTAATTTCATCTTGTAATACTGATGGGGATATAGAATTATAAATTTGGTAATGATAAGTTTTAAGCTTCGCTGTAAATCTTGCATTAAAATCATCATCTACTTTTTCTACCTGAATAATTTTGATTTTTTCATTTCCAAGATGAAAGTTAATACCACTTAAAATTTGATACTCACTAAAATCTTTTTCTAATGAAAAGTTAGCACACTGTGCTAAAGCGTGGACACCTGCATCAGTTCTCCCAGCACCTTGAATAATTTTTTTTTCACCTGAAAATTTAAAAATTGCTTTTTGAATTTCATCTTGAACTGTTTTTTCATTTTTTTGAGACTGCCATCCAGAATAAGGAAGACCATGGTATTCAATTGTTAATTTTATATTAGTCATTCGTTATTAAAGAGTTAATTTCAAAATTATTATTTCCTAAAAGAAACTGATCTGTCATTTGAGATTTTTTTCCTTCAGCTTGAATTTCTAATATCTCTAAGCTATTTTTTTTACATCCAACAACCAATGGAGATTGCAAAATTTTCCCTGACTCTCCTTCGAAGGATGATACCTTAGCTTTTAATACTTTATATCTTTTACCTTTATGACTAAACCAAGTTGCAGGATATGGATAAAATGCTCTAATTTTCTGTTCTAAAATATTGGCATCTAAGTTCCAATTTAATTTAGATTCATCTTTATTTATTTTTGAGGCATAAGTACTTTTTTCATGATCTTGATCTACAGGAGAAAGTAATCCCTTAAGATATTTTTCTAAGTTATTGTAAAGTAAAGAACAGGAGTCATGGCTGATCTGATCAATTAATGTTTGTCCATTAGTTTCAGAATTTATAGCTATTTCTTGGCTAGCAATGATTGGGCCTTCATCTAAACCTTCGTTCATTTTCATAATCGTAATGCCGCTTTTTTTATCATTATTTTCAATAGCTCTTTGAACAGGCGCAGCTCCTCTCCAACGAGGAAGCAATGAAGCATGTATATTGATAAAACCGAATATAGGGATGTTAAGCCATTCTAGAGGAATTATTTTTCCATAAGCAAATAAGATAGCCACATCTGGTTTTAATGATTCAAATTGCTCGAGTGATTGTTTGTCTAACTTTGAAGGGAAATAAACTGGCAATAACTGACTCTCTGCCCAAAGATGAATGGGGGTTTTTAATTCCTTCATACCCCGAGATTTTTTCTTTGGCTCTTGAGTATAAACACCAACTATCTCATATCCTCCTAAATATAATGTTTTTAATGGAGGTAGGGCAAATTCAGGAGAACCAAAGAAAATAAGACGATGTTTTTTTTTCATTAAACAATTTTTTCTTCTTTTTTGAACTTTTTCATCTTACGAATAATGACATCTCTTTTTAAACGACTCAAATGATCAACAAATAAAATTCCATTTAAGTGATCAAGTTCATGTTGAATAATACGAGAATTAAAACCATCTGTGCTAAGTATTTTTTTTTTATTATTTTCATCAATGTATTCTATCTTTAATTTATCTGGACGATCAATTTCTGCAAAGTGTTCTGGAAATGATAAACATCCCTCCTCGTAAGGAACTAAATCATCTTCGATAGAAATGATTTTTGGGTTAATCATTGTTATAGGTGTTTTTTCTTCTTCACGCGCTGCAGCATCTACAATAAAAATTCTCATATCTAAACCAACTTGAGGAGCAGCTAAACCTACTCCATTGGCATCGTACATCACTTCATACATCTCCTTAATTAATGTGCGATGATGATCATCTACTTGAGCAAGAGGTTGACATTCTTTCTTCAAGATAGGGTCAGGTGCGTATACTAGTTTGAGCATTAAAAGTAATATAGGATAAAAACAAAAAATATGGGAAATAAAAAAGAGAAAATATTTAATAATTTATTCAATCTTTTAGAAAAAAATCAAAAACTTAGCTTGCCAATAAAAGTCTCTAAAGGAACAGTAAAAGAAGATTGGATTGATTATAACGGGCATATGAATATGGCTTATTATGTTCAATGTTTTGAGGAGAGTTCAGACTTTCTCTTAGAACATATTGGCTTAGGTTATCGGTATGCAATTGAAGAACAAAAAGGTGTTTTCGTCATCAAATGTGAAATTAATTATAGAAAAGAAATTAATCTTCATGAAAACTTCATTATTTCTCTTGAAGAATTAGTTTGTAAAGGAAAGAAATTAATAGTGGGTTTAAAAATGTTAAATGCAAATAATGAAACGATTGCTGACTATAAAATTTTAAATTTAAATGTCGATCTCGAAACTAAAAAATCGAGTGCTTTTTCAACAAAAATAATAGCCCAACTAGCTTAAATTTTTACGAGACTCCAGAGCAGCGCCCAAAGTATTATCATCAAGATAATGAATTTCGCTTCCTACAGGAACGCCATATGCTAACTGAGTAATTTTTAAATTCATCTTTTCTAAATAATCTCGGATAACTAAGGCTGTGGTTTGGCCTTCAATAGTAGCACTTAAGGCTAAAATAATCTCTTCTACTTTATTTTTTTCTATTCTCTCTTTAAGTTTATGTAAGCGAAGATCCTGTTCAGTAAAATTTTTTGAGGCTGATAAAAGACCTCCGATGACATGGTATTGCCCCTTATAAAAACCTGATCGCTCAAATGCCCATACATCTGCCATATCTTCGACTATACAGATTATATTTTTTATTCTTGTATCAGATGAGCATATCTTTGTAGGTAAATTTACATCTAACATACCACAAATTTCACATTTCCTAACTTTTGCTGCAGTCTCTTTAACGCTCTCTCCCAAAGGAAGCATTAATTCTTGCTTATTTTTTATTAGATATAAGGCTATTCTTTGAGCAGAGCGTTGACCAACTCCAGGCAAACGAGAAATTAAGTTTATAAGTTTTTGTAATTCGTCTTGAGCCAAATTAAAAAGGCATCTTCATTCCAGGAGGTAATGGTAAACCTCCAGTTAATTTTTTCATTTCTTCTGCAGACATCTCTTCCACTTTTTCTTTTGCCTGATTAAGAGCTGCCTTGATTAGGTCCTCTAAAACTTCTTTTTCATCTTCCGATAATAAAGAGGGATCGATATTAATGGATTGGACAACCTGTTTTCCGTTCATGGTTACTTTGACCATCCCACCACCTGACTCTGCTTCCACAGTCTTATTCTCTAACTCTTTTTGCATTTCTTGCATTTTTGTTTGCATTTCTTGGACTTTTTTCATCATTCCGCCCATATTACCCATCATTCTGATCACCTCTTTCTACTTCTTCGATATCTATAATCTTTGCATTCGGAAATTTAGCAAGGACTTTTTGAAAATCCTCTGATTGAGTTTCAATTGCAATAAGTTCCTTTTTGTAAAGCATTTTTATAGACTCCAAAGTATCGATATTTTCTTTGACTACAATAGAAAGCTGGAATTCATTTTTTAAATTATTTTTTAACTCTTCACCTCCTTCAAAATTTTCATTTACGACATGTATCAATAGTTGCTTTTCATTTTCTGAAAACTCAATTATTTCACAATTCTCCATAATAATACCTGCCATCAAAGGGGAAAAGTTCTGACCATAGAAATGAAAAAATTTTTGGTGTAGCGCAATTCTATCTTTTAGTGACAATGACTCGGGGGCATCAATTTTATTTTGAACAGCTTGATCAAGTATAGGAGAAGGTTTAGATGGAGTTGGAGCTATTTCAGACTTTTTTTTTTCGTCAGATCCATCTGAACTTTGATCACTAAGCAAAAAGGAGCACCGTAAAAGAACCATTTCTAAGGTAGTATGAGGATGAGGAGAAATTTTAATCTCATCATAGCCCTTCATTAAACTTTGCCAGAAAATATTTAACTTTCCGTGATCATATTGGGTAACGTAAGAGGCAAATTGATTATCTTCTTCAGTATTAAATTCATCATTAATTAAATTTTTATCAATTTTTAATTTACAAGACCAATTAACAATATTCATTAAATCCTCAATTATTTTTGAAGTCTCAGAACCTCGTTGGTACATATCATTGAGCATTTTAATAATTTCTGGAAGATTATTTTCTAAAATATATTTTGATAAATTGTATAAATCACTTTGCTTTGCAAAGCCCAACATATTGATTATCTCCTCGACTTGAATTTCATCTTGGGATTTAAAGATATTTGATTGATCTAGTATGCTCAAAGAGTCACGAACAGAGCCATCACTGGCTCTAACAATTAGATTTATTGCCTCTTTGGATATTGAAATTTTTTCTTTTTTAGCAATTTCCTCTAAAAAAGAGAAAAGTGTTTTTTTATCTATGCGTCTTAAATCAAAACGCTGACATCTAGATAAAATTGTTATAGGCACTTTAGAAATTTCAGTTGTAGCAAAAATAAATTTAGAATGCGGTGGAGGTTCTTCTAATGTTTTAAGAAGTGCATTGAAAGCGCTCTTAGAAAGCATGTGGACTTCATCAATGATGTAGACCTTTATACTTACCTAAAACAGGGTTGTATTTTACATTTTCAATTATCTCTCTTGCATTTTCGACGCTAGTATTAGAAGCGGCATCTATTTCAATAACGTCTGGGTGTCGATCTTCGCTGATAGCCTTTGCTTGATCACAATTATTTAAATCAGGTTTATTGTTTTGATCAAAGGCCGTGCAATTTAACATCTTTGCTACTATTCGAGCAGTTGTGGTCTTACCCACACCTCTAATCCCTGTAAATATGTAGGCATTGGGTATTTTGTTTAATTCAATAGATTTTTGGATTGTTTCGACAAGATATTCTTGACCAATAAGATCCTTGAAATCAGTAGGTCTGTATTTTAAAGCAAGAATATCTGATTGATGTTTCATTTTTTTAAGGAGAATTACACGACCCGATATTTTATGTTACGGCTGCTTTCTTTCGAACCTGACCGGATTAGCAAAAAACACCGCCCATGTAATTCTCGGATTACTTTATAGCAGTTATAATATCAAATATGAAGTTATTGTCTTGAACGATAGGTAGATTTTTCAAAAACACCTAATTTTCTAACTTTTGAACAATAGTGGTACATATCATCAAGAGCAAATTTTGTATTTTCTTGACCCGGATGACCCTCAATTTCACAGTAAAATTGAGTAATAACAAAGTCAGCACCATAGTTGTAACTTTCTAATTTAATCATGTTGACGTTATTGGTAGCAAACCCACCCATGACTTTAAACAAAGAGCCAGGGGTATTATTGACAGAAAATAAAAATGAGGAGATATAAGTTTTATCAGGATCAAAATCTTTATTTTCATTTTTTGACATAACATAAAATCTTGTGATGTTATTAGATGAATTAGCAAAACTCTCATCGACTGTTTTTAATTCATATATTTTAGCTGCAAGACTTGAAGCAATTGCAGCTGTATCTGATATTTTTTGCTCTGATATATATTTCGCTGATCCTGCTGTATCTGCACCTATCAAAATATCATAATCGAGCTGCTGAATTTTTTCACTACATTGGGCTAAAGCCTGTTCGTGGCTGATAATTTTTTTAATTTGACCTTGATGAGTTTCTGGGTGAATTAAAAGCTTGTGCTCAACCTTTTGAAAGTGCTCAAAATTGATGTGCAAATCAGATTTAGGTAATAATCTATGAATATCAGCTACTCTCCCTGCAGCAGAATTCTCAATAGGTATCATCGCATAATCAACATCGCCAGACTCGGCTGCAGTAATAGCCAGTTCAAAAGTTTTACATGGAACAGCCTCAGCATTGGGGAAAAATTCTTGAACAGCAAGATGACTGTAAGCGCCTTCGACCCCTTGAAATGATACTTTTTTAGACATGATTTTGAATTTGCTGGTTTACTGTATCTAAATCTTCTTTGGTATCAACACCCAAAATTTCTTTTTCTATATGAACAACACTGATTTTAGTTTTATCAATAATTCTCAGTTGTTCTAGTTTTTCTTCTTTTTCTCTTTTTGTTGGAGGCAAAGAAATAAATTTTTTCAAAAAGTCTTTTTGATAACCATAAACTCCAATATGATGAAAAACATTCTTATTAATTTTTTTATTAGATTTAATCACCCTATAAAAATCATTTGCAATTGTTTCTTCCCCTTCTTCTATCTCCACTTTAACCTTAGATTTATTTGAGGCCTCCTCTAAATCTTTAAAAGGACAAGCTAAAGTCGACATTTCATAGGTTAAGAGTTTTTCTCTTAATGATTTTATATATTCTTCTTTTATAAAAGGCATATCTCCTTGAAGATTGATAATGAATTTAAAATCTTTTTGATTTTCTAAAATTTCAATTGCCTCCCCTATTCGATCACTTCCAGAGACATGGCCAGAGTCAGTCATAATGTATTGAATGTTATGTTCTACGCAATATTCCTCTACAGTTTGATCGCAAATTGCTAAATAAACATTAGAGAAAAATTTGGCTGCTGAATTGTATACATAATGCAACATCGGCAAGTTGCCAATTTTTGCAAATGGCTTATTAGGAAATCGTGTAGCCTGTAATCGAACAGGAATTAAAATAACTGTATCATCCATCAATGCGACAAAAATCCGTTTTAAGTGCTATATATTTAAACATAGACTTCAACTTTTAATATGGAAACTAATAAAATTCTAGGTGCAATTATACTAGCTTTACTGCTAGCTGCTGTCTTTTCTAAAGTAGCGGATATGGCTATCCACCCAGAATATCCTGAAGAACTTGCATACCAAATTGATATCCCAGAAGTTAGCGACTCTGGCGCCCAAGCTGAAGAGGTAGACATTTTTGCTGTACTTCCTGAAATTACTCCATTGCTTGCGTCAGCTGATATGGGAAATGGAGAAAAACTTTTTAAAAAGTGTGCTTCATGCCATACATATAAAAAAGGTGGTGAAAACAAAACTGGGCCCGCTATGTGGGGTATTGTCGATAGAGCGAAAGCAGCCTCTGAGGGCTTTGCATACTCTGGTGCGTTAGCTAATTTTGGTGGTGATTGGAGCGTAGAGGAACTAAATAAATTCCTACTTAAACCTAAAAAATACATTGAAGGCACCAAAATGAATTTTAATGGACTCAAAAAAGATCAAGATAGAGCTGATTTAATTAAATACCTTAGCTCGCTATCTGATTAATAGTTTTCTTTCTAACTTTAATCATTAACATTATTTAAATGAATTCGGTTTCGGTAGACTCAAATAAATTAAAGTCTTTATTTGGAGCATACTACGATCGTCGTATGTTCCGCATTTTACTTTTAGGTATCATTAGTGGATTTCCATGGGTATTGATTGCTAGTGCTCTGTCATTATGGCTAAAAGAAGAAGGCTTGAGTCGAAGCACTATTGGTTGGGCTGGATTAATTTTTGGAGTGTATGCCTTTAATTTTTTATGGGCTCCCATTATTGATCGTCTTCGCTTACCATTTTTAACCAATAAACTTGGTCATCGAAAATCTATTATTATATTTATGCAAACCGTAATTCTAATTGGATTAATTATTTGGAGTTCATTAGAGCCCACACAGAATCTTGCACTAATCATTGGAGTAGGACTAGCGATAGCAATTTCTTCTGCGACCCAAGATATTACAATTGATGCTCTTCGAATTGAACAAATCAACAAAGAGGAGACTTCAAGTATGGCGGCTGGTGCAGCAATGGCAGTAGTGGGTTGGTGGACAGGGTTTAAGCTTGGTGGATTTATTTGTTTAGAAATAGCAGAAAAGCTTCAAAATTCTGGTGTAGAACAATACTGGCAAGTTACATTTATATTCTTAATGGCAATAATTGTTTTATGTAACATTGGCTTAACTTTTATTCCTGAGTCTAATAAAGAGCGTTTTCAGCAAATGCAACAAGTCGATAGCTCTAATACAAATACTCAAAGTTTGATGAATGCAGGTTATCTTTTTGCTGCTATGGGAGCCTTGTGTTATTTAATTGGACTTTTCTTTGAAAAGGTTTGGTTCACTAATGGGGGTGTAACCTTCATTATAATTGGAGGATTATTTTATGTTTTCTCTCTTTACATTAAGAAAGTTGGTGAGAACAATTCTGTCTCTCATCTATTCTTTTATTTGAATAATGTTTTAGCAAACCCACTTAGTAGTTTTTTCAAAAATAATGGAGTCAAAATTGGTATTGCCATACTGGCTTTTGTCTTCTTATTTAAAATAGGAGAGGCTTTTTTAGGAAGAATGAGTCTTGTTTTTTATAAAGAAATTGGTTTTTCAAAGGGTGATATTGCTATATTTTCCAAGGCTTTAGGTTGGATTACAACTATTGTCTTTACTCTCATTGGTGGTGCAATTGCTATGAGATCTGGAATAGTAAAAACTTTAATTATTGCGGGAATAGCGATGGCTGCAACTAATATTTTATTTTCAGTATTAGCTTGGGCAGGCCCCTCGAAAGGTTTATTTGCTTTAGCTGTTATCCTAGATGATTTAGCAGCAGCGTTTGCAACTGTAGCCTTTGTGGCTTTTATATCTCTTTTAGTTGATAGGAGTTTTACTGCTACTCAGTACGCCCTCTTGGCATCTGTAGGAACGGCAGGAAGAACGCTCTTAGCGTCCTCTTCAGGCGCGATGGTAGATGGTCTTGGAGGTAACTGGGGTTTATTTTTTATTATTACCGCGCTGATGGTTATACCTTCACTTATATGTCTGGTGCTGATTAAAAATAAACTAAATTTACCTAAAAAAATTAATTAGTTAGTACCGCTGAACTTAAACGATTATAGCCAGCTGTAAAACCAGCTAAAGAGTATGTTATAGTGGCTTCTCTGTTATCAAGTAATAATACTTTGAGAGTGAGCTGATTTCCTGCCTTAAACATATTTACAAAGTTTTCGGCAATAATTTCAGCTACAAAACAAGCGCTTTGGTTACAGTATGCATAACCCAATTCTAATGGATCTTTATCATCAATTTGCAATTGAACAGGGCTCTTTAAATTTACTGCATGTGGGAAAGCAATTTGCATTTGAGTCAAAGCTTCAGGATTTATAGTTATAGAAAGATAGCTGACAACCTCATTGGTATTAGAGTCAAAAACTAACTCTCTGAGATCACATAATTTTTGAGACTGTTCTTGAACACAAGCAAACTGCCACGCCTCAAAGTTTTCTTGTTCTAAAACATGTTGATCAGCAAAAAGTTGAGATCCCCAAAAGCAAAAGAGTAAAAATAAAATTCTCACCTAATCACAATAACAATTGGAAGTTATTTTCCAACTATAATTAAGGGTTGTTAGATAGTTCAATATTCAAGATTTCATTTTTTGAACCAATTCTAATTTTTGGACCCCAAGTGGCCGCTCCAGAGCTGACATATAAATAATTTTTTAAATGAGAATAAACGCCATAAATCTGAGGAAATTGTATTTTGACAATCAAGTTAAATGGAAAAATTTGACCATTATGCGTGTGTCCAGAAAGAGTTAAATTAGCCTTTTCTTTCAATGAATTCCAAATAGAGGGCTGATGAACAAGTAATAAATTGAAATAATCTGAGTCATATAATTGTTCAAATATATTTATTTTATTATCTTTTTTTTGATTATCTGAAATACCAATAATATTAATTTGTTCTTCCAGTACGCTTTGATTGTCTAAAACTTTGATATTTTGAATTTTGAAATCGTTCAAATGTTTTTGACTGTCTTCTACATAATACTCGTGGTTGCCTGTTACAAAATATATAGGAGCCTTTATTTTTTTTATTTCATCCAGATCTTGAATTTTAAATGAACTACTATCTATTAAGTCACCCCCAATTAAAACAAAGCTAGGATTTTGTTGATTGATTAAAGGAATAATTTTCTTCAAAATTTTGGGTCTATTTGATCCGATATGAATATCGCTTAAAAAAACAAAACTAATATTTTTTTTTATTTTTGAATGAGAAAATTTAAGTTGTTTTACACTCACTTTTTTAGCATTTATAAAACCATAAATAATTGAAGGAAAAAAGGTAAGAAAATAAATTAAAATTTTTTGAGTATCGCTGATAGTTATTACTAATGATATTACTAATATAAAAATAACGATAAAAAGAGATATGGTACCAATCCCCATTCCTTCATAGACAAAAAACTTTATAAGTTTGTTGCTACTTTTTGATCGAAAATAATAAAGACAAACTAAATATACAAAGGCTGTAGATAAAATCGTTTCTTGATAAGACGTGGTACGACCCAACCATAATGCTATTGTTTCAAAAGGAAAAACAAAAATTAGATAGGAAAAAAGTAAAAGAATGGTTAAAGGAATAATTATTCGAAGTTTCATTTTTTATTTTTATCAAAATAAAACAAAAGAATTCCAGCAGAAAATACAAAGACAATTCCTACGTAATTAAAAGTGGTTGGCAATTGCTGAAATACTAACCAACCTAAAATTACTCCATAAATTAATTGGAAATAGCTAGTCATCCCATAAATAGATGCTGGAAGCATCCTTGAGCCATAAACAATTGCGCTTATTCCAAGACCCGCGATTATTCCACCAAACATTGATAGTAAAAGATCTGAGAATGTCATTGATACAAATGAGAACTTCATTGCAAACAAAAATGCAATGACACTCACTACCATACTAAAAAAAGAAGCAGAAAATGAAGATGAAAGCGCTGAATATTTTCGTGTAATTAAATTTGTCAAAGCAATACAAAAAGCACCTATAAAAACAAAAAATACCCCAACCATAGAAACCTCATTTGAGCCAAATGGTTCTGCAGAAATTATAACCCCTAAAAAACCTAAAAAAATTGCTGTAATTCTAATTATATTAATATTTTCATCTAAAAAAAAATGAGACATGACTAAGAGCATTAAAGGAGAGCTAAAAAGTACTGGATAGACGACGGATAAAGGAAGTTTTAGTACGCCCATAAGAACAAATAAGAATCCAAAAGAATGAATAATTCCTCTGATAAGCTGAAATTTGTAATTTTGATTTAAATAAAATTGCATTCCATGGTTTTTGATAATAAAGAACGTTAATGGAATAAGAGAAAAAAGAGCATTTAAAAATAATAGTTGCAAGATAGGGTAATTAGACCCTAAGACTTTAATAACAGTATCCATTGAGACCATAAAAACATAGCCACTCAAGGAAATAAAAAAGGGAAAGATGTAGTTTCTATTGAGCATTTAAGAGAGCTAAATTACTCTTTTTTTAAAGAAACACACTTCAAATCATAAGACCATTTTTTATCATATGCTTTATAATTAATGGAAAAAACCATTTCCAAATTTGGGTCTATAGTCATCGAAGAAATGTAATCCTCAGTTTCATAAATAAGACTCAATTCTTGGCTCGAAGCAGAGTTAAGGTAATATATTTTTTCATCAAAAGTACTGTAAATTTGAGTTTCGATTTGGTTATCAAGGATATCTAACTGTGTCCCCGATACTTTTTGTTTACAGTCAAAATACTTGAAGAGCATTGATTGTTTTATCACAAATGCAAGCCAATGAAAATTTATCCAATATCTCTGCAAAAAGAAAATTAGGTAATAGTAAAATAATGATGGAAAAAAACTTCATTTTAATTATTTTTATATATCATGATCAACAAACAGTTAATAACTATAATAATCTTTTGTGGAATTGGTTTTGCTGTTATGCGGCTCATTCTAGAGTCATTTTTTCCTAACGGTCTTTAGTTTTGAATGAAGATAATAAAAAGGTTATTTGGAAGAAAATTCAATCTACTGGTGATTTGCTTCAACCACTCTTAAAGCCCTCTCCTTTTCATCCTAAAGGCAGGAATGCTTACGCCCACATCGCTCTTTGTATCAAAGAAAAATTTGGACTAAGTTACAAAGATATTCCTGATGAAAAATATGAAGAGGTTATTCTATTTATAGACTATCTTTTGGCAAATCCTGATTAATCAAACTGCTTGATTTTTTAAAAATTAAGATTATTTGTTAGCTAAATAATATGCCAAGAACAAAAAGTCTCGCAGCCTTAATTGAACAATATGGTGATGACCGAGGTTATAAACCAAATTCAAATAAAATTCCTATGGTTTATAAAATTTTAAACCGACAAATATTTAAAAACCAATTAAAAAAAATGCCTAAAATCATGGTTAGAAGAATGCACGGGGCACTTGGATTATTTGAATTTAATCCTTATGCTCTTAAATACTGCCACAAAATAACAATACATAATAAATTTAAAAATTTTAGAGAATTTGCTGAAATTCTTGGTCATGAAATGGTTCATTATTACCAAAAACTCATTCTCAAACAAAATTCTGCACGTCATAATAAAGAATTTTATAGTTTTAAGAAAAAATTCAAAAAACTTGGTTTAAATTTAAAACGCAGCTACCAGTAATTTTAAAGCTTATCTTAAAGAAGACTCAATATTTCCACCATCTACAGTTATAACACTTGCTGTCGAGTTCGATAAGAAATTGATAAATGATAAAAAGCATCTGCAACATCACTTGCTTTAACCTCTTCTTTTAAAAGATTTCCGGCCATATATTGTTCAATTGTTAAACCTCTAGATTTTGCTCTTTTTGCTATCATATCATGGATTTAATAAGCCACTACGAATACGATCAGCATTAATACCATTAAATCGAATTCCATAATCACTGGACTCAACAACATATTGTTTCATTAAAAACATAAGAGTTGCTTTTGGTAGACCATAAGCACCAAAATTAGGGCCAGGATTGACTGCTTGTTTAGAAATATTAAACACAACAGAACCTTTCATTTTTTGCTTTTTCATTATTTTAGTTCCGTGTTTAACAAAATAATGATGAGCAAAAAAGTTTAAATCAAAACTACTATCTAATTGTTTTTTTGTGAATTTATCTAAAGAGGATTGGATAGCGAAACCGGCATTAGAAATTAGGATATCTACACCGCCAAATTTTTGAGGAAATTTGTTCAAATACTGCCCTGACTTTATTTTCATTTGTAATATCACATTGAAAATAACTCATTCCAGTTATATCCTGTTTAACTTTTTTGGGGTCAATAATATCTAATAAAATAATTTCTGAACCTTCTTTTAAAAATTTTTGGGCAGTCGCATATCCGATTGCCCCCAAGCCGCCTGTAATTACTGTGACCTGGCCTTTAAGTTTTTGAGATGAATTTTTAATTTTTGCTAGCTCAAGTGGCCAATATTCCATTCTAAAAATTTCTTTTTCAGGTATTGACTTAAAATTCTCCAAACTTTGCTGCTTGTAAAATCACTGAGAGAGAATTTAAACCTACATCCATTGCTATTTTAGCATCTTTAAATGTTGGCCCTGTGGAAAAAATACCAATGCCTTTTACTAAAATTAATCTTGGATAAGGGTCTAACATTGAGGCGCTATAATTATATTTATGATTACGTTTAAAATATTTTTTATAATTCTCTTTAAAACTTTCAATGGATTGAATAATAAATTTTTCTAGGTCGTTAGATTTTTCTTTTGATAAATCGATAATTAATGGTTTCGATTTAATCCTTATAACATGATCAGGTGTTACAGGTCCTTCGTTTGTAAATTTTTTTAAGTTAGGATGTGAAAATAATTCGTCAAAAAATTTTGGTTTATTAAAATGTACAACCTTTCGATCAATTTCATCATTTGCGTTTATGGCTGATTTGTTGTCTGATTAAATTTGCTACTAACGAAATTGTAATCTTTTTTTCAACATATTTACTTACTCTAATAAATTTAGATTTTTTTTTGAGCTCTTTTTCGGCCTTAGTTATATATTTTATCATTCTTTCGTAGCTTTCTTTTGCATTATTCGCAAAAGTAAAAATTCCATGATTTAAAAGAATTAATCCTTTTACATTTGGATTTTTATCAAATACCTCAGAGGCTTTTTTTGCTAATTCAAAACCAGGCATAATGTAAGGGACAATGCCCATCTCCTCACCAAATACTTTTTTACAAATTTTAATTGGATCTGGCTGATCGATTAAAGAGAGAATCGCGTTAGAGTGAGAGTGATCAACAAATTTATGAGGTAAAAAAGGCATGAAGTAAAGTCTCAACAGAGGCGTTAGGAAATGAAGTATCAAGCATATATTTACGCTGATAATTAACCATTTGAAAATCATCTAGCTCAGTTAGTTTTCTCATACCAAGAAGATTTTTCATTTCTAAAGCCGGAAAACCATCCTCCTCAATATTACCCATATCTTTCCCACTACCTTTTACGTAAATAATTTCTTCATTTTCATCAAGAAGTGTATCTAATGACGATTTCACCGATGTATTCCCTCCTCCATGAAGAACAACGGTAGGATCATTTCCCAAAAGTTGTGTTGTATAAATGCGGAGCGCTAAGTCTTTAGGAACACCTCTTTTTGCGTATTTTTTGATGTAAGATTTTGCTTCTTTTTCGTTATATTTACTTTTCATTTAACTAGCTAATCGATATATTTTAATCTATTCTTTTGGTTGAAGATTTGGTCAAATAAATGTGCTTTTTCAATGTCAAATTGAAAGAGGAATGACATCACCATTTTTAATTGTGGTACGTCCACCATTTTGAACTACTCTAAATTCGTTATCATCTAACATTGCTATAATATGAGTCTCTGAACCGGTTGTTTCAACTAAAACTACCTCTGCTTTGATATTTGAGCTTGGATCTATACTCACGTCTGTGGGTCTTATGCCGTAAACTACTTTTTGATTTGGTGATAAATTATTTTTTTGAGTGAGGTAATTCTTGGTGACTTTAATTTAATACTACTCTTATCTGTTACAACTCCCTCAAGAAGATTAATTGCAGGAGTGCCAATAAAATCGGCAACAAATAAATTGTTTGGTTTTTCATAAATTTCATTTGGAGTTGCTATTTGTTCAATAATACCATTGTTCATAATCACTATCTCGTCAGCCATAGTCATAGCCTCAATTTGATCATGAGTTACATAAATAGTTGTAGCATTTTGTTGGTTATGAAGTTTTCGAATTTCTAATCGCATATGAGCACGTAGTTTTGCGTCTAAATTAGAGAGAGGTTCATCAAACAAAAAGACTTTTGGGTCTCTAACTAATGCTCTACCCATAGCTACCCTTTGCCTTTGTCCACCTGACAGCTCTTTTGGTGTTCTGTTTAAAAAATCTGTTAAATTTAATACAGAAGCCGCCCACTCAACTTTTTCTTTTATCTCTTGGCTAGCCATTTTTCTGATCTGTAAACTGAATGCAATATTATCAAAGACATTCATTTGAGGGTATAAAGCGTAGTTTTGAAAAACCATTGCTATATCTCTATCTCTTGGGTGGATATTATTAATAATGTCTCCTCCTATTGAAATTTCCCCACTAGATATAGTTTCTAATCCAGCGGTCATTCTCAGCAAAGTAGTCTTTCCACACCCTGAAGGGCCAAGTAAAACAACAAATTTTTGATTACCAATATTTAGATTTATATCTTTAAGTACCTCTACAGAACCAAAGTTTTTTTTAATATTTATATATTCTACTTCAGACATTTATTAATCCATCTAGTTGATTGCTATCCCCGGCTAAATCAAGAATAGTGTATCGATCTCTTATGAACCTAGCATATCTTAGAGCATCTTTATAAAAATTACTATCAAGTTTAGCGTCTTCGGGAGTTCTTAATGCGCCGCACTCTCCCATTGAATTCCAAATTAAATCATAGTCCAACATTTTTTCTCTTAATGGTTCTACGAATTCTAACCAATGGTTTTGAAAAATACTCATTTGTGGTATCTGCTTTTTTTTGATCAAATAATTTAGGTTCCATAGATGTTTTTTATTGTCTCTAACATTGGATCTCCTAGCTTTTGAGAAATCTCCTGCTCAGGTATTTGAGTAGGTTTTATTATTGGTGGTTGATCTTTTTTAAGAATTGTATTTTGGAACTTAGATATGCTTATGGTGGCAATTCCAACTTGCTCACCATGAGAAGTTCCAGGGTGCATATCTCCAGCAAACATATCTATATAATGTGAGATACCATGCTCACCCATGCTTCCAACATGAGTAGTTTGCGTAAATGAAGTTCCTAAACCCATAATTGCAGAAATTAATGTTAGTAAGGCCAATGAATCAATTTTTCCAGCAGCTATATCAGATGCATTGTTGATCATGTCCATTTCATATAAAGCAAGCAATTCGTACGGGGTAGTTTTATAATCTGTATTAAGTAGTTTATGTGACATTAGCCAATCGACTTGTGCTGTAGTCCTACATATTACATCTGCAAATGCAGCAGCTGTTAAGCGCTTAGGACAATTACTGAGAACCTCTAAATCAAAGAAAACACCTTGTGCATAGTGCGCAACCAGTGATTTTTTGATCCCATCAAAAGATATTGAGGCTGTGCCTGTTGTGTAAGCATTCATGGGAGTGGTCGCAAAGACAGAGTATGATTTTTTTTCAAGAAAAGTTGCATACTTTATACTATCACTTACTGTGCCCGACCCTACAGCAATCATCCCATCATAATCTTTTAATTTTGTTCTTAAAAATTGAACACCTTCAATACTAGAAGATGGTTGTTCCCAAATATATTCTTCTGCATTCATTTTAGTTTTTAGATTATTAAATATTCTTGAACCCATAGCTTTATGAGTAAAAGGATCGCTTACAACTAAAAGTTTTTGATTAGAGTGGAGGCTTTCGATTAGGTCATACTCTCTGCCATCTAAGGTCTCTCTGATTTCAATATTCTTAATAGGAATTCCGTACTTTTTATTATCACTTGGGCTAATCCATGAACCATTGACCAGATCATCAATCACACCATTATAATTTTTGTCTCCACTTATCACTTATAATTCTCTGTGAACTTAACTAATGATTTGTTAATTGATTTATTGGAGTCATAAATATGCTGATAAATATTAATTAAATCTTGGTATCTTTTATAATTATCCAAATTAGGTTTGATCAATTTAGTTTTGCCGCTCATGTTTTCGGCAGACTCTGAAATACTTTTAAACCATCCAGCCCCATGTGCCGCAATCATTGCTGCACCTAAAGAGGAGGCTTCAATAGTATCAGCTATCAATACATTTTTTCCTGATGCATCTGCCAGCATTTGAACCCAAGAAGAACTTTTCGCTCCACCGCCTATTGCTAAATACTCTTTAATGTTTAAGCCAGTCTCTTTTTCAATATTTTGAGTTCTAAAAACAGAGTCTAGGGTCAATCCTTCTAATATCGATCTATAAACATGATATGGGGTATGACTTATACTTAAACCAACTATAATCCCTCTTGCATATGAATCCCAATAAGGATCCATTACTCCACCAGTGTATGGTTGTAAAATCAATCCATCACTTCCAATTGGTATTTTATTAATTTGTTCTTCTAAGTTTTTAAAAAAATTTGGATCTTTCCTATCACCCTGTATAAATTGGTCGACATACCAGTTGACTAATAAAGCTCCTGATAATAATACATTTTCCATTATAAAACCTTCTCCGTGTGCAGCAATTTCTGTTCTCCAATTTTTTGAAATTTTATAGTCCTTTGACCAAACTCCAGAAACGACAGCTGTTCCAAGATTGATATATGCTCTATCTGATTTTGTACAATTTGTGCCAAGACCAGCGAGTTGCCCATCACCCCCTGCAGCAAATATACTTAAACCCTCTTTTAAACCAGTTTGGTTAGATGCATCCTTTGAAACTTTGCCTATGCAGGTTCCTGGTTTGAACGATTTAGGAAGTCTTGATTCATCAATATTCAAATGTTCCAATATATCTTTAGACCAACATTTATTGACAACATCAAACATTCCATGAGGATCCGAACTTATCCAACCGGTGTTAAATTCCCCTGATAATCTATGAACTAAAAAAGCTTGAACATCTGCAAAACAAGCAACTTCATCAAATATTTTTTTTTCATTTTTCTTAAGCCAATAAACTCTATAAAGACATGGACATGGATCTTTTGGACGTCCTGTAATTTTGTGAATTTGGCCTTCACCCATTATAGAATTCAACTCTTCTACTTCCTCTACAGATCTTTTGTCCATCCAAACTGTCGCTGGGTAGACTGCTTTCCCTGACTTATCTAATTTTGCTAAAGTTTCACGTTGATTGGATATGGCTAGTCCTTCAACTTTAGTCATATCTATTTTTTTAGCTAATTCACTACATGATACGCAAAAAGCTTTCCACCAATCCTCGACATCCTGTTCAAATTTTTCAAGGCTTGGGTTGTTTAAAGGAATATCACATCTACCCTCAGCGATCGCATTACCTTTATCATCCCATGCAATTGCTTTTGTTGATTGTGTTGAACTGTCGACGCCAATAACTAGACGTGTCATTTAGTAATCTTGTTTTGTTGGTGTCACTACCACTTCTTGCATGATTACATTTTGTGGCATTTCATATGCAAAAAGTATCATTTTTGCAACATAGTCTGGGGATATTCTTCCTCCAATTCTCTCGATATTTTTTTTATAAGCTTCTAAAGTGTTAGGATCGGTAATTCCATTTAAAACTTCCGCTTCAATATTTCCAGGTGACATTACTATCACTCTAACATTATGCGGTGACAGATAACCTCTAATACTCTCTGATATTGCATGGACAAAAAATTTTGTACCACAATAGACAGTATGGTCTTCATAAATTTTTCTTCCTGCTATTGAACTCATATTAACAATAGTACCACCTTTTCGGGCTTTCATATCGCTCATTACAGCATAAATTCCATTCATTACGCCTTTCGTGTTAACGTCAATCATTTCATCCCATTCAGATGGATCTTGAGTTCCAATTTCTGCAAGTCTGGCCACACCAGCATTGTTAAAAATCATGTCAGTTGGTCCATACTCTTTTTCAGCCTCACGTATAGCGGCTATAAGCGCCTCTCTATCTCGAACATCTACTTTTCTACACATTGAGTTTTCTAATTTAAACGACTCCATTATATCCAGCCTTCTTGCTATCAATAAAGTAGGGTATCCTGCTTTTGAAAATGCTTTTGCAGTAGCGGCACCTATACCACTACTTGCACCAGTTATAACTGCTAAAGGTTTTTTCATATTTTTATCTAACACATCATAACTAGGGTGGTTAAAACCACCCTAGTTAATTTTTTAATTAAACCCCAACAGTTTTGTTGAAGTTTTTAGCAATAGTGTCTAAACAATCTTTTGCTGATCCGTATTCTCCAGCAAAATACCTACCAAGCTCAATAGGTATCATGTTGCTTGACATGTCAGCCCATTCAGGAAGATCTGGTTCTGATCCCATATCATTAAAGATAGCATCTCTAACAACATCTAGGTGACGAGTTGTACCGTTACCGCTTCTATTATTAGCTTTAACTCTCTCATCGTCATAAACAGCTGATCTAGTTGGACCAGTACCACCACCAAGTGCAGTGATATAGACTTGTGTTTCATAGCTAGTTGCCCATTGAGCAAATAACCAAGCTGCATCTTTATTTTTTGAATATTTAGAAACAGCTAGTGAAGATCCACCTTGGTGTGCAACACCTGGAATTTCACCATAACCACAGTCACTTGTTGATCTTAAAGGACTCGCAGGAGCAGGGCAGGCTGCTGCCATCATTTTCCCTTGAACATTTGACTCATCAGAGTCCCACCATGGGAAGAATTCACCCCATGAGATTGTTTGAGCAGAACCACCTTGAAGGATATCCTGTCCTTGACCATCCCATGTCCAACTTGTAACACCCGAAGGCATATACTCTTTAAGTTTTGTCCAGTAATCCATACCTGCTAAACCGTTTGCATCATTACCTGCAAAACTTCCATCAGGATTGGTAATTGAACCACCGAAAGCCCAGGCAAACATAGTCCAGTCACACTCTAAGCTGTAGTGACCAGATTTCATTTGACCATTAGTTCCGTATATTGGTCTTCCGTCTGGATTTAAATGACCAAGTTTTGCTGCCTGTATTACTTGAGCATTACTCATGTACTGATCAAATGTTGTTGGAACACTTAGTCCAAGCTCTTTGTAAACATCATCTCTGTACATCATAATAAAGACAGGAATGTCATAAGGAACACCAACCATAGTGCCGTCGTACATGGAAATACCATCTACAAGTGGTCCTAGGAAATCGTCAAAGTTATAATTAGGCATAGCTAAGGTAGGATTTGCTGCATAAAGCTCACGAGGATCTTCTGCATCACCTCTAAAGGCTGCCATCCAACTTTGATCTAGGTAATAAGTGTCGTAAGTTCCTAATCCAGAGGCAACGTCTAAAGTTAGTTTTTGTAAAACTTGCTCTAAAGGTAAAACCTCAATGTTAACTTTAATACCTGTTACTTCCTCAAAGAAAGGTTTTAAAGTTGTATTTATCGCATTAGAAGGAGGAGTTGACTCAGTTGCCAAAGATACTGTTTGGCCTCTGAAAGGAGATGATACATCTTTTAACCAATCCATCATATCCCCTCTCCATTCTATTCCATGAGAACCAGCATGAGCTTGAGGAATAAATTTTCTGCTCATAGTTCCCATTGTGCCCAAGCAACCAGCTCCTAGGCCAAGCATACCGGCATTTTTAAGAAAATCTCTTCTCTTCATATTACCGTTTACGTACTTGCCTACAATGTTTGCAAGGTGCATTTTTCTATACATATCGCGCATATGATATCCCTCCGATATAAAATTTTTGCATAAACAATGTTTCTTAGCAAGAGGCTTAATATAGTTATACACAAAATATTATTTTATTATGTTGACTTCTTTAAATAATCTTCAGTTTCATTAAGAATTTCTAATAGAAAAATAGAGGTATTTTAAAATAAACTCTTTGAAATTTAAGTGTATAGTCTCACTATGGCCGCTCAAAAGTCTTATTCTTTGCCAAGTTTTATGAATTCTGACAGTTCTCTACCTTGGCTTTTGCCATTGATCACTATGCTGATAGTATTTGCGATTATTCCTTTCTTTTACAATATTTACCTAAGCTTTCATGAGTTTGTCCCAGCAAAAAGGGCACTACTTTTTGTGGGATGGGATAATTGGATAAGGCTATTTACTGATGGAGTATTCTGGGGATCTTTAAAGGTGTCCTTATATTACACATTTATGTGTTTATTAATTCAACTAGTTTTGGGCATGGGAATTGCTCTACTAATTGACTCCGACGATCCTGGATTTGGAATTATAAGATCTATTTTAACTCTCACTTTAGTCATACCTCCAGCAATTGCTGGTATGATATTCTTAATAATGGAGGATGCTAATTATGGTTTAATACCATGGCTCTTGAAATCAGTTGGGCTTATAGGTCCTGAAGATACAATTTTGGCAGATCCAACACTAGCCCTGTGGGGTGTAATGATAGTTGATATTTGGCAATGGACTCCTTTTATGGTTTTAATCTTAGTTGCTGGTTTAAGATCTTTACCAAGTGAACCTTTTGAGTCAGCTGTCATAGATGGCGCAAGACCTTTTCAAGTGTTTAGAAGATTAACACTACCAATGCTTCACAAAGTTATTGCTGTAGCAATTTTGATAAGAGGAATAGATCTATGGAGGATGGTAGATTATGTATTTGTTTTAACATCAGGTGGGCCAGGTACAGCCACTTACACTTTAAGTTTATATTCGTGGCAAAGGTTTACTTTTGTTCAATGGGGTTACGGAGCAACGATTAGTTTATTTTCTTTAATTGTAATTTTAATAGTTGGAAATGCATTTATTCATTTTGCAAAAGTAAAATGGTGAGGAATTGAATAAAGTATTTAAACAAGTATTAGGTTGGTTTATTGCTGCGATATTTTTCTTTCCTATATATTTCTGGATTACCGTATCTATTAAAAAGGATAAAGATATTTTTGCCCTACCTCCGAAATTATTTGATTTTGAAGTATCATTCGCTGCTTATGAAGAGGTGTTTGGTATTTCACGCTTTCTCTATGTAGAAGATATGGGTGCTGTTCGACCTGGCGGTGGAGACTTTTATATGATGCCAAATCTTGTGGATAGTATCATTATTGCTTTAGGCTCTACAGGTATAGCAATGCTTATATCTATACTAGCAGCATATTCTCTCTCAAGATTACCTATTAGGGGTCAACAGCATTTTATGGGATGGATTTTATCAACAAGAATGATGCCCCCAGTTGCAGTAGCAATACCAATGTTTTTTATTTACAAAAATATAGGCTTAATGGATACGCATCTAGGTATCATTATTATTCACGCGTTGATGAATCTCCCACTTGCTGTTTTACTAATGAAAAGCTTTTTTGATGACATTCCAAAGGACATAGATGAAGCTGCGTTACTAGATGGGGCTACGAGATTTTTTGTATTTTGGAGATTAGTAGTGCCTCTTGCCATAGGTGGAATAGCGGCAACTGCTGTGCTTTGTTTTATATTTAGTTGGACAGAATTTATCTTTGTTCTGATGCTTACACAAACGGGACTAAAAACAATTCCTGTGGTTTCCACATCTTTTGTTACTTCTACTGGAACTGCTTGGGATAACATGGCAGCATTAGGCACAGCCGCTATTATACCAGCATTCATTTTTATACTTTTAGTTCAAAGACATTTAGTAAGAGGATTGACTTTAGGTTCAGTAAAACAATAAGGTCAGTTGTTTAAAAAAATCTCAGCCTATTTAATTGGGTTAATATTTTTTTTTCCTATTTTTTTTTTAATATCCTCTGCAATTAAGCCTACTAAAGATATATTTGCCATTCCCCCTAAAATACTTTTTTTTTCAATTGATCTAAAAAATTTTCAAAATGCTTTTTCTCAAATTAATTTTTTTCCCAGTATTATAGATAGTTTTATAATTGCCTTTGGGTCCGCTAGCTGGACTTTAGTAATAGCCACTTACTCCGGCTATTATCTCTCAAGAAATAATTTTAAATTTAAAAATTTATTTATCGTTTCAATCATTAGTACACGTATGATGCCCTTAGTATCAATTTCTATACCCATATATTTTGTACTAAGTAGATTGAATTTATTAGATACCTATTTAGGACTAATTTTAGTGCACAGTTGTATCAATTTACCTTTAGCAGTTCTTTTGATGAAAAGTTTTTATGACGATATACCTAAACAGATTGATGAAAATGCATTCATTGATGGTGCAGGTAAATTTTTATATTACATAAACTTATTCTTCCACTTAGTTTAGGAGGTTTGAGTGTTACTTTTATTTTGTCTTTTATCTTTAGCTGGACAGAGTTCATTTGCGCGGTGATGTTGAGTCAAATGGAAATCAAAACTCTGCCCGTATATGCTTCTCTTTATAAAACTTTGCCTAGTTGGGATACTATGTCAGTAATAATATCTATCTCATTAATGCCATTGTTTATTCTTTTATTATTTATTCAAAAATATATTGTTCGGGGATTAACTCTTGGGTCAGTAAAAGAGTAACTTATTTATTAATATTACTGATTTTGGTATATTTTACTGTGGAAACAAAAAAAGAAAGACTCTCAATAATTATTAATGAAATTATAGAAAACGGGCAAGTTGATATTAAATCCATTGCTAAAAAACTTAACGTCAGTCAGATGACAATTTATCGTGATGTTGATGATTTCATTTCAAGCAGATTGGTTAGAAAAGAGAAAGGAATTCTTAAAACCAATGACTCTTTTTCATTAGAGTATTTTCATGAGGTAAGAGCAAATCTTAGCTTAAATGCTAAGAATAAATTAGTAGAAGAGGCTGGAAAATTAATCAAACCGAACTCGATAGTTGCTTTAGATGATAGCACAACAACTATACAATTTTTAAACTTTCAGCATTATTTAGAAGGAACGACTGTGATCACTAATAGCTTTAAACTAATTATGGGACTAAGCAATAATTCTAAAATTAAATTAATTTCAGTAGGCGGTAGATATCAAAAGTCTACTGGAAGTTTTGCAGGAGTATTGACAGAAAATACGATATCTCAATTACCTTCAAGTATATTATTTATGTCTTCTACTTCATTAGATGGAACTCAGCTATACACACATGATGAAGATGTGTATCGCTTTAAATCTATGTTCATGTTAAATACTGATCAAAAGTACTATCTTGTAGATACTAGCAAGATTGGAAAGAAGTCTATGCATAAACAAGCAGATCTAAATGAATTTGATAAATGTTTTTTTGCAGGTCCTAAACTTGAGCCAAGTTTTCTTTCAAAAATTCAAAAGAAAAAAATAAATTACGAATTCTTTAAAATTAAAAATTAACTATTGATCTAATTCGTTAATCTTATCTACTTTTTTTCCAGATCGCTCCGCTTGAAAATCATTGCTCAACCATATGTCAGTATACATTTTCGCGTTTGGCACACCGGTAATCAAAGCGCCAAATGTAATAACTTGAGCATTATTGCTAGCGATTGACCTTTCTGCAGTATAAGCATCGTTTACGCAAACAGCACGAACACCTGAAAACTTATTCGCCACAATAGCCATTCCTGCTCCAGTTCCGCAAACCAAAATACCTCTTTCAAATTCATTATTTTGGACTCTTTTTGAAAGCTCTTTGCCGACATCTGGATAGTCGACAGAGTCATCTGAATTAACACCAATATCAGTTACTTCTATTCCTTTGGAGGTTAAATGTTCTTTTAAATTATCTTTTAATTCGCGACCTAAATGATCACATCCAATGACTATTTTTTTGATCATGATTAAATATAACTAAAGTTTTTCCCATGGTATATAGAGCTTTTTGTCCTTAGAAATTGCCTGAATTAACTCGTAAAAAATTGGTAACTGACTCTTATTTAAGAAACCACTTTCAAACTTAGCATTCAAAGCAACTTGCAAATCTAAAATCAACTGAGCTCCCTCTACAGTTTGACCTAATAATTCATTCTTCATAATTGAGGAATACAATTTTCCTTCACCAAAATGTTTTCCCAAGGTTCCATTTCTCCCTGTGCCAGAAGTTACATGAAGATCTCCAACACCAGGCAATCCATAAGCTGTAAAAATATCTCCTTGATGAAGTTTTACAATTTGTGCTAATTCTTTAATGCATTGTGTAAAAATACCTGACTCTGGATTATAAATTTTTATTTGATCGTTATAACAAGTTTGTGAGCAACCCACCATGATTGCAAAAACATTTTTTAATGCAGCGCAAAACTCACCTCCAACAAAGTCTGTTAGAGTTTCAATAATATAAAATTCATTTTTAAAAAGCTCTGCTAAAGTATTAGCAGTATCAATATTTTGATTAATAAAACAAATGTTTGTTATGTATTGTTGAGCTAACTCGATAGCTTTACATGGACCAGCTACAGCAGTTATGTCAATATTATATGGGATATTGCCTAAAATTTTATTTGGTAAAATATCAATTGAATTTTGATCATTGATGTAAAGTCCTTTAGTAATGATTAAAAATTTTTTATCTTGAGCTTTAAATTTATTTAATAAATCAATATACCAATCAACACCAGCAGAACTTACCCCAATAATAATGACATCTGCCTCATCAAAATCACTTTGCAATAATTCATCTATTTGTTTTGCATGGGTATTTTTGAGTTCAACATTTAAAATCGGATGAATATTTTTATCTTTTATAGATTGAATAATATCTTTATCCAAATGTGTGCCAATTAAAGTTACGTCATGTCCATTTTTAGATGCAGGAACTGTAATAGCTGTTCCCATAACACCTGCGCCAATTGATAAAATTTTTGCCATTAAGAAATAAATTGGCCTCCATTAATTTCTAAAATTTGGCCAGTGATGTAGCCACTTAGCTTCTCAGATGATAAAAATATGATTGAGCCTACACAGTCTTTAGCAGTTCCTAACCTTCTCATTGGTATCTTCAATCTTGTATTTTCAAGCTTTTCCGGTGATGAATATTGTTCATGGAATTTAGTGGTTATAGTTCCTGGTGAAATTGCGTTAATTCTAACATTATAAGGAGATAGCTCTGAGACCAAAGAACGCGTAATTCCTGAGACAAAAGCCTTGGAAGCTGCATATACACTAGATCCTGCACTTCCTCCTGTTCGGGCGCTGATTGTGGATACATTAACAATACATCCACTTTTTTGCTCTTTAAAAATATCACTAGCAAACTTAGTCGTAAAAAATGCAGATTTTGCATTTAAGTCAAAAATTTCTAAAAATTGTGCCTCTTCGATAATATTTAAGTTGTATCTACCAACCATTGTACCAGCATTATTAATAAGAACATTCAATCCGCCCAATTCTTTGATGGCGCTCTTCATGAAATTTTCAACTTCATTCAGGTTTGTAAAATCTGACTTTAAAATTGAAAAATTATGATTTGCAGTTCTTTTTTTAATTCGATCATCCAAATCTTCTATTGATTTATTTCCGTGAAAAACAACCTTCGCACCTAACTCCAAAAACTCAATACCTGTCTCAAAACCTATGCCCGTACTAGAGCCGGTAACAATTACTTTCTTATTTTTGAATTCTGTTATGTCCAATATCATTTTAATTTTTCCATTATATAAGTTGGTATACCTGTATTTTGATAATCGGAATGAATATTGTCAATGATTTCAAGAGGGTCTTTATTTGATAAAAAGAATTCTCTATGTATACCAGAAGTGACAAGTAATGAGTCTATTTTAAACTGGTTTGCTCCATAAATATCATTAAACAAGGAATCTCCAATCATTAAAACTTTCTCTTTAGGAACAGATGTTTTGTCATAAGCAAAGTTAAAAATTTCAATACCTGGCTTACCGATAATATGAGTTTTTCCTCCAAGTTTTTTATATTGAATTGCCAAATCACCTGTAGAAGGATGAATCTTTTCACCAGATACACCAAGGATATCAGGATTAGAACAAACTAAAGGTAAATTTAATCTAATTGCTTGCTCAAATATTTTTCAAGTGCTTCATAGTTTGTAAAGCCTGTTGTAGTTGATAAGAGTAAAAAGTCTGATTTATTTAGATCCTCAGTTTTTTAAAATGAGTATTTTTTAAAAGTGGATAATCAGTAGCTATAACAAAGTATTTGTTGCCAATAGTTTGAAATGGTTCTTTATTATTGATTAAAAGATCATAACAAACATCACCTGATGTGATGATAGGAAAATTCAAAATATGATTGGCACCTAATTTTTTCATTCTATGAATATTTTCAGGAGATTTTTTCCAGAATTACTAATGATAAAAACTTTTTTGCTTTTCTTGAAGTATTTTAAAAATATTTTCTGCATCTGAAAAATATTTTCGCCATCATGAACCACCCCCATTGATCAAATAAAAATAATTCGTACTTGTTAATAATATCCAAAATAGATTTAATATTTTTAATCATTTGTACTAACCTTACCTGAAGCCAAAAGTGCAACACCATATGAAGCTTCGTTTGACAAAGGCTCTGATAACTCAACATTTAAAATATTTTTTCTGATCTCGTTCCATTTCTTATTTTTCCACCACCTCCAATAGTGAAAATTCTCTTGGATAGCCTCCTCCAATCTCAACTATTTTTTCATAACTTAATTTTTCTACTTGAGAAATACCCTCAAGAACCGCCTGAAAAATTCAAAATCACTCTCAGGCTTGGGTTCTAAGACTGGCAATTTATCTGGTCATTTATTGGAAATCTTTCTCCTTTTGAGCAAGTGGGTAATAATTCAAGTTCATAAGTTTGTTTGGGTTTAAATTTTTAGATAATAATTCAATTTTATCTCCAAATAGTTCCTTAATAATTTTTCCTCCAACATTAGATGCTCCCCTGCTAACCAGCGATTACCTAAACGGTGACTATAAATGCCGAACTCTTTATTAAATATGGGCTTTTGAGAGATAGCTTTTACTACTAAAGTGGTTCCTATAGAGGTTACTGCCTCACCAATTTGACTGGCACCAGTTGCAAGAAAAGCAGCAATACTATCTGTTGTTCCTGCTACTATTTCAAGGTCACGACTAAAACCTAAATCCAAAAGATCTTTATTATTAAGAGTGCCCATTACTTGGCCCGGTATTAATATTTCAGGCAAACTATCTTCATTAATAGGCAACTTTTCAAACCAAGTTGGCCACATACGATTTTGACAATCATATCCAAGTTTAAGTGCTTATTCTCATCAGAAAATTTAAATTCTCCTATAATTTTAGATGCTATCCAATCAGCTTGATGTAGAATTTTATATGACTCATTAGAGTTTTTTTTATAAGAGCTAAAGCTCTGACTAATGCATTTGTTGGACTTGAAACAATAGGATGTCCTGAAGAAATAACCTCAGTATATTCAGCTTCTTTAACACTAGAAGCATCGTTGTACATTAACGCATGATCAATTGGATCTCCTAATCTGTTTGTAATTAAAACTGTTCCAGAGGTTCCATCAATAGATAATCTTTTAATATCTTCTAATTAATTTTTAATTTTAAATAATGAAAATTTTTTAATAAAGCTTCCCACCACAAATTTGGATTTTGGTATACCAATGAACCTTTTGAGATAGGACTTTCAATAGAAACACTATAATTAATTAATTCCTCTTTTTTTCATTAATTACAGAAGTTCTTACCCCAGTTGTACCAAAATCAATTCCAAGATAAAGATGCATTAATTTATTGATTGACGATATTTTTCTACATCCCAATTCAATAATTCATTTTCTTGTTCACTAGATAAGAACTTTAAAGAATATGATAAATCTACTTTTAATAAAACCTCTAGAAAGCAATCCATCATTTCCTTAGCTGCAGGAATGGCAGAAGAGTTTTCAAAAAGACCTTTATTTTTTATTATGAAGTAAGGGGGTAGAGGTAAGTTTTTAATTTTTAGATTACCAATAAATTTTTCAGCTTGATCTTTTCAACAAAAGTAGGGATACCTGGACCAAGAAAAATCACATGATCGGGATAAAAAGATTTTGAAAATAGAGAATATAAATTTTCATCAGGAGACATAAATAATCTATATTTTTCGCTATTTTTTAAACGATAATTATCAATTTCCAAACCCTCAGTCACTTCTAAGTTTGTAAATTTATTATTTCTAGTTTTATCTAACTTATTATGAATATTTAAAAGTAAATTATACGTCTCTTCAATATCATCACCTGCAACTATTAAGCCATGATTTTCAAGAATAAAAATTTTTATCTCAGGTTTTATCAATTTTTTGATACCCATTGTTAAAGTGAAACCAGGTCTATAGTAGGGTACAAATATAAAATCTTCATTGATTTGTTTTTCTAATTCATTTTTTGAGTCACTCGAAATAGCGTTAGCAATTGTTGCTGTGGAATGAACATGTAGTACATATTTATAATTAATTAAGGCATGAAAAGATGTCTCAAGGGAAGGACGTAAATTATTTTTTGAAATAATATCCTCTTCAAAACTGTCATCATGTTCATTTGAAATTTTTTGATTAATTGAAGGAAGATTTACCTCAACAAAAATGTCTTTATTTAAAGAATTGATTAACCATGTACCCGAAGCTTTTATAAGCATACTTTTATCAGACTTAATTGAGGTATTCCCGCCAGCAGCTTGAACTAGTGAAGGATTTTTTCCAAGTTTATATGATACTTCTTTAAACTTACTTATCTCTGATTCTGTAAAACTACTGTTTCCCATATGTTTTGACTGCTTCAATAATCATTTTCATCTTTTTTTTATCAACAAGTTTTGGAGTTCCGTTGATTTTAGCTATTGTTATTTGTTTACATAACACTTCTAACTCTTGAGTTAAAAAAGTGCTTCGTCCAAACCTGAACCGGTGACAATTATGCCATGATTGGCTAATAAACAGGCTTTATGATTTTTTAATGCCTTAACAGCATAATTTGAAAGTTGTTGGCTTCCTGGCACATCAAATTTTGCACATGGTACAGAGTCACCACCAAAAAAGCAATCATATAATGATAGCAAGGTATTGGCTTTCCGAGAATTGATAAACCAGTGCTGTACGGGGCGTGGGTATGAATTACTGTATCTATCTCTTTTTGTATTTCAAAATATCATAATGAAATGGTGTCTCCACAGATGGTTTTCTTTTCCCATGTGATTTTCCTTTGTTATCAATAAAAACTATGTCTGCAGGCTTTAGCTTGTGGTAGTCCATTCCTGATGGTGTGATTAATATTCCACCATTCCAACGAACGCTAATGTTACCCGCCTTGCCTTGATTTAAATTTTTCTTCTCTAATTCTAAAGCAGTGGAAATTATATTTTTCTTATGGTTAACTCTTTTTTGTTCATCAATTCTCCTTTAGCAAATTTTATTGATTATCTCAGAATTATTTAAGTAATTACCAAGATCTTTAGCTATTACTTCAGCTGCATAATATACAGTTCTAATAGATGCCCCAGCAATATGAGGGGTCAGGGTAACATTATTTAGTTTTCTTAATTCATGATTAACAGGTAACGGCTCTATATCAAAGTATCTAAAGCAGCTCCGCAAGGTGGTTATTTTTTAAATATTTTAACAAGTCGTTATAATTTACAAGTGGACCCCTAGCTGTATTTATAAAATAAGTTCCTTTTTTTCATATTTTTAAATTCTTGCTCGGCAATAAATTTTTCTGTTTGCTTAGTAACTCTAGCATGTATTGAAATAACATCACTATTCTGAATTAATTCTTCTTGGAAACTTTTTCTATATTATTTTTGACATCAATTTCATCGGGATCAACAAAAGGATCGGTAAAGATAATTTTACATCCAAATGGAAGTAATAAGTTACGGACTCTTTTTCCAATATGACTATATCCAACTAAGCCAACTGTCATTTCGCAAAGTTCTTTACCTGTAATATCATATCGATATAGATCTCCTCTCCATTGACCTTCGATCATACTTTGGTGTCCTTTAGTTATGAGGCGGGTTTCAGCAAGTATTGAGGCAACTGTGAATTCAGCTACAGCCGAAGCATTTCTTCCTGGAGCGTTAGAAACAGTAACACCAAATTTCTTACATGCTTCTAAGTCAATGTTAACCGGACCTCCTCTTGACACTCCAATAAATTTTAAATTAGGTACCTGTTTTAGTATTTCTTCCGATATAGGTGCTATATGATTAATCAAAATTTCACTATCACCAATAGCGTTTACTACCTGTTCAGATGTCCCAAGATATTCTTTGATCTTTGAAAAATCACCTTTTCCATATTCATTATGAAAAGGTTCATCTGGCCATAAGGCATTAGTCTTATAATAGGTTGCATCGTGGAGCCCAAGATCTCTTTTAATTACCTCCTCAAAAACCTCAGCTTTCATAAATTGATCACCGTAAATACTTATTTTCATGATTTATTTTCCTGCAAATAGTGGTTTTTGTTCCAAAAATCTTTCATTGATTCATAACCACTCTTGTAAACTTCAAAAGCTTTATCATAGATTTGAGATAGCTCAACATCATATGTTTCTTCTTCTTGAAGGTAGGGCTCGACCCAATTTTTATTTAAATCTTTATATTCTTGAGATTGATTTAAGGCTAATAATGCTACCATGCAAGCTCCCGCTGCACCTTGTTCACTGTTATCGATAACTTGCGTATTATTTCTCGTAATTGATCCTACTATTTTTCTTACCGTTGGGCTGTTACTTGCGCCTCCTGTTAGTCTTAATAAATTTAAATTAGCACCAAATTCTACATAGCAGTCTTTGCAAGCATATCCCAACGATTCATACAAAGCCCTCACTAAATCACTAGGCTTCGTCATAGTATTCAATCCTAAAATTGTGCTCTTGCTTTGGCATTTACAAAAGGTCCTCTTTCTCCATTGGGCGAAATAAAAGGAAAATAAAAATATTTGCTGGTTCACTATTACTTGCGCTCTCTTCAAATAATTGAAGTATTTCAGTTTTATTTAAATTTTTACTACCTAATTCGTTTCCAATTTCAGAGTAGATATCAATTAACCAATCCGTATTTAAGGATGCCACCATGTTAGAAACCATCTTTGCATTGGCGGATAAGCCAGCTAAGGGAAATGTGTATCCCAGCATTTTTTGGGGATCAACTTGGTTATTTTCAAAATCAACAAATATATGAATGCCAGCGGTACCTAAGACTGTACATCCAATTTTTTTGATGAGTCTACAAAGCCACTTCCTATTCCTGCACATACAACATCTACAGGTGCTAATATTATTGGGGTGGCTTCCAAAAGATCAAGGCGTTTTGCAGCATCGCTTGTAAGTTTTCCAACATATTTTGTACTATCAATAATTTCAGGTTGAAGTTTTTTCATACTTCCAAAATTTAAAATATTTAAAATTTCATCATCATACTTACGAGTCATAGGTGAACCCCAAGTCATAATTGATTCACTAATGTCAGTTAAAATTTGACCTGTCATTTTGTAAAATATCCAATCCTTACATCTAAGAACTTTGTCAATTTTATCAAATCGGTCTTTCTCATTATGAAAAATATGAAACATTTGACCAGACTGCATTGAGGCATTTAAACCAGTATGAGTAATTTTTGAAATACTTGGCCCAATAGAAGAATTTCTCCAATCATCAATGATATCTCCAGACCTTCCGTCTAACCATAAAGCAGCATCGCCAACAGGATCAGCGTTTTTATCTATTGGCCAAGACCCGTCTCCTTGTCCAGTAATTGAAATTCCTAAAATTCTATCTTTTAAATTATCAATTTTTCTTGGAGTTGATTAAATGAATCTATGACCTTATCCCAAGTTTCATTTAAACTTTGCTCTGCTTTGCTGCCTGATCGATAATAAACTTTATTTCTTACAGATGCAGAGTCTATGACTTTGCCATCTAAATCGAAAGCAACGAATTTTATAAGAGATGTGCCAGCATCAAGACCAACTATAATATCTTTAGACATTATAATCCGTTTAGAATTACTTCTTCTGTCTCTAAATTAAAAATATTTATTGACTCAGCAGGAAAATTTAATTTTACGTCAGAACTTGGTTCAAAGTTTCTATCTGCAACTCCAATTATTGAAGATCCATTTATTTCAATTCCAATATGAACTTGATCTCCTAACCAGTGGTAAGATGAACTACTTGCCTTTCCATCAAAATTAGAATCTTTTTCATTAAAGAAAATTTTATGCGGTCTTATACCCAATGTAATTAGTTGGTCATTAGCTAATTTAGCTAAATTATCTTTTTGTAAGTTATCTTTATTAAAATTTATTGAAAATGTTTTTCATTTCTGTCATTTAAAATTTCAAATTTTAATTTCTCTTCAGTGGTACTAATTTTTGCTTTGAGAATATTCATTGGCGGTTCACCAATAAAAGAAGCAACAAACACATTTGATGGTTTTGCACTTATTTCATAAGGTGAAGCTAATTGTTTTAAATCACCATTTTCCATTACAGCAATTTTATCTGCTAAGGCAACGGCTTCAGTTTGATCGTGTGTAACAAATATTACTGTTTTCTTGTTGTGTTGAATATAATCTTTAACTCTAGCTCTCAAAACAGCCCTGAGTTGGGGCTCAAGTTGAGACATTGGTTCGTCCAGCAATAAAGCGTCAGAGTCTCTTACAAGCGCTCTAGCAAGACTAACTCTTTGTTGTTGTCCACCAGAAATAGATGGTGGATAACGCTCAAGAATGTCAGTAATTTCAAGTAATTCTGCGACTTCCATTACTTTTGAGTCCACTTTTCTTTTGAAATTTTTTCTCTCATTAAGCTAAATGCAATGTTATCCCTAACGGTTAAAGGTGGATAGAGCGCATATCCCTCAAATGCCATTGCGACGTTTCTTTCAGCAGGTTTTAAGTCATTAACTATTCGTTCACCAATTTTGATCTGACCAGAAGAAGCGGTCTCGAACCCAGCAATCATTCTTAAAGTTGTAGTTTTTCCACAGCCAGATGAACCAAGTAAAGCAAGAATTTCACCATCTTCTAGTAATAAATTAAAATTATTTACAGCTTTGACATCGTTACCAATCTTAGAGGTAAAAACTTTATTCAAATTTTCTAATATTACTTTTGCCAACTACTCTAAATTCCTTTTTGTTTCTTTATCAAAAAAATGTGATTTTTCATCTAAAAACGATATGTACATTTTTTTATTTTCATCAATTAGTTGTGACTCTTCTTCAGTGGTCGAACATAAAAATTCTAAGCCATTATTTAATCTAACTAAAAATACAATTCTCAAATTTAACGGAGTCTTAGTTCTGAATTCTACTTCAATTGAGTTTTCTGATGGTTCATTCGATAAAATTATATCCTCTGGTCGAATGCCAACAATACATTTGCCATCTTGGATATTAGTTTTCTCTTTCAATTAAAAATGTTCACCATTTACATCAACTTCGACAAAACCATTCTGCTTTTTAATAGTTGCATCAAAATTGTTAATTGTAGGGTCTCCAAAAAGCTTTGCGGTAGTTAATGAAGAAGGGTTTTGATATATATTTTTTGGAGAGTCAATATCATTAAATTTACCGTCATATAAAACTGCTATTCTATCCCCCAAAGCCATAGCTTCTCTGAAGTCTTGAGTAATATAAATTACAGTCGTATTAAATTCTTTTAAAACCTTTGGTAGTTCAAGTCTCATTTCAAATCTAATTTTAGCATCAACATTCCTTAGCGGATCGTCTAACAAAACTACAGATGGCTTGTCCACCAAACTTCTTGCAAGTGATGTTCTCTGTTTTTGACCATTAGATAATTCTTTTGGAAATTGATTAAGGACATGCCCTATTTTTAAAAGATTGGCGATTTCATTGACTTTTTCATGAATTTCATTTTCTGGCATATTTTTGTTTTTTGCCCTTAATGGGCTAGCAATATTTTCGTATGCCTTCATATGGGGGTATAAAGCAAAATTTTGAAATGCCATGGATACATCTCTTTCTTCAGGGTGAAGTTCATTAATGATTTGATTATCCATTTTTATTTCACCACTATCTGCCATCATAATTCCAGATAAAAGTCTTAATAAAACAGTTTTGCCAGATCCAGACGGGCCAAAAACTACAAAAAATTCTCCTTTTTCAATCTTAGCATTTAAATTAGAAATTATTTTATCGTCTTTAAAGCTTTTGGATAAATTATCTAAATCTAAATAAGACATCCTTATCCTTTAATGGCGCCTAGACTTAATCCTTGTACAAGATATTTTTGAATAAATAATGCTAAAATTAAAGTCGGTAAAACTGAAACAACAATACCACACGCAATTAAACCATAAGGTATCGCGCTGGCAGTAATAAATGCTAACGCACCAACAGTGACTGGTTGAATCTGACTTGAGCCAAGTATAAGCGCAAATACAAAATTATTCCAAGCATAGATGAAACATAATAAGGATGCGGCTGCTATTCCAGGTTTAGCTAATGGTATTGAAATTTTCCAAAAAGATTGAAACCAAGAGTGACCGTCTAATCTATAAGCATATTCGATATCTGGGCTTATATCCTCAAAGTAACCTCTAACTATCCATAATAAAAGAGGAAGTGTTATTAATTGATATACCCATATTAAAGCAAAGTAGCTGTCGTATAATCCTATTTCTGAAAAATATAGATTTAGTGGGAGAATAATTAGTAACGCTGGAGCAAATCTAAAACTTAGAAGTGTGAAAGCTATGTCTTCACCTCCCTTAAACTTATATCTAGCAAAAGCATATGCAGCCGGAACCCCTAGAAGTAATGTTACTGAAACCGAACCAACTGAGAGTATTGCACTATTAATTAAATTTTGTTTGAAATAAACATACATTGTGGCAAACCCCTCAATTGCAATTTCTCCCTCCCATAAACCTATATAATTTTTAAAAGTGGGTTCGTAAAATAAAACTGGCACTTTTCTTAAAATTTCATCATTAGTCATAAAAGACATGTTAAAAATCCAGGCTATTGGGAATAGAAAAAACATAATTATAGCCACGTAAGCGAAAAATTTAAGAATGCTCCATACATTAATACTCATTGAAGCAGCTCCCCTTTAGTTTTAATTTTTAACTTATGCCATTGTTGTACAAAAACATGACATAAGAAATAACAAATTGCCCATAAAACAACCATCATCGCAGCAGCTTTTCCAATATTAGTGTATTGGAAAGTTTGAAGGTATGCCGAAACTTGAAAAACCATACTACTTTCACCTGGCCCACCTTGAGAAAGAGCATAAATAATGTCAAATTGTTGTATGCTCTCTAATAATCGAAACAAAGAAGCAGTTAAAATAAATGGGAAGAGCATTGGGAGAGTAATTCTAAAAAACTTGTAATACTCTGGAACACCATCTAACTCTGCAGCCTCAAAAGGTTGTCTTGGCAAAGATCTCAAACCCGCCAAAAGTAGTATCATAATAAATGGAGTGAAAACCCACACATCAACCATTATCAAAGTAAACAAAACAGTATCTGGGTGACTGGCCCAAGTGAAATCATCTATGCCAATAAATGATAAAAGATAATTTACAATACCAAAGTTTGGATTAATTAATAATCTCCAAATCAATGATGCAAGAGCAGGCGCTATCATGAGAGGAAGAACCAATAAAACGCCTAAGATATTATTCAGCCAATTACGCTTTGCTAATAACAAAGCTATTCCTAGTCCAAGCAAAAGTTCGATAATGATTGTGAAAAAGTATAGGTTAAAGAAACTCTTATCGTATTCCAAAAGAGGGATCGGTGAAAATATTTACATAATTATCAAACCAGATGAAACCTTTCATATGAGGCATTTTTAAGTTGTATCTTTGCAGTGAATAATAAACTGCTGTAAAGAAGGAATGAGTATTCCAACACAGACTAATAAAGCAGGTAAAGTGAGAACGTATGGAAAAAGTTTCCGATTTATTTTCATAAATTTCATTCTACACCGCTTTATAGAAAATAAAACGGTGTAGTAATCAAGGAGGTTATTATTAAGCTAGACCAACATCTTTCATCATTCTGTCAATCTTAGATGCTAATTTATCAAGTGTTTCATCAACATTTGATCCTGTTTGCATCTCTTGAAGTGCTGCAGCCCATTCTGTTGTTGTTTCAAAGAATAAAGGCTGAGCTGTGAAGTGGATTTTTGATCCATCTATTGAGCTGTTATATTGCTCCATGTAACCAGGAGATGTTCCACGAATTTTATCGTCAAAATCACCTGAGGCCCAAACAGACTCTCTCACAGGGTTCACTTGGTTATGTTTAACACCACCAGCCATTGCATTTTCTGGTCCATTACACCATTGCATCCAGTACCAAGCAGCATCCTTCTTTTTAGAGAAGTTGCTCATAGCTAGAGACCAGATCCAAACGTTAGGTGTTGGAGCACTTGCACTTGGATTAGGTGTGAAACCATGGAAACCGAAGTTTCCAGCTTCTTTATTATCAGGATTTCCGTTGAAGAAGTAGCCTAAAATATCAGCATCGAAAATCATAGCTGAAGCTCCAGCTCCAATATCATTTCCTACTTCATACCATGTGTAACCAGACCAGTTTGCAGGTCCAGAAGATGCTATCATCTTTACCCATTGTTTATGGAAGTCTTTAGACGCTTGAGAGTTCATAGCAGCTTTTAATTTTCCACCATTATTCTCAAAATCTACTAGTCCATAGTTAGCATATGCTGACATAAATCCTGGGTGGATTGTTGCCCAACTTCTACTTCCTCTGGTTCCGATACCATAAGACCATTCATTTGATCCAGCATTTTTTGTGAAATATTCTGCTTGATCTGTCATTTCAACAAGATCTCCTGGGGGCTTCATACCCGCCTTTTCAAAATATCTCATGTTATAAGTAACACTGTTTAACTCAAAACCCCAAGGCATACACCACTGTTTGGATCCTGCTGCACCTGGTACATCACCAGCCACACCACTCCAAGAGCAAGCATCTCTTAAATTACCTACTACATCATTCCAGTTGTAACTTGGATTTGTTTTATTTGAGTCCTGAATAAAGTCATTTAAATCTGCACACCATCCTGCAGGACCATAAGTCCAAGTCATGTAAGCACCTGTCATAAATGCATCGTATTCTGATGACTTAGATGATAAAGCAGCCGTTACTTTGTCAAAATAAACATCTTCTGCGAAAATGTCATATTCAACATTCATGCCTGTTAGGGCTTTGAAGTTGTCAAGTTCCGCAATCATGGAATCCATGTATGGATGTTTATTCATTAAAAGTTTGATTGTAGTGCCACTGTGTTTCTTCCAATCAAAGTCTTGTGCAGCTAAAGCACTAGTTACTTGCATTCCCATTAACTTAGTTAATGCAGCAAAACCAATACCATATCTACCTGCTTTGATTAGGAGATCACGTCTAGACATTTTTCCCTTAAGGAAAGTGTCAATAGCACTCTTCATCTTTGAATGAGACATAATTATCCTCCTTATCTATTCCTTATTTAAATTTTATCAAAATCTATGTTAAAAAAAACATCATTTTTGTGACAAATATGTTAAAAAAGTCATGAAATGGTCAATAAAATAGGGAAAATTGAAAAGTTACTAACAGGTGAATATCAAAGTCCCTTTTCAAGAAAAAATATCAAACTTCCAATTGATGAAATTGTAATTACTTCATCGATATTAAATTATCAATTTCGACATTTTGAAAAATTTGAGAATAAAAAAAATTTAATTATTAGTGGAGTTAACTCTTTTAAGTCACTTGGAAACAAAGTTATAGAAAGATTTAATCAAGAGAAAATAAAATACGAAATTAAAATATTAGAAAATTATCAATCTACTGTAAATTATGCTTCTTCAATAGCTAGTTCATTGAAAGAATATGACAATATAATCTGCATAGGCTCAGGTTCAGTAATTGATCTATGTAAATTTATATCAAATCAAAATAATCAAGGACTATTTGTTTATCTATCTTCTCTATCAGCTGCAGCAACTACATCAACAGTTTCTTTGACAGAAGATGGAATTAAAATCTCAGTCAAATCAAAAATACCTGAGGCAATTGTAATTGATTTAGATAATTTAAAAAGTGCTCCTGCTCGTCTATTAAGAAGCGCATTAGGAGATGTTTTATGCAGAACAACTTGCCAGGTCGATTGGCTTACTTCTCATTTTTTATTAGAAACATTTTATGATGAAACTCCCTTTGCTTTACAATATGAAGATGAAAAAATTCTTTTAAATCATTCTCAAAAAATTTTAACAGGAGATGAAGAAACGTTTGCCGCGTTATCAAGAATGACATTACTTAATGGAATAGCTGCAATCATTATTGGCTCTACTCATGCTGGAAGTATGGGAGAGCATCTTATTAGTCATTATATAGATATGTTTATGGGAGATGAACATCCTGGATCTCTGCATGGTGAACAAGTAGGGATAGCAACACTTTTATTATCAAAAATGCAAAATGATATTTTAAACAGCTCAAAGACTCCTCAATTTCTAGAAATTAATTATGACTTAATAATTTTTGAAAATATTTTTGGCAAAGAAGCTGGGTCTAATCTACACAAGCAATTCCAAAATAAACTATTCACTCAAAAGTCTCTTACTGATATAAACAAAAAGTTAATCAAAAATTGGAGTGATTATAAAAAAACAATAATTAAATTTGCAGTTCAGACCGATAAAATCAAAAAATCATTTATTAACTGTGGTGCTGCCTGTACTAACGGTGATTTAAATATTCCTGATGATTTTTTCCAAAATGCTGTTGAAAACGCACATTATTTGAGAGATAGATTTTCTTATTTAGATATAATGCAATATTTAGGTTGTATTGATAAATACAGCAAAAATCTTATATAAATTAAAAAAATGCAAGACATATTAATTATTGGGGGTGGTATTAATGGAGTTGGCATCGCAAGAGATGCTGTTGGAAGGGGCTTAAATGTAACCTTGGTTGAAAAAGGAGACTTAGCTTCTCAAACATCCTCATGGTCAACAAAATTAATTCATGGAGGGATAAGATATCTAGAGAATTATGAATTTAGGCTAGTAAGAGAGTCTCTAAAAGAAAGAGAGGTGATAAAGTCTATTGCACCCCATATATCAAAACCAATCAGATTTGTAATGCCTCATGTCTCTCATCTAAGACCCGTATGGTTAATTAGAATGGGACTTCTTCTTTATGATTGGCTAGGAGGTTTCATCACTCTGCCTAAGTCAAAATATGTAAATCTACAAAATGATTATAGCGATAATCCCTTAAAAGAAAATTTTCAAAAAGGCTATGAATACTCAGACCTTTCCATCGATGATGCGCGCCTAGTTCTTTTAAATGCACAGGATGCATTAAATAGAGGTGCTGAAATTATTCTCAACAAATCAGTAACAAATGCTATTAGACATGATGATTATTGGGAGGTTGAGCTTAGTGATAAAAAAATTATTAAGACAAAAACAATTATCAATGCATCTGGTCCATTTGTTTTAAATATTTTAAAAGATATTTGTAAGGTTCAGACAAATAAATCTCTGCGTTTAGTTCAAGGAAGTCATTTAATCGTAAAAAAACTTTATGAAGGAGAACAAGCTTACATACTTCAACAAGAAGATAGGCGAATAGTTTTTATGATCCCTTATCAAAATGAATTTACACTTATTGGAACTACAGACAAAGAAGTTGACAGCTATCTCAATCCCACAATTACATCTGAAGAACAGTCTTATTTATTAAATGCTGTAAACAGTTTTTTAAAAAATCAAATTTCAGAGTCTGACATTGTTTGGACTTATGCTGGCATTAGGCCTTTATTAGATGATTTTAACCAGAGTGCCTCTAAAGTAACAAGGGACTATGAATTTGATTTAGATGTCAATGGGGCCCCTATTCTTTCGATATTTGGTGGAAAATTAACCACTTACAGGAAGCTTGCTGAGCATGCTCTGGAAAAATTATCTGCTGTTATTTCAATCAAAAATACAACTTGGACAGATAAAGAAAAGCTACCTGGAGCAGGAACTTTTACATCAGAAGAATTTAATAACCTTCTTCCTATTAATATGATGCAAAGATTTAGCCAATCATATGGTAATCAAATCTCTAAACTTTATTCTTATTTTATAAGTTCTGGAAATGGTGGTGCTAAAATCACTGAAGATTTATATGAGTTTGAAATAGCTTATCTTGTAAAAGAAGAAATGGCTTCAAGTGCTGAAGATATTCTTTTTCGAAGAACAAAACTAGGCATCAATTTTCCAAAAGATAAAATCAATAGCTTAAATGATGTTTTAAAAAAATATTTATAATCATTATAATAATACATCATGAAAAATTATATCCTTTCAATTGATCAAGGTACCACTTCAACACGTGTAATTATTTTTGATAAAAAATTTAATTTTATATCCTCTAGTCAAAAAGAATTTAAGCAAATCTTTCCAAGAGATGGTGAAGTTGAACATGATCCTGAAGAAATATATCAATCTGTTTTGTTTACAGCCAAAGATGCTATTCGTAGGGCTAAAATCAAACCAACTCAAATAAAGTCTATAGGAATAACCAATCAAAGAGAGACGACAGTCCTTTGGGATAAAACCAATGGTAAGGCTATTTATAATGCGATTGTATGGCAAGATAGAAGAACAGTTAAATTTTGTAAAAATCTTGTACAAAAGGGTTTTGCAAAAAAAATACAAAAAACTACAGGACTAGTTGTTGATTCATATTTTTCAGCATCAAAAATTAATTGGCTTTTAAAAAATGTAAAAGCTGCAAAAGAATTACTAAAAAAAGACAGGTTATTATTTGGCACTATAGATACTTGGCTATTATGGAAATTAACTGATGGCCAAAGTCATTACACAGAAGCCACTAATGCTTCAAGAACAATGCTTTTTGATATTAAAAAAAATCAGTGGTCAAAAGAAATGCTTCATATATTTAAAGTACCAGAAAAAATTCTACCAGTTGTAAAAGATAGTGCGGATGATTTTGGTCAGACAACAAAATTTGGAAGTAACATTCCAATTCAAGGCATAGCAGGAGATCAACAAGCTGCAACGATTGGCCAAGCATGTTTAGAACCTGGTTCAATAAAATCAACTTATGGAACTGGTTGTTTTATGATAATGAATGTAGGTTCAAAATTAAAATATTCTAAAAATAAATTACTCTCTACAATTGCTTACCGCATCAAAGGAAAAAATACCTACGCCCTAGAGGGATCGATATTCATTGCAGGAGCTGCTGTTCAATGGCTAAGAGACTCACTTAAAATTATAAAAAATGCAAAAGAAACCGAAAACCTTTACTCAAAAAATGATCCATCACAAAATGTTTATCTGGTGCCTGCGTTTGTGGGGTTAGGTGCCCCCTATTGGGATGGAGAAGCAAGAGGTGCTCTTTTTGGACTTACTCGTAATACAGGTGTTCCCGAATTAGTTAAAGCAACTCTAGATAGTGTTGTTTACCAAACGAAAGACTTAATATCAGCTATGGAAAAAGATAGTGGTATTAAAATTAAAAAAATTAAAGTTGATGGAGGGATGGTTAACAATAACCAGTTTGTTCAATTTTTATCAAATTTACTTTTGTGTGTGTGTTTAAGACCCAAGATTAATGAGACCACGTCTTTGGGTGCCGCTTATTTAGCGGGGTATCAAAGTGGCTTGATAAAAAAATTTACGGACATAAATCAAAAATGGAAGAGTGAAAAAAAGTTTGTTCACAAAATGAACAAAAGAGATATAGAAAAACTATATTTAGGATGGCAAAAAGCAATTAAAGGCGCCCTTATAGTAAAATAGTTATACTAAATTTTTTCTATTTTGATATTAATGTTAAATGCGCATAAATATTGAAATTGGTGATATTGAAGCATTTATAGAGTTAACAGAAACAAACTCCTTTGCTAAAGCTGCAACAAATCTAAATCTATCTCAACCAGCTCTATCTAGAAGAATACAAAAACTTGAAAATGAACTAGGAACTACACTTTTTGATCGAACCACTAGAAAAGTACAACTATCTTATTCTGGACGAAATTTTTATGATAGAGCAAGAGGAATTATTGAAGCCGTTAAAACAGCAACTAAAACCTTAAGTGAAAAATATAGTTTTCCTTCAATAATTAAAATTGGTGTGGTTCATTCAGCACTAAGAAATATTTTATTTTCTGCTTTAAAAGATTTAAAAGAGATCGAGCCTCGATGTAAAGTTCAGATTATTGAAAGGTCATCAAATAATGTTGTAGATAGTGTTTTAGGTGGTGAGTGTGATTTTGGTATTAATTTTACAGGAATACAAGAACCAGGAATAAATTTTGAAAAATTATTTGTTGAAGATTATGTGGTAGTTTTTCCTAAAGGGGATAAGCTCGAAAAAAAAAGGAAAGTTAAGTTATCTGAAATTAAAGACAGGAGTTTTATATCCATTTGGAAAGGTTCAGGCAGCAGAATATACATAGAAAATGCTTTAGCCATGCAAAAAGAAGATATGGAGTGGGCTTATGAAGTTAGGCATATACCCACAGCTTTAAATATGGTTGAACAAGGACTTGGTATCACATTAGCTCCAAAATTAGCAATATCTAAAGATTATTCATCTCTATCTTATAGACCTTTGATTGATCCTGCAGTTACACGAACAATTGGATTGATTAAAAGATCTGGCAGAGAATTAAGCTATGATGCACAAAAATTATACGAACTATTAATAGAAAAATTTAAGCGCTAATTTATTAATATTATGCATATAAAAAACCATTAATAAGATGGTAGAAACTTGTTTATGAATTCACTCGATAGCTTTCAAACTCTAGACTCACTAAAGATAGGTAACAAAAATTTTGCTTTTTATAATATCTCTAAACTCAATGATCAATATCCTAATATCCGAAAATTACCAAAATCTAAAAAAATTCTTATAGAAAATTTATTGCGTCTTGAAGATGGTAAAGATGTCAATAAAGATTTGATTGAAAAAGTTTTACAAAAACCTCAAGAAAAACATGAAATATTTTTTCTTCCAGCTCGTGTTCTGATGCAAGATTTTACCGGTGTGCCTGCAGTTGCTGATCTTGCTGCAATGAGGGATGCTGTCGCTTTAAAGGGCAAAGATCCTGCAAAGGTAAATCCTTTATCTCAAGTGGATCTTGTAATAGACCACTCCGTGATGGTTGATTATTTTGCTACCCCTCAAGCTTTTCAAAAAAATGTGGATATGGAGTTTGGAAGAAATAAAGAGCGGTATGAATTTCTAAAATGGGGACAACAAGCATTTGAAAATTTTCGGGTAATTCCTCCCGGGACAGGTATTTGTCATCAAGTAAACTTAGAATATTTAGCTAAAGTTGTTTGGAATAGATCAATTAATGGACAAGATTATTTATATCCTGACACTCTTGTTGGAACAGACAGTCATACAACAATGGTTAATGCCTTAGGAGTTTTAGGCTGGGGCGTTGGAGGCATAGAGGCAGAAGCAGCGATGCTTGGTCAATCAGTTTCAATGTTATTACCAGAGGTCGTTGGTTTTAAAATTGAAGGCAATCTTCAAGAAGGAGTTACCGCTACTGACTTAGTTTTAACAGTAGTTGAGATGCTAAGAGCAAAAGGAGTGGTGGGTAAGTTTGTGGAGTTTTATGGTGAAGGAGTAAAAAATCTATCCTTAGCAGACCGAGCTACGATTGCCAACATGGCGCCTGAATACGGAGCTACTTGTGGATTTTTCTCCACTGACGAAGAAACAATTAAATATCTCAACCTAACAGCTAGAGACAAAGACTTAGTAGAAATAGTTGAAAAATATAATAAATCTCAAGGTCTTTGGATGGATAATCAAAGTGAGTACAATGATAATCTTGAGTTGAATCTGAAAACAGTTCAGGCGTCTTTGGCGGGACCAAAGAGACCTCAGGATAGAATTAATTTAAATGGCGTATCTGATAATTTTCAAAAACTATTAGAAGGCAATCCAAAAAAATCTGATGTAAAAAATCATAACTATCAATTAACTGATGGTGATGTTGTGATTGCTGCTATTACATCCTGTACGAACACATCTAATCCCAATGTTCTTGTAGCGGCAGGATTGGTTGCAAAAAAGGCAAGTGAACTTGGGATGCAAGTAAAACCATGGGTAAAAACTTCTCTTGCTCCAGGCTCTAAGGTTGTAACTGACTATCTTGATAAATCAGACTTAACCAAGCATTTAGATGCGATGGGATTTCATCTGGTTGGCTATGGCTGTACAACCTGTATTGGAAATTCAGGACCTCTACATCCGGATATTGTTGATAGTATTAATGAAAAAAACTTAACAGTCGCGTCTGTTCTTTCTGGTAATAGAAACTTTGAAGGTCGAGTTAACCCTCATGTGAAAGCAAATTACCTTGCGTCTCCACCGCTGGTAGTAGCCTACGCTTTAGCAGGAACAGTCAATATCGATTTAACAAAAGATGCTTTAGGCATCAATGGAGAGGGAAAAGAAATTTTCTTAAAAGATATTTGGCCATCTAATGAAGAAATTAATTCTATTGTTAGTCAGCATGTGTCAGCTGAAATGTTTTCTCAACAATATAGTAATGCTCTTCAAGGCCCAAAAGAATGGCAAGACATCCAAACCTCAGAAGGTGATTTGTACCAATGGAAAGAGGAGTCTACCTATGTCCAACAACCACCTTTTTTTAATTCTATCTCAGAAGAAGAAAAAGAAATCAAAAATATTGATAATGCCCGACCTCTCCTTTTATTAGGGCATAGTGTAACTACAGATCATATTTCTCCTGCTGGTGCCATCAAACAAGACAGTCCCGCAGGCGACTATTTTATGGAAAGACAGATTTTACAAAAAGACTTTAACTCTTACGGCGCGAGAAGAGGTAACCATGAAGTAATGGTTCGAGGTACTTTTGCCAATATCAGAATTAAGAATGAACTTCTCTCTAACGTAGAAGGCGGGTATTCCATTCTGGAGCCTGAAAAGAAGCAAATGAGTGTTTACGAGGTGGCCATGGAGTATCAAAAAAGAGCTGAAAACATTGTTGTTTTTGCTGGTCAGGAATATGGAACTGGTTCATCAAGAGACTGGGCCGCCAAAGGAACAAAATTGTTAGGAATAAAAGCCGTAATCGCAGAGAGCTTCGAGAGAATACATCGATCAAACTTAATTGGGATGGGTGTTCTTCCAATTCAACTTGATAACACCAATATTCAAGAACTAGGAATTAAATCTTCTGACCTGGTTGATATCAAATTACACTCTGAAATTAAGCCGCTCGAAAAAATATCTGTAATCTTGAAACAGGGTGATGATACAAGAGAATTACAGTGTACTTTGAGAATAGATACCATTAATGAACTTCAGTATTACAAATCAGATGGGATTTTAAATTTTGTGCTTAAAAATATTTTAAAAAATTAATCGACTTTAGGGTCTTCTAAAATTTCTTTTAGTCTCACTAAGAAAGTGACAGCTTGTTTGCCATCAATTAATCGATGATCATAACTAAGTGCTGTATACATCATGGGTCGTATCACAACTTTATTTTTGACAGGCAATAGGTCGCTCGATAATTGAATGCATTCCAAGTATTGCACTTTGAGGTGGATTAATTATTGGAGTGCTCATCATTGATCCATAGACTCCTCCATTAGTAATAGAAAAAGTGCCACCCGATAAATCTTTCATGGCTAATTTATTAGTGTTTGCTTTTGTTGCTAAATCAATGATTTCTTTTTCAATTTCTGCATTTGTTAAATTTTCAGCATTACGAATAATAGGAACTACCAAACCTTTTTCTGAACCGATTGCAACACCGATATCAAAATAGTTTTTATAAATTATTTTATCTTCAAAAATCTCTGAATTAATTTCAGGTAATTCTTTTAAAACCTTAACACAAGCTTTCACGAAGAAAGACATGATGCCTAATTTGACTCCATGTTTTTTTTGAAAGGCTGCTTGTTGTTTTTTTCGAAGTGCCATAATAGCGGTCATATCTACTTCGTTGAATGTCGTTAAAATAGCTGCTGTATTTTGTGCATCTTTTAATCTTCGAGCAATTGTTTGACGCAACTTCGACATTGGAACTGATCTTTCACCCTCTTTGTCAGTTGGCTCATCAAAGTTAGAAAAAGTTGGTTCTAAATTTTTTTGTTGATTTTCAGCTCTTTTTTCAAGCTTTGGTTCTTCAACTGCTTTTGAAGATGGTGCAGGGGTCTCTTCTTTTTTTGCTTTTGATGGTGGTGATGTAGTAGCTTCTCCACCTTGAGAAAATTGTGCAATAACCTCGCCTACTTTTACTGAGCTGCCCTCTGTAACTAAAATTTTTGAAATAGTACCGGCTGACTGAGCTGGAATTTCTATAGTTATCTTTTCTGTCTCAATTTCAGCTAAGTTGTCTCCAGCTTGAAATGAAGAGCCTTCTTTAACCAACCACGAGGTCAAAGTCCCCTCAATAATAGACTCTCCTAATTCTGGCACATTAATGTCTGTCATTATTCGTTTGATGGTAAGTTTTTAAATTTCATAAAACTTACTCCTGTCTTTTCTTTTATCACACTTTTGATAGAAGACTGAAGAGCTAATTTCTTGATGAGGCTTTGATTTGCAATATGTCTTTTAGCAATACCTGTTGCAGGAGCTGCAGCACGTCTTCTTCCAACATAATATAAATTTTGGTTTAGTTTATATTTTGAGAAAATATGTCTAATTCGACTTTTTACAAATCCCCAAGCACCCATATTTTTTGGTTCCTCTTGTACCCATAACATCTCAGCATCTTTATTTTTGAGAATAACTTGACCTATTGTGTCAAAAGGAAATGGATATATTTGTTCTAATCGAACAATCTTTACATTTTTAATTTTATTTTCCTTTCTATAATCATCTAGTTCATAGAAGATCTTTCCCGAGCAGAACACAATTCTTTTGGGGTTCTTAATGTCTTCGTCAATTATCCGATGAAAGGCAGTTCGACCTGAAAAGTCTTCAATATTTGATACATTGTTAGGATGTCGTAGGGTAGACTTAGGTGTAAACATTATTAAAGGTTTTCTAAAATTTCGATGAATTTGTCTTCGAAGAGCATGAAAATAACTTGCTGGAGTAGTACAGTTTAATATCTGGATATTATCTTCAGCTGCCATTTGTAAAAATCTCTCAATTCGGGCACTAGAATGTTCTGGTCCCATTCCTTCATGACCGTGGGGCAAAAGCATTACTAATCCACTCATTTGCATCCATTTTCTCTCACTTGCCGCAATAAATTGGTCGATAATAATCTGAGCTCCATTAGCAAAATCTCCAAATTGCGCTTCCCAAATCACTAAGGCATTGGGATCTGCTAATGAGTAACCATATTCAAAACCAAGGACACCCATCTCTGAAAGAAAACTATCAATAATTTCAAATTGTTTTTGGTTTTTAGCTAAGTGGTTTAAAGGAATATATCGTTCTTCAGTTTTTTGGTCATAAAATACAGAGTGTCTTTGACTAAAGGTACCACGTCCAGAGTCTTGACCAGCCAGTCTCACTTTGAAGCCTTCTTTAAGTAGAGATCCAAAAGCGAGTGCTTCAGCAAATGACCAATCAATACCTTTACCATTTTTGATTGCTTTAAGTCTTGCAGCATTAAACTTTTCTAGCTTTGGGTGAAGGTTGAAACCCTCAGGGGTTTGAGTAATCTTTTTTCCAATATCCTTTAATGATTTAGATGGCTCTGCGGTTCTGCCTCTTCGAAGCGTATCTTTGGGTGCTTTACTTAAACCACTCCATTGTCCCCCCATCCAAGATTTTGTTTTTAGTTTATAGTTTTTAGCTTTTTCAAATTTTTTTTCTAAATCTGACCAAACAGTATCTTTAATAAAATCAATTTGTTGTTTGTTGAGTATTTCATTTTCAATAAGTTTATTTGCATAGATTTCAGCCACTGATTTTTTCTTTTTAATAGTTTGATACATTAAAGGCTGAGTAAAAGAGGGCTCATCACCTTCGTTGTGCCCATGTTTACGATAACAGAACATATCGACTAAAGTATCCTTTTTAAAAGTATTTCGAAATTCTGTCGCCGCTCTTGAAGCTAGTACCACGGCCTCAGGATCATCACCATTAACGTGAAAAATTGGAGCCTGAACTATCTTTCCAATTTCTGAAGAATAGGGAGCTGATCTACTATATTGAGGGGATGTAGTGAAACCGATTTGATTATTAATAATGAAATGAATAAGTCCACCAATACGATAACCGTTAAGCTGAGACATTGTGAAAGTTTCAGCTACAACACCTTGTCCAGCAATAGCAGCATCTCCATGTATTAATAATCCAGAAACTTTTGAATTTTCTTTGTCGCCTACTATGGTTTGTTTTGCTCGAATTTTACCGGCAACAACAGGATTCACAGCTTCTAAATGTGAAGGGTTTGCAGCCATACTGACATGAATGACATTTCCGCTAAAACTTCTATCTGAGCTTGCTCCTAAATGATATTTTACATCACCTGAACCTTCGTTACTTAAAGCGTTTTCACCTCCATGAATAAACTCACTGAAAATTTGTATGTGTGGTTTTTTTACAACATTCGCTAAAATGTTTAAACGTCCTCGATGTGCACAAGCAAAGGAGAAGTCTTCAATCCCATACTCTGAAGATCTTTTTAAAATTTGCTCAAGCGCTGGAATGGTTGACTCTGCACCGTCCAGTCCAAATCTTTTTGTTCCTCGATACTTAGTATCTAAAAATTTTTCAAAATATTCTGCTGAAATTAGTCTCTCTAAAATAGTTCTTTTTCCTTTAGGGGTTAGTTGCATATCTTTTTGGTCTTCTATTCTGCCTTTGAGCCAAAGATATTCCTCCGCGCTTTGGATGTGCTTATATTCAATTGATAGGGTGCCAGAATAAATTTTTTGTAATTTCTCAAATACTTGGCGAACAGATGCGGTCTCAAATCCCAAATATCCTGAAAGGAAAATTTTTCGATCTAAATCTTTTTCTTGAAAGCCATAATACTCTGGGTCTAATCCTTGAGGCTTTGATTTAACTGTTAGGCCTAAGGGATCAAGGTCAGCAATTAAGTGACCAATTTCTCTGTAAGCTCTAATCATCATCACCAATCTTAGTGAGTCAGAGATAGCTTGACTCAAGGAAGTTTGTGAAAAATCTGAACTTCGAGCTTTTTTGGACCAATCTAGTTTTTCATAATCATCAAGAATAGCTAACTCCTCAGGAGCTAATTCCTTGAAAAAATTATGCCAACTTTGATCAACTGAAGATGGGTTTTTAACAAAGTCTTTATATATGGAAATAATTTGAGAGGCGTTATTTGCAGTCAAAAAGGAATTATAAGATCTCATTAATCTTATTAATTTATACTCCTATCACCGAACGATGTCATTGTCTTTTGAAGCTATTTTAGTATTTTCTCAACTGCATTTACCAATCCCTGAACTGATTTTACAGATTTCTTTAACATAGATTTTTCATTAGCTGAAAGTTTAACCTCAATAATTTTTTCAATTCCTTTGTTTCCAATTATTGTAGGAACGCCCATATACATATTTTTTAAACCATATTGGCCATTAAGAAATGCAGCACAAGGTAATAATTTTTTTTGATTAAGTAAGTAAGCTTCAGCCATTTGAATAGCTGAGCTAGCAGGGGCATAAAATGCAGAACCTCTTTTTAAAAGTTTAACTATTTCACCTCCACCCATTCTAGTGCGATCAACAATTTTTTTAATTTTAGAGGTTGGTACTTTTTTAATTTTAATGTAGTCCATCAGAGGAATACCCCCAATGGTTGTATAGTTAACTAAAGGTACCATGTCGTCTCCATGGCCTCCTAAAACAAAGGTCTCAACATCATTAATGGAGACATCTAAGGCTTCAGATAAAAAGAATTTCATACGTGAAGAGTCAAGAACTCCCGCCATACCAACACACATATTTTTTGGAAGTTTTGAATACTTTTGTAAGACATAGACCATTGCATCAAGAGGATTAGTAATACAAATAACGAATGCTTTAGGTGAGTGCTTTTTGATATCAAGACCTATCTTTTTTGATAATCTTTCCATTGGTCTCCAAAAGATCATCTCTACTCATTCCAGGCTGTCTAGGTAAACCAGCGGTAATGATAATGACATCAGAGTTTCTCATATGAGAGAAATCATTGGTTCCAGTTATCTTTCCAGTAAAACCCTCAACGGCAGATGACTGACTAAGATCAAGTGCTTTACCTTGAGGCATACCCTCCACAACGTCTATTAAAGTAATGTCTCCTAATTTTTTGAGTGCTGCCAGGTGTGCTAGCGTTCCACCGATATTCCCTGCGCCAATTAATGATATTTTATTCATTAACTATTAATTTTTGATATTTCATTTTTAATTTCAGCTATAGCTTTAGCTGGGTTTAGTCCTTTTGGACATGAATTTGTGCAATTCATGATTGAATGACATCGGTACAGTTTAAAACTATCGTCTAATTCATTCAATCTTTCTTTTTTTTCTTCGTCGCGACTATCTTGTATCCATCTATTTGCTTGTAAAAGAACAGCTGGGCCAAGATACTTATCTTCATTCCACCAATAGCTTGGACATGAGGTGCTGCAAGAAAAAACACATCACGCATTCCCACATTCCATCTAATTTATCTCTATCTTCAATGGATTGATAATTTTCTTTTTTATTGTTAGGAGTTTTTTTACTTAACCAAGGTTTAATTGATTTAAATTGTTCAAAAGCTTTTTTTAAATCAACAACTAAATCTTTTAAAACCTTCATATGGGGAAGTGGATAGATATTTATTACATCTGAACATTCTTCTATATTTTTTTGGCATGCTAATGTATTCACACCATCAATATTCATTGCACAGGAACCACAAACCCCTTCTCTACAAGATTTTCTGAAAGTTAAGCTAGGGTCCACTTCTGCTTTTATTTGATTCAAAATATCCAAAACCATCGTACCGGCTTTTTTTACATCAATTTCAAATCTATCAATTTGAGGAGGTGTATTTTCATCTCCAGACCAACGATACACATAAATAACTCGAATATCGTGATTTTGTTGAGATTGTTCGTCCAATAAATCTACGTTGGAATATGATTTTCCTTTTATCGGGACTAAATTTTTAGGAAGTGATAGTTGAACCATTAATAAACTCTTACTTGCGGTTGGATAACCGAAATTTGATTACTTAAAGTTGTCATTCTGACTGGACGATGTGATATTCTGTGATCCTCGCTATTTCCCCAATATAGCGTATGTTTTAGCCAATTTTCATCATCCCTATCTGGAAAATCTTCTCTAGCATGGGCGCCTCTGCTTTCAGTTCTCTGCTCAGCAGAAATTCCTACACTTCCAGCAACCTGCATTAAATTGTGTAATTCTAATGCTTCAACCAAATCAGTATTAAAGACATCAGATTTGTCATTCACATTTATGTGTTTGAGATCTTTCGACATTGATAAAAGTTCATCATTTCCTAATTTTAAAGTTTCACTTTCTCTATAAACACCAAATCTTTTTTGAACTGTTTTCTGCATTTTTTCTCTTAATTCACCGACGGAGATATCTCCAGAGTTATTTTTAATGGAGTGAAGTCGATCAATGATTTCTTGGGTGGATTCATTAGATGGCATTTTATTAGATTCCATTGGATTAATTACTTGACCAGCCTGAATAGCCGCACCTCGCCCAAAAACAATAAGCTCTGCAAGAGCATTAGTGCCTAATCTGTTTGCACCATGAACAGAAGCACAAGCTGCCTCACCTATGGCCATTAAACCCTCACATATCTCCTCGCTATCAGAGTTGGTTGGCTTTAAAACTTCTGCTTTGAAGTTTGTTGGAATGCCTCCCATACAATAGTGAACTGTTGGGACAACCGGAATTGGCTCTTTAGATATATCTCTTCCACAAAAAGCTTTTACTGACTCAGAAATGCCTGGCAACCTTTTTGATAACATGTCAGCATCAAGATGTTCTAGATGTAAATTTATATAATCTTTATTAGGACCACAGCCTCTGCCGGCACTTATTTCTTTACTTATAAATCTTGAAATTACATCTCTTGCGGCAAGGTCTTTTGCATTAGGTGCATACTCTAGCATGAACCTTGTTCCTTCATTGTTTTTTAAAACTCCCCTTCACCTCTAGCTGCTTCAGAGATAAGTACACCAACTCCATAAATGCCAGTCGGATGAAATTGTATAAACTCCATATCAGATAAAGGCAATCCGGCTCTTAAAGCTATTCCTGCACCATCTCCCGTACAAATATGAGCGCTTGTAGATGATTGAAATATTCTTCCATACCCCCCGGTTGCCAATATCGTCATCTTGGCAATAAATCGATGAAGCGACCCATCTTCAATATTAATGGCTAACAACCCACAAATTGTATTTGACTCATCTTTTAATAAATCAACAGCGAAGTATTCATTAAAAAAATCAACATTATTTTTAAGACTCTGCTGGTAAAGAGTATGAAGTAGTGCGTGTCCGGTTCTATCTGCTGCAGCGCAAGCTCTCTTAGCCGGATCTCCTTTCCCGTTATTAGTCATATGGCCACCAAAGGGTCTTTGATAAATTTTTCCATCTTCTGTTCTAGAAAAAGGCATCCCGTAATGTTCAAGCTCAACAATTGAATCAACTGCATTAGAGCATAGATATTCAATACTATCTTGATCGCCAAGCCAATCTGATCCTTTGACGGTATCATACATATGCCACTGCCAACTATCTTCTCCCATATTACCAAGCGCAGCGCCTATACCTCCTTGCGCAGCAACTGTGTGACTTCTTGTAGGATAAACTTTTGAGACACATGCTGTTTTTAAACCTTGCTCAGAGCAGCCAAGTGCAGCTCTCAGTCCTGCTCCTCCAGCTCCTAAAACAACAACATCTAATTTATGGTCTGTATAATTCATATTAATTTATAAGCAAAACAGGCAAAAATGATAATAGGCAAATACAAATGCCCATATCTGTTAATTTGGAGAAAAATTTAACTTTTTTAAATTGAAGTAGTCCTCTAAACTTTAATTAATTGTATTCTTATATGGATGAAAGAAATAATAAAAAAATGAGATTAACAATTTATTAAAGTCATTTGAAAAAGCTATTATTAGAAAATTAGTATCAGAAAAATTTTGCAAGAATATAAAAATAAACCAATAACTTATGGGAATTAAAGCAATATAAACTAATCTCTCAATTTTCCACTTACTTGATGCTTTCATGATAAAATTATCCATGAAAAGCAAATTGTCATAATTACATTTAAAATTAATATTAAATATGTGGTTAAATAAACTCGATTTAGATCTAGCCCTAATGCATAGGACCATACAAAATACTTAAAGCCATTTAACAGATGATGGTTGAAGATAAAAAACCAAAAAATAAATAAAAGCTTAATTGGAAAAAAATTTATCAAAGAATTTAAAGATGAATGAAAACCTGGTAATAAATTTATACTACCAACCCACAAAGCAAAAAAAGGAAGAGAAAAAGCAAAAGCAATCATGCCAATTCTACTAGATATGGAAAATATCATTGTCAAAAAAGGCTTATATATTTGTAAATGGGGCGATAATGGTGCCATTCGCGAAATATATCTAAATATAATTTTATAGTAAAAAACTATTATTTTATTAATTCATGCAAAATGTAAATAATTAAGATTGTGGAAAAATTGTTAGTTAAATAACAAGGATATTTAATTTTTGAATCAAAATTCTAATTTAAATTCATTAAAGTGAACACTGGTCGAAAACCGAAACTTTGGTTTCCAGGGTGCCGAATCTCACCCCGCATGAGAAAGACTTCATATTTATATGGAGTTGGCGCCCCGACCTAATTTTTTACTTATTTTATCTTAAAAACTACCGTATATAATTCTCGCTTAATGTCGGCATTGGCTCAAATCTCAAAATTTCTTGACCGTATCAATACCTATATTGGTTATTTATGTGGAATTTTTGCTTTCTCAATGGTGATTGTGGTTTTCAGTGTAGTAGTGCTTAGATACGGTTTTAGTATTGGCTTCATTTGGATGCAAGAAATCTATGTTTGGCTTCATAGCTTTATTTTTATGATGGGCAGTGGTTTTACCTATTTGGCGAATGAGCATGTTCGAATTGATGTCTTTTACCGTGATGCTTCTGCAAAATATAAGGCAACAGTTGATATCTTAGGAAATATTTTCTTATTAATTCCATTTTTATACATCATATGGAAATTTAGCTTTCCATTTGTTTACCGTTCTTTTTTAATGAACGAGGTTTCAAGAGAAGCTGGAGGAATGCCAGCCCTTTACATTTTAAAAAGTGCTATTCTTTGGTTTTGTATAGTTTTGTTTATACAAATCATCTCTAATATTTGTAAATCTGTTCTCTCTTTATCTGGATCTAAAACATGATCACTCCAGAAATACTTGCTATTGTAATGTTTTTGACGACTTTAGGTCTACTACTCTTTGGTTTTCCAGTAGCGTTTACTCTTGCTGGCTCTGCCTTGTTATTTGGTTTTCTTGGTGATGCATTAGAAGTTTTTAATTTTAGAATGATGGGTTTTTTCCCTCAAAGAATTTTTGGGACAATGATAAATGAACCACTTGTTGCAGTTCCTCTTTTTATATTTATGGGAATCATGTTGGAGAAAACAAAAATTGCAGCAGGTCTTTTACAATCTATTGGGGAACTTTTTGGTTCAACTAAAGGTGGGTTAGGCATAGGAGTTGTAATAGTAGGTATGCTTCTTGCGGCCTCAACTGGAATAGTTGGAGCAACTGTAGTTACTATGGGCATGCTTTCTTTGCCCTCAATGATCAAAGCTGGATATGACCAAAAAATTGCAACAGGAACTATTTGTGCAGCTGGTACTCTTGGTCAAATTATTCCTCCTTCTATTGTACTTGTTTTGTTAGCAACAATTCTGCAAGGAGCAAATGAAGAAGCGGCGATGTTAAAAGGAGATCTTGCTCCTGATCCTGTAACAGCAATTGATCTGTTTGCAGGTGCTTTAATGCCCGGGCTCATGCTGGTGGTGATGTTTATTATCTTCATCTATTTTTATGCAAGAATATTTCCCAACTCCTGTCCACCAATTCAAACCGTTAAATCTAGAAGTGAAATTTATAAAGAGGCTTTCAAATCTATTTTCCCACCTTTAATACTTATTGTACTAGTTTTAGGCTCGATATTAATGGGCGTTGCAACTCCAACTGAGTCAGCTTCAGTAGGGGCTGTTGGGGCTGCTATTATCGCTTTTACAAAAGGAGAATTAACTTTTCAAAATCTAAAAGAAGTATCTCTTAATACAGTAAAACTTAGCTCTTTTGTTTTTGTCATTTTAATTGGTGCTTCTATGTTTTCCTTAGTTTTCAGGGGATTCAATGGTGATGCTATGATTGAGCATTTTCTGGGTAGCCTTCCAGGGGGATTATTTACAGCCTTATTAATTGTTATGATTGCTATCTTTTTCTTAGGTTTTTTTCTAGACTATATAGAAATTATTTTTGTAATTGTTCCTTTAGTGGGACCAATACTAATCGCAAATGGTGCGGACCCTTTGTGGCTTGGTATTTTGATTTCACTCAATCTTCAAACCAGTTTTTTAACTCCACCATTTGGCTTTTCTTTATTCTTTTTAAGAGGTGTCGCTCCAAACGAAATACAAACAAGAAACATGTATAAAGGTGTTATGCCATTTATTGGAATTCAAGTATTAGCCATTATTATTGTTGCTCTTTTTCCAAGTATCGCTACTTGGCTTCCGAACTTAATGTTCTAGTTCTTCTTTTGCTGTTTTTTGAAAGATTAGAACCAGCTAATATTCTCTTTTTCACAAAGTTTTTTTAACTTTAAAGGGTAATCGGTTATTATTCCATCCACCCCATAATCAATCATTCTTAACATTTCGTATTCTTCATTGACTGTCCACACGTTCACAGGAAGGCCTTCATCATGAGATATTCTAACCATATCTTTGCTTATATCTTTACGGTTGGGGTGCCATGCTTTTCCTCCTAGTGTTTTGATAAGCCTAGGTAACTCTCTACTTTCACTATCGTATAAAGGCATAAAATCCAACCAAGGTGATTTATCATAAACTTTGCCTTTAAGATCAGATGTTAAATAAGCTCTAGAAATTTTAGGATCTATATTTTTTATTTCTGTTAAAACTCTCCAATCAAAAGATGAGTAAATGACTTTATCTTTTAATTTAGTTTTATTAACTTCTTCAATTATTAATTTTGCCATTACATTTGGAGGGGGTGTTAAATTATCCTCAACGGGTGTTGATTTAATTTCTAAATTAATTATTAAGTCATCTGAAATATTAGTTGATGTCAATTCAAGTAGATCAGATAATTTAGGTATATTTTTTTCACCTAAGCTTTTTTGATTATCAAATCTTCTTCCATATTTAGATTTTTTATTAATCGAACCAATTTTAAAACTAGTCAGCTGCTCATAAGTCAGTTCAAAAATCTTAATATCATCATTATCAATCCAATTGCCCTCGCTATTTTTTGTGAGAGCGGGATTTAACCTAAAATCATGATTAACTACTGGAACTAAGTCTTTTGAAAGTAAGATGTCAGTTTCATATGCATTAATTTTGTTTTCAAATAAATATTTAAAACTATCTAAAGTATTTTCTGGTAAGTCTCCCTAGCCCCTCTGTGGCCGTAAATTTTATGTGATTTGGCTTAGATAAAATCAAAATTCTTAGAATATTAGGCATTTGCCCCCAAAAAAGGGGCAAATTAAAATCAATTATTATGCAGATGGATAAGTAAATGGGAGACTTCTAACTCTCATGTACTCTTTCTCAGAAGTGTTTGTCCATCTTAAAATTGATGATCTAAATTCAACGATATGAGAGAAAAGCGCTTGAGAAACTGGATCTTCTGCTGCGATTGAACTACATACCTCACCTGCTCTTTGTCCTAAAGCGTTCATAACATCATCTGGCAGTTGTCTCATTTGAACACCATGCTCATTGATGAGTTTTTGGTATGAACTATCATTCACAGCTTGGAAATGAGATAGAACTTCCATATTCACTGCTTTTGAAGCAAGAGTAATAAGTTCTTTAGTTGAGTCATCTAACTTCTCCCACTCAAACATATCAATTGAACAATCAAGGATTGTTGCTGGCTCATGCCATCCTGGGTTGTAGTAATACTGAGCAGCTTGGTAAAAACCAGCTCCTAAATCAGCAGCAGGACCAATCCATTCAGTACCATCGATTGCACCAGATGCAAGCGCAGGCAACACATCAGGACCAGCAAGTAAAACGATATTAGCACCAAAAGTTTTTAGTACTTCGCCGCCAAGACCTGGCATTCTTATTTTTAAACCGTCAAAATCTGCGAGTGAGTTAATTTCTTTATTAAACCAACCACCCATCTGGTTACCAGTGTTTCCCATTGGAAGAAATTTCACACCAATTGAATTGTAAGCTTTATCTGCTGCTTCAATTCCTCCCCATAGTAACACCAGGCATTTTGTTCTTGAGCTGTCAAACCAAAAGGTAACGCCGCAGAAAATGATGGAGCCATGCTTATATTAGTCCAATAATATCCTGCACCGTAAGCCATCTGAGCAGCACCAGATCTAACTGCATCTAGCGATTCAAGAGGTGGGACTAATTCACCCCATGATATACAGTGATTTTTAACTTATCAGATGCATTATTAATATAACTAGCAAATCTATCTATTGCTTTGCCGAGACCACTTGCCTTACCAAAAGCAGAACATGCAATCCATTCCATGTGTCCGCCCGATATAGCTGGAGCTGGAAAGGAAGAAACTGTTGCGGCTCCAAGTGCTGCAGCACCTGCGCCTTTAAGGAAGTTTCTTCTTTTCATGGTCTTATTGTTTTTTGTTTTTTTTGCCATAAATATTTCCCTCCTAAATATTAAGAAATAATTAATTATTTTTTATTAGTGATAATTATACCAACTATTACTGATACTATTCCAGCGTAATGATAGATTTGAAGGGTTTCTTGAAAAATAAAAAAGGCAAGAATTCCGCCAAAAATTGGCATTAAATGTAAATAAGGACCCGATTTATTAGCCCCAATTAGAGCGACACCTGTATTCCAACATATATAAGAAAAAATACTTGGAAATATCCCAGTATAGCCAATAGCTAAAAGTGATTGATGTGTTACTTTTAAATAGTTTCCTTGAATGAAGATATCAAAAAGATAAACGGGGAATAATAAAATGACCGTCAGTCCAAAAGAAATATATAAAAAACTAAATCCTGATACTCCAGTTTCATTTTTTTTTAAAAAAATTGAATACAAAGCCCAAGAGGTTACAGCTAACAATATAAAAAGATCTCCTGAATAAAAATCAGATTTAAAAATGTTTTGATAGTTTCCTTTAGCAATCACAAAACTAACACCTACAAGAGAGATAATAATACCAATCATCTGATATCGATTAGTATCAATTCTATAAAGAATCTTATTAAAAAGAATGATTAACATAGGCGTTGTAGAAATAATTAATAATGCATTAATCACTGTAGTAGCTGTGAGCCCTAAATAAACAAGAGTATTAAATAGAGTTGGTCCGGTGAGAATAATCAAAAAAATCATTCCAGGTTGTTTTTTTAATAAAGGCAGTTCTTTAAATGCTTTTGAGAAACAAAAAGGAGTTAAAATTATAAATGCAATTACCCATCGATAAAAACCAAGTGATAAAGGAGACACTAAACTTTCAACTGAAGCTAATCTTCCAATAACAAAGTTACCTGACCAAAATAAAGAAGCGAAACATAGAACTATTGTCGCTTTTAAAGAATTACTCAAAATTAAATTTACTATAATTTTTCAATTGCCATTGCCAGTCCCTGTCCACCACCAATACACATGCTTGCTACTCCAAATTTTTGTTTAGTTCGTTTTAATTGGTGTGCAAGAGTAGTAACAATTCTTGTTCCTGAACAGCCGATTGGATGACCAAGAGCAATTGCGCCGCCTGCTATATTTAATTTATTTGGATCAATTTTTAAGGATCGTTGAACAGCCACTGAAGTGGCAGCAAAAGCCTCATTAATTTCAATAAGATCAAAATAACCTATATTAACAGACATTTTTTTCATCAACTTCTGAATAGCTGTAATTGGTGTAATTCCCATGTAGTCAGGATTACCTGCTGAAGAAGACCAAGATAATATTTTAGCTAAAGGTTTAATCTTATTTGCTTTAATGTAATCAGATGAAGCTAATGCTAGAAATGCTGCACCATCATTTAGAGATGATGCATTGCCAGCACTAACAGATCCTTTCTTTTTAAAAACTGGTTTCAGCTGACTAAGTTTGACTAATGTTGTGTCAGCTCTCACCTCATCTTTAAGAGACGTTTGACATAATTCATTTTTAAAATATTTATTCTTTAAAGCTTTATAAGTTTTTAAATAAGATCCGTAAGCATATTGATCTTGTTCTTGACGAGTGACATTGTATTTCCTAGCAACGTTTTCTGCAGTAATCCCCATATGTTCTTGAGAGAAAGCATCTGTTAATCCATCATGAACAAGGGTATCAATAAAAACATTATTACCTAATTTTTTTTCTCCAGTTCTACTTAAATATGCATGACGTGCTCGAGACATACTTTCCTGTCCACCAGCAATAACTAAATCACATTCTTTAGTGTGAATTTTCAAAGAGGCTTCAATAGCTGCACGCATGCCACTTCCACATACTTGGTTGACCACATAAGCAAAAGAGGATTGGGACATTCCAGATTTTAAAGCTACTTGACGAGCAGTGTTCATCCCAAGTCCACTAGTTAAAACTTGACCTAAGACCAAGCCTTCAACATCTTTTGTGGCTATTTGTTTATTGCGTTGAAATAAGTCTTGGAGACATTGTGTGCCTAGCTCTACAGACTCAGTTTTTTTATATTGTCCAAGATAGGAGCCAATAGGTGTACGTACACCATCAATAATATAAATATCACTCATTAATTTTTATCTCTTTATACTCTTGAACAGACTCTGGATTAGCCAAAGCTCCAAGATTTTGGACTTTATCATTATTAATTATATTTTTGACAAGAATTTCAGAATTTTTTCCACTCTTAGTTCTTGGAATATCTTTAACAACGAAAGTTTTCCAAGGCACATGGCGTGGACTAAGAGTTGATTTTAAATGCTTTTTGATTAAATCAGTAAAATTGGGGGGTATTTTATTTTTTATGGACTTAATAAATAAGACGACTCTCTCATCATTATCAGTTAAGTAGCCGTTGCCAAACTATCATCAATCCAAGAGAAGTTTTGTAATGCACTATAAATTTCACCGTTCCAATTCTCACCCTCCGGATTTAAAGTGGCATCTGATCTTCCATAAATTATATAACCACCATTTTTAGTTTTTTTCACATAATCACCATGTGCCCATATATTTTTAAATTTTTCAAAATAGGCTGATTGATATTTTTTAAAACTTTTATCATTCCAAAAAAAGATAGGCTTAGATGGGAAAGGTGTTTTACAGACTAATTCTCCAGTCATTTTAGTAGGTTTACCTTTTTCATTAAACACATCGATATTCATTCCTAAACCTGGTCCTTGTATTTCTCCTGCATAAACAGGTATTGTGGGAACACCTAACATGAAACATGAAACTATATCTGTTCCTCCACTAATTGAGTGAATAAAAGATTTTTTATTTAGATTTTGGTTAATAAATCGAAAAGTAGAACTACTTAAAGGAGAGCCTGTTGATATAAAACATTTAATATTAGGTAAAATATTTTTTTTCTTAGGATTATGATTATTTTGTATAGCTTCGTAAATCTTAGCTCCTGCTCCTAGCATATTTGATTTAGATTTTTTTGTTAAATGGATAACTCTATCTTTTGATGGATAAAAAGGAGATCCATCATATAAGGTAATACTAGAGCCTAATAATAAATTAGATACAGTCCAATTCCACATCATCCATCCACATGTAGTTAAAAAAAGCATTTTGTCTTCTTTCTTAACATTAGTATGGATAGATAATTCTTTTAAGTGTTGTAACAATGAACCTCCATGACCATGAGTGATACATTTAGGAAGCCCGGTAGTGCCACTAGAGAAAAGGACATATAAAGGATGATTAAAATCTACTAATTTAGTTTTTTCTTCTAAGAGATATTTCTTATTTCTGTAAATTCTATGGAGTTCAGAGAGATTATTTTTACATGGATAAGAAGTTTTAAGAATTTTGGGATTGCCTATTTTGGATCTGATTTGTCTTAGGCTCTTTGAATATTCGAACTTTTTTCCATTATAAAAATAATGATCGGCAACTATCATCAGCTTAGGTTTTAATTGAGAAAATCTATCGATGACTGCCTTTGCGCCAAAATCTGATGAACATGAGGACCAAACAGCCCTATTTTTGCAGAGGCTAAGAAAGAAATAATTGTATCTGCAATATTAGGCAAATAGCCTACAACAACATCCCCTTTTTATTTTCAAAGATCTGTAATAAGAGCTTAAGGCATTTACTCTAAGATTAAGTCTTTATAAGTTATTTTTCTTCATAGTAATTTTCTCCTATAAAGTGAATAGCTAAATCATTAGAGTTATTTTTTTCAATAAGTTGAATGTAATTCGTCTGAAAATTATAAAAAAAATTATTTTTCCAAAATTTTGTATTTTTTTGAATTAATTTTGAATTTTTATTTTTAATTAGTGGAACTTGATAAAACTCTGTAATTGATTTCCAAAAATCGCTGGGATATTTGACTGACCAATTCCATAATTGAGAATAGTTTTTAAACTTTTTTATAATTTTTGTTTAAATAATTTTCATAAGCATAAGGTTAGAAATCTTGATTTGTTTTTGGGTTGGTTGAAAAATTTTAGACATTAATTACTGAGCTAAGTGAGTCAGGTATTTTTATTGGTTTCCCAGTTGAATTGATAATTACCATGAGCACTTTTGACTTAAAAATTACCTTATCATCCTTATAAATATTCTGTTCTAATTCAAATGAGGCTTTTTTAATATCAATAAATTTTGTTTGAATACTTAATTCATCTTCTAATTTGGCAGATTGGATATAGCTACAGTGAATATTTTTGACAACAAAGTGGCAGTCATATTTTTCACTTAGTGATTTTAAAGAAAAGCCTAATTCTTGAATTAAATTTGTGCGAGCTCTCTCTATAAATTTTAAATAATTAGCATAATAAACAACTCCACCTGAGTCTGTATCTTCGTAATATACTTTGGTTCTAAATTTAAACATTAGGTGGTTAATCCCAAATAAAGTAAGTAAGTTATTGAGATTATCGCTATGCCAAAAATTAGATATCTGTATTCACCCATAGTGTATTTTTTTATAATTTAATCTAAAATAAATATATCAAAATATTAAAGGGTTCCGTGGTGTAACGGATAGCACAAATGACTTCGGATCATTTAGTCAGGGTTCGAATCCTTGCGGGACCGCCAGAAGTATTTAAAGAAAACTTCCCAATCCCTGAAGTTTATTAATAAATTCTTTAATTTGATTATTAATTTTTTGATTATCTATTTCTATTTGATCATTATTACTGAAATCTAAATCAAATAAACTCTCTCTATCTTGTAATATTTCTTCTAATTTTAGATCTGAACTATTGTCAAAATCAAAATTATTTAAAATCACCTTAGTAAGAAGTGGTGTAATGGCATAACTGGACATTACTCCAAATACTCCTGCCTCATTAAACTCTTGGCCATTTACTGCGCTAAAAAAAACAAGAAGTTTTGATGCTCTATTGATCTCAGCGTTTGAAAGCGCTTTATTTCCTGAAACATCTAAAATTGAACATATCTTCAAAGCAGTTTGCTTTATTAAAAATAAAGTTAGAACATGAGAGAGATGCTTGAATTCATAAAAGAAGGGCCCCTCACCAAAAGTAAGGTACACTTGCGTGTTATCACATTTTTATAAGTAAGAGTGTTATTAGTGTTTATTAGAAAATCATAAGAACCATCTGGATTTTCTAAATCTTCAAAAACTATCTCTAAGATATCGGTTTCTAATTTCATAAATACTTTTTTAAAATCAAAAATATCTCCATCAACACTTATCCAATCTTCATATGATGTTGAGTCAGTTAGTTGAAGATAAAAATATGTATACTCATCTATCTCATCTTGACTTTGATATAGGTTGAAATAACCACTTTCGGTAAAAATAAAAACGTCTTGTTCTTTAGAACAATCATTACTCCAAGTACCATGAAATTTTTTTGGAATTACGTTTTCAGCAACTAATAAAAATGGAAAAAATAAAATTAATATAAAAAAACTCAGAAAATTTCTCATAAGTAAAAGTAACATAAAATTCAATAATTTTAAAACAGCACGGAAAGTGTGCGAAAATTTTTCCTCTATTTTTATTGATATAGTTTAATTCTTGAAATTCTAAGTTCTTTTGAGTTTTGTTTTTCTTTTTAAATTCAGATCTTCAGGCAAAAGTTGAAATAAGTCATAGAGCACTCTAATGACCACATAAGTAATAATAAAACTCATGATGGTGTCACTTAGAAAATGATCACCTTCCATGATTCTTAATAAAGAGATTAGAATAATTGCAGAATAGGCAAAGATATTCCAAGTTTGTTTATTAAATATTAATAAAATCGCTAAGGATAATGTGAAAAAAGAAACATCACCTGAAACAAAACTACAATTAGCCTCACAGTAATCAACATTTAACCAAGGAATAGTAAAAGGCTGCTCACCTCCAAATACTAAAGTATCATTAGGCCTAGCCCTTCCCCAAAAACTTTTAAAAATTGAATTAACAATTACACCTGTTCCAAGAACCAAACATGAAAATAAAAATGTCCAATCTCGTAATGGTTTATTCATAATTTTCTCTCCATAAATATATTGTTTCACTGCAGCAGCAATAGGTATAAAAAAAACTAGAAGCGCCAACAATGGTAAAATCATTTTTCGAATAAAATAAATAAACCAGTCTTGTTCGCTAGCTAAGAATCTTCCGTCTTGACCAAAAAATAATCCACTAACTGTGATATCTATATTCGGAAATAAGAAAAAAATAATTGAAAGCGCGAGCATCAAAGTAAGTGTTTTTAAGTAAAAATTGAAGCCAAGATAAAGTGAAAATAAAGATTTCAGTTTTTCTTCAAGACTTCTGTAAATAAAATTAACATTTTCGTTTGATATTAAATATCCTTGATCGCTTTGAAAAAGTTTAGATTTTTGAAAAAATTTATCTCTTAGTAAAATGCTAGTAATATATGCAACTAAAGCTCCACCAAATATATCACTTACATAATGAGCACCCACAATAACTCGGGTAGATGCAATGACGATTGCTATGGTAATTAAAATATTTTTGATTTTAGGAAAAAGAAATATTAGACAAAAAATAAATGCAAAAATCGTTGCGGTGTGGCCTGATGGAAAAGAATGCCATCGAGAGTCAAAATTAAAAATATCTAAGGTTGTTAAATTATTTGAATGGAACAACGGAGGTCTTGGTCGACCCAAGATATGTTTAAAAATTTGAACAGCTATTCCACTTAATAAAATATTAAAAAATATGAATAATGAGATATCACTGATTGTTAAAATAATTTTATTTTTATTTTGAATAATTTTTATGACTGCCCAAATTAAAATTGTTGGAACAAAAAAATATAGAGAGTCTCCAAAATGTGTAAGGGTTTCAAATAAAGATTTAGTTTGTGAATTGATATTATAAAAAAACTTTGAAATAGAGTAATCAAAGAAAAGAAAAACAAGAACTCCTAAGAGGAGATAGATACAAATTGCTTTTTCGTCTTTTTGGAATTTAGTAAGAAAATTCATTTCTTTATAAAGTTTACATTAATAAAGGATTTTTGATTTAAATCTAATAAAGTTTTATTGATACTTGAGGGGTTATCAATGGGCGTTTCGTCTAAACTGGTAAAAGCCAATTCTATTTCACAGTCAGGAAAATACGAAGGTTTTAAATTTTTAGGGAAATATAGACTTATTGTTGGATTTTCAAGATTTGAAATAATTTCGGTTTTATCCAAATCGCAAGATAAATCATCGGTAATCGTTTGTGCGATGCCTTTATGTAAAAACTTACTTTGATAATTAATAGTAAAAAAACTTAAAGAAATTGAGAGTAGCAGTAAAAAGGAAAAGGTAATTATTTTATAAGACTCAACAAATAACTGTGATTGCATAGAAAATGCAGGATTCACAAAGCAAATTATTACAATTAATGCATAGAAAAGATAATTGAATTTGGGTATGGCTTCAATATTTGGGTAAAGAGAGGTATCAACATAGATTACAAAAGCAGGTAGCAATAAAAAACTTAAATAAAAAAGCCTTAACCATTTTAATTCTACAAACTCTAATGTTCGAAATATATAAATCGTTAAAATTGAAAGTATAAAAATGATTATTGAAAAAATCTGATTATTTAAAAATATGAAAGCCAAAAAAGAGATAGCTATCAACAATAAATATAAAAATAATTCCTTATTCCAATTTATTTTTTTCACAAGATTGTAATAGAAGGAAATAATTAAAATACTTATTATAGGTAATAATAATCCTACAATTAGATAAGTTCTTTTGAGTATTTCAGATAAACTGAAATTAATTTTAAAAAGTAATTGTTCTCCATATATTTGATCAAGAATGACAAAGATAATGGCTAAGATATAAATAAAAGAAAGATTACTTAAAATAGCAAATCTTTTATTTTTTTCTATTTTCCAGTCTGATAACTTTAGTATTGATAAAGTTGTTACTATTAATAAAAAAAAATAATTGCCCAGAGATAAGGCGATAATACAAAATAGACCTAAGAAAAAACTATTATAAGTTTTTTCTTCGATGAAAAATTTGATTTGAAAATAAAAAATAATTAAAGAAATAAGACCAATAAATAAAATTCCATGAAGAGAAAGAAAGCTAATAAAAATTACACCTGTGCATGTAATTGCTGTTAACACGGGAAGGATTTTTAAATCGTAAAATTGTAATTTGATAATTTTATATAGAGTGAAAATTAATAAAGAAAAATATATTAAATTTAAAAATCTATAACCATAAAGGGATCTAATTTCATAAGAGTCCAAAATAAGATTTAGAAAATATGAAAATATATTGTGAACATTAATTGAGTCTCTAAAACTCCATGAGTTTTTATCTACTATTAAATTTAAAATCTGAGTGTCACTTTCAGTTCCAAATGGAAACAAAAATGCTGTTAAGAAAAGCAAAATAAAGCTACAAGCTAAAAGAAAAAAATAAGGAATATTTGTTAAGATTCGAAACATCTAAGCTAATTTAATCACTAGGTTTAGTAGCATAAGAAATCATATAGTTCTATATATAGTGGATATTTCAATTTTCTTGATGTTGTTTTTTCCCCAAATTATAATGAGTTTAAGAGAGAAAATCTCTATTTTTACAGCCTTATAGAAGTGGCTTTTTTCTTAGTGGGTCACTTCTTTCTTAAAAGGGTTAGGACAAATTGTTCTAACCCTTTTATTATTTCTATATTATCCTTTTTTTATGCTGAAATTAGCTTTCATGGTATTATTTTTTTTTCTTAGGATACTTCTTAGCTGATACAAAATTGGTAGAAATTCCTTTTAAGGATATGCCGTATATAGAAAAACTTTATGAGGTGGTAGATGATTAATACAGATAGCGTTCTTCACGGTTTTACAGATCTTAAAAACTTAGACTCATTGGGCCCAATAGTCTTAAATCAAGCAAAAGGAATTTATGTATACGATCAAGATGGAAAAAATATCTTGATGCTAATTCTGGTTTATGGAATTCGTAGTTGGTTTTGATCATCCTAGAATGATTGAGACTGCCAAAAACAATATGAAAAGTTTTCTGGGTATCATTCTTTTTTGGAAGAATTTCTGAACCTGCAGTGCAACTTGCCGATAAGCTTATTGAAATTTCTCCTTTGATAGTGGGAAAGTCTTTTTACAAACTCTGGTTCAGAAGCTAATGATACAACAGTTAAACTTTTATGGTTTATTAATCGTCGTAAAGGAAAACCCGATCGAAGAAAAATAATTACTCGCATCAACTCTTATCATGGTGTGACCGCTGTTTCGCATCTATGACAGGAAGCCTTATAATAGTGAATTTGGTCTTCCATTAGATGGTTTTTACATGCAGCTTGCCCCATTATTGGAAATATTCTGAGCAAAATGAAAGCGAAGAAGAATTTACAAAACGAATGGGTGAAGATCTAGAAAATTTAATTCAAAAGGAAGGGGCAGATACTATTGCAGGATTTTTGCCGAGCCAGTGATGGGCGCAGGTGGAGTTATTCCGCCTTCTCAAGGATACTTCGATGTTGTTCAAAAATTTTAAATAAATACGATATACCTTTCATTGCTGATGAAGTCATATGTGGCTTTGGTCGTACTGGAAATCTTTGGGGCTCTCAGACTTATAATATTCAACCTGATATTTTAATCGCATCTAAATGCATTACCTCAGGCTTTTTTCCTTTAGGCGCTGTCATACTAGGAGAGAAAATGACCCAAGAAATGATGGAAGCTTCATATAAAGCCGAGGAATTCTTCCACGGATTCACGGCAGGTGGGCATCCTGTAGGTTGCGCTCTAGCCCTTGAGGCTATCGATATCATTATCAATGAAAAATGATTGAGAATGTTCGAAATTTAGAACCCATATTTATGGGAGGTTTAAAAATTTGAAGAGCTTGAATTTATCGGTGAGGCTAGAGGTATTGGTCTAATGGGCGCCCTAGAAATGGTCCATGATAAAAAACTAAAACACCTTTGATGGATCTATCTCGATTGGTGAGCGAGTAGCTAATCAATGTATTGAGAATGGATTAATCTGTAGACCTTTAGGCCTCATTGTTCTTTGTCCTCCTTTTATTACCACAGAGGATGAAATGGGAATAATTTTCGAAACGCTAGATAAGACGCTAAGAAAAGTTTTTGACGAAGTTAAATCTCTAGGATAACGGAACCGGTCGTTTTTCTATTTTCAATATCTGTATGTACTTGAGCGACATTCTCAAGAGGATACTTAGTGACTTGATCTAGTTTAACTTTCTCATTGCTTATCAATTCAAATAATTCTGCACTGGCATTTTCCAACCAATTTCGATTAGCATAAAAATGAAACAAAGTTGGGCGAGTGAGGTGAAAAGAGCCAAAGGCTAAATCTGTCATCTGTAAATCTGTGTATGCGCCTGATGACTGACCAAAGCTGACAACTGTTCCATGACGCTTTAGAGCTTTAAACGAATTGAACATTGTATCTTTACCAACACTATCATAAACAACATCAACCCTGATTGGTTTGTAATTTCTTGAACTCTTTGTAAAAAGTCTTCATTGGAGTAGTTAATTGTTTCCCATAACCATGATCTTTGGCTAAATTGCATTTATCGTCACTTCCTGCAGTACCAATAGTCTTAGCACCTAAAACTTGCATCCATTGACCCGCGATTAATCCAACACCGCCAGCAGCAGCATGAAACAAAACCGTATGATGACTCTTGACTTCAAAACTATCTTTTAAAAGGTATCGGACAGTTAAACCTTTCAGCATTGCGGCTGCGGCTTGATCAAAAGAAATAGCATCGGGAATTCTCACCACTAAATTAGCATCTAAAATTCGGTGTGTGGCATAAGCATTGTTGGCTTGTGCGTAAGCAACTCGATCTCCTACGCGTAAATTGACAACGTCACTACCGACCGCTTCGATAATGCCGGCTCCCTCAGAGCCTAGGACGAGGTTATTTTCTTGAGGCCAAGGGTAGAGTCCTTTTCTAAAATAAATATCAATAAAATTTACACCAATTGAATGATTTTTAATTAAACTTGATTGGGTAGAATTTCTGAAATTTCAAATTCTTTTTTTTGAAGAACGCTGATATCGCCAGGTTTGGTTGCTACAATTGAATACATGTCGATATTTACGCTAGCTCAGTATGAAGAAATAGATCCCTCTTGAAAATTTAATTTTTCTACACCAAATAAATTAAACAGAAAGTTGCCTGATGGAACTTTCTAAAAATAACGCAGGTTTATAACTGCATAAAAATTAACGCTTAAGGAGGTTAATTATGACTACATTTGACTTATCTCCATTATGGAGATCTTCAGTTGGATTTGATGAGTTTGATAGACTCTTCGACTCCGTATTTTCAACTAACAACAAAGGTGCATCTTACCCACCATATAACATCGTTAAACACGATAAAAATATTTATCAAATTACAATGGCTATTGCTGGTTTTGATCAAAATCAAATTAATATTTCTCAAGAGGGAAATCTTCTAACCGTAAAAGGAGAAATGGGTAGTGAAAAAGATAAAGATAAAACAGAATATCTTTATCGAGGTATTGCTAATCGAAACTTCGAGAGAAAATTTGAATTAGCTGATACTGTAAAAGTAATCAATGCTGATTTAAAAAATGGACTCTTGAGTATTGATCTGGAAAGAGAAATTCCTGAGCATCAAAAGCCAAGACAAATTAAAATTAATACAGACTCTAAATTATTGTCTGCTTAAATAAAAAGAGGAGGGCTGCAAAAAAAATTTTTAGAGTATGCAGCCCTCACTTCAACTAATCTAATTGAGAAGCAACAAATTCCCAATTCACTAAGCTATCTAGAAAAAGCTTTTAAATAATCAGGACGTTTATTTCTATAATCAATATAATAAGAGTGCTCCCAAACATCACAGCCCAAAATTGGCTTCATTCCATCAACAAGTGGATTAGACGCATTTGGGGACTTAGTAACTACTAATTTACCATTATCAATCGCAAGCCAAGCCCAGCCTGAGCCAAATTGTGTTGTTCCAGCTTGAATGAAAGCTTCTTTAAATTGTTCTACACTTCCAAAATCACTGTTCAATCTTCCTCTAATTCAGATGGAATGGATCCACCTCCATTGGGCTTCATGCACTGCCAAAACAAAATATGATTCCAATGTTGACCTGCATTATTGAAAATGCCTGCCATCGAAGCATCTTTAGAAGCCTTTACTACAATATCTTCTAATGAGGAACTTTGAAGCTCGTGGTCTTTTAATAGGTTATTTAAGTTAGTTACATACGTTTGATGATGCTTGCCATGATGAAAATCAAGTGTCTCTGCCGACATATAAGGGGCCAAGGCATCATTTGCATAAGGTAAACTAGGTAATTCAAATGACATATTTATTTCCTTTAATTAAAATTCTTAATGCGTATTTTCTATATTATTGTAACTATTTTGACAACTAAAGGCAAAAGAGTAAATAATAATGGCTAAAATTCTGAGCATTCAATCAACAGTTTTAAACGATTTGGTTGGGAATCAAGCTGCTAGATCAATTCTTAAACCTCTAGAACATAACCTAATTGAAGTTCCTACTATTATTCTTACATCACATAAAGGCCAAAAATCATCCCTTCAAATCCATTCAAATGAGTTAAATATTTCAAAAATTTTTAATAACGTTCGTTCCACTTATGGTATCAAAAAGTGATTTGACAATTATTGGTTATTTGCCATCAAAAAATTCCACAAACATATTTCTCATTATGAAAACTCAAAGAAATATTTTACTTGATCCAGTCATTGGCGATATTGGTGTTGGAATGTATGTAAATTCTGACGTAGCATAAATATTTTCAAAGCATATTTACAAAACAAATATCTATCTGCTAATTTTTTTGAATGGAGTTTTCTAATAAAAAGATATCAATCAATATCAATTTTTAGATCTAGTTTATGATTTAAAAAATTTTTCTTCTAAAAATAATTCTACTGTTTTAATAAGAAGTATTCCTAAACAAAATAAATTAATCAATTTAATAGCCAGTCCTAAGGGGCTTGGAGTATCCCACACCTGAAATCAAACTTTAAAACTCGCTATCACGGAGCGGGTGATTTACTACAGCTTTATTTGCAATTATTTGACTCAAAAATTTCAGAAAAAAAATATTAGAAGAATTTGACAAATGATATTTTTCATATCATTTCAAAAAAAAAGAAAAAAATAAATTTAAATCTACGAGCTTAAGTAGTCTTTGATTAAAAGTTCTGCAATTTGAACTGTATTAAGTGCAGCGCCCTTGCGAAGATTGTCAGAAACACACCAAAAATTCAATCCATTAGGTATGGTAGGATCTCTGCGAATACGGCTAACATAAACTGGATCAAGCCTGCGATTCCACCGGAGTTACGTAGCCTTCATCGGCTCGGTAATCAATCATTTTTAGCCCAGGAGCTGATTTAAAGATTTCTCTTACTTGATCTTCTTCGTAAGGTTTTTCAAATTCAAGATTAACTGCCAAAGAGTGAGAAACAAATACTGGTACACGAACACAAGTAGCTGTTAACTCAATGCTTTCATCAAGTATTTTTTTTGTTTCATTGTACATCTTCCACTCTTCTTTAGTTTGTCCATCTTCTAGAAAAACATCAATATGGGGAATTACATTAAAAGCAATTTGTTTGGTAAACTTCTCTTTTGTAACAGCCTCATTGGCATAAATTGATTTAGTTTGATTAAATAATTCATCTGCAGCTTCTTTTCCAGCACCTGAAACAGACTGATAAGTTGATACTACAATTCTTTTAACTTTGAACTGTTCATGGAGTGGCTTGACAGCAACTAACATTCCCATTGTTGAGCAATTAGGATTGGAGATAATATTTTTATTTCTAAAATTTTTAAGAGCCTCAGGATTTACCTCTGCAATAACTAAAGGTACATCTGGGTCTGTTCTAAAATGCGATGTGTTATCAATAACAATACAACCTTTTTTTGCAGCCTTTGGAGCAAACTCGCTTGAAATTTTTGCACCCGGTGAAAAGATTGCTATATCAGTATCCGAGAAATCATATTCAGCTAAATCTCCAACAGTGATAGATTTATTTTCACCAAAATCAATTGTGCTTCCTTTTGATCGAGAGGAAGCCAATGCTACTAAATCAGAATATTGAATTTCTTTTTCATCAATAATATCTAAAACCTCTCGTCCAACGTTCCCGGTTGCGCCGACGACAGCTATTTTTGGTTTTTTTAGGGATGCCAACTTAAATTCTTTCGATAATTAGATCGCCCATCTTAGAGCATGAAACTAGTGTTTGATTTTCACTTGTATAAATATCTCCAGTTCTGAAACCTTCAGATAAAACTTTTTGAACAGCACTTTCAACTTTGTCAGAAAGTTCTGATTGATTAAGGTTATATTTTAACATCATTGACAAACTTAGGATGGTGGCAATAGGATTAGCTTTATCTTGTCCTGCAATATCAGGAGCGCTTCCATGAACGGGCTCAAATAAACCATGTCTTTTGCCATTAGTTTCTGCTCCTAAGGAAGCAGAAGGAAGCATTCCAAGAGAACCGGTCAGCATCGCAGCACAATCGCTCAATAAATCTCCAAATAAATTATCTGTAACAATTACATCAAACTGTTTAGGGTTGCGCACGAGTTGCATCGCACAGTTATCAGCTAACATATTCTCAAGTTGCACATCAGAAAAATCTTGGTGAGTATCTTTCACCACTTGTCTCCAAAGCACGCCAGTTTCCATTACATTAGCTTTTTCAACAGAAGTAACTTTGTTGTTTCTTTTTCTTGCCAAATCAAATGCGACGCGAGCAATACGATCAATTTCATAATCATAATAAACTTGCGTATCAACAGCTTTTTTCCATCAGAGGTATCCTCAATGCCACGAGGCTGTCCAAAATAAACCCCACCCGTCAGTTCACGCACGATCATGATATCAAGGTTACTTACTACCTCATCTTTTAATGTGGATGCAGATGCCAACGCTTCAAAAACAAGTGCTGGTCGAAGATTAGCAAATAATTCTAATTCTTTTCTTAATCCTAATAATCCAGCTTCGGGCCTTTTGGAACGCTCAACATCATCCCATTTAGAGCCACCAACAGCACCAAGTAAAATTGCATCTGATTGTTTAGCTTTTTCTAAAACTTCTGAAGTTAAGGGTTCGCCATTTGCATCATAAGATGCACCACCTACTAATTCTTTTTCATAAGTTGCATCCAAGCCTAGCTCATTAAGTTTATCAATTACTCGAATAGCTTGGTCTGCTACTTCAACACCAATACCATCGCCAGGAAGAACTAAAATTTTAGAACTCATTTATAGATCACCAAACAGCCAAGGTTTTTGGGTTTTTTTATTAGACTCATAGGAGCTAATGTCTTCTTTATAACCAAGAGTAATACCAATATCGTCTAATCCTTGTAAAAGTCTTTCTTTACGATGATCCTCAATGTCAAAGTTAATAGAATGATTTCCAACCTGAATGGACTGATTAGGTAGATCAATATTAAACTCTAATTGACTTCCAGCAGCACTCATTAGTCTGTCTAATTCCTCAGCATTAACGACTATGGGCAAAATTCCATTTTGAAAGCAATTATTATAGAAAATATCAGCAAAACTTGTTGAAATTACGCAACGAATACCGAAGTCTTTTAAAGACCAAGGTGCATGCTCTCTACTTGATCCACAACCAAAATTATCACCTGCTACTAAAATTTTAGAATTATCATAAGGCTTAGTATTTAGAACAAAATCCTCAATTAATTTTCCCTCGGTGTCATATCTCATTTCATAAAAAAGACTAACACCTAAACCAGTTCTTTTTATTGTCTTCAAAAACTGTTTTGGAATAATCATATCAGTATCAATGTTAACTATTGGAAGTGGAGCAGCGATACCTTGAAGTGTTGTGAATTTATCCATTATGAAAAATCTCTGATGTCAGCAATGTTGCCTTTAATGGCTGAAGCTGCAGCTAATTCAGGGCTCATGAGATGAGTTCGACCGCCTCGACCTTGACGCCCTTCAAAATTTCTATTGGAAGTTGATGCACAACGTTCCCCAGGTTTTAATTGATCAGGATTCATGCCTAGACACATGGAGCACCCTGCTTCTCTCCATTCAAAACCAGCATCTTTTAAAATAGTATCAAGACCCTCTTCTTCGGCTTGCTTTTTTACTAAACCTGAACCAGGAACGATCATAGCCTGAACATGCGATGCAATTTTTTTATCTTTGACGATTGTTGCAACTTTGCGAAGATCTTCAATTCGGCCATTTGTGCAAGAACCAATAAATATTTTATCAAGTTTAATGTCAGTCATTTTGGTGCCAGGCTTTAAACCCATATAATCAAGAGAGCGTTCAATACTTTTCTTTTTATTTTCAGACTTTGCACTATCAGGACTAGGAACAGTTCCATTAACAGCAATAACATCTTCAGGACTTGTTCCCCAGGTAACCATCGGGTCAATCTCTGAGCTATTAATTACGATTTCATGATCATAATGCGCATCATTATCAGAAGGGAGTGAGGACCAATACTCAACAGCTTGATCCCAATGAGAGTCTTTTGGAGCATAGGGTCTTCCTTTGATATAATCAAAAGTAATTTGATCAGGAGAGATTAATCCTGCTCTAGCACCTGCTTCGATGCTCATATTACAAATAGTCATTCGGGCTTCCATCGATAAACTTTGAACAGAACTACCAGCGTATTCAATAACATGGCCTGTTCCGCCCGCAGTCCCAATTTGACCTATTATATAAAGAATAAGATCTTTCGAATTCACACCAAAGGGGAGTTCTCCATTAACAGAAATTCGCATATTTTTCGCAGGATTTTGAACAATTGTCTGAGTTGCAAGGACATGTTCAACTTCACTTGTGCCAATTCCAAAAGCCAGAGCGCCGAAAGCGCCGTGAGTAGAAGTGTGACTGTCACCACAGACAATGGTCATCCCTGGTTGAGTGATACCTTGCTCTGGACCTATGATATGGACTATTCCTTGTCTTTGATCCATTAAATCAAAATACTGGATGCCATGCTCTTTTGTGTTTTGAGCTAATGTCTCAACTTGAATTTTACTTTGGGGATCTTCTATATTTTGACGGTTAATTGTAGGAACATTGTGATCCGCTACAGCTATCGTTGCATCTGGACGATGAACAGATCGATTGGCAATTTTTAAACCTTCAAACGCCTGAGGGCTGGTGACCTCATGTACCAAGTGTCTATCAATATAAAGCAAGCTTGTTCCATCATCTCTTTGACGAACCAGATGATCAGACCAAATTTTATCGAATAATGTTTTTGGGCTTTGATTGCTCAAGATTAAATTAGTTTTTAGCTTCAGGTTCCTCGGCAGGAGCTTCTTCGCTTGCAGCTGGCGCCTCTTCTGGAGCGGCTGGAGCTTCTTCTTTTGCTTCTTCTTGAGGAGCGGCTTCTACTTTTTCTTCAACAGCTACAGGAGCCTCTTCCGCTGCAGGTGTTTCTTCAGCTGGCTGCTCTTCGGGAGCTGCCTCAATATCTTTGATAGTAGAGATATATTGATCATCATCATATGAACGACCATCAGTTCTTTCTGCAATTCTTGCTTTCTTACCTGATAGTTCTCTCAAGTAATAAAGTTTAGCTCTTCTAACATCGCCAACTTTAATTCTTTCAATTGACTCAATAACGTTACTGTAAAGTGGAAAAACTCTTTCCACACCTTCACCGCTTGAAATTTTTCTAACAGTAAAAGAGGAATTTAATCCATTGTTTTTCTTTCCAATACATACGCCTTGAAAAGCCTGAACTCTTTCTTTATTTCCTTCTTTAATTTTAACATTCACTTTAACAGTGTCACCAGGTGCGAAATCTGTAACTTTAGAATTTTTTAAAATTTGTTGAATTTGAGATTGTTCGTAATTTTTAATTATTTCATTCATGTTATGCTCCATCCAATACTAGATGTGGGTGGTATTAGAGCCCGATATATTACTCATTTTTGCTTTTTTTTAAATAGTTTTTCATTAAATCTGGTCTATTTTTTTGTGTATTTTCCAATGCATTTTGCTTCTTCCAAGCCTCAATTTCTTCATGATGGCCATTTGTTAGAACGGTGGGGACTTCATAGGGTTGATTATCCGGTCCTATCCATGGGTTAGGCCTTGTGAACTGGTCGTGCTCAAGTAAGTCATCATAAAAAGACTCCTTTAAATGAGTATCCTGGTTTCCAAGTACTTCAGGTTGCAGTCTGATAAATGACTCCATAAATAGAAGCGAAGCTACTTCTCCCCCATTAAGAATAACATCGCTCACTGAAAGCTCTTCAAACTCATAATAATCAATAACTCGTTGATCAATGCCTTCATAGCGACCGTTGAGCAAAATAAAATTCGTTTGGTCTTTGCTTTCCTCTAAATAACTTTGCGTCAAAGACTTTCCCTTAGCTGAAAAACAAATTTTTTTAAAATTTTTAATGTCTGAGGAGGAAAAATTTTTCTCTATTGCACTAGAGATGATATCTGGTCGAAGAACCATACCTGCTCCTCCACTAAAAGGCTTATCATCCACTGAGTTAGCAGATAATTCACTGTAATCTCTAATATTGATTGTATTAACTTCGAATAATTTTTTTTGGAAAGCCTTGCCGATTAAACCCACATTTAAAATAGAAGGAAAGCTCTCAGGAAATAAAGTTAAGATATGAAAAGTGATCATTAAGACTTAATGGTAATTCTTTTTTCTTTAATATCGACTTTAGGAAAATTAGTTTCCGTAAATCGAAAAAACTCTTTTTTAGAGCTTTTAATAAAATAAATTTCTAAAAGGTCTCCTGCCCCAAAGTTGACTACAGAGGCCACTTTGCCAACAATTTCATTTTGTTGATCAACCACTTCTAAACCTTCTAAATCGTGAAAATAAAATTCATTTTCTTCTGTGGGAGAGAGTTTTTCTTTTTGAAGATATATATATTTATTAACATAACCCTCTACTTGTGTTCGATCGGTTATATCATTGATTGTAACTAAAGGACTTTTCTTATCGAAAGATACTAGTTTGACATTGATTATCGTCTCATCTTCCAAATAAAATTTTTGAAACTTATTAATGTCTCGATTGTCATTTAAAAAGCAATTAAGTCTTAGCAGGCCCTTGGTTCCTTTGGGCCTGCCGATTTTGCCAACTTGAATAAAATTATTTAATAAAGACAAGAGAAATTGATTATTCTTTCGGTTTTTCCTCTGCCGCAGCTGCTTCTGGCTCTGCTGGAGCTTCTTCACTTGCAGCTGGCTCCTCTTCCGGGGCAGCAGGAGTTTCTTCAGCTACTGCTTCGGACTCTGGTGCTGCTTCTGCTTGAGGTTGTTCCTCTGCCGCAGCTGCTTCTGGCTCTGCTGGAGCCTCTGGTGCTGCTTCTGCTTGAGGTTGTTCCTCTGCTGCAGGGCTTTTCTGCCTCTGCCTTTGCTGCTTCAGCTGCAGCTTTTGCATCCTCTTCAGCTTTTAACGCGGCTTCCTCTTTTGCTTTGGTTCTTTCTTGCGCTTTTGCTTTTGGTAAGTGTTTTTTTGTTTTCTCAGTAATTTTAGGAGCATCCATCATTCCTAAATCAGCTAAAATTCTTTGAACTCTATCAGTGGGCTGTGCTCCTACTTTTAACCAGTGTTCAGCACGCTCTTTGCTTATTACCACTCTTTCTTTATGATCTTTTGGGACCATAGGATTGAAGTTTCCAATCTTCTCAATAAAGTTACCGTCACGTGGTGCTCTTTCGTCTGCGATTACTATTCTATAGAAAGGTCTCTTTTTGGAACCTCCCCTTGCTAGTCTCATTTTTGTTGCCATGATTTCTCCTTTCTTATTTTATTCAATCGTTGGCATTTGGTTCCCGCCTAAAAGATTTTTAATCTTATTAGCAAAACCTGGTTTTTGAGCTTGTTTCATCATTTTTTTAGTTTGCTCAAATTGTTTAAGAAGTCTGTTGACTTCATGAACCTGTCTTCCAGAGCCCGAGGCTATTCTTTTCTTTCGGGATGCTTTTAAAATATCAGGATCAGAACGTTCTTGTTTGGTCATTGATCGTATAATTGCAATTTGATGATCGATAATTTTCTCATCGAAATCTGCATTTTCCATCATGCTTTTAATTTTCCCAACACCTGGCATGTACGACATTAACCCAGACATTCCCCCCATTTTTTTCATTTGTAAAAATTGTTTTAACATTCCCTCCATGTTAAATTTTCCACTCATCATTTGCGCTTGAAGACTTTCCATTTCTTTGTTATCGAAATCTTTTTGTGCTTTTTCTACTAAGGAGACCACATCACCCATTCCCAATATTCTGGAGGCGATGCGATCGGGATGGAATACTTCAAAATCCGAAATATTTTCTCCGGATCCAAAGAAACGTATAGGTAATCCTGTTTGATATTTTGCTGAGAGGGCCACACCTCCTCTGGGATCAGCATCAAGTCTAGTAAGAATAAAACCTGTAAGTGGGGCTGTTTGATGAAAAGCCTCAACAACACTTAACGCTTGCTGACCCATCATAGAGTCAAGAACAAGAAGATTTTCTTGGGGCTTTGCTAATTCATAAATGGTTTTTAGTTCTATAAGTAATTCTTCATCGGTACTAATTCTACCTGAGGTATCAATAATGAGTATGTCAGAAAGGAGCTTTTCACTTTGGTTGAGAGCAGTTTGAACAATATCTTTAACATCTTCGCTAGAGGGTTCAATAAATTGAATATTATTTTTTTGGGCCAATACTCTTAATTGCTCAATCGCCGCTGGTCTTCTTAAGTCAGTAGATACTAGGGAGACTGTTTTATTGAGAGTGTTTTGACAATAATGTGCCAACTTCGCAATTGAGGTAGTTTTACCAGCACCTTGCAAACCGCACATTAAAAATACGGAAGGTTTGTTTTTAAAATTTAATTCACTACTATGACTGCCTAAAATTTCGGTTAACTCATCACTGACAATTTTAATAATTTGCTGACCAGGCTGAACATTTTCGATCACTTTTTGTCCAAGAGCTTTTTCTTGAATATTTTTGATGAGATCTTTAGAAACTTTTAATGAAACATCTGCTTCTAACAATGCGACTCGTACTTCACGAAGTGTCGTCTCTAAATCCTTTTCGGTAATAGCTCCCTTATTAGAGAGCCTTGGAATATCCCTGTAATTTTATTTGTTATATTTTCTAGCATTTAAAAAATAAAAAAAATCGACGGATGAAACTCATCGGTCGACTAATTTTTTCTTTATTAACGAGTGGTTTTATATCACTATAGCCGCTCAATGAAAATACCTTTTATTAAAGCTCACGGGGCAGGAAATGATTTTGTCATTATCGATAAAAACGTTGATATCATTAGAAAGTCTAAAAAGGTGATCAAAAATCTTTGTGATAGAAGGTTTGGCATTGGCTGTGATCAGTTAATTCTGTTAAAGCAATTAGGACAATATCATCAAGTGTTCTTTTATAACTCAGATGGGTCTCTTGGAAAAAACTGTGGGAATGGGCTTCGCTGTGCCTACAAATATCTAACAGAGATTAAAAAAAAGAAGAAAGTTGTCATTAAAAGTCAGAAGTTTCTTCATTACGGTAAAAAAATTGGCAAAGAGTATCATATCAACGTGGGTGAAATTTCTCTGGATTGGAAAAAAATTCCATTGAGTAAAAAAATGGAAACACAAAATCTCCAGTTTAAAAAAATTAAAATACCAGGTGTTATCAAAATTATGACAGCTAATATTGGCAATCCTCATTGTGTTGTCTTAGTAAAAAATATTCAATCGATTAATCTAGAGGTGCTTGGCCCTCAATTAGTAAGCCATGCTTATTTCCCCGAACAAGCAAATATTACTTTTGTTCAAAAACTCAATAATAAATTAGTAAAAGTTTTATTTTGGGAAAGAGGAGGAGGGCACACACTGGCTTGTGGTTCCGGCACATGTGCTACAGCTTTTGTTCTTCATCATAACCATTATGTTAGTGCAAAAATTAAAGTTTTAACTGAGCAGTCACAGTTAGAAACCGAAGTAGAAAATAAAATGGTTTCCTTAAAGGGACCGGCAGAGATTGTTTATCACTCCACCATTAACCTCGCATGACAAAGGTAGTTAATTTTGGTTGTCGACTCAATAACTTTGAGGGTAAAAAAATCGAAGAGCTAATCCCTCAACAAGATAATATTATCGTCATTAATTCCTGCGCTGTTACCAATGAAACAGAAAGACAAGTGCGTCAAACAATTAGGCGAGCGCGAAAGGAAAACCCTGATGCTAAATTAGTGATGACAGGGTGCGCTGCACAGATTTCCCCCGATGATTATAAAACCATGCCGGAAGTTGATTATGTGATTGATAATATCAATAAACTCAAACAGCAAACTTGGGATGAAATATTAGCAGATCATCAAACCACTCCTTTTCTGGAGGATATATTTACAAATCCTTTAGATGTAGACCCCTCACTTCAAAATGAAAGTTTTGGAGTTCGTGAAAGCCTTGTTATTCAACAAGGATGTAATCATCGTTGTACCTTTTGTATCATACCTTTTGGAAGAGGAAATAATCGTAGTTTTGATGCCTCTTATTTAATTGATGAAGTGAAAAGACATGTGGATAGTGGAGTCAAAGAGATCGTTTTAACGGGTGTCGACATTTCAGACTATGGTAGTGACTTTGATCATCACTATTGCATGAGTCTTTTAATTAAAGATATTCTTAAGCAAACGTCACTAGAAAGATTAAGATTGTCTTCAATCGATTGCGTGGAAGTAGATGAACATTTTTTTGAAATATTAGGAAATGATCGCCTCATGCCTCATTTACATTTAAGTATTCAATCTGGTGACGCAATGATTTTAAAAAGAATGAAACGTAGACATAATCCTGAAGATGTTAATAATTTTATAGAACGTTGTCGCAAGGTTAGAAAAGAAATTACTTTTGGAGCTGATATCATAGCAGGATTTCCAACAGAAAATGAAAAGATGTTTCAAAATACTTATAACTTACTGAATGATAATCAAATTTCTCACTTACATATTTTTCCATTTTCTCCAAAAAAAAATACACCTGCAGCAAGAATGCCTCAATTAGAGAAACCAATTATAAAAAAACGAGCGCAAGATTTAAGACTTTTAGGTGACAATCTTTTAAGCTTAGTGAAAAAAAATTTGATTGATGATAGAAAAATTTTAATTGAAGAATTAAATACACATCATATTTCTGGGTATGATCAAAATTACATCAAACATCAAATACCGATGATAGGCATGTCACTCGGAGAAATAGTGACTACGCAATGTTCTTTTTAAAAAAAATATTTCAAAAAAAACTCAATGTTGATGAAGTCGAGGATTTACTTTTTGAAAGTGGAGTCGAACCAAAGTTTGCTGATCTTATTTTAGAAAAAATTAAAAACTCAAATTCTAAAGAGGATGATTTAAAAACACTCATCAAAAAAGAATTAACTGAACAATTTCAAGACAAGGAATTTGGTAATTATGAGCCCGCCGAAAAAAGTTTATTCGTGATTGCTGGGAATAATGGTTCTGGAAAAACAACATTTATTGGCAAATTTATTCACTATTTTCAACAAAACTCTTTAAAGCCGGGAGTTATAGCAGCAGATACCTTTCGTGCTGCGGCCATGGAACAATTAGAATTTTTTGCTAATAAATTTGAAATACCTATTGTTAAAGGGCAGGATAAAGAGGATCCCTCTGCTGTTGTCTTTAGAGGCATAGATCAATTAGCTGATTGTGATGTCATTATAGTGGATACATCTGGTCGACAGCACAATAATAAAAATCTCATGGCCGAATTGGAAAAACTATCAAATGTCATTAAAAAGAAATCTGAAAAATTTAACCACGTTTATAATTTACTAACGATTGATGCAAATACTGGTCTGGCATCGAAACATATCATTCAAGGGTTTCAAGATAGTATTAATCTCAATGGAATCATTGTTAATAAAGTAGATAGTAATGCCAAATATGGGGCTCTTTTATCCATAATGAACGATTTTTCTATTCCCATTCTTTTTGAAGGCTATGGGGAAGATATGAGTCATTTAAGAAAGTTTCAATTTTCTGAATATTTAGATAGACTCTTATAAATAAAATGAAACAACTTTTCGAATTTTTTCCTCTGATCATATTTTTTGCTGTTTATTATAAATCAGATAAAGATTTATATCTCAGTATTGCTGCTGTTATCATTGCAACATTAATATCTCTAGCTGCTCTCTATATTAAAGAAAGAAAAGTTTCGACTATGATGTTGGTGAGCACAATTATTTTAGTGGTCTTTGGTGGTCTAAGTCTTTTCTTAAAAAACGATATCTTTTTTAAAATGAAACCAACGATCATCAATGCACTCTTTGCTATTGTCTTAATTGGAAGTACTTTTATTAACAAACCTGTTTTAAAACTTCTTTTAAACTCCTCAATGAAACTAACTGATCAGGGATGGACTTTAATGAATAAAATGTGGTCTGGTTTTTTTATTTTCCTTGCGGTACTCAACGAAATTATCTGGAGAACTCAATCAACTGACTTTTGGGTTAATTTTAAAGTATTTGGAATTATGGGCATCACCCTTGCTTTTACTATTATTCAAATTCCGTTATTAAAAAAACACTTTATCGGAACTATTGAAGAGCAATAATTCCGGGCAATTCTTTATCTTCTAGGGCCTCTAAAAAAGCCCCTCCTGCTGTTGAGACAAAATGATAATGATCAAAACTTACTCCAGCGATATTAATTGCCAACAAAGTATCACCTCCCCCGATCACTACATCGCAGGATGATTTTGCAAGAAGATGGGCAAGTGTGGATGAACCCTTGGCAAATCGAGGGTCTTCAATCATTCCCATTGGGCCATTCCATAAGACAATTTCACTTCTTTGCACCAATTGTTCCAAAACCTCAATAGAGTGGTTAGATAAATCAAGAATACTAAATTGATTTTGATCACTTAGACGATCTATTGATAAAGATTGCTCATCATTCAAGACAACATCTATTGGGAGATGAATTTCACACCCTGTTTTGTTCGCCAATGTATAAATATCTTTGATCATTTCTTCCGAGCCTTCCTCTAAGAGAGATTGGCCAACCGCAGTGCCTTGATATTTTAAAAAATTATTTGCCATTGCCCCACCAATAAAAATATTGGAGCAAGATTGAGTTAAAGATAAAAGTGTTTTGATTTTAGTTGAAACTTTAGAACCTCCAATAATTGCTAACTTTCTTTTGGTAGAATTCTTAATATCATTAATTGCCATTACCTCTTTTGAAAAATTTAAACCTGGAGCTGAAAGAATATTTTTAGCCATTTGATTAACAGATGCATGACTTCGATGAGATGCAGAAAAAGCTTCATTGATGAAAAGATCTAATTCATTAGTAATTGATTGGCTAAATGATTTATCATTTTTTTTCTCTCCTTCAAAAAAACGAATGTTATCTAGTAACGTAATTTTATTCATACCCTCTTTAAATTGTTGTAAACCATTTTGTAGAAATTCTTCATAAGACAATAGTTGAATTTCATATCCTAAAATATTAGAGAACTGATCAATTAAATTTTTAAAAGAAAATTTTTCATCGAAAGACTCTTTTGGCCTACCAAAATGAGAAAGCAATAAAATCTTACTTTCATTCTTAGATACAAAATCAATAGTGTCTTTAGCTCTGATTAATCTTGTATTATCCGTAATCTGAAATGAGTCATTAATAGGAAACATTAAAGTCCACTCTAATACCTACATTTTTGATATTTTGAAAATTAATCTTGAGTTAGATTTTTCATATTTGTTCACAATTTTTTAATGATTTTACACTAGATTGCTACCACTATATGTAGTATAAAATACCCCATAAGGAGGCCTATATAGGGTAGGTAAACATTATGTCTTGGAATCAACAAAAAGTCGATGATCTGAAAAAACTTTGGAACGAAGGCGTTGCGACTAGCCGAATTGGTGAGCAACTTGGATTTACTAAAAATGCTGTTATCGGAAAAGCTTTTAGATTAGGTCTCGAAAGAAGGCAAAATTCTAGAAAAAGACCGCTCATCTCAATCTGTATCCTCAGTAACAATGTACCGTGAAACTAGCGTTCCAGGTAATTCTCAAATAACTCCAAAAGAGAAGTCACCAGAAGAAGAGAGAAGTTCAGCTTTAAGAAGAGCATTGTAGGTACAGGAAGCTTTAAGTCATGCCAATGGCCAATAGGTGATCCTTTAGAAGAGGGTTTTCACTATTGTGGTGGCCAAAATATTCCAACTAAGCCATATTGTATAGAACACTACAAAAAAGCTTATAATGTTGATGAAAAGTACTTAGATAGGCTTCTTGATTTTCTTCACGAAAAAAATTAATTCTGTGCGTAGATTTAAATGCTACGCATAATAGGCAAGCTTTTAGTATTAATTTTATCTATTTTTGCAATTTTTTTAGGTATATGTGCCGTTCTTGGAATTCAAATTTATTTTCCATTTAATATAGCTGAGGGAGAAGAGATACCCTACCATAGAATGCAAAGTATAAGAGTGGCTGTTTTTATAACCTTCACTTTTTATGGTGCTTTATATTTAATCAATTCTATTAGAGAAGTGTATCCCATTCATTTCTTAAAAGTGTTTATGATTAGTTTTGGAATTACATCTCTAGTGTTTTCTTATCAAGCAGAAGCAGGTGTAAAAGAGATTATTCTTGCAATTTTTTACTTATGCTGTGGTTTGGTTTTTCACTTAATCTCTAAACCAGCTATAAAAAAATACTTTACTTAATCTAGTTGGCGCGCTTGGCAGGAGTCGAACCTGCGACCCCCAGATTAGGAATCTGGTGCTCTATCCTACTGAGCTACAAGCGCACTGAGTTCTATACTTAGTTTTATTATTGCTTAAAATACATTTAATGAAAAAAGATGCCAATGAGTATTTATATAATGAAGCCGTAAAATACTTAGGGAAATATCCTGCTACACGAAAAAAAATAAAAGAACATCTTCAAAAAAAAATAAAAAATAAAAAGACTTATGCTCGAGCAATTTTCCCAGAGGATCAATAAAGAGGAAATGATTGATGGATAGTAGGGCGTTTAGATGAACTAAAAATAATAATGAAGATCACTTTATTGAAGAGTTTGTTCAACTACTATCAACAATCTTTATTTTCTATTCGAAAAATTAAAAATAAGTTATTTCTAAAAGGCTTTGATCAAAAATTTATAGATGAATTTGTTAATCAAAAGTTAAATGAAAATCCTGAATTAGAAATAGAAATTCTCAAAAATATATTATTAAAAAAAATTAGGTAACTTAGAAGAGACTGATCTTATAAAAAAAACTATATCAGCAAAGATTTAGTGAGAATTCAATATTTAGAACAATGAAAGATTAAACTACTTAGAGGCTGGTGCTTCGATAGTTTTTGCTGCTTCTTCTGCATTAGATGGAGCGGCTGTTTCAGCTATTTCTTCTTTTTTTGGCTTCTTTACTAAGATTTGTTTTCCACGATACATACCAGTACTTAAATCGATATGATGAGGTCTTCTTAGTTCGCCAGATTTTTTATCTTCTGCAAATAATTGGGTTCCCGCTCTGTGATGAGAGCGTCTCATATTCCTTTTAGAAGGAGTGGTTTTTCTTTTTGGTACTGCCATAATGAAGCGATAACATAATAAAAATTTGTATAAATTACAATAATAATGTATAAATCTGCCCACAATGTCAGAAGAAAATATCGATTTAGGTCATAAGAGAACCTGCCCATGTGGCTCAGTTAAATATTATGACTTTTATCAAGATGAGCTTGATTGTCCAGAATGTGGTAAAAGCATTGAACCTACTAATATTTCAAGACCAAAAAGAGGAAGAAAAGCTGGCGTAACTGTAGCTACTACTCCAACAAAGACAGTTAAAGAAAATGACGAGCTTAAAGATCTAATCGATGAAACAGATGATAGTTCTGTATCGTCAGATGAAGATGATAATGACAATCTTGCAGAAGATATCAGCCTAGATATTTCCAAAGATAAATCTGACGACGAAACCTCTTAAATTATCTTTTATTTAAAATTTCTAAAATTTTAGAAGAAGCCTCTTCAAACTTCAAATCAGAAGATATCGCAAACTCTCTTGTGTACCGCTCAAAAGCAACCTGAAACATTTGTCTTTCACTATAAGACTGTTCTGTTTGATCATCTTTTCGAAATAAATCTCTGACAACTTCAGACAGTTGTTTAATATCCCCAGAATTAATTTTTTGATCATATTCTTGTGCTCTTCTTGACCACATCGCCTTTTTAATTTTTGGCTTTTGTTTTAAAATAGATAATGTTCTAGTCATTGAAGGTTTGCTTGTAATATTTCTTAAACCAATAAGCTTCGCTTTTGCAAAGGGCACTCTGATGGTTAATTTATCTTGAAAAAATTGAATAACATATAATTGCTCTTCTACTAAGTCATATTGGAATTTTTCTATTGTTAAAATTCTTCCTACTCCGTGAGTAGGATAAACAATATTTTCTCCTGCTTTAAATTCTTGAGGAGCAACTATCTTTTTAATTTTAGGTGCTTTTGGGGTAACAATTTTTTTAACTATTTTTTTTACAGTTTTTTTAACTACTTTCTTAACGGTTTTTTTTACAACTTTAGCTACTTTTTTAGGAACAGCTTTTTTCTTTACAGGTGTTTTTTTTACTGCGGCTTTCTTTACTGCTTTCGTTTTAACAGCTTTCTTTTTTGTAGTTTTTTTAGTGATTGCTTTTTTCTTTGCAGGCATTATTCAGCTCCTTTTTCGCTAAAATATTTTTCAAATTTATTTTCAACACCCTCATATTCTTTTGCATCAGCGGGTGACTCTTTTTTTGTTTTGATGTTTGGCCAAATTTGAGAATATTTTTCATTCACATCTAGCCATTTTGTTCCTTCATCTAAATTATCTGGAATAATCGCTTCGATGGGGCACTCAGGTTCGCAAACACCACAATCTATGCATTCATCAGGATTGATCACCAGCATATTTTCCCCCTCATAAAAACAGTCTACAGGACACACTTCTACACAATCCATATATTTACACTTTATACATTTGTCATTTACAAGATATGTCATAGGGAGTCTTTTACTCTATTTCTGATTAATATAAAGTCTTTATCTTCAAGTCCTAATAATGTTGATAGAGTTCTAACTGTGGAGGTTTCTAATTGATCTTCAATGCCATCTACCATCAATACTTGCCAACAAATAAGAATAATATCCATTCTTTGTTCATAGGATAAAGATACTTTTAGTCGTTGAGTAAATTGAGAGAGATCTGTATTAAAGTGTTGTTTATCTGCTAATTTTAGGAATTCTTGTTTATTAACATCTTTTGGAATTTGAAAATAATACTCCACTAGCTCTGAAGATAAATCAATTTCCTCAGGAGAAATTTCATGGTCTGCAATAATTATTTCATAGATAAGATTATAAAGATCTGATTGAAAAGTATTCTCATCAGAACCTTTTGGTTCGTGAAAAGATTGAAAAAATTTATTTAGCATTAATATCTTTTAACTGATCGAAAGGATTATTAAATAATTTTTTGGGTAAAGATTTTTTATCTTTTTTATTCTTTTTTTCCAGAGGTTTTTTTACTTTTTTGGAAGTGGGCTTTTTATTAACAATTATTTTTTTTGATATTAAAAGGTCATTTTCTTCAATTTCTTGAATCAAATAAGACCTGTCATTTAATATTTCTATAAGTTTTTCTTTTTTAATACCTAAAAGATTAGACAAATCCATAGGAAGTGAAAAAGGGCCTCTATTTTCTCTTTTAAAAAGCTGCTTTTCAAATTCATTAAAAATATCTATACGGATTAATAAATTATTTTGGAAAATAAATCCTAAAAATGTAATTAAATCTAAATTTAGTGAGGGTTGAGCGTTTAAAGTAGCGTTTCCGTCTTTGGGGATATAAAAATCTATATTAAAATTTTGCGAATAAAAAATATTCCACAAATAAAATTTTAGTTTCATCAACTCCGGTCTAATAAGCTCACTATTAAAAATAACATTTTTTCCTAACCTAAAATTTAATGAGTGGATTTCTTTACGCTTATTCTCTTCAATCTGCTTGAATTCATCTAATATATTAAGTTGATAAAAATTGTATTGATTTTCAATTAACTTAAATATGAAGCTTCGCTCTTCTGGGGTAGAATTATATTTTTCTAATACATTTGATAAATCAATTTTTTGTAAAAAAGTATTATGAAACCATGCTTCAATTTTTTTTAATATTTGATCTCCTTGATCGGGGTTAATTAAGCTATCATCATAAATAGCAGATATTTTAGGCTTTAAAATTTCATTTCCTTTTGAAATAACTCCCACATTTGCCTCGCCCCATGCTATATATAAATTTGTAAAATGACCTTGATCATCAAAGTTAGGTTTAAGAATTAAACTTTCATCAGGAGCTGATAAAAAATTCTCTATATTGACAGTCATATTTTGGAAATTTGTTCTTGGATTATTTTTTTGTAATTATTATTTAAGATATCATTAAATTTTTCATCAAAAAAGATTTTAAAACCAGTAATTACCCCTATTTTTTCGTCTTTAATCATAACATAGGTGTTATTACTTACTGAAATATTTTTTTCACTAATATTGAGGCTTTGAACGACTTCACTTTTATTTTTATCGACAAATTTTTGCATTAAGCTCTGATGAATCTCTTCTGATAGTTTGTCCTCAATGCTTTTAACTTGTTCGATCCATGAATTATTGGGAATCCATTGTTTTTGATTAGTAATATAAAGCCATATTCTTGTTTCATTGAGGGTGTAAATTAAATCATCAATGCTTCCTGAATAATCTTTTAGTCGCTCTATATTTTTTTTTAAAAATAAATCTGTCAACGACCAGTTATGATTTTTTAATTCAGTAAAGATTTCTATTAAAAGAGATATATGTTTTTCCTCTGAGATACTTTGGTAATCGGGAATACGACAAACATTCCAAAGTTGTTGAAGAGACTCGGGCGAGTTAAGCAATGAAGATAATTTTTTATTATTCAAAATTGAAAATAAAAATTTTTGGTCCTCAGCATCTTTTTTTAAAATTAATCTTTGATTAGTTGGCTGTTGTTTTAAGGATTGGGTTAATTCATAAGTTGATTTGAAAGAAAGTAGATGGTTTCTCCAAAAGATTTTTTTCACAGACTCAAATCGATGCGCCTGGACATTTTCAACACTTTCCATATTGATAAATTTGGCACCTAAGGTCGATCCAAAATATCCTGATTTTGTATATCGTCCTGCTCGACCAGCTATCTGTGCTACTTCCATATCGCTCAAAGGACGAGTGTACTTCCCATCGAATTTTTCTAAACCTGAAAAATAGACTTGATTGATATTTAAATTTAATCCCATTCCAATGGCATCCGTTGCTACAATATAATCTACCTCACCATCTTCATATAGTTTGACTTGAGAGTTTCTAGTTTTTGGACTCAGGGCCCCGGCGACTAAGGCTACTCCTCCTTTGAGGCTTCGTATTTGTTCTGCAATTTCATAAAGACCTATTAAATTAAAAGCAATGATTGCAGATCGAGGTTTAATATTTTGAATTTTTTTATAACCAATAAAATTTAATTCTGAAAAACGATTTTTAAATTTAATTTCAGCATCAGGAATTAATTCTCTGATAATCTCTTCCATAGTAGTGGATCCTAAAAAAATTGTTTTTTGTTCTCCTCGTGAAAAAAGGATTCGCTGAGTAAAAATATGACCTCTTTCATAATCTGCTGCTAATTGAATTTCATCAACACATACAAACTCAAAAAAATCTTCCGGCATAGATTCAACGGTACAAAAAAAATATTTAGCATCTTTTGGAATAATTTTTTCTTCACCCGTAATAAGTGCGATTTGATTAATTGGGTATAAATTACAAGCTTTATCATAGTTTTCACGCGCTAAAAGTCTTAAAGGAAAACCAAAAACACCACTTTGATAGGAAAACATTTCTTCAAATGCATAAAAAGTTTTTCCGGTATTCGTTGGTCCTAAAATAATTTCAATTTGACTCATTATTACAAAAAAAAAATAAACAAATAAAATGTTGACTTAATTTAATACTTTTTTAATGTTTTTTTTAGTAAATGAATATTTTTAAATATTCGTTTTATTCTTGCTAGTAAGAATAAAAGTAAGGAGGCTATAATGGCTGTAAAAAAGAAAAAAGCTGCCAAGAAGAAAGCAGCACCTAAGAAAAAAGCTGCTAAGAGAAAAGCAGCACCTAAGAAAAAAGCTGCTAAAGAAAAGCGGCTCCTAAGAAAGCTGCTAAAAGAAAAGCAGCACCTAAGAAGAAAAAAGCCACTAAGAGAAAAGCTGCTAAGAAGAAAAGCAGCACCAAAAAAAAGCTGCTAAGAAGAAGCTGCTCTCAAAAGAAAAGCTGCTAAGAAAAAAGCAGCTCCTAAAAAGAGAAGAAAAGCGGCTCCAAAGAAAGCTGCTAAGAAAAAAGCGGCACCTAAGAAGAAAAAAGCTGCAAAGCGAAAAGCTTCTCGTAAAAGAAGATAATTTTATAAGTTTTAAATATTTAAAACTAAAAAAGCGGGTTATAATCACCCGCTTTTTTTTATGATTGAAATTAATAATTTATCATTTGCACGCGGAAATTTTTTAGTTTTTAAGAATATCTCTTTTACCGTTAATTCTGGAGAGATTCTGGTTTTAAGAGGGCCCAACGGTAAGGGTAAAACAACTCTGCTATCTAATATTATTCAATTACTTGATCCTTTATCTGGAGAGATAAAATATCAAGAAAGTAAAGTTGATAGCTATATCGCTAGTCAGTGTTTTTTGTATCTTGGTGAAAATCATTTTGCCTATGATCAATTATCATTGAGTCAGAATATAGATTATTGGCTATCCATTCATAATGTTACTTTTGATAAGACAATTAGAGATCAAAGTATTAGATATTTATTTGGCGAGCTAAATCTAAATAAAAAATTTTATCAACTCTCTTTTGGTCAAAAAAAGAAACTGCAACTTTTATTACTGATGCTTGTTAATAAACCAATATGGATATTAGATGATCCATTTAATGGCTTAGATAATGACACCATTATCAAAATAACAACTTTGTTGTCAAAAAAATTAGAAAACAAAGGAATAATTATTATTGCAAGTCATCAAAACTTGGCAATTCCGCATAGAACCTACGATTTAACATGATTAAAAACTTCTTCAAACTTTTAACTAATGAATTTTCTTTGATGATTAAAGGAAGTATTTTTACTTTCGTTCTATTCTGTTTATTGATGATTGCTTCTTCAATTTTTTCTCTGGCTCTAAGACACATTTCTTTTGATATTGAGATACCTTAAGCATTTTTATGGATAATGATTTTTTTTATCTCACTTATCAAAGTTGAAAAAGTATATGCATCCGATTTTTCTGAAGCCAAGCTTCAACAATATATTCTTTCACCTTTTGCGCTTGAAATTATTATTTTTGTTAAAAATATAATGATCTATTTCAATTTATTAATTTTGTTTTTTATATTTTCACCGATCATTTTAGTTATTTTAAATATTAACTTGTCATATCTATTCTCAATAAATATTCTTTTAGGTCTTTCTCTCCTTAGTATTGTTTTTATTTCCTCTATGACCTCTTCAATTACTATTTCTAGAAATAATAAACTTTCAATAACAAGTGTTCTTACTCTTCCACTATTTGTACCCATTCTTATATTTTCAATGGCTATTAGCGATGTTATCGATTTCGATATCAATAAACTTTATATATTTTTCCTTGCTTATTTTTTACTAAATTTAGCTTTTTCTCCTTTACTAACTAGCTTTGCTCTGAAAAAACTATCAGTCTGATGTTTGCTATCACACCTCAAATGATGTCTAATTTTTTTAACTCTATTTCTAAGTTTATTATTTTATTATCAATAATTTTAATTGTAGTGGCTGGTGTTCTTATAATCTTTCTAGAAAATGATTATTACCAAGGAATATCTTTTAAAATCATGTTTATTCATGTGCCGGCTGCTTGGCTGTCTTTAATGATATTTTTCTCAATGGGCGTTAGTAGTATTATAGGACTTGTATTTAAATCGCCAACCTCATTTACAATATCAAGATCTCTTTCTCCCATAGGGTTAATCATGAGTATTGTGGTGCTTATAACAGGGTCAATATGGGGGAATTTAACCTGGGGTACCTATTGGGTTTGGGATGCAAGACTAACTTCGATGCTTATTTTAGCTTTTATCTATCTTGGTCATTTATTCTTACTCTACTCTTTTGAACATTTTCAAAAAGCTGATTTTGCAGCTTCAATACTGGCAATTATTGGAATGGTAAATCTACCAATCGTTAAGTTCTCAGTTGATTGGTGGACAACCCTTCATCAAGGAAGTAGCGTTTTTAAAGTTAGTGGCCCAAGTATGACTACAGACTATTTAATTACTCTTATGGTTAGTTTTTTTTGCCATTTTGTTACTTTCATTTTATTGGTTTACAAATATTTTTTATATCATTACCGAAAATAGACGCATTGAGAGGGCAAAATTACTTAATGACTAGTCTACAATTTGTAATTCTATGTTATCTATTTTTTGGCACCGTTTGTGCTGTGACAACGATTATAATTATGCTGCTAAAGAAAAAAGTCTTTAATAAGAGCAGTGCGAATTATCAAATTAAACAGACAGATTAAAAAAAGATTAATTTTTCTTTTTATCATTTTCTTTTGTTTCGCTTTCTCAATTTTTTTAATTAGCTATACACTAAAAGATCAAATTGCATACTTTGTATCCCCGACAGAATTAAAAAAAATGGATATATCTTCTGATAAATATCTGAGGGTAGGAGGTCTAGTAAAATCTAATTCTTTAAAATTTCAAAATGAGAAATGGAACTTTGAAGTAGAAGATGAGGATGGAGGTTCTATTAAAGTAGAATTTACTAAATCTTTACCAGGGCTTGTTGAGGAAGATAAAGGAATTATTGTTGAGGGGTATATGGGTAAAAATTCTATTTTCCTTGCTGAAATAGTTTTAGCCAAACATGATGAGAATTATATGCCTCAAAGCGCTATTGATAAAATGAAGAATGATGGAATTTGGAGAGGGGATTAATTGATTTCTCTTCTTGGTAATTTCAGTTTATATCTTACTCTTTTTTTTATAATTATTTTTTATCTTGGATGGGGTAAAAAAATATTCTTAAAAGATCAAATATTACTCAATCTTATTTACATTGGTGGTATCGTTCCATTTATACTTTTGATAATTGGTTTTACTATTTCTGATTTTAGTATACTTAATGTTATTCAAAATTCTTATATTGATGATCCATTATTTTTTAAAATAACATCTGCGTGGGGAAGTCATGAAGGCTCAATACTATTATGGATATTTCTCATAAATTTTTTTGGATTTATTTTTTTAAAGTCGAATAATAATTTTCAAATTCATAAACAAATAGTATTTATTTCTTCTCTATTCATTTTATATCTTCTATTAAGCTCCAATCCTTTTGTTCATGTTAAGAACTCCTCTGAAATAGTTGGGTTAGGTCTTAATCCAATATTACAACACATCTTATTTGTCATTCATCCACCAACATTATTTCTTGGTTATATAGGGCTGATAATTCCATTTGTACTGGCTAGTCACATATTAGTTACTAAGGATTTTTCCCAAAATTTGTATAAACAAATGCTTTTTTGGTCAAAAATTTCATGGTTTTTTCTAACATTTGGAATTGTTCTTGGTTCTTACTGGGCTTATTCAGAACTTGGATGGGGTGGTTGGTGGTTTTGGGATCCCGTAGAAAATATTTCATTAATACCATGGCTTTTAAACACAGCCCTTATTCACTCCCTACAAGTTTCAATAAAAAATGATCAATTAAAACTTTGGTCATTAAATTTGGCTTTGTACTCATTTATTGCAGCAGTGTTTGGAACGTTTCTAGTAAGATCGAACTTAATTGTCTCTGTTCATAGCTTTGCAACTGATCCTTTAAGAGGTCTCTTTTTAATTGTAATAATTGGTTATCTTTTTTTAGTAACTATAAAATTAAATATCAAAAGTGCCTTACATTTTAATCAAGATACTTTTTCTTTAATTAGCAAAGAAAGTTTTCTTCTTTTAAATAATATTTTTTTTATCGCTTCAGCTTTAACAGTATTTATCGGAACTATTTACCCTTTGTTTAGTGAATTATTTTTTGAGTCATCAGTATCTATTGGTGCGCCATACTATAACTTCGCATTTAATATATTGATGGCCCCTATTATTTTACTTATGGCATTTGCTCCCCAAGTTTCATGGAATAAAAATGAAAATAAAAATAATAAAGTTTGGATTACAATTGTTCTTGCTGGAGCTATTTCAATTATTTGTTTCTTCTATTTTGCAAATATTTATTTTGCTATTGCCATTTTTATTGCATCGCCAATTATTATTCAAAGTTTAATTGTAATTTTTAAAAGCTTTAACAAAGATCTTCGTTTTTATTCTCAATGGTTAGCCCATTTAAGTATTGCTATCTTTATTATAGCAGCTGTTTATACAGAACAATTTGATCAAGAAGAAAACTTTGTTTTTGAAAAGAATGGAAGTAGTCAACTATTGATGAGCAATAAGAGTGATGTTTACCTTAAAAATATAAAAGATACTTCATATTCAAACTTTCAAGAAATTTTAGTAGAATTATCAATCGTAAATGGCGATGATGAATATATTTTATCTCCATCAAAGAATATTTACCAACCATCGGGTCAAGTAACGAATGAAGTAAGCACAGTTAACCAATGGTTACACCAATATTATGCAACAATTTCCTCTATAGAGAGTGACCGAGTTGCAATTAATTTAGTATATAAACCAATGATTAATTTGCTTTGGATAAGTGCGATTATGCTCGTTTTTTCAATATTTCTATCAATAATCAAAAGAAGATGAGAAAAAGTCTTATAATACCAATTCTTGGCTTGGTCATTCTCGGGATCAGCACCTTTGTCTTTTTAAACAAAAACGAGAAAACGGGAAATAAAGATATAGCGTTACCCTCATCACTTTTTAATACTGCTGATTTTTATGATATGAAAACGCTTAATCAAAAAGAGTTAGACGATGTTTATATTGTTAACTTTTTTGCATCATGGTGCAAACCCTGCTTAGCAGAACATCCATTGCTTATGGAATTACAATCAAAGGGAATGCAAATCATTGGAATAAATTTCAGAGATGATGAAGATAATTTTATTCAATGGATTAATGAACATGGAAATCCTTTTTTTCATATCATTCGTGATGATGGATCTATTGCTTATGAAATGGGATTAATTGGAGTACCAGAAACATTTTTTATAGAGAAATCAAAGATACAAAAAAAAAGTACAAGGGCCTTTATTTTATGAAGATATTGAAAAGTATTTATAGATTATTTTTTATCTTTTGTTTTGTTTTATTTACAAATATTTCTCTAGCTAACGTAAATCAACTTAGTGAATATTATAAAACAATAAGATGTTTAGTTTGTGAAGGGCAAAGCATACAAGAATCTGATACTGAATTTGCAATTAACTTAAAAGAGCAAATAAAAAAAAAGTATGAAAGTGGTATGGATCTCAAAGAAATTAATCAAGAATTGATTTCTATTTATGGTGAGGAAATATCGTTTAACCCTTCTAACGATCATTTCATTTTATGGGGTTTACCTTTACTTTTATATTAATAATTACTTTCTTAGTAAGAAATAAATATAAAAAGTAATTTTATCTAATTAAATTTAATCTAATTTTTAATTTACTTCTTTCGTTAGGAAGTAAGTGTTTATTCAGCCTCTTATTAATCACACTAAAGACCCCGATAATAAACAGGGTAAAAATAATAAAATAAAGGCCTACAATTGGATAAGGCACAAAAGGATTGAAAGTTTTATCCGCAAAATAACTCGCATAATAAATGGCATCTCCTCTTTGTTGCCAAGCAGGAAAGCCTGTAAAAAATACTAAAGTAGTGGCATGAAATAAAAAAATTGCTTCATTAGTATAAGAAGGCCAAGCTAAACGAAGCATAGTAGGCCAAATTATTCTTTTAAATTTTTTTGTACCACTAAAGCCAAAAGAGTCTGCTGCCTCTATGTCTTTGCTGGGAACGGCACGAAGAGCGCCATAAAAAATCTCTGCAGCATAAGCAGAAGTGTTGAAAAATAACACAATTAAAGCTCCTAGCCATGCTTTTGTTAGCCACCTTGTCTCTACGGTGACTGTGATAAATCCTAATTCAATATCAATACCTAATTTTGGAAGAATGATAAATAGATCATAAGCAAAGAAGAACTGAATAAACAAAGGGGATCCTCTAAATATAAAAATAAAAATTCTTGATGGTTTATTAAAAATCATATGAGAGGAGTTTTTGCCTAACGCCAGAACCGTTGAAAATAAAAAACCAAATAGGAGCGCAAGAAAAGCGAAGTAAATATTCCATATCATGCCCGATCCAATTAAAACAAACTGCTCACAAAGCGTGATGTCGGATTTAGGAAGCAATCTTTCTCCATATCCAATTGATCGAAGTCCATAATCCATCAGAGTTTGATAGCAAGACATAATTAAATTGCTTTTCCAGCCAAGGTCGCTTGGCCAATTGAGAGTTTATTTGAAAGTCGATCAAGAACTATTTGAGAAATATAGGTTAATAATAAATAAAAAATCATCAATACTCCGAAGTACCATGCACGCCAATCAGGGTGAGGATAGTCATAAACACCAGTTTTTATTCCTCCTAGCTCTCTAGCCCAATAAACAATATCTTCTATTCCAAGAAGAAAAAGTAGAGGTGTTGCTTTTATTAAAATCATCCACAAATTTGATAAGCCAGGTAAAGCATAGATCCACATTTGAGGTATTAAAATTCTTCTAAAAACTTGTCTCGGTGAAAAACCAAAAGCTTCACCTGTTTCTAATTGAGATTTTGGGACAGCAGCCATTGCTCCAAACAATACGTTTCCTGTAAAGGCTCCAAAAACAAAACCAAAAGCTAATAGGGCAAGTGAAAAACCATAAAGATCATGAACCCATTCACTAGCAGCACTTAAAGGTAATTTTGCAGCAGTACAAACAACAAAATCATTTCCTTGACGTATCGGTTCTATGACCTCTGGACAAAGTATCTTATGACGAAGATATTCAAAAGCTTGATCTAGCGCTATTGGAATAAACAAAAAGAAAACAATATCTGGGATTCCTCGTATCATAGCTAGGTACCCTTTTCCGAAAAATCTAACAAGGCTTTTAGAGGATCGACTTGCAATAGCACCAATAAATCCAAACAACATGGCAAGTGGCGCCGCTAAAGCCAACAAGCCCATTACAACCAAAAAAGATCCATAAAAAGACATATGCTTTGGTGTAGTTACATAACAGGACAACCAAATCAAACCCTCCAAAGACTTGGGATCAGAGCAATATTCAAACATTTCTATTCTCTATCACTAATTATATGTGGTGCAAAGGAGGTCAGCATCTTATCTTGTTTACCTGAAATAATTTCCTCAATTCCTAGTTTCCCAGCCATGGGAGCATTAGTAACACCAGAGTGCATAACAGCAATATAAACCCCTTTGATGATTTCACCTACAGAGTTCTTTAGTCTACCGATTTTAGGTCGACCATCTATAGGAAGAGGTCGCTTACCAACAGTATAATGATCTAAAGTAACTTCCCCATCAAAATTAATCCTAGACACCATTTCATTCACAAGCATTTTTGCTGATGCAGCTAAATCATTTTCTTTTGTAGCGTCATCATCAAATCTTCCACCAATAACTAAGCGTCCTTGGCTATCTTGTCTTACATGAAAATCAATACCTGTGATTGGATGATTTAATAGTGGAGGAAGGGGGTTTGTATAAGCTAATAGTCCTAAAGATGATCGCATGATAAAATTTATATTTATACTCTCTAGTATCTCTGGGGTTCCTAGTCCTGTTGCTAATATAACTTCATCAGCATAAATTTTTTCATCTCCGGTTTGAACGCCTTTGACTTTGTTTTTTTCAAAAATTAATTTTGTTACTTTTTTTTTTAAGAAATTTACATTACTTTTTTCAAATAACTTTTTACTAATTTCAGTTGCCTCTACCGCCAAATCATTTTTTCCGTACCCTGCATTTTTAGGTTTATTAAATAAATTGGGTAATATTTTTTCTAATTCAAACTCTTGTTTTATAGAAACCGAATGGCCCCAATTTTGATGCTGATCAATTGTTTGAAGAATATCAGTTTCATTAAGATCCCAAAAAAACGCTCCCTTTGAAGTACTAGAAATATTATTAATATTTTCAATTAATTTGGGCCAATAATTGAGACTAGCCAGTCTAAATGAAGCATACTCTTCATCATTATTAGCATAACCATTCACCCAGCCCCATGTATTTGTTGTGGCCTGTTGATTGTCTCCCGGTAAGGTTTCGGTAATAACAGATATTTTCTTAATATCATTTAAATGGGCATGATAGGCAAAAGATGCTCCAACAATACCTCCGCCCACAATTATAATGCTAGATGTCAATATAATTCACCACTTGATAATTATTGAATATGTATTTGAAGATAAAGAAAAGGATAAAGTTAGGAATATGAAGACGGGTAAACCGTCTTCATATGTAAATTAAATTTATAAATTAAAATGTGTTGGCGTCTTTACCAAACCACTTTTTAATCAAAGTATTTAATGATCCGTCAGCTTTCATGGTATCAATAGCTGCATTCATTTTTGCTTTTAATGCACCATCTGACTCACGGATACCCATACCAATACCGCCACCAATTGACACTTCACCAATAGCAGCAAAATCTCCACCAGACTCATCGATAATTGGGAATAAGTAGTCGCCATCAGCTAACACAGCATCTGCTTCACCATTTTGAACTGCAGCGATGGTTTCTTCTGGAGTTGCATATTCAACAAGAGTAGCTCCACTCTCTGCAACATAACCAGCTTGAATAGTAGATGTTTGTGCAGCTATTACACCACTATCTACATCAACATCTGCTCCACTTAATGCCATAAAGACCGATGGGGAAGGTGGGAAATATTCTTGAGTAAAGTCGATCACTTCATCACGCTCAGCAGTGATAGACATACCAGCAATAATAGTATCGTAGTTACCGGATACTAAGTTCGGAATAATTGAGTCCCACTCATTAATAACCCAAACACAATCAAGATTAGCGCGAGCACAAAGTAAATCTCCAACATCACGCTCAAAGCCATCAACTTCACCATTATCATTGATAAAATTGTATGGAGGATAGGCACCTTCTGTACCCATTCTTACTGTTTCAGCATATGCTGAACCAAACATAAAGGTAGCAAGCATCGCTGAAAGTATTATTTTTTTCATTTTTTTCTCCTCTTGTGCAAAACTCAATTTAAGTTTTTCATTTAAGATTAATTATAAGATAAATATAAACCAAAATATCTAGAAATTATAAGATTTTATTAAAAGAATTAGGCTATAAAAGAATAGATAAAGTTTTTAAGGCTAAGAGATTGTTAGATCAGCATTAATGATACTTCCATCTTGGATATCAATGTTGGAATATCGAATAGTACCTTTGATTTTGGCTGAAGATTTGATGTAGACATCCTTACCTTGAATATCCCCATCAACCTCTCCCTCGACAGTAATTTGGTCTGCTGTGACAGATCCTTTGACATAAGAGGATCTACCAAGGTTAACTGTTTTTGCCTTGATGGTTCCAGTTATGCTACCATCAAAATTAATATAATCTTTAGCTTCTACAGAACCATGTATCTGTATATCCTGAGCTAGTGTCGATTGATTAACTTGATCCTCAGACGCGTGTGGAAAAGTAAATTTTTCTTCTGAACTATTTTGTTCTTTTTCTTTATTGCCAAAAATCGACATTAAATATTATCCTCATTGCTTTCATTGGGCACATCTTCTTCTAAATTATTATTGTACACATGTTCTTCTACATTATTAAAAGAATGGACAACCCCTTTATGTTGAATTCGCCCTTGAACCCTTGCGCCATAGCTAACTTTAAGAGATGTATATTCTATAGTTCCTTTGATATCTGCTGATTGGTTAATGTTGAGCTGTTCATCAGAGTCAATGGTACCCTCAACTTTTCCAGAAATATTTATATCACTACCGGTTATATCACCATTAAAAACACCTGTCTGAGAAACATTTATAGAGTCTGATTTGATTTTACCGTTAAAGGTTCCTGCAATATCCGAATTCATAGCGCCATCAATTTTGCCTTCCATTCTCACACCAGAACCTATAACTAGTGTTTTCGAGTCATTTGAATTTAAATCGTTATTAACAATTTCTTGTGATTCATTTTCTGTTTCTGACATAACTTAATTTACCATATTTGAAGATTAAAAAAACGATCAATCAGAAGAGCTTGATTTTTTTCATAGAAAATTAAGAATATCAATGAATATAAAAAATGAAATATTATGTTTATTAATGAAAGTACTTGAATTACAACAGCTTCAAAAAAGTTTTGGAGATAATCAAGTCTTAAAAGGTATTGATCTTTACGCAGATAAAGGCGATGTCATTAGTATTATTGGCAGTTCAGGTTCTGGAAAAAGTACAATGTTGCGTTGTATAAATTTTTTAGAAACTCCAAATTCAGGAATAATTAATGTTTGTGGAGAGGTGATAGATTGTAACCAAGTAAATTTGAATGCTCCTGATAAAAATCTTCAAGAAAAAATTATAACGATTAGAAAAAAACTAGGAATGGTTTTTCAAAGTTTCAATTTATGGTCTCATATAACTATTTTAGAAAACATTATTGAAGCTCCCGTACATGTCCTTGGTAAGGAAAAAACAACTGCAGAAATTGAAGCAATGGAATTGTTAAAGCAAGTAGGAATTGAGGATAAAGCAAATGATTATCCGGTTCATTTATCAGGTGGACAACAACAACGTGCAGCCATCGCTCGAGCCTTGGCAATCTCGCCTGAAATTCTTCTTTTTGATGAACCAACCTCCTCTCTTGATCCTGAGTTAGTCGATGAAGTTTTATCAGTGATGCGAAGTCTTGCTGAACAGGGTAAGACAATGTTAGTGGTAACCCACGAAATGGAGTTTGCTCGAAAAGTTTCTAATAAAGTAATTTTTCTCCATGACGGGCTCATAGAAGAGGAAGGACATCCTGACACAGTTTTTACAAATCCCCAATCAGAGCGGTGTCGTAATTTCTTATTTAATAGACGCGATTAGCAAATTTTTATAACTTAGCTGCGTGAATTCATTACTATTGTTTTTAGTAAGGCTACTAGATTTTTATACCATCATTGTATTTTTCTATGTTGTTGTATCGTGGCTTTTTCATTTTAATATTCTCAATAACCAAAATGTTTTTTTTATGGAGAGTCTTTGAGAGCTTTAAAAAGCTTACTGATCCTCCATTAAATTATATTAGAAGATATTTACCCAACTTCGGCGGTCTTGATATTTCACCTGTGTTATTGATACTACTAATTTATTTATTTAAAGACTTACTCATTGAGTATTGGCCTAGGGGATAGAGGGAGAACTAAATGGCAACAATCATTGATGGCAAAGCTTTCGCTGCCAAAATCAGATCACAAGTTAAAGAAGATGCAGATAATTTAATAGCTAAAAAACAAGTAGATCCTTGTTTAGCAGTAGTGTTAGTAGGCGAAAATCCTGCCAGTAAAGTTTATGTCGGAGCTAAGACTAAAATGGCTGCTGAATGTAATATCAAAACTAAAGATTACAAACTTGATGAAAGCACAGATCAAGAAACTCTTCTTAAATTGATCAAAAATGTTAAATGAAGATACTGATATTCATGGCATTTTAGTTCAACTCCTCTTCCAAAGCAAATTGATGAGAGAAGCGTTATTGATGCTATCGCTGTAGAAAAAGATGTTGATGGCTTTCATGCAATTAATGCAGGAAGGTTATCTATCGGTGGTGATATGCTCAAAAAAGCATTTATCCCGTGTACCCCTCTTGGTTCTTTATTGCTCTTAAAAGATAATGTGATGATCTTCTGGAAAAATGCAGTGGTTGTGGGTCGATCAAATATTGTAGGCAAACCCATGTCTCAACTTTTAATTGAAGAGTCTTGTACTGTTACCGTTGTGCATTCAAAAACAAAAAAAGTAGAGGCGATTTGTTCTCAAGCAGATGTCGTGGTCGTTGCTGCTGGAAGACCAGAGATGGTCAACGGTGACTGGTTAAAAGAGGGAGCAGTTGTCATTGATGTTGGAATAAACAGAGTGCCTGTTACAAAAGAAGATGGTAGTGAAGGAAGTAAGATCGTAGGTGATGTCGATTTCGAAAGCGCATCAAACAAGGCATCCAAGATTACTCCTGTACCAGGGGGCGTTGGTCCGATGACCATAGCTTGTCTTTTGAGAAATACGGTGACCTCTGCTTACAGACATGCAGGACTTGGAGATCCTAGAGGTACTGTCGACTCAGAGTCTCAAGATCAATACAAAGATAAATACATTAACCACTAAGGTTAAGTTTTAATTTTTCCAGAGATTGTGCCACCAGGTGTGGTTACATTTCCTTGTTCGTCAATTACAACTGGGCCCGAAACTGGATCGGTCACACCTAATTCTGGACTAATTTCTTCTAAAAGATCGCGAATAGTATCAAGATAGGCGATCATTTTTTGGCGGGCATTGGCAAGGCTTTGTTCATCAGCCCACTCCATCATACTACAATATGATCTTTCTCCAGTTTTTATGACTTTTCGAAAAAGAACTCCATCAGGATTAATAAACTTTTTTAATGAGTCCTCAAATTTAGCTTCATCTCCGGACTTAACTGTGAATCTCACAACATTCATATATTTTGGCATGGTTTAATTTTATCTAAAATTTCAATAAAATCAGCATTTTTTAATAAATATGCGTTTTAATTATGACCCAAATTAGGTTTTTTTTAGTAAATTTATTTAATGTCAAATTCAAAAGATTCGCAGAAGAAATACAGTGTCGCTGCATATGCTTGGTTAATGTTTATCACAGATTACTATCGAAGAGTCAGTGATTTAGATTTGAACTTTGATGAAATGATGACTTTAAATACGGTTGTCACTCAATGGCTTTATAAAGTTAATACCCAAGAACCTAAGTCAAGACAGGAAATTCATGATATGACCGATGATGAAATTGGAAAAACATTTTCAAGGTTCACGTCTTTCTGTTTTAAGTATTGCTAACATTCTTAATCAACCTAAAGAGTCAGTGCGAAGAAGAGTTCAAAAATTAATCGATTATCAATTAATCAAAAAAGATACTAACGGGGGTCTTACAGTTAGTGAAAACTATTTAAAACTAATTGGCACCTTTAGCAAACAAACCCAAAAAGATTTAACAAAACTTTTAAAAACTTATGATCAACACGATGTAATCAATCCTCTAATTGAATTAGGAGAAACAGCTTTATAATGAAAAAATTATTAGCATTTTCATTTTATGATGTGGGTAATTCTGTGTTCCCAATGATTGTGTTAGGCGCTTTGACATCAAGCTACTTTGTTAATCAAGTTGCAGATAATCCTCAAACAGGAACTGCTCTATGGCAATTAACAATTGGAATAGCTGGAATTTTAATCGCATTATTGATGCCCTACATAGGAACATTAGCAGATAGTGTAAAAAATGGCAGATTGACTTTGCTTCGTTTGTTTACTGTTATTTGTATAGGTTCAATTGCTCTATTCTGGTTTGTTCTGCCCTCATCAAACTACATCATTCTTGCTCTAGTAATTTTTCTAATTGGGAGCATGAGTTATGAAGCCTCTAATGGTTTATACAATGCTAGTTTAAAAAGTTGTAGTACTTCAAACTTAACTTTTGGCTCAGGCATGGGTTTTGGATCAGGATATTTAGGGGGTGTAATAATTCTCGTCATACTTCTTCAGACCTTCATTTTACCAGAACAAAATTTATTGAATATCCCAACAGAGGGTCAGGCTCATTTAAGATTTGTACATATTATTTTGGCACTATGGTTTTTAATTTTTTCTATTCCCTTACTTTTTTTATGTAAATTTAACAATACAAATTTTGAATCTAAAACTAAAGTAGCCACCAAAATTAAAGATTTAATTTGGAACAAAGGTCTCACGAACACAGGTAGATTTCTTTTTGCTAGAATGCTTTATGCAGACGGTCTAGTAATCGTCACCACTGGTATTGGAATTTTCGGGACTTCTGTTATTGGTCTCTCCATAAAAGAGATATTGTTGGCAGCGATACTCGCCAACATTAGTGGCGCCATCGGTTGTTATTTATATGGAATTTTTTTTAAAAATGACAAGAAGATTATCTTATACAATCTTTTATTTTTAATTGTGGTTGTAATTGGTATTTCTATCAGTCAAACTCCCCTGCAATTCATCAGCTTAGCAATCATTGGTACCTTTTTTTCAGGTCCTCTTCAAAGCTCGAGCAGAGTCGTCATGGCCAACCTTACTCCGGATAATACACAAGGATTTGGTTTTGGAATGTTTACTTTATCAGGAAAAATAACAGCATTTGTTGGACCCATCTTGGCGGGACTATTGACATTTCTTATATCACAAAGAGTTGGTTTTGGTTTTTCGATTGTTTTACTTTTATTAGGTTTCTTTTTGATGATAAAGGTAAATTATAAAGATACTTAATAATTCAAAATCTGATCTCTTACCTGATAGAATTCATTACTATTTCTAATTAAGGATAATCCTAAAGACTTATTTATTTTTTTATCACAACGTTTATAGGCTTTAATAAATGTTGAGTAAGGTGTAAAGCTTACTGATGGGGTTTGTAGTATGCCCTCCCAACAAAAAGTTTTTAGTTCAGCTTTTTCATCTTTCAAATTAAAGCCACTCAAATCTACACACTCAAAAAGCAGCTTTAAAATATTAATATAATAATCCAGTGGTATTTCATGCTGTTCAATTTCAGGAAATAAAGGCGTAGTAGCTTCTTGTGGTATATTGTGCGTATCAGATAAATAATTACATTCTTCAGCAATAATATTGAATTCATTTAATATATCGTTTGCTGAGATATCATTTCCTAAGTTGTCTTTTAAAATTACTTCGCTTGGAGACATTTCATCTTTGAGTCGACTTTTTTTCATCGAGTCCTTAATTTCTTTTTTTATTTTTTGACAATGTTTTTCAATTTGTTTCAAACTATGAGATAGCATTTTAATAGTTTGATGATTCATAACTTTTTTATTTTGAATAGAGAATAAACAATCAACTGCCTCTAGTTCTTCCGATATTTTTAAAAACTCTAATTTTTGATATTGTTTGATAATTGGCTGTAGTTTGGAGAAAATTTTAATATCACTGGCCCTTTTATAATCCATAATATCGATAAATTTTTCGTAATCCGATATAGTAGATTTTTTTAAATAAAGTCTATCTTTTAGAGTGTCTTCTATCTCCTCTCGATAAAGGTGATCAAAAGTTTTCTTTTGTTCTTTTTCTTCAATCCATTTTGATTTAAAAAATGAACTAGGAGAAGCAGAATGACTTTGCTTTTTGCTCTCTGACTCTAATAATTTTTCGTGCAAGATGATCATGTATATAACGATAATACATTGATTTTATTGAATTTTTATAGATTTAAGGCTCAAAATGGGTAGTAAATTAAAAATTAAGCTCTCTTATCAATACAGAATACACTGTTTTATAAAGTTTCTCTGAAAACGAAATCGGTTTGACGGTAATTTGAGCATTGCCAAGAATTTTTTGATCAGAAAATTTTTCCTCGGAGATTACATTCATACTAATTACGTAAAATGCTTCTTCAGATTGAATACCACCTGATGGGTTTTGTCTTGCAGCAATGGGGCCATCATACATCGACGTGACCATTGGATACAAATCAAAATTATTTACTGGAGATTTACTGATGGATGCAATTTGGGCAACAAGCTCAATTTGACTATTATGAGGACTCGTAAATTTAACTTCATTGTCAGTCACAACATGGTCAATGTCTCTTTCAGATATAAAAGCAATAATTTTGTGAGAGTTTTTATTCACAATTGAAAAAAGAGGGTCTTCTTTGTTTACCCATTGATCCTCTTTGAGATGAAGAGAAGAAGTAATTTCACCACCAAAAGGTGATTTTATTTCTAACGAAGAAAGAATTTTTATTAAATTATCATATTGAGTTTCAAGTTTTTGTTTTTCACTTTTTAAAACCAATAATTCAGATCGAGATAGATCATCCTCTAGTGAGTTATCAATTTTAATATTAACTAAATCTATTTCTTCTTTTACTTGAGAAATAGTTAAATTTAATTCTGGTGATTTAAGAGATACCAATAATTGACTATCTTCAACAAGTTGATTTTCTATGATGTAAATATCTTTGATCTGAGAATCAATTGGCGCATATATAAATGTTGACTGATCTGCTTGAAAAATTGCTGGAATTTTTTGATAATTTTTCCATGGATAAAAAAATAAAAATATTAAAAATGCTAAAATAGCAACCGTTCTTAAAAGTTTTAAAGATAAAATAAATTTTGATTTTAATTTCCACCAAGCTAAAACTTCTTTTCCTATCGGTAGACCAATAAACCAAATTATCTCCACAGCGAATAAAATAATTCCCAGTAATTTAAATGCGAAAAAGTAAACAAGTAGGGCAATACCTATAAAAAGAAAAAATCTATATACCCATGTGGACCAAGCATACAAGATTAATAAATTGCGTCGATGTGATTGCATTACCTCTGGAGGGTTTATATTCAAGCCAAATAAAATTTCTCTAAGCCTCCATTTAGCTAAAGCAAAAGCTCGGGGTTGAAGATTGTCCACTTTCAAATAATCAGCAAATACATAATACCCATCAAAACGCATAAAAGGGCTTATATTGATTAAAAGCGAAGATACCCAGCTTGTTGTGGCCACAAAAAAAGCAACGCTTTTGAATAATCCTGGTTCAGAGACTCCCCAAAAAAAAGTCGCGATTATGGCTAAATGTAGCTCTGTGGAAATCCCAGCAAAATTGATAGTTAGTCTTTTTCGATGATCTCTTAGTCTCCATGCATTGGTATTATCTGTATAAAGAAAGGGGAAAAAAACCAAAAAAGCAATCCCCATTGAGTTTACATTACATCCAAAATTTTTTGCTGTAAATGCATGCCCTAATTCGTGGATAGCTTTAACAGCAACCAGAGAAAGGGCATAGAGCAATAGACCATTCCAATTAAAAAAATATAAGAATGTACTTTTAAATTCACTCCAGTTTTGAATGATTAAATATAAACCTACTAGTCCAATAACATAAATTAATTTTCTAAAAAAATTAGTTCCAAAAAATTTTGCTATATTTAATGTCTGGTCAAGAAACTTGTCTGGTTTAATTAATGGAATACGAAAAAATAAGTAATTGTGTATGAGTTTTAATAACCAATGTTTTTGTTGACTTTGATATTTATGGATTAAAATTTTTACGTCTTCTGAATTTTGATGAATAATTAAATCATTTAACTTTAAAAATGATATAAAATCATTGAGTTGGTCTTCATGAATAGAAATTCCTTTTTTCTCAATTTCTTCAATAAAAAGTTTTGACTCAACTCCAGCAATCCAATGTTTTAACATTCGAAAAGCGTTTAAGCCCAGAGTGAAATACTTATTTGTTAAACCATCATATAGCATCCATGAAGGAGAACCATCCTCCATCGCGGTGCCTGGAAAAATTTGTAGATCTTGTCTGATGTTTGGGGTGATCATTTACAAACCAAGAGATTGTCGAAGAAAAATAATTGGCTTTCTAAATAGATAAAAATATAAATGAACTTTTTCTCCAAAAATTTTACCCGAACCCCGAAGGCCAATTCTAGGTTTATTGGTGTCATCAATTAATTGTCCGGTAACTTTGTAAGCTAATATGTTTGATGGGGTTAACTCAGGCTCATAGGAAAATTTTATAACCTTAGCCTGTAAAACATTTAAAGGGTCGGAGTCTAAAAAAACATTGATATTCGCATCTTTTTTTATCGTGATGGAGTCTTGAACGGGGATCATGATCTCAACTAATACCTGATTAGGATCTGCTACTACCATAATTGTTTCTCCTACTTTGAAAGGTTTGCCTACAATAAGGGATTTATCTTTGATGACAGCAACACCTGCTGTTGGAGAAAGAATATTCGACTTTTCTAATAGTAACTGTTGATAATTTACTTTTTCTTGAGCGATTTGAATTTTTCTTTGCAGTTGAGCTAATAAAGCTTTGTCTTGTTTACTTTGAAATGAGGATTGTTGAGCTTGTAATAATTCTGTTTCAATAACAGCTAGTTCTTGTAATGCTAAATCATAACTGTTTTGTAATTGAGTTTTTTCAAATGAAATGATCGGTTGTTGAAATTTAACTTCATCATTGTTTTCAACTAACACATCCTCGACCACTTCACCCAGTGGGGAATTAATGTAGTAAGGGTTTTGAGGTACTACTTCCATTGAGCCTATTGTAGATAAAGAAATAGGGATAAACATACTTCCAACTAGTGCAGTCAAAAGCATAAATCGAATAAAAGTATTTTTTAATAATTTTATAAATTTTTCAAAAGGATGGTCTTTATGTAAAGCTCCCATCGCGTGGCCAATAGCAGAGCTTAAGTGATTAACATATTCAATTTCTTGATCACTCCATTCATCATTTCTAACAAGCAATAAAGCTGCTTGGTTTCCTTTTATGGCAGATATGCATGGAATCCATAAAAACTTGTTGGGAAGAGTTTTTTCATCTTTTGCAGGCTTTAATGACTCTGCATCTACCTGAAAAGAGTGGGGCTCTTGGCTTCCATCTTTTAATTTTTGACTCATTATACTTTGCATTAATGTTGTGGTGGCAGAAGTTTTTTCGACAACGGCAATATCAGAAATGGCTTCTATTTTAAATTTATTAGGATTAGTCCAACTACCAAAAAAAGCATTTAAATAAGGGATTATGGAACGTAATTCGTTTGTGACGATGTATCGAAGTTCGACGACAGATTGAGCTTCACGAAGCTTCCTCTCAAAAGTGAATATACGTGAGAGGCGATTTAACTGATCTTCACTCAAAACAAGACACGACCACTCATGCCTGGCAATAAGGCAGGATCGGTCTCAGTGATAGTTCCCTTAAGTTGGATAGTTTGACTTACAGGATCTACATTAGCGCCTATGCCACTGACAGAAGCACTAAACTCTTTTTGAATTTCATCGATATAAACTGTTATTGGATGTCCGATAGACAGCCAAGAAATCCATTCACTAGAGACCACCATCTCTAACTCCAAGACATCAGTTTGGATAATTTTCATTAATTCAACTTGTGGTTGAATTGTCTCAAAAGTATTCACCACAATTTCTTCAACTGCACCATCAAATGGCGCTTTGATTTGACATCTCTCCACATTTAATTCAGCAATACGCAATTCGGATTTTGCTTTTTCGTACTCAGAGATAGAAAGTTCTAATTCATACTTACCAATAGATCTCATCTGTAGCATCTGTTCGTCACTCTTTAGTTTAATTAAGGCACTGTTTGCATTGGCACTAACAACATCTTTTTGAGCTTCATATAAGCTACAATCAAATTGAATCAACAAATCACCTTTTTTAAATCTTTGCATCTCTTTGACAGCGATGTTGTCAATCCGTGCAGCCAGTTCACTTGACAAGATTGCTTCTTGTGATGCTACCACTAAGGCTCTTGACTCCATTACTTGAGCTTGGCTATAACCTGAACTCAAAAATAAAATTAATATAATACTAACTAGTAGCTTTGGTAAGTTTATCACCGTAATTTTCATATCCATCAAATTCTAAATTTATTTGGTCTTGAAGTGAAGCAAACTCCACAATTTTTTCATTGATTTGTGGCTGATCCATATTTAATGAGAGATCATCTGAAGTGAAATCTAACTCTATTTCAAGGGTTCTAACGTTTCCGTCCTCATCCTCAGCTAAAAGCTCTAAAGTGATGCTATCAATATTAGAAGGTGGTTTCGCTTGAATTTCACCAGTATTTCGATCAATAGCTATCCAACTTGGAAGTTGTGCGAGAGGGCTATCGATTTGACTAGGCAGCTGTATGCTATATTTAGAATTACTACTTAAATTCTCATCATTTATTTTTAATCTAAATAAGTCTCCTTCTCTTTCAATGTCTGTCAATTTTAATGTTGAAGGTTGGTCAGATTCATTTGTATCAGTAGTATTTTCCTGAGAGTTTAAAATATCAGATGAATTTAGGTTTTGGGTTCGATTAATGTCTGTTTCCCCGTTATTAGTTGCATTTAAAAATACTTGCCCACGATCATCAACTTGGACTTCGGTTTTTAAGGCGGCACTTCGATCAACAAATGGCTTGAGGTCTCTTTTTAGACTTTGATCTTGTCGAACTGTATTTTTATCTAAGGTAACATTAATTTCTCGAGTGGTGTTATCTTTATCAATAGCAATAACTTTAACATCAATCGAATAGATATTTTCAGGGAACTGAACAATCGTTTGACCAGTAGCAGGATCTACTTTTACCCAACTGGGAAGAGAAGAGCCGTCCTCAAGAGTTCCTGTGTATTGTTTAACGTTTAATCGATAATCATCTCCAATAGAAAAACCTAAAATAGTGCTATCCTGTACTCCAAAACGACCACTTTGATCGATATTTAACTCTTCCACAGCGACATCGATAACCTTCATTCCACCATTAAAGGTGTACTCTTTAACAATTGACTCAAGAGAACTGCCCACCTCTAAAGTCTCCATCTGAACACTTGGTCTTTCAGGAGCCTCTTCTCTAAACACCACAACTTGATCTTCAATAGCATCATCTATGGTTTTAGGATTAATTCTAATAGGCTTAGGTGGTTTTTCTCCTGGTTTGCCAGGTTTGCCCACAACAATAGTAAAGGTTTGTTGGGTAGAGAGATTACCGCCATCAGTTGCAGTTACAGTGAAAGTATAAGTTCCCTCAGGAAGACGACCTACGACCTTTCCTGCATCATTAATGCTTAAACCTGCTGGCAGACCACTTGTTGTATAAGTAAGCTGACCGTAGGTATTATTTTTGGATCAGGATCATCAAAAAAAGTCTTGGTTTGTATGACAATTTTTTGATTTTCAACTGCATTTACTGAGGAGGGCTAGTAGAAGTAGGGGCATCGTTTATACCAGTGACTGTAATTTGTAATTCAGCCTTATCAGTACTAGTTCCATCAGAGATGGTATAGGTAAAATAATCTACTGCTGTCTCCAAAGGGGCTAAGGCTTTCGCGGCATCTGTATTGGCTGTATAGGTATAAGTACCATCAGAATTAAGAGTAAGGGTACCGTAAGTTCCAACAAGTGTTGATCCTATCGTTCCATCAGTGCCACTTCCATTTTCTCTTCCTGTTCGAATTTCGCTAACAGATGCTTCACCTACAGATAGAGCAGCACTGCCATTATCAGTATCGTTAGATAACAAACCTGCGCTTTCAACACCTTTAGACAAGGTGCTGCCAGCATCTACTGCACCAGTATCAGTTACAGCAACCACTTCATTGTCAGATCCATTAATTGTAATTGTAAGAGTGGCTGTATCTGTTCCACCATTGCCATCAGAGATTGTATACGTAAAGACATCAGTCTCGCTGGAACCATCAGCGATACTATCAGCTGCATCTTGATCAGCAATGTAGGTATACGATCCATCAGCTCCAATTGTAAGTGTACCGTAAGTTCCAACAATGGTTGTGCCATCAGAAAAAGTTGTACTTGAACTAACCGTATCACTATTACCATTGGTATGAGAAATATTTGTAACTACTAGGCTTGCACTAGCATCTGGATCAGTATCATCATTAAGCACATCATCTTGAGCGCCCCTTACAGTAAGTCTTTCATCCTCATTAACACTGTCCGTATCATTAACAGCAGTTGGTGCATCATTGATACCAATAACTGTGATTGTAATAACAGCAATGTCGGTAGCAGTGCCATCGCTGACCGTGTAATTAAAAGTATCCGTTACAGTGTCATCAACATCCAGAGCATCAGCTGCATCTTGATTAGCAACATAAGTATAAGAACCGTTAGCGTTGAGTGTGAGTTGACCATACGTGCCTGTTAATGCTTGTTCCCACAGTTCCTGCAGTACCAGAGATCCTTCAGAGTTGACCCCACACGAACAGCAGTAACTGTCAAAGAAGCAGAGTCATCAGCATCGCTATCTGTATGAGAGCTTGAACTAGTGTCGATTACATCACCTGAGTGTTCTCCTGTGGCGTCATAAGAGCCTGAAACATTAGCATTTGCGCTATTTGCAACGGTTAGAGTGCTATCTTCTGCAATCACACCCACATCATTTTGAGCAACTGGGTCATCATTTATACCAGTAACAGTGATCGTAATAGTTGCAGTTGTGGTATTTGCTCCATCAGAAACTGTGTAAGTAAAAACATCTGTTGCTGTATCATTTAAATCCAAATCATCAGCTGCAGATTGATCAGCAGTGTATGTATAAGAACCATCAGCACCGATAGTCAAAGTACCGTAAGTTCCTGTTACTGTTGTGCCTCCACTTGCATAAGTGCTTCCCTCAGAGACTGTGGATGTAGAACCACCACTAGGTGCGATTGCTGTGACTGTCAAAGAGTCTGAGTCATCCGCGTCGGTGTCATCGTAAAGAGCGTCATCTTGTGAACCTGTTTTAGTAACTGTCGCATCCTCGTTAACACTATCTGTGTCGTCTACAGCGACTGGAGTATCATTCACGCCAACTACTGTGATCGTAATAACCGCTATGTCTGTTGCATCACCATCACTAACTGTATAGTTAAAGTAATCATAAACGATATCGCCTGCATCTAAGTCATCTGCAGCAGATTGGTTTGCAACATATGTATATGAACCATTAGCATTCAGTGTTAGCTGACCATAAGTCCCCGTTAAAGCAGAGCCGACAGTGCCAGCAGTACCCGATCCCTCAGAGCTTCCTGTTCTCACAGCTGTTACTGTTAAAGTCTCTACATCAACGTCAGTGTCATAAGAACTTGTATTGCTTGTATCAATAACATCACCTGAATGCTCGGCGTCAACATTAATTAAACTAAAAGGTGTTGTTAATGTGTACTCAAATACTGATTTGTTTGTCGTCCCTAAAACAAATAATTTAGTACCATCATGGTTAAAGCTTATAGCCTTCGGGGCACTATCTTGTGAGCTCACATCTAAAGCCCCAACAAAAGAAGCAGTGGAAACATCAAATCCTAATGTCAAATCATATTCGTTAATGTCATTTCCTTGATTTCCAACAACATACATTTTTGTTCCATCGCTATTAAATGTTAGTCCGTTAGGGGCAGTGTCTTGAGAAGACACATCAAAACTATCTACAAAGGAGGCTGTTGATACATCAAACCCAGTTGTAAGAGTGTATTCATTAATATCGTCTCCTCCATTACCGGCAATAAACATTTTAGTTCCATCATTATTGAACGCTAAGCCTGTTGGTGAGTTCTCTTGTGAGCTAATGTCAAAACTGTCAACAAAAGAGGCGGTGGATACGTCAAAAGCTGTTGATAATGTATATTCATTTACATCATCGCCTAATACACCCACAACAAACATTTTGGTTCCATCATTGCTAAAAGCCACATCGCGAGGACCAAGCTCTTGAGAGCTAATATCAAAACTGTCTACGAAAGAAGCAGTGGATACGTCAAAGGCGGTAGAAAGGGTATATTCATTGACATCATCTCCATTTGATCCAATGACAAACATTTTAGTGCCGTCATTATTGAATCTAAATCCTTGAGGAGTGAATTCTTGAGTGCCGACGGAAAAACCATCGACATAAGAAGTAGCACTTACGGCACTAGCATTATCACCATCGCTCACTGTCAAAGTGGCATCCTCTTCAACCGTTCCTGTGTCGTTTCTGGCAACAGGCGCATCATTAGAGCCATTCACTGTAATTGTTATAGTAGCAGTTGCCGTAGCACCATTTTCATCAGTGACTGTATAAGTAAATGTATCCGTTGCTGTCTCTGTGTCATCAAGAGCGTCTGCTGCAGCTTGATCAGCTGTATAAGTATAAGATCCATCTGCACCGATCGTAAGAGTACCGTAAGTTCCTGTTACTGAAGTACCGCTGCTATCATAGGTACTTCCAGAAGAAACATTCGAAGAGGATCCACCGCTTGGTTGAATTGCAGTCACAGTAAGAGTGGCTGACTCATCAGCATCGGTATCGTCATCGAGAACATCGTCTTGAGCTCCTGTTTTTGTTACAGTCTGATTTTCGGTTACAACGTCAGTATCATCTACTGCAACAGGGGTATCGTTAACACCTAAAACAGTAATCACAATATTGGCAGTTGTTGTAGCGGTGCCATCTGAGAGGGTGTAGACAAAAGTATCAGTAACACTGTCATTAAGATCGAGAGCATCAGCAGCCGCTTGGTCTGCTACATATGTATAAGAACCATCAGCACCAATTGTTAAAGTACCATAGGTACCAGTTACACTTGTTCCACTACTGTTATAAGAGCTGCCTGAAGAAACAGCAGAGTTAGAACCACCATCTTTTTTGATTTGAGATACACTTAAAGAAGCAGAAGCGTCCGCATCACTGTCTTGGTGTGTACTACTACTTGTATTAATCACATCACCGGAGTGCTCACCGGTTGCGTTATAAGTGCTGCCAGAGTCATCAGTCTCATTAGCATTGTCGCCATTTGCAACAGTTAAAGTAGCGTCTTCTTCAATCACACCAACATCATTTTGTGCAACTGGTGTATCGTTTATACCAGTAACGGTGATAGTAATTGTTGCTGTCGCCGTAGCCCCATTTTCATCAGTAACTGTATAAGTAAAGACATCGTCTTCTGTATCACCAGCATCCAATGCATCAGCAGCAGATTGATCTGCTGTGTATGTATAAGATCCATCTGCACCAATCGTAAGAGTACCATATGTTCCAGTTACTGAAGTACCGCTGCTATTATATGTGCTTCCAGAGGAAACATTCGAAGAGGAGCCGCTGCCTGGTTGAATTGCGGTAACTGTCAAAGTAGGTGACTCATCAGGATCAGTGTCATCTGTGAGTACATCATCCTGAGCACCTGTCTTGGTAACTGTTCCGTCTTCATTGACACTATCTGTATCGTTTACTGCAGTAGGGGTATCATTAATACCCAACACAGTAATTGTTAAAGTTGCTGAGTCAGTGAGTGGCGAGCGAGGAGAGCTTGCGTCGTCCGTAATAGTATAAACAAAAGTATCAGTAACACTGTCATTAAGATCGAGAGCGTCAGCAGCCGCTTGGTCTGCTACATATGTATAAGAACCATCAGCACCAATTGTTAATGTTCCATAAGTGCCAGTGACAGAAGTACCATTACTGTTATACGAGCTGCCTGAAGAAACCGCAGAGTCAGAACCTGAACTTGTTCTAATTTGGGTGATAGTAATTGTATCGCTATCTGCATCTGTATCGTAGTGTGTGGTAGAACTAGTATTAATTACATCACCAGAATATTCACCGGTGGCATTATAAGAACCTCCCGACTCATTAGTTAGCGTTAGCCCCGTCGGTAACAGTTAACGTGCCATCTTCTACGATGACACCCACATCATCTCGAGCTACAGGAGCGTTGTTAGTATTTCCATCGTCTCCTAAAAGAGTGATAACGATATTGGCAGTCCCAGTCGAGCCATTGCCATCAGAAACTGTATATGTAAATGTATCTGTAAGCGTCTCTCCTGCATCAAAACCAGAGATATCAGATTGAGCAACATACTTATAAGAACCATCGGCACCTATTGTTAAAGTACCGTAGGCACCAGTTACAGCAGTTCCGCTGCTATTATAAGAGCTTCCAGAGGAAACAGTAGAGTTAGAGCCACCATCTTTTTTGATGTGCGTGATTGTTAAAGTGTCAGAAGTGTCTGGATCACTGTCTTTGTGAGAACTAGATGTAGTATCAAGGACGTCACCAGAATGCTCACCGGTAGCATCATAGCTTCCAGAAACATTAGCGTTTGAACCATTAGCAACTGTTAAAGTGCTACCTTCCATGATCACACCCACATCATTTTGTGCTGTTAGGTTATCGTTTTGACCTAAAATTGTAATCGTAATGTTAGCAGTTGTTGTATCTGTTCCATCACTTAAAGTATAAACAAAGACATCAGTTGCACTTTCTCCATCTGCAATTCCATCAGCCGCATCTGCAGTAGCAGCATAAGTATAAGAACCATCTGCTCCTATTGTTAATGTTCCGTAAGTGCCAGTGACAGAAGTACCGTTACTATTGGTAGTTCCTGAAGAAACTGATGAGTTAGATCCACCATTTTTTTTAATTTGAGTTATGGTTAAAGAAGCTGAGGCGTCTGCATCACTATCTTGATGTGTGCCGCTACTTGTATTTATTACATCACCAGAATGCTCACCTGTTGCATTAAAGGTACTGCCAGAGTCATTGGTCTCGTTTGCATTAGCGCCATCAGAAACAGTCAAAGTGCTGTCTTCATTTATCACACCTACATCATTTTGTGCAACGGGAACATCATTGACACCAAAAACTTTTATTTCGATAACTGCTGTGTCTGTCAAGCGCCATCAGTGACAGTATAATTAAAAGAGTCTGTTACTGTATCGCCTACATCTAAAGCATCCGCTGCTGCTTGATTAGCAACATATGTGTATGAACCATTCGAGTTTAAAGTTAATTGACCGTATGTACCAGTGAGTGCTGACCCTACTGTACCTGCAGTACCTGAACCCTCAGTTGAACCTGTTCGAACTGCACTTACAGTTAGTGTGTCTCCATCAACATCCGTATCAGTTCCCGTATAAGTTGTATTGATTACATCACCCGAGTGTTCACCTGTGTCGTCATATCTTTGGTTTGCAGTAAAGTATTGATTATCTCCATCAGCAACAGTTAAGGTAGCATCCTCATTAATAGCACCATAATCATTAGCAGCCACAGGGGCATCATTAGCACCCAGAATTGTAATAGTTAGTGTTGCAGTTGTTGTCGCTGTTCCATCAGAAAGGGTATAGACAAAAACATCAGTAGCGCTTTCTCCTACATCTAATGGGTCAGCTGCATCTTGAGTTGCAGCATAAGTATAAGATCCATCAGCACCAATAGTTAAGTGTACCATATGTTCCAGTGACCTGTGTACCACTACTATTATAAGAACTTCCCGAATGCTACAGCAGAATTAGATCCACCATCTTTTTTAATTTGAGTTATCGACAAAGATGCAGAGTCATCAACATCTGAGTCTTTATGAGAGCTGAGAGCTAGTATCCATTAAATCACCAGAATTTTCTCCAGTGGCATCATAAGTACCGGAGTTAAAGTTGCATTTGCACCATTAGCCACCGTTAAAGTGCCATCTTCCACGATCACACCCACATCATTTTGAGCGGAAGGGGCATCATTGATACCAATCACAGTAATGGTAATCACCGCTATATCTGTAGCTGTGCCATCACTAACAGTGTAATTAAAAGAGTCTGTTACAACGTCGCCTGCATCTAGATCATCTGCAGCAGTTTGATTAGCAACATAAGTATAAGAACCATTCGAGTTAAGTGTTAATTGACCGTAAGTGCCTGTCAGAGCAGAACCGACGGTACCAGCAGTACCTGATCCCTCAGAACTTCCTGTTCTCACAGCTGTTACTGTTAAAGTCTCTACATCAACATCAGTATCGCGAGTAGAGGTGTTACTTGAGTCAATAACATCACCTGTATGTTCACCTGAAATATTTACTAAACTAAATGGAGAAGTAAGTGTGTACTCGTTTACATCATTTCCTCCATTGCCAAGAATAAACATTTTTGTACCATCGTTGTTGAAGGCTATTGCTCTTGGATTACCTTCTTGACCTGAAACATCAAAAGTACCTACAAAGCTTGCGGTTGACACATCAAAGCCAGTGGAGAGGGTATATTCATTGACGTCATTGCCAGTATTTCCAATAACAAACATTTTCTTGCCATCGGTGCTGAACGTTAAACCAGTAGGTTCAGTGTCTTGTGAGGCAACACTGAAATTACTATCATAAGACGCTGTAGATACATCAAAGCCAGTGGAGAGGGTATATTCGTTAATATCATCACCGGTTATTCCAACGACAAACATTTTAGTGCCGTCACTATTAAATGCTAAATCTGATGGATTATCTTCTTGGGAACTAACACTAAAACTATCTACAAAACTTGCAGTTGAAACATCAAAACCTGTGGAAAGGGTGTATTCATTTACGTCATCACCATCATAACCAGTAAGAAACATTTTTGTTCCATCATTGTTAAATGCAATTCCTGTAGCTCTACCATCTTGGGATGAGGTACTAAAGGCATCAACAAAAGAGGAAGTCGAAACATCAAAGGCTGTAGAGAGTGTGTATTCATTTACTGCATCAGAACTAAATCCGACAACAAACATTTTGGTTCCATCGTTATTAAACGCTAATCCTGTTGGCGTACCTTCTTGAGAAGAGCTATCAAAACTGTCAACAAAAGACGCTCCAGCAACAATGCTTGTTGCCATTACCATCACTACTAACTGTAAGTGTATCGTCTTCATTAATTGTTCCAGTATCATCTCTTGCAACTGGTGCATCATTAGCGCCCAGAACTGTAATGGTTAAATTAGCTGTTGTGATGGCAGTACCATCAGAAAGGGTATAAACAAAAGTATCAGTAGCTGACTCTCCTGTATCTAGAGCATCAGTGGCATCAGTAGTTGCAGCATAAGTATAAGAACCGTCAGCACCGATAGTTAGTGTTCCATAAGTTCCAGTGACCTGTGTTCCATTACTATTATAAGAACTACTCACTGCAACTGTAGAATTAGAACCACCACTTAATTTAATATGAGTTATGCTTAAAGATGCAGAAGCATCCGCATCGGAGTCAGTATGGCTTGCGGAACTAGTATCAATTACATCACCTGAATTTTCTCCTGTAGCATCATAAGAGTCTCCTGTTAAAGTTGCGTTCGCACTATTAGCAACAGTTAAAGTGCTGCCTTCCACGATCACACCCACATCATCTTGAGCAGAAGGGGCATCATTGATACCAATCACTGTAATTGTAATAGTGCCTATATCTGTTCCTCCATTGCCATCACTAATTGTGTAATTGAAAACATCAGTAGACTTCATCATTTACATCAAGAGCATCTGCTGCTGTTTGATTAGCAACATAAGTATAAGAACCATTTGCATTGAGTGTTAACTGACCATAAGTTCCTGTTAGCGCTTGGCCTAGTGTTCCAGCTGTACCTGATCCCTCAGAAGATCCTGTTCGAACAGAGCTTACAACAATGGTATCTCCATCTGCATCAGTATCATAATGAGTAGTGGAACTTGTATTAATGACATCACCGGAATGCTCGCCTGATATATCAATTGTGGTACCTTGACCAGGAACCAAGTTTTTGTTTGAACCATCACTAACTGATAGGGTTTCGTCCTCTGCTATAACACCCACATCATTTCGAGCAACTGGCGCTGTATTACCAACACCGATCACTGTAATTTTTAATTGCGCTGTGTCTGTTGCTGTTCCATCAGAGACAGTGTAAGTAAAATAATCTATCACTTCATCTCCTGAACCCAACCCAGAGATACTGCTGTTTGCTGTATAAGAATAAGAACCATTAGAATTAATAGTCAGAGCACCATACGTTCCAGTTAAAGATGAACCCACACTACCTGAGGTGCCACTACCACTTTCTTGTCCTGTTCTAATTCCTGTGATTGATAAGCTGGCGCTGGCGTCTGCATCTGAGTCACTGTGAGAACTAGAGCTTGTATCCATCACATCACCAGTGTGTTCACCAGTAGCATCATAAGATCCTGAAACATTAGCATTATCGCCATTTGAAACTGTTAAAGTACTGCCCTCAGTGATTAAACCTTCATCATTTTGAGCAACTGGGGTGTCATTGGCGCCTAATATGTAAATTCTTATCACACCAGTATCGGTATCTGTCCCATCACTGACTGTGTAATTAAAATAATCAGAAACAGTATCACCATCATCTAATGCATCTGCTGCATCTTGATTTGCTACATAAGTATAGGAACCATCAGCAGCTAATGTGAGCTGACCATAGGTACCTGTTAATGCAGATCCTATTGATCCTGCTGTGCCCGACCCTTCAGTAGAACCTGTTCGAATAGCAGTGATCGTATGAGTAGGAGAGGCATCGGGGTCTGTATCGTTTGCAGAAATATCTCCTGAGTGTTCATCATGTGTATCGTAGGAACCAGAGAGGTTTTGACTTTCTCCATTCGTAACAGTTAGAGTAGCATCTTCGGTCACAACACCATAGTCGTTCACAGCGACGACATCATCGTTAACACCAATAACTCTTATTGTTATGACAGCTGTATCTGTTTGGCTTCCATCGTAGACTGTATAATTAAAATAATCATAAACGGTATCCCCTGCATCAAAAGCATCGGCTGCTGCTTGATTAGCTACATAAGTATAAGAACCATTGGAGTTAAGGGTTAGCTGACCATACGTACCTGTCAGAGCTGATCCAACAGAGCCAGAGGAACCTGATCCTTCGGTGCTTCCTACTCTAACTGCATTAACAGTTAGTGTGTCTCCATCAGCATCTGTATCGTATGAGTCGGTGTTACTGGTATGAATAACGTCACCTGAATGCTCCCCATTTGTATCATAAGAACCGGTAGCACTTTTATTTGCTCCATCAGATACAGTTAAGGTAGCGTCTTCATTGACTACACCATCATCGTTTCGAGCGACTGGTGCGTTAGTACCAGCGTCGGTGAATACCCTGATGATATCACCATGAGTAGCTCCGTTATTAAAACCTATATATAAAGTATTAGAGTCCGTATCGACACCAAACCAATCATGTTTATAGCCGCTCGGTTTACTGCTGCTGGTAACATTTGTGCCCCATGTCCATTTTAATTTTTCAGTACTATAAGCATTGTCTCCACCACCGTGATCTCTTTCAGTGTGATAAGTAGCACCACTTTTGCTAACATTAGTATACTGGACAATATTATCCATATTGAACCAAACACCTCTAATTTCATTCTCAAATGTTATTGATCTAATCGTATTTCTTCCTGAGTTTTCAGTAGCATAAACGTAGTACACGTTCATGGGGGTTGAGGCTGCATTATAAGAGGTTGTACCAGAAGTAATATTAGGGCCAGCTGTTTGAACTCCACTATTAGACTCCTCAAAACCTGTTGAGAGGCTATTGGTCTTATAAAACGAATAGGTACCTGAAGTTACGGTTCTCTCATAAGTAATCACATATGGTTTATATCCATCGGAGTGATTAGAAGCAGAGGATGCGGTTCCTGCATCACTGGTACCAGCTCTTAAATTAGTTCCTGTGTTTTCTACAACTCCATTTAAAGAAGAAATACCTGTTTGAAGAAGAAAAGAGTTATAATCAACTACCTCAATGCCTTTGGTCTCAACAATACCGTAATTGTGTTCAAGTTCCCAATCACCTCCTTGACCTGTGATGTCATCAGAAGCCGCAATATCCGCTTGTGTGATATTTCCAATTTGTTGAAGTAATAATTTTCCTTGCTCGCCTTGAGCTAAGTTACAACCATAAAATAAAAGATCGCCGTTTTGTGTTAGAGAGCTTCCAATGGATTGTAATGTGCTGCTAAAAGAATTAATAGTGTCAGCGTTTAAAATAGAATTACCTAATACTACCTGTCCTGTGCTTGCGTGTCCTATTATATGAACAGCATCAATATCACTTTGACCCTGTAAAACATTTTGCATTTTTATAAATCCATTTTCATTAGAGTCGATGAGATAAATGGATTTAGAAGAGTCAATTGCATCAACGATAGTTTGATAATTGTCTACACCACTATCAATAAAAACTATTTCTTTTCTAGAGTTTGAATTTTCAATAATGGGAGTTAAATCTGAGGAAAGATTTGTGAGGAATCCGATTGAGTTTGGGATGATTGTTGTTCATCGAGTAAATCAATTGCTTCACCGGCAGTATAAATCGCAGCACCATCGAACATAATCCTTGGCTCCAACAACTGAATGTGTAGCTGTGGATAATTTTTATTATCTTTGTCCAAAACCCGTTTTCCTCTTCATACTATAGCTAATAAGTGGATAATACAATAAAATCAGGGTTATTTTTGAATTTATTACCCAATTTGGGTCCATTTTTATATTGTCTGCATAATTGAAATTATGAGAATTTTATCATGCATTTTTGCGGGAGAAATAATGAGGTTATTTAAAGCTATATTTGTGGCGTCTCTTATATTATTAGTGGGGGCATGTTCAGTCGAACTCCTGAACCACTAATTAAAGAAGAAGTACAATTATCAGCTCAAGAAGACTATGAATTATTAAAAGAAACGACCGCTAATGCCCCAATTGAGATTGATTTATATCAAGCGATTGCCATTGCCATTAAAAATAACCGAGAACTTCGCATTCAAGTCATGGACTCAGCCCTTAGCCAAGGTCAAATTGATGTCGTTAAGTTTGATATGCTTCCCAAATTATCAGCTAACGCTGGTTATAAAGTTTTAGAAAACATCCCGCCTCTACCAGTGTCAGCATGGTACGAAAAGACAGCGATGGAAATGAAATTACTGGACAGACAACAAGCGCTAACGCCTAGGAGATAGTCCCAGTTATTCAGTTTCTCAAGAAACACCTTCAAGACGACTGATATAGGATTTACTTGGAATGCTTTAGATTTTGGTTTGTCTTATGTTAGAGCAGGTCAACAAGCAGATAAATATTTAATCTCAAAAGAGCTAGAGCGAAAAGCAATTCACAATTTAACAAAAGAAGTTATTTATGCGTATTGGAAAACTTTATCTGCTGATGAATTATTAGCTCAAATTAATCCTTTAATGGATAGAGTCAATAAAGCCTTAGATGACTATGAGTATATCGAAGAGCTTTTAATTTCATCCCCGATGGACGCGTTGCTTTATCAAAAAGAATTACTCGACGTTGCCCAAATATTAAATACTCAGCGTCGAGCTTTAATGGACTCACGTGCACAGTTATCAAATCTTTTAGGATTAATGCCTGATCAAGAATTTGTTTTAGTTAAAACGGATCAGCCTTTAACAGAGTTAGATATGAGCCTAGAAGAACAAGAAGAAGCAGCATTATTTTCTCGACCTGAGCTTTTAGAAGTTCGCTACCAAGAAAAAGTTACTGCTCAAGAAGCTCGAGCATCAATGCTATCACTATTTCCTTCCCTTACATTTAATGCCACTTGGACATATGACTCCAATAAATATTTATTAAATAAGGATAATACAGAATATGGGGCTGTATTTGGGGTTAATTTATTGAATATTTTCCAGGCTGGAAATATTAATGATGTAAATAAAATCAATGAAAAAATTATCGAAGAACAGAGATTAGCTTTATCGATGGCTGTGCTTTCTCAGGTACATATCGCGAACATTAATTATGCTCAAAGTTTAAGAGAGTATAGTAATGCCAAACATTATTTAAATGTTGCTCAGAGAATTAATGAGCTTATAGCTAACGCCAAAAAATTTCAAGATTTGGAGAATTAGAAGTGATTAGAGAAGAGGCAAGTCTTTTAGTAGCCAGATTAAGAAATGATATTGCTTATGCGAACTTCAATACAGCTTAGGTACCTTTTACTCTTCAGTTGGAATGAATTTGTACCAGATGATCTGGCACAAGTTTCTGATACAGAGCTTGCCGTAGCATTAGAAGATAATCTTAATAGATGGACTAAAAATTATAATTCATTTATCACCATGCCTATTAATGAACAAAATCCTATTTTTGAACAAACAACTAAAATAGCAGCTGGTAATGTCAGTGAATTTTATGATTTTGTTGAATATAAATTTGCATTTGATGAAACAACTTTTTATTTAGAGGGAAGTGGAAAAACTCATTATGACGTCCAACTTGCCAATGGGGATAGTCTTCCACCTTGGATAGTCTTTTTGCCTTCTCAATATATGTTTGTCGGCAATCCACCTCAAACTTCCGGATCAATTGATATCAAACTCACCGCTAGTAATGACGTAGTTTCTTTGAGCGATACATTTACTTTAACTTGGGATAAAAGCACTGCTGATTCAAAATCGGATGGAGAAAGTCAAAGCGATGATTTTATTATTAATCAAGAGTTGCTCGATGAATTAAACAAAGCAATTGATGAAAAGATATTAGAGGTAAAAAAACCTCTTCAAGAAATCAATGAAGAACAACTAGATAATCTTGTTGCAGCTTTAAATGATAAAGAGGCAGGGAAAATCAATAATCTTATTGAAGAAATTTCAGACTCTAGTTTTATAATCAAGCCAAAACCAAAACCAAATAAAGAGGTAGTAATTGCCGCCTTAGAAGAAAGTTTATCTAATCAGATTGAATCCTTAACTTCTTATAGCTCATCTCAATCGACCTATATTCAGGTTGGTGCTTTTAGAAAAGAAAATGTGTCTTTGAGGATTGCTGACGATATCTCCAATAAACTGGGAACCACTGTAGAAGTCATACCTACTTTAGTATCCGAGCCTGTTATGTATCGAATATTAGTCGGTCCTGAACACAAAGATAACATCATTGAAACTATTGCTGATTTGATGGAACTTGGTATTTCTGACTATTTCTCACCACGGTTAAACTTACATTAGATAAAATTTCTATATTATTAGATATTGATAAATAAATAAGATATTTACTTAGTTGAAGAAAAATCTTGATGAATCTTAAAATTTACTGATGTAATTTTTTATCCAAACAGTGCAGCATTTTTCAAACTATTTATGAATCTCTTCTCTGGAAATCTTCTTTGGGATCGATAATCTATATGATAAGACTAAAATTTTGTCTCAAATCTTCATCATTAAAGATATTGGGAATTATTCATTCACAATAAAATGAATTAATTGACTTATATAAAGCTGAAATGAGATTTAACTTTTTTTAACGAGCATTCAACTTAATAACCTTGCATCTCTTGATCTAATTAGAAGACTCAAGTGCTAAATCTCATCATAGACTTTGGGATTCTCAATCAATATTCCTAAAAGACAGTTTTCACAACCTTTATCATCAATAGCTTATCATCCTGGCAACCAATACAAACAACTTGCATATTTGGCATGAGTTCATCTTTGTGAATACTTCTTCTCTATCTAAGGTAATACTTTCCATAGCGCGGTGCGCTTTTAATAAAATCGTACCACCTGGTGTTTCGTAAACCCCTCTTGATTTAATTCCAACATATCGGTTTTCGACAATATCAACACGACCAATACCGTTAGCAGCACCTAATTTGTTGAGTTTTTCTAAGAGATTAAATGGAGATAGTTTTTTCCATTAATAGCAACAGGATCTCCTTTTTAAATTGAATTGTAATAACCGTTTCTTTATTGGAGCGCTTTGCGGACTCTTTGATATTCCAAAAACATTTTCTGGAGGTCTCTTCCAAGGATCTTCTAAAATTTTTCCTTCTGCAGAGCGGTGAAGCACATTGGCATCCACACTATAAGGGGACTCCGTTCTATTATGCTTCATAATGGGTATTTTATGTTTGGCGCAAACTCTAAAAGCTTTGTTCGAGAAGATAAATCCCACTCTCTCCAAGGAGCGATAACCTTTATTTTTGGCTCTAAAGCATAATAAGAAAATTCAAAACGAACTTGGTCATTTCCTTTACCAGTTGCGCCATGAGAGACAGCATTAGCTTTTTCTTTTTTAGCAATTTCGATTTGTCTTTTTGCAATAAGTGGTCTTGCAATAGAAGTTCCTAATAAATACTCGCCTTCATAAATAGTGTTACAACGAAACATTGGAAAAACATAATCTCTGACAAATTCTTCTTTTAAATTTTCAATATAGATTTTTTTTGCACCTAATTTTTTTGCCTTAGCTTTTGCTTCATCAAGTTCAGCTCCTTGACCTAGATCAGCTGCATAAGCAATGACATCAGCATTATATTCTGTTTGCAGCCATTTAAGAATAACACTGGTATCAAGACCACCCGAGTACGCTAAAACAATTTTTGATTTCATTTAATAAGTTAGCAATCGTTTTGCAATGCTTCGTAAGCTTTTGTAAATCCAATCAAGGTATAAGTATCTGTAGTCTCAGTTCCTCTTTGTGAGTATCCCACCACAGTCATTCCCTTTCCTGCTTTCATTGCATCGATAATAATTCGATCATCTTTCATTGACCAAGCAGAGTCATTTTCTCCAAAAAATTGATAATTATTTCCATCAATAGCAACTTTGACATATTTATTGGGATCATAAGGATAGCCAGCATCAATTCTTACATATTCAGCGCTATCGTCCTTAAAGACATAAAAGAGTACAGTTCCTCTTTGGGTGTAATTTCCTTTTTCCGTTAGGGGAATTTGAAAGATGGAACACGCATTTCCATTCACTTTTTTAAATGACCACTTGCCATGATCATGCTTAAAAGATAGCTCGTGAGCAAAAACGTTGCTAATTATAAAGAAAATAGAAATTAAAATATAAATAACTTTGTTCATGATGTTTAAAATGTGGTGAGAATATACCAATTAAGATTGATTTTTAAAATAATAAATAGAAAATAATAATTGGAGAGATTATGGTTAAGGTACAAAACCCTTTTGCGGTGGCGTTGGTAAATATTGCTGAAAGCCAAGATATTGGGAGTTTCAAAAAAATATTTGATTATTTTAGCCCAAGGCTTAAATCGTTTTTGATGAAATCAGGAGCTGATGAGGCTATTGCCGAAGAAATCATTCAGGAAACCATGACCATTATTTGGACTAAAGCAGATTACTATGACCCTAAAGTAGCCTCTCCCAGTACATGGATTTATACAATCGCTCGAAATAAAAAAATTGATATTTTAAGAAAGACCAGAAAAGCCATCTTAGAAGATATTGAAACCGCTGTTTTGCCTCCAGTGGAGTCTAAGGCAGATGAAAATATCGAACACGATCAAAAATTCGATATGGTGGCCCAATATCTAGATGATCTTCCTGAAGATCAACTCAACTTATTGAAAATGAACTTCTTTGAAGAAAAATCTCATGGAGAAATAGCTGAATTAACAAAAATTCCATTAGGCACTGTAAAATCTCGAATTCGACTAGCGTTAGAGAAAATCCGCGGCAAATTGGAACAAGATGGCACTATGGCTAATCTAAATGGAAGCAATGAAAGTAATATGATAAACTAAAAAAAAATGACATTTGAAATTCTTAACCAATCCTGCAACCTCTCCAGCAAGTCTATTGTTTCAGCAATGCTTGGTTGAAATTGTTCCAGAAAACAGACTGACCAATATTGCCAAAGATGAAATTGGAGGTTATTTTCTTGATCGCATTAATCCCACACCTGTATCAGAAGATCTTTGGATGAAAGTTTTAAACAACACCAATGGAAAAGAGAAAATTAAGAAAAATGTCAGTCATGATCCTTTCTTAAGTCAATTACCAGTTGCTTTACAATTCCATCTCAAAGATAAAGAAATTAAGTGGAAATCTTTTAAAGATGTCAAAATTGCATCCATTTTACCAAAAGAAAAAAATGAGAAACTCGAATTAATTCATGTAATGCCTGGAGCAAAAATTCCTCAGCATACTCATGAAGGAAATGAAAGTTTTCTTGTTCTTCACGGTTCATATAGTGATGAGTATGGAAATTATAAAGCAGGTACTGTTCAAGTAAGAAGTGATGATCATCATCACACTCCTGTAGGCCACGCTCAAACTGGTTGTGTTGGTTTAGCTTACACCCACGGTAAAATTAAGTTTTCTGGAACTTTTGGAAAACTTCTTAATCTTATCGCTAATTAATTTTAATTAGATAATATAAAGTATATGTGCGGGAGCTATTCCTGCAGTCAGTAATAATCTTAAAATAAAATAATCTGTTTGGATAATTCTTTCTTTAAAATAAAAAAAGAAATCAAAACATAAAACAATAAAATAACCTAAAACAAATAAACCTACCGTTTCATCAAATTTCAGATCAAAAGATAAAACAAAAAAAGCATAAACAGCAGGGCAAACACTAAATAAGATAGCAATTACATTTTTGGATTGAAGGTATACTCCCCAATAAACAGCACCTAAAAAAGATAAAATAACAGTCGAATAATGGATAAACATTTGCTTATCAAAATCTAAAAAAATTAAATCGATATTATAAAAGCAAAGATAAAAAGGGATGAGGCCAGGAATGCCGATTAAATAAATCATGCACTATAAATCTTATCGATTTGAGTCGCTAATTCTAGATCTCTTTCTGTAATTTTTTGAACGTCATGGGAGATTAAAGATATGGTTACCTTGCCATAATCTAAAATAATCTCTGGATGATGGTTTTTCTTCTCTGCCAGCATGGCTACTTGGCTAACAAAAGCAAAACTTTGACGATAATTTTTAAAAGTAAAAACTTTGCTTAATCTTCCCTGTTGATCTTTTGGCCATTCTTCCATTTATTTAAGGCGCGGGAGAAGGGTTATTTTCATGAATAGCATTAATTTCAGCAATAATTTCATCTGATAATTCAATATGAACTGATTTAATATTTTCTTCTAACTGATCAAGTTTTGTAGCACCAATAATATTACTATCAACAAAGGGTTGCATGTTCACAAATGCTAATGACATTTGGGTAAGACTAATGCCGTGCTTTTGCGCAACCTTATAATATTCTTCAACTGCTAATTGAGATCGTGTTCCTTGGTAGCGTGGAAAATTTTTACTATAAAGTTTTAAGCGTGAACCCTCTGGCATTTGTCCGTTTAAATATTTTCCAGATAACATTCCAAAGGCTAAAGGTGAGTATGCAAGTAATCCTACTTTTTCACGAACAGACATTTCAGCTAAACCCACTTCATAAGTTCGATTAATTAAACTATAGGGGTTTTGAACAGAGACAACTTTTGGATAATTCTTTAATCTCAGATAAGAGTAAATATTTTGATAAACCATAGGGTGTTTCATTTGATAATCCCAAGTGACGAATTTTTCCTTGATCAATAAACTTTTGAGCAGTTGCTAAAATATCTTCAAAAGCTGTCCAACTTCCTTCGTTGTCATTATGTTTATAACCTAATTTGCTAAAAAAATTTGTTTGACGCTCTGGCCAATGCAATTGGTAAAGATCGATATAATCTGTCTTCAGTCTTTGAAGGCTTCCCTCCAAGGCTTGTGTCATATTTTTTGTATCAAACTGATTGCCTCCACCGCGTATCCAAGATAATCCTGGACCAGCCACTTTAGTAGCTAAGATCACTTTTTCTCGATTGTTTCTCTCAGCAAACCAATTACCGATCATGGTCTCTGTTTTGGTGTAAGTGCTCTCTTTTGTTGGAACGGAATATAATTCAGCGGTATCAAAAAAATTGACACCTTGGTCGAGGGAATAATCCATTTGCTCAAAGGCCTCATCTTGAGTGTTTTGCTCACCCCAAGTCATAGTTCCAAGGCAAATTAAACTTACTTTTAGGTCAGTATTTCCAAGAGATTTGTATTTCATAAAAGATTAATACGGTTTTGCTTGAAAAAAATCAAGTTCATCGCCATATTAATAATATACAAGGAGAAACAATGGTTGAATTAAAACAAAATGCATATGCTCAGTCACAATCGACAGCCATCGATGCGGGTTTAAGAGAGTATATGATGAAAGTCTATAACTACATGACTTCTGGTCTAGCGATCAGTGGTTTAGTGGCATGGGGATTTTCTCAGTCTCCTGCATTAATGGGAGCTATTTATGGCACTGGCCTTCAATGGGTCGTTATGCTCGCTCCTCTTGGATTTATTTTCTTTTTAGGTGCAAGATTACAAAAAATGTCCTTATCTGCAGCTCAAATGACCTTTTGGGCATTTGCTGCTGTGATGGGAATGTCGATGTCTTATATATTTATTGTTTACACAGGTGTAAGCATCGTTAGAGTATTTTTAATTACCTGTAGTACCTTTGCAGCGATGAGCATCTATGGTTATACAACTAAAAGAGACTTAACTAAGTTTGGCTCTTTTTTAATCATGGGTTTAATCGGTATTATTCTTGCAAGTATCGTAAACATCTTTATGAAAAGTTCAGCAATGCACTTTGTCATTTCTTGTGTAGGTGTTTTAGTATTTGTGGGTTTGACTGCTTACGATACTCAAAAGATTAAATCTACTTATTATGCAGTAGCAGGTTCTAAGTTTTGCAGGGAAAGCAGCGATCATGGGTGCTTTAACTCTTTACTTAGACTTCATTAATCTTTTCGTGATGTTGATGCAATTATTTGGTCAGCGTCGATAATTAATAAAGTGTTTAAATTTCTTAAAAGGGGCAATTTTATTTGCCCCTTTTTTTTTATTCCTTCCACTAACATCTCACGCCTACACAACACATCTTTTTTGTGAATGTGTTTATACTTACCCGGAAGATCCAGCTGGTCCGATGGAATTATGTCCAGCCGATGCTGATGTCGATGTTTATGTCGATGCTGATATTGGTTTTTTTCAGTTTGGAAAAAATGATGCTTGGGATCCAATAAGTATTTCAGATGACTCCATTATTGTAGAGGCATTTACTCAAGAAGATGGTTTTACTCAAAGAATAACCGCATCGCTTAATCGATTTAATGGCAAGTTGCTTGTTCGCTATGATGGATACTTCGAAGACTATGGTAATAGTATCTTTTCAGATTTGCACTTTTGCAGTTTAACTCCTGGCGAACAAGCAATTTTAAATACCAGTATCTTTTCTTTTTTTCTTAGCTAATATCCCTTCGTGATTGGATATGTCTTAGCTATCAGTGCAGCAGCGATATGGTCAGCTGTTGCTCTTTCAGCAACAAGAATAGTCAGATATTTCGGAAGCTATAATTACAACTTACTAAGACTTTTAGGAATTATTTTTATTTTTTTTCCTTATGTGTATTTAAAATGGGAGCCAATATATTTTGAAAATTCTATTTTCTTAGCAATTTTTTTATCTTCTGTTATTGGCATCATTATAGGAGATACATTTTTATTTATTTGCCTGAAAAGATTAGGCCCTCGAAGACAGGCATTACTTTTTTCGATGCAAATACCTTTTACGATTATTCTTGCCGAGGTTTTTTTACAATCACTCCCTTCTACTACTGAGCTCATTGGATGTGCTTTAATCTTTTTAGGAATTATTATTGCCATTCAATTTAATCGTACCATCCCCAACGATGACTTAGAAAATATTCAAGGAAATAAATATACAGGTTTGTTTGCAGGTATTGGATTAGCGCTGTGCCAATCCATTGGTATCATTTTAATGAAACCAGCGCTTGTCTCTACTGATCCTATTGTTGTCTCTTATCTTCGAGTAATTGTGGCAGCATTTATTATGTTTGGCAGTTTATTTTTTATCAAAAATAATCAGCTCTTAGAGAAAATGAAAGATTATAAAAAAACCATCTTTAGTATTTTTTTAGGATTTATGGGAATGGGTGTAGGAATGACGATGCTCATTTATGCTTTAAAATTTGGAAACCCTGGGGTCATTTCCACTTTATCCAGCACCATGCCAATCATGATCATTCCTATTCTTTGGATTGTCACCAAAAACTATGCGGACACCTTGCTGTCATTGGAGCTGGGCTGACTTGTCTTGGGGCTGGAATAATCTTTTTGGCTTAATCAGCGCCTTTTTCGACGTTGACGATTTTTAAATCTTTAGTCTGTTTGATTTGAGTTTGAAGAATTTTATTTAAAGGATCACGCCCAAATATTTCTTAAATTGTTTTTGGCTTTTGGTTGCCTGATCTGTGTTGCCTTCGGTAATAGCAATTAAGGCTTCGCGTAAATGCTCTAACCCTTTTTGTTCATTGGATAATTTATAACGCATATACGCTGCTCTTGGATAAATAAAGAGCTTGGTAAAAGCGTAAGAAAACAAAATTAATAAAACAAGAAAGGTAATAAAAACAAATAAGAATTGCACATTGGAATACTGAGTTGCCACATACCTAAGACTAAAGAAGATTGCCTGCATTATTAAAAAATAAAATAAGGAGCCATAACCAGAGACAAAAATAATCAAAATAATTAAAAGACGGATCATTAAATCATGTTCTCCAAAAAGATCTGTTGGTTATTATAGGCTTGAGCTAATTCATAAGAAGACTTGAAAAATATTTTTGATTAGACTGAGTTTTTCATATTCAATGAGGGCGAGATCATACTGTCTGTTCATTAACGCATTGATATAAGCTGCCATAGGAGTAGAAGTGTTTTTGGCAATATTAATTTCAAAAATATTTTCAATATTTTTTTTAACCAAGAAAAATTATTATTTTTCATAAACTCTTTTTGTACAAAACGTTTTTCACTTTGATTGTATTTGTTGGAGTAAATAAGTGTAATCTGGAATAGTTAAGAGCTCTTCAAATTTTTGATCATTAAAAAATAGATATTGATTTTGAAGTTTTTGAATATTTTTATTTCGAATTTGTTGCTGATCAATGTTGGTAATAATTTGATTGATCGAAAAAATAAGCTCATATGCTTCATCGTTGGATAAAACAACTTGTTGTGGTGGCTCTGGGTTGAACGATCGTAGATTGAGGTATTTTTTGAACATTCTTTGCTAATTCTAAAATTAAAGACTCAAGGCGATCGACTTTAGCTTGTAGTTCTTGACTATTGGTATCTAAAACAGGCTTAACTCTTACTGAATATCGGGGACTACGGTTTCATTTTAATTTGCTTGCTTTGTAGTTTGAAAGGTCAGAATGTTATTTTGGTAGAAGTAGCCTCCCCCTCCTGCCACGATTATAAATAAGACGATTAGAAGAAAAAGATTTCGTTGTAGAAAACTTTTTTTACTGTCATTTTTTTGATTTTCAGACATTCAATAAGAATCTATATTTTTTTATAATAATGAAAGTTTTAGCAATAGAAAGTTCTTGTGATGATACCTCCTTCGCCATTGTAAATGATGATAAAAGTGTTGAGTTTCTTGAAACAATTAATCATAGGAAATTTCATAAAGATCATGGCGGCGTAGTACCCGAAATGGCAGCACGACAGCACCTAGATATCATGGATCATTTATCAAAATTTCAAAAAAAAATAAATTTTGCCAAAATTGATGCGATTGCTTCAACTTATGGACCAGGATTAATTGGTGGACTAATTGTAGGATCATCTTTTGCAAAAGGTTTGGCCCTTTCCCATCAAAAAAAAATTATTCCCATCAATCACCTACAAGCACATTTATTATCGCCTCGTCTTGTCTCTGAAGCTATCGTTTCCTTATTTATGTTTACTTGTATCTGGGGGAAATACAGCACTCGTTCTTGTGAAAAGTGCTAAAAAATTTATTACTCTTGGTTCAACCATTGATGACTCTGCAGGTGAGTGTTTTGATAAAGTGGCAAAAGCAATGGGGTTAGGATACCCTGGTGGGCCAGAATTGAAAAATTAGCATTAGGTGGGGATCCATCTACTTTTAATTTGCCCCAGCCTTTATCAAAAGTAAAAGACTGTAATTTTTCTTTTTCTGGATTAAAGACTTCAGCTATTCAAGTCATCAAAAATAATAAATTACAAAAAAAGTTTTTGAGAAATTTTTCTGCTTCTTTTCAATTTACAGTCGGTGAGATTTTTCTAAATAAAATTATTAAATGCCTTTGCTGAGCTCATAAAAAAAGAAAATAAAAATTAAAGATTTTTCTATTTGTGGTGGCGTTGCTGCTAATCAGTACGTTAACGGCCTTTTAAAAAACTTTATTGAAGATAAGGGCATTGATTATCATCAAGTGCCCATGGCGTATTGCACGGACAATGCTGCGATGATTGGTTGGAATGCAATTGAAATTTTAAAATCTAGTAAAAATAAATTTAATAATTACAATGTGAGGCCTAGCCCTAATACACTTATTCATGAAAACTTCTAAAAATTATTGGTTAATGAAATCTGAACCTGAGACTTGGTCATGGGAGCAACAAAAAAAGAAAAAAGTAGAACATTGGGATGGTGTTCGAAATTATCAGGCAGCTAACTATATGAAACAGATGAAAAAAGGAGATGAATGTTTGTTTTATAGCTCTGTCTCTGAAAAAGCCATTAAAGGAATTATGAGAGTGGTTAAAGAGTATTACCCTGATCACAGACTGATAAAAAAGGAATTTTTGGAATGGTTGATGTAAAATATGTAAAAGATTTAAATGAGGTTTACTTAGCAGAAATTAAAGCCGATCCTTTTTTTGATGATTTTCCTTTAGTTAAACAGTCTCGATTAAGTGTGATGCCTGTGAAATTGAACCAATGGAAGAAATTAATTAAGATGAGTGAAAAAAAATGAAAGACTTTCCTTTATCTAATCCACTGCTCACTCAAGAACAATATGATCAAATGTATGCTGAGTCTTTTAGTAATAAAGAACAGTTTTGGTCAAAAATTGCCAAATCTCAAGTCACTTGGTTTAAAGATTTCACTAAAGTTAAAAATACCAACTACGAGGGAGATGTTTCTATTAAGTGGTTTGAAGATGGAGAATTAAACGTTTGTTATAACTGTGTGGATCGACATGCTGAGCAAAGACCTGATGATACGGCCATTATTTGGGAGGGAGATGATCCTAGCCAATCAAAAACTTATACCTATAAAGAATTACAAAGTGAGGTCAGTCGATTTGCCAATGTTCTCAAAAAACTTGGGGTGAAAAAAGGTGATCGCGTAACAATTTATTTAACTATGATTCCTGAAGTTGCATTTGCTATGTTGGCTTGTGCAAGAATAGGTGCAATACATTCAGTAATCTTTGGAGGCTTTGCACCAGAGTCAATTGCAGGACGTATCAAAGATTGTAAATCTCAATTTGTAATTACTGCTGATGAAGGTGTTCGAGGTGGAAAAATAATTCCACTAAAAAAATATATTAATACAGCTTTAGAGAGTTGTGATAGTTCTATAAAAACTCTTGTTATTCGATATACAAATACTCAAGACGAGCTACATAAAGATAATAATTTTTATTATGATGAATTAGTTAAAGAAGTTGATGATCAATGTGAATGTGTATCAATGAATGCAGAAGATCCTCTTTTCATTTTATATACATCTGGTTCTACAGGTAAGCCAAAAGGTGTTCTTCATACTACAGGAGGATATTTAGTTTATGCCTCATTTACGCATAAGTACTCTTTTGACTATCATCCAGGAGATGTTTATTGGTGTACCGCTGATGCTGGTTGGATTACAGGACACTCTTATTCAGTTTATGGTCCGCTTGCAAACGGAGGTAAAACATTATTGTTTGAAGGCGTGCCTAACTATCCTGACTTTTCTCGATTTTGGGAAGTTTGTGATAAATACAAAGTTAATATTTTTTACACAGCGCCAACTGTATTAAGATCTTTAATGAAAGAGGGAAACTCTTTTATTGAAAAATGTGATTTAAGTTCTTTGAGAATTTTAGGAACAGTTGGTGAACCAATTAATCCTGAAGCTTGGAATTGGTATTCATCGATAGTTGGTAAAGATAAATGTCCTGTTATTGATACATGGTGGCAAACAGAAACAGGAGGACATTTAATTTCTCCCATACCAGGTGTCACTAAACTTAAACCTGGAAGTGCAACACAACCCTATTTTGGAATTGAAGCTGCAATTGTAGATGATAATGGAAATATTTTAGAGGGAGAATGTGAGGGCAAGCTTTGCATTTTAGATAGTTGGCCTGGTCAAATGAGAACAGTTTATGGAGATCATCAGCGTTTTATTGATACTTATTTTAGTCAATTTAAAGGAAAATATTTTACTGGCGATGGATGTCGTAGAGATAAAGATGGTTTTTATTGGATAACAGGGAGAGTTGATGATTGTATTAATGTATCAGGTCACTTACTTGGCACTGCTGAAATTGAAAGTGCCTTTGTAGAGCATGAACTCGTCTCTGAAGCAGCTGTTGTAGGATATCCTCACGATATTAAAGGCCAGGGAATTTATGCATATGTCACTACTAATACGGGAGTTGAAGTTAGTGATGAATTAAAAAAAGAACTTATACAATGGATACGACAAAAAATTGGGCCTATTGCTACACCTGATAAAATACAATTTTCACCAGGACTACCAAAAACAAGATCAGGGAAAATCATGAGAAGAATTCTTCGTAAAATCGCATCAAATGAGGAAGATCAATTAGGTGATACTTCAACTTTAGCAGATCCTGGAGTGGTGCAATCTTTAATAGACGGGTCTAAAGATATCTAATCAATCAGATATTGCTAATTTATATCAATCGATAAAACGTATTGATGAAGGCGGCAGCATTGACGCTGCAGTTGAAAAATTTGATCCTATTAAAAGAGGATTTTTATTCTTAGCGATCCAAGAGTATTATCGCAATTTTGAAAATTTTTATCTTTTGCTCAAAAAATATATAAGTGACAAAACCCCCAAGAATATTTTAATTATTCTTAAAATAAATTTAGTACTCATTTTTTTTTCCAAGAAACCCGAACATGCAATAGTTCATGATGCTGTAGAATTTTCAAAACAATTTGATAAATCCAAACTCATTAATGCTGTTTTAAGAAATATTCTTCGAGATCAAGAAAATTTAACATTAGAAAAAAATCTTCCTGATAATTTTCAAAAAATTTTAGATAAAATATTTTCTAGTAATAAAATTAGAGAATATCTATACCAAACCTTTTTTACAAAACCTGTAGATTATCAAATTAGCCTAAACGATCACAAAGAAGCTATTTATGAAAAAAGAGTTCTGCCATTTAAATCAAAATTGTTAAAAAATTGTTTTGTTCAAGATATTGGAAATTATGAAGTCATTCATACAACTCATCAATTTTTTCAATCAAAAAAAATACTTGATGTATGTTCTGCCCCTGGGGGCAAATCTATACTTTTACACTCTTTAGGATATGAGGTGGATTGTATTGATAAGTCTAATTCTCAAATCATTAAATTTAAACAAAATCTAAAAAGATTGGGCCTAAATATAAAAATTCAAAAAAAAGATTTTTTAAAATTAACAAAGAATCAAAATATTCCGTCTATTCTTTTAGATGCCCCGTGCAGTGCCCTTGGAACTTTCCGCCGTAATCCTGATGTTGCATCAAAAATCAATCAATCAAAACTGAAACGAAACCAAAAAATTCAAATACAAATGCTCGACAAAGCAATTAACATTTTAGATGATAATGGGATAATTGTTTATATTGTATGCTCTTTTCATCCCTTTGAGACAATCAATGTCATTGATAAAATTGCTCAAAAACATAAGAATATCCGTACACTTAGTTTACAGTCTGATAAAATGATAAAAAGACAGAATGGATATTTTATCAATCCACTCAAATTCAAAGAATTAGGTGGCTCTGATATATTTTTTGTATCGGTATTAGAAAAAACAAAATGAACATTACAATATCACCTTCCATCCTTGGCGGTTCTTTTGCAAATATGCAAGATACAGTCAAACTAATTGATCAGTCTAAGGCTGAATATATTCATTTTGATGTAATGGATGGGGATTTTGTTCCTAACTTAACTTTTGGGCCACAATTTATTTCAAATGTTCGCCAATATTCAAAGAAGATCTTTGATGTTCACTTAATGATCAATCGTGTTGGAAAATTTCTTGATGACTATGTCAAAGCTGGCTCAGATATAATTACTTTTCATTTAGAAATAGATGAAAATATAAAAGAATTAATCTCTAAAATTAAAACAAATAATATTAAATGTGGAATTGCTATTAAACCAGCAACTCCTTGGGAAGACCTTAAACCTTATCTTAATGATATTGATCAAATTATAATTATGACTGTTGAGCCAGGCTTTGGTGGCCAAAAATTTATGGAAGATCAATTATTAAAAATAAATCAATTAAAAAACTATATTTCCAACAATCAACTTCATATTGATTTAGAGGTTGATGGTGGGGTTAATTATGAAACAGGAAAAAAATGTGTTGATGCTGGGGCTAATATTTTAGTTGCTGGATCTTTTTTATTTAAACAAGAAAATTTAACTCAAGCATCTAATCAACTATATGATTTTTTTAACTAATGACTAAAAATGTAATTATATCAGTTTACGATAAAACAGATTTAGACATTATTGCTAAATTTCTAATTAAAAAAAAATTTACAATATACTCTACTGGAGGAACCTCTGATTTTTTAAAAAAGAATAATATTCCACATATTGAAATTTCTAAATATACAAAACAAAAAGAAATATTAGGGGGCAGAGTAAAAACTCTTCATCCTAAAATTTTTGGAGGGCTCTTAGGAACCCAATCTCAAGCCATCAAAAAGAATTGAAATCTGAAAAAATTGTTAATTTCGATATGTTAATTATTAATTTGTACCCTTTTGAAGAAACAATTAAAAAAACCAAAAAATCTGATGAAATTATTGAAATGATTGATATTGGTGGCCACAGTCTTATAAGAGCGGCAATCAAAAATTATACAAAGACAACACCTATTGTTAGCCCAACTGATTACAAACAAATTATTCGCAAATTACCAAATTCTAAATTGAGAAGAAAAAATACGCAATAAAAGCATTACAACATATTACACATTATGACATCGCTATAGCTAACTGGTTTCAAGGAATTAAAACAGAGGAATATCCATTACGTTATGGTGAAAATCCACAGCAAAAAGCTATTGCATTAGTTAATGAAAATAGCTTTGAACAATTGGGTGGCGAGAAAAAACTGAGTTATAATAATCTTCTAGACTTAGATGCAGCTATTAATATTGCTTATCATTCTTCTTCCAAAGAAAATATTTGTACTATTGTCAAACACAATATCCCTTGTGGTGGTGCTATTAAAAAAAGACAAAAAGATAGTTATCTTAAAGCCCTAGCAGGAGATCCTTTAAGTGCCTTTGGTGGAATAGTTGCTTTTAATCAAAAACTAACATTAGAAACAGCTAAGCTTCTTAGTAAAAAATTTTTATGAGGTTATTGCAGCACCTGGGTTTGAAAAAGATGTTATTAAATTATTACAAAAAAAAAAAAAAAAATCGAGAATAAAAAAAATTTAAAAAAGTTTAAAAAAAAAAAGAAAAAAAGACCCTATATTTGCAGGAGCACTAATACAAGATAGCAATAACAAAATTCTCAAAAAAAATTTATTTTGGGGTTTAAATTAAAATAAAGACCAACTAAATTTTTTTTAAATATTCTTAAATATATTAAATCTAATAAAGGGCTTTATTTGACAATGATAGTTTAGTTTCTAAGTCTGGTGGGCAGACACCCAAAATTGTTTGCTCTTCAAAATTTTTTTTATAAATTAAAACAGAAACATGATTATAAAAAATTAAAAAACTTATCACTATTTTCTGATGCTTTTTTCCCATTTACTGACTCTTTAGAATTTATAAAAAAAGAAAAGATTAAAATTGATATTTTTGCACCTATGGGATCACAAAATGATAAAAAAATAGAGTCTTATGTAAAAAAAAATAAATTAAATTTTTTTAGATTAAGTGATCGTCATTTTAAACATTGATCGAAATTTTTAAAAACACTCCCCCAAAAAGTAAATTTATTTTAATGAAAAGATATGAGAATGTATCATTCCAACAAAAATACTCAATTAAAATAATTGAGGATTTTTTTCAAAAATTTCCTGAAGAAAAACAGGGAAGAAAAAACTTTAAAGATAAAGAAATACAAAATGTAAAATTATTGATATACGAGAGAATTATAAAAAAGGGTGATCAGATAAAGGCTGATTGTATTGGAAACATAAAAGAGAAAACTTCCCCAAAAAATATCACAATTACTGTTTCTTATTTTAAAAAACATGGATGATAATAAGATTTTATTTGTCGACTTGGATGGGACATTAATCAAAGAAGATTTGTCTAATTTAGCATTTTCACACTCTTTAAAAAATTATCCATTTAGAACTATATTTTACTTATTGGTTTTTTTGTTCAAAGGAAAACCATATTTGAAAGATAAAATTTCAAGAAATTTTGACATCCCTTTTGAAAATTTAACTTTTAATAAGGCGGCTTTTGATTTCATAAGAGAGGTAAAAAATAGGCATCGGGTTGTTTATCTTATATCTGGAAGTCATCAAATACTTGTTGACCAGATGGGAAGGTATTTGAATATTTTTTTTGAGTCTTTTGGAACAAGAGATAATTTTAATATGGTAGGCAGTAATAAGGTTCAATTTATAAAAGAAAATTTAAAAATTCATGATTTTGATTATTTAGGTAACAGTCATAAAGATCTTCCTATTTGGAAATATACAAAAAGGGCAATCCATACAAATGCATCTCAAGAATTAATAAAAACTATTAAATCACAGGATCTAGAAAATAAAGAAATTCCAGCAAACTTTTCTTAAACTAAATGACATTAATTACTTTTGTACAAGTTTTTACAGTTTGCTTATTAGGAGCAATGTCTCCAGGACCTAGTATGGCAGTAGTTATTAACAATGCTATTTTTAAAGGAAGATATAATGGTATTTTAACTTCAATAGGTCATGGAATAGGAATTGCTGTTTATGCAACATTCCCCGTTTTAAGGGTTGGATTAATTAAAAAAAACTAATATCCCTTTTTTTAATGGATTAAAAAATTTTTTCGATCTTTTTTTTAAATTTTCCCTTGGGGTTAAAAATCTTTTTTAAAAAAAAAAGAAAAGAAAAAAAAAAGATAAAAAGAAAATACCGTTTCCTTTTTTTAAAAATTTTAGTATTTTCAATTTTAAATCCAAAAAAATTTGTTTGGTTTATTCCCATTTCTACAATTTATGTCTGCAAATAACGAAATTTTAAAATTTAATATTTACTTGGGATCGGTTGCCGGGAAATTTAGATGCTTTTTGGTTTTATTATCCTTTAAATTTGGTTTTCACAACGGGTTCAAAACCTTAAATTTTTTTAAACAAAATTGATATTTTTAAAAAAAAAAGGCCCAAAAAGGGGGATTTCTTCTTTTTAGGTTCCTTTTTTTTGGATTTGGGCCTTAAATTAAAAATTTAAATTTAATTTAATAAAATTTTAAAAAAAATTTTTTTTTTTTATGTTTCAGGAAAAATTTACTTTTTTTAAAAATTTTTTTCCCTTTTTTTTTAAAAAAAAATTAAAAAACAAAAGGCAATTAAAAAGAAACCAAAATTTTAATTAAAAGGGATTTTTGGGGATGTTAAACCCATAAGTGGTTGGGCCCCCGGAAAAAAAAATTTTAGAAAAATTTTTTACCCTTTTAAAAATTTAAAATTTTTGTTTGAAATTAAAAATTAAAGTTCCTCCTTTTAGACCTTCCCTTTTTCCCCTTTAATTAAAATAAAAAAATTTTTTTTGGGATCCAACAAAAAAATTTAAAAAATTAAAAATTTAAAATTAAAAAATTGTTAAATTTCAAAATTTTTTTCGTTTTTAAAAAAAAAATTTTTAAAAAAATTAAAAAATCAAAATTTTTTAAAACACTAAAAGGTTTTCTTTTTAAAAAAAAAGGGAAATAAAAAAGTAATTGGGAATTTATTTGGAAAAAAACCCGGGCGGAAGGGAAAATTTGAACCCTCGACTTCAACCTTGGCAAGGGTTTCGCTCTACCCTGAGCTTAAACCCCCCTTAAAAAAGAATAATATTTATAAACTTCCTTTCGGGCTATCAAGCTAAAAAGGGTTTTAATTTAAAAAATGTATTGGAAATAAAGGGGGGAAAACTATTTCTATAATTTTGTCTTTTGTTAAAAGAATTAATCAAAACAATTTAGAAAAAAAGTTATCGAAAAATCCAAAAAAAACCCCTGTGATTTTTATTTTGGGCTCCTTTGGGGTGGGCCTGAAACAATTAACTCCAAAATTTTGAAAAATTTGGGTTTAAAAAAAAGGAAAGGGAAAATCATTCTTGCCAAATTAATGTGGGCGAAAATCAAGGTATTCTGGCCCAAATTTAAAATCCAATCAAAACCGCAGTTTATGGTTTTTAGAGGGAAACCCCTAGATGCTTTTCAGGCCCAACCAATGAAATTTAAATTAAAGATAAAAAAATTAATTTATGCCCCAGGTAACATTCCCAAACTAATTGAAAAGCAGATAATTTATTTAAAGATCCAAAAAATTTCAAGAAACCAACAAATTTAGAAACACTTGTTGGAATGGATCCTGGAACCCCAAAGTCATAAATGGGTTATTAAAATGTTTAATTTCAACTTAAAAAAAAATTAATGATGCCAAAGAAATGATGGGAAACCTTTTGATGAGAAACATTAAAAAAGAAGAAATAGCAAAAATTAATAAATTACTTTCAAAATAGGTAATAAAGGGGGGTGGTTAAAAAATTAAAATCTTTAGTTAGCAATGAACCTAATAATAAAAAAAAAGATTTGAGCTTGCTGAAAAATATCTTTCATCAAATGAAATAAAACTTGGGGTTTAAGAATTACTGACAATTTATGAACAAGACTCAAAGTGGAATGATGAAGGGTGCTAAAAAAAAACTTTTAAAAATATTTTGATATGCTTTGGTTTACTGATCCCAAAAGTAATCTTGCACGAAAACAATTATCAACCTATGTTTAAATAATGGAAGATAATATTAAAAAAATTTTTTGAAGTTAAAAATTTATCAAATTCCTTCATCCATCCCTTTTTTTCCTTTAGATAAGTGCCCTCTACCCTTTGGTAAATTCCTCTAAATATATTTGAGGAAAGATATGTAAAAATGGCTTTTGATAGCTTAAAGAAGCCCTAGAATGATGGTTGATCCCCTAAAAATAATAATAATGAACTTTTATGATGGGCTTTTGGCAAAATCACCTCATTCATCGAAACACCGATTATAGAATAGTTTTAAACTTAGAGGGAATTTGTCGATTTATCTTAAAGGAAAGAAATTTAACGAAATGGGTTTTTATCAAAGCAAGATTATGTCATGATTATGCAGATGATTTAAATACTTTAGAACCTCAAATCGATAGAGACTCTTTTATCACCAAATACGAAAATTTCTTCAAAATGAAAAACTTGAGATTGATAAGAATGTATTGTCTGAAACTTCTAACCTTCAATTACTATCTACCCTGGGAATGCTGCCCTTTAATAAAATTGATAAACAAGCTAAATTTTGAATCGCCTAATCTTCTTCAGAGTTATAACAAACAACCAATTTTGGATCTGAACACTTTTTTAAGTTGTCAGTAATAATAATTCAAATAAGCTCAACTATTTTCCCATAGCCTGCTTAAAAAACAAATTTTTTAAATATGGAAATTTAGATAAGACAAAGTGGCTAGCTTTAATTATAGATTTTGAGATTGGTTTTTTATTTTCATAAAGTGATTGAGTATATTAGTAAATGTTAAATACGTTAAATTTTCAATAATTCTCTTGGAAAAGTAATAATCGTCAAAATTTTTATCATTTAATATCGTATTTATCTAAACAAGAACATAATGATTGGATATCTTTAATACCTAGGTTCCACCCCGGCCTGCAACAGGATGGATAGAGTGCGCCGTATCCCAATTAGTAAAAAATCTTTTTGTGTTGGACGAGATAAGTGAGGCTTTTTTTGGGTAATAACTATTGAAGATTTCATATAAATTTTCCATGAGTAAAACCAAAATTATTTTTTATCATAGTGAAAAAATTTTCTAGAGCTCATTTTATTTTTGTTGAAAAGATAAAAAGGGTTTAACTTTTTTTTTGTCTACTAGGTGATGGCAAGACAGCTAAGGGAACCCCGGTAAAAATTTCATATGTATTTGATTATGTCTTTTTTTTGTTAAAAAAACCCAAAAT
>BOYI01000003.1 GCA_019651435.1 Pelagibacteraceae bacterium
AATAAGATGTTCAAACTCTTTGTAAAAAAAAAAGTGAAAATTAAAATTATCTAATTTTTTTAAATTTTTAATTAGTTTTAGAATAATTGGAATGTTAGGTATTATTTCTTGATATCTACTGCCAAAAAAAAATACCAATATTTTTTAATTGGAAATTTATCTTTATTTTTAAAAAACAATATTTTCTAGAAAAGGATGTCCAAATAAATATTTCTCTTTATGGTAAAATTTTCTTTCAATTTTCCAAATATTAAAAAAATATGATCAAAATATTCATTAATGAATTTTGCTTTTTTTTTCCATAAAAAACAGGGGACCTTTTTAACGGGCCAATATTTAACCGAACTTTTTTTAAATTTATTTAGATAAAATTTTGAAAAATCAAAAGAGTCTATAAAAAATATATGTAAAAAAATTATTATCTTTTAACAAAAAAATTTAAAGAATTTCTTAATTTAAACAAATAAGGTAGTTTTTTAAAAATATCAATATACCCCATCAAAGATTTTATTTTCATATTAGTTAAGTTTTTAAAAGGGGTAAGCCCTTTTTTCAGACATTCCAAAGGTATATATCTTTTCAATATTATTTTAAAAAAATTTATTATTTAATACAACCTTTAAATTTTCTTTGCCGATTGTTCAAAAGTTAAAAAAAAAATATTTTCAATTAAATTAAAATTTTAAACTTAATTTAGATTTAAAAATTTTTTTTCTATAAATGAATTTTTATTAGCAACAATGACTTTTTTATTTCCCAGACAAACGGTTTTAAAAAAATTAAATTTAATTAATAATTTAAAGTTTGGTTTCCAATAATGGGGAAATCTTTTTCCCATTTTTTTGATCTTTTAATAAAATTTTATAAAATTAGATTTTTAAATTGTTTATTTTTTTTTTTGTTTTTTTAATCATATTGTCAGTTCCAAAAATATCTTCAATTGTGATAATTCTATCCCCATCCATTCCCAAAAAAGATTGAGAAAAATTTAAAGGGGGAAAATATTTTCTTTATTATCGATGATTTCCCTTCAAAATAGATTTATAAAAATTTTTTTGTTTTTGTTTCTCTTGATGTTTTTCTAATAATTAATCAAGAATTTATTAAAAAAAATTTTTTTAAAGGGGAAAATTTTTCAGATTTTTATTTTTAACAAAATTTTTTAGTATTTTTGATTGATTTTAATATCTTTTAAAAAAGGGGTTTTTTGATAAAATCAATTTTTGAAGAAAGGGGGAAAGTTTTATTTTTTTTATTGGGGGTAAATGAACATATCCAATAATTAAAACCTTAAAAATTTAATTTTTTTTTTATGAATTTTATTATTTTTTCAATATCTCTAATATCAAAATAAGAAACTAACTTTTTATATTTTTGGAAATTTTAAATTTTTAGACAAAGTTTTAATATGATTTCTTTTTTTTCTTATTTAAAAAAGTTAGCAACTTCAAAGCAAAATCACCAGATCCTGCTATGAAATTATATCATTTTTGTATGTGGCCAAGTTTTTGATTTAATATTTTATTATAGTCAAAAAAAAAGAGTCTATTTTTAAATTTCTATCTAAGTCTATTCCGTTAAGATATTGATCCCTGGATTCATTGATCCCCTTTCCTATTTCCGTTTTTTTAAAATTTTTCCTTTCCCTTTTCCTTTCTAAAAATTTAGTCCTCTTAGTTTTGCTCTATTTCCTATTGCGAGACTAAAAGGAAGAACATTTTTTTCAATTCCACTCATCCCCCAATCATTGTGTAAGAAATGGAAAAATTGGTTATTGCGGGTAAGCCTCCCACTACTACATTATTCATTATATTAACATGACCGCCTAAAGTTACTTGATTAACAAAAATGTTTTCATTACCCAAAATTACAATCTGGCAATGTGAACACCTGTCATAAATAAATTTTTATTATTTATTTTTTTTAAACATTCCACCATCTTTTGTCCCTTGCTTTAAAGGTGACATTTTCTCGGGAAAAAATTAGAGTCACCAATAAAAAGACTGCTATCTTCCCTTTGAATTTTAAATCTTAAAGGGTCCCTCCTATATTTGGAAAAAAAGGATAAAATTTTTTTTTCCCAAAAAATTGGTGTTCCAGAAATAAAAAATGTGATTTTAATTCTGTTTTTTCCAATATTAAAATTTCCATTTAAAAACAATGAGGGCCAATTTTTTAAAATTATTGGCTAAATTTACTTTTTCGGGGATTAACTACTTGGATGAAAATTGGGATGTCATGAATCATTGCTGAAAAAATACATTTAGCATGTATAACATCAATTAAAAAAACATTTACCTTCAAATTTGTAAACATTTTTTACTTTATTTATCCTTTAACTTTAAAATCCAAGACATCCCTGGAAAATTGGGTTTTTTAAATTTACATTTAAACAATTGTTTTAAAAGAAACTCCAAGGTTCTTATTGTTTCTTTTAGTTTAGTTGCGACAGTAAAACATGCGGCCTGGCTAAGGGTTCTATAACCAAAACACCTGGCATTAATGGTCTATTTGGAAAATGACCTTGAAAAAAGGTTCGTTAATAGTTACACATTTTCTTGCATGGGCAGATATATCAGGTTCATACTCTAAAATGTTATCGATCAATAAAAATGGATACCTATGTGGTAGAACTGATTGAATTTCAGTGATATCTACTGTTTTCTTAATTTTATTATTGTCTTTTTCCATAATTTTAAATCTACAGCAGGAAAACCTGCAATCCTAGAATTATCCTTGATATTTTTAGTTACTCCACTTTTAGCTGCTATAACAACATTATTTCCAATACTTATATGGCCAGCAAAAGCCAACCTGCCCTCCGCATATCATATTTTTTCCAATTTTTGTACTTCCTGATATTCCTGTTTGAGCAGCTATACATGCATTTTCATCGATATTTACATTATGAGCAATATGAACCTGATTATCAATCATGGAGTTTTTACCAATAAAAGTATAGTCAAGTTTCGCTCTATCGATACTACAGTTCGAGCCTATATGTACATTATTTTCATTACTACAATTCCCAATTGAGGATTTAAATTAATTGACCCTAAACTATCTAAGCTGAAACCGAAACCTGTTGAACCAATTGAGGTGTTATCACAAATAACTACGTTATCAAAAAGAACTGCATTCTTAATTACAACGTTATTTTTAATAATACAATTTTTACCAATCTTAACACCCCGTCCAATAACACAATTTTTACCAATTTTTGAGGAGTCATGAATTGCTGAATATTTTGAAAAATAAGATCCTTCATTAAAAATATAGTCATCTTCGAATTCAATATTATCTTCATGATAATACATATGGTTTAGGATCTTGTTATAAGCTCACTTATATTATTTGATAATAACTTTGAATGAATTTTAATATTATCATAGAGTTGTTTATTATCTTGTAACAAAGAGTATATTTTTAATTTCAATAAGTCATTTTTGGCAAATTATGGGCAAAATAAATTGAATTTTCCTGCGCCCTATAATTTGAAGATATATCATTAATATCAAATTTATTTTTAAGTTAGAATCAATTAAATTAGAATTGATTAAATTAATAACATTAGATGTATTCAGATTATTTTTCTTTTGGATAAAAATCGTATCTATTAAACTTATATATCAATTTAAAAGATGTACCTAAAGAAATTAAATTCCTAGTCTTATCTGAATTTTTTTTTCTAAAGGTAATGCATAGGTTAATGATATTGGACCAATTGGTGTAATTAAATCTAAGGCTATACCTGCAGAGGATCTAATTTCAAAAGGATCGTCAATATAATCACTATCCCATAAAGAACCCATTGAATAAAATAACTTAAAATAAATATTATCCTGTTTATCAAAGATAAATTAGCTCCATAACCAAGAGTAGAACTGAAAATTTTATTGCCTCCTAAATAAATATTATTAGAGAATGGTCCAACACCTCTATAGTCAAATCCTTTACCAATCCACCAAGCTAAAAGCATTGGTAGTTTTTAAATTTCCATTTATTGAGTCAGCAAAATACCAAAATTATTGTTTATAAAAAGAAAACTATCCTCTCTAAATTTAAAAATAATTAGAATTACTGATATTAAATTTATAAAACTGTCGTTTGATTTTTCATTGGTGAATATTCTATTTTTAAAGAATTTCTAATACCATTTGTTGGATATAAATAATTATTTTAAGGAACTTGAATTTATTTGAAATATTAAATTTATAAGATTAGACGTCCCTTATTATCAATTATAAAATTTTCTGAACTAACTTGAGAATGTCCCCGAGACTTTTTATGGCAACGCCAGTAGAAACATCAATTGACTTAGAATAGTCATAATTGATTTTATATACAAAAAACCATATTCTGAGCTTTTAAAACCAAAAGAGTCTGTTAGATCATTTTCAGAATTAAAAACTGTATAAGTATTAGTTAATCTGGACTCATTCGAATATTTTGATTATAAGATATTCTAAAGAACTTCTTCTGTGTTAATATTAAAACTAGAGTCGATTTCATTTCCTGAACCAAAAAAATTAAAATCTTTTATATTAAAACTAAAGCCTAAGCCAGTGTCACCTGAAATATAACCAGCAAAAAGAATGTTGCCAGTTTTAAGATTTTCATCTATTGAAAGATAAAATCTTTAAGTCATTATTCTGAGTTTCACTAATTGATATACTTTATATATTTTAACCTTCTAACTTTTTTGGAGTCCATTAATTTTCCCGGGATTATAAAATCACCAGGCTCAAAATTTAATTTTGATTTTAATAGTTTTATCTTTAAGTGATTTTATTCCCATCAATAAAAATCTGGTTAACATAAAAGGCTCCAAGATAAATTCATTAATAGAAAGATATATTTTTCATTATTGTTAGAATTTCGTATTTAAATGAAAGATCAAAATATGAATTAGATGATAAAAATTGAATATCTTGAGTATAGGCTTGTCTTTAATTGACTATCATAAAGTTGCCATTTTTTAACTTTTTAACCAACAAAGAGTGCCTTCGTTAAAATATTGATAAACGTCAGATAAAATATTAAATTGATATCGGGAAAAAAAATTCTTTTATTTTCTTTAATATAAAATTTTAAAACATATGAATTCCTTTAAAATGTTGAATTAATTCATATGTAATTGAGTTTTATTGAAAACCATACTTTTATAAAGATTTGAAATTATACTTATATCGAAATCAGTTAACTCACTACCATGTTTGATCCTGATGAGAAAATATTAAGAAATCCTTTAGGTTTAGTTTGGGTTTTACTTTTTAAATAATTATCAGAGAAAAAGTATTTCCAAAAACTTATGTCTACAATATTAGAGACCGTACCTTCTTCAATATTTATGATTAAATTTATTCTATCTTCATTGTATTTTTCAGTAGTAGAAATAATACTAATTTTTTATAACCTATAGTCTTAAGAGGTTTGAAATTAAAGTAATATCATTCGAAAGATTTTTTGAAAACAGATAATTATCTTTTAAGGATAAAAAATTTAATTATTTCACACAGAAAACCGTAGATTTCCATTAATAAAAATTTTTTTCTACAATTTTTGTTTTTTAATTTTTAAATTTACAAAATTTTTGGGTCAATACTATATGAAATATTTTCTATTAAATCTGATTTATAGATATCAGATACTAATATGTTAATTTCATTAATATCAAAATTTTTCATCAGAAAAATCGATATTAGTTAGTGATAATATCTACTAATGATAAACGGTCATTGCCAGAAATAATATTAAAATAAAAGTAATTTTATAAAAAATAAAAACAAAAAATATAAATAAAAAATTTTAAATTAAATATTTCATTTTTTAGTTTAAAATTTTTTTTATAAAGTTTATAATTTCTTTAATATTTTTAAAACTCTTTCCGAAAAATTTTTTCTTAAATTATCATATATATACTCAATTATATTATCATATTTTAATTTATTAGTGGGTAAAGATTATGACTATATTATTTAAAAGCATAAATTTAATTTTTGAGTGTGATTTAGATTTTTTTAAAATAAATTTAAGTATTTTCTAATTTTAAATCTTTTGTCATTGAAAGGTTCAACTTTTAGATTTTTAAAATTAAAAATTTTAGATGATTGAGATTTATTAGACTTTATTTTTTTTTTAAATAAATAAGTCAATGGTTTAGTCAAAGGAATAATCATATCATTATCAAAACAATTAAAAGATATGGTGCTATCATCGTAAATAATAAACATGTATGAAAGCATCCTGGGTACTAAAAATCAATTTTAGAAATATCTATATTGTAAATAATTTGATAATTGAAAATTTCTAAGACTTTTTTTTTTTAAAATTAGATGAATCAATACTATTACTAATACCCATTTTCCATTTAGGATGATTAATAACTTGTTTAAAACTTAATTTTTTAGATTAATTTTCTTTTTAAAAAAAAAAGGCCCTCCTGAAGCGGTAATATAGATTTTTGAAATATCATTATTTAGGTATTTGAATTCATTAAAGAAAAATGTTCTGAGTCAAGGGGGGGTAAATATATTACTATTATTATTTATATTATTAATTAAAGTTTTTTCCCGCAATAATCATTTTTTTTTGCAATAGGGAAAATAGATTTAGAATTAATGGGAAATTTTTTTTTTCAAAATACAAAAAGTCTGGGTCCATGTCCAAAAATAAATAATTTTAATTTTTTTTTTCTTATATAATTATTAAATAATTTTTTTTTCCATTGGAATTTAAACAGAAATAATTATTTATTCCAAATTCATTTTTTGTTTTAAAAAATTTTTTTTTTTTTAAAACAGACTATTGAGCCATTAATATCATTGTTATAACAATATTTTAATAGTTTAGAACCTAACTGGCCAGTTGAACCAATAATTAATATTCTATTTTTCATAAGAAATAAATTAGACTAAAAAGTTTAAAATTAATAATAGCAAAATAAAACTATCAAGCCTATCAAGAATACCTAGACTCTTAAGTTTTTTGAAAAGTCTTTAATTTCGAATTTTCTTTTAACTAAAGAAAAAAAAAACACCTATAAATAAAAAGTTATAGTACAACAGATTGAAATAAAGAAAAACTCATAAAAAAAAAAATTACAAATGATATTGAAAATGAACCTATTGATGACCATGTTTTTTTGGACTAATTAAGGTATAATAATTTTTCCAATATTTTTTTCCTATAATATAAGCAAAAGTATCATTTAAAAAAAAAAAGAAGAAGGGTAAAAAATATTTCTATCAACTAGAATTTAAATTTTGCATTTCAATTAAAAAAATTTGATGATAATTGGGATAAATAACTCAAAATTTTTAAAAAAAAAAAATAATATAAAAAATTTTTAAAATAAAAAAAATATGAATCAGAAAATTTTCAAAAATAAAAAGATTATAAGTATAAAAACAGATGAAATTAAAGATTTTTTATTAAATATTTTATTTAAAATTAATTCATAAAAGGAAAATATAGAAATTAAAAGTAAAAGAATTAATTCCAATTTAAGAAAAAAAGATAGAAAAAAAAGCAAAGTGCAAATTAAAATGCCAATAATAATTCTACTTGATTTAAGCTCCAAATTTTCTCTCAATTTTATTATATTTACTAATAACATTATCAATAAATTTAATATTTAAATTGGCCAAAGTGTATTAGTAAAAAAATAATTTTTGCATAAGCTATCTCATATAATAAGAAGTTACTTAATCTTTTAAAACCCCCCAGGTCCACTAGAATTTCAGGATTTGGAATTTTTTTTGTAATTAAATACTTTTCAAAATTTTTTTAGTTAATTTTTTTTTTGAATTATTCAATACATTTTTAGAGAATTCAAAAATATCATTTTTACCGCTATAATTCAAAAACATACAATTTAAATTTAGAATTATTATATCTATTATTTAAGAATAAAATTTTATCTCTTGTTTTTTTTTATCAAGAAAATTGAATTCTCCAAGTATTTTTATTTGAAAAAAATAATCATCATTTTCGGAATAATTATCTAAAAAGTTATTTAGTACTTTTATTTCTGAGATAGCTGATTTAGATCTTTTTAGGTTATCTGAAGAAAGTGCAAAAGCTGAAATATTTTGAACCTTATATTTTCTAAATAAATAATTTGTTAATTGGATAAGTTTTTCTCCACCCTTTTGTAAGCATGATACTGAGATAAATCATTTTTTTCTTGCCCATTGTTATTTCCATCCATTATAAATGAAATATGACTAAGTTTATTTTTCAAAACTATATATGAAGTATTTCTTTTCTTCTTTAGTAGATGAGCTGGAGTCGATTAAACTAATAAAATTGTCAGTTAAATTTTGAATATCAGAAACAAATTTTTGCTTTCATCAATAGATATTTCCTTATCTTTTTCGGAAATTTTTAACATTATCTATAAAATTTCCTTCGAATATTTCTTATGGAAATCTTAAATTTTTCAGAAATATCATTTATAATTTTAATTCAACTCTTTCTTCTTTCTGAAGTTAATTTTGGAAACTTTAAAAGAAGATTATTGCCATCTGTTTGAGGGGTTACACCTAGGTTGGACTCTAAATGGATTTTTCTATGCCCTTTACAAGAGTACTATCCCAAATACTTACGCTTTAAGGTCATGTTGTTCAAGTTGTTAATATTTGCTAATTGCTATGGGCATCTTTGATCCATATGACCAACTATAATAGTCTTAAGTATATCTGGTGAAACTCTACCTGTTCTTATATTTTTAAGTTCATTTTCATGAGCTTGAACAGTTTCATGCATCTGTTTTTTACAATCATTTAAATCGAACATATTAATTAACTCCTAATAATTGAATAATCACCATTTCCCTTCAACTATATCCACAATATTAGAACTATTCAAAATTGAAAATATGATTATTGGGATTGATCTATCTTTGGCTAATGATATGGCAGTGCTATCATAACTTTAATTTCTTGGTTAAGATAGTTAATCATTATAACTGATTTCAGAAATTTTTTGCATTAGGATTTTTAATTGGATCTTTATCATAAATACCATCTACCTTAGTACCTTTAAAAATTATATCTGATTTCATTTCTGATGCTCTTAAAACTGCAGCAGTGTCAGTAGAAAAGAAAGGGATTGCCAGTGCCTGAAGCAAATATAACGACTCTATTCTTTTCTAAATGCCTAGTCGCTTTGTTTTTTTAATATATGGTTCTGCAACTCTGTTGATACTAATTGCTGTCATTACTCTAGAAGGAACTCCAACTTTTTCTAAGTTTGATTGAAGTGCTAGAGAATTCATTACAGTACCAAACATACCCATGTAATCTGAAGTTACTCTATCAACAACTCCATTTGAAAAAGATGAACCTCGAATAAAATTTCCACCACCTAGAACTATAGATATTTTTATATTTTTGCTAGCTAAAATTTTAATATTTTTAGATAAATCATTTAGTATATCAAAATCAAATCCTTGTTCATTATCACCTGCTAAAGACTCTCCAGAAATCTTTAGCATGATATTTTTAAACATATTAAATAGTATATAAATCCATAGAACTGATGTTAAGTTCTAAATTATTAGATTTCGATAAATCAGATATATAATTTGAAACAGTATTTTTTGGATCAGTTATTAAAGCCTGGCCCATTAAAGTATTTTCTTTGATAAATTTATTAAGCTTTCCTTTTACAATTTGTTCTTTTATCATCTGGGGTATTTTCAATTTGTTTAAGTATAATATCTTTTTCATCATCTAGAACTTTAGGATCTAAAGATTCTTCATTTAAACCCATAGGTTTCATTGCTGAAACTTGCATGGCAACTACTTTTAACTCATCTGAAATTTCTGAAGCTTTTTTTGTATCATTTGTTGAAATCTCTACTACTGATGCAATTTTAGAGCATGAAGAATTATATTTATTATGTAAGTAATTGATAAAAATTGAATTTTCTGAATTATATTTTTTATATGAAATTATTTGAATATTTTCACCAATTTTAGAAATAAGATCTGTCAGAGCAGAATTTAAATCTTTTCCATTAATAGAAATTGAGCTGATATCATCAAAATTTCCATGAGGATTAATATTATCTGAGTCATGTATAGCTTTTGTTAATTGATTAGCAAATGATAAAAAATCATCATTTTTTGCAACAAAATCTGTTTCACATTTTATTTTACATAAAGAAAAAGAATTTAGAGAGTCTTCATGATTATAAAGTGAAATTACACCCTCATTAGTTTCTCTATCCTGTTTTTTTTTTGAGCTTTTAATATACCTTTTCTCTTAGCCATTTTACTGATGCATCAAGATCGTCATTATTCTCATAGTTATAAGCTTTTTGCAATCAAGCATTCCACTTCCGGTAGTCTCTCTGAGTTTTTGATTAATTCCATGCTACTCATTATTCTTTTCTCCATCATCAGAAGTATTTTCATTAGTATTAGTAGATAATACTTTTTGAAACTATCTAAAATAAATTGAACAGACTTAACTCCACTATCGTTTGCAGGGATTGGATAATCGATTAAATTCGATCACAATTGGTATCAACAATACCTATAATCGGAATTCCTAATTTTTTGCTTCTAAAACAGCGATATGCTCTCTATTTGTATCAATAATGAAAAGGACATCGGGTGTTGATTTCATTTCGACAATACCACCAAGAGTTTTTTCTGCAATCTTATTTTTTTCTTTTCGATATCTGATAATTCTTTTTTAGTAAAAACTGTTTCATCAGAATTTAAAATATTTTCATAGTTATTAAGAGTATTGATTGAATTTTTAACAGTATTCCAGTTAGTAATCATTCCACCTAACCATCTAAAATTAACAAAATAATTTCCTGTTTCCTTTGCTATATTTTCTACAATTTCACCATGTTGTTTTTAGTAGAAACAAATAAAAATTTCTTTTTATTTTTAGAGCATTCTAAGCAAATTTCAGAGCATTTTCAATTAATGGTAATGATTTTCTAAGATCTAAAATATGAGTTCCATTTTTTCACCATAATAAATTTTTCCATTTTTGGGTTCCAACGTTTTTTGTTATGACCAAAATGGGAACCATTTTTAAGTAAGTCTTCTAAAGATATTTCTAAGTTCATTATAACCTCCGGTTAATCTTTGATTAATGCTAGGAAAACCATATTTGGCACCGGAAAAACATTAATCTGTTTTTAGGGTTTATATTAGTTATTAGCTTTTATTTCAAGAATTAATTGAGGCTAATAGTTAAAATTTTATCAATTTTATTAATTTTTACCTCATTGAGGGAGTCATTTTTATCAAAATCAAAAAGATCTTGGAATGATAAATAAGAAATTTGATTAATGAGTCCATCATCTTTTAATATTTCAATCTTTTCAATATTTACATTATAAAAGTCATTTTTTATTGAAGATTTAATTTTTGTTTTAATAAAGTTTGCTTGGAGAGATTTCATATCAAATTTGTCATCAAAGAGCCTTAGATCAAAGTATCCACTCTCATTTATAACATTTAATAAAATATATCTTTTTCCATTTTTAGTTGTCTTGTATTGAGATTTGATAACATAAAAATAAAAATCCTCAAATATTTCAGACTTATTATCAATTTTTTCCTTAAAAGAATTTAAATTTAATTTTGATAGTAAAGATGTTTGTTTTTTTTGAGAATATAAAAATCCATAACTTTCAAATTCAGCATCAATTTGATCTATTTTAATGATCTTCTTATTCAAAAAGAATTGGCTGTCATCCTCATCTGAAAATAAAGAATTTTCATCTTTTTTTGAATAATGGTCTCCACATTAGAGAATAGCTTAGAGATATCTTTATGAATTGATTTAAAAGAATTTGATAAAATTAATTTTTCAATTTGTCTTTTATTAAGCACAGATCTAGATAATCTTTTATTAAAATCGACTAAAGATTTATATACACCTTTTTTTTTTCTATTCAGAGACTAATTCAATCATAGACTCTTCACCCACTCCTTTCAGAGCAGAAAGACCATAAAGAATTCTATTTTCTTTAATTGTAAATTTAGAGTCAGAAATATTTATATCTGGAGGAATAACTTCAATATTTTGTGAGGAAATTTCACTTAATATAATGAATATTTTATCTGTGTTATTAATAGAATTATTTAGTAACTCACAATAAAATTCCTCAGGGTAATGTGCTTTTAAATAAGCTGTGTAGTAAGTAATAAAAGCATATGCAGCAGCATGACTTTTGTTGAAACCATATTCAGCAAATTTTTCTATGAGCGAGAAAAGTTTTGATGCATCTGAGATTTGATCTTTCTATTACCTGCTCCTTTTACAAAATTTTCTTTTGACTTAATAATTCTGATTTAATTTTTTTCCAATGCCCTTCTTAATAAGTCGCTTCACCAAGTGAATACCTGATATAACTTGTGCAATTTTCATGATCTGCTCTTGATAAACAATAATTCCATATGTTTCTTTTAATATGGTTCTAATAATGGGTGATCATAAATTATTTCTTCTTCACCTTTTTTCTTTTGATAAAACTATCAATGAATTGCATAGGACCAGGTCTATTTAAGGCTAAAACTGCAATTACTTCCTCTAAATTAGTTGGTTGAAGCTTACAAGAGTATCTACCATAGCGCACTTTCTACCTGAAAAATACCACAAGTAAGACCTTTCCTAAAAGTTGAAATGTTTTTTGATCATCAAAAGGAATTTCGTTCAAATCTATATCTATATTATGATTTTGCTTTATCAATTTTAACGTTTCATCAATAATGGTTAAATTAGCTAATCCTAAAAAATCAAACTTTAGCAATCCTGCTTTTTCACAATCTTTCATATTAAATTGAGTAGCCATTATTTCCGAGTCATCATTTTTAAATAAAGGAACATTTCCATATAAATTTTCAGAAGAAATAATTATTCCAGCAGCATGAGTTGAAGCGTTGCGCAGAGCTCCCTCCATAGACTCGGCTTTATTTAACATTTCTGACTCTGCTAAGTCTCCAAGCTGATCACTATGATTTGCTTTTAGCTCAGATATAGATAATGGGTGCACTGGATTATATGGTATTTTATTGACCATACGATCTACCTCAGAATAAGGAATGCCCTCTACTCTGCCTATATCTTTAAGAATTGATCTTGATTTCATAGTTCCAAAAGTAATTATTTGTGCAACATTTTGATAACCATATTTTTTTTGGACATACTCTATAACTTCATCTCTTCTTGACTCACAAAAATCAATGTCAAAATCAGGCATTGAAACACGATCTGGATTTAAAAAACGCTCAAAAAGTAGTCCATATTGAATTGGATCAACATCAGTAATCAATAAAGACCAAGCTACGATTGAACCTGCACCGGACCCCCTGCCTGGACCAACAGGAATTGATTGAGACTTTGCCCATCGTATAAAATCAGAAACAATTAAAAAATAACCAGAAAAATTCATTTTAGTAATTACATTTAATTCATACTCCAGTCTGTCACGATAAATCTTTGATCTTTTATTGAAATCCTCAATAGAGAAATCCTTAAATAATTTCTTCAATCGAAGATCAAGACCACTTCTTGACTGTTTGATGATCTCTGTGTCCTCATCTGAAGCGAGTCCTTTTGAAAAATTAGGCAATGAAATTGGCTTTTCTTTAATTAAAAAATTAATTTTTTGAGCAATCAATTGACTATTTAAAACTAAAGATTTGTCAGAGCTATCTACAGACTTATCAAGTGAATAGTTATTATTAATTTTAAAAGTTGAATTTTGCAAATATTCACCATTTTTTACACAGTGAAGAATTTGCATGGCATCAAAATCATTTGTAGATTTATAAAAACTAAAAAATGAATTAAATAAAGGAATTTCTAATTTTTTTGATACTTCTTTTAAAAGAATATTATTCAAGTTTGAATCATATTCAAAAAATAAATCATTTTTAAAGATTTCTTTCAAATTTTTTATTTCATTCAAAACTTTATTAAGATTTTTTTTGTTAATTGGAATATCATCAAAGTAACTGTAAAGACCTCCTAATATCAAAATGTTACCAATGGCATAATCCTTAATATTATTTTCATTCAATAAAAAATTATTATTAGTATTAACTTCAGTTGATAAGATATTTAGATTTTTAAAGCCCTCTTCGCTCTTACTTAAAAAAGTTACTCTTTTTGAGTGGTCTAAGGTTGAAACATAATCAATATCAAGTCCTATGATTGGCTGTATACCTGCTTTTTGACATTTAATTGAAAATTCTAATGATCCAGAAAGAAGTTTATAGTCAGTCAATCCAATAGCACTCAAATTATTTTTAGATGCGAAATTAACAAGGTCATCAATTTTAATATTCGATTCACATATTGAGTAATTGGAGTAATTTCTCAGTGAAACTAACATTTAATTAAATTTTTCTCCTTAATTGTATAAGAGTTATCAAATTTCTTTTTAAATGAGATATCGTGACTAGCCACAATTGAAGATACCTTAAATTTTTTTGAGGACTTAATTATTAAATCAATAACCAAATCAGCATTTTCCCTATCTAAATAACTTGTTGGTTCATCAGCAACTAACAATTTAGGCCTATTGACCAAAGCTCTCGCCACACAAACTCTTTGTTTTTGTCCATTTGATAACTGGTTTGGATATTTGTTTTTTAAATCATCAAGCTGAAAATAATCAAAAATTTCATTAATTGCAGATAAGTTATTTGTTTTTAATTGAATATTTTCAAAAGTATTTAACTCAGAGATTAAATAATGATCTTGGAAAATAATACCTATATCATTTTTTAAAAAACCGTGATGATTATTGGATAACTTTTTATTTAGAAAAAAAATCTCACCCTTTTCAGGTTTATCTAAACCAGAGATGATATTTAGCAAAGATGACTTACCACACCCTGAAGGGCCAAATAAAAAAACATTCTCATTTTCATTAATTTCAAAGTTAATTTCTTTAAAAACTTCAAAATTTCCAATATTTGAATTGTAAATTTTAGAAATATTTTGGAGTGATAATAATGTCATCTTAATACAAGGTTAGGTTTAATTTTTAAAATTCTTAAAATTGGAATATATGAAGCTATTAATGCCGAAGTAATAGAAATAGAAATAATGAATAAAATATCATTTATTTGGATACTATAGGGCATTGAAGCCAAATATCTAATTTCGTTATTCCAAAGTTCGTAATTTAATAAAATTGATAAAAAGTTTTCAATTGAGTCAATATTAATCGATAGCATTAAACCCAGACTTGTTCCTAAAATTATTGAGAAAATTGATACTAAAAATGAATTAATGAAAAACATAGAGCATATTTGCATTTGACTGATACCCAGTGATTTTAACAAAACTATATCCTTATATTTTTCTTTAATAAAAAAAATTTGATTTGAAATTATAGTAAAAGAAGAGATTAAAATTATGAAAAATAGAATGATAAACATAACATTTTTTTCTGTTGCTAGAGCTTGAGCTAAAGATTGATTTTGATCACTCCAAGTATCATAGATCATAGGACTAAGATCCTTTGAGTCTACTTTTGTATTTCCTTCATAAACTTCAAAAACTGGATAATCTGAGATATCTTTAAAATAATTCTCATTACTGTATATAAAATACTTATCGTAATCATAAACACCCGTATTAAATATTCCTTTAATTATAAGTATGTGTGAATTTAGGACAGGACCCAAAATAGTCATTGATGAACCAGGGATACTAATTTGAAGACTATCTCCAACTTTTACATCTAGGGATCTAGCCAATTCTGTTCCGATAAAAACCCAACTTTCTGTAAAATTTTCAATTTCAAAAAGATTTTCATTTAAACGGGGTATCTTGTAGAAATCTTCAATTGTCATTGATTTCATCAAAAGTCCTTCGATGCCCCTATCATTAGTGGTTATTACTCGTTGTTGATAGTTTTTTACAATTTTAGCATCTGGATAAGTCTGTTGAAATTTGGATATTTCTTGATCGTTTGTTTCATAAATAATGAAATCACCATTAATACCGCTCAGTGATTTGATAAGCTCTTCTCTAAAACCATTCATAACTGACATAACGGTTATAAGTATGGATATACCTAATATTAAAGCTAAAGAAGAAAGTATTGTAGATACAGAGAAAGCTTTATCTTTTTTAAAGTTAAAAATATAGGATATGGAGAGTTTAAGGAGTATATTGTTCAAAAGAAAAATTCTCTACCTCATTATCACTTAAGAAAAGTTTCTCACCAGTTGATCTGTTAATGATTTCATATTGATTATTCTGTTCATAATTTTTTCCAATAATCACTGTCCATGGTACTCCAACTAACTCAGAATCTTTGATCTTTTTGCCAAGACTTAAATCTCTATCATCTAAAGAAACATTTTTATATTTATTAGAAAGTTTTAGGTATAAGTCTTGATCTGCAGTTAACTTTTCATTCTTTAAAGCAGAAATTATATTTATTTTAAATGGAGATATTTGGAAAGGCCACTTAATTCCTTTATCATCATGATAGGCCTCAATTATAGCGGCAGTTAGATCTTGAAACACCTATTCCATATGATCCCATATGTAAATTAATTCTTTTACCCTCATTATTCAGCACATAGCATTCTAAAGGTTCTGAGTATTTAGTACCAAAATTAAAAATATGACCCACTTCAATACCTCTTCCATCACTACATCTGATTTATTTTTATCTATCATTTCATCAGAAGCAGAGTACATGGAGGTAATTTCTTCATAACTTTTATCAATTAAATCATCAGATACTAATTTAGAGTCATAAGCTAATTCGCTTTCACCCGTTTTAGCTAAAATTTGAAATTCATGAGATAAGTCTCCGCCAATAGCTCCTGTTGCAGCTTTTACGGGAATGGGTTGCAAACCCAGATCTAGAAATGTTTGCAAATAGCATTTAAAAAATTTTTTATATGTATCTACAGCGCTCTCATGATCAAGATCAAAACTGTAAGCATCTTTCATTAAAAATTCTCTTCCTCTCATCACACCAAATCTAGGTCTTATTTCATCACGAAATTTCCATTGGATGTGATAAAGGTATTTTGGAAGACCCTTGTAGGAATTTACGTAATCTTTAAATAAATCCGTAATAACTTCTTCATTAGTTGGTCCATAAAGAAGCTCATTATCATGACGATCATGAATTCTTAGCATTTCTTTACCGTAATCAGAATATCGACCACTTTTTTTCCATAATTCTGATGATTGAATGGTAGACATCAACATTTCATTACATCCAATACTATCCTGATTTTGACGAACTATTTCTTCAATATTTTTCAAAACTCTAAATCCTATAGGGAGCCATGTATATATACCTGACGTATGTTGTCTAATCATAGAGGTTCTCAACATTAACTGATGAGAGATGATTTGTGCCTCTTTTGGCGACTCTTTTAAGGTATTAAAAAATAGGTTTGAGAGTTTCATTTAAAATATTCAAATATATTATTTTCATATTTTATCAAAAAAAAGGAAATTATTATTGAAATTCCAAGAGATATTAGAAATTTAATTCCTAAATAAGATTTTTTTGGCATCCCCTCTTCAAATTGAGACCTTTTAATTGGGAGTATGGTCATAAAAATTATCCACCAGACAATAAATAAGAAAAATAAAAACTTCATACAATAGATAAGTGAATGAGAAGTTCTGGTTTGAGAGAAAAATTCTTGGAAAAAGTTTTTTTGGCGATGTCCTCTAATTGATCATGAAGAGAGTGTTCATTCATTTCATCTTTCATAAACAGTATTTTATTTAGTAAAGACTCTTTAATTTGTTCCTGAATAAATTCTTTGTCAAACTCAAATGGAAAACCTTTGGTATGCAGCTCAGATTTCAAAATATCTAATTTTTTGTTAAGAATAATATTCACACTGACAATTCCATTATTTAATATTTTACCTCTTCAGAGAGGAAGTTCATATCCTCAATAATAGAATTCTGAATGACGGGAAGTTTTTTTATTACAAATTGATCAATAAGTTTATGGTTTTTATCTTTTAAATCTAACTCACAAAGATCTCCACTAAGAAGTAATAATGATTTTTCTATATTTAATTCATGAGCTATCTCTAAATGTTTTTTAAGATGTAAATATTCACCATGCATGGGAATTAGAGAGATAGGTTTAACATATTGATAAAACTCTTTAATTTCTTGAATTCCTGGATGACCAGAGACATGAACAAAGTCATCTTCGTCTGAAATAATGTTTAAACCTAAATAGGAAAAAGAATTTTTAAGATATGAGATAGCTTTTTCATTTCCTGGAATTTCTTTTGATGAGAAAATAATATTATCTTTTGGACTCAGTTTAATATGATTGTGGGTATTATTTGCAATTTTAGACAAAGCAGAGTTTTTCTCACCCTGACTACCTGTACAGATTAAAACAACATTGTCTCTATTATAATCAGCAAAAAGTTTTTCATTCAATATTTCAAAATTATCAATCAACTTCTCTTCAATGGCTGTTGTTATAGCTCTCTTTATACTTCGACCTACGACAAATATCTTTTTTTTGTGTTTTATGGCATTTGAAATGACAGTTTTCAATCTTGCAATATTAGATGAGAAGCATGTAACTATTATTCTTCCATTTAAATCCTCAAATAGTCGATCAAAAGAAGGGTCTAATTCTGACTCTGATCTGGAAATTTCTTTGACACCCGCATTAGTTGAGTCGCCAATTAATAGGTCAATATTCTCATCTTTTAGGATTTTAAAGTTATCATAATCAAAAGGATCCCCAGTTACTGGATCTTTATCAATTTTCCAATCTCCCGTATGATAGATATTTCCATCATTAGTTTTAAAAAATATTCCTGTTGGATCTGGAATTGAGTGAGTTGTAGGAATTAATTGAAAAGAAAAGTTTTTAAAAGAAATTTCTTGATAACTTTTGATGATATGGAATTTTTTTTCAAAATCAGGAATTCTTTTGAATTTATGTTTAATATAAGCGTAAGTAAACTGATTACAGTAAATTGGAAAATCGATCTTATCAAAATAGTATTCAAGACCACCGACATGATCTTCATGTGCATGGGTCAATATCATAGCTTTAGGTTTAATAGAAGGATTTAAGAAGATGTAGGGATCAGGAATAGTGATATCAACACCGGGTAAGCTATCATCAGCAAAAGAGATCCCAGCATCAACAATTATTTGCTCTCCTTTAAATGAGTATAAATAATTATTTCCCCCTATTTCTCCTATACCGCCAATGGGCAAGAAAAAAGATTGGTTTTTAGAATTTAATATATCTAAGTTACTCATTTTTTAATTATTTGGTGATAAAGAGAAATGCCTAAAAGAGTTAAGTCTTCTTTATACAAATATTGTTTTTGATTATTAAGCACATTGCTAGCATATCCCCCTGTAAAAATCACTTTAAAATTTGTATTAAATTTTCTTTTGATGATTTTAATATATCCTTCAATCATAGTCTTATAGCCAGTATTAAAACCAGACAAAAGTGCATCTTTTGTATTTTTACCAAAAACTTTATCTGAATTTTCTAATTTTATTTTTTTAATTCCTGATGCTAGATCTACTAAATTGGCATAGGATGTGGTCAAACCTGGAAGAATAACACCACCAAAATATTTATTTTTTTTTACGATATCTAGTGTTGTTGCAGTCCCTAAATCAACAATGATAAAATCCTCTTTATTGGGGAAAAGATGATTTACTGAAAGAACATTAATTATCCTGTCTATACCGAGTTGTTGTAAATTTACAGAAGAATGAACAAATGATTTTAAAAATCTTTTTTGAATAAAATAAAAATTTTTTTTATTTGAAAAAGTTTTCTTTATATATTTGTCAACTTCCGGAACAACCGAACATATGGATATATTTTTATACTTTTGTAAATCTTTTGAAAAAAATGCTTTAATTTCACTTAATTTTTCTTTGGAATATTTAATCTTACGAGTAGAGCCCATAGAATTCTTTAAAAAAATAGCTTTTTTAATAGAAGTATTTCCAATATCGATTGCTAAATTCATATTAATTCACCAAAAAAAATATTTTCATAACGATCATGTAATTTTATACGTAAGGAAAGATCATTTAGAACCTTTATGATTTTATTATTTTGATTAAAAGAGGGGTGATTAACTCTAAATTTTCTTAAAAGATGACTATTTAGATATTTTACTAAATAGTTATTAGATATATGGGAATTTAAATTGGCATCTATGAACTCTAAAATTTTTGAAGAAACTTCAAGAATGAAAATTTTTGATTTAAAATTTTTGATTTAAAATTTTCGATAGAGAGATTGATGTTTTTATGGGTTGGTTATTAAGATTAAAACCAATACCCGTTTGAATATAACTTTTATTTCCAATTATTTTAGAGGTTGAAACTACACCGCATATTTTTTTATCGTTAAAGTACAAATCATTGGGCCATTTATATTGAAACTTAATGCCATAGTTTTTTGAAAAAAACCTGTGAATTAAATAACATACATAAAAACTATTTTTTAAGATTTCATCCGTATTTTTGTTCTGGTTAATAGTGAGATATATATTACCTCTTGGACTATTCCATTTCTTAGTCCCTCTTCCCACGCCCGCAGTTTGTTCATAGGATTGGACTGCAATATTGTGTTTTTCAACTAAAGAAAAATTGCTCTGATTATTAAAAATTTTATTAAAAGTCGTGTTGGTGGAGTCGAATAATACTTTATACAAATTTATTTAAATAAAGAGTCAACAAGATTAATTAATGGATCTGGATAAAAGAAAAATAAGGTAATAATTATGGCTGAGGAGATGAATATAAATGAACTTAGCTTATTATTGTCTAATAATAATTCTGTTTCTGACTCATTAAAAAACATATTCTTAATTACTGACAAATAATAAAATGCAGCAATAACTGAACTTATAACTGCAATGACAGATAAGACATAGAAACCCTCGTTAATAGAAGCTGATAAAATAAAAAATTTAGCAAAAAAACCTGCAAAAGGTGGGATCCCTGCTAACGAAAATAAAAATACTAACATCGAGATTGCCTTTGATCTTGATGATGCTTTTAGTCCATTTAATCCAGTTAAGAGAGTTATTTCTCCCTCGGAGGTACGTAAATTTAAGATAACAGAAAATACACCAAACGTTGTGATAAGGTAAATAATTAAATAAAAGAAAATAGTTCCCTCAGACATATATTGATAACTCATAATTGCTAAAAGCATAAAACCAATATGATTTATAGAACTAAAAGCTAAAAGTCTTTTAATAATCTTTTGTGTAATTGCGCCATATACCCCTACCAACAGAGAAATTGCACATACTATTTGAAAGATATAATGAAGGGAGTCTATTTTGGGAATGTTCAACTCGTGATAAATTCTGAATAAGAAAATTAAAGAAGCGAACTTAGGTAAAGTGGCAAAAAACAAGGTTGATATTGTTGGTGACCCCTCGTACACGTCTGGAGTCCAAATGTGAAAAGGAGCAGCCGATACTTTAAAAAAGAGTGCTATTAAAACTAAAGCTAAACCTACTTCGCTAATAGTCGAAAAATTATCTAAATTTTGAAAAGTGAATGAGGCAGTATCAAAATAAATCATCGAAATACCAAACAATAAAAATCCTGAAGATAGAGCGCCTAAAGAGAAATATTTAATACCCGCTTCATTGGAATTTAAATTTTTAGTGTTAAATGCCGCCATCAGGTAAAGAGACAGGGATTGAAGTTCTAAGCCGATAAAAGCTGTTAAAAAATTATCACTTGAGATTAGTACAAAAGAGCCAAGAATAGCAAAAAGAATGAAAAGTATATATTCATAGCGAAATAAATTTTCATTTTTAAGAGGCCTTCGAGAAAGCAAGATGAAAACTATTGAGCCAATCGATAAAATAATTTTTGAAAGTAAAATTAAATTTATTGTATTTAAAGAATATAAAGAATTTTGATAAAGGCTATGGCCTTTAAATATCAAAAAAATAGTTAATAAGCTAAATCCTGTAGCATTAATTGTAATTGTTACTCCCTTATTCAAAATACCAAAGGTTATGGAAATTAAAATTAAAGCTAAAATAAATATTTCTGGTGCAAATGAGTAAAAATCGATCATTAAAGTATTCCTATGGATATACTGGCATCAATCATGTCAAAAAGAAGTTTTGGATAAACACCTAGTAAAATTGTTAAAAAGGCTAAACAAGTAAAATAAAAAATTTCAATATTTGTTAAATCTGTAAGTTTTTTAATATCAGCTTTTACATCTCCAAAATTTACATTCTTATACAATAGTAACATATATGAAGCTCCTAAAATGACTCCTACGGCTGTAAAGATAGTTAAATATACGCTCACACTGATGGTGGACATGATTACAAGAAACTCTCCCACAAATCCACTTGTCCCCGGTAAGCCAACAGAGGAAAGCATAAACACCATAAAGAAAAAGGAATATCTTGGCATAATATTTGTCACTCCACTGTAATCAGCTATCATTCTAGTATGATGTCTCTCATAAACGACTCCAACAATCAAAAATAAAGCGGCAGAGACTATTCCATGGCTAATCATTTGGAAGTATGCTCCATTCATGCCGTCTTGAGTTAAGGTAAATATTCCAATTGTAACAAAACCCATATGCGCTACAGAGGAGTAAGCTATCATTTTTTTCATATCCGTTTGACGAAGAGCAACAATCGATGTGTAAACAATAGCGATACAACTAAGACTAAAAATTAATGGTTGAAAGTAGTAAGAGGCAAATTCAAAGAATGGGATAGATAGCCTCATAAAACCATAAGCTCCTAATTTTAATAGAACTCCTGCAAGAATTACTGATCCGCTTGTGGGTGCTTGAACGTGGGCATCCGGTAGCCAAGTATGAAATGGAAACATTGGAACTTTTACTGCAAAAGATGCGAAGAAACATAAAAAGAGAATTAGTTGAATATTTTCAGCAAAAACAAATTTAGAGATGACTTCAATATTTCCTGTATTTGTAATTGAAATAATATAAATAATTGCAAGTAACATTAAAACTGAACCAGCTAATGTGTATAAAAAGAACTTGAAAGTTGCATAAAGTCTATTTTCTCCACCCCATATACCAATAATTAAAAACATTGGGATTAAAACTGCCTCAAAGAAGACGTAAAAAATAACAATATCGATGCTTACAAAAACACCAATAATGAAACTTTCAAGCAAAAGAAAATAAATAACAAATTCTTTAACTCGATTTTGAATTGAATTCCAAGAACAAAGAAGACAAATGGGGACTAAAAAAGTAGTTAAAAGAATAAGAGGTATAGAAACACCATCTACTCCTAAATAATAATTGATATCGAATTTATCAAACCAAGTATGAAATTCTGTAAATTGATATCCATTTTGAGATTTATCATAAAAAATTGGAAGTAATAAACTTAAAAGAAATTCGCCAGTCGTAATCCAAAGACCTGAAGCAAATATTGTTTTGTTTTTTAATTGTGCACTATTTGATAATGAAAGTGTAAGCGCTCCAATTAAAGGAGTTAAAATAAGAAGTGATAAAATTGGAAAACTCATTTTATGAAACTGATATATAAAAAATAATTGTTATAAATAAGGTAAAACCTGTAATGATGATAAAGGTATAATCAAAAATAAATCCTGATTGAAATCTTTTACAAGCTTTAGCAATGCTGGAGACGACAGATGCACTACCATTTGGTAAAAAACGATCAATAAAACCTTGATCTATTTTACTCCATAAGAACTTACCTAAATCATAGATCGGATTAACAAATACCTTGTCATAAAGTTCATCAAAATACCATTTATTGAGTACAAATTGATATATTGATTTAAATTTAGATTTAAGCGTTTCTAGCTTTTGTAAATTAAATCCATAATAGTAAACAGCTAAAGCTACACCTATAGCCACAAAAGATTTTGATAAGATCGTAAAGATTGAAGAGTATGATTGTTTTTCATTAGTTAAGTAAATTATTCCATTCCAAAACTCCTTTGACCCATAACCAGCAAGAAGATTATTAAAAAAGTATCCAGCAAAAATTGCACCAATAGATAGTAAAATAAGCGGTGTTAACATTACAATTCCAGACTCGTGAACTTTGTTATAATCGTAATCGCCTTTGTACTCACCATGGAAAACTTTAAATATCAATCTAAAGGAGTAAAAAGCTGTCATCGCTGACACAATAGCTAGAATTACATAAACAAGTGAACCTAGTTGATCTAAATTAAAAGAAGAGCTCAAAATTAAATCTTTTGAAAAATAACCAGAAGAATAAGGGAAACCAATTATTGCTAGGGTACCAATCCACATCATTATTGCAGTGATTTTCATCTTCGAGAATAAATTGCCCATCTTGTCCATGTCTTGCTCATCATGAACTCCATGAATAACCGAGCCTGAAGAAAGAAATAATAAAGCCTTAAAATAGCCATGGGTAATCAAATGGAAAATTGCAATGTTAAAAGCACCTAGACCACAGGCGACGAACATAAAACCTAGTTGGCTACAAGTAGAATAAGCAATGACTTTTTTTATATCTTTTTGAAAAAAGCCTACTGATGCAGCAAAGAAAGCAGTGAGTAATCCAATGATTAAAATAAATGTCATGACAAAATCAGACATCACCATTAACTCAGAAAATCTTACAGTAAGAAATACACCTGCCGTAACCATAGTTGCAGCATGAATTAAAGCTGAAACAGGAGTTGGCCCTTCCATAGCATCTGGGAGCCATGTATGAAAACCAAACTGTGCAGACTTACCCATCGCCCCAATAAATAAAAAGAAGCAAGCGAAGGTGAGAGTATCTATACTAAAGCCAAAGAAATTAATTTGGAATAAAGGTAAGTACTCTCGATTTTGAACTATTTCATTGATCGATAAAGTATCTAAAAAGATATAAAGAGTGGCTATACCGATTAAAAAACCAAAATCTGCAACTCTATTAACTAAAAATGCCTTCATTGCAGCTAGGTTTGCTGATTTTTTATGGTGCCAAAAACCGATTAACAGATAAGAAGCTAAACCTACTCCTTCCCAACCAAAAAACAATTGAATGAGGTTGTCACTAACAACTAAAGCGACCATACAGAAAGTAAATAAACTTAAGTAAGTCATAAAGCGAGTTTTAGACTTATCGTGAGCCATATATTCAATAGAATAAATATGAACAAGTGCCGAAACTGTTAAAACTAAAGTTAACATAATCAAAGTCAGTGAATTAACTGCAATACCCCAGTTAAAAAATTGTCCTGAGATTAATAACCAATCTAAGACGGGAATAATAACTTCAGCTGAGCCAGAGCTATAAAAATTAATAAAAAAATACCAGCTTAGAATAGCAGATAGAGAAATTAAACCAGAAGAAATAACTTGAGCAAATCTTTCGCCAAAAAATATACCGGAAGGATAAGTTACTATAGTTGATAATAAGGGTAAGAAAAAAAGAAGTTTATAGCTTAGCATTAATCTCTTAATTGATTGATCTTCGTAACATCAATTTCTCCCTTATTTCTGAAATAAATCACTAAAATTGCCAAACCAATCGCAGCTTCTGCAGCAGCTATTGTAAGAATGAAAATTGAAAATACCTGGCCGTTAATATCATTAAGAAAGACAGAAGCAGAAACAAAATTAATATTTGCGGCTAATAAAATTATCTCAATACACATTAAGATTAAGATCATGTTTCTTCTATTTAGAAAAAGCCCAAAACAGCCAATAATAAAAACAATCAATGATAAGATAAAAAAGTGATTATAAGTCAGGCTACTCATTGTAATTGATGCCTTCACCTGACTTGGTCTCAACTAATTTAATTCGATCTTTAGAGTATGTTGTATTTTGTTTATCAATATTTTGTCTTTTAATTGAAGGACGATAAACATGGGTTAAAACAATTGCCCCAATCATCGCTAACAAAAGAACTATGCCGCTTAACTGAAAATCAATAAAATACTTAGTGTATAATACGTTACCAATCTCCTCAGTATTATTAGAAGATCTAACGATTTCGCTTATATTTGACTTTGAACTTTTAAAGACAGTCAGATAAATAATTTCAGCTAAAATAACACCCGCGAACAATAAAGCTAAAGGAACATATCTTTTAATGTTGAACATTAATGTAGTTATTTGAATATCCAACATCATCACCACAAATAAAAAAAGAATTGCAACTGCACCGATATAAACTATTGCTAAAATAATCCCAACAAATTCAGCGCCAATTAAAATAAATAAAAAAGTAGAATTTAAAAAAGCTAAAACCAAAAATAAAACTGAGTTAACGGGATTTTTTGAAAAAATGACAGAAATACATGTCACTACTAAAAACGATGCAAAAAAATAAAAAGTCCCTAAAAGAAACATTATCTAAACTTACTGTCCCTTCGAATATTTTCACTTATTTGCTTTTCCCATATATCACCGTTACGTAATAACTTTTCTTTATCGTATAAAAGCTCTTCTCGAGTCTCAGTGGCATATTCAAAGTTGGGTCCTTCAACAATCGCATCAACCGGACAAGCTTCCTGACATAGTCCACAATAAATACATTTTGTCATGTCAATGTCATATCGGGTTGTTCTTCGACTTCCATCAGGCTTAGGTTCAGCTTCAATAGTGATTGCTTGTGCAGGACAAACAGCTTCACAAAGCTTACATGCAATACACTCTCTTCTCCGTTAGGATATCTTCGAAGAGCGTGTTCACCTCTAAATCTTGGACTCAATGGACCTTTTGATTGGGATAATTAATGGTCACTTTAGGTTTGAAAAAAGTATCTCAAAGTTAATGCTAAACCTTTCATTAACTCAAATAATGTAAATGATTTGATATATTTAGTGATAAAAGACATCAGCTAGGCAACAATCCAAAATAAAATAAAAATGAAGATGTAATAACAACCCACACAAGAGTTAGAGGTAAAAATATCTTCCAACCGAGACGCATGAGTTGATCATATCGATAACGTGGGAAAGTTGCTCTAACCCATAGAAACACAAACAAAATCAAAAAAACCTTTAAAGTGAACCAAAAAACCCCAGGAATAGCATTTAAAGGAAAGATATCTAGAGGCGGGTACCAACCACCTAAAAACAGAATAACTGTAAGCGAGCTCATTAAAATCATGTTGGCATACTCAGCTAAAAAAAAGAGACCAAAAGAAATCGAGGAATACTCAGAAAAGAAGCCTGCAACAAGGGTTGCTTCATCTTCAGGTAAGTCAAAAGGAAGTCTATTTGTTTCCGCTAAAGCAGAAATAATAAACACCACAAACATTGGCAACAATGGAATAGCAAACCAAAGATTTTTTTGACTTTCCACAATATCAATTAGATTTAGTGAACCTACGCAAATTAAAACTGTGATGATAACAAAGCCAATTGAAACTTCGTAAGAAATCATTTGAGCAGCTGATCGAAGGGCTCCTAAGAAGGGGTACTTAGAATTACTCGCCCACCCTGCAATGATTACACCATAAACACCAAAAGAAGAAACAGCGAAGAGGTATAATATTCCAATATTAATGTTGGCTATAACATAAGTAGAACTAACAGGGATAACCGCCCAAGCAATTAAACTTAAAATCAAAGTCAACATAGGAGCAAAAATAAATAAAAACTTATTGGAACTAGATGGAAGTAAGTTTTCTTTTGTAATTAATTTGATAACATCAGCAAAACTTTGAAGAATTCCAAATGGACCCACAACGTTTGGTCCTTTTCTAAGCTGAACTGCCCCAGCACTTTTCTTCCAAGTATACAAGAAGCAACGGAGACTAGAACTGGAACTACGAAGCTAAATATTTTTAAAACTCCAATAAAAATTTCCATCGTAATTGTATCCATGGTTACGCTGTTTTCTCCAATAAGGGTTTCGAGAGAATTTCTTCAACACATTTGGCCATAGTGATGGAATTTTTAGAGATCACATCAGCCATATAAAAGTTACTTATTGGGTAAGTAGGTTTACAGCTTTCAACCTGATTATCATCAGATGAAGCATCAGATTTTGGAACAGAGATAACATTATTCCAAAACAATAGTTCAGGAAAGTTTTGAGATAACTCTTCTCTTAAATCTTCGAAACTTTCGATTTCAAAAGATAGAGATAATTGGTTAGATAATTCCTTTAAAATGGCCCACTCTTCTTTAGCTTGTCCAATTGGATTATGGCACTTTTTAGCCTCTTGTGGGCGTCCTTCAATATTTACAAAAGTCCCATATTTTTCAGTATAAAGAGGTGTTGGTAAGACAATATCCGCTTTCAAAGCACCTTCATCACCATGATGACCAAAATAAATTTTAAATATATTTTCGAAATCAGAGTTTGAAATAACTTCAGAACCAAAAGAAAGAACAATATCAAAATCTTTTTTGTTGATTGTACTTAGAGGCTGGCAGTCAAATTTGTTGTATTCCCTAAAAGAAGATTGCCAATTCTTGATGCATGAGGTGTTAAGAAATTTAAATTATTTTTTCCTCTGTAATAATTTTATTCTTATAAGAAAATTCAAATAATGCTTTTAGTGTTTTGACATCTTGGATATTCGAAAGAAAGCCAGAACCGATAATCATTAAAGGGTTTTTTGATTTTTTTAATGCTTTTTGTAAATCCTCTGAATTTAAATTAGATAAATCTTCTCCTAGTTGATGGGTTGGATAGTTTAAATCAAGATTTTCACCAATGTTAAATATTTCAGCAAAATTATTATATGCCTTAAAAATTTTATGATTGATGATAGGTGCTTCTATTCTTGGGTTCGTTCCCCCAATTATGATTAAATCAGCATTTTCTATTTCTGTTAAAGGGGTATTAAAACGAATGCTTTCAACATTATTTTGAATAATTGCTTGATTGTCAGTTCTGCATTCCACATTGTTATCACCAAAGTTCTTCATAAACTTCTTGATGGCATATCCTGTTTCAATATCTACTTGATCACCAATTAGAGATAAAGGTTTTGAATTTTTTAGTTTTTGCTTAAGAGATTTAATAGCATCTGACCAAGTTACAGGATCTAAAGTGCCGTTCTTTCTAATATAGGGTTGATCTATTCTTTGTTGGTAGTAACCATCATAGTTAAAACGAACTTTATCAGTAATCCATTCTTCATTAATTAAATCATTCGCTCTTGGGGTGACTCGAAGGATTTCTTGAGCGCGACTATCAATTCTAATATTGGAACCAACAGCATCAAAAATATCAATGGAGTCTGTTCTTTTTAATTCCCATGGACGAGCTTTGAATTGATAAGGCTTACTAGTTAGGGCACCTACCGGGCATAAATCAATAACATTTCCAGACAATTCGGATGTAATTGACTGCTCTAAATAAGTAGTGATTTCAGCATTCTCACCCCTGCCCAACATCCCAAGTTCAGGGACACCCGCAACTTCTGTTGCGAAACGAACACAACGTGTGCAATGAATACATCTTGTCATTATTGTGTTCACCAGAGGGCCCATATTTTTATTATCAACTGCTCTTTTGTTTTCTTGATAACGAGATTTGTCAAAACCGTAATACATTGCTTGATCCTGAAGATCACACTCTCCACCTTGATCACAAATTGGACAATCTAACGGATGGTTAATTAATAAAAACTCCATAACACCTTTGCGACCAGCTTTAACTTTATCTGAATTAGTGATAATGGACATGCCATCCATTAAAGGCATCGTGCAGGAAGAAACTAGCTTAGGTGCTTTCTCAATTTCCACCAGACACATTCTACAATTTCCAGCAATTGATAATTTATCGTGATAACAAAATCTTGGAATTTCTTCACCTGCTATTTCACAAGCTTGCATCACCGTTAAGTTTTTATCAACTTGAATTTCTTTGTTGTTTATTTTGATATTAATTAATGAATCTTTACTCATGATGCTTTTCTTTTTTGATTATATTTTTTTAATAATTCTGGTTTGAAATTTTTAATTAATCCCTGGATAGGCCAAGCCGCAGCATCACCTAGTGCGCAAATGGTGTGACCTTCAATTTGTTTAGTAACATTTTCTAGTAACTCGAGTTGCTCAGGTGATATCTCCCCTCTGACGAGTTTTTGCATCATTCTAAACATCCATCCTGTACCCTCTCGACAAGGAGTACACTGACCGCAACTTTCGTGTTTATAAAAGTGAGCAAATCTCTCAATAACTTGGGTAATATCGTGGTTCTTGTTTACCACAATGACTCCTGCAGTACCTAGGCCTGATCCATTATTTCGAAGATCATCAAAATTCATCAAAACAGTTTCACAAACTTCTTTTGAAAGCATTGGTGTGCTAGAACCACCGGGAATAATTGCCTTTAAATTTTTCCATCCACCTTCAACTCCACCTGCATGCTTTTCTATTAATTCTTTTAAAGGAATTCCCATAGCCTCTTCTACAGTGCAAGGATTGTTTACATTTCCAGATATACAAAATACTTTTGTGCCCGTGTTATTCTCAGCACCTATTGATTTAAACCAGTCAGATCCCCTTCTTAAAATGGTTGGAACAACTGCAATTGACTCAACATTATTAATAGTTGTTGGCATACCATAGAGTCCAGCACCTGCAGGAAAAGGAGGTTTTAATCTTGGTTGACCTTTTTTTCCTTCTAAACTCTCTAATAAAGCCGTTTCTTCTCCACAAATATAAGCACCCGCTCCTCGATGAACATAAAGATCAAAATCATAACCGCTTCCACAAGCATTTTTTCCTATAAGTTTGTTATCGTAAGCTTCAGCAATTGCTTTTTCTAATTGGACATATTCGTGATGATATTCACCTCTAATATAGATGTAACACTTAGTAGCTTGAATAGCGTAAGAAGCTATTAAACATCCTTCGATCAAAGTATGAGGATCATTTCTAATAATCTCTCGATCTTTACAAGTACCTGGTTCAGACTCATCTGCATTCACAACTAAATAATGTTGTTTGCCAGTATCCTTTGGCATAAAAGACCATTTTAATCCTGTAGAAAATCCAGCTCCTCCTCTTCCTCGAAGCTGACTAGATTTTACCAATTCAATAACATCATTTTGACTTTTGGATAAAATTTCTTTGGTGTTAGACCAAGATCCCCTTTTTTTGGCACCCTCTAAGAAGGCATCTTCAAATCCATGAAGATTTTGAAAAATTTTATCTTGATCGCTAAGCATTTTCAGAACTCTTTCTTCCCTTTTGGGAGCCAATTTTATTTGGAATATTATTTTTAATATTTTCTATGATTTGTTTTGTCGACTCTTGATCGAGATCTTCATAAAAATCATTATTAATTTGTATCATAGGTCCATTTGAACATGCGCCTAAACACTCAACTTCAACAACAGTAAATAAATTATCTTCACTCGTTTCATTAATTCCGCATTTAGCTTCTTTGCAAATTGTATCTGTTATTTTATCCGAACCTCTTAGCCAACACGGTGAGGTTCGACAAACTTGAATTAAGTTTTTACCAACAGGTTGCGAATTATACATTGAATAAAAAGATGCCACTTCTGTAACTCTTATCTTCGGCATTTGAAGTGTATCAGCAATTGCCTCAATACATTCTATACTAACCCAATTTTTATTTTGTTCCTGGGCCAAATAAAGTAATGGCATAACAGCACTTTGCTTACGTTCTTTTGGGTATTTTGAAATAATTTTTTTAATTTCTTTTAAATTTTCTTTTGACCATTCAAATTTTTCACCTGAACGAATAAAATTATTTGATAAACCCGGATGATTACCACTCATCGATCAATTTCTCCAAAAACAATATCAAGACTTCCCAAAATTGAAGGAACATCAGCTAATTGATGACCTTGAGATAAGAAGTGTAAAGCTTGAAGATGAGGGAAGCCAGGAGCCCTTAATTTACATCTATAAGGTTTAGAGCTTCCATCAGAAACAAGAACAACACCAAACTCTCCTTTAGGAGCCTCAACTGCACGGTAGGTAATACCTTCAGGTACACGATAACCCTCAGTGAAAAGTTTGAAATGATGAATAATTGCCTCCATTGAGTTTTTCATCTCAGATCTTTTTGGTGGAGTGATCTTGTTATTCTCAACCATCACAGCGCCTGTTGGTATTTGGTTAATACACTGAAGAATAATTTTTACAGACTCTCTCATTTCCTCCATACGTACTAAATAACGATCATATGTATCTCCTGTCTTTCCAACAGGAATGGAAAAATTTACTTTATCGTAAACATCATAAGGTTGGGATTTTCTTAGATCCCACGCAACACCACTTGCACGTAGAACAGGACCACTACAACTTAATCTTACAGCATCTTCTTTGCTCAAAATTCCTATATCAACCGAGCGTTGTTTGAAAATTCTGTTTTCTGTTAGCAGTTCTTCGAGTGTATCAATGAATTTTGGAAAATTTTCAAAATAAACTTTCATTTTTTCTAAAAGACCATCGGGTAAATCTTGATGAACACCACCAGGTCTAAAATAAGCAGCATGGAAACGAGCACCAGAAACAGCCTCATGAAACTCCAACATTTTTTCTCTTTCTTCAAATGCCCAAAGCATTGGTGTTGCCGCCCCAATATCCATGGCGAATGCAGGAATATTAAGTAAGTGATTTAAAATTCTTGTTACTTCAGCAAACATGACACGAATATATTGTGCCCTTTCAGGTGCCTGAATATTTAAAAGATCCTCTACGGCAATTGCAAAAGCATGCTCTTGACACATTGGTGATACATAATCAAGTCGATCAAAATACGGGATGGCCTGAGTATAGGTTTTTTGCTCAATAAGTTTTTCTGTACCTCTATGCAATAATCCAATATGAGGTTCTGCTTTATTAACGACTTCCCTTCTAGTTGAACAAGTAATCGAAGAACTCCATGAGCAGCTGGATGCTGTGGACCAAAGTTTAGAGTTACAGGTTTAAAATTTTCAGACATTATTTTTTTAATTCTTCTTGAATAGTTTCTTTCATACCTTCCCAAGGACTTTCATTGTCGAAGTCTCTAAACTCTTGTTTTAAACTAACTGGTTCATACACAACTTTTTTAGATTTTCATCGTAGCGAACCTCTTCATATCCAGTTAAAGGAAAGTCTTTTCTTAAAGGATGACCTTGAAAATTATAGTCATTCATTAATCTTTGAAGATTAGGATGGTTTTTAAATTTAATACCAAAAAGGTCATAGCATTCTCTCTCATACCAATCGGCACACTCAAAAATTTGTGTTATTGAGTCGATATTTAAATCTTCCTCTGAAATATTAGTAAAAACAAATAACCTTTTATTAAATTTCAAACTCAGAAAAGTATAAATAAGTGTATAACGCTCATTAGAATATTCTGTTTTAGAAAGAATATTATCAGTCGCAGTGATATCGACTAATTGCTCATAGAGTAATTCTTCGTCTTCTTTTACTTTTTGAACTACTTCTAATATTGACTCTTTATTAACTAAAATGTTGTCAACACCAGATCGAATTGGAAAGTGAAAATTTCCTACTGAATATTTCTGAAGCAAATTGGGAGACAAAAGTTACCTATAAATCTTTCTTTTCTTTTTGATCTTGTCCTGCAATTGCATAATTCCATACAGCAACGCTTCTGCAGTAGGTGGGCAACCTGGAACATAAATATCAACTGGAACAATACGATCACAACCACGAACGACAGAATAAGAGTAATGGTAGTAACCTCCACCATTAGCACAAGAACCCATGGAAATAACCCATCTTGGTTCTGGCATTTGGTCATAAACTTTTCGAAGAGCAGATGCCATTTTATTAGTTAAAGTTCCGGCAACAATCATCACATCTGATTGTCTAGGTGAACCTCTTGGGATCACACCTAATCGATCTAAATCATAACGACTCATATAAGAGTGCATCATCTCTACGCCACAACAAGCAAGACCAAAAGTCATTGGCCATAATGACCCTGAACGTGCCCAGTTAATTAAATTTTCAAATGAAGCAGTAACAAAACCTTTTTTTTCAAAAACTTCATCGATATTTAAAGATGAATTATGTTCGATATTTATTCCCAATCTAAAGCTCCATTCTTCCATTCATAAATAAATCCAACAGTTAAAATAAATAAGAAAAACATCATTGAGTAAAAACCTAATGCTCCAATATTTTTTAAACTAACAGCCCATGGAAATAAAAATGCAATTTCTAAATCAAAAATAATAAAAAGAATTGATACAAGATAAAACTTCACATCAAACTTTGAACGAGCATCATCAAAAGCTTCAAATCCACATTCATAAGCAGATAGTTTTTCTGAGTCAGGTGAACTAGGTGATAAAATTTTGGAAAGCAAATACATTGCTAAGGCCATGCCCGCACCAATGACAATAAAAATCAAAATTAAAATGTAATCAAGGTTGTACATAAAGATATTAATTTAGTTAAAATTGTTGCTTTAACTATTAATAAAATGACGCAACAGGGGGGATTTTTAGGATACTAAAAGTGGCGGGAGCGACGGGACTCGAACCCGCGACCTCCTGCGTGACAGGCAGGCGTTCTAACCAAACTGAACTACACCCCCGATTAATATCGAATGGTGGGCGATGACGGACTCGAACCGCCGACCCTCTCGGTGTAAACGAGATGCTCTACCAACTGAGCTAATCGCCCTATCTAATTCTAAAATTAGACTGTGGACTTTATTAGTTCTTTGAGCTGTTTTCCAGCAAGAAATTTTGGCTTTTTTGATGCAGGAATTTGAATTGACTCTCCTGTACGTGGGTTTCTACCAGTCTTAGCTTTTGTGTTTGCTACTTTAAAAGTACCAAAACCAGCAATCTTCACGTCACCGCCAGCCTTTAAAGTATCTGTGATAATATCAAATAAACTTTCTACAGCCTTAGTTGCATCTGATTTACCTACGTTATTTTTTGAACTGTATTCAGCAATGAGTTCATTTTTATTCATACCGAACCTCCTTAGTGATTCTATTAGTTAATTGTAGTAAGAAAAAGGTAGGAAAATCAACAATAATATACTAGTTTACGAATGATTTTTCTTGATTTTGCTGGTTTTTTTGTTTCATGGACTCACTTACTATATGTCTCCAGTCCAATTTTTTATTGATTTTGCTTATTTTTCCATCCAAAGCAATATCAAAAACCTCTCTAGCAAACTCAACTTTTTTAATAGTTAATTTATTTTGAATATCTTTTTGTATTTCAATTAAATCTTTTTCATTATCTTTTGGAATAATGACAGTCTTAATTCCATAACGAATTGCAGCTAATAATTTTTCTTTTAAACCGCCTATTGGAAGTACTCTACCCTTAAGAGTGATTTCACCTGTCATCGCCACATCTCTTTTTATCTTTATTTCTGTTAGAGATGAAATTAGAGAAGTAAAAATAGTTATACCTGCACTTGGTCCATCTTTTGGAATAGCACCTTCAGGTACATGTAAATGGATATCTATTTTATCAAAAACCTTAGGATTGACACCAAATTCAACAGAATTTGATTTTATATAACCAAGAGCTGCTGTAATAGACTCTTTCATAACATCACCTAGTTTACCAGTAGCATGGATCATGCCCTTACCTGATGATAGGTTAACCTCAATATTAAGAATATCTCCGCCAACTTGAGTCCAAGCTAAGCCATTAGTAATTCCGACCAAGTTTTTCTTTTCTAAGACACTATCTTTGAATTTTTCTGGGCCTAAAAACTTTTTAAGAGATTTGTCATCAAAAATAAATGGCTTTTTTGATCGAGATTTATTTTTTTCTAATTGGAAAACTAATTTTCTAAATAATTTATCAAAAACTTTCTCTAAACCTCTTACTCCTGACTCCCTAGTATAATGTCTTACAACTTTTGTAACAGCGTTACGGTCTAATTTAAATTCATGATGACTTCAAAATATTTTTATTCATTTTTCTAGGAATTAAATATTTTTTAGCAATTTCAATTTTTTCTTTTTCTGTATAGCCAGATACTTCAATAACCTCTAATCTATCAAGAAGAGGTCCAGGAATATTGTAAGTATTACCCGTGCAAATGAACATTACATTTGATAAGTCATAGTCAACTTCTAGGTAATGATCATTAAACTGATTGTTTTGCTCTGGATCTAGAACTTCTAATAAGAGCTGATGATGGGTCTCCCCTCCAATCATTACCCAGCTTATCTATTTCATCTAATAGTATAATGGGATTGGATGTTTTAGTTTTCTTCATAGCTTGAATAAACCTACCAGGCATTGAGCCAATATAAGTTCTACGATGGCCTCTAATTTCAGCTTCATCTCTAATTCCGCCAAGAGAAATTTTAGCAAACTCTCTACCTGTTGCTCTAGCAATGGACTTACCAAGTGATGTCTTACCAACACCTGGGGGGCCTACAAAACATAAAATTGTTCCTGTTGCTTTTTTGGATCTTTTTTTCACAGCTAAAAATTCTAAAATTCTTTCTTTAACTTTTTCTAAACCATAATGGTCTTGATTTAAAATTTTTTCAGCAGAGGATATATCAATAACTTCTTTTGAAAAGTTCTCCCAAGGAATATCTAAAAGCCACTCTAAGATAGTTTCTTATTACTGATGCTTCAGCTGACATAGGGCTCATTGATTTTAATTTTTTAAATTCATTAAGAGCTTTGTCTTTAGCTTCTTTTGATAGTTTTACTTCGTTAATCTTTTTTTCAATTTCTGAGTATTCATTGGAGCCATCTTCTCCATCTCCTAATTCTTTTTGGATAGCTTTCATTTGTTCATTGAGATAGTACTCCCGTTGAGTTTTTTCCATTTGTCGTTTTACTCTATTTTTAATTTTTTTCTCAAGTGCTGAAAAATTTAATTCTTTTGAGAAGAAATTTAATAGATTTTGAATTTTTTTATTAATGTCAAAAATTTCTAAATTTTTTTGTTTATCTTCAATACTCACATTTAAATTATAATAAACATTGTCAATAAATTGATAAGGGTCATCAATATTTAGAAGACCTTCAAGAATATCATTATTATTTCCTATATTTTGAATATAGTTTTGAAATTCATTTTTAAAACTCTCAAAGAAGCCTTTAACTCAACAGAATTCTTTTTACTAACTGTAACTGGTTCGAGTTTTGCTGTAAGGAAATTATTTGTAGCTTTAACAGCTGATTTTATTTTTACGATTTCTAGTCCTTCGGTTAAAACTTTATAAGTATTGTCTGGTAATTTTAAAAATTGAATAATTTTAGATTTAACACCATACGCAAATACATCATTCACTTGAGGATCATCTGTAGTAGGTTCTTTTTGGGTAAATAGATAAATAATCTTTTCATTATTATTCATAGCATAGTTAATTGCATCAATAGATTTAGCTCTTCCTACAAAAAGTGGTGATGTTATTGAAGGATAAACTACTAAATCTCTTAGAGGTAAAATAGGTCCGACGATTTGATTTTCCATACTATAAAGATAGTGAGGAATTTCTAATTTTCACCTACTTTTTTTTTAATTTTTTCTTTTTCTTTGTAGACAATAATTGGTTTGTTTGCTACGACCGCGTCTTTATTTAAGACAACCTTATCCACAGAATCTTTATCTGGGATATCATACATACATTCCAACAAAAGCTTTTCCATAATAGATCTAGACCCCTGCCCCTATTTTCTTATCAACCGCGAGTTGAGCTATTTGTTCACGCCCATCATCAGTTATTTCAAATTCCACTCCTTCAAAAGAAAAAGGGCTTTATATTGTTTTGAAATAGCATTTTTAGGTTTAGTTAAAATTTCTTTTAAATCCTCTAACTTAAGCTCATCTAAACTTGCACTTACAGGGAGTCGTCCAACTAATTCTGGAATAAGACCAAATTTAATTAAGTCATCATTTTCTAACTGTGAAGTCATAGGAACATCTTGATTAATTGATTTATTGAAACCAATAGACTTCTTATTAATTCTATTTTTAATGATTTTATCAATTCCTTCAAAGGCACCACCGCAAACAAATAAAATATTTTTAGTATCAACTTGAAGAAATTCTTGTTGAGGATGTTTCTTCCACCTTGAGGAGGAACGCTTGCTGTAGTTCCTTCAATAATTTTTAATAATGCTTGTTGTACGCCCTCTCCCGATACATCTCGAGTAATTGATGGTTTTCGCTCTTTCTTCCAACCTTATCTATTTCATCTATATAAACGATACCTTTTTGAGCCAAGTTCACATCATAATCACATTGTTGAGTAGTCTTAAAATTATATTTTCAACATCTTCCCCAACATAGCCAGCCTCAGTTAATGTAGTAGCATCAGCAATAGTAAAAGGAACGTTTAAAAATTTTGCAAGAGTTTGTGCTAATAATGTTTTACCACAACCCGTGGACCAATTAATAGGATATTAGATTTTGAAATTTCAACATCCTTAGAGGGATTCTGGACTCTTTTATAATGATTATAAACAGAGACAGATAAAATTTTCTTCGCATGGTCTTGTCCAATAATGTGATCATCTAAATAATTAAAAATTTCACTTGGTTTTGGAATTTCAAAACTTTTTTTCGTATCAATTTTATCATCCTCGACAAGGATATCTTTACATAGACTACACATTCATTACAGATATAAACATTTGGACCAGCTATTAGTTTTTTACTTCTTCTTGGCTTTTTCCACAAAAAGAGCAGGATATTTTTTTATCTGAGTTTCCAGCTGAAGTGATTTTATCGTCTGCCATTATTTATCTTCTCTGTTTGTGATGACTTTGTCAATTAATCCAAATTTAAGAGCCTCCTCAGGATCAAAAATCTGTCTCTTTCCATCGCTTTTTCAATTTCGTTAATACTAATATTAGTATGCTTTTGATAAATTTCATTAAGTCTTTTTTTTGTTTTTAATATTTCTTCAGCATGGATTTTAATGTCAGTTGCTTGACCTGAAAACCACCGAGGGTTGATGAATCATAATTTTTGCATGAGGGAGAGCATATCGATGACCTGATTTACCCGAAGCTAGAATTAAAGAACCAGCTGAGGATGCCTGACCGATGCATACTGTATGCACAGGACATCGGATATATTGAATAGTATCGTACATAGCTAATCCAGCAGTCACAAGACCACCGGGTGAATTAATGTAAAGACTAATTGGTTCTTCAGGATTTTCAGACTCTAAAAAAAGTAATTGAGCACAAATTAAAGAAGCAGTTTGGTCATCAATTGGACCAGTTAAAAAGATAATTCTTTCTCTTAGTAAACGGGAGAAGATATCAAAGGATCTTTCTCCTTTACCAGATTGTTCAATTACTATTGGAACTAGGTTCATGATTATGGGATCCTTTTTTCATCATCTCCTCTAAACTTAACTTAGTTTCTTTAATTTTAAAAGTTTTCATAGAGCGATCTGCGATTTTATTTCTTAAGAGAGTACCGTAAGCTGTTTCTGCTGCTCTTTGATCTACTTTTTCACCATAATATTTTTGAATGTGCTCCTGGAGTTCTTTTTGCTCCACTTTTACATCTAAATATTTTATCAATTCTGAAAAAATAAGATCTTTTTGAATATTATCACTAGTCATCTTTTTTAAATTATCTACTCGCTCTTTATGCTCGTCTTTTAAAGTAGTAATATCAACTTGGTATTTTCTTTTTAGTTCTAAATTCACAACTTCATCATGAATGTCTATTTTCTTTTTTTCAGTAAGAACTTTTAATAAGCTTTCAATAAAAAACTCTTTTTGAAGGTAATTAACATCTTCTTTCAGTTTTTCAGATATTTTAGTATTAAGGTCTTTTACAGAGTCTAGTTTTAGAATTTTTATTAATTCATCATCATTTTTTGGATAAATCTTTTTATTTATGTCTTTGATTTTTCCATCAATTTGAACTTCTTTTGTAGTAATTGAAAAGTCAGATTTATTCTTAATTTTTACTAGAGCCTTTTTAAGATCTAAAAAAGTTTGTTCTTTTGTTTGTGTATTTAGATCAATTCTAACATCTTTTTGAGAGAAGATTTTTTTTTGTTCTTCTTCAAAATTAGTAACTTCAAAATCAATAACTGAATTTTCATCTGACTCTTCTATTGATTCTAATGAATAATACTCTTTTCTTACCTTTTCTCTAAATTCATCAATATCTTTATCTTTAACTTCAGCAGTGATGTTTTCAATTTCAGAGTCTTTAAGATCATCTATTTTTAATTCAGGTCTTAAAAAATAGGATAAAGAGAAATTATAATTATCTTTAAATTCTATTTCAGGTTGAATTAAAGATTGTAACTTTTCCTTTTCACCTATTTCAGCAATGTTTTTAGATATCTCTTCATTTAAAACTTCGTTTTCCACTTCTTGTCCGATTTTAGATTTAATAATATTCAAAGGAACTTTTCCTTTTCGAAAACCAGCTATTTCAAAGGTGGGTTGTTTTTCATTAATCTTTTGATCGATAATTTTACCTATAGCTTCTTGATCTAAAGATACCTCAAATGAGGATTTATGATTTTTTGTTTCTATGTTTTTATATTGCATATTATTACAGTTTTATGGTGCGCCAGGAGGGACTTGAACCCCCACGAGTTGCCTCGCTGGTACCTAAAACCAGTGCGTCTACCATTCCGCCACTGGCGCTTATAAAGTTGGGGCGAGTAAGGGGACTTGAACCCCCGACCTCCGGTACCACAAACCGGCGCTCTAACCAGCTGAGCTACACCCGCCAAAAATTAGCATTAATTTATAGTATAGATATTATGCAAATTAAACATTATATTTGAGATCCGTAGTATGAAAAAAATTGAGGCAATTATTAAACCCTTTAAGCTCGAGGACGTGAAAGATGCTTTGGGCGAAATTGGTCTTAGCGGACTGACCGTCTCAGAAGTTAAAGGTTTTGGTAGACAAAAAGGCCATACAGAGCTATACCGTGGCGCTGAGTATGTGGTAGATTTTCTGCCAAAAGTAAAAATCGAACTAGTAGTAGATGATAAAAAATATAAAGAAGCAATTGATGTCATTATCAAACAAGCCAATACGGGTAAAATTGGAGATGGCAAGATCTTTGTATATGAAGTTAGTGAAGCTATTAGAATTCGTACCGGTGAAAAAGGCAAAGACGCAGTATAGCTTTATCTATCACACTACCATAAAAAATTTAGGAGTATTTTAATATGGATAAAAAATCATTACAAAAACTTATTGACGAAAAAGGTATTCAGTATATCGACTTTCGTTTTACAGACCCACTAGGAACTTGGCACCACTTTTCAGTTCATATCAACACATTTGAAATGGACGTTTTTGAAGAAGGTATTGGTTTTGATGGTTCTTCAATTAGATGTTTTCAGTCAATCGAAGCAAGTGATATGATCTTGATTCCTGATGCTGGAACTGCTTTCGTTGATCCCTTTTTTACAGATCCTACATTAGTTTTAATTTGTGATATTCAAGATCCTATCACTGGTCAAAAATATGACAAAGACCCAAGGTATGTTGCAAAAAAAGCAGAAGAATACGTAAAATCATCAGGTGTTGGTGATAGTATTTTCTTTGGTGCTGAAGCAGAGTTTTTCTTATTTAATGACGTTAGAATATCAACAGATCCAAGTAATTCTTTCTTCTCAGTTGACTCGGGTGAAGCCATTTGGAACAAAGGTTCAGATGAAAGACCTAATTTAGGATATCACGTCAGAAATAAAGGTGGTTATTTCCCTTGCCCACCTCACGACACAATGCAAGACGTTAGATCAGAAATGGTCAATCATATGGTTTCAATTGGAATGAAAGTTGAAGCCCAACATCATGAGGTAGCAACGGCTGGTCAACAAGAAATTGATTTAAGATTTGATACGCTACTTTCTCACGCTGATGATCTTCAAAAGTATAAGTATGTTGTAAGGAATACTGCTAAGAGCAATGGTTTATCTGCAACATTTATGCCGAAACCTTTATCTAATGACAACGGTTCTGGTATGCACTGCCATCAAAGTATTTGGTCAAATGGAAAGCCAATTTTCTATGCAGACAGCGGTTATGCAAACTTAAGCGATGAGGCGAAATTTTATATTGGAGGTCTTTTAAAGCATGCTCCTTCTTTGCTAGCATTCACTAACCCAACAATTAACTCATTCAAGAGATTAGTCCCTGGGTATGAAGCTCCTGTGAAACTAGCTTACTCTAACAGAAACAGAAGTGCGATTTGTCGTATTCCTGCTTACTCTCCTTCTCCAAAAGCAAAAAGAGTCGAGTTTAGATGTCCAGATGCTACAGCTAATCCGTATTTAGCTTTCTCTGCAATGGTAATGGCTGGTTTAGATGGTATCAAGAATAGAATTGATCCAGGAGAACCAATGGATAAAAATCTTTATGATTTACCACCTGAAGAGCAAGCTAAAGTAAAAGAAGTTCCATCTTCTCTTGAAGAAGCGGTCAATAATTTAGAAGCTAATCATGACTATCTTCTTGAAGGAAACGTATTTACCAAAGACCTAATCGAGTCTTATATCGAATATAAAAGAGAAGAAGAGATCGAACCAAACAAACTCCTAGTTACTCCTAAAGAGTACGATCTCTACTACGATTATTAATCTATAATTTTTAACAGCTCATCTAAAGATTGACTTAAATCAGTCTTAGTTGAGCTGTTATACAAGTTCTCTCTAACCAGCTCTTCATTAAAAATTTTAAACTTTCCCTTTAAAGAGAACTCTTCTTTATTAAAAGTAAATATTTCATCAGAAATTTTATAAAGCTGAACTAAATCTTTAAAATTTTCCTTTGGGTTTTTTAAATCAAGCATTTTTTTAATATAGTTTTTATCAATAGAAGAATATTGAGAAATAATTTCATTTTTTCTAAGGTAAAATAATCTTGCTATATTTCTTGAGTGAGAAAGAATTTTTGTTTTTAAAAAAGACAATTGATGAAAAATTTCATCCGTTTTTAAATAAAAATCAAAAAATTTATCAAATTGAATTACCTGATCTGAACTTTTATCAAAAGGTTTATTTCGATCATCAATAGTTAAGAAGTCTTTATCTACATACTGATTGATCACATTATAAAATCTTCTAACAATTTTAATATTATCAATATGGTTATTCTCTTTTGAATGATAAATAAAAAATAAATCGACATCAGATGAAGGAAGGGCTTTATTGATACCATAGCTTCCAAAAAGGATTGGAGACAAATCAGAAAAAATATTATTTTGACTAGTATAATTTCTTTTTATGATATCAAATAAATTGAAAAGGAATTTTTTGATATTTCTATTTCTTTTATAAATGTAAATTTCGTAATCAATTTTTTTTGAAATGTATAAATAATCTAATAAAAAAACTACCTCATATATATCTTGAAGGATTTTTTTCAAATCTAAATCAAAGTTGTCGGATTTTTCCCTTATTTGGAAATTTGGAAGACCATAGTTAAATAAGTAAACAAGCGACTCAATCAAAAAATTGTTCTTATTCAGTAAATTAGTTAATTTGGGTGAATTATTGAATATGAAAATAATTTCAGGGAAAATATTACTGTTATATTTGTATAAACCAGTTAAATGAACACCAGATTTATAATAATTAATAAGATAATCAAATTTAATAATCAGTTCATCTTTTTGATCTTCGTGGACCAGTAGGTTAACGAGATATTTTATTGAGTTAGTATAATCATGACGCACAGTTTCAGAACTGTTGATGCTGCTAGCTTTCTCAAACAACTTACTGATAATGGTACGACTTTTTTCATTAAAATTTTCTAATTTAATATTTTGATCATCACTTTTTGGAGAAAATAAATTTTCATAAATTTTTATAACTTTTTCTCTCTTAGACGTTAATTCTTCATAATAATTATTGGAAACTTCTCTTAAGTAAGGGTCATCTTCATTAACAATATTTTGAAAAGTATTCTGTTTTAAATGAAGATAATTTTCTATTTTTCTAAAATAATAATATGCATCTATAATTGCAGATAAATCCTCCTCATTAATTATGGTTTTATAATTCGACATTCTTTTGAATAATTTATGAATGTTGCTTTCTCGAAGGTCATTAAATTTTCCAGACCATAATAGCTGATTAAAATGGATGATATTTTCACATGATCTAATAAACCCATAAGAGTTTTTAATATCTAAATTGTTTGAAGTTTTTTTTCTTTCAAAGAGTTTTTTGATTTCATCTATAGCGTAAAAATCAAATGAGCGTCTAAATAAAAAACTTTTAATTGAATTTAGGAAACTGCTATATAATAAAATATTGCCGCATATAAAATTAGATCGATGATATGCTAATCTTTCCCAATTTCTGCCTACTGACGAGTAATAATCAATAGCACTGTCGAGATCTGTAACAATGTTTGCGCCCCCTAAATCAGGACGTAATCTTAGATCTATTTTATGAAAAAATGATGAAGAAATATTAGCAATATCACTTGTAATCTTTTTAATTAATTTATTAAAATCTGATAATTCGATATCTGAGTTTTTACTATCGAAGAAGATAATCAAATCAATATCAGACGTGAAATTAAGATCTTTAACTCCAATTTTACCTAAACCTAGTATGAAGAAATTTTTTAAAATTTTATGATCAAAAGATCGAAGAATATAAAAGTTAAAAATCTTAGTAACAAAGTTTTTACAAATCAAAGACCATAACCGAGATGCGCATTCTTGATTTATTATCCCCTCATGAGATGAAGAGAATATGAGATAGATTATTTCATTTTTTAATTTTTCGATACCTGTTAAGGAATAATTTGAATTCTGAATAATTCTCGAAATAGAAGTTTTGTAATAATTTAAGATATTTTTAAAATCTTTTTTTGAATTAAAATCCTCTTCTAAATATTCATATTTTTTTAAAAAAGAAGAATATTTCGTTAGCTCATTTAATTCCAAATTTGATTACTTTCAAAAATATTTTTAACCTTAATAATACTATCAGCTTCAGAAACATCTTTTTTAATTTTTTTAGCTCCATTAACTTTAGAAAGTAGAGTAAAGATAGCTTTTTTAAGTAAATTCAAATTTAAGTATTTATAATCCTCAAAGCTATCTAAGTAATCTGATATAATTTGAATTTTATTATCAATTACAACTAGTCCCAGCTTTTCAATAAATAATAGATCATTAGCAAATTGTCTTCCGATCATGAATTGGTTGATATTATTATCTGATAAATGTTTAATGGTTTCCAAGTCATTTATTTCACCATTAGGGATTAACTCCATGTTGGGAAACTCCTCTTTGCATTTAAAAAAAAGCTCATAGTTGATTTTAGGAATTGTCCTATTTTTTTTTGTATCAAGATTTAAAACACCATTTCGACAATGAATATAAACTGTTTTGATTTCGAACTCTTGAAACATACTTAAATATTCAAATATATATTTTTGATCCTCTTCCAGTCCAAGACCTAACCTGCATTTAACAGAAATTTTTTTATTATATGTTTTGAGAGCATGTAAGCACTCTCTTACTAAAGTAGGATATTGAGTTAAGGCAAGTCCTAGTTTGTTCTCTTGTACCCTAGAACTTGGGCAACCTAGATTTAAATTAATATGATTTATTCGTTCAAATTTTATTTAGTTTTTGAATTGCTAATTTTATTTCCATAGGCTCTGAGCCTGCTATTTGAATAGCGCTAGTATTATTGACTAAGAAATGTTTATCGATTGTTTTGATTTCATTATGAATTATAGCTTTATCTACAATCATTTCTGAAAAGGTAGTAATATGACTTTTATACAATTTTTCAGCTAATAATCTAAAATAGCAATCTGTGTAGCCCATCATTGGGGCAAGGTGATAATTCATTGGACTAAATTCTTTTCTTCATTGAAAAATACTTCAATAAAAGTAAAAATCATTAAAAATTCAATCAATTGGAAAATATCAAAATAAATAACCTTAAATATGACAGTAATGGTCTTATACCTACTGTCGTTCAAGAGAGAGAAACAAAAGAAATCCTAATGGTTGCCTACTCAAATAAAGAGTCTCTCGAGATGACAATTAAAAATAAATTTGGTTATTTTTGGAGTCGAAGTAAAAATAAGCTTTGGAAGAAAGGTGAGACCTCTGGGAATTTATTAAAGTTATTTAATATTTATACAGATTGTGATAACGATACTCTAATTTTTGAGGTAGAACTTCAAGGTTCGGCAGCTTGCCATACTGGCTCTAGAAGTTGTTTTTTTAAAAAGATAGAAGAATGAGTGAAATAATTGCCTACAAAGATCAAAATAATGAGTATTTTGATTTTGAAATAGAAAACTCCAAACCCGTGAGGGCAAAGTCCGAGGATGCCCTTAATATTATGAGGCACGACATGGCTCATGTTTTAGCTGAGGCTGTAATAAGCATCTTTCCTAATGCAAAACCTACTATAGGCCCGTTCATTAAAAATGGTTTTTACTATGATTTTGATATGGATAGTGCCCTATCAGATGATGACATCAATAAAATTGAAGAAAAAATTAAAGAAATTTTAAATGAGGGAAGAGAGTTTAATAAAAAAGTTGTATCAAAAGATGAAGCTTTGAATTTATTTAAAGAAAATAAATATAAGTTAGAACTCATTAATAATCTTGATAATGCTGCAGAGATAACACTCTATGAGCAAAAAAACTTTACTGATTTGTGTAAAGGTCCTCATCATAAGAGTACTAAAGAATATGAAGCTCATGTAAAAATTACCAGTGTATCTGGTGCCTATTGGAGAGGTATAAGCACCAATAAAATGCTTCAAAGAGTTTATGCAACTGCCTGGTACAGTGAGAAAGAATTAAATAAATATCTTAAAAATTTAGAGGAAGCTAAAGAAAGAAATCATAGAAGACTTGGTACAGATATGGGCCTTTTCTTATTAACAGATCTATCTGCTGGTAATGTTTTTTGGAAAGCTAAGGGACTGACTCTTTATCAAAATATTGAAAAGTATATTAGATCAGAACAAAGAAAACTGAATTATTTTGAGGTAAAAACACCAGAACTCGTCTCAAACGAACTTTGGATAAAATCAGGTCACTGGGATAATTTCAAAGAAAATATGTTTACCTCAGAGACAGATAATAAAACATTTGCTCTAAAACCCATGAATTGCCCCTGTCATATTGTATTATTTAATTCACAGTTAATTACTTATAAAGATCTACCTCTAAGATACTCTGAATTTGGAAAATGCCATCGATATGAACCATCTGGTGCATTAAATGGATTATTTAGAGTAAGAGGTTTCACCCAAGATGATGCACATATTTTTTGCACTGCAGAACAAATTTACGACGTTTGCAATGAAACAACACAATTAATTGAAAGAGTTTATAAAAAATTTGGTTTTGAAAAAATTAAATACAATATTTCTACCAGACCAGAGAAAAGTATTGGATCTCAAGAGAATTGGGACAATGCAGAGAGTCAGTTAAAAAAAGTTTTATCTGATAATGGAAAGGATTTTAACATATTAGATGGTGAAGGTGCCTTTTATGGTCCTAAAATTGAATTCACTTTAGAAGACTCTCTTGGGCGAGAATGGCAGTGTGGAACTATCCAGATTGATTTTAATTTACCTGATAGACTTGGAGCCAAATACAAAGATAAAGATGATAAAAACCAAGTTCCTATCATGATCCATCGTGCTGTTGTTGGTTCATTAGAAAGATTTATTGCAATTATTCTTGAAAATACCAATGGCTGGCTTCCTTTATTTATAACACCAGTTCAACTTGCTATACTGCCAGTTTCTGAAAAGTTTGTAGAACATTGCCAAAAAATTAATGAAGAATTAAAAGGACTTAGGTGTTCGTTCATTGATTGATGACTCTGACAATAAGCTTGGGTATAAAATTAGAAATTCTGTATCAAAAAAAATTCCTTACTCGTTAGTAGTTGGAGAAAAAGAAATTGAGTCTTCATCATTCACCTTGAGAAGTAAAAAAGGTGATAATCAAAGCTTTAATTCTATTAAAGAATTAACAGAATTTTTTAATAATTAGCTATTTTTTCTTTAAATTTTAATTAAGTTTATCCAGAAATGGATGACCATCTAAGAGCTGTAATTATTGTAGTGATTAGCGGTCTAGTCTGGAGTTTTGGCCCTTTAGTTGTCAAAAATATGACGGACCCTCAACTTTATCAACTTCCCTACTTGGTAATTAGAGGTATGACTGTGGCTATTATAATTGCATTTTATCTTTTTTTTCATGAAGGATTGAATTTTGTAAAAAAACTTTTTCAAATTGATGGTGTTACCATTATTGGAGGCATGTCATTAACAACTGCCTTTTTAGGATTTATTTATTCAATTAGTTACACTACTGCAGCGGTAACATTATTCATGTTGGCGCTTATGCCTTTTTTAGCATCTCTCATCGCATTTATTTTTTTAAAAGAAAAAATATCTAAACAAAATTTTGTAAGCATGGTTGTCGCCTTCATAGGGACTTTAGTGATGATTTATGCGAGTGCTTTTAGTGGATCTTTTTTTGGTTTGATAATGGGCTTTATATCTAGTTTGGGGTTTGCAGCCTTTTCAGTAGCTCTCAGAAGTAAAAGTGATATCAAAAAATTTTATATCTTAATTTATGGTGGATTATTCTGCGCTCTATTCTCAGCTTTTTAATGATAATTAATAATCAAGATTTTTATATTCCTATAAAGAATGTTTATTTAAGTATGACCCATGGAACTTTGGTAGCAAGCGGTTTGATTTTATTTAGCATCGGATCAAAGCAACTTCTGTCAGGTGAATTAACAATGCTATCTCTACTTGAGGTAGTTGGAGGAATTTTCTGGGCTTGGCTCCCTATCCTTGGAATAAATGAAGTTCCAGTATAAATACTATTATTGGTGGAGCTATTATTTGCGTAGCTATAGCAATGAATTCATATCGTTTTGATAAAAAAGACTACAAAATTTGACTAGATAGTAAGTCCAAAAACACCCAAAAAGTTAAAATTATCCCTACGCTCTGCAATTTAGAAATTTGTTCTTTTAAGATTAATCTTGCCAAAACAACAGTAACCAATCCAAAGCCAGATGAAATCACAACTGCTATACTTGCTTTATCAAAAGCGTAAGCAAAAACTAAACAAAAATAGCCAGAGGTTTCTAATATCCCTTGAAAAAAGAATAGGGATAGCTTTTTTGTAAGAGTAATTTTATTTTTGTAAATAAGATTATAAATGCGATACCCAATAAGCTAAAAAAACGAATATAAATAACAGTTTCAAGTGGATCTAATGTATTTGTAGCCTCTTGAGAAAAATCAAACCTAAAGCAAGAGTAATACTTGCCATAAAAGAAATAATTACTGAGTCTTTAATTTGTTTTTTGTTAATCCTAAGCTCTCTTGAAAGCTATTCGCACTAAAAGAAACAAAAATAGCTCCAGATATAACTATTAACGTCGATAACCATTGCAGAAGACTTGGTTCACTTCCTAAAGCATATCTTATCAAAAAAACAAAAAGTGGATTGATGGCGGTAATAGGAGCAACTATTGAAACTGGACCGATTTGAAGGCCTCTATACAAACAAAGAAGACCGAACATGATTAAAATACCTGAAAGGAAACTATTACTCAGACCTATGGAATTAGGATTTAAGCCCTCACCAAATATTGAAAATAGAATTAAATAAAATAAAGCTCCAACAACAAGCATCCAAAAAGTGAATTTTTAAAACCAACTTCTCTGGAAGAAAAACGAGCTAAAAATCACCTATGCCAAAACTTAAAGCAGATAAGATACCTAATAGGGTAACCATTTGTATTATGAATTAAACGTGAAAACTTTCACCACAACCACACTCACTTGTTTGATTGGGGTTATTAAAAACAAATCTTTCTCCAAATTCCTCTTTAATAAAATCCATTTCAGTGCCTATAACAAACATGATTGCGTTGTTTTCAATGTAGAGAGGGAACTTGTATTCATTCACTAATTCACAGCCTTTGATATTTTCTTCATTTGCATACTCCATGGTATAACTAAGTCCAGCACATCCTTTTGTATTAAGTCCTATTTTTAAACCTTTAGCTTTTGGATTGCTGCTAAGAAGTTGATCAACTTGGTTTTCAGCAGAACTTGATAATTTAAATAAAGGAGCGGTCATTAATATCCGAGGGCTATTCTAGCATCATCACTCATCATATCTTTATTCCATGGGGATCAAATGTAAGTTTAACTTTAACCTGACCAATATTTTCTAAAGATGTAATATTTTTGCAATATCCAAAGGAAAAGAGTCAGCCACAGGGCAATTTACAGTAGTTAAAGTCATAGTGATTTTAACATTATTACCTTCGTCAATTTTAATGTCATAAATTAATCCAAGATCGTAAATATTAATTCCAAGCTCAGGGTCTTTTATAGTTGATAATTTTTTTATAATTTCATCAGTAGTTAATTTAACTGATGATTGGGTAGAGAATTCACCATAAACAATCTCACCCTCACTGTTTGTTTTGGGCATAAAATCAGATAAGGTTTTGTCATCCATTATTGAAGGAGTTTGATTGTTTTTGATAAGGCGTCAATCAATATATCAATATCATTTGCATCGTTATATATACCAAAGGAAACTCGGCAAGACCCTGGAATTTTTAGTTTTTTCATAAATGGTTGACAACAATGATGACCACCTCTGATCATAATTCCATACTGGTCTAAAAAGGTTGAAATATCATTATAATTTTATCTTTGACATTAAAGCTTACTATCGAACTTGCATTAATATCCTCTTGATAACCATAGAATTCTATTTCATCCATAGATTTAAAATGATTAATCAAAGTTGATCTAAGTTTTTTTTCTTCCACAAAGTAATCTGAAAAATTCAAACGGTTTAAATACTCAATAGCAGTATTCATTCCCGCTACTGCTTCAATTGGGGGTGTGCCTGCTTCAAATTTATTAGGAAGCATAGCATAAGAAAAACTATCAAGAGATACGTTATTAATCATCCCTCCTCCTAAGGAAGGTGGTTCAAGAGATTCTAATAACTTTTCTTTTCCAAACATAATTCCAATTCCTGAAGGTCCATATAGCTTATGGGAAGAGAAGGAATAAAAATCACAACCTAAGTCTTGAACATCAATGTTGATGTGAGCAATTGATTGACATCCATCGACAGCAATTAAGATATCACTTGAGATGTTTTCTTTTATCTTTTTTATATCAATAATTTGACCTGTTACATTTGACATATGAGTAAGAGCTAAAAATTTAGTAGATTGATCACAAGCTTTTATTATGTCTTGTTCAATAACATTTCCATTTTCATTCACTCCCACGACTTCTATTACAAAATTAAATTTTTTAGCAATTTGAAGCCATGGTAGATAATTTGAATGGTGTTCAAGCTCAGTTATTACAATTTTATCACCTTCGTTGAGGATTTGAGGTAAGCACTGTGAAATTTTATTTATCGAGTCAGTGGCGCCTGCTGTAAAAATCACCTCATTTATTGAATTTGCATTTATAAAAGATCGAACATTTTCTCTAGCTCTTTCAAACATGTCTGTTGCTTTAATACTAAGAGTGTTCATTCCTCTATGAACATTTTCATAAGAATTCTGGTAAAATTCTGAAATTGAATTAATAACTTCTTGGGGTTTTTGAGTACTAGCAGCTGAGTCCAAATAAGTAATTGGATATTCGCGAACTTTATTTTTTAATATAGGGAAGTCAGATTTAAAGCTCATAATCTCGAGTCAAGTAGGCTATAAGAGTATTCTTTGATTTGAGTATTTTCAATAGCTTCAAGAGTTTCAACTAAAAAAGCTTTTTGCAGAATTTTAATAGCTTGTTCTTCATCAATTCCTCTGGATTTAAAGTAATAGACTTGGTCTTGATTTAATTTTGAGACAGTTGAACCGTGGCTACATTTGACATCATCCGCATAAATTTCCAATTCTGGTTTGTTATTAGCTTTTGATTCATTGTCTAGTATTAGAGATCTGCTCATTTGATATCCATCAGTCTTCTGAGCTATAGAGTCTACATAAATTTTTCCTTGAAAATTCGTAATTGCACCACTCTTTACAATTGATTTGAATACCTCCCTACTTTGTGAGGATGGTTTCATATGTTGGATAAATGAATAGTTATCGTTAACACCATAATTATGAATATTCAAACCGTATAGATCTAAAGAGCAATTTTCTTCTAATGAGGCAAAAAACTCATTTCTGGTATGAATGTTGTTTGATTGAAATGATAAAAATTTTATATTTGAGTTATTTTGTTGATTAATTTCAAAATATAAAAATGATTTAGAATTTGAAATATTGTAATGAATTATATTCAATTTAGCATTTTCTGATAAATTCAAAATAATAGATCTAGCACAATCCTCAGAGAGATTACTATTATTAATCATAAGTGTCTTAGGTGAGTCACTAGCTTTTAAAAGATGGATATTTTCTTTAAATAATGAGAGATCTAAACAAACAATCTCTTCTCTAAAAAGATCTAAATCAATTTTTTTTGAGGATCTTTCTAAAATAGAATTAACTCTAAAATAACTATCAGCGTTATTAAAATTCCACTTGTTTAAGTCACTGAGCAAGTCGATATCAGAGGTATCTGATAATTTTATATTTTTGACAGAGCTAATTGATGACAAATCAGCTTTAAACTCATCTAAGCTTACATTGGAAGTAATGCTTTTATGCAATTGTGCATATTTATAGTTTTCAATTTTGAAATTTTCAAAAGGGTTATTTAGCAGAACTTTTTCTGCATAATCAGATATATCTTTAGACGGCATCATATCTAATTTTACGGCAGTGCTCATTAAGCTGTTTTTGAAATGTCCTCATAACCTTTTTCTTCTAATTCTAAAGCTAAGGAGAAGTCACCAGACTTAACTATTCTTCCATCGGCTATAATATGAACAAAATCAGGTTTAATGTAGTTTAAAAGTCTTTGATAGTGAGTAATTACTAAAAATGAGTTCTGTTCACTTCTTAGTTTATTAACACCCTCTGACACTATGCGAAGGGCATCAATATCCAAACCTGAGTCAGTTTCATCTAAAATAGCCATATCAGGTTTTAAAATAGACATCTGTAAAATTTCTTGTTTTTTCTTTTCGCCTCCAGAGTAATTAACGTTCAGATCACGTTTTAGCATTTCAGAACCAATACCCAAGTCTTCAGCTTGAGATTTAATTAATTTAGCAAACTCAAGGGCATCGATTTCAGGCATCCCAAGAAATTTTCTTTTGGAGTTAATAGCAGTTTTTAAAAAGAATGATGTTTGAACTCCAGGTATCTCCATTGGATATTGAAAAGCTAAAAATAAACCAGCATTAGCTCTTTCATCAACTTCCAAGTCTAATAAATTTTTTCCATTATATTCAATTGTACCTTCTTCAATCTCATACCCTTCTTTGCCTGAGAGGACATATGATAAAGTGCTTTTTCCCGAACCGTTTGGCCCCATTAACGCATGGACTTCACCTTTGTTAATTGAAAGGCTTAAACCTTTGATGATTTGTTTTCCTTCAATGGAAACATGAAGATTATTAATTTTTAACATTATCCAACACTTCCTTCTAAACTTATGGCTACTAATTTTTGCGCTTCAACCGCAAACTCCATTGGCAGATGTTGTAAGACTTCTTTACAAAATCCATTCACAATCAATCCGACTGCATCCTCACTATTTAAGCCTCTTTGCATACAATAAAAAAGTTGATCTTCATTGATTTTTGAAGTCGTAGCTTCGTGCTCAATAGTAGAGTCAGCATTACTTGATTCAATATATGGGACAGTATGAGCGCCACATTCATTACCAATAAGTAGAGAGTCACATTGAGTAAAATTTCTTGAATTTGATGCGCGTGAATTAATACTCACTAAACCTCTGTAAGTATTTTGAGCCTTACCAGCTGAAATACCTTTTGAAATAATTTTAGAAGAGGTATTTTTTCCAATGTGGATCATTTTTGTGCCTGTATCTGCTTGTTGTTTATTATTAGTAATAGCAACAGAGTAAAACTCGCCTTTAGAATTGTCTCCTTGTAAAATGCAACTTGGGTACTTCCAAGTAATTGCTGAACCAGTTTCTACTTGAGTCCAAGAAATTTTTGAACTATGACCCCTACAAGCACCTCGTTTTGTTACAAAATTATATATACCACCTTTACCTTCACTATCACCTGGATACCAATTTTGGACAGTTGAATATTTTATTTCAGCATTATCCAGAGCAACTAGTTCTACATTTGCAGCATGGAGTTGATTTTCATCTCTCATTGGAGCTGTGCAACCCTCAAGGTAGCTGACATAACTATTTTTATCAGCGATGATTAGAGTTCTCTCAAATTGTCCTGTATTAATGGCATTTATTCTAAAATAAGTAGATAGTTCAACTGGACATCGAACTCCTTCAGGAATGTAAACAAAAGAACCGTCAGTAAATACAGCAGAGTTAAGAGCAGCAAAAGAATGATCAGTAACTGGTATAACACTGCCGATATACTTCTTAACAAGTTCAGGGTGTTCTTGAATAGCCTCTGAAATGGAGCAAAAAATTATACCAAGGTCATTGAGTTGCTTCTTGTAAGTCGTTGCAACTGAAACAGAATCGAAGACTGCATCTACTGCAACGCCTGAAAGAATTTCTTGTTCTTTAAGGGGAATACCTAATTTTTCGTAAGTTTTAAGAATTTCAGGATCTATTTCGTCGAGTGACTTAGGCTTGTCTTTTAGACTTTTTGGAGAGGAATAATAATAATATTCTTGGTAATTGATTTCTGGAATGTTTAACTTGGCCCAGTTTGGTTTTGGGAGTTTGTTAAAAACTTTAAAGGCATTTAATCTCCATTCTAACATCCATTCAGGTTCATTTTTTTGGGCAGATATAAATCGGACAACTTCTTCGCTTAAACCCTTTGGAGCCTTGATTTCATCAAGGTCCGTAGAAAAGCCATATTTGTATTCACTGTTTCCAAGTGAATTCACTTGTTTAATTGTTTGTTCTGTAGCTGCCATAGATCACCGATATATAATTAAATTAAGGAAATATACAAGAAAATACGAAGAAATAAGGGTTTAGTTCAATTTTTGACTAATAATCCCTCCACCAAGCACCCTATCTTGATCATAAAGGACGCAGGCTTGACCTTTTGTAATCGCTTCTGCTGGTTCGTCAAATTTGAAAGAGTATATTTGTGATTTTTTAATGAGTTTTCCTTTCATTGGCTCGGACAAAGATCTGATTTTAGCACTACAAGATATTTGTAATTCAGGTTTACTAAAATCAAACTCTGGCATGATAAAGTTCATATTATCAAGAAGCAAAGAAGTGCCTAAGAGGTCTTTTTTATCACCTACAACAATTTGATTGGTCTCTTTTAAAATATCAATGACATATAGAGGTTCGTTACTTGAAACCCCAATGCCTCTTCTTTGACCAACAGTGAAATTTTGTATACCTTCGTGATGAGATAAAACTTTCCCATGAAGATCGACAATTTCACCTTTTTTTTTATGAGATTTTAAAAATTTTTTATAATCCCCGTCTGGAATAAAACAAATATCCTGACTATCTTTTTTGTTAAAGACAACTAATCCAATTTCTTCAGCAATTTTTCGCGTCTGCTCTTTGGGAATATCACCTAATGGAAATCGTAAATAGTCTAGTTGATCTTGGGTCATAGAGAATAGGAAATAACTTTGATCTTTAGATTTATCTTCAGCTCGATACATGAGCGCATTTTCAGTTTTACCTTTTCTTTTAATATAATGACCAGTGGCCATACAATCGGCATCAAGTTTTTTTGCAAATCCTAATAAATCTCTGAATTTAACAGTTTCATTACATTTAACACATGGGATCGGCGTTTCTCCATTCTCATATGATTGAATAAAATAATCAATCACATCTTCTTTAAATGTTTTCTCATAATTAAAAACATAATGAGGTATATCCAATTTTTGAGCCACTCTTCTGGCGTCATATATATCAATACCAGAACAACAAGATCCTTTCTTAGCTGAACTATTAGATGAGTATAATTGCAAAGTAATTCCAATGACGTTGTAACCTTCTTTTTTAAAAGACCTGCGGTCACAGAACTATCGACGCCTCCAGACATGGCGACCACAACAGTAGTTTCAGATGGATCTTTATTAAATCCTAATGAGTTCATTATTACCTTGCTTTTTTAACTAAAATTAATTTAAAATCTCGGCTTTAATTATGCCAGAAGTATTTATACAAGGTGGTGAAGGTAAACTTCAAGCAAAATACTCACCAAGTGAGGAAGAAAAACCTAATATAGCCATCGTACTACATCCAAACCCTAAACACGGCGGAACTATGGACTCCAAAGTGAATTATGCGGCCTTCAAAGTTATGAAAGAGGCTGGTTTTTCTACTCTTAGAATAAATTTCAGAGGAGTGGGCAAAAGTGATGGAGCTTTTACCGAGGGAGAAGGAGAATTAAACGATGCAAGTGTTTCTCTTGACTGGCTACAAAAGAAAAATGAAGATTTCAGATCCTGTTGGATAGTTGGTTTTTCTTTTGGTGCATGGATAGGATTTCAAACTCTTATGAGAAGACCTGAAGTTGATGGTTTAATATTAATAGCTCCGCCTGTTAACTTATATGATTTTAATTTTTTATCACCCTGTCCTATCAAAACAATGATTATTAGAGCAGAGCAAGATGAAATTGTAAAAAAAGATAGTTTAAAAGAATTTTTTGAAACCTTTAAAAAACAAAAAAATGCAGAGGTTTCTTTGGAAACAATCTCTAAAGCCAATCATTTATTTGAAGGTAAGTTAGATCCATTGATGGGTACTATGACTAAATATATTAATAAGCATAAGCTTTAACATCTCTCACCTAAATACACTTCTCTTTTGATTCCTGTAGTTGATGTAAAGGTTGATTTCTTTTTATTTAAAAAACGAATTGAGAGTAATGCCATTCCTTGAGACTCAATATAATCTCCATCTAGACCATATTCATCAATTGAATGGACATCTTTAAAGTGTTGTCTAAATAATTTTTGTAAAGTTAGGTTTTTTCTCCCACCTCCACATAGTATAATCGTAGGATCAGTATCAAAAATTAATTTATCAATTGATAAAGGAATAATTTTTAAGAGACTATTAATAATATTTTCAGTTTTATCCATAGCCTGTAATTGTTCTAGATATTTATGGAAATAATTTCTATCAAGTGTTTTAGGAAGAGTTCGTGAAAAAAATGGATCACTTAAAATAAGATCAATGATAGATTCATTTACTAAACCTTGGCCTGAGATATAGCCATCTTCATCCATCTCAAAATTAAATTTCTTTTTAATCAAATCATTTACAAGTGCATTCCCAAATGAAGTGTCACCAGCAAATATTCCTTCTTGATTGATAATGGTAATGTTTGTCACCCCTCCAATATTTACAAAGACAGAATTTTTATTATTAAGTTTTTGATGAATGAGTTGGTGATATATAGGAATAATAGGTGCTCCAAATCCTCCATTTAAAAGATCGTTTTTTCTAAAATTACAAATAACTGGAATTGAGTTATTTAGATTTAATTTTTTATCAAACAACTGAATGGAAATTTTTGTTTTATCATCGTGAAAAAGCGTTTGTCCATGAATTCCAATGACATTAACTTCATATTTTTTATTTGAGTCTATAAATTGTTGGATAGTCCTAGAGTATTCTATAGACAACTGAGAGGCGATTTTAGGATCAGTTAAATAGCCTCTTTGGATAACTTGATGAAGGTTATTTTTTAACTCTTTAGAGTATGGATGAAAATAATTCATAATCTCTTCTGAGTAAGTCTCACCATCGGACCGAATTAAACTAAGGTCTATTCCATCTAATGATGTTCCAGACATGCAACCAAGAGCAATATAATCCATTTGATATCTAAAAAATTATGCTAAATATAATATGTGTTTGATTATATACAGTTATTTAAAGATAGACATCTTTTCAATCAATGCACAAATGAAAAAGAATTAAACGAACTTTTAAATAAAAAGAAAGTTACATTCTATATTGGTTTTGATGCTACAGCTGATGCTCTTCATGCAGGTAGTTTAGTTCAATTAAGAGCCATCAAAACTCTTATTAAACACGGGCATAAAGCTATAGTATTACTAGGTGGTGGAACTACTAAAATTGGTGATCCGTCAGGTAAAGATAGTGCTAGAAAAATTTTAACCTATGATGAAATTCAAAATAATATTGATAATTTTAAAAGAATATTTGAACACTATTTTAGAGATCACAAAGAAAGTATAACGTTTATAAACAATGATGATTGGTTAAGTAATTTAAATTACATTGAATTGCTCAGAGATGTAGGTAGCCATTTATCCATCAATAGAATGTTAACCTTTGAGAGCGTTAAAGAGAGATTAAAAAGAGAACAATCCCTTTCTTTTTTAGAATTTAATTACATGGTTCTACAAAGCTATGATTTCTTCATTTGAACTTGCATCATCAATGTGACTTGCAAATTGGTGGTTCTGATCAATGGGGAAATATTGTTTTAGGTATGGAAATTATATCTAAGATAAATAAGAAAGATGCACATGGCTTAACAACACCTCTTTTAACCACGTCTTCTGGAAAAAAAATGGGAAAAACAGAACAAGGGGCTGTATGGATTGATCAACAAAAATATAGTTCTTATGATTTTTATCAGTACTGGAGAAACGTAGATGATAGTGACGTTGAGAAATTATTATTAATTTTCAGTGATTTAGAACAATCCGAAATTAAAGATTTAATAGCAAAAGATATTAATAATGCTAAAAAACGTCTTGCTTACTTAGTAACAACTGACTGTCATTCAGAAAATTCAGCTCAAGAAGCTGAAAATAAAGCAGTTTCTATATTTGAAAAAAAATCTCATGAAGACTTAGAGGAAATCGTCTTTGAAAATAAACAAGATATTAAAATTATAGATGCTCTTATTACCCACAAGTTAGTTCCATCAAAATCTGAAGCAAAAAGACTAATTGAGGGTGGAGGAATTAAAATCAATGACGATCAGATAAAAGATTTTAATTTTAATCTTAGCCAATCTAATCATGATGACATTTTAAAAATTGGTAAAAAAAAATTATTTAAAATTAAATTTAATTAGTCAGTAAATCAGAAATCGCTTTATTAATAAAATCTAAATCAGACTTGGTTTTACCCGCACCTGCATAGTGACCAAAATCTGAAGGTATTGTTCTGAGCTCCCCATTTTTGATATCTCTTAATTCAATTTCATTATCCTCAGGTGGAAAATATAAATCGTTAATACCTGGCATTAATATTGATTTTGCTGTTATAGAATTAAGAGCCAATGAAATATTTTTATTAAATTTTTCATTATTGCTGATGTCATGTTCTTGCCATGTTCTCATCATTGCGATTAAGTCATTCGCATCTCTATGATAATAGATTTTATTCCATAATTTATCTAAGACTTCTGAGGGGTTTTTATAACCATCATTTAAGTAGTTTTTATTACGATACCAATTTTGACCATGAGCCCACCCTGCCCATACTCTTGCCATAGTTGTTTTTCCTTTTTCCGGTTGTCTTTCATAATTTCCATTATTCCACTCAGGATCAGAAGTTAAAGCTGCATAAACTCCCTCTAAAAAACAAATGTATGATCAGTTGTTTTTGCATGTCCACACATAGAAATCATATTTTTAACCATATCTGGAAAATAAGAAGCCCATTGAAAGGCTTGTTGCCCGCCCATGGACCATCCAATGACCAACTTTAATTCATTAATGTCAAATACATCATTTAGAAGTTTTTTTTGGGCACAAACATTGTCAAAAATTGTAATTAATGGAAAATTTGGACCAGAAAAATTACTCTGCAGTATTACTTGGAGATGAAGAAACACCATTACAGAACATATTCGGTATGATGATAAAGTAATCATTAGGGTTAATTGGATAATCTTTATCGATCAAATAGCCTTGTTCAAGATGGGTTCCTGCATACCTTGTTGGAAAAAGAATTACATTAGATTTTTCAGCATTCAAATTTCCAAACGCTAAATAATTTAAATCTAAATCTATTTTAATTCCTGATTTTAATTGAAAATTTTCAAGGCGAAAATTCTTTAACTGCTCTTTTTCTACCAATTAAAATAACTTTAAATATTCTTTAATTTCCCAATCAGTCGTCGTTGTATGATATCGAGACCACTCATCATATTTGTATCCAATAAAGTTATTAACCATAGCTTTAGAGAAAACTTGAGGTACTAATTTATCCTCTGCAAAAGCGTCTACAGCTTCAAGCAAGTTTCTTGGGAGACTAGTTACTTCTTTTTTTTCTTTTTCAGTTAAATCATACAAACTTTTATTAGTAGCTTTTGGTGGTTTCATATTTTTGTCAATTCCCTCTGTAACTGCTGCTGCTAGTAAAGAAAATGTGAGGTAAGGATTTTGAGTTAAGTCTGAGGCTCTATTCTCTACACAGTATCTATTTTGAGGCAATCTAATCATCGCTGATCTGTTATTACTTCCATAAGTCATATGAGTTGGGGCCCAAGTGTGCCTTCCTCCATCCAACCCTTCCACCGTAGGTACGAAACCGTTATAGGAATTCACAGTAGGGCAAGCAAGTGCTGTAATAGCTGCTCCATGTTTTAAAATTCCAGCAACAGCATTATATGCTTTAGATGAAAATTTATCTCCGTCTTTATAAATATTGTTATTCTTCTTTTTTATTGAGGCTACGCTATGGTTGATATGAGCTCCTGAACGCCAATCACTGATTGTTGTTTTGGGCATAAAGGATACAAAATATCCATATTTTTTTGCTATTTCCTTCAATAGAACTCTTAGAAAGACAAATCTATCCGCCATTCCAAGTATGTCTGTATACCCAAAATCTAATTCATATTGGCCATAAGCTCCCTCAGCAACTACGTCATGAAGATCCCATTTTAGATCATTGTTTAGAATATCAATAATCTCTTTTAAAAAATGCATACCGTCGATCGAATACTCAGAGTCATATCCAAATGCCTGTCTTCTAAGAGGTATCGGATCCCTGTCAATAGCTTTTACTGGTTTATCACCTTCCCATTTCATCAAAAAAAACTCAGGCTCTATTCCTACATAAAATTTTAAATCAGACTTTGCGGATTTTTGAATTTGTTTTTTTAATGTAAGACGTGGGCACACATCATAGGGTCTGTCATTCCAATACAAATCAGCAAATACCCATGCGCATGTCTTATCCCATGGACATATCATTAAACTATCTAAATCAGGAACTGGTATCTGATCATTATCTGCTGGGGTTAGTTCAGGGACAAAATGATACTGAATGCACAGCAAATTGTGGGCCTTTACCCATACATAAATCTTCAAAATCAGAAATTGGCATAGGTTTAGTCTTTGGACTTCCTAAAAAATCAATCCAATTAGAGTAAATGTATTTAACTCCTTTGGATTCTAATTTCTTTTTTAAATCTCTTACTTTTTTAATGCTAGGTAAAGCATCTTTGATATGGTCTTTATAAACTCCCACTTTGTCACTCCAATAAATTAATTTTCTTTTTAATTATATTTTCATAATGTAAAAATACCATTACATAATGAATATTAGTTATTTTAAAAAATCATGGATTAGATTTTATAAAAGAGGTTTTATGACTGGCTTTTTTTATAATGACATTCATATTGGTTGTTGATCAATTTTTAGCAAACCCCTTATTTTTTAGCAAAATAACTAGCTTAGATGTATTCTTATTTATCCTATCTACAATTTTTTTTGGCTCAATTTTCTGTGGAATATTATCTTTGATATTTCTTGTGTTTGTTGTTGTGGCAACAAAAGAAAAATAGCTAAGTACTTTTCAACCAATTTTCAATCTCAAGCTTTCTATTAAAATAATTTTCTTGCTCAAGTTGACTTAATAAAATCAATCTATTATCAAATTCATCATTGTTGAAAATTTTTAAGTAATTTTTTTTCCAATAATTCATTAATTTCCCAATAAAATTAAAAGGTAATTCAGGGTGATATTGAGTGCAAAAAAATTTTTTATTTTTATGAGAAATCGATTGTATTGAAATTTCATTTTGTGAGATTATTTCAAATTCAGAATTAATTTTTTCTAAATGATCGTAATGATGACCTGGTGCAGTGAAATAATTTTTTTTGTTTTTCATAGACATAGTGATTTTTAATTATTTCTATATTTTCAGCAAAACCAAATTCAAATTTTTCAGTTTTGGTAATTTTATCTCCATAACAAGTCGCTATAACTTGAAGACCCCAACAACTACCCCATAAAGGTTTATCTAATTTCAAAATTTTTTCACAAACTTTTAATTGGTTTTGATTATGTTGATTAGATAAATAAATATTTCCCAAACCACCTGTCCACATAAAGACATCATAGTCGTCATATGAAAAACTATTAATGTCATCTAAATAAGTATGGAGGACCCTAACCTCAGCATTAGGGTCTGTTTGTGTAATTATTTCTTTAAAAAAAGTATACTGAAATTGACTATTTGCCTTTTCATGTTCTAGATCATGGGACTCGTCCATGCCATTAACAATCAAATATTTCAAACTTTATTTATTAAATTTTGAGAATTTTTTTAAAATGAAATCGTTATCTCTTTTTGCGATTTTTCTAAGGATAAAGAACATAAAGACTATCCAAAGAACACCTGCAATAATTCTGTTTTCTAAAACAAAACTTACTGCACTTTGAAAAATATAATTTGTTGTAGTGTAATCCATTTTAATTATTAATTGACGGGGCGATAAGCCCCGTCAATTTTATGATATTTTTACTTGGTTTTCTTCGCTGTATCTGACTCGTGACGTGCTGCTAAAGCTGTAACAAGCACAAGTAAGGCAATACATAGAAGTGTCCAGAAAATTAAAGTACCTTCGCTGTTAGCAGATGTAAAATAAGCATCTACACCTTCCCAGCTATTTTCAGGTCCTGGCCATGAATTCATGTTTAAGTTCCTTTCTTATACTATTGAGCTGTCGCTCTAAGTCCTAATTCAGCACTGTCAATTCCAGCTTTTTGAACTGCATCTGGTACGCGTAACCAACCCATCATCTTCATGACAAATGATATACCGTAACCAGGCACAAAGCCCACTAAGAACATGACAATACAACCAACGATTTGTCCACCTAAGCTTGTAGGCGGAATATCACCTGCAGCTGGGTAGCCAGAAGCAAATAATCCCATTGCTATGACACCCCAAATACCGGCAACACCGTGAACAGAGATAGCTCCTACTGGATCATCAATTTTGAAGACGCTATGTAACCAATTATTCGCAGGAATAATAATTACACCGCCAACAAAACCGAGAACAAAAGCTAATCCTGGATACCAAACATCAAGACCTGAGGCACATGAGAATATACCTGCAAGACCACCTGACATCATCCAGAATGGATTACCTTTACTCATCCAGAAAGCGCCAATCATACCACCGGCAAGTCCCATTAAAGTGTTGAATGCAAAAGATGACAATGTTGCTGGGGCACCATAAATGTTTACCCATCCACCAAAGTCAGCACCTGCCCAAATTAAACAACCACCGAGGAAACCGAAGAAACCAACGATAATCATTAGTAAGCCAATAAATGAGAACCTTAAGTCGTGACCCTCAATCTCATTAGCTGATCCATCAGCATTATATTTGCCAACTCTAGGACCAAGATTTAGAACAACACCGAATGCAAACCAACCAGCAATCATGTGTACTACACCCGCTGCTCCAACATCGTGATATCCGAAACCAGTTACTAACCATCCATCTGGATGCCAGCCCCATGACGCGCCTAAGATCCATGCTACTGAACCTAATACTACTGCTAAGAATACAAATGCACTAATTCTAATTCTTTCTAGAACAGCTCCAGAGAAAACTGATGCAGTTGTACAAGCAAACAGAGTAAAGGCAGCCCAGAATACACCAGTTGCCTGATCACTAAGCATTGGTCCCATTGAAACATTCCATGGTGTTCCATAACCCTCTAAATCAATCGGGCTAAAACCCATTGGGAATGCTAAATAAATGTACCATCCAAATAACCAAAAAGTTGGTATCATGAATGCGAACGCTAAAAGATTTTTTACAGCAGAAGAAACAGCATTTTTATATCGAGATGCTCCAACCTCATACATTAAAAAACCAACGTGAATTGCGATCATTAAAGCAGTACACCACCAGTAGTATGCTTCCATAGCTACATTGGCCTGCGTGGTCACAAACACTTCTAGTTCTTCAAGTGTCATAATTAAATATCCTCTCTTAGTTTTTTCATTTTTATAAAAATAAAAAGATTAAGAATCAATTACCTAATCTTCTTAAAGGATTTTACTTTGTTAATTACTCATTTATAATGATAAATACAAAATATGAGGAGCAAATTTCATTAAAAAACAAAATAAAATCAGTGTTTTTTAAGCATATGCAAGATTTGCATACATATAAAAGAGGAGTTTAAAAATGACAGTCAATCTTCATCAGTTTGCCAAAAAAAATGGCGTGAAATATTTTTTTGTTAGTTTCGTCGATCTGTTTGGTGTTCTCAGATCCAAGCTTGTTCCAGCAACAGCTATAGATGAAATCCAATCTGAAGGTGCTGGATTTGCAGGTTTTGCAACTTGGCTTGATATGTCTCCTGCCGACTCAGATATGTTCGGAATGCCGGATGGAGATAGTGTTATCCAATTACCTTGGAATAAAGAAATTGCTTGGGTGGCATCTGATCTTTATATGGACGGAAAACCCGTAGAAGCCTCTCCTAGAATTGCACTTAAACGTCAAATTGAAAAAGCATCAAAAAAGGTCTTTATATGAAATCAGGTGTAGAATGTGAATTTTTCCTAGTCAGTCAAGATGGTACGGCTTTATCTGATGACAAGGATATCCAATCTAAACCGTGTTATGACTCTGCAGCTTTAATGAGAAGGTATGATGTTATCACTGAAATTTGTGACTCTATGATTTCTTTAGGTTGGGCTCCCTATCAAAATGATCATGAAGATGCAAATGGGCAGTTTGAAATGAATTGGGATTTCTCTGATTGTTTAATTACAGCTGATAGACATGCTTTCTTTAAGTTCATGGTAAAATCAATTGCTGAAAAACATAATTTACGTGCAACTTTTATGCCTAAACCTTTTACACACCTAACAGGAAATGGCTGTCATTGCCACGTATCCGTATGGGATAAATCAGGAAAGAAAAATATGTTTTTAGATAAAAAAGATGAATTAGGATTATCTAAAACAGGTTATAACTTTCTTGGAGGAATTATGGAAAGTGCAGATAAAATGGCTGCAGTATTTAACCCCACTATCAACTCTTATAAAAGAATTAACGGAAGTGTGACTACTTCAGGTGCAACTTGGTCTCCAAGTTCAATTACATGGGCTGGTAATAACAGAACCCATATGGTCAGAGTTCCAGGTGCTGGAAGATTTGAGCTAAGGTTGATGGATGGTGCCACTAATCCTTACCTACTCCAAGCTGGTATTATGCTTCTTGGACTTGACGGTTTAAATAACAAAAGAGATCCAGGAAAAGATTAGATATCAATATGTACACAGAGGGTCACAAGGCGGGAAAAGTGAAAAACTCCATCTAAACCTTCTAGATGCTATTAGAGATTTCGATAAATCAAAAATCATAAGAGCAGGTTTTGGGGATGAGTTAGTAAATAGTTATGTAAAACTTAAAAACCAAGACTGGTCTACCTTTAACAAACACTTATCATCTTGGGAAAGAGAGACCACTTTAGATTGCTAGTAGATTTATCACCGAAGTATTGCAAGAAAAATTTCTTGATTGGCAATGTCAGTCAAGAATGAATGCTTTTAGAACGCAAGGAGGTAGGCCCAACACCTCCATGACACCTTATTTATTAGATGATAAAGGCAACGAGTACGCTCAAATTATTGTTGTACTTGTAGAAAATGATTGTGAGGAGACGACAAGACTCTTTGAGTATAACTTTAAAAAACATATGATCCTGCCGAAAGATACGACAAGATTAATAAGTTTTTGTCATCTGAGTTCTTCTTAGATAAACATAAGTTTAGTGATGCTTTATTCGCCACATTTCCAAAAAAGAATAAATTTATCTCAACAATAGTAAAAAAAGGTAAGTGTATCTTGGACTTTATTCACCTCTCTACTAATTATCGAATAGAGTGCACGCCTTTTATTTTAGATGAAGATGAAAATGCTTGGGAAAATGTTTTTTGGCATAATTTAAATTTTAACCCCGGTCTTAATAAAGACATAGATGTAGTAAAATTTATTCCTAATTGGAAAAAATCTAAACTTATTAGAATTTCTGAATAAAAAAAAAGGCGACTATAAATAGCCGCCTTTTAAAATAAATATTTTTTTCTAACTATTCGTTAAGCTTAAAGTTATCGCCTTTAACGTAAGTTTTCTTTAGGTGCAACTAAAGGATGACTTGAGGACATCTGGAACTTAATTAAAAGTTCTCTTGCTAGCATATCTCTTTCTTGCTGGCCTTTAGGTAGCTTCATTTTTGCTGGTACGGTAATCCAACCATTTGCATTTCTGTCAAAAACAGCTGGCTTGTCACCTTCATATCCCATATGGACATCTTCTAACCAGTTAAGATCATCCCAACCCATCGTCTCAATATATTTCTTCAAGAATGGTGTTAGTTTTTTATAATCAGGAATTAAATTACATCATATCGATAACCAATATGCTGTCCGATTGATTTTTCTCTTTCAGATTTAATATCCTTATCTTTTAACTTAGCGCCACCAACTGCTTGGTACTTTCCACCCTTTACACCTAAAGAGAATGACTTACTTGCTTTTTTTGTTTTAGTAGTTTTTTTTGCTTTTGCCATTTCTCCTCCTATATTGAATGGTAGTTTTTAACACCAACGGTCATATCGGTTCCTGCTAAAGGAACTTTTGCCATTGCTGAAGCTTCCATAGTTAAAGCTGCTAAATCTTCTGGCTCAAGTGAGTGAAGATTTGTTTTACCACAAGCTCTTGCCATTAACTGTGCTTCAAGTGTCATAGTGTTGAGCATGTTATAGACTCTTTCAGCTGCCTCAGTAGGATCTAATCTACTTCTAAGAACTGGGTCTTGAGTAGCTACACCAACTGGACATCTGCCTGTGTGACAGTGATAACAATATCCGGCTTCAACACCCATTTCCTTTTCGAAATCAGCTTCAGGAATATCTTTGTTACAGTTAAGCGCTATAAGACCGGCTGTTCCAATAGCAATAGCATCTGCACCTAGTGCTAGAGCTTTAGCCATATCAACACCATCTCTAATACCACCAGCATAAACAAGTGTGATATCTCCTGATTTTCCAACATCATCAAGAGCTCTTCTTGCTTCTCTGACTGCACCAATACCAGGGATACCTGTATTTGCGGCTGCAACGTGTGGGCCTGCACCAGTTGAACCTTCCATAGAGTCTAAGAAAATAGAGTCAGGATCACATTTAGCTGCCATTCTGACATCATCATAAACTCTTGAAGCTCCAAGTTTTAATTGAATTGGCACTTGGTTATCAGTAAGTTCTCTTAATTCAGCAACCTTTAATGCCAAATCATCTGGACCCATCCAGTCTGGATGTCTTGCAGGTGATCTTTGGTCAATACCAGCTGGTAAAGATCTCATCTCTGCAACCTGATCAGTAACTTTTTGACCCATTAAGTGTCCACCCATTCCAACTTTTTGACCTTGTCCAATAAACACTTCAATAGCATCTGCTAATTGAGCATGGTGAGGATTAAAGCCATATCTTGATTGGATACACTGGTAATACCATTTATTTGAGTATCTTCTCTCATCAGGAATCATACCACCTTCACCAGAACATGTAGCGCTACCTGCCATAGTTGCTCCACGAGCTAAAGCAGTCTTTGCTTCATAAGATAAAGCGCCAAAACTCATACTTGTGATGTAGACAGGTATGTCTAATTTAATTGGGTTTTTAGCTCTAGGACCAATAACGGTTTCAGTTAAACATTTCTCACGATAGCCCTCGATAACAAAACGTGTAAGGGTTCCGGGAAGAAAAGTTAAATCATCCCAGTGAGGAATTTTTTTCATGAGAGCCATACCTCTCATTCTGTATCTTCCTAACTGCGCCTTAATATGGATATCATCCATGACGTCAGGAGTGAAGATTGCGTTTTTACCTAAAAGTGTAGTATTTCTTTTTGCCATGTTTTCTCCTAACCTAATATTCCTTTTCTTTCACTTGGCTCTAAGTTGTCATAGTTCCAAAGCTTTTTACCAGCAACATATTTCTTAAATTTGCTAGCTGGTGTCTTTGAGTTGATCTCAGCATTGTTTAATTTCTGTTCAAGCCATCTCACTTCATATTCGTTCATTTCGCCTTCGACACAGTCACTACCAAGAGATTTGACTTCACCGCCAACAAAAATCATACCGTCGTACATAGAGTCACCCATGTTTGCACTAACATCTCCGCAAACAATAATTCTTCCTCTTTGCATCATGAAGCCAGTAAATGCTCCAGCGTTTTCCACCAATAATGATAGTTCCGCCTTTCATATCAATACCAGTTCTTGCACCAGCATTACCTTTAACGATCAAATCGCCACCTCTAAGTGCAGCACCAAAACATGATCCGGCGTTATTTTCGACTAGAACTTTTCCTGCCATCATATTTTCAGCACAGGACCATCCAACTCTACCTTTAACTCTAACAGTAGGGCCATCGATACAACCAATACCAAAATAACCTAAACTACCTTCAAATATGATGTTTAGCTTGTTTAGAATACCCACTCCAAGAGAGTGTTTTGCACCAGGATTTTTAATTACAACAGTTCCATAACCTTTTTTCATCGCATCTCTGATCTTTTGGTTAAGATCTCTTGCTTCTAGGTCTGTGCAATCAATTGAAGTTCTTTTATTAAAATCAACATCTACATTACCGTAATATGTATAGTTCTCTTCTTCAGTTGGATTAAAGAAAAGTTGTTGCGTTCTTCCAGTTAGATTTTCATCAGAAAAAGCTAAATTTTCTTTTTTTGCTATACCTGCCATACTTTTACCTCCGCTTCATATGGATCGTAAGTTTTAATTTCATGAGGGAAGATATTTCTAATCGCTACTTCCTCAGAGGCACATGCAACTATGTCTTTACTTTCATAAATCACCATTGGCTTAGCTGCCATATAGTCTTTTGCCATACCTAATTGATCTTTAGTTGCAACAACGTATGTAAAAACACCATCTAGCTCATCTAAACTATCATGCATTGCCTGTTCTAATTCAATGCCTCTTGCCATTTTATCAGCGATATAAACAGCAATAATTTCAGAGTCACAATTAGAATTGAAACGATAACCTTTTCTCTCCAATACTCTTCTATTGCCCCAATAGTTAGTTAACTGACCATTGTGAACAACAGAGACGTCCTCAAAAGGGAAAGCCCAATAAGGGTGAGCAGATTTAATATCAACATCTGACTCTGTAGCCATACGGGTATGACCGATACCATGAGTTCCCATGAATTTACCAAGACCATACTGATCTGCTACAGTTGTAGCGTCACCGAGATCTTTGATTAATTCTAATCCTTTTCCGATTGATAATATTTCTGTTTTTTCAACAGTTTCAATTTCAGTTGCTAAATCAGTAAGATCGCCTTTGAAATCAAATTCATATCGAAAAGCGTATGGAGTGCTGGAGCTTTGTTTGGTTACCTTTGCACCATGTTTTTTCATGATAGCGTCAACCTGACTTTTTCTATCCTTCAATTGTTCTGGTGAGTCAATGACAGCATTGACCTTCTCAGCTTCGTTTTCTGAAATTTTAAATCTCATCACAAAGCCTTTTTTCTTTGGTGTACCATACATAGCATAACCAGTTGAGTCTGGGCCTCTATGTTTTAAACCCTGTAACATAAGACGCATTTGTTCGCCCACGTTTACAGTTTTCTTTCTATTAATTACTCCAGCTATTCCACACATACTTTTCTCCTTATATTGTTCTTATGGTAAGCAATCTAAATATTTATCAAGATCCCACTGAGTTGGAGTTGCTAGGAATTCTTCCCATTCATCTCTCTTGTATTCAGTGAATACTCTTAACATGTCTCCTGGTAAGGCACCTTGAATAAGTTTATCTTTATCTAACTTGTCAAGTGCTTCGCCCAGTGTCATAGGTAATTTTTCTTTACCGGCATTAGCTTCATACATATTTGCCTGCTCTGGCTTACCTGGATCCATTTTTTCTTCAATTCCATGACCAAATGCAGCCAATAAACCAGAACCCATGAGGTAAGGATTATGAGCTGAGTCAACAGAACGATATTCAAATCGACCTGGTGCTGAAACGCGAAGACCACAGGTTCTATTCTGATAACCCCAGTCAGCATAAACAGGAGCCCAGAAACCAGCATCCCATAATCTTCTGTATGAGTTAACAGTTGATGAACCTAAAGCTGTAAGAGCTGGTAAGTGTTCCATAACACCACCGATAGCCCAAAGACCAATTTGACCAGGGATTTTTCTATCATCTGTATCAGGCATGAATACGTTTTCACCGCCTCTTCTGTGGTGATAAACTTGCTCCATTCCTGGGAGCGCTTTTGTATCATTACCGCATGGGATAATTTGATCCTCTCCATCTCTCCATAATGAAATATTCGTATGACAACCTGAAGCTGAAACTCCAACAAAAGGTTTTGATAAGAAACATGCAATCAGATTAAACTCTCTAGCAACCTGAGCACAGATTTGACGATAAGTAGACAATCTGTCCGCGTTTCTTAATACATCATCAAAGTTAAAGTTTAGCTCTAATTGACCAGGTGCATCTTCATGGTCACCTTGAATAATATCAAGACCCATAAATCTGGAGTATTCAATTACCTTCATGTAAACAGGTCTTAAAGACTCAAATTGGTCAATGTGATAACAATAAGGTTTTGAGAAACCAGAACCTGTTGGAGTGCCGTCTTCATTTTTTGTAAGCCACATCATTTCTGGCTCAGTACCAGCTCTCAACTCTAAACCGTGTTTATCTTTGAACTCCTGGTGAGCTCTTTTTAAATTTCCACGACAATCAGAAGTTAAATAACCACCTGGATCATTTTCTTCTTCTCTGTTTCTAAAACAAGTACAGAAAACTCTGGCAATTCTTTTGTCCCAAGGAAGTTGAACAAAGGTTTCAGGATCTGGGATACCTACAAGCTCATGTGCCTCCGGTCCATATCCAATATAATCACCATTTCTGTTAGTGAATAAATTAGCAGTTGATCCATAAACCAACTGGAAGCCTTTCTGCGCAACTGTTTCCCAGTGATCAGCTGGGTAACCTTTACCTACAATTCTTCCAGTAACAGAAATAAATTGGAAATAGATATATTCAATACCTAATTCTTTAATTTTACTTCTGACTTTTTTACATTTTCATTTCTTTCTTTGTCTGCAACGTACGTTTCTAATGCTGTCATAATTATTCCTCCTTTACATCAGCTCCAAGGGAACGGGCTATTTGAGACCGGATGTAACTTCCCTTCTTCATATCGAGAAAATCTGAAAGGTTCTAGAATTTCAGACTTATTTCCCATTACTTCGTCAGATACTAAATCGCCAACACCAGCCATTTTATATCCATGATTTGCGTCTGCTATAATATAGACGTTTTCTCTGTATTGGTCGAATACTGGAAAACGATCAGGTGTCACACAACCAATACCGCCAGCTTTTTGCTTTTTGTATTTAGCATGACATCCGTCAAACTGCTTCTGACAAAAAGCCATAGCAGAAGTAAATTTATCTTCAAATGCTGCACGAGGTTGAAATTCGTCAGATTTTGACCATAAGGGTCGATGTTAACTTCATTAGCAGGTTTAGTGACATCATACGGAGATGAACCGCCTTGAATTCCATTTCTATATACGTCAGGCTTGTAATAAAAACCCCACATCTCATTTTCATGAATAACATCACCTGTTTTGTTTGAAACTAAAGTTGACTCTGTATCAACATGGATAACAGGATATTCCGTTCCTTTTGAAGTTCGATAGCTGTGAGGATCGACATCTAGCTCACCTTCTTCTAAAGCCATATAAGACCACATTGGAATTTCATCAGTAAACGTTCCATCAGGTTGTTTTATTTTAACAGACTTAGGAAGATCAAGCATTTCCCAAAAAGTTCTTACCCAAGGACCTGCAGCCACAACTAGTTGTGTACATTCGATAGTTCCTTGATTAGTTTCTACAGCACTAACCGCCCACTGCCATTAGCTGTAACTAAATTAGTAGCTTGAACACCTTCAAGAATTTTTGCACCAGCTGCCTCTGCTAGTTTTTTGAAACCTAAATTAGCTCCTCTATTTGGACCATAGCCAGAATTTTTTTCATGAAGAACAGAAGTAATGCCCTGTGCTTGCCAATCTGGTAAATCTTTCATGTACTTATCGCAATCCGCTGCACCCTCAATAAAAGTAGAATCGTATCCAATTTCTTTTTGTTGACTGTAAACTTCTGCCATTCCTTCGTGCATCAATTGAGAATTGATTTGCATGTAACCGACAGGTCTAAATTGGAGAACTTCAGCATTAGAGTTCCATACATCAACTGAATGAGCCATTAATCTTCTCATTGCAGGTTGGTAATAATTATTTCTAACGATACCACAAGCTACACTAGTGGCACCTTCACCAACTTGTGTTTTTTCGATAACGACAACTGAATCTTCTTTCAGTTGACCTTTGCTAGATAATTTTTTGCATAAATGCCATGCTGTACTTAAGCCGTGGATACCACCTCCAATGATAAGGTATTCACATTTTGACGGTAAACTCATCTTATTAACCTCCGGTTCGAAATATATTTTGATCTTGGTTTAATGAAAAAACACTAATCGTTTCAAATTATGAAACAAATTTTAGATGCAAAAACTTTTTTGTTTCAAATTATGAAACAATTTTAAATTTATAGTCCTTAGTTATCAACAATAAGCTTAGATATTTTGATTGATGCGCTTTGTAACAGCTTAACATAGTCAATTGTGTTTTTAGGATTCATGATATTTCTGCTTCCTGATAATGAGATTCCCGCGAATGACCTCTTATCTTTGTCAAGAATAGCCACGCCTATACCGTAAGTATTCTCATAGGCCTCTCCATGGTTCAAGGAGTACCCTTGTGTTCTAATTTTAAGTAATTGTTTTTTTTAAATCGGTTAAATTTTGGATAGTGTTTGTTGTATGAGGAAAAAAATTATAACTTTTATAAATTGAAGAAACTTCATTTTCAGGCCTATAAGCAAGCATTACTTTTCCTAAAGCACAACAATGAGCATCCATTCTCATTCGAAAAGTTCGATGCGAGGCGTCGCTATTGACATGAGATATTTTATCAGAATGAACTATTTGCGATCCCTCAAGCATAGCAAGATAAGTAATTAAATTAGTTTCGTTTGATACCTCTTCTAATATTTCCTTAGAAGTTTCAGAAATTGATTGAAGATAATCGGAGGTTTCACCAAATTGAAAAGCTTTATGCCCCATAGTGTAAGTATTTGATGAGTTATTTTTATGGATATAACCTAGTTGAGTTAAAACAAATAATAGTCGAAAGGTTGTTGTTCGAGACATAGATGCTTTGCGAGAAATTGCTGCAGCTTTTAGGGGAAAATGGACTTTGATAATATTTCTAAAATCTTAAATGATTTTTCTAATGACTTATTAATATATTTTAAATCACTGGTCATATTTTCTTTATAATTTTATTTCACTTTGTGAAACACTATTAAATAACTTTTATGAAGTTAAATCAATATTATAAGAATTTATTTTCGAGATTTTCTTTAAAACGATAATACCAGCCAAGAAGAGGTAAAAATTTAATAATAAAAAATTTGAAATAGTTTTTTTCATTCTTAATTTTTGAAATGACAAGATTGCTATTTTGATTTGTAGTAATCATATTTGCGGCTTGATAACCAAGATAAGGCATAAGAGCCACACCGGCTACCATTACATCCCAAAACAAAAATTTTATTATTTGTTTTTTTAACCATGGGAAGAGTATTGAAAGTAACACCTACTTTACCACCCCAAATGTAATCAATCGAAAAATTCTCAATTTTTGGCAAGATTATGTTTATTTTCTTATAAAAAAAAGATTTCACCATTTTGCTATTTTCCATTCCATAGGCCCAAACAGGAAATGCTCCAAACAATATTCTCTTGTGATCTGGAGATGGGCGAAAATAATACAAGTCGTTTTTACTATCGGAATACATTCGTAATTTTGGCAAAAGTTTTTGGACCTTCTCTTGCCCTAATATATTTGTTGCAGCGATATAAGATGGCACACCAATGATATTATAATGTTCATTTCCAATATCTTTTTCTGAGTAACCATTCGTAGCTATAATAAGATATAGCGTTTTAATCTTACCCTCTGAAGTTTTTAGTTCATAAAATTCATCTTTTTTTTGATGCGATAAAAGTTTACAAGGACTAAAAATATCAACTTTATTTGAAAGAGCTTTGTCTAAAAAAAAATTATACAGCTTGGCAGGATTAACACTGGCAGCATTTTTAACCAGCATCCCTCCTTTATAATAGTTATTAATAATTTCGTTATCTAAGTTTTCAATTATTTGAATTTGTAAATCTGATAAAGAATTAAGAAGTTTTGTTTTTTGTCTCAATGCATCTAATTTTTTTTTACTATGAGCCAAAACTAATCTTCCTGTTTTTTGATAGGATACTTCCTCTAAATGATGATTTATTTGGTCCTCCAAATACTCATATGATCCTATGGACTCTTGAATAAACTTCTTAGCAAGATCTTCCCCATAATCTTTAAAAAGATTAATTTTTTTTCCTAAATTCAAACCCCCTGAGACCATTCCAGCACTTCTAGTGCTTGCGCCCTCTCCTAATGCCAATTGGTCAATGAGAAGAGTTTTTAGACCTTTTGAAGAAGCTTGGATGGCAGCGCTTACACCTGTATATCCTGCTCCTACGACTACTAAGTCGTATGAAGAATTTGAAACTTGAGTATTTTGAAAGTGATATGGTTTATAAAATTCCCACCAATATGGATAAGTTTTCAAAACTTAGAGTTCGTGGCCAGGTATCCAATTAGTTCCAGCTAGAGGAACACGTGCCATTGCAGCAGCTTCAACTGTAAGAGCAGCTAAATCTTCCGGCTCAAGATTTCGAACATCGGATTTACCATTTGCTCTTGCAAGAGTTTGTAACTCAAGTGTTAGAGTAGCTAAATAATTCTTAACACGCTTACCAGCTAATTCTGGTTCAAGTCTTTTTTCTAATTCAGGGTCTTGAGTAGCTACACCAACTGGGCATTTGCCTGTATGGCAATGATGACAGTATCCTGCGGCTGTACCGAGTTTCTCATAATCTTCAGGATACATATCTGCATTACAATTTAAGGCAATCATCGCAGCTGATCCTATAGAGACAGCATCTGCGCCCATCGCCATCGCTTTCGCAACATCCGCTCCTGATCGTATTCCCCCGGAGACAATTAACTGAACTTTTCGATGCATATTTAGTTCCTTCAATGAGTCAACTGCTTCTCTTAAAGCACCGAGGTTGGGATACCCACGTGCTCATAAAAACATCCTGTGTAGCAGCAGTTCCACCTTGCATACCATCCAAGACAACGACATCTGCACCTGCCTTAACAGCTAAAGCTGTATCGTAGTAAGCTCGTGCAGCACCAACTTTCACATATATAGGTTTTTCCCAATTAGTAATTTCTCTTAATTCTTGAATTTTAATTTCTAAATCGTCTGGACCTGTCCAATCTGGGTGGCGACAAGCACTTCGCTGATCAATACCCTCAGGTAAATTTCTCATCATTGCAACTCGTTCATTAATCTTTTGTCCAAGAAGCATTCCACCCCTCCTGGTTTTGCACCTTGCCCAACTACTACTTCGATTGCATCGCTTTTCTTAAATCATCTGGGTTCATTCCATATCTCGATGGTAATAATTGATAGACTAGATACTTTGAAGATTTCCTTTCTTCTTGTGTCATTCCTCCATCACCTGTTGTAGTTGAAGTACCCATAGCAGAAGCACCTCTTCCTAAAGCATCTTTAGCATTGGCTCCTAAGGCTCCGAAGCTCATTCCTGCAATAGTTATTGGAATATCAAGGGTAATGGGTTTTTGGCGTATCGATCACCAATAACAACAGAAGTATTACACTTTTCTCGATAGCCCTCTAATGGGTATCTTGAAGCTGAAGCACCCAAAAAACCAAATCATCAAAATTAGGAACTTTTCTTTTAGCTCCTAATCCACGAATTTGATAAATTCCTTCTCTGGCTGATCTTTGAATTTCCGCAATAGTATCGTGCGAAAAAGTACTAAAACCTTTTAAATTTTTTTATTATCACTCATTAATAGCTACTCACATTATCAATTTTAAAATTATATAGATTTCTTGCTGAACCATACCTTTTAAATTTCTTAGGATCAGCTTTAATATTTTGAGCCTTTAAAATAGAACTTAGATGTTTTATTTCCTTTTCATTCATCTCTTTTTCAATGCAATCTGCACCAAGACTTTTTTCTTTACCTAGACAATAAATTTTAGCCTCATAAATTGAATCTCCAAGGTATTCATCTGCATCGCCCAAAATTATTAAGTTCCCACTTTGAGCCATAAAAGCAGACATATGGCCCACGGAACCTTTTACAATAATATCAATTCCCTTCATTGAAATACCACATCGAGAACTAGCATCGCCATCAATAACTAAAGTGCCTCCATGTCCTGTTGCACCTGCTGATTGAGAGGCATTTCCTTTAACATGAACTAAGCCTGACATCATATTTTCAGCCACACCTGTTCCGACATTTCCTTCAATAATTATATTTGCATTCTTATTCATTCCAGCACAGTAGTAGCCTACATGACCTTTAATAGTCACTTGAACTTCATCTTGTAAACCTGCGCATAAAGCATGATTACCCAATGGGTTTTTAATGACAAATTCTCTTTGATTAGATTTCGGATCTATTTTTTGTAAAAAGAGTTGACCTCTGTGAGTGATTTTTTGAAAGATCAAAATTCATTAACTACCCCAAGAATAAACAACACCCGGCTTGGGTTCGTAAATATTAGCTTTATTAACATCAGGTAAATGTGCCATTGCTTGAAATTCAGAGGCTATTGCAACGTAGTCTTTTGTTTCAGCAATTACCGCAGGTTTACAAGCAATTTCATCACGTAATACAGCAAAACCTTTTGGGTGCCTGTGATAAAGGTATAAAACCATCTAAATCTTTTAAACCATTAGTAAGAGTGTCTTTTAAAGAAGTTTTATTTTTTAAACTATTTGAAATATATCCTGCTGCCACTTCAGTATCATTTTGTGATTTAAACTCTATTCCATCTTTAACCAGAGTGCGTCGAAGATTGTTGTGATTTGATAAAGAACCATTATGGACCAAACACTCATCCTCTCCTGTTGAGTAAGGGTGTGATCCATCTGTAGTAATTGCACTTTCGGTAGCCATTCTAGTGTGCCAATAGCATGAGAGCCTGAAAACTTATCTAATGAAAATTTCTTTACAACATCCTTAGGTTTCCAACTTGTTTAAAAATTTCAATAGATTTTCCATAGCCCACCAAATCAATCTGTTTAATGCTCTTTAAAAAAGGTATTGTTTTTTCAGGTTTAGACGAACTCTCAATTACGACGTGGTCAGAAATTACTTTATACTTAGCATTAGAAATTTTATTTTTAAGTAATTTTTTCAAATCCTTTAACTCAAAGTTATTTTGCAAACAAACAGTGTATTTAAATTTGCTTGACTTATTATAAATCGCAAAACCTGCACTATCAGGACCACGAGAGGCCATGTTATTCATCATGCCCGTTAACAATTTTCCAAGTTGTTTATTATATTTTTTATTCTTGAGATAAATCCCAACAATGCCACACATTTAATTAAACTCCTTCGTAGCCGAATTCTAGAGCAGCATCGGTAATGCTATGATAAAAGGAACCACCAAAACTGCGAAGTGCATATAGGCGAATAGTTTTAGGGTCATTACTAATGAAATCAATTAAAATATTAATTCCATTGTAAGTGGTATTAGCACAATTTCCCTCTTTAAAAATATTTTCATTAACATTTAAAGGGGAGCCTTTTTTAATAACGTCCAAAGTATGGGTTCCCTTAATTTCAACTGTAGCTCTGGAATGAGAAAGATCAGTAATTGCAAAATCATTATCATTACATGCAGAAGAAATAAGGTTTTTTAGGTTAGAGTTAGTCGAAATACAAAGCCAAGTCTCAGGACCAATCCACAATATTCTTATATTCTCGTTTGCAGAAATTAATGGGTTTTCTTGAGGTAATGACAACCCATCAATTTTAATTTGATTTGATTGAACATCGCTTTTTCTAAACTTAGCTACTTGAAAAATTGATAAGTTCTTGATTTCAGAAATTTTCAAAAGATCTTGCTTATTTTCATGATCTCCAAATAAACCAATTTTATGGTCAAATTGTAAAGCAGAAATATTTGTATCACTCATTTTATGACCTTACCCTCTCTCCTTTAGGATCGACATAATGGGAAGAAACCACCTCTACAGGAATTGAAATATCTTTAAGTGGAGAAACAGCAATTAATTGTTTTCCAATTTGTTTCTTTCCATCTTTTAAAATTGCAATTGAAAATGGGTTGTTGTATTCCACACTCCAACAAGATGAAGATACATGTCCTAATTTTGGAATAGGAGTTGGGGCTTTATCATCAACTACTATATGTGAACCTTCAGGTATTTTACTTTTTTTATCAACTGGGACTAGTCCAACAATTGTTTGTCTATCTTCACTTACAAAAGCATCTTTTGATAATGATCTTTTACCAATGAAATCTTTTTTTTGACTAACCATTCCATTTAATCCAACATCGTATGGGATGTTTCTTCCATCTAATTCTGGACCAGCAACGTGACCCATCTCTATTCTCAAAGTCGATAAGGCCTCTGTTCCGTATGGCTGAACACCAAACTCAGAACCTACATCCATAATTTTTTTCCATAAATGAAGACCGTAATTTGACTCGACATTCACTTCGAAAGCAAGCTCACCAGAAAATGAAATTCGATAAATTCTTGCTGGAATATCACCTAGTTTTGTATCAACGAGACCCATAAAAGGAAGACCTTCATTAGATAAATCAACATCAGGGAATAATTTTGATAAAAGCTCTCTGGACTTAGGTCCTGCAACCGCTACTCCTGCCCACTGCTCTGTTGTTGACAAAACATTAACATCAAGTTCAGGCCAAACAACTTGAAGATAATATTCTAAATGAGAGAGTACGTTTGCCGCCTGTGCTGTAGTGGTAGTCATATGAAAATGATTTTCTGAAAGTCGAGATGTGGTTCCATCATCAAAAACCATACCATCTTCTCTTAACATCACTCCATAACGTGCCTTACCTACTGGAAGTTTAAGCCAGGCATTGGTATAAACTCGGTTTAAAAATTCTGGCGCATCTGGGCCTTTAATATCTATTTTTCCAAGTGTAGTAACATCACAAATACCAACATTTTTTCTAACATTAGCTGCTTCTCTATTAACAGCATCATTCATTGTTTCTGTTCCTCTTGGGTAGTATCGAGGTCTGACCCATAAGCCTGCAGCAACAAAAACAGCGTTATTTTCTTCATGCCAAGTATGAACTGGAGATTTACGTGTTGGAAGATAATGATTTCCAACTTCACGACCAACAATTGTACCAATTGTGACTGGCGTATATGGTGGACGGAAAGTTGTATGCCCTACTTCTGGAACAATCTTCTTTTCAATATTTGATACATATTGAAGACCGTTTAAGTTACTTGTTTTACCCTGATCACCAGCCATACCTAAAGTAGTGTAGCGTTTAACATGTTCAATGGATCTAAATCCCTCTCTAAGTGCCAACTCTACATCTGAAACTGCAACGTCATTTTGAAAATCTATAAACCTTTTTGGTTTTTGACCATTTGGTAATGGCATGCACCAGAGTTTTTCATGAGGTTTTTGATCAGGCTCATTTGAGATTGGTGTGTCAGTCTTAATGTCGTTTGAAGTAAACTTATTAGAAAGTTCAAAACCTACTTGAAAACCTTCCGCTAATGATTGGTCTAAAGTAAAGGCTCCATTGGCAGAGCCAACGGCAGTTTCTTTTTGTCTTTTTTTATCAGGAACAAACGCATCAATGTCTTCGTTAAATTTTAATTTATTTCCTGCTTGCGAAGAAAGGTGAACAGTAGGTGTCCAACCACCGGACATACAAATACAATCACAATCAACTTCTTCAAGAGAGATAAAATTTTCTTTTTGATTATCTAAAGTACCAATGGTAGCAGATTTAATTTTTAAATGACCTTTAGTATTAGCTATGCCTGAATTAAATCTTATGTTGATACCTTGTTCTTGAACTTCTTTGACAAGTTGGCCATCAGAGTTATCTCTAGTATCAACAATGATTGGTTTGATATCGTTTTTGATAAATTCTAAAGCAGTAGCGTAAGCAGAGTCATTATTAGTGAAAATTATTGGCTTCTTACCTACAAGAGTTTCATATACCTTCATGTATTCCCTTGCAGCAGAGGCAAGGAATATGCCTGGTCTGTCGTTATTTCCAAAAGAAATCGGTCTTTCAATAGAACCTGTAGAAACAATTACTTCACCTGCCCTTATATAGTGTAGTCTTTGGCGAGGTGTGTATTTAGAGGAGTTTTCAAGATGATCGCTTACTCTTTCAAACATCACAGTCATGTTATGGTCATAATAACCAAATACTTGAGAGCGATTTTTGACAACAACATTAGGCATATTTTTGAGCTGTGAGATCACATCACTTGCCCACTCTCTTCCTGACATATTGCCAATGGTCACGTCATCGTTTAATAGCGAACCTCCAAAATGAGCCTTATCTTCAGCAAGAATAACCCTTGCACCATTTTTGGCAGCCGCTAGCGCACTTGATAATCCTGATGGTCCAGATCCAACTACTAAAACATCACAATGCTCATAGTTATGTTCATATCTATCAGGATCGGGCGACAGGGGGGCTACGCCCATACCTGCAGCTTTACGAATAAATGGTTCATAAACTTTAAACCAAAAACTTTTTGGCCACATAAAAGTTTTGTAATAAAAACCTGCTGGGAAAAAACGATTTAAAATATTGTTTATCTCTCCGATATCAAATTTTACAGATGGCCAACAGTTTTGACTTTTAGCTTTTAAACCTTCAACTAATTCAACTTCAGTAGCCATGATATTAGGCTCAGAGCGGTCACCCTCATGAAGTTGAACCATTGCATTTGGTTCTTCTACCCCTGCCCCTAAAAAGCCACGAGGTCGATGATATTTAAAACTTCTACCGACTAAATGAATGCCATTAGCAATTAAAGCTGAAGCAAGTGTATCACCCTCATAACCTTGATAGGAGTCTCCATTAAATGTGAAGTTAATAATTTTTTCTTTATTGACTAAACCTTTGGAGTTTGAAGTTCTATATTGATTACTCATTAAAATCCTCATTCATTTTACAAGTTGAAAAAATTTCATGTGTTGCTGTATCTCTTGAAGCTTTAAACCATTGACGACATCCAGATACATGTTGCCACAATTCTGTATGCTTTCCTCTTGGATTATCCCTGAAGTAAACAAAGTCATCCCAATCTTTAGTCGAAATTTCTTCTCCTAAAGCTGGTCTTTTGATATTGCCATCACCACCATATGAAAATTCATTTTGAGATCTCTTCCCACAATAAGGACATTTAATTTCTAGCATGATTTAACCAATCCAAGGTTTTGGACCGACGCCTTTTTCATCAATAATATTGCCAGTATGGAAACGATCTAGATTAAATTCAGCATTAAGTTGATGTACTTCGTTTTTAGCAATCGTATGTGCAAATACCCAACCAGAACATGGTGTAGCCTTAAAACCTCCATAACACCAACCACAATTTAAATAGACTCCATCGATATGAGTCTTGTCAATAATTGGTGAACCATCCATGGACATGTCCATAATACCGCCCCAGGTTCTTAACATTTTCAAACGACTGAAGTTAGGAAAAACAGCCAGACCTCCAGTTAAAACGTGTTGGATCATAGGCATGTTGCCTCTTTGGGCGTAACTATTATATCCATCTAAATCGCCGCCCATGACCATTTCACCTTTGTCAGACTGGCTACAATAGAAGTGACCAGCACCAAAAGTGACAACATGATCAAGAATTGGTTTAACAGGTTCAGAAACACAAGCTTGTAAAACATGAGCCTCAATTGGTAATCTCATATTCAACATATCTGCTAACAGAGTAGTACTACCTGCTACACATAAACCAACTTTTTTAGCTTTAATATTTCCTCTAGAAGTTTGAACACCTTGTACTTTTCCATTTTGAACATCGAAACCTGTGACTTCACAATTTTGAATAATATCTACACCCATAGCATCTGCTTGACGAGCATAACCCCAAGCAACAGCATCGTGTCTCGCAGTTCCTCCTCGAGGTTGCATTAATCCACCATGAATTGGAAAACGACATGTATCAGAGAAGTCTGCGAAAGGAATCATTTTTTTTAGATCTTCTCTACCAAGCAATACGGCATCGATACCATTTAAACGCATTGCATTACCTCGACGAGCGTAAGCATTCATTTGAGCATCAGAGTGAGCTAAGTTAATGATACCTCGAGGTGAGTACATCACGTTATAGTTAAGTTCTTGGCTTAGGGTTTCCCATTGTTTCATACCAAACTCGTAAAAATGAGAATTAGCATCAAACATATAATTAGATCTTAAGATGGTAGTGTTTCTTCCAACATTACCTCCACCTATCCAACCTTTTTCTAAAATTGCAACATTGGTAATACCATGCTCTTTAGCAAGATAATAAGCGGTAGCTAAACCGTGGCCACCTCCACCAACTATGACAACATCGTATTCAGATTTTGGCTCTGGATCTTTCCAGGCAACCTCCCAATTTTCGTGATTAGAAAAAGCATTTTTTACAAGACTAAAGATGGAATATTTTTGCATGAATCAATTTACCTCTTCGAAAATATATATCTCAAAATAATCAGTGTAACAATACTGTTTCATAATATGAAACAACATTTAACTTGATTGTTATTTTGTTGCACCCCCATAAATTGCATAAAAATCGATTTGAAATCAAAAGATTTGTAATTAATATTAGATTTTTCGGAGGAATATAATGACAAAAATAGCTTTAATCGGAACAGGCCCTTGCGGTTTATCATTTTTAAGATCACTTCATCAAGCTGAAAAAAATGGTGATTCCATTCCAGAGGTGGTTGCGTTTGAAAAACAAGCCGATTGGGGTGGTTTATGGAATTATACTTGGAGAACTGGTTCTGATCAATTTGGTGATCCGATACCTAATAGTATGTATCGATATTTATGGTCTAACGGTCCAAAAGAGTGCCTAGAATTTGCTGATTATTCATTTGATGAACACTTTCAAAAACCTATTCCATCTTTCCCTCCTCGAGAAGTATTACAAAATTATATTCTTGGTCGTGCTGAAAAATCAGATGTTAAAAAATATGTAAAATTTAATACAACAGTTAGCAGTGTCGTTGATAACGGTAATGGATTTGATATTACCTATACAAATAAAATAGATAATTCAGTTCATAAAGATAGTTTTGACAAACTAATCGTTGCAACAGGTCACTTCTCTGTTCCTTATATACCTGAATATGAGGGGATGAATAGTTTTCCAGGAAGAATTATGCACTCTCATGATTTTAGAGATGCTGAAGAATTTCGAAATAAAAATGTAGTTATACTTGGGAGTAGTTACTCAGCTGAAGACGTAGCATTACAGTGTTACAAGTATGGTGCTAAGACAGTAACAATTGGTTATAGAAATAATCCAATGGGATTTAATTGGCCTGAAGGAATGAAGGAAGTTCATTACATGGACAAAATTGATGGTAATAAAGCGATCTTTAAAGATGGAACGGTGCAAGAAATGGATGCTCTTATTCTCTGCACAGGATATTTACATCACTTTCCATTTTTATCTGAAGATTTAAAACTTAAAACCCACAATAGGCTATACCCACCAATGCTTTACAAAGGTGTTGTTTGGCAAAATAATCATAATTTATTCTATCTTGGAATGCAGGATCAATTTCATACTTTTAATATGTTTGATGCTCAAGCTTGGTATGTCCGAGATATCATTATGAATAAAATTAAACTTCCAAGCGATGATGAGATTTCAAATGATATCAATAGTTGGGTTAGTAAAGAAGAGGCACTTGAGGATGCCTACCAAATGATTGATTTTCAGACTGATTATTGTGTTGATCTTTGTTCTGCAATTGATTACCCAAAAATAGATTTTGAACTCATCAAAAAACATTTTTACGATTGGGAACACGACAAAGAAGCTAATATTCTTACATATAGAGATAAATCTTTTTCATCCCCAGTTACAGGTACAACTGGACCATCCCACCATACTACTTGGCTAGAAGCTATGGATGACTCAATGGCTACTTACTTAGATACAAAATAGATTTAAATAATGAAAAACAACCATATCAATCTTTTAGGTTGGATATTATTTATCATATCAGCTGTAGGATTTATTATTTCAAGTATTGGTAGTTTTTGGGCTATGTTTGGGAGTATTTTTTTCTTTGTAGCTTGTTTTGTTTTCCTAATTCCCTTTTTTAGAAAAGAAAAAGAATAGTATAATGTTTTATTCAGGTATTTGTTTTGGAACAAATGACCTGGATAAAGCTGGTAAATTTTACGATTTAGTATTCAAGACTATTAATGTTGTCAGATGTCAAACAACTGATAATGAAATTGGTTACGGATCATCAATTGATGAGGAGTGTTTTTGGATTATTAAACCATTTAATAAAGAGCCTGCTACACGTGGTAATGGTTCTCAAATGATCATTACGGCCAATTCAAAAAATGAAGTAGATTTATTTTATGCTGCAGCTCTAAAAGCTGGTGGGTATGATGAGGGCGCACCAGGATTAAGAGATCATACTCCTAATTATTATGGAGCTTATATCAAAGACCTTGATGGAAACAAAATCCATATTTACAAAATACTCTAAGCTAAATTTATTTTAAGGAATTGTAGTATCCTTACCTCTCGGAATAAGTTTATCTTTATCGTAGAATGGTAATTCCACTACTTCACAATCTATAAAACTATCATCTAAACTTTCTGCTCTTACTTTAAAATCAGTCCACTTACCTGAATAGTTAAATCTTACATAACCAATATATTTTTTTAGAGTTGGGGACCAAGTTGATGCAGGAAGATATCCAACAACTTCATCATTAGATAAATAAACATTAGATTTATATTTAAAAGCTTTTTCAGAAATTATACCAAATAATCTTTTTCCTGATTTTTTACTTAGTTCCACTAATGCTTTTTTTCCAATAAAATCATCTTTGTCTAAATCAACCAGTCTGCCAAGTCCAGCTTCAAAAGGATTCATAGAAGAGTCAAAATCAGTATTGCTGTCTAATATACCTCCCTCAATTCTTCTCATTTCCATTGATAAAATTCCATCAAAATGTAGTCCTAGAGGTTTGCCTATTTCAAGAATTGTATTCCAAAGTTTTTTATAATTAGTATCTCTACCTAAGCTATAAATTTCATAACCAAGCTCTGCTGTCCAGCCTGTTCGTGAAATATAAACTTTTTGCCCTGCTATCTCAAAAAATCCAGAGTGATAATATTTAAAATTTTCATCCAAGGATCCATTTGTAAGTTTTGATAATATTTCTTGTGATTTAGGTCCTTGTATTTGAATAGACCTAGATGAGGGATCTGAAATCTTTACATTATAATTTGCTTGATGAGCTTTAAGCCAAGTCTCCAGTGGACCGTCAGGTTGAACATACCAATACTTATTTTCTTCTAACCGAAAAAAAACGCCATCTATAAAAATTCCACCATCTTCATAGCATGCTATGGCATATCTACCCCTTCCCACATTCATTGTAGAAATTTTTCTACTAAATACTTTGTCTAAAAACTCTCCTGCTTGAGGGCCTTCTATTTGAATAGGCTTTTCTGGAGTATCGTACATGACAGCTTTTCTTCTCAGATTCCAATACATTTCCTCCGTATCATTGCCTAGCGATATTGGATAAAAACGTTCAGCATAAACACCATATAGATTGTCTTCCTTATGATAAAAATCAAAGTACGGCCCTTTATCAAACCTTTTCATACCAACTGGTAATGTTGTTGACTTACTAACGAAAGTGGCTTCTTTTCCTACAAATTCCTTTTTTTTAGTCACTTGATTAAATTTAGGCTCTAACCCTTGATTTAGTTGGATCGTAAAAAGGGAATGGAACTACTTTTGCTTTAATGCGTTTTTGGTGACCATCAAGTTTTCCAATTTCTACTTCTGTATCTAATTCACAATAATTAATATTCATTTTACAAAGAGCAATATTTTTATTTAAAACTGGCGATTTCATTCCACTGGTAACAATCCCAATTTGCTCACGTCCATTGCCAGAAGGGTGAACGCAATCGCCATGACCACAAATTTCATTGCCTTCAATTTCAAGTCCAACTAGTTTTCTTTGAGGATTGGCTTTTCTTTCAATTAAATTATCTTTTCCGATAAAGTCATCTTCTTTTGATTTTAAAGGGACTGTAAATCCAATTCCTGCTTCGAAAGGATCTGTTTGATCATCAAATTCATAATTAGCAAAAATCAATCCTGCTTCAATTCTCACTAAATCTAAGGCGTCAAGGCCCATTGGCGTAATTTCAAACTCTTTACCCGCTTCCATTACTGCGTCCCAAATTTCCGCAGCTTTACTTGGATGACAAAAAATTTCATAACCTAACTCACCTGTGTAGCCTGTTCTCGATACCATGATCGGAGTTCCATCAAGAGTGTGAAGACGACCGACAGTAAATCTAAACCATTCTAAATCCTCTAAAGTAGTTTGATGAGGCGGAGTCCAAACAATCTTTTTTAAAATTTCTCTACTCTTAGGACCTTGAACAGAAACGTTATGGAGATTGTCTGTAGATGATTTAATCCAAACTTTTAAACCCATTTCTTTTGCTTTATTTCTTAACCACTCTCCACAATACTCATCACCACAAATCCATCTAAAATTATCATGAGTCATTTTAAAGACTGTGCCATCATCTAACATACCGCCGTGGTCATAACACATCGCGGTATAAACAACTTGTCCTACAGAGAGTTTTCTTATGTTTCGAGTACACGTTCTTTGAAGTAATTCTTCGGCATCTGGTCCTCTTACTTCAAATTTTCTAAGTGCTGATAAATCCATGATGATTGCTCTTTCACGACAAGCTTCATATTCTTGTAAGGCGCCATAATTATTAAAGTTAGAAGCGAGCCAATAACCTTTATACTCAACTATGTTTTCTGTTAATGCAGCTACCCTCGGGTGAAACCCAGTCTCTTTGGTTAATTTTGGTTCTGAATCTGCTTTCATTCTGTACGCTACTCCTTTACTAAAAGGCTTATTGGGCCTGTAAACTCTAACAAATATGTCTGTTGGATTCCATCCATTTGCAGCATCCACATCATCTGGGCAAGCTGAAGAAACACAAACAAGATTTTTTAAAGCTTTAAACATAATGTAATCACCAGGTCTAGACCAAGGTTCATCAAAAATTAGTGAATTGTTTGCATCTATAGCTGTATTGTAGAAAAGATTAATAGCATTCCAGCCTAATCTTTTTCTCATGGTAAATTTATTCAGAGCATAGTTAAAATTATCTGAGCAATTAGGATGACCAAAATAACCTAAATCATCATAAAATTTTGAAGTACACGCTGTACCAAAAGTATCATGTCTTCCCACTGTATCTCTATAAACTTCAATCATTGGGTATTGGTTCTCGTCATAATATTTAGAATGAAGCCCAGGCATTGGGAACGCCGACCCCATCAAATATCTGCTATTAGTTGTATCTATGCCAAGTTCTTGGCCCTTGTGAAGTTTATCGGCATCAAAAGCCATGAAATCAGAGCACTGTCGTCCATAAATATCTATTACTTGAATAAAGTCACCCTCTTGAACTTCATAAGCCATCGCTGTGTATCTTTTAACAAATATCTCTTCAACAGGATCCATAAGAGGATCTGGTAATAAAAACTCACCTTCCTCTCTTTTTCTCGATCTTTGAACAATTACCCTTAATTCAGAAGCCGGTATATTTTCATGAGTAATTTCAAATTCACCTGGAGCTGAGATAATACAAATAGAGGAGTCATTTGATGAAAACTCTTCTATGCTATTTGCCTCAGCTTCTTTAGAGAAAACAAGAACCGATTGGTTTATTGAATTAACATCATGCCCTAACCTTTTTAATTTTGAATAAGCAATTTGTGCTGACTCTTCATTACTTGTTAAAATTTTTTTTGTTAGCTCACCTTTGTGTTCACTTTTCAAACTTAGTGAAGATAAGCTACACTCCCCTTTAGAATTAAAAGCAACAAGCTCTGCTTGTTGAAGTCCTTCTATATTAATAATTTTAAATTTATCTCCTGGCTCTAATTTGAGAGTAACTGATCCACCGGCAACAACTAGATAGTTTTCTAAATCATCACCTAAAGCTGGCAAACCAGGTTCATAGGGTTTTGTAATTCTGGGTATAATCATGACTAATGTGACATTTTTGAAAATAAGTTTAGCACTACTGCGCCTATTACAATTAATGATATTCCAATAATTCCACCTAAATCAACTACGTTCTTAAAAAATATTACACCTAATAATGTAATTAAAACTATTCCTAAGCCTGCCCAAATTGCATAAACATAACCTATGGATGCAAATTCATTCAAACACTTTGATAGAAAGTAAAAACAAATAATATATGAAACGGCCATGCCTATTGTAGGTACAATCTGCGTATAACCTTTTGATAATGTTAAAGAAATAGTTCCAACGACTTCAAATATTATTGCTAAAGACAGATAAACGAATTTAAGCATTGATTAATCTAAACCTAATGCTTTTTTTCTTTCCTCGGCCCACTTCCTCACAATTACATCTACAGAAATAGCCATTAAAGAAACAAATAAACCTAATGTTATAGCTACACCAGGACCATCTTGGGCTCTTGATAATGCTCCAAAAATAAGTTGGCCTAAATCTTCTGTTCCAATAAGCGCTCCTAAAATTACCATTTGTAGAGTGAAAACAACTGTTTGATTAACGCCAAGCATAATTGTTGGAAAAGCTAAAGGAATTTCAATATTAGTCCATCTTTGCATTCTTGAAACTCCAGACATGGTGCCTGCTTCATGTAAAGATGGTGGAACGCTATTTAGACCCCAAACAGTATAGCGAGTAGCTGGAACGGTAGCATAAACAATAGCTGCTATTAACACGGAGGTATCAGTAATATTAAACAAGAAAATAACAGGTATTAAATAAACAAAAGACGGAAACGTTTCAAAGAAATCACAAACAGATAGAATAAATTTTGATCCTCTTTGAGTTTGTGCAAAAATTGATCCAACTATTATTCCATTAAGAGAAGCCATAATTACAGCAAATGTTGCCATGTACATTGTAATTAAAGCTCTGTCCCAATATTTAGACATAGCAATAAATAACATCATACCGCCAACTAATAAGCATGTTCTAATACCACCAATGATATAAGCTACACCCATAGTTAGAGTTAATGTGGCTGCTACTGGCATACCTAGATAAGCCTTTTTCATGGGACCTAAAACTTGAGTTAAAAGAAACTTATTAAAAGAGTTAAGAGAATAGAAAAATGTTTCCCAAACCCAATCAACAGCTGCATCAATATAGTGAGCAAAAGTAAAACCTTTTTCAATAGGAATAACATATAGGTAATTAATTTTATCAAAGTAACCATTTGCTATAAAAGCAACGACAGAAAAAATTAAAATTGAAATTCCAAAGATAATTAAAAGCTTATATCTTTCAAAAAAAGTTAAATTTTCAAAATAATCAACTTGTTTATTTGCCCATGCTTTTGTAAATCGATCAAGAATAACAGCAATTAAAACTATACAAAAACCCGCTTCTGCAGCTTTACCAATTTTTAAACTATTTAAGGCAACTTTTAAATTAAGACCGAGCCCTTTTGCACCAACAAAAGATGCAATCACAACCATTGCCAGACATTGCATGATAACTGTGTTAACACCGTTTAAAATATCTCGTCTGGCTGTTGGTATTAAAACTTTAAATAAAAGCTGTCTTTTTGTACAGCCACTCATAAGTCCTGCTTCTACAACCTCAGGTGAAATTCGTTTTAATCCTAATATGGTATTTCTTATCATTGGTGGTGTGGCTATTACTATAGTCGCTATAGAACCTGCATGATCGCCCAAACCAAATAATGCGATAATAGGAACAAGATATGCAAATTGAGGCATAGTTTGCATCACGTTTAATACTGGTTGTAAGGCTGTCTCAACTTTTTTATCAAGGTAGCCCCATATTCCAAAAGAAAGACCTAGTACAAAACAAATTGGAGTTGTAATTAGAACAAATGAAAGAGTTTGAATGGATGGTACCCAATTTCCAAAGATTGAAACGTATAAAGAGCCTATTCCTCCAAGCAAAGCCAATCGAAAACCACCTAGCTGATAACCTAATAAAAAAGCACCAACTGTTGCAGCTGTCCATGGAAGAGCTGGCCAAGACATCCAATCATTTTCTTTAAGCCAAGCATCACTGACAAAAATATCTATTATTTTATCGCCTCCTAATAAAAGCTCTCTGACAAAAGTAATTAAAAATAATAAACCTTTTGATATGGATTTTGTGAATTCACGAAAAGCTGCTTTTTCTTCATACATTTCAAATATGGGATCATATACTTTGAGAGGGAACCATTCATATAAAGCTGCATAAATGATTTCATTTAATTTAATTGGTATAAAACCTAATAAAGAAGGAAGCCTCCAGAAATAGTTACCCTCATTTTGTGGAATGAAATGGTATAAAAATAAAAATATTATTAATAAAATACCAAACTGAGCTGGTTTTGAAGATCGAATGATATCTAAATAATTCTTATTCACCAAATAAAACTTTGATAACTTTTGATGGATTTATAGAACCAACTACTGAATTTTTTTCATCAACAACTTTTATGGTTTCTTTACTATTTAAAATCTTTTCAGCTACTGTTTCAATGATATCATCTTTTTTAACTGCTATTTCTCCAGAAGCATTTGGATCAGAGGCATCCATGATTGATTCAATCTTTAATACTTTTTCTCGAGGAACATCTTCAGTAAATTTCTTAACATAATCAGTAGCAGGATTTAAAACAATGTTATCTGGTTTATCTAATTGTTCTATTATTCCATCTTTCATAATTGCTATTCTGTCAGCAAGTCTCAATGCCTCGTCAAAGTCATGAGTAACAAACATAATTGTTTTATTCAAAACTGATTGGAGCCTTAAAAACTCATCTTGCATTTCTTTTCTAATTAAAGGGTCGAGCGCAGAGAAAGGCTCATCTAAAAACCAAATATCTGGTTCAACCGCTAAAGATCGCGCTATTCCAACTCTTTGCTGCTGTCCACCTGAAAGCTCTCTTGGAAAATAATTTTCTCTGCCTTTAAGCCCTACGAGCTCAACCATTTCTAATGCTTTGTGAATGCTATTTTCAGTAGTGACTCCTTTTACCTGAAGGGGGAATGCAATGTTTTCTAAAACTGTTTTATGAGGAAGAAGAGCAAAATTTTGAAATACCATTCCCATTTTTTCTCTTCTGAGTTCGATTAATTGTTTGCTATTCATGAGGCATATATCCTCACCATCAATTAAAATTTTACCTGATGTTGCATCTGTTAATCTTGATATACATCGTAAAAGAGTAGACTTTCCAGATCCTGAGAGCCCCATAACAACAAGCATCTCACCTTGATTTACGTCAAAAGAAGCATTGTTAACACCTACTATGCATCCAGCTTCTTGAAATTTTTTTGCGTCTACATTCCCTCCACTTTCAGATAAAAGTGTCTGAGCGTTGTTACCAAAAATTTTATAGACAGATGAACAGCTAATGGTTGGTGACATAAATTAAACTCTCCTATGATAAGTAAAAATTCCTCCCTACAAAGAGGGAGGAATTCAAATTAAAAATATTACTTCATAAATAGATCGATTTGATCTCTGTTATTAGCAATATAAGCAGTTGCAGCTTCAGCATGAGTCATGCCTTCGTTGTCAACGTAGTTTGCCATTTCACCGATATTAGGTGCTGTAAATTCCATTTTTGTATAGAACTTATATGCAGATGTATGAGTGATTGGGAACTTAATGTGAGCAGCTTTTTTAAGCCATCCTTTTGGAGAACCACAACCAGTAGTCTCTAAAGTTCCACCATTTTCAAGTCTGCAACCCTCGAAGTAAGGAGGGAAGTCAATGAAAGTAAATCCAGCTGCATCAGTAAAGTTTGGAGACCAGTTAAAGATAATTGTGCCTCTTCCCTCTTTTTTAGCTGCTTCTAATTCAGCCCATAATGCATCTGCAGTACCTGCAAATTTAACCATCCACAAATCATCTATACCTAGACCTTTAAGTCTGTTAGGCATCACTTCTGTGTGCCACTCATAAGGACCTTCTAACCATCTACCTTTGCCTTCTGAGTCAGGTGTAGCAAAGTTAGCTGCACACTCAGGAGACTTAAGAGCTTCCCAACTTGGAAGACCAGGACATAGTCCTTCTTCAATAACCCAGTTCGGAACACCCATTTCTTCAAAAGTTATAAGATCATGACTTCCAGCATCAATTAATCCACCTTTATCCATAGCTGCATAAAAAGGAAGTGCCATTGTGGACTCCCAAGTTTCATGAGCAACGTGTAATTCACCGACACGAACAGCTTCATATCTTGTTGCTGATTCAGCAGGAACTAATTCTGCTTCATAACCAAGCTCTTCAAATGCTTGAGCCATAACGTTAGCCATAACGATTTGACTTGACCAGTTTAAAACTGGAATTCTAATTGGATCAGCTGCTTTAGCTACAGTAGATAAACCAGCTAATAAAACTAGAGTGTAAAATAATGAAAGTAGTTTTTTCATTTTTCCTCCATTTCTTATTATAATAAGTTGGCTTATATTATGATATTAATGCATGAGCTTGAAGCGAAAAAATTCATATAGTGAAACAAAATGTTCTTTAAATAATGGAAAAAATTGATAATAAACAGATTTTCATTCTCAAAAAAAAATCTCCTAAATAACTACAAAATCATTAGAGAAAAAATCTGGAAATTCAAAAATAATGTCTGTAATTAAGGGAGATGCATATGGTCACGGCATACAAGAATGTATGGAGATACTTAAAAAATCAGGTTGTAGGCATTTTTATGTAGCGCGTTTAGAGGATGCGATAAATTTAAGAAAAAAAGAATAAAGATAATACAAATATATATTTACTATCTGGTGCTACTTCTAATGAAACATGTAAACTTTTAAAGAAATATAAAATCACTCCAATAATTAATAAACTTAAGTCAATTAGAGATTATTACATAAATACTCTGAGTCAATAAAAAATCATTCTACATTTTGATACTGGAATGAATCGGTTAGGTTTTAAGTTCAGTGAAATTGATTTTATAAAGCAAATGATAAGTTTGGATAATATAAAATTTTTTAATGACTCACTTATCATCAGCTGATGAAAAAAACATAAATGAATGTAGATCCCAATTAGGTGAAATTAAAAAAATAAATAATTTTTTTAACAAACCTTTAAGTATTGCTAATTCCTCAGGAATTTTTTTAGGAAAAGCTTTTCATTTAAATTATGTCAGACCAGGCAAAAGTCTCTATGGAATAAATCCTTTTTTGAAAAAATCATTTGGATTAAAAGGAGTAATGAGTATTTATGCTCCAATTCTACAAATAGCCTATTTACAAAAAGGACAAACCATTGGTTATAGTAAAACTTACAAAACAAAAAAAAATATGAGAGTGGCAACGATTGATTATGGGTACTCAGATGGATATTTAAGATCTGGGAGCAATCGTGCTAAAGTTTATATCGATGGAAAGCCTTGCAATGTTGTGGGAAGAGTTTCAATGGACTTGATAACTATTGATGTCTCTCACATCGATCAAAATAATTTGTATCTTGGTAAGCCTGTGGAAATTCTTGGCAACAATCAATCTTGTGAAGACCTAGCTTTAGAGACAGGGACTAACGAACATGAAATTTTGATTTCTTTAGGTAAGAATTCTAAAAAAGTATATATTTAAAAAAATGTATGAAGCTCCAGTCAAAGATTTAAATTTTGTTATCAAAAAATCTCATAAATTTAGATGAATTAAATAAAATATCTGACTATCAACATTTTTCAGACGACCTAGTAGATGCGATATTAGAAGAGGCTGGAAAAATAGGATCAGAGGTATTAGATCCTTGCAACTTATCAGGTGATCATGAAGGTTCAAAAAGACTAGACTCTGGGGAAGTTAGAACTCCAAAAGGTTATAAAGAAGCATATGAAAGTTTAAGAGATGGTGGTTGGTTTGGCCTGGAAGCTAAAGAGCAATATGGTGGACAACAAATCCCTGTCACCTTATCAGCTGCAGTTAATGAAATTTGGCATAGTTCAAATATGTCTCTTGCTTTATGTCATTTACTGACTCAAGGATTAATTTATGCATTACAAAAATCAGCTTCAGATGATCAAAAAAATTTCTATGTTCCTAAATTAGCCTCTGGTGAATGGACTGGTACAATGAATTTAACCGAGCCTCAAGCAGGCACTGACCTATCCTCTATAAAAACAAAAGCAGTGAAAGAAAATGGTCACTATAAAATTTCTGGACAAAAAATTTACATTACTTATGGGGAACATGATCTATCAGAAAATATTATTCATTTAGTTCTTGCAAGAACACCTGATGCTCCAGAAGGAAATAAAGGCATATCAGTTTTCATAGTTCCAAAATTTATTCCTAATGAAGATGGAAGTTTAGGAGAAAAAAATGATGTTAGCTGCCTTTCAATTGAAAAAAAACTTGGTGTCAAAGGATCTCCGACTGCTGTTCTTCAATTCGGAGATAATGGAGGTGCTATTGGATATCTAGTGGGAGAAGAAAACCAAGGATTGAATATTATGTTTGAGATGATGAACCATGCAAGATTTTCTGTGGGCGTTCAAGGTCTTGCTGTTTCAGAAAGAGCTTATCAACAATCTAAAATGTATGCATTCGATCGAGTTCAAGGAATACCTATCGATGGGAACAAAGGAGATCCTATTATTGATCACCCTGATGTTTTGAGATTAGCCTCCACAATGAAATCTGAAGTTGAAGCAATGCGAGCTTTGGCTATCTATGGTGGTTTTGCACTTGATATGACTAAGTCCTCTCAAAATGAATATTGGGAAACTAAGTCCTCTTTAATGATCCCCATAATTAAAGGTTGGTTAACGGAAAGATCTTTAGAAATAACCTCTAATGCTATTCAAATTCATGGAGGCATGGGTTTTATCGAGGAGACTGGCATTGCGCAACACTATAGGGATGCAAGAATTTTACCAATTTATGAAGGAACTACTGCTATTCAAGCTAATGATTTAGTGTTTAGAAAAACACTTAGAGACAATGGAAAAGCTATTACTGAATTAGTTGAAGAAATTAATTCAGAGATTAGTGAAATCTCTAATTCTGGAAATGAAGTCTTAAAAAATTTATGTGAGAAGATGACCCAATCGCTATAGAGACTTCAAAAAAAGTTATTGATCATATCGTCTCAATTTCAAACAATAAAAAAAGGCCTGCGGTATCAGGGGTTAATTATTTAATGATGCTAGGTTATGTCTTTGGAGGTTGGATGATGATTAAGTCAGCTTCTAAATCTTTAGAATTAAAAAATACTGGCGAGTTAGATGAAGATTTTTTAAATGCAAAAGTTAATACATCTTCAATATATTTATCAAGCATCTTACCTAAAATTGAAAGTCTTTCTTCAATAATACTTAAAGGCGATGAAGATATACTCTCAATGAAGAAAAACTGGCTTTAATAATTAAGTCCCAGAATATATAGGACCGCCTCCACCTTCGGGAGTTATCCAGTCAATATTCTGAGAGGGTTCTTTAATGTCACAAGTTTTACAGTGAATGCAATTTTGAGAGTTAATTTTTAAAAATTTTTTTTGAGTTTCGCTATCTGTTTCAATTTCATAAACGCCTGCAGGGCAATACCTTTGAGCCGGCTCATCATATTCCTCTAAAGTATAATTAGTTGTTAAGTCTTTATCTTTAAGCAACAAATGACAGGGTTGATTTTCAGCGTGATTGGTACCCGATAGATAGACTGAACTAGGTTTATCAAAAGTAAACTCACCATCATATTTAGGATAGTCTATCTTTTTAGAGTCTTTGGCAGAAACTAAACTATCATGATCTGCATGTTTATGTTGTAGTGTAAAAGGTAATTTTCCACCAAAAATCTTTTGGTCAATACCTGTAAATACCATAGCAGGTATCAAACCCCATTGAAAACTAGGTTTGACATTCCTTGCTTGATGTAACTCATCATAAATCCAAGAGTTTTTAAATTCATCTTCATAAATTGAAAGATGTTCATTTTGAGATAAATGTTTATTGATAACTTCACCAGCTATAATTCCACTTTTCATAGCCGTATGAGAGCCTTTGATTTTAGGCATATTTAATGTTCCAGCATCACATCCGATTAACAAAGCTCCAGGCATATGCATTTGTGGTAGGCTTTGAAGTCCTCCTTCAATTAAAGCTCTGGCGCCATAAGAAATTCTTTTTCCATTAGTTAATAATTTTTTTATTTCAGGATGAGTTTTAAATTGTTGGAATTCGTCATAAGGAGACAGATAGGGATTTTTATAATCCAAACCAATTACATATCCCAAATAAATTTGATTATTTTCTGCATGATAACAAAAACTACCTCCGTATGTATCATTTTCTAAAGGCCAACCAACACTATGTAGAATTTTTCCTAAATTATGTTTTTCAGGATCAATTTCCCAAATTTCTTTAAAACCAATTCCATACTGTTGAGGAGATTTATTATTAGCATCTAAATTAAATTTCTTTATAACTTCTTTTCCTAAGTGACCTCTACAACCCTCTGATAAAACAGTTACCTTGCCTTTAATGTTTATACCAGGCTCAAAATTATCTTTGGGATTTCCATTTATATCAAGCCCCATATCTCCAGTTTGCACTCCAGAGACTTCTCCCTTTTCATTGTAAAGTAGTTTACTTGCTGCAAATCCAGGAAAGATTTCAACTCCTAAGTTTTCTGCAAACTCTCCGAGCCATTTGCACAAATTAGAAAGACTAATAATGTAGTTACCATGATTTTGAAGTGATTTTGGAAGAAGAAAATTAGGGACTTTAAAGCTTTTCTCTTTATTTAAATATAAAAAATCCTCAGAGGTTACTTTTGTTTTAACAGGAGCGTTAAGATCTTTCCAGTTGGGTATAAGTTCATCAAGAGCTTTTGTTTCAAATACATTTCCACTTAGTATATGTGCCCCTACTTCTGCTGCCTTTTCCAATAGACAAATAGATATGTCACTATTTATTTGTTTTAGTTTGATGGCTGCAGATAGACCGGCAGGACCTGCGCCGACGATCACAACATCATATAACATTTCCTCTCTTTGGATATCGCTCATTAATTGAAGTATATACTAAAAGTTAAGATTCTATCTTATTAAGTAAATCAAGTTCTTTAATTATCTCTGGGATAGCTTGAAATAAATCAGACGAAAGTCCATAATCTGCGACATTAAAAATTGGGGCCTCTGTATCCTTATTAATGGCAACAATGACTTTGCTATCTTTCATCCCAGCTAAATGTTGAATTGCACCAGAGATACCAATAGCGATGTATAATTCTGGAGCAACCATTTTTCCAGTTTGACCAACCTGATATTCATTACCTATATAGCCAGAATCAACTGCAGCTCGAGAGGCTCCAACAGCAGCGTTTAATTTATCGGCTAATTCATATAACAACTTGAAGTTGTCTGAATTCTCCATCCCTCTCCCACCAGAAATGACAACTCTTGCATTTCCTAAATCTGGTCTATCGCTTTTAGATACCTCTCTACCAATAAAAAGGGTTGGGGTATCAGTATTCAAAAACTCTATATCTTCTATAGATGCACTTCCTCCGCTTTCTTCACATTTATCAAAAGCAGTGGGTCGTATAGTAAGTAGATTTATATTTTGATTTGTCTCTACTTGAGAAATGGCATTCCCAGCATAAATTGGTCTAACAAAAGTATTTTCACTTAAAATTTCAATCACATCACTTATTTGAGTAACGTCTAACAATGCAGATACTCTTGGGAGTAAATTTTTCCCAAAAGTTGAAGCAGGTGCTAAAACATGAGTGTAGTTCTTTGCAATATTTGAAACTATAGGTGCCATAATTTCGGGAATGAAATTTTCTAATTTTTCATTATCGCATTTTAAAATTTTTGAAACTTTATGAATAGATTGAGTGTTTTTACATAGATTTTCAATTTTACTACCCAAGATTAATAGGTGGATATCGTCACTCAGTTTCAGTGCTGCTGAAATAGTATTAAGCGTTGAAGATTTTAAAATATTATTATCGTGTTCTGCGATTATTAAAACTGACATTTAAATAACCTTTGCCTCATATTTTAATTTTTCGACTAATTCTTTTACATCATTTACCATGATGCCCGCTTTACGTTTAGGGGGTTCTTCAACTTTTAAAACTTTGATTTTAGGATTAGTGTCAATTCCAAGGGTGGATATATCTATTATGTCTAAAGGTTTCTTTTTTGCTTTCATTATATTTGGCAAAGAAGCAAATCGTGGAGTGTTTAATCGTAAATCACAAGTAAGCACTGCTGGTAAATTAGTTTCAAGTTTTTCAATACCCTCATCTATTTCTCTAGAGAGAAATAGTTTATTACCTTCAATTTTTAAATCAGAAATAAAACAAGCTTGAGGCCAATTTAATAATGCAGATAAAATTTGACCTGTCTGATTTGAGTCATCATCGATAGCTTGTTTACCTAACAAAACTAAATCCGGATTTTCTTTTTCAATAATTTTAGAGAGGGTTTTAGCTACGGCTAATGGCTCTAAGGAATTTGGAGATTTTACTAAAATAGAACGATCGATACCCATGGCTAAAGAGGTTCTAAGAACATCTTGAGCTTTGTCGTCACCTATCGTAACTGCAAGAGTTTCTTGGGCTAAGCCCTGTTCTTTTAATTTTACGGCTTCTTCGATAGCATTTTCGTCTGGTGGATTAACAGACATTTTAACGTTTTCAGTCTCAACACCAGATTGGTCAGCTTTTACTCTAATTTGAACCTTATAATCAACTACTCTTTTTACTGCTACTAGAACTTTCATAAAACGAGAATATAAATTAAATTGAAAGCTTAAGAAACAAATAAAATGACAGTAACTGGATATAAAAAAAAGAAACTTGCTAAAAAATATTATGACTTAGAATTCTCATTATTTCAAAATGGGAAAAAAATTAATATTAGTGAGAATTTTCAGTTTAATGGTCATAGCGTGTCAGCTATTTGCTATAACAAGAAAGAAAAAATTTTTTATTTTATTAAACAATTCCGACCTAATTATTACCTAAGTAAAAATAAAATTTTCCCATTAGAAATAGTAGCTGGTGGTATTGATTCTAATGAAAATCCGAGACAGGCGATAATAAGAGAAATTAAAGAGGAAATTGGTGTTAAGCCAATTTCAGTAAATAAAATTTGCTCCTTACATGTAGCGCCTGATTGTTTAGATGAAATTACTCATCTTTTTATCGCTACAGTTCCTAAGATAAAAAACTTTCAAATTTTCAATAAAAAACAGAATGAATTAATTGAGATTATTCCTGTTTTTATTAATAAAATTTCTGATGAATTAAAAAAAAATACTAATCAAAATTTAGTAACACGATTAGCTTTATTAGAAATACTGAAACTTAAGATTTAATTTTTTTCATTTCAGGATCATAAAGAGGCTTTAAATGAACTGTACATGGAACTTTTTTAGTAGCAATTTCCAACTCATAATCCCCATCTAAAACAAATTGATTATTAATTACTTCAGAACTTCGAATATAACCATAACCAATAGATTGTTTTATAGTGTATCCATATCCGCCACTTGAAAGCCAGCCTACTTGCTTTCCATTTCGATAAATTGTCTCTCTACCTAATAGAATTTGATTGGGATCATCAACTGTAAAGGCAGCAAAAATTTTCTTTAGACCTTTTTTCTTTTGTTCAATTAATGCTGATTTTCCAATGAAATCTTTATTACTTTTTAACTTAACTGCCCAGCCAAGCCCAGCTTCAAGCGGAGTATGATCAGGTCCTATATCTGATCCCCATGCACGATATCCTTTTTCTAATCGGCAAGCTTCAATACAACGGTATCCTGCATTTACTAAACCAAGATCCTTTCCAGCATCAAATAATTTTTCATATACATAAATAGCATCTTCAATTGAAAAATGAAGTTCCCAACCTAATTCACCCATATAAGTTATGCGAACTGCATTAACTTTTTTATCACCTATGTTAACAGTTTGTGCTGTTGCAAATGGAAAGGCTGTATGAGAAAAATCAGATGAAGATACTTTCTCTAAAATTGCTCTAGAATTAGGTCCCATTAATGCAAAGACTGAATTTTTATAAGTAATGTTTTCAATTTTAACATTGGGAAATTCTTTAATATTATTTTTAATCCAATCAAAATCATGAGTCATAAATCCAGTTCCTGTAACAAGATAAAAGGTGTCTTCTTTCACCCGTGTGATTGTTACATCACATTCAATCCCGCCATGAGAATTTAACATTTGAGTATAGATTGTAGAGCCAACTTCCTTATTGATATTATTTGAGCAAATGTATTCTAATGCATCCAGAGCTTGGGGTCCTGAAATTTCAAATTTTGCAAAAGATGTTTGATCAATCAACACCGCTGTCTCTCTAGTTGCTTTTACCTCGTCCCCAACTATCTCAAACCAATTTTGACGATCGAAAGTGTATTGATCTTCAGGCTCTACTGAATTAGGAGCAAACCAGTTAGGTCTTTCCCATCCTAATTTTTCTCCAAAACAAGCGTTAGCATTTTTGAGGGTTTCATAAATTGGCGACTGCTGAAATGGCCTTCCAGATGAATGCTCTTCATACGGCCAAGCCATGGTGTAATGTTTTGCATAGGCTTCGTATGTTCTCTTTCTTACCCATTCTAAATCTTGATGAGGCTTTCCAAAACGTCTAATGTCTACAGGCCATAAATCATAAGGAGGTTGACCATTAGCGACCCATTCTGCTAAAGCCATACCCGCTCCTCCACCTGCCGCAATACCGTAAGCATTGAACCCGGCACCGACATAAAAATTCTTCAACTCAGGGCTTTCTCCAATAATAAAGTTGCCATCGGGAGTAAAGCTTTCAGGACCATTAATAAGTTCCTTAATTCCTGCTGTTTCTAATAGAGGCACTCTTCCTAAAGCATTAGTCATGATTTCCTCAAAATGATCATAGTCAGACTCTAGAAGTGAAAAATGAAAATCTTCTGGAACAGATTTTTCAGCCCAAGAAATTGGATTGGGCTCATAGCCTCCCATAACAAGACCTCCAACTTCCTCTTTGAAATAAATTAATCGATCAGGGTCTCGTAAGGTTGGTAAATTAGACTCAACACCTTCCATGGGCTCTGTCACTAAGTATTGATGTTGGAAAGATACTAGTGGAACATTAACTCCAACGGTTTCAGCAAATTGTCTGGACCACTGACCACAGCAACAAATAACTTTTTCACATTCAATAATCCCTTTATCTGTTTCAACACCTGTAATTACACCCTCATTTAAAATAACTTTAAGAACCTTCGTCTCTTCAATGATATTAGCCCCTTTATTCCTAGCCCCTTTGGCTAAAGCTTGCGAAATATCAGTTGGGTTTGCTTGGCCATCAGTCGGTAAAAAAGCAGCACCATGTACATCGTCAATATCCATAATAGGCCATAGCTCTTTCGCTTCTTTGGGTGAAAGTAATTCCATTTGCAATCCAAAGGAATGTGCGGTTGTGGTTTGCCTTAGAACTTCTTGCCAGCGCTCTTTATTGCAAGCTAGACGAAGTCCTCCATTCATTTTCCATCCTGTGCTAAGTCCAGTTTCTTCTTCGATCCGATTGTATAAATCAACTGAATAACCTAAAAGTTGAGTAATATTTGCATTAGTTCTTAATTGACCAACTAAACCCGCAGCATGCCAAGTGCTACCCGAGGTTAATTTACCACTTTCAATTAAACAAACCTCTAATCCCAAATGGGCTAAATGATAAGCAGTCGAACAGCCTACTATTCCCCCTCCAACAATTACTATTTTTGAATTAGTGATCATCTATAAAGATCCATACGCTTGATCAAACTTATTTAAATTTTCTTCAGTATATTCACGATAATCAAAATCTATTTTGGAAGTGAGTTCTGATACCATACTCCACATGGTCTCCCTTAATAAACTCGCCGTTTTCATGGCGTTATATCTTTGGAAAACATCGTCATTTAAAGGTTTTTCATAATACATTTCTAATGTCTCTTTTTCTTGATCTTGATTAAAATCGTTATTGGACGCTAACCCTCCAATATCAAATAGAGGGTCATTAAATCCTCCATACTCCCAATCAACAACCCAGATTTTGGAACCATCATCTAAAAAGTTTGCTGCCAGAAAATCGTTATGACCAAATACTATTTCTCTTGGAGAAGATAATTTTTCAAGCTTTGCTGACTTATCAAGAAGATTTTCAAGTATACCAATATGATTACTTTTATTCTTTTTTAAAAAATTTGCATAATACTTGATAACATAAAAAACCCAAAATATAGCAGGTTGGCCTGATAAGGTATTTGGGATCTCATGATGTATTTTTTTTATTATAGGAATAATTCTTTTTAAATTCTGCTGAACCCCTTTTGGATCTAGAGTTGTACTTTCAATGAATTCTAAAACCAAAACTCCTTGTTCACTATGAATTAATTTTGGAGATACGCCAATTTCATAGGCAGCCTTGCTAACAATAATTTCATTTGAACGATAAACTAAGTGTTCTGGGATATCACTTCCTAATCTAACAACTAGCTTATCACTACCATGATTAACTAAATAATTTAAATTTGTAATTCCTCCTTCAAGAGGCTTAATCTCTATTTCTTTACTCCAAATAGAAAGTGATTTAATTTTTTCTAAAGAATTCACAGAGTAAGAAGATACTTAAATTTCATTTATTTTCTAGCTGATTAAATGAACTTAAAATTTAATCATTTTTGAGAGTTTTCCCAATTAGGGTGATAAAAGGGAACCAAATCAGAGGGCGGTAATGGTGATTTACCTAAAATATAATCAGAGGCTTTTTCACCAGTCATAATTGAAGGAGCATTTAAATTACCATTTGTTATACGAGGAAAAATGGAGGAGTCAGCCAAATAAAGATTAGAAACACCTTTAACCTTACAATTATTTTCCACAACAGTAGTTGGATCCTCTTTTTGACCAATTTTACAAGTTCCACATGGATGATAAGCAGACTCACAGTTATTTTTTATAAATTCATCTAAACCCTCATCTGAAGTAACTTCTTCGCCAGGTTGAATTTCAGGTCCTTTGAAAGGCTCTAAAGCTTTTTGATTGAGTATTTCTCTACTTAGTCTTAATGCTTTACGAAAATTTGGAAAATCACTTTCATGACTCATATAGTTGAATTTTATCGTAGGTGCTTGCAATGGATTAGATGACTGAATACGAACATATCCACGAGATTCAGAACGCATTGGTCCAACATGAAGTTGAAAACCATGTCCTTCACTTGGAGCAGTCCCATCATATCGTATAGCTACAGGCAGAAAGTGAAACTGAATATCTGGGTATGAAATATTTTTATCAGATCGAATAAATCCAAGAGTTTCGAATTGATTTGAAGCTCCTGGTCCACTTTTTAAAAATGTCCATTGCATTCCAATCAACAGCTTAGAAAAAGGATTTAAGTATTTATAAAGTGTGATGGGCTGTAAGCATTTAACTTGAAAGTAAACCTCTAAATGATCTTGTAAATTTTCACCAACACCAGGAAGGTGATTAAGTACTGAAATGCCTAATTTTTTGAGAAGATCTCCATTTCCAATTCCAGATCGTTGCAAAATTGTTGGACTATTAATAGAACCGGCAGATAAAATGATATCTTTTTTAACTCTTATGATTTTAGTTTGTCCTTTATGAGTGAATTGAACACCAACAGCTTTTTGATTTTCAAATATTATTTTATCTACTAAGGCTCCTGTTAGAAGTTGAACATTTTTCTTTTTGAGTGCTGGTCTTAAGTAAGCTTTCGCAGCAGAAAATCTTGACCCCTGCCAAACTGTCATGTCAGCTGGTCCAAAACCCTCTTGTCGGTAACCGTTATAATCTTCCGTAGGGGTATAACCTGCTTCTTCTGAAGCTTTTACAAAGGCTTCATGTAGTGGGTTATCTCTTTTGCCTCTTGAAACTTGCAATGGTCCTTTATCACCTCGAAATTCAGATAGAAAACCATTGCTTGTTTCCATTCTTTTAAAATAAGGTAAGACATCTTTGTAATCCCAATTTGTAGCTCCATTTTTAGCCCAATGATGATAATCACCAGGATTACCTCGAACATAAATCATTCCATTGATAGAAGATGATCCACCAATAACTTTTCCTCTAGGGCATACTATCGATCGACCATTTAAATTTTGCTCTGGTTCAGCTTTATATCCCCAATCATAGCGACTCATATTCATTGGATAAGATAGAGCTGCGGGCATTTGAATAAAAGGTCCCATATCTGTTCCCCCGAACTCTAAAACGAGAACTTGATTAGCCCCACTTTCACCAAGCCTATATGCAATTGTTGACCCTGAAGAACCAGAACCAATAACAATATAATCTGGATTGGAGAAATGTGACATTGACTACTAATATATTTGATTATGAATAGAGTGAAAGACTAATGTAAATTTTACATAGAAATTTTTTTCTCAAAATATTAATATTTTTAAAAATTTGGAGGTTTCAATTAAATTATTTTGAAGTTAAAACTTTATACTAATTCCCATAGTGTTTCTTGTTCAAAAGTTGAGTTTGTTCTTGATTTTAAATCAATTGAATTAGACAAAGTCGAAGCAATTAATAATTATGGAGCTTTCTCTCCTACCGCTACTGTTCCGTGTTTGTCAATTGATGGAACAATGATTTCAGATTCTGGAGCAATATTGGAATTTCTTGAAGAGAAGTATCCAGAGCCATCTTTGCTTTCAGACCAACCAGATATCAATTCAAAAATAAGGTTCCTTGCAAAATTAGTTGATGAAAAATTAGTAGGAAGTATTCGAAAACTTTTTAGTCTTGTGAAAACTAACTCTCATCCCTCTGATGGGCTTATGATTGAAAATATCTTTAAAGAAATAGAAAATCATCTTTTGTTAATCAATAACATCAGCAAAGAGGATAAATTTTTGGCTCACAATGAGGTAAGTTTAGCTGATTGTAATACTCCAGCTTTTTTTTCAATGCTCAAAGAGTTTGAAATTCATTTTAATAAAGAAGTCTTAAGACCCAGTGAAATAAAACTTTATGAACAAAATCTACAAGATCATGAAAGTCTTTTAAGAGAATATAAACGTTATGGATTTGAAATCAGAACGTGGATAGCAAATAAACTTTTAGCATGAGTATCTGGGGAAAACTACTAGCCGGTACATTTGGCTTTGCTCTCGGAGGACCTATTGGAGCTCTCTTAGGCGTTATCGCCGGTCATAGTGTTGACAAAATAAGGAGTCAATCTGGCAATTATCAAGATGGCATTCAATCAACACAAGAGGTTATTACTGTTGTTATCATTCTTGTGTTATCATTCTTGCTGCAAAATTAGCTAAAGCAGATGGTCAGGTCACTTCTGATGAAGTATCAGCATTTAAAGAAAAATTCCAAATCCCATCAAATTTTCAAAGTGATGTAGGGAAAATATTTAATGAAGCAAAAAAAACATCTGAAGACTACCATCAATATGCTCAACAACTAGGAATGATTTTTAGAAATCAAACTCAAGTTTTAGAACAAATTATCAATCTTTTATTTTATATCGCAGAAGCAGATGGGGAAATTAGCAGGCCAGAAATTCAATTTATTGAAGGATGTGCTAAATATTTCGGCTTACAAAGAAACCAATACGAGAGCATTCAATCTCTTTGGCTAGATAAACAGATCAATCCTTATAAAATTTTAGGAGTTGATAAAGAGGCTACTAATGAGGAAATTAGAAAAAAATGGATTCAGTTAAGTAAAGAGCTACACCCCGATCAATTAAGAGCTCAGGGTGTACCTCAAGAATTAATCATTAAATCTGAAGACAGACTATCCGAGATAAATCAAGCCTACGATAAAATAAAAAGTTTGCGCAAAATCAATTAAATTTTTTTTAATTGATCAGCTTTGGATTTGCCTTTGTCTTCAACAACTTCAAATTCGACCTTGTCGCCTTCATCTAGGCGGTCTAATCCTGCTTGTTGAACAGCTGTAATGTGAACAAAGATATCTTTATCTTCTCCATCAGGGGCGATAAAGCCATATCCTTTTTTTGGGTTAAACCATTTCACTGTTCCAGTAGTCATTCGTATTGCCTTTCTTAAATAATAAGGTTATCTACCATTAAATCTTCAAACTAAGTTTTTTTGGGGAAACGAAATTTATTATTCAATTATAGTTAGCCTTAAATAGTACAAATAGATTAGTATACAAATTTTAATGAAAAACAATCTCAAATTAATAAGGAAATCAATTAAATGTTAAGCCTTAAAGGCAAAAATAACGGTTTTTCATCGATATATAAAATATTAACTAACCAAAAATCTATAAAATTTATAATAAAATAGCTTTTTCTAAAATATTTTAGAGATAGACAGTCAGAATTTAAAAAACTCTTTAGGAAGTACATAACTTAAAATTAAGCGTCAATCATAAAGTTATTTCTAGGAATATTATTGAAATTGATGAGCTAAAGTCTGATCAAAATCTAAGTATAAGAAGATTATTTAATAATAATAAATTATTAAAAAATTTTCTTAAGCAAATTAAAAAAATTTAAAGCTCAATAGATAAAAGGTATCTTCAAGAAAAATAATCAATGAAATTGATAATTATGTTAAGCATAGCTCTCGACATCAGAAAATAAATAATAAGATTGGCAAATTAAAGAAATATATAGAAGTTTATGATCAAAATAAAATTTGCCATGGAGATTTACATTTAGAAAATATATTCATAAAAAAAATAGGTTCTTATTTTTGGATTGGGATTATTTTATACTTTCTTCTTCTGGATATGATTTAGCTATGTTTGCATATTTGGAAAATTTAAATGAGAAACAAATTAATAAATTATCGCTTTACTCACAAGTATCCATGGAAGAAATCAATCACTATTTGCCAATCTGCCACTTTTAGATTACTTATATCTTTCTTTAATTCATAAAAAAATAATGAGCAAATGAAAAACTAAAGTTAAAAGTTAATAAATTTATTTCAAATAATCTCTGAAAGATTTGTATTTAGATAATTCGGAAAAAGTTAAAACCTTGTTGCCAACTATTCTTCCTTTATGAAGAAAAATAAATGAATTAGTAATTTTTTTAACTCTTCAATTAAATGACTACTTATCAATGTAAGTTGATTAGGAGTCTTTTTGTCATTGACACAACATCATTGTAAAGATTTTTTCTAAGACCAGGGTCAAGAGAATTAAATGGTTCATCAAGTAATAACAATGATTTTTTTCGTATTAAACATCTAGCGATAGAGACTCGTTGTTGTTCTCCGCCTGAAAGTAAATTTACTTGAGTATTAATATCTATATTAATTGATAGTTTTTTTAGAATATCCCTTACTATTTTTAAATTAGTAGATGTTTTCTTCATCTGTGGATCTATACCAAGGATCACATTTTCAAAAATAGTTAAATGATCAAAATTGTTAAAACTTTGGAATAAGATAGAAAGATCTCTTTGTGCCGGTTCTAAATTATTTAAGATTAAGTTTTTATATATAATTTTTCCAGACTGAGGTTTTATAAAGCCTGCAATAAGATTTAATAATGTTGATTTACCTGACCCACTTCTTCCTACTACTCCCACCACGCCCTTTTATTAATTTCTAAATTAAAATTAGTGTCGAAAGATTCAAAGTAGCAAGAAAGTTTTTCTAATTTAAGCATTTCTATTCAAGAACCTACTAGGGAAATACATATAAAGAAAAGGAAAATTATAAATATCGATAAGATAAAAAAGCATCGTCATATTTATAATTATTATAAGTTGAGAGACAAACAGTGGAATAGTTCGAAAAGAACTATCATTGAATATAGTAACAGAAGTTAAATCACCTAAACTTAAAACAAAAACAGCAGAAATTATTAAAATCAATTCATTTTTGATCTTAGGCATATCAATTTTAATCATCCTTATAAATGGTGAAATATTAAGTAAAAGACATTGTTTAGACTCATATAAATAATTTTGAATAAATTTATTAGATAAAAAAACAAAAACTATAGGGGTTATAAAAAAACTATTAATTACTGAAACTATTAAAAAATTTGAAAAAATAAAATTTAAATTAAAATTTAAATAGAAAATTATTGAAGAAAGAGTAAGAGAAGGAATAAAAGAAGGATCGTTATAGAGATAAAAATAGATTTATGTAATTTACTATTTTTTTCAAGGAATGATCGGTAAACAAACAATGCAGAAAGTGAAGTAAAAACAGACAACAAAACAGATAAAATCGAAATCATCATGCTATTAGAAATACTGTTTAGAAAACCCGTAGATAAAATCAATTGAGCATTAAAGTTACTTAGGCCTTTTATCAAAATTAAAAAAGGAATAAAAAAATAGAATATAACCAAATAAAATAAGGCTGAAATTAAATTATTTTTTGAAAATCTTGTTATAGATGATTTGTTAATTAAAAATGATTGATCATAATTTTGATTAAACAAGATCAAACTCGATAAAAATAACATTAAAATTAACTGGATTATGCCGAGAGCCATTCCTGAATAGAGATCAGCGTTAAAAATAATTGATTGATAAATTGAAAGTTCAATCGTCACCAAATGAGGTGAGCTTGATAGTAAATAAAGTATTGTAAAATTACTTGAACAGAATATTAAAGTTAGAACTATAATAGGTCTATAACCTTGGAATAAATATCTCCGAATTTGCAATCTAATTGCTGTCCAAAAGGTTATATTATTGGGATTTTAAAATTTTAATATAATTTTCAGGAAGGTTAACTAGCTTTCGAAAGAAGAAATTAGCATTAAAAGCTATATTAAAATATGAAGTTACATAAATAATTCCAACAAGTGAGAAAATTTTAAATTCATAATTTAAAGAAAGGAAACTAAAAAATTTACTTAAAATTCCATTAGAACTATAAAAAAAAATAATGCCAAAAGAGACAAAAATTACAGGTAAAATAAAACAAAAATTTAAAAAAGCAGAGATCAACCTCTGATTTTTTCCTGAGAGATATAAAATCAAACTAAAAATAAATCCTAAAAATGAAGAAAAAAAGGTAGCAATAATAGCTTGAAAAAAAGTAAAAAAAATAGCGTTTGAGTAATTTGAAATATTAAAAACAAAATTATCTGGCTTTGTTATGAAAAAAAAAATTCCAGTTAAAAAAATAAAACATAGAGCGGTCAAATAAAAATAATATGGAAGCCTAATCATATAGGCTCCCATTAAATTGATATATTTACTCAACTAATGAAGCTTCCCAATTTGAAATCCACTTTTCTTTCTCGATCAAAGATGGAAAAACTTGGTCTAGGGACTTTGGTTTTGGTGCTGCACTATAGAAATCAGTTTGAGAACTTTGGAGATCAATTACTGGGTACATCCAATTACCTTGAGGGATATGTTTTTGGAAGCCTTCAGATAAAGAAAATTCTAAAAAGGACCTTGCTAATTCAATGTTTGAGGCATTTTTTAAAATACCCATAACTTCAATTTGAACAGCATGTCCTTCAATCATATTTAATGATTGATAATTGTCATTATTCTCAATTAATGAATGATAAGCTGGTGAAGTTGTGTAACTCAATACGATATCACTCTCTCCCTCTAAGAACAATCCATAACCATCTGACCAACTTTTAGATGTGATTACGATTTGATCTTGTAAATTTTTCCAAAATTCTACTGCATCATCTTGATACACCTGGTTAATCCATTTGGCTAAACCCAAACCTGGTGTTGAATATCTTGGATCCATTATTATTAAAGAAATTTCATTTCTAGAGGCCAATTCATCAAAAGATTGAGGCGGTGTGGGAAGTTTTGTTTGATCATAGATAAAACTGAAGTAACCATAGTCAAATGGTGTAAAAAATTTATTATTCCAATCAATATCCAAATTAAATTCCTTAATTTTATGCTCCAAAAATAATTCATTTTCTTCAGCTTCTTTAATTAAAGAGTCATCTAAGCCTAAAAGAACATCAAAACCCTCATTATTTTTTGTAAGTTTAACTCTAGATAAAAGAGCTCCTGATGAGTCTGCGGTATTCCAAACTAAATCGCAATTACAAATAGACTCAAATTCTTTTTCAATATTCGGTCCGGGCCCCCAATCAGAATTAAAAGATCCATAAGTTAGCACTTTTAATTCTTCTTTCGCTAAGACTTGGAGTGGGAGTATTAGTATAATAGTCAGTAATTTTAAGTTCATCGTTAATCCTTTCATTAACAAGGAACCAAGATTGCACATTGGTAGGGAAATTAACTTCCTACGCCGGCATTATCCGGTTCAGGTTCTAGGGTTAAGGAAATCCTTTCTCAGCTTTTTAAAAAGCACCCCTGTTAATTAAGATAATATCAAGAAGCTATATCTATTTAAAGACATATATTTACTTCTTAAAAAATATTGTTAATTTGAGTGACCATGAAAATAATTAGTAACTTTTATGATGGAAAATTCATTAAAAGTGAATCTACTGATAAACTCTCTCTTTTTAAACCCACTACTGGAGAAGAATATGCTCATATTCCAATTACTACAGATAAAGAATTTCAATCGATTATAGATAAAATGAAAATAGCTCAAGCGTCTTGGGCAAATACCCCGATAACTAAAAGAAGTTCTATTCTATTCAAATTTAAAAATTTAATTGAAAAAAACTTCGATGATATTGCTCGCATTATATCTGAAGAACATGGAAAAGTGTTCTCTGATGCCAAGGGCTCTTTGCAAAGAGGTTTAGAGGTAGTAGATTTTGCATGTGGTATCCCCCACCTTCTTAAAGGTAATCACTCTATAAATGTAGGAACTAATGTTGACTCTTTTGATATTAAACAACCGCTAGGGCTTTGTGCAGGAATAACTCCCTTTAATTTTCCAGCAATGGTTCCAATGTGGATGTTTCCTATATCAATAGCATGCGGGAATGCTTTTATGCTTAAACCTTCAGAGAAAGTTCCACAGTGCTCATTAAAGCTTGGCGAATTATTAAATGAGGCAGGATTACCAGAAAATGTTTTAACTATTGTCAATGGAGATAAAAGTGTTGTTGATAAAATTCTCCAATCCCCTGACATTTCTTCAGTTAGTTTTGTCGGCTCAACTCCTGTAGCAAAATATATTTACACAGAGTGCGCAAAGTACAATAAACGTGTTCAAGCCTTGGGCGGTGCAAAAAATCATATGTTAATTATGGAAGATGCAAACTTAGAGGATGCCGTTAATGGTTTAATTGGTGCTGCTTTTGGATCAGCTGGAGAAAGATGTATGGCTACTTCCGTTGCACTCCCTATTGGTAAGATTCAAAAACCTTTTATGAAGCTTCTTAAAGAAAAAGCTTCTCAAATAAAAGTTGGAGAGTCTCTTGACCCTCAAAGTGAAATGGGACCTTTGATTACTAAAGAACATAAAGAAAAAGTTTTAAGTTATATTGAAAAAGGAGTATCAGAGGGGGCCACTCTCGAAATGGATGGAAGAAATATAAATCTTCAAGGATTTGAAAACGGAAACTTTGTTGGCCCAACAATTTTTAATAATGTTTCAACTGATATGACAATATATCAAGAAGAAATTTTTGGTCCTGTATTATCGGTCGTTAATTTAGATCATTTTGATGATGCTATGAATATCATCAATACTCATGAATTTGGAAATGGTACTTCAATTTATACCTCCAATGGAACCTTAGCTCGAAATTTTATGAAAAATGTTCAAATTGGTATGGTTGGGATTAATGTCCCTATTCCTGTACCTATGGCCTTTTATAGCTTCGGTGGTTGGAAGGGGTCAATCTTTGGAGGTCATGGGATGCATGGCGAAGAAGGAATTAACTTTTATACTAAAAGAAAGACAATTACCTCTAGATGGCCTGAAGATGTTGCAGGGGCTTCCCTGAACATGCCAACAATGAAATAATTTAATTACCTAAAATTTAAATTAGCTTATTACCAGCTACCTGTATTTTCCATACTTGACCAAGGTTCTTGTGGTTCTAGTTTATCACCTTTTTGAAGTAACTCGATTGATATGCCATCGGGGGAATTAATAAAAGCCATATAACCATCTCGTGGAGGGCGGTTGATAACTACGCCATTATCTTGTAATTTTTGGCAAGTCTCATAAATGTTATCTACTTTAAAGGCTAAGTGCCCAAAGTTTCTGCCACCTGTATACTCTTCCTTATCCCAATTATAAGTTAGCTCTATTAGAGGTTTTTTACTCTCTTCAGCAAGATTTTTATCCTCTGGGGCGCATAAAAAGATAAGTGTAAAACGACCTTTTTCATTATCTTTTCTAGAAAATTCAATTAATCCAAGTTTATTACAATAAAAATCTAATGACTCATCTAAATCACTTATTCTAACCATAGTGTGTAAAAATTCCATAAACTCTAATTATCAAAAATTTAATTGAAAGTCTAATTGAACTATTATTAATAAAAAATTAATTATAAATTAATTTCATGACTGATAATTCCAAAATGAATAAGGATGAGCAGTTTCTTTTAAAGATAGTTCAACCTTCTTTATTAGGATTTATGGATGGCTCTATTTCAACATTAGCTCCTGTTTTTGGTTTTGCCGTTTCTGGAGATGCAAAGACTGCATTTATGGCAGGAACTCTAGTATCTGTTGGGGCTGGGATAAGCATGGGGCAAGCAGAAGCAATTAGTGATGACGGCAAATTAACGGGACGAGGTTCTCCGGTAATTAGAGGAATAATTACTGGAGTCGCAACATTCATCGGTGGCATGTTGCACACTTTGCCTTTTTTGATTGATGATATAAATTTAGCAAAGGATTTAGCTATTATAATCACTATTTTTGAACTGGCTTTAATAGCTATCATCAAGTGGAAGTATATGAAAAGCAAATTACTTACCAGTTTCTGGCAAGTTTACCTTGGTGGAGGTCTGGTAATTTTTGCAGGAATATTTTTAGAAAGAATTATTTCAAGATTCTTAGGTTAAAATTGCTTATTTGTTCCAAGAACAATCTGTTTTTTTAAAACTCTTTCTCGATAGAAAATATATGAGACACTCAAAATTATAATCAATCCTCCTATAAAAACATTTAAAGTAATAAATTCTTGAAAAAAGATATACCCAATGAAAAAAGACCAAATCACTGATGAAAAATCTAGTGGTGCTAATAGTGAGGCATCTGCTAATTGAAAAGATTTTGTCAGACAAATTTGTGCAATAAAACCTAAAAAACCTGAGGCAACCATAAATAAAAGATCATAATTTTGAGGCCATATCCAAGTATCATTATAAAAAAATAAACTGATACATGTACATAAGGCGGTAAATACCCAAACTGATAAAATATTATTATTTGTCAGTAAAATTTTTTTTAGAAAAATAACAGCAATAGATAGAAAAAAACTAGCTATCAATGGTAAAAATGAATAATTAGAAAATAATGCTGCACCAGGATTAAGAATTATCACTACTCCTATAAAACCTACAATTACAGCTAGTATTCTTCGGTATCCTATTTTTTCTCCCAAAAAGAAAACTGACAGAATTGAAATAAAAAAAACTGAGGAAAAGCTTATTGTTTGCATTTCAACAAGGGGTACATAACGTATAGAGATAAAAAATAAACTCATTGCCGAGATACCAATAATCGCTCTTCCAAAATGCAAAGGATAATTATTAATTGATGCTATTTTTAGATTAAGAAAATAAATTACAAAAAAAAGAGGAATTAAGGCAAAGAAATTTCTAAAAAAAACAACTTGAAATAATGGAATATGATCACCTGTTGCTTTAATGCAGACACTCATTAAAACAAAGAATAAAACGGATAAGGATTTATAGATAAATGCTGACATTTAAACAAACTAACTATATTAAATATGCATGAATTTACTAATAGTTAATGGTTATGATAAAAATGGTTGGGCAAAATTAGCTAAATACAAATTACAACCCATTTGTGAATTTTACAGAGACCAATTAAAATTTATTAATCCCAAAATTAAAACTAATTTTATCTATCCGTCTATGGATTTAAAAAAAGTTTATGACGATAGCTTTTTTCTCTCTTTTGATGGAATAGTTTGGACGGGCTCCAGTTTAAATATTTATGACAATACCAAAGAAATTAAAAACCAAATTTCTCTCATGAAAAAATTATCACAATTACCAGTTAAAATGTTTGGTAGCTGTTGGGGAATGCAACTTTACAGCGTTTGTAATGGCGGGATGGTTTCTAAAAATATTAAAGGGCGCGAAATTGGGATTGCTTATAACATTACACTCAATAATGATGGGGTTAAACATCCTCTTTATCACAAAAAACCAAAAATTTTTGATGCTTTTGCCTCTCATCTTGATCACATAACCACTCTTCCAAAAAAATCTAAAGTTTTATCAGATAACCATTATTCAATTCAGGCACTTTCTTCATCTAGATTTTGGGGCACACAATACCATCCAGAATTTAATTTTAAATATACAGGACAAATAATGAATGCTAGGAAGAAAATACTTTTAAATGAAAAACTTTTTTCAAAAAATCAAATTGAACAGTTGATTAAAGATTTTAAAAAACCAAAACCAAATAGCTATAGTAAATCATTATATAATTTTAAATTAAGAACTTTAGAATTAGCTAATTGGATGAAATGGTTAAAAACAAATTAATAGATTTTTTTTAATTCTGATAAATTTTTACAAACTTTTAAGTAGCTACTAAAACTCTTATAAGCAAAACCTTGAGCTATAGTTTTTTGATATTGTTTAATTAAATCTGACCAATAATTTTTATGATTAAAAATAATAAATTTTTTATTCTTTATTACACCTAATTGCAAAGCGCTCAAAACCAATCCAATTTCTTCTATAGTCCCTCCCCCTCCTGGAAGAGCTATGAAACTATCTGATATTGAAAGAAATTTTTTTTTTCTTTGCTCCATTGTTTTCGTTATATGTAAATCATCTATTTGACGATGTATTGCTTCACGACTTTCTAAAAAATTAGGAATAATTCCAGTAACATGAGCTTTATTTTTTAATGCTGTATTTGCTACTACTCCCATTAATCCATTTTCGCCACCACCGTAAACGATATCATATTTTTTTCTTGCTAAATATTGAGTTACCTTCACTGCAATATTTTTATATTCTTTATTAGAACCAAACATCGATCCACAGAAGATGGCAACTTTATGATTAGAATTTTTTATTTTCATTTATTATTGACTGCTATATTAATGGTAAAACTATGAAAAAAAATAACAATATTGCTGAACTCAAAAAAGTTAGATTAAAGATTGATGACATTGATAGTAAAATTATAAAACTAATTGCCGATAGATTTAAAGAAATTCACAAAGTAACCAAGCTAAAGGATGATCAAGACCAAATCATTGACCATGAGAGAATTACTCATATTTTAAAGACTGTACAAGCTAAAGCGAAAAAAAATAAAATCGATCCTGATATTACTACTCGCATTTGGCAGATATTTATTCAAGAAGCAATTAAATTAGAGTATTCAAAGATTAAAAAAACTAGATAACAGCTATTACTAACATAATAAATAATATTGTTATCATCAGTAAACCTGCAAAACCAGGTGTGGTAACTTTAATATAAGATGAATTAGCAAACTTCTTTGATCTTCCTAAAATCAGATCGAATAATATAGATAATAAATCATAAAATTTGATGATAATTTTTTGCAAATTTTTGAATAAAGGTTTTCCAATCCCAGGTAGCATCTTTCGATAGATCCAGTCAGAATTAAGAACAGTAGATTTAATTTCAGATGGATATAACTTAAATTTAACTAAAAATAAAAATGCTAAAATAGCAAACACTAAAAGTTGCAATTGGCTTATTACATGATCAATAGTATACGGTTGATAATCTACTGAATAAGGCAATATGGAATATAGATATTTTGGATAAACGCCTATACCAATACACAAAAATGCAGCCACTCCCATTGCTATTAACATATTTAAAGGTGCCTCTTTTACCTTTGTTTTTCTTTCATGAGCAAAAAAAGCAAAGTAAGGAATTTTTATTCCTGAATGTTCAAGAACGCCAGCAGAAGCAAAAAATAAGACAAAATAAATTAGGATTAAACCTTGACCGCCTAAAGAAGACATAATTAAAGACTTGGCTACGAAGCCACTAAATAAAGGGAAAGCAGAAATGGACATCGCTCCAATGATGCAAAAAATAGTTGTAAGTGGCATATATTTATAAAGACCTCCCAGTTCTGAGGCTTTTGTTGTTCCTACTCGATGAAGCACTGCACCCATGCTCATAAACAATAAAGCCTTATATATAATATGAACAAACGCATGAGCCACCGTGCCATTTAAAGATAATTCTGTACCAATACCAATCCCAACAACCATAAAACCTAATTGATTGTTAAGACTAAATGAAAGAACTCTTCTTAAATCATTTTCAATTACAGCAAAGAATACAGGAAAAGCCGTCATGATTGCCCCTATCCAAATTAAAGTTTCGGTACCTGGAAACGTCCTAGCTAATGCATAAATAGCTAACTTTGTTGTAAATGCTGATAAGGCCACTGTGCCTGTCGGAGATGACTCGGGATATGAGTCTTGAAGCCAGCCATTTAAAAATGGAAATGCTGCTTTTATGCCAAAAGCTAAAAAAATAAATACTCCAAAATTGCTAGATAAGTCTAATTTAATTAATTCATGGTTGCCCGTTTGATAAACCATCATACTAGCACCTATTAATAACAATACTCCCGAGCAAACTTGGATAATTAAATATCTCATGGCAGAATTTCTTGCAGAAATTGTATTACCGGCAAGGACGATGAAAACAGAGGTTAATGCGGTAGCTTCCCACCAGATAAATAAACTAAAAAAATCTCCTGCATGAAGAGCCCCTATAGCCGAACCTGCATAAGCAAGAGTGGCCATATTTTCCATTAAATTTTTATTATGCCATCCGTAGATAATTACTAGCAGAGAAGCTAAATGAAAAATAATAGCAAACGGTAAAGTTAAATTATCAGAATGATACAGAGTTAAATTGAACCCTAATATCTCCCAAGTCAGAAATGTTCCAAAACCATTTAAAAGTGATAGTGATGACAAGAATACTGATAAGAGCATCGCAGGTTGTCTGAAATAACTTGGGATTACAGGCAATAATATGGAAGCGATGATCATCCATAAGCCAGGAATCATACTACTTATCATAGTAATCTTCCTTTCTCATAAGAATTTTTCTTAAATGCTTGCCAACAATGACAATGAAAACAAAACAAATAAAACCAAACATAGCCGGAAAACCAATTATTTCCTCTAGATGAAAATAGGCATGGCGATGTATGGTAAAATCAATTATTAAAAGCAATCCTGCAACAGCAATTATAAATTGAGTAAAGTATTTAGCATAAGTCTTCAAATTATTATTTTTCATTAAGCAACCACACCATTAATAATATTTAAAAAGTAATTCGAAAAAAAGAATAAGAATAAACATCCCACACCTGTAATTACGGGTGGCCATATAGTCAATGGCGCTTTGGTAATATTGATATTTTTTATATTTTTTTTATTAAACGCAATAAATACTGGTTGTAGTAAATAATAAATATTTAATAAAGAGGAAATACCTAACAAGATAGCCACAAATAAAAAATCAGCTTCAAGTGAACCTATAACTAAAAACAACTTACTCCATGATCCTATCAAAGGCGGAACGCCAATTATTGACAATGCCCCTAAAGTATAAGCAAAAAATATCATTGGAGTTTTAAATCCTAACCCTCCTAATTCACTAATCTTTTTTACATGTGCAGTGACATAAATAGCCCCAGCACAAAAAAACAAAGTTATTTTGCCTAGGGCGTGCGTAATAATGTGAAAAGAAGCCCCTTTAAGAGCAAAAGTAGTAGCCAAAGCTGCTCCTAAAATTATGTAAGATAACTGACTAATCGTTGAATAAGCTAGTCTTGCTTTTAAGTCATCCTTAGAAATAGCGATAATACTTGCTGTCAAAATTGTAAAAGAGGATAACCATACAAGCCAGTTTGATGCCTTGCTTTGAAGTAGGTAATCAGGACCAATGATATAAACAACCACCATTAAAAAACTAAAAACACCCGCTTTGACAACAGCTACAGCATGAAGAAGCGCTGAGACAGGAGTTGGCGCAACCATCGCTGCTGGTAGCCATCTATGAATAGGCATAATAGCCGCTTTTCCAATTCCAAAGACTAACATGGCTACTAAAAATATGAGGTATTCTGTTGGAAACTTCCCTTCTAAAATTCCCCCAGGTGTAAAATTTAAACTTCCTGTTTCAAGCCATACCCAGAAAATAGCTGGTAAGAACAGAACTAAAGAGGTTCCCACCAAGATAGATAAATATACTCTACCTGCTGCTTGAGACTCGGCATCTTGTTTATGCCCGACTAAAGGGAACGTTGAAAAAGTTAAAATTTCATAAAAAATAAACAGCATAAGTAAATTTCCAGACCATGCAATAGCCAGAGCTGCATGAATAGCTATGGAGTAAAAAATTACAAACCTTGTTTGGTTTTTCTCTCCTGCTCCTCTCATATAGCCAACAGTATAGATTGAAGCTAATATCCATAATGATGAAGCTACTAAACTAAAAATTGAACCTAATGGAGTAATATTAAAAAGAAAATCCACTCCATTAAATAAAGTAAATAAATTTATTACATATTGTTCTTCAGCTTGAAGTCCATTGAATATTTTAAGACTAATTAGAAAAGTAATTACACCTCCAATAACACCAAATGAGTCACGGACATTTATGTTATTTTTAAAACAATAGGATCCAAAAGCTGCAAATAAAGGCGTGAGCAAACCTAAAATCAACAAACTTTCGTTAGTCAATTAGAACCTCCTAAGATTAAAGACTCTGAAGCAATAGATGAGAATTCAACTATCGTAGATGAAAAGATACCAAAATAAATAATTGATAATGCTATTATCCATATTGGTATGTATATTGCCGGATCTTCAGAGGTCGCCTCGTAGCCTTTTGAGCTAAAAAATAATTTTTCAACAATTTTCCAAAAATAAATCACTGCTAATGCCGAACTTAAAGCCACAAGACCTATCGTTAAAAACATTTCATTGCTGTAAAGTGCCTGAAATATATAGAGTTTTGATATAAAGCCATTGGTTAAAGGTAGGCCGATTAGTGAAAGTCCACAAACTAATAAAGCATAGGAAGTAATTGGATACTTTTGCCCATAGCCCTCAATACTTTCTAAGGTGACTCGATCATTTAAAGAAATGGCTAAATAACCAACAGCCATAAAGAGGCCTCCTTTAATTAAAGCATGATTAAAAATATGAACAAAGCCTGCTAGGACCCCGCTATTATCATTTATACTAAAAGCAAGAGTTATATATCCAATTTGAGCAATTGAGGAATAGGCTAATAATTTTTTTATATCATTTTGATAAATAGCAATAATTGTTCCAACAAAAATAGCGATCAAAGAGAGTGGAAGCAAAATGTAATCTAAAAAAATTTCTAAATAACCATTATAAATTGAAAAAACTTCATACAAAATTCTAACAAAGAAAATTAGAATAGCTTTAGTAGCCAAAGCTGCAAAAAGAGTTGAAACCGCTGATGGTGCATAACTATACGCAGGTGGAAGCCATAAGTGAAGTGGGAATACTGCTGACTTAACCATTAAACCAATAAGCATAAATGACATACCAGCAAAGATTGCTAACTGACCTTCTGAATATTGACTAAGTTGGATAATTAAATCATTCATATTAAGTGTGCCTGTCATGGCATAAGCAAATCCTACACCAATGACATAGAAAGTAGCTCCAATAGCACCAATCACCAAATAATTGAAGGCAGCAAGTAATGCCTTTCTATTTGTTCCAGCTCCTAAGGAAATAAGAGAAATAGATGATAATGCTGATATTTCTAAAAAGACAAATAAATTAAAAATATCATTAGTTAAAATTATTCCATTTAAGCTTCCAATTGCTAATAACCATAGAGAATATGCTTTACCCGAGTCTTCTGGATCTATTTCAGATAAAAAAATCTTCCTTGAATAGATTGTTGTCACTAAGACAAAAGCAGAAAATAAAAGTTGCAAACCAATATTTACTCCATCTAATTTAAAAGAAATACCCCAAGGAGGAGGCCAATTACCAAATTCATAAATAATCGTCCCAAAAGAAGAAAAGTTCTGAAAAAGTTCAACAGATAACGATAGATGAAAAACTAATGTTACGATTGTAATGAACCAAGCCAGTCTTGAAGAAGGAATAAAAGCGATAATAGCCGCAATTAATAAAGGTAAAACTACTACTAGAGCAGTTGCATCATCTAAAAAAATATTCATTTTAGCTGTTTTCCTTTAGCTCTTCTTTTTTAATTTCATTTTCTTCGACAGATCCATAATTTTTATAAATTTGAAGGACTATGGCTAACCCAAGTGCAGATGTAGCCACCCCAACGACAATTGCGGTTAGGATAAGAACATGAGGGAGAGGATTAGAGTAAACATTATTTACGGAATTCAATATTGGGGCAGTGCCATCTATAATTTTTGCTAAAGAAACAAAAAAAACAAATACTGATGTTTGAAAAATAGCCAATCCAACAATTTTTTTTATATAATTTTGGCTTGTAATGATTATAAAAAGCCCACTTACCATTAAAATTACAAAAGCAAAGTGGTTCCAAAAATATAAAAAATCAGTCATCTTTAATCCTAAAAGATGCAAAAGAGTGATACAGGGCGATCATCACTGTGGCTACAGTTATACCAACACCAAGTTCTACTAAAATAATACCTATGTGCTGACCAGATGATCTTTCAGAGGCCAAAACATTATAATCTAAATAATTACCATTTAAAAAAATAGACACAATCCCTACCCCTGCATAAAGTAGAACACCAAAACACATTAGATATTGATTAATTTTTACAGGTACTAAAGTTTCACCTTTTTTTTATACCAAAAATCATCGAGTAAAGAATGAAAGCTGCTGCAATGATAACACCAGCTTGAAAGCCTCCCCCTGGACCATAGTCACCATGAAATTGCACATACAATCCAAAAATAATTATTGGGGCAAAAAGTATTCGGCTGACAATATTTAAAATGGGACTAGATGAAATATTATCCTTCATTACTTTTTTACCTTCTTTTTAAATTTTGTTTTTCTATTTAATGTGTTGCTAGTAAGTAATACGATAACTCCTAATCCAGCGGTAAAGATGACTATTGTTTCACCTAAAGTGTCGAACCCTCTATAACTAGCTAAAATATTTGTAACTACATTAGGTATATGAAATATGGACTTGCTCTCTTTAATATATTCAGGGGTGACATGAAGATGAATGGGTGCATTTGGGTCTCCCAAAAGAGGTAAATTAGCTATAATTAGCATGAGCACTATGACTATTGAGACCGACAAAACGATACTTGGGAATAAGTTTAATAATTGATTTTTCTTTCCTTCAGGTAATTTAGCAACTGCCATCACCATTAATATGGTAGAAATTCCAGAGCCTACTGCTGCCTCCGTAAAAGCCACATCCACGGCATCAAGATTTACATAAATAGCAGCACAAACTAATGTAAAAATTCCTGTTAGAGCTACTATTGATATTAATGATGTTGTCTTGAATATATAAAAAGTAGTTAGCAGTAAAATTGAGATAAGAAAAAAGTTTATTATTAAAAAATTCATTTTCTTTTAAGTTTTGCTTTTGGTTTATGCCCAGACTCATGGGCAAACAAAGAAATAGCATGACCAGATATAGGGCTCGTAAATAATATAAACAGAGGAATTAGTAAAAGTTTTAAACTTAATAGCGAAAATCCTGAGTGAATAATTAGAGATAAAATTATAAATCCAGTACCTAAAGTATCTATTAAACCTGCTGCGTGTATTCTACTAAAAACATCAGGCAGTTTTATTAGACCCACACTGCCTGATAAAATAAAAAAACAACCTAGAAATAGAAAAAAAATTGTAGAATAGTTAATTAAATATTCCACTAAACTTTCTTTTTACCTTTCATTTTATAGAATTTCAAAATAGCAATGGTTCCAAGGAAATTTAAAAGAATATACATTAATGCGATATCAACAAAGTCCGGTCTATTAAATGCAAATCCATGAACTGCAATACCTAAAGCCATAATGGTTCCAATACTTGAAATAGATAAAATTCTGTCAAAAGGTGTTGGGCCTTTTGCAGCTCTATAAACACAAAAGAGTATCGATAAACCTAATATCGCAAGGGCAATAAAAAAAATCATTTATGTAACCCTGCAATCAACTTATCCATCTCGCCTGATTGTAAATCTTCAGATAATTCTTTGCTTAAAGCGTGGACTAAAAAAGTATCTTTATCTATTTCGATCGTTACTGTGCCTGGGGTTAAAGTAATTGCGTTAGCGTAGTTTGCTTTACCCGTATCATTTTTTTGAGAAGCTTTAACTTTAATTAATTCTGGGCTGTAATTACCTTTCCATATAATTTTCGTGGTTGTTAGGCCTGATTTAATTATTTCTTTAATTAACCAAATCCAATAAATAGGCAATTTAACCATAAGTTTAAGAGGTAGTACATCATAGTTGAGCGATTTAGATCTTGCTGACATCCATAAAACAAAAATAACGCTTATGAGACCAAAAAAGATTAAAAGTGATTTTAAATAGCCAGAAAGAACAAACCATAATGCAAAAAGCATTAAAAAATAAACAATTATGGAAGCTATCTTATATGAATCAGATTTGTTTTTAGGCACTGAAAAGTATTATGAGAATAAATCGCCTTCTGTAAACACTGCTGTGTTCATGTCTTTCACATATAGTTTTCCCTGATCTGATTTAAATCTTGAAACTTCAATGAAACCACCTTTTACAGCTATTCGAATATTTTCAGCATTGATGGAAATAATTTGCCCTGGAAAGTGTTCAGCACTTTGCTCATCAATAAACTTAGTGTCAACAAAAGTAAATTCATCTCCCATGAATTCTGCCCACGCACCTGGTTGTGGATTACACCCTCTGATTAAGTTATATACTTCTCTACCAGGTTTTTTCCAATCAATTCTAGCATCTGCTTTTTTACACCAAGACTCATAGGTTGCTTTGGATTCATCCTGAGTTATTCGAGGAGCATTTCCTGCAGCAATCATGTCTGCGGCTTCAACACAGGCATCGACTCCTAAAGGAAAGATCTTTGAAAAATAAACATCTCCTAAAGTATCATCTGGTCCAATTTCAACTTCTTTTTGAAGTAAAATTTCACCCTCATCAAGTCCATCATTTGGATAAAAAATTGTCAAACCAGTCTTCTCAGAGCCCCAGATAATAGGCCAGTTAATGGAGCTTGGACCTCTGTGTAAAGGAAGAAGAGATGGATGGAAGCAGATTGAACCATGTTTAGGAATGTCTCTAGCTGCCTCTGGAACAAAAATAATCACGTATGCCATCACACATAAATCTGCGTCATGAGACTTAATCTGATCTAAAACTTCTTGATCTTTGAAATTTGAAGGTTGAAAGACAGGAAGACCGACACTTTGAGCATACTCTTTTACTGGATCTAATGGCTTACCTTCTTTATCTGGAGCGCAGTAAACAGCTACTACTTCGTGATCTGTCCCAGTATGAAATTTTTCTAAAGCACTTTTGCCAAATGCTTGTTGTCCCATAAGTATAATTTTCATTTGTTTTTCTCCCTGTGTTAATGTTAAACAGCTCCAGCTTCCCTGACAGCTTTAATTTCTTCATCACTCATATTACAAAATTCTTTAAGTATTTCATCAGTATGTTCACCTAATAAGGGCGATCTTTTTACTTCTGCTGGGGAGTCTGATAATTTAATTGGATTACCAACTGTTAAATACTTTCCTCTTACTGGGTGATCCACCTCAACGACAGTACCGGTTTCTCTAAGGCCTGGATTCTTCGGCTATTTCTTTCATAGAAAGGATAGGGCCTACCGGAATATCCAATGGATTACAAATCTCCATAACCTCAAATTTTGTTTTAGTTTTTGTCCATGACTCAATAGTGTCAAATATATTGTTCAATCGTGGTAGTCTTTTCTCTGGTGTTGAGTAGTTCTCATCTTCTTTCCATTCTGGTTTTCCAATAACATCACATACTTTTTCCCAAACTGCTGCTTGAGTAATGAAATAAGTGTATGCATTAGGATCGGTTTCCCAACCTTTACATTTGAGAATTCTACCTGGTTGTCCTCCACCAGAGTCATTACCAGCTCGTGGTGTAGAGTCTCCAAAAGGAATATCTTCACCATACTGTGAATATTCTTTCAAAGGTCCTCTCTGAGTCTTTGTTGATCACGTAGCTTTACTCTACATAGGTTTAAAACACCATCCTGCATAGCTGCAGATACTTTTGACCTTTACCTGATTTTTCTCGATGAAAAAGCGCCGTAACTATCCCAAGAGCTAAATGAAGACCAGTACCACTGTCACCAATTTGAGCTCCAGTGACTAACGGTACCTCACCTAACATACCTGTTGTTGAGGCAGATCCACCGGCACATTGGGCAACGTTTTCATATACTTTACACTCTTCATATTTTCCTGGGCCAAAACCTTTTACAGATGCATAAATCATTCTAGGATTAAGTTCTTGAATTTTTTCCCAGGTAAAGCCCATTCGATCCAACGCTCCAGGCGCAAAGTTTTCAACCATCACGTCACATTCTTTTATTAACTGGGCGAAAATCTTCGCTCCCTCAGGTTTTTTAGGGTTTAGTGTAATGCTTCTCTTGTTAGAATTGAGCATTGTAAAGTAGAGGCTATCCGCTTCAGGGACATCTCTAAGTTGGCCACGAGTAGCATCTCCTACCCCAGGACGCTCAACTTTAACAACATCCGCACCAAACCATGCCAATAATTGAGTGCATGTTGGGCCTGACTGAACATGAGTCATGTCCAGAACTTTTACACCTTTAAGAGCTTCCATTGTTTGAATTATTTGTACATTGTCTGGTTTTTAGTACCAGGTGCAAATTCTTCTTTATCAACCCAAATATTCACGATAGCTGGAATACCAGATTTCACAGCTTCTCTCGCTCTTTGAAGAGCTGGCTGGATATCTTTTGCTTCTCTTACAGCTTCTCCGTGCCCACCTAGAATTTTAGCAAATTCATCGAAGTTCACATCACCGAGGATGTTTCCAACGTTTCCTTTTTCTTCACCATATTTCATGATCTGACCGAAACGAATTTGGTTTTGTGCAGAGTTGTTTCCAATAACAGTAAGAACTGGAGCCTTGTGTCTAACAAAAGCTTCAAAATCCATACCAGTCATAGAGAAAGCGCCATCTCCACAGTATAATAAAACTTCTTTTCAGGAGCGGCAATCTTCGCTGCTAAAGCATAAGGCACACCAACACCTAAAGTTCCTAATGGACCTGGGTCCATCCAAGCACCTGGTTGTCTTGGCTGCACAGCTTGAGCACTAATTGTTACCACATCTCCACCATCTCCAATATAAATGGTATCCTCATTGAGAAATTGATTTAATTCCCAAGCAACTCTATAAGGGCTAATTGGTGACTTATCAGTTGTGAAGGTTGGCATTAACTTCTCAAGAGCAGCTTCTTCGCCTGCTCTTAATTCATTAAACCAATCAGACCTATCCTTCTTTGAGCCCGCTTCAGCAATTCCTTTTAAAGTAGTTCCTATATGGCCGACTAAACCAAGAGAGATGTCTCTATTTTTTCCAACAGTTCTGTAATCCATATCAATTTGGATAACAGTAGCATTAGGGTTTAATCTTTTTCCATAACCCATTCTAAAGTCAAATGGAGTTCCAACAATAATTATACAATCAGATTTTGTGAAAGCATTTCTACGGGTTCTATGGAAGTGGTGAGGGTCTCCAGGAGGCAAGGAACCTCTTGCGGATCCATTAAGGTAAGCTGGGATATCCATATTTCTTACAAAATCAACTGCATCTTGAGTTGATTGACTTGTCCAAACTTGTTGACCTAAAAGAATACAGGGTCTTTCAGCTTTTGAAATAATGTCAGCTGCTTTTTGAACATCAACAGGATCTGCGAGAGTTTTAGAGGAGGCACTATATTTTCCTGTTTCTGGCACAACAGCTTTACTGAGGGGAATGGATGAATCTAAAATATCTCTTGGGATCTCAAGAAACGATGGTCCAAAAGAGCCATTTCTTGTTTCTCTAAAAGCCATAGAAACCATATCAGCACATCTTTCCGTAGACATAACCGTAGCTGCAAATTTTGTAATTGGTTGCATCATATCAACGTGTGGAAGATCTTGAAGCGATCCCATCTTATGTTGAGTTAATGAGCTTTGTCCGCCAATCAATAACATTGGGATTTCAGCTCTAAATGCATTAGCCACACCTGTAATAGCGTGAGTAGTTCCTGGACCTGCAGTAACTACTGCACAACCAGGTTTTCCAGTCATTCTGGCATATCCATCAGCCGCATGTGAAGCAACCTCTTCGTGTCTCACATCAATAATTTTAATTCCTTCATTTAAACAGCCATTGTAAATATCAATAATATGGCCTCCACATAGTGTGTAAATTACTTCAACGCCCTCAGCTTTGAGAGCCTTTGCTACTAGCTCACCACCAGTAATCATTTGTTCGTTAGTTCCTGTAGACATTTTTACCTCTCTCCTGGTGGTATAATGTATACCAGATTATTTAATGTTGCAAAGTAATTTGGCTAGCTTTTTATGTTTTCTTGTATCTTATCTACAAGCGTTAAAGCATGATTTTTCAATAGTTTTTCAGCTTTTGCCTGCTGTCCTGCGACAAGAGATTTAACTATATCATTGTGTTCATCAATTGATTGAATGGAGCGATTTGATTCAATAATGAATTTTTTTCTTAGATATTGGAGGTGAATTAATTGCGATTCTAGTATCTCACCCATTAATCTGACCTTAGTAAGCTTCATGATATGCTCATGAAATTTGATGTTATCATTTGAATAATTATCAAGGTCAGAGAGCACATTGTCTTTAGAGTACTGACAAAACTTATTTAGGGACTCTATTTCTTCTTTAGAGGAGTTTTGGATAATTAAATGAGCGGCATAACCCTCGAGTCCAGCCCAAACTGTAACAATATCTATAAGTTCTTTTTTGATTTTCGATGGACGAAAACCCTCTTCTAGGAACTGTTTTAACAATACCTTCTTGCTCTAACTTTGCTACCGCTTCTCTTATAGGTGTTCTGCTAACTCCTAACTTTTCAGATAGTTGTCTTTCATCTAAATGAAAGTCTGACTCTTTTAAATAAATGTTAAGAGATAAAATATATTTTTTAAGAGCATCATATACTTTGCTCTTCAGATTAACGGGTCCAATTTTTTGGATCATTAAATTACCTTAAGCTTTTTTAAAAAATTTTCTATAGATAGGGCCAAAAGCAGGCATGATAAGTAAAACAATGGCTATGTACATAATTACTGCAGCTATCGGCTTAGAGCTAAAATCAAAGAATATTCCCATACTTCCGTCTGATAAAATTAACGATTGTCTCATAGCTTTCTCAGCCAAAGGACCTAAAACGATCGATAATACAGCTGGGGCTACAGGATAATCTAATTTTCTAAGCATATATCCACCAAATCCAAACAATAACATTAACCAGACATCATGAAGGCTTTGCGTCGGAGCGTAACCACCAGTAACACAAAGAACAAATATCACGGGAGCTAATATTGCAAAAGGAATTCTGAGAACCATTAAGAAAGCTGGAATTAAAGCAATGTTTAACACAAGAGTGAAAAAATTTGCGATATAAAGACTTCCAATTAATCCCCAGACAAATTCAGGTTGTTGTGTAAACAATAAAGGTCCTGGAGTTAAGCCCCAAAGTATCATTCCTCCCAAAAGGATTGCGGTAGTAGGAGATCCGGGAATACCAAGAGTTAACATGGGTAGCATACTTCCAGTGCTGGCAGAATTATTAGCGCACTCTGGCGCAACTACACCTGCAGGAACCCCTGATCCAAATTCTTTTGAATTTCTAGAGAGTTGTTTTGTTATACCATAAGACATTAAAGAAGCTGGTGTTGCACCTGCTGCTGGCAAAATTCCTACAAAAAAACCTAAAAAAGAACCAATATTCATTGCCATAATAGTCTTTTTTAATGCAGAAAAGGCTCTTCCAACCTCCTTCATGTTAACGGAGAGCTTAGACATTTGGACTTTTCCCTTAGTTTCTTCGAGCGTCCATAGCATCTCACCAATTCCATAAATACCTATGGCCAGAACTAAGAAATTTATTCCATGGAGAAAACCTGGAATACCAAAAAATATCAAGCGGGGTTTACCAGTAATTAAGTCCAGTCCTATTGTTGATAAAACTAATCCAATTAAAATAGAAAAAATTGTTTTAGGGATATCGTCACCACCCAGGCCAACAAAAGTTGCAAAAGCCATAACCATTAAAGCAAAAGTTTCGGGAGCATTAAATCTCAAGGCAACTTCAGCAAGTGGTGGTGCGAATAAAGTGAATAAGATTACGGACACAGTTCCGCCTACAAACGAGCCCACGGCCGCTGCTGTGAGGGCAGTCATCGCCTCACCCTTTACAGCCAAAGGTCTTCCATCAAAAACTGTGGCTACGGCAGTTGATGCTCCTGGTATGCCTAGCATCACAGAGCTGATCGCACCTCCGTACATTGCTCCGTAATAAACTGCTGCTAAAAAAATAATTGCAGCTGTAGGGGGCACAATAAAAGTAATTGGAATTAATATAGCAACACCGTTGACCGAACCTAGGCCTGGCATAGCTCCAACAAATAAGCCTATAAGACATCCAAATATCAAAAGGCCTAAATTTAACAATTCAAATGATGTGGCCATACCTTGAAGAAGTAAAGCAAAAGTTTCCATATGATTTATTTACCTTTCTTCATAAATTATTTTATAAATCTGTTAGCTAGAAAGACTAAGGCAGATGGTGAAAGTACAGTGACAATTATATATATCCAAATCATAAATAATGAACTTGAACCATACATAACATCGTAAACTGGATAAAATAAAGGTTCAGATATTCCTTGAGGCAAAGGAATTTTTAACAACCATTCAAAAAATAAAAAAGTCAAAATGGGGGTTGTTATAGAAAAATTAAGAATAAATGAATTACTCTTTTCACTAAAATATCTTAAATAGAAAGCTAAGAAAAAAATTAAAGAAAAATAAATTCCCAAATAACCAATAGCAAAAACTAAAACTACAAGTGAAATTATAGTTACCGATACAAACTTAAAAGCCACAGCATCAATAAAAGGCTCGTTATTTGTGGATTGTGGAGATTTTTTTAAAATGAATTTAGTGATGGTAATTACAGTACAAATGAACATTCCTAATGAGAGGTAGAAGGGAAGAAACCCAGCTCCCATATTTTCTTCTGCACTCCATGTAATTCTGTTTTGCGCGCTTTTATACATAAGAGCGAGTGAGCACAGTGCTAAAACTACAGCGACAGTTATTTCTGCCCTTCTAACTGTAAATTTAGTAACTATGCTCAATATTCGCTCTTAATTTATTTTATTAGTCAAAGTTTTTAATGATCTCACCGTGCTTAGCGTATTCAATTGCTAAGAAATCCTTTTAAAACCATATCCCTCTAACCAGCTCATTAACTTTCCATCGTCGATGTTGAAAGTTTGGAACTCATCATCATGATAAACAGTGTGAAGAAGTCCTGTGTAGTACTTTTCCACTTCTGCATCAACACCAGCTGGAGCCATAAATGCTCTCATCATGTAGTATTCAAGATCAGGATAACCTAATTCATAAGAAGAAGGTACATCTGGGAATGCTGGGTTTCTTTCTGGAGTCATCATAACTAAAGCTTTTGAGTCACCAGACTGATAGAATCCCATCTGCTCAGAAGGGTTGTTTAAAGTGAAGTCAGACTCGCCGCCAACTAGACCTTTAGCAACAGCACCACCACCGTCATATGGTACGTACTTTGCATCAAATCCAAACTGACCTCTCATCATACCAAGAAGTAATTCGTCTTCTGACATACTTCCTGTACCACCCATTACTAGACCATTACCTCTAGCAAGTGCAATGAAGTCATCAAATGTTTCTACACCTTGAGTATTTTTACCTTCAGTTGCAATCCATACTAAGAATGTATCTGTGATAAGTCTTGCTAATGGAGTGAAGTCATTGAAGAAATCAATTCCTAATTCAGGCTGGTTAACAGGTGTAGTTAGAACGTTGTTAAGAGTAATGATAAGTGTGTGCTCATCACCAGCTTTTTTCTTAACATAAGTCATAGCTTCACCACCAGAACCACCTTTTTTATTAATTGGAATCACTGGCTTAGATGCGTAGTCGTTTTTCTCGATAACACCTTGTACTAATCGAGCGATCTCGTCAGCTCCTCCACCTTGACCGGCTGGGATAATAAGCTCAATAGGCTTCTTTGGACTAAAAGGCTTCGCAGAAGATATTGAACTTACAGCTACAAGTGAAAGGGAAACAACAACTAGCGCTAGTTTTTTAATAATTGTCATATTATTTCCTCCTATAAGATTTAATATTATAATAAGCATAAACTATTTAAAAAAATTGTATAAAAAAAAATTTTTTTCATATTTCATAATTTGAAACAATCATGAAATAAGTGTTGGTATACAATATATTTATGCATTCAAAAAATATGTGATTATTTTTTTTATTTGTATAATGTATACCAGAGATTGAGGTTAACTTGAAATTTATAAACTTTAAAAATGAAAAACTCTTTTTAGACGAGTGTGAAATTGAAAGTCCTAAAGAAAATCAAATACAAATTGAAGTTCATTCTACAGGTGTAAATAGAGCAGATATATTACAAAAAAAAGGTCACTACCCTCCCCCCAAAGGAGAAAGTGAAATTATTGGGCTAGAGTGTGCAGGTATTGTTTGTAAGATTGGGCCAAATTCAAGTAAATTTAAAGTTGGCGATAAAGTCTGTGCCATTTTAGGAGGTGGCGGATACGCAGAATTTGTAAATGTCGATGAAAGACAAGTCATGCCGATTCCATCTAATGTAAGTCTATTAGAAGCTGGGGCTCTTCCAGAGACTATTTTGACAGTCTATGAAAATATTTTCAATATTTCTGAATTTAAAAATAATGAAGTTGTTCTAATTCATGGTGGAAGCAGTGGTATTGGAACAACAGCAATATCTATTTTAAAAAATTTTACTGATCAGCTTTATGTGACTGCAGGATCAAAAGACAAATGTGATAATTGTATACAACTTGGCGCAAAAGCAGCAATCAATTACAAAGAGGAAGACTTCGAACAATATTTTATTGACCAAAAAATCAAGGTTGACATTATTTTAGATATGGTAGGAGGCTCATATTTCAAAAAAAATTTAAAAATACTCAATCAAAAAGGAAGACTTACCTATATAGCTGCTCTTGAAAGCATTAAGGCTGAGGCTAACCTTTTATATATCATGACTAAACAACTAAAAGTTTCTGGATCTACACTTAGATCAAGATCACCTGAGGACAAAGGAAAAATTGTCAATCAAGTTATTGAACATATTTGGCCTTTAATAGAACAGGGAAAATACAAACCAACAATTTTCCAATCTTTCAATATGGAAGATGTAAATTTGGCTCATGAGTTAATGGAATCATCCAGCCATATTGGAAAAATTTTATTAGATATTAAAGGAGGATAAAAATGAACTTACATGAGTACCAAGCAAAAATATTGCTTAAAAATAATGATGTAAGAGTTTTAACTGGCAACCCAGTTTTAAACGATAACGAAATAGACTCTGCTGTTGACTCTATTCAGACACCCGTCATGGTCGTGAAATCACAAATCCATGCTGGTGGTCGAGGTGCAGGAAAATTTAAAGATAGCGGTGATGATAAAGGTGGAGTTCGAGTTTGTTTTTCCAAAGATGAAGCGAAAGAAAATGCCAAGAAAATGCTTGGTAAAACACTTGTTACCAAACAAACTGGTCCAGATGGTAAAGTCGTTAATCGTCTTTATATCGAAGAAGGCTGTGATATCAAAAAAGAATACTATCTGAGTATGTTAGTTGATCGATCAACCTCTTCCGTTTCAATTATTGCTTCAACCGAAGGTGGTATGGAAATTGAAGAAGTAGCAGAAAAAGAACCTGAAAAAATTATCACTGTAAATGTTCCAGGAGATAAAACTTTAGATCAAACTAGCTTAGATCAACTAGTTCAAGGTTTAGAAATTACTTCTGAGCAGTCTGGAGATTTTTGTGATCAAATTCAAAAAATTTACGCCAGTTTTTTGTCAACAGATGCTTCATTAGTCGAAGTTAATCCATTTGTTTTAACTGGAGAGGGAAACTTCCTTGCACTTGATGCAAAAGTATCGATTGATGATAACGCACTGTATAAACATAAAGAGATTGCAGAGATGCGCGATGAAACAGAAGAAGATCCTGCTGAGATTGAAGCATCCAAGCACGAATTAAATTATGTAAAATTAGATGGAAGCATTGGTTGCATGGTGAATGGTGCAGGTCTGGCTATGGGCACTATGGATATTATTCAACTTCATGGTGGAAGTCCTGCAAACTTCTTAGATGTTGGTGGTGGAGCCACAAAAGAAAGAGTGGCAAAAGCATTTTCTATCATCCTTCAAGATCCAAATGTTAAAGTAATTTTAGTAAACATTTTTGGCGGTATTATGAAATGCGATATCATTGCTGAAGGTGTAGTTGCTGCAGCTAAAGAACTATCTATTCAAGTTCCTTTAGTAGTAAGACTAGAGGGAACGAATGTTGACCTTGGAAAAGAAATTCTTAATAAATCAGGTCTAGCTATTATTTCAGCAGATAATTTAGAAGACGCAGCTCAAAAAGCTGTCGGTGCTTTGAGTTAAAGGAGAAATTATGTCAGTATTAATTAATAAAGAAACTAAAGTAATCTGCCAGGGCTTCACTGGTGCTCAAGGTACATTTCACTCAGAACAAGCTATTAAATATGGAACTCAAATGGTTGGTGGAGTAACCCCAAAAAAAGGTGGTCAAGAACATTTAGGTTTACCTGTCTTCAATACTGTTAAAGAGGCTAAAGAAAATACAGAAGCTAACGCTACTGTAATATATGTCCCTCCTCCTTTTGCAGCAGGGGCAATTATTGAAGCTATTGATGCTCAAATGGAATTGATTGTTTGTATTACTGAAGGGGTTCCGGTTCTAGACATGATGCAAGTTAAAAGAAAGTTAGAAAATTCCAGTTCAAGACTTATTGGGCCTAATTGCCCAGGCATTATTACTCCAGATGAATGTAAAATAGGCATTATGCCAGGTCATATTCATAAAAAAGGTAAAATCGGAGTTGTCAGTCGATCGGGAACCTTAACTTATGAAGCTGTAGCTCAAACATCTGCAGTTGGTCTTGGTCAGTCAACATGTATTGGCATAGGTGGTGATCCAATCAATGGCACAAATTTCATCGACTGCTTAGACTTATTCTTAAAAGATCCTGAGACCGAAGGAATTATTATGATAGGTGAGATTGGTGGAACTGCTGAAGAAGAAGCAGCTGAATTCATCAAAAACTCCTCTATTAAAAAACCTGTAGCTTCTTTTATCGCGGGAGCTAGTGCCCCTGCTGGAAAAAGAATGGGTCACGCTGGAGCTATAATTTCAGGTGGAAAAGGAACTGCTGAGTCTAAATTTAACGCCCTTGAAGATGCAGGGGTTCATATTTCAAAGTCACCGGCTAAATTAGGTGAGACTATTCAGAAAGCTTTAGGATAAATTATTTAATAGAGCTTTGCTTCTTTAGCTCTTAACTTAACTAGAGCTAGAACGGTATCAATTGTTGGTGTAGGAACTTTGGTAATTCTTCCAAGTTCCTGCACTGAAGAAACTAAAGCATCAATTTCCATAGGACGATCTCTTTCTAAGTCTTGCAACATTGAAGTTTTATGTTCTCCAACTGCTTTAGCTGCTTCTATTCTACGCTCTACATCAAAAGGTTTATCTATTCCTAAATTCTTTGAAATTTCATGAGCTTCATTCATCATATTTTTTACAACATCTCTTACTTCTTGATTGCTACATATTTTTACAAGAGTAGATGTTGTCAAAGAACTTATTGGATTTAATGAAAGGTTACCGAATAACTTTAACCAAATATCTCCTTTAATATTTGGACGAACAGGAGCTTGAAAACCAGCCTCCTCGAGAGTGCTGGATAATTTTTTAATTCTATCAGTATCCTCACCATTAATTTCACCTAATTGAAATTTATCTCCTTCGAGGTGTTGAATAACACCTGGCTTAATTACTTCAGAGGCAGGATTAACTATACATCCAATGATTTTTTCAGGTCCAATACGATCCCACTGACTACCATCTGGATCAACTGATGTTACTCTTTTATCTTTGTATTCAGGATTTTCATGATTATGAAAATACCACCAAGGTATTCCGTTAACACCCCAAACAAATGAAGTATCGTCTTTCATTAAAACTTCAAATGCGTCTAAGCATCCTGGAACTGAATGTGCTTTAAGAGTGACAAAAATATAGTCCTGTTTACCTGCCTTCTCTGCCGTATCAACACATCGAGGATAAACAACCAATTCTTTACCATCTTTTCGAAGTCTCAATCCATCTTGTCGGATAGCTTCATAGTGAGGTCCACGTGCAATGAGCGTTACATCTGCACCAATTTCTGTCAGTTTTGCTCCTAGATAGCCCCCTATAGCTCCAGCGCCATAAATACAAATTTTCATATTATACCTTTAAATGCTTGATTGCGGCGGCTACACCACTGCCTAAATCAAATTTAATTCCTACATCATACATTGCTAATTCTGCTGTAGAGATAGCTCCTAATATCATGGTGCTATTTAAATCACCAAGATGACCAATTCTAAACAATTTACCAGCTACTTTATTTAGCCCCCCACCAAAAGAGGTATTATATTTATTGTATGCTGTTTTAACTATATCAGTAGAGTCAATACCTTCAGGTACCATAATGGCAGTTACCGTATTTGAATAAAGAGAAGAGTCTTTAGCACATAAATTTAGGCCCCATGCGGCTGATGCTTTTTGAACAGCTTGAGCAAGGAATAAATGTCTAGCATAAATATTGTCTAATCCCTCTTCATGCATCATATTTAAAGCTTCACGTAATCCTCGCAATAAAGGCATAGGATTAGTGTATGGCCAATATCCAGTTTCATTTATTTTTAACATGTCATGATAGTCGAAATATGCACGTGGTAAGTTCGCAGACTTAGCTATCTCTAAAGCTTTTTGACTGACACAACTAATAGCCAAACCTGCTGGAAGCATAAAACCTTTTTGCGAACCAGAGACGGCAACATCTACTCCCCAAGCATCCATTTCAAATTTAATTGATCCAATTGAACTTACTCCATCAACAAAAAGTAAAGCTGGATGATTAAGTTTATTTAGTAAATCTCTTGTAGCTTTAACATCATTTGTAACGCCCGTAGAAGTCTCATTATGTGTTACTAAAACTGCTTTTATGTCATGATTTTTATCTTGTGATAAAATCTTCTCAAATTCATCATGGGGAGTTCCTGATCCCCAATCTACATCAACAACATCTACTTCAATATGAAGTTTCTTACACATCTCAATCCATAGATGAGAGAATTGACCAAATCTAGCAGATAAAACTTTATCTCCTTTGTTAAGAGTATTAGTTAAAGCAGCCTCCCAACCGCTACTTCCAGTACCAGGAAATATAAAAGGTTGACCTGAAGTGGTTTCAAAAACTTTTTTTAGATCGTCAATTAAAGGATGCCAAAATTTATCCATTCCAGGTGCGCGATGATCTTCATTGGAAATGTCCATAGCCTGCCTGACTCTATCCGGCATGTTAGTCGGACCTGGAACGAAAAGTGAAATTTTACCTGGCATGATTTTGTTGTTATCCTTTCTAGTGATTACGGGAAATTTTAGATTAATTTAATTTATTTCAATATCCTTAGTGTGTTTCATAATATGAAATAATGTATAAAATCATATTATGATTGGCATCTCCTACGGGAATCGAACCCGTGTCTTCACCGTGAAAGGGTGATGTCCTAACCGCTAGACGAAGGAGACATCTATCTTTTAAGACAAACAAAATAGCTAGATTTCATGAAAAATCAATCAATGAATATCTTCTAGGTGAATAACAGTCTTATTTGAATAGGAGTCTTTTTTAACTTTAAAATAACAGTCGAAATTAGACTTTTTTCCCAAGTAAAATTTTAGATCCTCTGAAATAATATCAAAAAACATCCCCTCACACTCGTAGTTTAAATCATCAAATATTTTTAATTTTGCATGTTTATTTTTAAATATTTGTAAAATATCTATTTTTACATTTTCGACTTTAAATATTGGTTCTGGGTTTTTTTGTCCAAAAGGACTTAAAAGCTCTAAATCTTTTAATAGATTGTCATTAATTACATTTAAATCGATTAAGGACTCAAAATATTTTTCATTGTTTATAGAAATATTTTTTGTTTCCTCATAAAGATAAGCTTTAAAATCAGGAATTTGATCTTCGCGCAAAGTAAAACCACATGCTTTTGCGTGTCCTCCACCTTTTATGATGATACCTTTTTCTGCTGCATTCATCATTAATTGTCCAATATTCTTTTCACCTAAGGATCTTCCAGATCCTACTACAAATTCGTTTGAACTAGTCATGACAAAAGAAGGTTTATTATTTTGTCTCATTAATCTACCTGCGATAATTCCAACAATTCCGATGTGCCATTTTTTATCAAAAAAGAAATTAATATTTTTATCCTCTGACTCTTTTATATTAATTGACTTAACTATCTTAGTTTGAATATTTTGTCGATTTTGATTGTGGGACTCAATTATTTGGGCTAGTTGAAGCGCCTGATGAATATTATCTGAGGAGAGCAAACTATATCCCAATAAAGACTCTCCCATTCTACCGCCCGCATTGATTCTTGGTCCGAGTATATATCCTAAATGGTATTCAGAAATTTGTTGTTTTATTTTTGATTGGTTGATTAGGGTTTGGATACCTTTATTGACACTATCTGAATTGATAACCTTTAAACCCTGTTTAACAAAACTTCTATTAATCTCCGATAGGGGCACTAAATCACAGATAGTGGCTAATGCAACTAAATCTAAATATTGAAGAACATCAATGTTTGGAAAAATATTTTCATTTTTGAGATATACTAATACTAAAAATGTTAATGCAGTTGCGCATAGATCATCCAACTCAGATTGATCATTAGGCGTCTTAGGATTAACTACTATAGCTTGATCAAAAAATAATTCGCACTCATGGTGGTCAATTATCATAACCTGTCCACCTTGATTTATTATGTATTCTTGTTCCTTGAGGTTATTGCTACCGCAATCAAGAACCAAGATATTTTGACTAAATGTTAAAATTTTATCGATAGCTTCTAAGTTCAGTCCATATCCCTCGTTTAATCGATTAGGAATATATACATTAACTTCAATATCAAATTGGCTTAGGAATTTTTTGCAAATAGCTGCAGCACATGCACCATCTACATCATAATCAGAAAATATTGAAATTTTTTTTTCAGATTTAACTTTTTCAAAAAAAGAAATTGATTTGTCCAGGTTTCGAAGCTTAGCTATTTTTGTAATAGATAAATTTTCTTTTAATTTTGAATTGATGAACTTTGAAATAGTTTTAATTTTACGATTAACTAAAAGCTTTGATAACTGAATAGATATATTATTTTTTTGAGCTAAATTAAAAACTTCATCATCATCTAAGTTTAGATTGGTGCTATGCCATTTAGCCCCTTGGAAACTAGTATCAATACTCAAGTTGTTTTATGTTAAAGTTATGTTCGCCGTTAATATGCCTTATAGTTCCCGTTTTAGATCTCATTACAATGGAATGAGTTTCGGCATAATCTTTTGTAATCTTTATCCCTTTGAGCATAGTACCATCTGTGACTCCTGTTGCAGAAAACATGATATCTCCTTTTGCCAAATCTTGAATGCTATAAATTTTGTTTAAATCATTAATGCCAGTTTTTTTTGCTCTTTGAATTTCATCCTCGTTATTAAATAAAAGTTTTCCTTCAATACTTCCACCAATACATTGTAAAGCAGCGGCAGCCAATACTCCTTCAGGAGCTCCCCCTATGCCATAATACATATCAATATTACTTGTTTGTATTACAGAAGAAATCACGGCACTCACATCTCCATCGCCAATCATTTTTATCCTTGCCCCTGTCGATCTAATGACTTCAAGGTATTCTTGATGGCGCTCACGATCTAAAATACAAATAACTAAATCTTCCACATTAACTTTTTTGAATTTAGCTAATTCTTCAATATTCGATTTTAAGTTTTGCTGTAATGAAATTACTTGATTACTTTGAACGTTAGCTGAGATTTTTTCCATATAAACATCAGGGGCATTTAAGAAACCGCCTTCCTGCGCGAGCGCAATTACTGCCATAGCGTTTTCACCACCTTTGGCTGTTATTGTGGTTCCCTCTAAAGGATCTAAGGCAATATCAACTCTAGGTCCGCCAAGTCCGACCTCTTCACCAATATAAAGCATAGGTGCTTCATCTCTTTCCCCTTCACCTATTACCACTTTGCCCGATATGGTCAAAGAGTTAAGACATTTTCGCATAGCATCAACAGCTGCTTGATCAGCCGCTTTCTCATCACCACGCCCGATAAATTTAGAGGCTGCTAAGGCTGCAAATTCTGAAACTCTTACTAATTCAATAGCAAGATTTCTATCCAATATCTTCCTCTATTCTAATAACGGAAATTTCTTTCTTTAAAAAAGATGTCTTCTTTAAATTTTGAGTAACTAAATTAATTTTATCAACACCAACTGGATCTGAAATTATTATTATTGGAACAGTCTTCTCGTTAGATGTATTTAATTGAATAATTGACTTAATTGAAATTGACTTTTGAGCAAATATTTGAGCAATTGATTTTAAGACACCCACTTTATTTAAGACAGACATTCTAAGGTAGTATGGTCTTTTACGATCTGAGCGATTAAGATATTTTGCTTTTGACATTGAGGAGTAATTGTATTGAAAAACTCCTTGATATTGATTTTGAGCAGCATACCTTTTTAAATCTGAGATTATAGAAGTTGCGGTAGGATAACCACCTGCCCCCTTTCCAACGAGACTAGTTTTGATGAAATCATCTCCTTCTAAAGTAATAACATTTTCTTCAAAATCTGTTTTGGCTATCAAACTATTTTCTGGGACAAAGCAAGGAGCTACTGAAGAATAAAATTTTGAATTACTATGGCGCTCAGTTAATGATACTAATTTTAATTTATAACCTAATTTTAAACCTTGCTCCAAATCAATTAATTTGATGTTCTCAATACCATCATAATTAATGTCAGAAAAAGAAAATTTATTTCCAAAAGATAAATTCGATAATAGAACTAGTTTATGGGTAGCGTCTTTACCAGAAAGATCTGCACTAGAGTCTTGTTCAGCAAAACCATTTTTGATTGCTTGATTAAGAGACTCTTGAAAACTAATTTTGTTACCATACATCTGAGAAATGATATAATTCGTTGTTCCATTAAAAATTCCATAAATTGATTTAACTTTTGCAGGAAGAATACTTTGTTCTATAGATCTTACTACCGGCACTGCTCCAAGAACTGCTGCTTCAAAACCGAGATATAATTTTTGGCTATCAAACTTGAGCAAAATATTTTTCTCCATTTTCAGCAAGTTGGGCTTTATTAGCTGTAATTAGAGAAATACCGTTTTTAATGCAATAACTGTAAAGTTTATTTATGTAAGTGCCTGTGCCACCAATGGTTTCAATTATAACATCAGGCTTGTCATATTTTTCTAAATCAGAAAAGTTACTAATCCATTGATATTTTTTTACATTAAAGTTTCTCTTTTTTGATTTATTTTTAGCTCCAAGTGCAACTATCTCAAATTTGGATCCATTTAGGTTAAATTTATTCTTTTCAAGTAGCTTTACTACATGAGAGCCAACTACACCTAATCCAAATATTGCAATTTTAATTTTGTTCATTTTGTGACTTTTGAATTTCTTCTTTTCTAATATTACTCTTTTCATTGAATTCCTCTAATTCTTTTTTTTTCTCAAGGAGATTTTGATCAAAGTTTTGAAAAGACCGTTCACACGATAATGTGAGTATAGAGAAAAAAATCAGCAGAAAAGTAGATAAGATATTATCTTTTAGAAAACTGGAAACTACGTCTAGCTTTTTGTCTACCATATTTTTTTCGTTCAACAGTTCTTGAATCTCTGGTTAAAAAGCCATTCTTCTTCAAAGAGTCTTTAGTATTAGGGTCAATGAGAGTAAGAGCCCTACTTAGACCATGTTTAATAGCACCTGCTTGACCGGATAAACCACCGCCCAAAACTGTAATTTTTAAATCAACAGAGTCAGATTTTTTTGCCACTTCGAGTGGTTGATTGATAATCATTCTTAAAGCTTTATCTTTGAAAGTAATCTTCAATATTTTTTTTATTGATAGTGATATTACCTGTTCCATTTGAAACCCAAACTTTGGCGATAGATTCTTTTCTTCTTCCTGTGCTATATACCTGATTAGACATTAATTAAATTCTTTCTATTTTGTGATTTGAAATCAATAGTTTTTGGGTTTTGTGATTCATGTGGATGATTTGAGTCCTTATATAGTTTTAAATTATTTTTCATTAAATCTCTAAATAGAGGTGAGTTAGGCAACATACCTTTAATTGCTTTTTTTATGATATCTTCGGATTTATTTTTTTCTTTTAACTTATCAGGGGTAATTTCTTTAATACCTCCAGGATGGCCAGTATGTTTATAATACTTCTTTTCGGTATTCTTGTTACCTGAAAATTTAACTTTGTCTGTATTCACAATAATAACGCCATCACCTACGGGTAGATTAGGGGAAAATTGAGGTTTGTTTTTACCTTTTAGAATCAAGCTTACGCGAGATGCCAATCTTCCAACTGAAACATCAGTAGCATCTAATACATGCCATTCTTTTTTAAATTCAGATTTTTTTAGTGTAGTTGTTTTCACGATAGGGGGAATATAAGTAAAATGATTAAAAAATCAAGAATTATAGTGAAAAATATACATAAATATGAAAACTAAAATTATTGAGGTAAATTATTGAAAATAAACATTTTTATGACTTGTGGTCGGGGGTACTGGACTTGAACCAGCGACCTCACGCCCCCCAGACGTGCACTCTACCAGGCTGAGCTAACCCCCGTTTAATTGGATTTTTTTAAAAGACCTAAAAGATCTCTCAATTCAGATATAACATTATCATTTAATGTATTTTTTTTAACCTTAGAATTGGAGAAATAATCATTTACCCATCAAGTGTTAGTTTTTGTACATCTATAACTCTTTAATCTTCTTCAATAATAATAAATTTTCATAATTATAAAGACGATGACCTGAATGTGTTCTTAATACTTTTAGTTTTGTAATTCTAGTTTCCCAAAACGTATTGTGTGTTTTTGCTCATCTAAAATTTGAGATATTTCATCAATGTTGTAATAGTTTTTATTCATAATTCTAAGTTTTTTGATTTCTTAAAACTTATAACTTTACGAGATTTTATAATATGTTCCTCCTTGTTTTTGGATTTCTACCAAGACGACTATTTTTTGATTAATTTTAAATGAACCTAGGGAACTAATGTTAGGTCAGAACTTATAAGAGAACTAGCCCAAAGATTTAAAATTAAATCAATTTTTTGGTAAGCAATGGTATAGGCAATACCAAACTCTTCAGAAAGTTGAGTTGCTAAATTTCTCTGGTGATTTTATCTTGAGACATTTAATTTTATTTTTTTAATAAATTTGATTTTAAGCATTTTAAGCCAAACTCAATAGCATTTGCAAAAGCATGACCATCTGCATTTCCATGACTTTTAATTACGATACCATTAACTCCAATAAAAATACCTCCATTAAAATTTCTAGGATCTATAGAATTTTTGAAATCTTGAAATCTATTTTTTAAAAGGAAAGATAGAGTCTTTGAGTAAAAAGAAGATGTAAGGCTTTTTTTTAGTGAGTCAGTAATAAACTTTGATACGCCCTCAGCTGTTTTAAGAGCTATGTTTCCAGAAAATCCATCAGTGACAATTACATGATTAGTGGTATCTGTAATTTCATTCGCTTCAACAAACCCTTTATAATTAATTCTACTCTCATTTTTTAATAATTCGTGTGTTTGTTGTATTAAGTTATTTCCTTTCATTTCTTCTGATCCAATATTTAGCAAAGCTACTTTACAATCAGTATCAGGGTAGAGAACTTGATAATAAGTACTCCCCATAATTGCAAAATCTAATAAATTATCTGCTGTGCATTCTGAATTTGCTCCTAAATCTAAAAAACAAACTGGATGATTTTTTGATGGAAACAATGAGGCAATCGCTGGTCTAGATATATTTTCTATTGTTCTAAGATAAACTGTAGCATACGCCATCATTGCGCCAGTATTTCCAGCAGAGATTGTAATTTCATTATCATTACCTTTAAGGTCTGAGATAGCATTGGACATGGAACTGTTTCGATTATCTTTTTTAAAGCTTCACTAGGCTTCATATCTGGAGAAATAGAATTATCTGATTGTATCCAATCAGATTTTTGGAAAATATTAGAGAATTTTTTGGAATATTGTTGCTGAAATTCTTTGTTGAATGCAATTTAAATTGTATAGAAGGGTTTTTTAAAAGAGCTATGTTTGCTCCTCTAAAACTGATTTTGGAGCAAAATCACCCCCATGGAGGTCAAGATTGATTACGTATTTATTCATAGATTATTTATTATTGCTTTGAATACCCTTATACCTTATTTGTCTTAATAATGAATATATCAAAAAAATTCATAATTCTTATATTTCTATTATTTTCTTCTATAGTAATCTCTTGTTCTAAAGACCTTCATTTTTCTGGTATTTCTGAGAATAGTGTAAATGAGATTTTAGAAAATTATCAAAATAAGAACTACTCAAAGAGGATGTTATTAACATTATTGGATCCCCCTTGTCACTGAGGACTCCGATAATCTTTGGATTTATCGTATGGAAAAGAGACAAGGTAACGCTACCTTTAAAAATCAATCTACAACAAGACCCTAAAACTTCGGTTTGATGAGAATGTTTTAAGGTCTGTTGAAGAAATAAATTTAAATTAAATTATATTTAAATGGACAACGATCGAAAGTAACAAAATAGATACAATATTTGTTATTTTAATCATTGGGTTAACAGCTGGTCCAGCTGTGTCTTTATAAGGGTCACCGACAGTGTCACCAGTAACTGATGCTTTGTGAGTTTCGCTACCTTTACCACCTAAGTTTCCATCTTCAATATTTTTTTTAGCATTATCCCATGCGCCGCCACCTGCAGTCATTGAAATGGCAACAAAGAAACCAGTAATGATAACTCCAATCAATAAGGCGCCTAAAGCTTGAAAAGCTGTATTCACACTACCTGTAAGCCAGTAAACACCAAAAAATACTACAACTGGAGAAAGCACAGGTAAAAGAGAAGGTACAATCATCTCTTTGATTGCAGATTTAGTTAAGATATCTACACATTTACCATAATCAGGTTTTTCTTTACCTGACATAATACCTTTTTATCTTTGAACTGTTGACGAACTTCAACAACAACTGATCCAGCAGCTCTACCAACCGCAGTCATACTTAAAGCACTAAACAAAAATGGAAGTAGTCCACCTAAAAGAAGGCCAATGATGACATAAGGTTCTGCTAAATCAAAAGACACTTTGAATGCATCGTTACCAGTTAGTTCACCAAAATATTTTAGATCTTCTGTGTAAGCTGCGAAAAGAACTAAAGCTCCTAATCCAGCAGATCCAATTGCATACCCTTTTGTAACTGCCTTAGTTGTATTTCCAACAGCATCAAGAGCATCAGTAACGTTTCTAACCTTGTTAGGAAGACCAGCCATCTCAGCTATACCTCCTGCGTTATCTGTCACTGGTCCATAAGCATCTAATGCAGTAACCATTCCTGCTAAAGCAAGCATAGCAGTAACCGCAATAGCTATACCGAATAAACCAGCAGTAGCATAAGTAACCCCAATACCAACTACAATAATAAGAACAGGAACAGCTGTAGATTCCATACCCATCGCCAAACCTTGAATAATATTTGTTGCATGTCCTGTTTGAGAGGCCTTAGCAACACTTCTTACAGGTCTGTATTCGGTACTAGTGTAATACTCAGTAATAAATACCAATGCGAGAGTAATAATTAATCCATATACCGCACAAAGGAATAAATCCATTCCGGTGTAATAGTTTTGACCTATTGCTACAAATTTATCGAAGCCGATGTAATATGATGTTAATACTGCAAATAAAATTATTGATATAACAAGAGTTGCAAAAAATCCTTTGTAAAGAGCGCCCATAATGGAAGACTTAGGTCCTGAAACAGAAACAAACTGAGATCCAATAATAGAAGCTATGATACTAGAACCAGCGATTAATAAAGGATAGATTGTGATATCAGTAACAGTTCCTTGAAAAATAATCGCCAAGACCATTGTTGCAACAATTGATACGACATATGTCTCAAATAAATCTGCCGCCATACCTGCACAGTCACCTACATTGTCTCCTACGTTATCAGCAATAACAGCTGGGTTTCTAGGATCATCTTCAGGAATATTTTTTTCTACTTTACCTACAAGATCTGCTCCAACGTCTGCACCTTTGGTAAAGATTCCGCCACCAAGTCTAGCAAAGATTGAAATCAATGAAGATCCGAAGCCTAGAGCAACTAAAGGTTCAATTAATTCTCTTCCTTCTCTTTCAAGGCCATGAAATAAGTAAAAGAAATATCCTGCTATTCCTGCAAGAGCTAAACCAACAACTAATAGTCCAGTAACAGAACCCGCATTAAAAGCAACAGATAATCCCTTCTTTAGAGAAACACTTGATGCTTGAGCGGTTATTACATTGGCTCTAACAGAAACATTCATACCTATATATCCAGCAAGACCGGACAAAACTGCACCAATCAAAAAACCAACTGGAACATCATAAGTATGTTCAAAGGGAATCATGAAAAAGGCTAAAAATATAACAGCACCGACTATTGCAATCGTTGTATATTGGCGATTTAAATAAGCTTTGGCGCCTTCTTGAACTGCACCAGAGATTGCAATCATTTTTTTATTACCTTTAGGTAAATTAAGAATTTTGTAAGTGGTGATTAAACCAAAAGCAATTGCTGCAACCGCAGCAAATAGCACTAATTGTAAATAGTGTATTTGAGACATGGTAAGTTGTTATTCTATTTTAATTTTTTTTTCAAGGTGCTTTTTGAGCGATATCATCTAGAAGAAAGTTGAAATACTTTACCTCATCTGTGGTCAAAAAATCCTTAGAAAGCTTGATATATTCTCCCATTAGGATCTTTTTTTTACCCTTATCTAAAAGAAACTCAGAAAAGAAAGCATAGATTAAAAATATGCTTATTTTATTGGTTTTTTTTATTATTTCTGGAGCTAAAAGATTTTTGATTATCTGGTTGTTGATCTCAAAACTATCATAGAGGGTCTTTAATTTTTTTTTATTGAAGGGTCTTTTTTTTATATTTTTAGCTATAAATTCATCTAATTCAAAATCTGTGGAGTAATCTCTTTGGAAAATATATTGGAAAAAGAAGAGTCGAGTATTTCTATTTAAACTAAGCATTCAATCATTCTGACCATGGCGCTGGCAGCCTCAAAACCCTTGTTTTTTTTAGAATCTGCTTTAGATCTTTTTTTTGCTTGAGATTCAGAATAGGCATTAATTATCCCATTTGAAATGATTGTTTTTGAATTTGATGATGAAATATCTAATAATGATTGTCCAACAGCATCAGAAATTACTTCAAAATGATAAGTATCTCCTTTAATCACGCAGCCTAGTGCTATAAATAGATTAATTTTTTTTTTACTTAATTTCCAATTTATAAACTGAGGTATTTCATAAACACCTGGAACTTTAAAGATCTCATAATTAATGTTGTTATTTTGTAAATGCTCAGCAGCTGCATTTGTTAGAGAGTCTGTAATTTCTTTATAGTAGTCTGCAACAACAATAGAAACAGAAAATATTTTTTTTTTCACGATAATTTTTCAACCTTACTAACATTCAATCCATAAATACTTAAATCTAATTCATTAGAAAAAGAATTGGATAGAACAGAAATATTCGTGATCGAGAAATTTTTTAATATTTGAGCTCCCAAACCATAATATTTGACTTTTTCATCTTGAGATAATTGACCTAAGTCTCCTAGTATGGGGTTATTAATTAAGACGACAATTCCAGAACCATGAGATTTAATTTTATCAATTGATGCATGAAGATCTTTTGTTTTTGGATTATTGTAGTTCATTATAATATCATCAAATCCTTGAACAGGATGAACTCTTGTTAAGACAGTGCTCTGATTTTCTAAGTCTCCTATATGTAAAGTAGCATGGTGAAGGCCATCAATAGTATTTTCGAAAATGTTTAATTCGAATGCATCAGAATAAATATTTTTAATTTGGTGATTTTTTTCTGGAATTTTTTTAATTAAAATATCGTTTTTAATTCTATAGGCAATTAGGTCTTGGATCGTGCCAATTTTTAATGAATGCTTTTTAGCATAAGGAATTAAATCTGGCACTCTTGCCATAGTTCCATCATCATTCATAATTTCACAAATTACAGCCGAGTCATTCAAGCCAGCTAATCGTGATATATCTACAGCAGCTTCTGTATGACCTGCTCTAGTGAGCACACCTCCATCCCATGCTATTAAAGGAAAAATATGGCCTGGGCTTATTATATCTCCTGGTTTAAAATCAGGATTGATTGCAGCTCTTACGGTTTCAGCACGGTCAAAAGCTGAAATTCCAGTCGTTATATTTTTGCAAGACTCAATAGAAACAGTAAATGCAGTTGTTTTTTTTTTCCAATTATCAGGGTTCATTAAAGGAAGTTTAAGTTCACTTGCTCTGGACTCTGAGATAGATAGGCATATTAGACCTCTACCATGAGTTGCCATAAAATTTATGTGTTCAGGCTGACAAAGAGAAGCAGGTATAATTATATCACCTTCATTTTCTCTATCTTCACTATCTACCAATATGTACATTTTCCCTTCACGGGCATCTTGGATAATTTCTTCAATAGTTGAAAAATCTGACAATAGTTAACTCCTTAAATTTGAAAAATGAGCGTATCTTGCCAACATATCAACTTCAAGATTTAATATTTCATTTTTTTTATATTTATGAATATCAGTATTCTTGAAAGTATGAGGAATGATCATGCAATTAAAATAATTTGATTTTACCTTATTAATAGTAAGCGAAATACCATTCAATGAAATTGAACCTTTTTGAGCAATATATTTTTTAATTGAGATTGGAAATTCTATTGATAAAGACCAACTCTTTCCAAATTGTTGAATGTCTAAAAGTCTACCAGTGGTATCAACATGTCCAAAAACAAAGTGACCTGATACTTCATCTCCTATTTTCATTGAGTTTTCAAGATTAAGTAAAGTTCCCTTTTTCCAAAACTTTGCATTTGTTTTTTCTAAAGTCTCCTTAGAAATATCTGCTGAAAATTTATTTTTAGAAAAGGATGTCACAGTTAAACAAATACCTGAACAGCAAATGGAAGATCCAATTTTATAACCCTTAAGATTTGATTGTATATCTATACTCAAAAAATCTTTTGATTTTGAAAGCTTGGAAATTTTTCCATGAGCTTGAATAATTCCACTAAACATTTTTATAAATCTCTATTTTATCTTTAAAGTACTCTTGGGAGTCTATTTTTTTACATCTGTTTTTTATCAATTTTTTATCTAACTTGTATCTTTTTTTTGATTTATTAATCATTTTTGAGGATTGACAAATCACAACTTCGTCAAAAGCTCCATTTATGAGAAAGTTTTTAAATGTTTTTATACCCCCCTCTATTAAAACACTTTGAATTTTGTGTTTATTAATAATTGAATAAAAATTCTCAAAATTACTCATATTAAACTTAATTTGAGGAAACTTAGATTTTATTTTAAAATTAGCTAGAACAAATGGTCTTATTTTTTTATCAATTCCATTTAATCTACAATTGAGCTTTGGATTATCTTCTTGATATGTGTTAGAGCCAACAATAATAGCGTCATGTTTTAATCTTATTTTATGCATATAGTGTTGAGTCTCTTCTTGAGTAACATTTTTTGAAATTAAATTCTTAGAGTAGTAATTTTTAGATATCGCTAGTTTCAAGGTTATAAATGGTCTGTGGTTTTTTTGGAAATTGTAAAAATATTTATTTATTTGTTTAAATTTATTTTGGCGAGCTCCTGCCAACAATACTTTAACTCCCCTAGATTTAAGAAAATTTACTCCTTTTCCATAAATTTGGGGATTGGGATCAAGGGATGAAATAACTACTCTTTTTATTCCTTTACTTATAATTTTTTTTGCACAACAACTATTTGCTTTGAAACAAGGCTCCAGACTAACATACAGAGTGGTTTGATTATTAATTTGATAATTTGAAACTTTATTTAATGCATTGATTTCTGCATGAGGTCTTCCAGATTTAGATGTGAGCCCATAACTTAAAACGACTCCTTGAGAATTATTTTTATAATCAACAATGAGGCAAGCCACAGAGGGATTGGCTCCTGTCAAACCAAGATTTTTTATTGATAGATTATTTACTGAGTCGAGATAATTAAGATCTAATTTAGAAAGCAAATTATTCTTTATTAAGCGAACCTAAAAACTGTTCAAAATCTTTTGTCTCTCTGAAATCTCTATATACTGAAGCAAAACGCACATACGCTACTTTGTCTAAAGTATATAGACCCTGCATCACCATTTCGCCAATGACGTTTGTGCTTATTTCATTTTCACCCATACCTTCAAGATCTCGAACTATTTTTGAAATAAGTTTTTCTTTAGTATCTATATCAACGGGTCTTTTTCTAAGAGCTAAATCTACAGATTTAGTAATTTTATCTCTATCAAAAATAGATTTTTCACCATTTTTTTTTACAACCAGAAATTCTCTAAACTGAACTCTTTCAAAGGTGGTAAATCTTTCTTTGCGCTCGCAGCCACAAATTCTTCTTCTTCTAATTACACCCCCATCTTCTGTAGGGCGAGAGTCTAAAACTGAAGTCTCTTTCTCTTTACAGAAGGGGCATTTCATAATTATTAATGATTATATATTGGATATTTAGAACACAAGTCTTCTACTTCTTTTTTAATTGAAGATTCAATCATTGAAATATCTGAGTTTGAAGACGATAAAGTGTTAATAATAGTAGATATCTTTTCACCAATAAATCTGAATTCATCTTCTTTGAAACCTCTTGTAGTAGCTGCCGGAGATCCTAGTCTTATGCCCGAGGTGATTGTTGGAGGGTTAGGATCATTAGCTACGCCATTTTTATTACAAGTCATTCCTGCTCTTTCAAGACTTTCTTCAGCATCTTTTCCTGTCACGTTTTTTGATCTCAAATCGACCAAAACCATATGTGAGTCGGTGCCACCAGTAACGATATCTATACCATTAGCCATCAAAACTTCACCTAATACAGAAGCATTCTTTTTAACTTGCTGAATATATTGTTTAAACTCTGGCTGAAGAGCTTCTCCAAAAGCAACAGCTTTAGCTGCAATTACATGCATTAAAGGACCCCCTTGAAGGCCTGGAAAAACTGAACTGTTAAATTTTTTACCTAAATCTAGATCGTTAGATAAAATCATTCCTCCTCGTGGACCTCTTATGGTCTTATGAGTTGTAGAAGTTACTACATGAGCATGTGGTACTGGATCAGGATATTCTTTTGCAGCAACTAATCCTGAGTAATGGGCCATATCCACTAACAAATAAGCTTCAACTTTATCTGCTATTTCTCTAAAACGTTTGAAATCAATATTTCTTGGATAAGCTGAACCGCCAGCAATGATTAAAGCAGGTTTATGCTCTATAGCTAGTTTTTCTACCTCATCATAGTTAATAAGAGAGGTAGATGGATCGATACCATATTGGATTGCATTAAAATATTTTCCTGATTGGTTAGGACGAGAGCCATGAGTTAAGTGACCCCAGCATCTAAAGACATTCCTAGGATTGTATCTCCAGGTTTAATAAGAGCTAAAAAAACTGCTTGATTAGCTTGAGCACCAGAGTGCGGTTGAACATTAGCATAAGCGCATCCGTAAACTTGTTTTAATCTTTCAATTGCAAGGTTCTCAGCAATATCAACAAATTCACAACCACCATAATATCTTTTAGCGCTATATCCTTCTGCATATTTGTTGGTCATAATTGAACCTTGAGCTTCAAGCACAGCCTTTGAAACAATATTTTCAGATGCTATAAGTTCAATTTGATTTTGTTGACGACTAAGTTCTTGGGAAATTGAATTAAATAAGTCTTTATCGGCCTGCTCTAGGCTGCTAGAAAAAAATTGTGCATTTAGTGTCATAGCTGTTCTATTCTCCTTGTATGTCTTCCTTCTTCAAATTCTGTGTTGAAATAGGCATCGAGCATAGCAAAAATTTTCTTTTTTACAAAAGGTCTTCCTTGCAAACAAATTACATTAGAGTCGTTGTGTTTTCTCGTCATTCTTGCAGAACTAACGTTATGGCACAAGGAGGCCCGAATATGATTATGCCTATTTGCACTTATGCTTACTCCTATACCTGACCCACAGATCAGTATGCCCATTGAGGATTTATTGATCTTTTTGCATAATTTTTTTGCAAATTTAGGATAATCAACAGATTTTTCGGAATTTGTACCTAAATCTTGAAAATTAATTCTTTTTTTGTTCAGATAATCTTTAATTATAAGCAGTTTTAGCGGATATCCAGCGTGATCTGAAGCTATGTATACCTTTTTAATTTTTTTTAATAATTTCACTTCTATTAAAAGGTAAATTAATATTCAAATTATTCAATACTTTCGCCATCACCTTTTCCATGAAGTCAGAAAATACTTTTTGTAATTTTTGATCATTTCTAAGTGAATTTATTAATTCATCATAAGAGTTCGCATTAATTGAAAGACCATCACCTAAAACTTTTTTTATAACGCTGTCACTTAGGTCAGGCTGATAGCCAGAAGATTTTAAAATTTCTAATTCTAATTGTATCAAATCGACTAAATAATTTGAACTATTGTTCATTGCAATAAGTAAACCTTGATAAGTATTCAGTATTTCAGACTGTTTATCCTCTAAGAAAAGAAGCTTATTAATTAAGAAGCAACTGTAATCAATAACCTTAAGTCTATATTTATCAAACAAAAACCAATTATATGATTGGATTAAATTAGTATTTAAACAAGAATTTTCTTTGTTAAATTCAATTTCTGATATTATTCCTTTAACAAAATCAGTATTTTTTTTTTTGGACTTACCACCAAAGACAATCAAACTTTTTTTTCCAAATTCGCATGAGAATACAGATATCAATAAATGATTTTCTTTGTAATTGTCAACTTTGGTAATAATCGCAGGAGTTTTGAACAAAGTAAAACTATTTTAAATTTATCAATTTAATCATTTTTTTTGCTGCGGCTATTTCTGCTTTTTGTTTTGAAATACCTTCACCCTCAACAGTCAAATCATTTATTTTTAATTCAACCACAAATTTTGGTTTATGCTTTGTTCCAAGTTCATCAATTAATTTATATTGTGGAATCATTTTATTTTTCTTTTGACTATACTCTTGAATAAAAGTTTTTGGATCTTTCTGAGGAAGGGTATTAAGCTCCTCATTCCACAATAGGTAAATAAATTGTTTTGTAAAATTGAGATCTTTATTAATATAAATAAAACCAATCAAAGACTCTATAGCATCAGCATAAATAGAATTTTTACTAGATTTAGGATCTAATTGGTGCTTAAAAATTTCAATTAAATCATGTTTTTTAAAAATTTTGGCAAGCATACTTGTGTTTACAAGGTGTATAAATCTTCTGGAGATTTCATCCAAAGAGCTATTTGAAAAATTATTAATCAAGTATTCTGAAATTACTAATCCAAGCACACGATCGCCTAAGAATTCATATTTTTGAAATGGCTTATTTGAATTCTTTTGGCGTTTGTCATAACTATCGTGCTTTAGGCTAGTTTGATAACCCTTTATGCTTTTAATAATTTTAAAAATTTCAGTTTTATTCAAAATCTATTTAACAATATTAAATAATCTATCATACCTAATATGTAATGGCAGTGTCCAAAATCTACTAAATCTAAAATCAGTGTCTATTGAAAACCAGATAAACCATACTTTTCCAATTATATTTTCTTTTGGAACAAAACCCACACCGCTCATGACACGACTATCTGAAGAGTTATCACGATTGTCACCCATGAAGAAAAATTTGTTTTTAGGTACTTTATACTCTGGCGTGTAATCAAGAGGACCGCTATCTGTTAAATTCAAAATTTTGTATTCACTCTCAACAAGTTGACTTATGTTAGCTTGGTATTGGTCATCAAAAATAAACCATCTTCACTTTGTTCAATGACCTCAAAATTATCAGAGTCTAGTTTTTTACATAAATCAAACCATCTACAACTTTGATTGTTTCACCAGGCAACCCCACTAATCTTTTTACATAGTTAATATTTTCTTGACCAGGTAATTTAAAAACAATGATGTCGCCACGACTTGGATTCTTTTCCAAAATTTTTCCTGAAAATGGAGCTAAGCCAAATGGAAAAGAATATCTTGAATAACCATAATCCCATTTAGAAACAAACAAAAAATCTCCAACTAATAAATTTGGCTTCATTGAGCCAGAGGGTATTTTAAAAGGTTCAATTGCAAAAGTTCTTATGACTCCAGCTATCAATAAAGCCCAGAGTAAAGCCTTAATATTATTTACAAATGATGATTTAAGTTTTTTCAATTATAACCGACGCAATCGAATATTTTTTTGTATCAGACAAGCTAACATGAATAAGAAAATTGCCAAATTTTTCTTTCATATATTTGTATAATTCATTTTTTGGAAAAATTTCTGGTTTTCCCATTTTGTCTCTTTGAACAGATATATCTTTTGGAAAACATGGGGATCTGAACCCTAATCCCAAAGATTTTGAAAATGCTTCTTTGATAGCAAAATTATTTGATAATAATTTGGGAGTTATTTCATCGATCTTATCCAAAGCAAAATATTTATCTACAAATGTATGATTAAATTTTTGATATATGGTTGAAACTCTATTTATTTCAATTAGGTCAATTCCATGTCCAATAATCATTTTAAATAATTCTTTGAAATTTTTTTATTGTTTCATTAAGTGATAAAAAAATAGCTTCTGAAATTATAAAATGACCAATATGAACAGTATCTATTTTTTTTCTATTTTTAATAAACTTAATATTTGAGAAATTTAAACCATGACCGATATTTACTTTTAAATTTACATTAGATGCGTAATCAATCATGTTATTGATTTTTTCTTTATCTTTATTATTTATTTTAATTTTATCTAAGGATCCTGTGTGAAGTTCTACTGTCTGAAATTTTAATTTTTTGCTAAATTTATTGCTTTTTTATTAGGGTTTATAAAAGCACTAAGCTCAATTCCATTAGAATGGCAAACTGATAAAAGTGATCTTAGTTTATTTTCTGAAATTTTTCTAGATTCAGTCCACCTTCAGTAGTTATTTCATTTCGTTTCTCAGGAACTAAACAAATAAAATTTGGTTTTATTCTTTTTGAAATTGAAATCATTTCATCGGTTAAGGCCATTTCTAGGTTAATAGGTAATCTTGAGTGTTTTTTCAGTAATTTAAGATCACTGTCATTAATATGTCTTCTATCTTCTCTTAAATGAACAGTTAGAGTATCAACTTTCGCTTTTTCGCAAACTTTTAAAGCTCTTAAAATGCTAGGATTGTCTTGGCCTCGAGCATTTCTTAGAGTTGCAATGTGATCTATATTTACGCCTAGTTTCATTAGTAAGTTAATGTCTGCCTTTTTACCTTATCAACTTGACTGAGAGTCTTCATTTCAGCCAAAAGAAATTTTAATTTTTCAGAGTCTTCAATTTTTATATCTATGAAAAGGTATAATTTTTTTTAGATCTTTCAGCAATTCTTATGTTTTCTATATTAATCTGGTGTTTATCAAAAATAGAAGTAATACTGAACAAAGCTCCGGTTGATTTTTAATTATGATTTCTATTCTTGTACTAAAATCTTTGTTAATATTACTATTTCCCCAATTAGATCTATAAAAGTTGTCTTTATGATAATAACCTAAGCTATCACATATTGTGTTATGTACTACTAATCCTCTTCCATAAGACATTACAGAAATGATATTATCTCCACTAATTGGAGAGCAGCATGTGGCATAATTAACTGCAATTCCATTTTCATATTTACTAACATTAATTCTTGGATTGGGGTCTTTGGTAAATAGTTTTTTAACAAAATTATTTTCTAAATCTTTGAATAAGTCATTAAGATCTTTACGGGACAAGAATCCTCGACCTACATTTTCAAATAACTTATTTTGATATTTAAAATCTGTATGACTTAATATTTTTGCATACAAGGTTCTCAGTTTCACTAATGTTTTTTAGTTTGGCTAAATATTTTAAAATATCTTTACCTAGTTTTTTCAAACTCTCTTCTTCTTTTTGATCTGAAAAAGTGTCTGATCTTTTCTCGAACTTTCTCCTTTTTAACAAACCTAATCCACAAAGGAGAAATAGTAGTTTTATCGTTTAATATAATTTCAACTTGATCACCGCTAATTAGTTTAGTTTTAAGCGGTACATCTAGTCCATTAACTTTTGCTCCGGAGCATCTGTCACCAATATCTGTATGAATAGTGTATGCAAAATCCACTGGGGTTGAGTCTACAGGCAATGTATATAACTCTCCTTTGGGAGAAAAAACATAAATCTGCTCATCAAAGAATTGTTGGGATGTTTTGTTAAGAATAAGATGTTTTTCATTCTTCTCCTCGACATAATTTACAGCATCTCTAAGCCATGAATACATATTTTGATCATTTTCATCTTTGCTCAAGTACTTATACCTCCAATGAGCAGCAATACCGTTTTCAGCAATCATATGCATTGCCTGATCTAATTTGAATTTCAAAGATTTTATTATTAAAAATAATATCAGTATGGATAGATCTGTATCCATTAGGTTTTGGATTAGAAATATAATCTTTTGTTCTACCTATTTTTGCTGAAAATTTTCGATGAATTATTCCGAGAACCTTATAACAATCTCTTGTTGATTTAGTAATATTCTAACTGCAGCAATATCAGATATTGAATTAAGATCAGAGTTTCTTTTATTTATTTTTTTCCAAATAGAATAAGGGGCTTTTTTTCTATAATGAATTTCAGCTTGTATATTTTCTTTAGAAACAAAAGAGTTGGTTATTTTTTCTAATTCTTTAAAAGAATTTTCTAAGTTTTTAAATGTATTATCTATCTTATCATTAATTCTATTGTAAATATCAGGATGAAGATTTTTAAAAGAAATATTTCTAAAGTGGATTTCCAATTTTCAAATCCTAACTCTCAGCCAAAGGTGCATAAATTAGTAAAGTTTCATTGCTAACTCTTTTTCTTTTTTCAACATCTTTAAAGAAATGAATAGTTTTTATGTTATGAAGTCGATCAGCTAATTTTATTATTAATACTCTGATATCTTTTGCTGTTGAAATTAATAATTTTCTAAAATTTTCAGCTTCTTTTTCAGATCTAGTAATTTTTTTTTCTTCTAAAAAATCAATTTTAGTTAAGCCATCGACTAAACTCGCTATAGATTTACCAAAAATTTTATTAAGTTGATCTTTTGAATATTGTGTATCTTCAATTACATCATGCAGTAAGCCTGTTATAACTGTTTCAGTATCAAGTTTTAAATCAATTAATGATTTACAAACTTCATAAGGGTGAATGATATAAGGGTCACCAGAAGCTCGAAACTGATCTTTGTGAGAAGTTTCAGCTACTTCAATAGCTTTAACAAAAAGTTTTTCGTTAAAATTTTTGTCATATGACTTTAGTGCTGATTTAAAATCAGAGAAGCTTTCACTAAAATAGCTTGATTGAAACATCAGCTATTAAAATAAACTAAAAAAAGACTTTAATCTTCAAGAAGATGATCTTCGTTTTCTTCTTCTTTTTCCTGGACTAATTGATAGCTCTTAATAATGTCTTCTTTAACATCATCAACACTAATTTTTTCATCAGCAATCTCTCTGAGAGCAACTACTGTGCTTTTATCATTATCTAGTGGTACTTGAGCCTCATTTCCTGCATTTAGGACTTTTGCTCTATGTGAAGCTAATAGCACTAAATCAAAAAGGCTATCAACGTTTTTAATACAATCTTCTACTGTAACTCTTGCCATGGAAGGTTTATATGAGAATGTAAGAGTAATTACAAGAGGAATTATTATTTCCTTAATAATCGCTCTTTTTTACGACTCCACTCCCTTTGTTTGATTGACTCTCTTTTGTCATATTTTTTCTTACCAACACCCACTCCAAACTTTACCTTGGCCAGTCCTTTTTCATTAAAAAAAATTTCCATGGGGACCGCTGTAAATCCTTTAGTGGTAAGTAGGCCTAATATTTTTTTAATTTCTCGTTTATTTAAAAGAAGTTTCTTTACAGATTTAATCTTTTTTTTCCCATCAAAATTTTTTTGAAGAGATATTATTTCAAAATTGTTGATAAAAATCTCTCCTTTTTGCTCATTAATAAAACTTGATTGAATGGAAGCCTTACCCTGTCTTAGAGGTTTAACCTCATTGCTTTCTAAAACTAAACCAGCAATATAAGTCTCTTTGATTTCATAATCAAATTTTGCTCTTCGATTTAAAATAGACAATTAAATAAATTTTAAGTCTTTAAGAACTTTTCTGACTTGCTTTTTTGTCTCTGGACTCAATTCAGTTAGAGGTTCACGAACATCTGCTTTACACTTTCCCATTAATGACAATGCGTATTTAGATGGAGTTGGACTGGGTTCACTAAAAAGAATTTGTGATAAAGGGGCTAATTTCATATTAACAAGATCAAACTGCTTATAGTTTTTTACTTGCCAATAATAATGTAATTTAGATGTTAACCTAGGTGCCACATTAGCAGTAACAGATATACAACCATGACCACCTTGGGCTAGATAACCTGCTATGGTTCCATCTTCACCAGAAATGTAATTAAAATTCTTTTTCATAAAAGTTCTCATAACTAAAGGTCTTGAAAGGTCATTAGATGCATCTTTAATTCCAACGATGTTAGAAATTTTATTTAGTTCTTTAAAACTCTCATAAGAAAGATCAACAATTGATCTACCTGGAATATTATAAATAATTTGTTTTAAAGGTGTTACTTTTGCAATTTTTTTGAAATGATTAATAAGCCCTTTTTGATTAGGTTTATTATAATATGGAGTCACTACTAGACCATAATTTGCTCCGGACTTGTATGCATGCTTTGTAAATTCAATAGCTTCTTTCGTGGAATTGATCCTGTTCCAGCAATTACTGGAATTTTCTTCCAGCTACCTTTACAGCAAACTCAACAAGCTTCATATGCTCATCATGAGTTAGCGTAGGAGACTCACCTGTAGTACCACAAACAGTAACTCCTGAAATTCCCTCTTTAATTTGCCATTTCAAAAGGTTAGCAAAACAATCAAAGTCAACTTCACCTTTGGAAAAGGGAGTGATGATAGCTGGTATAGATCCTTTAAGCATAATTTATATTAGTATAATTTTCATACTTTTTATATGGCGGAGAGAGAGGGATTCGAACCCTCGGTACAACTTGCGTCGTACGGCGGTTTAGCAAACCGCTGGTTTCAGCCACTCACCCACCTCTCCATAAATCAATTCTAAGCTGAATGTGCAGTAGCGCAATATAGCCAAATAAAATTATTTGTCATTTATTTTATCACAATTTTCAAAAATTAGGCTTTTGCCGTTTATTATTTTTAATTTTTCTAATAAGATTTTGTTTATTAACTTAGGGTTGCCTTTACCCTTAGTTGATTTTAGGCATTTTCCAACAAAATACCCTAAAACTCGATCTGAGCCGCCTTGGAATTTTGCTATATTTTCTTCCTCACCAACTAAAGCTTCATCAATAATTTTTTCTAATTCGCTAGTATCTGAGACTTGTTCTAATCCCATCTTTTTTACAAGCTCATTTGGTTTTCCTTTTCCTTCTAAAACCTGAGGTAATATTTCTTTTCCAGCTTTATTTGAGATTACATCTTCTGAAATTAATTTTAATAAATCAGTAATATCTTTTGTGAATTCTAATAAACTTAATACCTCAGTGTTTTTTTCTTTGATAAAAGCAAAAATATCCCCAACTAGACAACTTGCAATATTTTTAGGAGCTACATCTGACTCGTTAATCATTTGCTCAAAAAGAACAGTATTCTCTTTTTCTGCAATAATTATTTTAGAAATGTCTTTATCAATTTTGTATTCATTGATGTATCTATTCATTTTCTCATGGGGAAGCTCTTCCATGCTTGGCTTAATTTGATTTATTTGCTCATCTGTAAGATTAACTGGTAATAAATCTGGATCTGGGAAATATCTATAATCATGAGAAAATTCCTTACTTCTCATAGGACGTGTTTCCCCAGTGTTTGTGTCAAACAACATAGTATTTTGTTCAACAGATTCCCCAGCCTCTAGAACTTCAATTTGCCTTTGAAACTCAAATTCAATAGCTTGTCTAATAAATTTAAAGGAATTTAAATTTTTAATTTCACATCGGGTCCCAAGTTCACCACCTGGTTTTCTTACTGATAAATTTACATCAGCACGTAACGATCCCTCCTGCATATTCCCATCACAAACATCTATATACATTAAAGTTTGTCTTAATGAGGACATATAATTGACAACGTCTTCAGCTGAGGATAAATCAGGATATGAAACGATTTCTAGTAAAGGAGTTCCTACTCTATTTAGATCAATAAAACTAAATTTAGGATCTATATCATGGATACTTTTTCCAGCATCTTGCTCAAGGTGAGCTCTTTCTATTCGAATTTTTTTGGTGCTTCCATCTGGCTGATCTATATCTAGGTAACCCTCACTTAAAATGGGGAATTCAAATTGGCTAATCTGATATCCTTGCGGCAGGTCTGGATAAAAATAGTTTTTTCTCTCGAAAACAGAGTGTTTATTTATAGTAAAATTTAGTGCAAATCCGGTTTTAATTGCTTTTTCAATACAAGCCCAATTTAATACAGGAAGCATACCTGGCATACCTGAGTCGATAAAATTAACATTTTCATTTGGCTCTGAACCAAATAAATTTGGAGATGATGAGAATAATTTAGAGGTTGTTTTTAGTTGAGCATGAACCTCTAATCCAATTACCATCTCCCAATTATTACTCATTAAAACTTAACTCCTTCTCAATAAGATTTGATAATTGTAGTAATTTTTTTTCTTCAAAATAATTGCCAATTATTTGTACTCCTAAGGGTAAGCCATTAGAACTAAGTCCTGATGGCAAAGAAATTCCAGGAAGACCAGCCAAACTTGTCGGAACAGTAAAAACATCATTCATATACATCGCTATTGGATCAAGCTTTTCTCCAATTTTAAAAGCTTCATTTGGTGTCGTGGGCGTCAAAATAAAGTCTACTTCTTGAAAAACTCTTTGGAAATCATCTTTGATTAGTCTTCTTACCTTTTGGGCCTGTCTATAATAAGCATCATAATAACCAGCCGACAAAACATAAGTTCCGATTAAAATTCTTCTAGTAACTTCATCACCAAAACCAGATGTACGAGAATTAAGATAGATATCGTCTAAGTTACTGCCTTCTTCTCTTACTCCATACCTGATGCCATCATATCTTGCGAGATTAGATGAAGCCTCAGCTGGAGCTATTATATAATAAGTAGACAATGCATAGTCAGTAGTCTCAAAGGCCACATCAATAAATTCAATATCGTGTCCGGCTAGTGATTTTTTTGTATTTTCTATCTGTGCAGTTATTTCTGGAGTTACATTTTTAAGATAGTCACTAGGAATGCCTATCTTGATTTTATGATCTAATTTTTTATCAATATCTTTTATGTAGTCATCTCTTTGGTAGTTTGAAGATGTAGAGTCATTGAAATCATGTTTACTAATCGAATTCAGTATATAGGCTGCATCTTCTACACAATTTGTAATGGGGCCTGCTTGATCTAGACTTGAGGCAAAAGCTACAATCCCCCATCGAGAGCAAGATCCAAATGTGGGCTTTAATCCAACCAAACCACATAAACTTGCTGGTTGTCTAATAGAACCTCCCGTATCTGTGCCCATAGACGCCACGCAAGAACCCTCTGCAACAGCAGCTGCCGATCCACCAGAGGAACCGCCAGGAACAAGTTTTTCAGATGGGTTATTTTTATTCTGCCAGGGGTTGACTACTGGACCAAAATGGCTGGTTTCATTTGATGAACCCATAGCAAACTCATCACAATTATTTTTACCAATAAAAATAGCTCCATCATTAAGTAATTGTTGAGTGACAAAAGACTCATATTGAGGAATAAAATTACTTAAAATTTTTGAAGAAGCTGTTGTTGTTATACCTTTGGTACAAAATAAATCTTTTATACCTAAAGGAATGCCATCTAAGGGTAAATTAGTTCCGGCAGAGTAACGTTCTTGGGATGCCTCAATATTAGATTTTTGATAATCTGGATCTAAAACTAAATTATAGCTATTATTTTTATTTTCTTTAGCTACTTTATGAAATTGATCAAATAATTCGTGAACACTAATCTTTTTTTCTTTTAGGGAATTTACTAAACTAGAAATTGGCTGTCTTTTTGGCATTACTCAACAACTTTAGGTACTTTAAAAAAATTTTGTGCTCGCTCAGGGGAATTTTTTAAAACATCCTCAGGAGTATTATTTTTTTCAATATTATCATTTCTAATGGAGACTGTTGCTTCAGTTACATTGTGAAGAGGTTTTACATTAGAAGTATCAATTTTTTTTAAATTATCGACCCATTGAATGATATCTTCTAATGACTGAGAGTAAAATTCCTCTTTTTCAGATGGTAATTTTAGCTTTGCTAAATAAGAAATTCTTTTAATATCAATGTCACTCATAATGGTGGTCGATACTATAGCAGATTTTTTAGTAAGCAATATTTATAGAAAAAAATTTCTAAGTATTGACTATGGCACAAAATTTATTGGAACAGCTATAAGCGATCAATCCAATATTATATCTATTCCTTACAAAACACTTGATAAGAAGACTTTAATGAATGAAATAATTGAAATAATCGAAAAAGAAAATATTTATGGTGTCATCATTGGAATGCCCTATCATCTTGACGGTTCGGAGTCTGAAATGAGCGGCCAGGTAAGAAAATTTTCATTGGAATTATCCAAAATCATTAAAAATCCAATTTTATTATTGGATGAAAGACTTTCAAGTAAGGGCTATAAATCTGAAAAAAAAGACCATTCAACATCAATTCATGAAAAAAGTGCCTGTTTAATACTTGATGATTTCTTGAGTTTGTATAAAAACTCCCCTAGTGGTATCTAGAAAAATTACTTCTGTAGATGACCTGTCCTTAAAGGAAATTTCCTCTATTGTTAACAAAGCTCTTCGATTTAAAAAATCTACAAACCAAAAAAAAACCAATAAACCCAAAAATATATTTAATTTATTTTTAGAAGCGTCAACAAGAACAACTATTAGCTTTGAATTAGCTTCAAAAAAATTAGGGCACAATGTAATTAATGTTAATTTTGAAAAAAGCTCTCTTTCCAAAGGAGAAACTTTTAATGACACTATGGATACTCTCATCAGTATGAAGCCAGACGCGTTAATAATAAGAGACAAAAATAATTTTTCTCCACATGAGATATATCAAAAACATAAAATTCCAATTCTCAATGCTGGGGATGGAACAAACGAACATCCAACACAGGCTTTGTTAGACTTATGTGTTATCAAATCAATATTTAAAGATAAAAAGATTAAAATTGGAATTTGTGGAGATATCAAACATAGTAGAGTTGCTCATTCAAATATTAAGTTACTTTCAAAACTTAATCATGAAATTCATATTATTGCTCCAAACTATTTTTTAGATAAAAAAGAACTTACAAAAATCAATAGGAAATTAGTATTTCACAAAAGCCTTTCGAAACTTCCTAAATTAGATGTCATTATGATGCTAAGGGTACAAAAAGAGAGAATTAGTAAAAATGCTAAAAGTTATATGAATTCTTTTAAAAAAGATTTTTGTCTAAATTTAAATCATCTTAAAAATCAGCCTTACTTAATGCACCCAGGTCCCGTGAATAGAAATATAGAAATTGATAGCAAGGTTCTTGATAGTTACTCTAAGTCTCTAATTTTAAGACAAGTAGATATGGGCGTCTATTTAAGAATGGCCTGCCTTGATTTTATATTAAAATGATAATTTCATTTTTAATATCCTATTTATTAGGATCTATTCCCTTTGGAAAAATTGTCACTAAAGTCCTAACTGGAAAAGATATCACCAAAACTGGCTCTCAAAACATTGGAGCAACCAATGTATACAGAAGCGTATCTAAAAAGGCAGGTTTATTAGTACTAATTTTAGATGGTATCAAACCAATGCTAGCTTTAGTCTTAATTTCATATTTTTTTAATGAATATTATCAAAATTTTAAATTTCTTTATTTTTTCATTTCTATAGTTGGTCATGTTTTTCCTATTTGGCTGATGTTTAAGGGCGGAAAAGGAGTTGCTTGCTTTTTTGGAGGGTTTCTAATTATTTCACCTATTCCCACATTGATTTCAATGGCAGTTTGGATGGTGACTGTGAAAATAACCAAGATCTCTTCCCTTGGAGCTCTACTATCAATATTTCTTTTGACAAGTTATCAAATAGTTTCTAATTATGGCACTTTAAATAAGGGAACAATATTCGCAATCATGCTTTTAATATTTTGGAAGCATAATGAAAATATTAAAAGACTTATACAAGGCAAAGAAAATAAAATTAATTTATAAATGAATTTACTAGTTGTTGAATCTCCTGCAAAAGCAAAAACAATTAATAAGTACCTAGGTAGTGACTTTGAAGTAATAGCTACAGTTGGTCACTTTAGAGATTTAGCCAAAAAGGATGGTGTTCAAGTCAGCGAGGATCAAAATGATATCACTTTAAACTGGGAGACGACTTCTGCAGGTTTAAAGATGATTGATACTATTGAAAAAAAAGCTTCAGGATATGATCAGATTTATCTTGCTACAGATCCTGATCGTGAGGGAGAGGCCATTACATGGCATCTAATTAAATCTTTAGAAAAAAAAGTAGATAATAATAAGTTTAAAAGAATTACTTTTAATGAAATTACCAAAAATGCAGTAATCAATAGTTTTGAAAAGGCAAGGAATGTAGATGAACATTTAGTATCGGCCTATCTAGCAAGACGCTCATTAGATTACTTGGCTGGGTATAACCTTTCACCAGTTCTATGGAGAAAAATGCCAGGAAGTCGATCTGCAGGTAGAGTTCAATCAGTTGCTGTTAGATTAATTTATGAGCGAGAAATTGAAATTGAGCAATTTGAACCTGAAAAATTTTATAAAATTGGAATACAAGGAAAAATTAAATCTGCTGACCTTGAAACCTCAATTTCATCATTTGAAGGAAAAAAAGTAGATAAACTATTTTTTAAAGATGAAAATTTAGCTAAAAAAGCTGAACAAATCATTTTATCCAGTAAATTCAATATTTCTAAAATTGAAGAGAGAAATGTTTCCCGTAAACCGAAAGCTCCTTTTAATACTTCAACTCTTCAACAAACCGCTAATAGCCAGTTAAATTTCAGTGCTAGTCAAACCATGACTATTGCTCAAGGGCTATACATGGGCGTTGATATTCAAAAAGAAACAGTAGCTTTAATCACGTATATGAGAACGGATAGCATATCTCTCTCTAAAGAGTCTATTGATATAATTAGAACTAAAATAGAAAATGATTTTGGTCCAAAATACTTACCCAAAGATCCTATAGAATACAAAACTAAAAAGAAAAATGCACAAGAAGCCCATGAAGCGATAAGGCCTACTGATGTTAGTATTCATCCTGACTCTATTAAAGATCATGTAACTGAAGATCAATTCAAATTATATGATTTAATTTGGAGAAGAACAATTTCTTCGCAAATGGCTAATGCAGAAACTAATTTAAATGCTCTTACCATTACAAACCCAGAAGAGAGTATTCAATTAAAAGCTACATTAGGTAAACTTGTTTTTGATGGTTTTAAGAAACTTTACAATTTACAAGAAGAAGGAGAAGAGCAATCATTTTCTGTTTTAGATAATTTAAATGTTGGAGATGAATATTTGCCTAATAAAGTACAAATAGACGAATCATTTACCTCGCCTCCATCTCGATATACAGATGCTAGTTTAGTTAAAAAATTAGAAGAATTAGATATTGGAAGACCATCCACTTATGCTTCAATAATTCAAGTCATTCAATCTAGAGGATATGTAATAAAAAATGGGAAATCTTTTTATTTAAATGATAGGGGCAGAGTAGTTAATGTATTTTTAGTCAATTATTTTAAAAATTCTTAGAGTATAAGTTTACTGCTGATATGGAACAGCAATTAGATGATGTAGCTGCTAATAAAGCAGAGTGGAAAGAATTAGTTTTAAAATTTTGGAGGGATTTTCAAAAATTTATCGATGAAGTTATGAGCAAACCTAATAGAGAGGTTATAGATGTTATAAATGATGAACTCTCTCCAGTTATTTTTAATAAAAAAGAAGATGGAATGAATACAAAATGCACTTCATGGACTAATTGTACACATGATGGTAGTGGTGACTTAGGTATCAAAGTTGGAAAAATTGGAGGATTTATTGGATGCTCTAAGTATCCAGATTGTAAATACACTATTTCTATTGGTAATTTTATAAAAGAAGTAAATCCTAATAACAATGATGACGATATTGTTACTTTTCCTAGAATTTTAGGTATTGATGCAGATACTAACAAAGAAATTTCAATTCAACTAGGCCCTTATGGCTACTACCTGCAACTCGGCAAAGAAACTGATGATGAAAAACCTAAAAGAGTCACATTGCCAAAAACATATGACCCTATGAATTTAGGTATGAACATAGCTAGCCAGCTAATAAAATTGCCAATCACTCTAGGTAATTACCCAGAAACAGAAGAACCTGTTATTGCTAATATTGGAGCTTATGGACCCTATGTTAAATACCAAGACATCTTTGCTTCCCTTGGAAGAAAGTTTGATGTTTTAGAAATTGGTTTAGAACAAGCTGTTGAGCTAATCAATATTAAGAAAAATAAACCCACAAATAAAGTCAGAGAAATAGGCGTTTTAAAAAGAAGAAGACAAAAGGCAAATTTATATAAAGGAAAATCTGGAAAATATTATTTTAAAATTGGTATCATGAATTACAAAATACCTGCTGAGTATGATGGTGAAAACCTTACTATAGAGGATGTTGAAAAAATTTTAAAAACTAACCGTTAAGTTTTCTTAATATTTAATTCTTTTAGTTGCTTATCATCTATTTGAACAGGTGCATTCATCATTAAATCTTGAGCTCTTTGATTAAATGGGAAAGCAATAACTTCTCTGATATTTTCATTATCACTTAGAAGCATAATAATGCGATCAAGGCCCGGTGCACATCCTCCATGCGGAGGAACCCCATAATGGAATGCTTCAAATAAAGCACTAAATTTAGATTTTATGGTTTCTTCATTGTAACCAGCTATTTCAAATGCTTTCTTCATAATATCTGGTCGATGATTTCTAATGGCACCTGAAGATAATTCAATACCATTACAAACAATATCATATTGATAAGCTAAGACATTTAAAGGATCAGAGTTAGTTAGTGTTTCCATTCCTCCTTGAGGCATAGAAAAAGGATTGTGACTAAAATCTATCTTACCTGTTATAGGATCTTTTTCGTACATTGGGTAATCCACAATCCAACAAAATTCATACTTGTTTTCATCAATGAGACCTAACTCTTGGCCAGCTTTAGATATTACTTTTGAGCCAAAATCATAAGACTCATGTGGCATGTCACAAATAAATAACAATCCATCGGCTTTATTAAAATTATTTTTATCAATCATTTCCTGAAGTTTTTCAGGATTAAAATTTTTAGCTAATGGTCCTTTGGCCTCATTGTTTTCAAAGTTTATATAACCTAGTCCTTTTTTCCCTGATCAATCGCCCACTTATTTAAATTATCGTAAAAACTTCTAGGCTTACCCTGAGACTTAGAAGCTTCAATGCAATTAACAATTGCACCTTTTTCAATTAATTTTTCAAAAATTTGAAGGCCCGATCCTTTAAAAAACTCCGTTACATTTTTTAATCTTAAAGGATTTCTTAAATCTGGCTTATCACATCCAAATTGTTCCATACTCTCTTTAAATGTAAATGTTGGAAAGGGAAGATTGTTAACAGATTTTTGTTTTCCTTTAAATTTATCAAAGACTTCAAATAATAATCTGCTGATAATATCTAAAACATCTTCTTGTGTGGCAAAACTCATTTCCATATCTATTTGATAAAACTCACCAGGTGATCGATCCGCCCTACTATCTTCATCTCTAAAACAAGGGGCTATTTGAAAATATTTATCAATTCCTGATGCTATATATAATTGTTTGAACTGTTGAGGAGCTTGAGGTAGAGCATAAAAAGAACCTTTGTGTATTCGAGAAGGCACTAAATAATCTCTAGCACCTTCAGGTGATGGTGCTGTTAAAATAGGAGTTGACAATTCCATAAAACCCTCACTGTTCATAAATTCTCTTACAAAATTGATTACACTATGTCTGAGTTTTATGTTTTTTTGCATTTTTTCTCGACGTAAATCAAGATATCGGTACTTTAATCTGACCTCTTCTCCGTAATCGTTTTCAGAGTTTACTTCTAAAGGTAAGGCATTAGTACAATGGCTGAGATGCTCAAAAGAATTAATTTGAAGTTCAACCTCGCCAGACTCTAAATTTGAATTTACAGTTTCGGGTGTTCGCTCTGTTATTTCACCAGTTATTTTAATGACATCTTCGTTTTTAATTTTAGATAAATTTTCGAAAATAGTTGAAGAATTATCTACACACATTGAAGTAATGAAGTCGAGTCTCTTAAATCAATAAATAATAAATTACCATGATCTCTGGATCTATTTACCCATCCAGAAACAGTAATAGTTTTCCCAATTAAATCTTTATTGATATCTTTAAGATAAAGGTCTCTGTATTTGTTCATAATAATCGCTAATTAGAGACAAATTAATATTATGGTTATTCTCATAAAGCAAATGGTTAATTGCTTCCGCTGCCTTGAATGCATCATCATAGGTTCTTTCAATATAATTCATAATATGCTTAATAATTTTAGGTTGAACTGAAATTGATTTATTCTTTAAAAATTTCTCAATTAATAAGAATAATAACTGATCCTGAGGAGGATCAATTGTGATGAATGTGAATAATTTTAGCCGTGATAACGTATCAGGTATAATTCCAGAAATATTGGAACTGTCATCAAATGATTGGTTAGATAAAATAGTTAAACTTAAATTATTAGATAAAAAATATTGTAGAAAATGAAAAAAATTTTCAGATTTTAAAGGGAGTTGGTTAAGGTCTAAATAAACACCTGTATCAAAAACTAACTTTTCAGGTATATCATTAATTAATTTTTTTTTATTTTTTTCAGAAAATCTTTTAGCCAAAGATGTTTTACCAGATTTATTAGGTCCAGATATAAAAACATATTTTTTATTTTCTTGTAAGGCTCTAATAGCCAGTTCATTCTCACTTGACTCAATTAGTTGATCGTCATTTGAACTTTCAAAGGATAAAAAAGTTTGCATTAGAAAAATTATTAAGAAATGAAATTGTTTTCATTATATAAACCCTCAATTTCAATCTCTAATTTCCCATTATCATATGAAATAATTTTAGGTGAATATCCTAAATAGTTTTTAGTAATTAAATACTTATCAGGAGTTATAAGAGTTTGAAAAATATTATTATTGATAGATAGAAGATTATACCAAACTTCTCTTAAATTTTTTGAAGAATTGTACTCTCCTAGCCTGTACGATAATTTTTTATGAACTAAATAAAGATATTTTTTTTTATTAATAATCTTATGATTAAATTGAGGACAGTCATCAATATTACTATTTAATGAAAAAAAATTTTTTTTAAGAGAGCATTCTAATAAGATTAAGTTAAAGGTGATTTTTTGAGAAAATAAATCTTTTGATAGATTCTCAAAATCAAGATCAAAAGAGATATTTTCTGAGCTAAAGTTAATGTTGTAGATATTTTTATCTATATATTCTTGAATATCTTCTTGAGCTACAGAGGAACTTATAGAATTCAATATATCTTCATAATTCATGAGAGAATTGTCTTTTTGAATAGAAATTTCTTGGTAAGCTGTTAAATTCTTTGAGATTAAGCTAAAAAAAATTAATAAAATTAATATTTTCATTGAGCAAACTATACAAAAAATCTGGGGTTGATGTAGTAAAAACTGATCAGCTTATAATTCAAGCTTTAAAATTTATTAAGTCATCTCATAACAAAAATGTATTGGGGAACAAACTAGGATTTAGCGCAGAATATAAAATTAATAAGGATATTACATTATGTTCAGCTACTGATGGCGTCGGTACAAAAGCTATTTTAGCTGCAGAACTAGGAATATATGAGGGAATAGGACAAGATTTAGTTGGAATGTGCTCAAATGATTTACTATGTAATAAGGCTAAACCATTATTTTTTTTAGACTATTTTGCTTGTAGTTCAGTTATCCCAAAACAATATACAGAAATATTAAAAAGCATAACAAGAGCTTGTAAAAAGATTCAATGTGCCCTTATTGGAGGCGAGACAGCAGAAATGCCATCTTTATACCAAAAAAATCATTTTGATATGGCTGGTTTTCTTGTTGGATTAAAACTCAATCAAAAGAGATTAAGAGTAAAAAAGAATGATCTTATTATAGGGGTACAATCTAATGGCTTTCACTCTAATGGCTACTCTCTTATAAGAAAAATTATAAAAGATAATAAAATTAATTTAAAAAAGGCAAAAATTGGGAAAAAAAAATTATCTCATATTTTAATGCAACCAACAAGACTTTACCATCAGCTAGTAAATGAAAGTGATTTAAATAAGATTAAAGCACTATCTCATATCACAGGTGGTGGAGTAATTTCAAATTTTAAAAGAAGCCTTCCAAAAAATTCAAAGTTTGAGATAAATTTACCAAGCCTACCTCAAGAATATAAATTTATTTTTGATAACTTAAAGATTACTGAAAAAGAGCTAATGGAAGTATTTAATTGTGGTTTAGGATTGGTATTTGTAATTGACAAAACTCACTATAAGCATTTTATAAATAAAAGGTTTTTTAAATTAATTGGTGAGATTAATTAAAAGAAAAAAAGTTACATTTTTACTCTCAGGTGGTGGGAGCAACCTATATAAGATATTAAAAAAAAACCTTACTTCTAAAAAATTTATTACACTTTCAATTATAAGCAATAATCAAATATCAAAACAAATTAAAGAATTAATAAAATTGAATGAATTAGAAATAAAAATTTATGAAAAAGTATCAAATTTGAAAACTAAATTTATTGGCAATTGTGATGTTGTATTTTCTGTTGGATATCTAAAAAAAATCGAGTCTGAAATTATTAAAAAATTATGAAATTATTAATCTTCATCCTTCTTTGCTTCCGAAATACAAAGGTCTAATGACTCATAAAAGAATGCTGATCAATAATGAAATTAAATATGGTTACTCAATTCACAAGGTTACTAAATATCTAGATGACGGTGAGATTTTAAGCCAAAATCAAAAAAATATTTCTACTTCTAGTGAAAATGAATTAAGCTTTAAATCATAAGAAATTAGAACACCAACGAGTATTCAAAGATTTAGTAAATTTTTTAAACTAACTCTGAACCAGAAAAAAAGAATTCAATTTCTATTTTTGCATTATCATCAGAGTCACTGCCATGAACAGAATTCGCTTCAATAGACTCTGCATATAACTTTCTGATGGTTCCCTCTTCAGCATCAGCAGGGTTAGTGGCCCCCATGATTTTGCGGTAAGTTGATACAGCATCATTGCCCTCAAGCACTTGTACTTGAACTGGGCCAGAAGTCATATACTCAACAAGACTATTAAAAAAAGGTCTTTCTTTATGAACAGAATAGAAAATTTCAGCCTGTTGCTTTGTTAAATACATTTTTTTTGATGAAACTATTTTTAGACCAGAATTTTCAATAATTTGATTGATATGACCTATTAGATTTCTTTTAACTGCATCTGGTTTAATGATTGAGAAAGTTCTATTCATTTTTTATAAACTCCTAATTTTTGAAATATCTATCTATAAAATCTGCAATTAAAGTCAACCCAAAACCAGTAGCTCCTTTGCTATTTAAGATATCACCACTATTTTTCCAAGTTGTTCCCGCAATATCTAAATGAGCCCATTTAGTCTTAGGTGGGACAAATCTTTGAAGAAATTGAGCAGCAGTTACAGAACCTCCATAACGACCTGCTCCTATATTTTTTAAATCAACAAAAGGTGAGTTCAATTCTTTATCAAAATCATCGTGCAAAGGCATTCTCCAGACCTTTTCATTTGTCTCAATGCCAGATTTATAAAGAGCATCAGATAAACCATCATCATTACTGAACAAACCTGCATAATGTTGTCCAAGTGCTACCATTATAGCTCCTGTTAAAGTTGCAAAATCAATTACAATCTTGGGTTTGTATATTTCGCAACCATAAGTGATAATATCAGCTAAAACTAATCTACCTTCAGCATCAGTATTTAATACTTCAACATTAATGCCTTTATATGATTTTATTATATCTCCTGGCTTATACGCGGTGCCACTTGGCATATTTTCAACTAAACCAACTATACCTGCATATGAAAAGTTAGTTTTAATCTCACTCAAATATTTAATGATGGCTGCAGTTACAGCTGCACCGCCCATATCCCATTTCATTTCTTCCATTCCAGCACTTGGCTTGATTGATATGCCTCCACTATCAAAACAAACACCTTTGCCCACAAAAAGAATATCTACATTTTTAGAAGAATTTTTTTTAGAAAATTCCATTACTCTTGGTTGTCTGGCACTACCTTGACTAACTGCAAGTAAACAGTTTAATCCAATTTTTTTTATTTTTTTTTGATCTAAAATTTTAATATTTACTTTAGATTTATTAATTTGCTTTTCAGTTCTTTTAACAAATGACTCAGGGTAAATTATATTACTTGGTTCAGAAACTAGCTCTTTTAAGAAATTAATAGACTCTAACTTCTGATATTATTTTTGTTTAACTTATAAGAAGTTTTAAATTTTCTTTTTAATGAGTTCCTTTCTTATATATTGAGTAAATAAAGTCTTCTGCTTAAAGCCATGACAACATTATCTAGAGATTTTGATCTTCACAAAAAATATCAACTTGTGAAGCTTCAAATTTAATGGAGTAATTGTGAATAAATGAGCCCATAACATTTTTATGGAATAGACTAAGCAATTTATTTGATGGGCATAAAGAAAATCTATTTGAGAATTATTATGAAAATCAAATAATCAAAAATTGACTATTTATTGTAAGAATATGATTTAAATTTCTTCTTATTTCGAATTGATTTTAAAATTTTAAAACTAATTTTAATGTTTTGATTAGGGATTTTATTAAGTTAAATTGGAGCTTTCATGATTGGAAGAGCAAGATCTTACATAATTTACAATTATTTTAAATATATTTTAATTATCTTACTTGTATTTGTTGGTTTAATTTGGCTATCACAAATTATCAGAATAATTGAATTTCAGTATTCTATTACAATCAAATTATAGAAATAGCTAGGTACAACTATTAGCATTACCTAGTTTTATAAATCCTTAGTGCCTTTTTTAATACTATAGGAAGCTTCATGCTAAATTCTAAAATTAAAAATAGTAATGAAATAATTATTTTAAAACAATATTTATCAAGTAAAGGATTAAGAAGTTCTTTTTCAATTATAATTTTTTTCACTTTTATATTTTCATAATAAATAATGAAATTATTGCAAATAAATTTTATGAAAAATATAAAATCAAAGAATTAGAAATTAGAAATAATTTAAAGATTAGGTTCTCCAGTCAAAATGAATTTCATATTGATGATATTGTAAGTATTTTTTTGAAAAAAGAAGATGATACTTTTATGATATGAAGCTATATATATGATCAAAATCAATTTATACTTCCTGACTCAGTTATAATAGAACTATCAAAATCAAATTTTAATTTAGTATTTTCTAATGGTGAAAGGCTTATTTTAAATAAATTGAAAAAGTAAAACAGTATTTGATAAATTTACCTATATTTTAGAAAGTAAAAAATATGAAGAAGCTCCTAATGGATAAAGATCATTATAATACTCTTGAATTGATTTCACATCAGAAAAAGAATTTAGAAACTATGGCATAATAAAATTTTCCAATATTTTTTTTGATATTAGGCGGTTGATTCATTTAAAATAATTTTCTTCTATGTAATAAAATGAATAATTTATTAGATTTTCTATGATATTTTTTAATTCTTTTGTCCAAAGTATTAAATTCTTATTTGATATATCTTTTGATAATTTTATTCTTTTAATTTATATATTTCTATTCATTAAATTTCTTTTTTTAATTTCAACATATTTTTTATTAATAAAATTTTAAAATGACTTTACAATTTATTTAATCAAAAAGTTTTCAAAGCATTTATTATATGTGGGGAGTAAGTTACTCAATTTTCTTTATATTTTCTTTGATTGGAAACTTGGGTGAAAAATTTTCATTTAATCAATTTATATTTAAGCCCTTAATTCTTTTAAAATTTTTTACTTATTTTCCAAGTACCTTTTATTTTTTTTTTTTTTATTTTTATTTAAATAAAAAAAATAAATTAAATTTATAATTAAAGATATATTGAAAAAAAAAACCTATTTTAATAATTTTCCCAATTTTATTTTTTACTTTTATGAGAAAAAAAAGAATTTTCAAACTTTGAAAAATTTAAAATCAGACAAATTTAGTTCAAAAACCTTGGGGATACAAAAAATTTTAAGAAGGAAATAAAAAATAACTTTTTTTAGGGGATAGAAGGTAAAAACATAATCAATATCTTAATTCGAAATACAAACCAAATATTTTGGGGGGTGAAATAAGTCAATTTTTAAATTATTAGAAAATAACCTTTTAGTATAAATCTAAAATTTATGAGTATAATTTTAAAAAATTAAAAAAAAATTATTTAAAAACTTTTTAGTTTCTGGTCTTAAACTAAAAAAAATTAAAAAAAACAAACGCATAAATCAAATTATATTTTTCAAATTTTTCTTTTTATTTTTATTTTATTTTGTTTTCAATGATTTTCTTAGTAAAAATTAGTTAACCCGGGAATTAATACAAAGAAAATTTTTTTTTTATTATTAATATTTTTTTTTTATTTTTTTCCCCCAAATTATGTAATAATTTTCAATTCTTTTTCAAAATTCGTAATAATTTTTGATTAATTTTTTAAAATTAAAAAATATGAATAAAATATTTTTAAAAAAATTATTTTTATTTTTTTATTTAATCAAGTAATAAGGTTTAAAAGCTAAGATGAACTTATATTAATTTTAGTAAATACTTATAATGAAAAAGAAAATTTTTGAATTATCAAAATTTAAAAATAAATTTAAAAAAAAATATTTTAATTATAAAGGGAAATTTTTGATTAAAAAAAAATGAGTTTGAAGTTTTGGTAATTTTTACTTATATGAAGAATTAACTATTTTAAGTGGAGAAAACTTAAAGGAGAACTAGTTTAAATACATTTACTGCAAATAATTTTAGTTATATTTATAATGAGATTTAAAAGTAGACTCAGATAATCTCGATAGAAAATAATATAATAAATTTTTATAATAATTTTCTTACACCTTGGAATTAGAGGGTTTTTTTTAACTGTCCAACATGGTCCTTCAAATTTGATAAAACAGAATATAATATTAAGGGGAAAAATTTTACCCACTTTGATACTTTTTTACAAATAGCAGATTATAAGGTTTTTTCCCTTTCCTTATTTTACTCATTATGGGCAAAGGCCCAAGAAAAAGGGTTTTGACACCTACTATTAAATTTTCACTTTGGTGGAGACCAAGGAATTTTTGCACCTATTATTACCAATAGCAAAAAATACGAAGGGTTTTAATTTAAACCAAAAATATTTCTTAGCCCAAATTTTGAATTTTAGAAAAATATCAATTTTCTACTTCATTAATAATAAAAGTTCTGGGGAGATACATCAATTTATAGATAATATTAAAAATCAAAACAATGACAAATAAACACTTCTTTTAAAAATTAGACAAAAAAAGTATAAATAAAAAAATGATATTTCAGCATCTGGTTTATTTACCAAATAGATATCAACAACCCGTTCAATAAATGAAGACCAATTACTTTTGAGGGTTTTATTTAAGATCTGAAAATTATAAATTTTTTTTAAAAGATTATCTAAAGACTGAATTATCAAGTGTTGAAAGTTTTGAGTCTGTGATTTTAAAATTTTATACCTATTTCACCCAAACTTAATTATACAAAATTTAATAAATTTAAAAAACTACTCATTAATAAAAGAATTTGATTTTACATATTAAAAAGAAATGAATCACAATTTGTAATCCAAGTGATAGTTTTAAACTTAAAAATTAAAATGAACTTTTTAATAGATACTTTTTTAAAAATTTATCTTTTAAAAATAAAATAATATTTAATAATTCCTATAGTGATTATCAAATTTAATAATAAGAGCTTTAAATCATAATTCAATTAAAAGTAATATTAAATTATCTCAGATTTATATTATCAAAATTATCTTTCTTACCCAAGATTAAAATTTATAAATTTCCCATTCAATTGAAAATTCAAATAAAAATATTAATGAAGAAGAAATCAATAACTTTTAATTATCAAATCAATTTTCTGAGATCGTTTTTTGGAAAAGATTTATTTGACTCATCACCTCGTTTGTTTATGGGCTGAAATTTATTCAATTAAAAAACAAAAATTAACTTTAAAATTAATCAATCTTGAAACTAATTTAAATATGTATTCAATTTAATAAATCAAT
>BOYI01000004.1 GCA_019651435.1 Pelagibacteraceae bacterium
CTGCCCCCCATGGAGGCTGAAATCAAAAAGGGTTTCCCGCGAATTAAATCGGAGTAGTCTTGCTGGACCTGGGGTCCAGTGCGGGTTGGGGCTCGGCGGGCCCTGACAGCATCGTGATTGCCGGGGAGTATTATCGTGTCCACCCAATCTGGGAGATCCTCCACCATTCTGGCCAACCCCCCGTACTTTTTAGAGGTCCTTTATCTAAAAGATGGTCTTCTTGTCCGGGGTATATCCGTCCCCTTCACCGTCTCCAGTCATCAGGGTAGCGGATATTCTTCGCCGGGGGATTTTCCCCGGAACCATTAAAACCCATTTTTCTGCCACGGGGGGGCGGGGAAAGGGCCCCTGCTGCCCACATGTATGCCCCAAAAGGAATGCCCCCGGAACGGCTGCGTGTGAGCCTGACCGTGTTTTTTCATGGTGTTTTCCCAAACTTGGACGATTATTGGTCGCCCTAAACCCGGGCCACCCCCTTTGAAATATCCGGTTACTCCGATCACATCGTCACCCAGAAGTCCATCTTTAACGGGGGTGATACCCCTGTACCCCCTGGTTTTTCCCCACTCTGTTTTTGAAAAAGAGTCACATTCTCCGAGCCAGACTAAAACCCCCCAAATGGAAAAATTGTATATCGCCATTCTTTCCAAATCTTTTTAAATTCGAAAACCCCTTATCAGAGTGACCCCTGAGGCTGAGGAGTTTCTTGAACTTTCTCTCTGCCCATGCTTCCGATATTGGGATTGGTTTTTGGGAATCTCCGGTTTCCGTTTCATATCTTTCAATTTTTGGGATAATCTGTCCAAAAACATGACTGCATATCGTTAGTTCCCCTCGGTAAGGGAAGTTGCCGTTATGTGGAAATGAATCTCGATCCCCGGCATAAACATCTCTGGCTTGAAATGGAAAATCTTGGATTGAATGGGCCCGGCCCCAGGGCCTTGGAGGAGGGGCAATATCGTTCTTTTTTGATTGGTTTTTACTCGGCCTGATTCTTTTTTTGGAGGGGTTTTTGTGTACATCAGGGGGGGTGCGGAGGTTTTTTTTTATCGATTTCAGCACCAGAGGATTCCCCCAAAATTTTGAGACCCGGTTTCCCCGAACCCATTTCGATGAGTCTCTTTTTCGGCATCGTAAACCAACAATCGTTTTGGAGTTTTAAAGGGCTCTTTCGATAAGAAAAATCCAAATCTGATACTGATTAAACCCAATGGTATCGGGGAACGCCTAATGGGGAATTCCCTTCGACTGAGTCGGGGGCTGAATCGGCACCGGATCGGATGGCATAAAAAAGGGGAAGTTAGAGGGATGCTCATCATGGTATCGGGCGCGATTACGGGACATTGGCATCCAATATTCAGTCCCAATGTGTTTCTGATGCGAAATCAACTGACGAGGGTTTGGCCCCGCTTGCCCCCCGGGGGGCCCCGCCAGTGCGCCATCCCACTCATCCCCATTCTGGTCAGCCTTTTCCTCATTCTTTGACGCTCTTCGGCCCTGCGCCTCCCATCATCGATCATCGCTATGGTCTAGAATCTCCGGGGGCCATGCGCAAAGCAAATTTAACGAATGAACGCTTATTCTCAATTCGGTCGTTGGTTTCCAAAAACATTCCCCCCGTACGTGTTTTTCTTCCATCTGCAGTCGTGACTGCGACATAAACCCCAACCCACTTCCTTTTGACTCTGGTTTCCCAGTCGGGCCAGCAATCCCTGTTATTGACAAACTGATGTCAGTTTCCAGTGGTGACGCGCACCATGTTTCCATCTGCGGGGCCCTTTGGGAACTGCCCCCCCCTCTTCATCGAAAAAAGAAAAACGATACATCTACTTTGAGATTTTTGAAAAATTGGAATAGACCACCCCTCCCCGTTTGAACCACTCAGAGCATCCCGGAGATGTCTGTGAATGTCGAACATATGAGGCCCCCTGTACAGGATTCGGCCACAGAAATGGTCCATTGCCTCTTCTTCAATCGTCTTCCATTCTCGAAGCCAGGCCTGCGATCTCCTCGACCATGGGTTTCCTACGACGTCTCCCCTTTATTTGCATTGATGGGGTCCGGCAGGAATTGAACCTGCGATCTTCGCTTTGTAAGAGCGACGTCATAACCCTAGACCACGGACCCTGTCCATCCGCTGTGCGTATATGGCTTGAACAACACGGTTGTTTGCGGGGTTCAAGCGGGACCTCTGTGTCCGAGACACGTGTTGACGAAGGAGGTAACACGACTCGGGGAAAAGGATGTTCGTAAAAGAAAAGGGAAAGAGGCGGTTAGAAAGCTCTTCGAAGACGGGCGACCAGCCGCAATGCCTCATTTTCTTCCTTTTCTTGAGATGACGACGAATGGTTCGTCAAGCGGTGATTGCAGTTGAACGCTGGTAGACGGCAAGGACCCCGGAATTGCGGAGTCAGGCTTCGAGTGGGAACAACGATCGACGTTTTCCTCGCAGCGAGAATTGCATCGCGAACGTCATCTCCCGAGGGTGTGCTGAGGGATTTATGCGAAGACAGTGATGCGAAAATCAGGCTGGCTGCGTGGTTAGTCTGATTCGTATGACCCGAAAGCGGCTCAGAGGGCCTGAAAAATGTAGATCGTGCAGTGAGGAAGTTGTCAGCTCAGCGCTATTGATTCAGGAAAAGTCAGTGAGGAAGACATACGAGCCATAGCATCAGACTCCTCATCCGCAGTTCGTAGGACACTCAGCAATAGCATGTCAGATGACCGGGGAGAAGGCCTCTACCGGACTGCCAGAGGATCTCCTCGAGGAGGTGACTGGTGTGTCGGACGCGTTAAGAAATATCCGTCTCTGCGTCTTCTGCACTAGAAAGACCCCGGATACAGGATCTCGAGATCCGTGCCCGAGGTTGTTACGATACTGACTGCAGGATTCGAGAAAGTTCCTGGATGGAAGACCCGGATGTTGTGGATTCAGTTGTGAAAATTGTCTCTGACCCACTTCTGAAGAATTCTTCGAAGAGGGGGGGGATATGTTGAAGCCGCTTGTATTAAAGGGAATCATGGATGAAAATAGATCGAAACAACCCGCTCCAGATTGGTTCTTGATAGAATCGGTAGGAGTCCTTCTTCCGACTTTTTGAGATGCTTGATTCTATAGACGCCCGTCAGGGAGAGCTTGGATGGCGATATCCCCTTGTTTGAAGCCGGGATCGATGGCAGGAAGTAGAAGTCTCAAAAGGGGACCGATAGGCGAGGTCTCCGATAACAGGTGTCTACTTGTCTTCGGAGGGATGCTCCCGAAGACGTGTTCCAGGACATCCGCCTTGATATTCCCGATGATGCTCCCAGCCAGGTAATGATGGTATCGAGTCGTCCAGATGTAGTCAACGACCCAACAAGGGAACAGCAGGCCCATTCCGTATCTCATAGCGATGTTTCCCATCGAGTATGGTCCGTTTTCTCTATCAAAGTAAGGGCTTTGTGTATGCATTCCAGGGATGGTCATACGTTCAAGGTCCCCTTTTTAATGAATGCTCATGCGGCCTAAAAATCTCAAGGGGTACGGTTTGGGACCTGCAACCCGAAGTATAGGCCCCCTCGTTCCCCCGCTAAACGGCACATAAAACCAGGCCGTTTTGCCAAATTATGAGAGAGCCTGGGCCCCGCTGAGCGATTTAAAAAGTACCGGGTTAAAAAATTTGGGTTTGAAGGAGGGCTTGGATGTAGGCGGGTGGATAAGGGCGGGTTGATCGGAAGGAAGGGAGCTAGATATCGCAAAGATTTCCCCCGAGGATTTGTCAAAATTTTCCCCAAAATTTGTTAACTCACGGAGCAAATATGGGGCAAATAGTAGGGTTCCCGGATCGATTTGAATGGAGGTAACCACCCCAAGGACTGAATCCCATAAACGATGGTCGACCCCTGATGTCGTTAATTTCGGGGCCGATCGGAAGACATCTAGACGTGATTTACTGTGAATGCTATGGCCGTATCTTATCCAGATGGTGAGTTTATCGATCCCTTCGGAGGTCTTTCTGATGCGGCTCTAAGATAATTGGGCCTTTGGGTCCGCTTCTGAGCGTTTCTCAGAAGATGGTTTGAGAATACTCAGAGCGTATCGATTTGTTGCCGTTTCAGAGGGTGGGGGAGATTGAAGAAGAGACGGAGGCGTGAGTCTGGGCGATAACTTACAGATGTTAGACTCAGTGTCTGCCAAGGGAAGATCGGTACAGAGTTTAGAAAGATGCTTGAGCTGCCAGGATCGGGTCGGTCTATTTCGATAATGGCTGAACAAGGTGCTCTTCAGAAAGATTCTGCCCGGTTCACGCCCTCAGAGGGGTATTCGCCTACTGGAAAACTAGCAGTTGACTTGGCAGTCATGTTCTCAAATGGGTGTTTCAAGAAAGAACTTTGATGTTGCGATAAAGCAGGAGCCTCAAGGCGACTAATGCCGAGATTAGTTCTCTCTCGAGCTCCTGATGGGCATAGAGCGGAAACGTCCCTAATCCCGGTGTCGAAGAGGTCAGAAGATTTCATGCTGCAATTAGTCCGCCTCAGAGAAGACGTGCTGGATTATCTGGAAGTAATTGGACATAGTAGACGTCAGTATGTCGATGCCGTAAAACAGCCGGATAACAGAGGAATCATGCCCCGCGCCCGTATTGACGGACGTATGCTTGCAGCAGAACTCTCCTCCAACAGGGTTTAAACTTGGCAGGCTCAAGAATTTCCTCTACAGAATGCAAATTGAGAGGGGGCTATCAGATAGAAGAAGCGAGATACTTGGCTTATTTCGGAAATAGACTGGGAAAACAAGACCCCTCGTCATGGCCAAAGATGACTTGGCGGCGATCGAGAGCCCCTCAGCGAGGAATTCGATATATTCCTCGGGGGACAAGAAGTGATGCTATCGTAGTCATGTGGTCTGGCAATCATTAGCCATCCATGCCCATATGCTTCCGTGTTGACATATCTGGCGAGTCTTCGACTTCGCCATTCAATTTAATACCGCAAGGAAAGGGGCTGTCAAGAGGACCACGTCATCACTCGTTCTCAATGTGACGAGTATCTTCAGCGGCCAACTCGCCCTCGAAAGAGGATTTCTTCTCGGTCTGTAATTTTTCTGACGGATCTTCGAAGCCCTCGAGCTCCTGTAAGCTTCATGCGTAACTGTGCTTTCAATTTTTGACCATGCTCATCAGTGCCTGTTAGAAAATAAACTTTAAAACCATTAATTTTTTAAATCTAGCAAAAAAATCAGCAACTATACTAGAGTAAGCATGACCCATATGTGGTTTAGCTGATGGATAATAAATAGGTGTTGTTATATAATAATTATTTTTCATTAAAAACTTTATTTTTCAATTCAATTACAAACTATCAAAATCTAAATTATATTTAATTAAATCGTCAAATCTTTTTATAAAATAGAAAATAAGTCATAATAATTATCTTTATTTTGTTGTTTTGAATTTTATATAAAAAATTTTGAATTAGAAAAAATAAATAATCATTAACAAAAGAATTTCTTTTGTAATTTTTTTTTATAAAATATTTTCTAATAATAAATTTATATCAGTTTTCGACCTCTATATCTAATTCATTCGTCTCACAATATTCAAAATAATCTAAATAAAATTTCGGTAAAAAATAATTATTTTTAAAATCACTGTGAAAAATGTCATAATTAGACTGAGTAATATTGTTAGTTATTTTTTTTTTGCTTTCTTTGATCTAGAAAAATTTTAAATTCGAGGTGCTTTGAAATTTTTTGAAATCTCAAATTAGAGGAGTTAATTAATAATTTTTCATCAAGATGAATATTAGCAGTTAATCCCGAAGATTTATATATCACCCTAAATGGGATGCGAGTCCAAAACCACTAATAATAAGTCATTTGACTTGGTTTGGTGTTTTTTAACTATCTCTGAAGCATTTTATTACTTAATTTCATATTAGATAAAACCTCATTAAAATCTTGATAGTCCAAAAGATTACTATTTTGAAATATGCAGCCAAGAGATACCCAACTCCTAAAGGTTTTGATAAATAGATTAAATTATTTTCTCTAGCTAAAGTTTTTTTGACTCAAACTCATATATACCGTTCATATTGATTGTAATTATGGCTCGAAAGTTTGATAACTGTGACCTGAGATTATTGAGAGGCATTGTCAAATTTGGAAAAATATAATACAACTTCCATAAAGATTTTAAATAAAATATTTCAGTGTTTCCATCCCCAAATGGTACCCCCTACTGAGATATTTAAAGAGTGAACACTTCCTCCTGCTGCAATAATATCATTTTGTGAGTGTAAATAGCTAATGATACCAAAATCAAAAGGTCAATAGAATTAAAGAGCTTGATATGATCAACAGTTTGTAAAATTTGATTATTAGAAACTTTACAATACTAGAGTCAGCTAATTCATTATTATTAGAGCTTTCTGACAAGTAGTCCAATAGTGTTACTTTTAGAGATCTTCGAACCACAGCCTTGACAATACATTTCTTGATTTGAATTTTAAAATTATCTGAAATTATTTTTTTTTCATACTTAATTTATTTGGAAAGGAGAATTTTTATAAAAGATTTATCAATCCATTTTTTAGAACCAACACCACTTTACCATGAAATGAAAAATCAAGTAATTTATTAAAGCTTTGTTAGGATAGGTGCCTATAATAAAAAAGCCAATTTTTTGTGGTCGAAATTTTTTAGTTTTTTACCTGAATTTTTAAAAATATTTTCTTTTTAATATCTGCCCTTGTCGAACAGCCATCACACCTGATTTGGGCCTTCGAAAGTCTAGAATGTTTGCCACATCACCTGCAGCAAATATATTTTCATCAGTAATACTTTGAAGATTTGTTTTTACTCCAATAAATTCATCTATTTTTTCAAGAGAGCTATTTTGTATCCATGCAGGTAATTGTGCCCCAGTTGAAATTAAGTTTAGATCTGATGGAAAAGTTTCTCCATTTGAAAGCAACAACTCATTTTTTTTTATCTCTATAACATCACTTTCTTTTAAAAAATATTCATGTTTTTTGCTGTTTTTTTAATTCACTAATACTTTTGGTATTTAGGTTTTTCTAAGAGAATATTTTTTTGAAATTATATTTATTAAAACTTTATTCTTGAAAACGTAGGCGTAAGGCAAAGCTGATTTCAAAACCCTGCCACACCACCACCAATGATATTTATCTTAATATTATTTGTGTTTTTGTAAGCTCATCTAATGTTTTTAAATTTTTAATTAAATTATTAATAGGTTTTATAAAAATATTTTTGAATTTTCATGAATTTTAATATTATTTCTTTTTGAAATACATCCTGTGTTAATAGAAAGTAAATCATAATGGATTGAAGGATGATTTTTTTAAATTACCTTTTTCTTTTCAGTTTGGAGTTGGATAACTTCATCATTACAAAAGTTACTCCAGCATTAAAGCAAAGTCTCTGAAGGTCAATCATAATCTCATTTTTTTATAAAAATCTTGAATGTATGCTGGTGTCATACCTGAATAAGCAGACTCTAGAGAGTCATTGACTAATATTACATGGAGTCCCTCATAAAATTCATACATAATTTTCTTAAAACTTGGACATGTGCATGTCCCCACCTAAAAGAACTAATTGTTTTTTATAGTAAGTTTGTTGCAAAATTAATTGAATGAACCATTAACTGGATCTATATAATTTATCATCAATACTTTAGCTTTTTTTTAGAAATATTTTTCAAAGTATGATTTCTATTTGATTGAAAACGAAACGTATCACCCTTTGATAATTTTTTTTTGACTCACCGCATGAAACTTGAATTTGACCATCAATGACAGTCAAATTTTCGAAAGTTTTGGACCGTGAGATCTAGAGTCTAATACTCCTTTTGGTTTCATTTCTAAATATACCACTGAAGCCAGTTTACTGTTTCTCAGCCCCTAAAATATTTAGTTCACACAAACCATCTTTGGAAGTTTTTGGGAGGAGTCTCTTTAAACCCTTCAAATGAGTTAGTTTCTTCTATTTCAATTTTAAAAAAAAGTCTGATAGGTTTTCATCGAGACCCTCCGCTATTCTGGAGACAGTAGTAACAGTGGGATTAGATAAATCTCTTTCAATCTGAGATAAAATGATTTTGATACACCGGATTTAGCTGACAACTCATCTAAGGTCATATTTTCCTTTTCGAAGCAAAGATAATCGATTACCTAGTTTTAGAGCTTTTTATTAGCCATTAATAGAGGGAAATAATCAATTATTCTTATGAAAAGTGCAATATTTAATGTATTTTTAAATTAATTAAACCTTGAAACCTAAGCATAGATGATTATGTATATACAAGATTTAGCATTTAAAGGTTATAGAGTGCAAATTTGGGATAAAATATATAGAGGTACAAAATGAATTTAAACCCTTACAGATCGAGTCTTAGTCGAAAGAGTCAATTCTGAGATAAGACAAAAGGCGGTATCATTATCCCTGATACGCTCAAGAAAAACCTATGGAAGGTAAAGTCCTTGCTGTAGGGGTGGTGCTAGAAATGAAAAGGGCCCAAAAATTGTTGCTTTAGATGTAAAAAGGTGACAGAATTTTATTTGGTAAGTGGTCTGGCACTGAAGTTAAAATTGATGGTAAAGAATTTCTGATTATGAAGGAGTCTGACATCAGGGAATTATTGAAAAGTAATTGAAAGGAAAATTTTAAATGTCAGCAAAATTAATTCAATTTGGCACGACGCTAGAGCTAAAATGCTTAAAGGGTTAACATCCTTGCAGATGCTGTCAAAGTTACATTGGGTCCCAAAAAGGGAGAAACGTTAGTTATGATAAATCTTTTGGTTCTCCAAGAACCACAAAAGATGGTGTTACAGTTGCAAAAGAAATTGAGCTAGCCGATAAATTTGAAAACATGGGGCCCAGATGATCAAAGAAGTTGCAAACAAAACTAATGACCTGCAGGTGATGGAACTACAACATCAACTGTATTATGCCAAGCCTTGGCACTGGGAAAGGGATGAAAGCTGTTGCAGCTGGATTAAACCCATGGATCTTAAAAGAGGATGGAAACGCAGCAGATGCAATCATAAAAAAACTTCATAAGAAAATTTTAAAGCGGGAAATCTGAAAAGAAGTGCAACAAGTAGGTACTATCGCCTTTTAAGGTGATACAGAAGTTGGTGGAATGATATCAGAAGCATGCAAAAAATAGGTAAAGGGTGTGATACTGTTGAAGAAGCAAGAGTAGATACAGAATTAGAGTGTTGAAGGAATGATTTTGATCGGGATATTTAAGCCCTTATTTTGTTACTAATGCGATAAAATGAAAGGGTGAAATGGATGATTGTTTAATTCCCTTTTTTCATGAGAAAAACTGTCAAGCTTACAGCCAATGCTACCATTATTAGAGTCCGTAGGGACAATCAAATAAGCCTCTTCTTATTATATCGAAGATGTTGAGGGTGAAGACTTGCACACTCGTAGTTAATAAATTGCGAGGTGGTTTAAAAATTGCTGCGTAAAGCCCTGGTTTTGGTGATAGAAGAAAAGCAATGTTGGGGGGATATTGCTTTTTTTAACAGGTGGTCAGGTAATCAGTAAAGGACGGGGGAAATTTAAAATTAGAGTCAGTAACAATGGAATGTTTGGGAAAAAGCAAAGAGAGTTGTTGTTGAAAAAGAAAACCAACTATCTTTGGTGGTCCGGAAGAAAAAGATTTTGAAAGCACGTTGCGATCAAATCAAAAAAAGCAAATTGAAGAAACAATTTCCCGACTAGACAGAAAAAAATTGGGGGGAAAGATTTTTGTTTTAAGCTTGGGGGGTTTTGTTGCTGTAATTAAAGTGGTGGCGCTTCTGAAGTTGAATTTAAAAAAAAGAAAGACCGTTTTGGAAGATGCATGCAGGGCCAAAAACTGCTGTAGAAGAAGGGATACTTCCTGGTGGGGCCCGCTCTTTTATTACGCAACTAATTTTCCAAAACCCCTAAAGGTTGAAAATGATGACCAAAAAAGGGGTTGATATAGTAAAAAAAAGCCCCATCTGCCCTCTTAAGCAAAAAGCACAAAATGCAGGTCATGATGGGCTGTGATTGCAGGGAAAAAACATAGAAAGCAAAAAAAATTCTTATGGTTTTTTTGCTCAGTCAGGAAAATTCTGTGATTTAGTAAAAGCTGGTATCGTGGATCCAACTAAAGTTGTAAGAACTGCTTTGATTGATGCTGTATCTGTTGCTGCATTATTAACTACTACTGAAGCAATGATTACAGATAAGCCAGAAGATAAGTCATCTGCACCGCAATGCCTGATATGGGCGGCATGGGTGGCATGGGTGGCGGCATGCCAGGCATGATGTAATCTAAGAAAATCTAAAAATAAAAAGCCGCTTTATGCGGCTTTTTTAATCTAATATCCGAACTAAATCTTATGTTAATATTCGACAATTTTTCACTCAAATTAAGTCTGTTTTTATAAATGGAGTATTTGGTTTAAGTCTTGGTGAGCTCGGTTTCATCTTGGTTGCCTTTATTTTAGCTTTACTGTCAGAGGACTTATCGCTAAATTTTATGTAAATAAAGTCAAACTAATTGTATTAAAAACAAGTACCTCTATTGATGATAAATTATTTGACTCTTTAATTCCTCCAATAAGACTTTTTACCCATTGTTATCGTTTTTTTAATTATTACTCTTTACTTTGATGTTGACTCAACTTTAGGTCTTTATTTTCAAAAATTAATAACACACTCTCTACTATTTTTGTTTTTTTGGCTGATTCACCAAGCTGTAATTCCTTTTCTAATCTTTTCATAAACTAGAAGATATACTATCGAAGGCTTTAGTCTTATGGATTATAAGATCACTCAAATATTTAATTATTTTTTAGGATCAGTAGCTGTCCTTGAAGTTTGGGTATTAAAATTGGTCCCGTTATAGCTGGATTAGGTTTATTTGGTGTAGCTGTTGCATTGGGGCTCAAGATTTATTTAAAAATTTAATTTCAGGAATTATGATTTTATTAGAAAAAGATTTCATATTGAGATGTAATCAATGTTCCTGGACATACGGAAGGTACTGTCGAACATATTGGTTCAGATCTACATTAATCAGAAATTTGACTCAACTCCAATAACAATACCAAATTATATATTTGCAGAAGCCCCAATCTTAATTATTCGAATAGAACAAATAGAAGGATAAATTGGGTAATAGGTTTAGAGTATAATTCAACTTTAGAACAAATTAAAAACTTTACAGAAACAATAAGCGATTACATTAAAAATAGTAATGACTTTTAGGGAAATGATAACTTTAAATCATTTGTAAGATTGGGTAAATTCAATGATAGTTCTGTTGATATACTTGTATATTGTTTTACTCTACAAATGATTGGGAAGAATTTTTAACATTAAAAGAAAACTTGGCTTTAAAGATTAAAAAGAAGTGAGAAAATTGGATTAGGATTTGCTTTTCCTAGTCAATCAGTTTACATCGAAAATGTAAAAAAGAGGACATATCTAAAATTTGAAAAATTTATTAAATATTTCAGACTTAAGCAAAAATGATTTTGACTCTATATTAAATTTAGCAAAATCTATAAAGCCTAATACTGAGGATTGTTTAAAAATAAAATATCGGTTTAATTTTTGAAAAACTCAACTAAAAACCAGACTTTCTTTTCAGGTTGGAATAAATCAATTAAATGGAAAATATATTGATATCAAGCTTGAAGAGTTAAATTTACAAAGAGTTGAGTCTTTTGAAGATACTTTCCAAATTATGTCTTGTTATCTTGATGCTTTAGTATTTAGAACAACTAATCATGAAAATTAAAACTAGCATCAAAATATTTTAATAAACCAATTATCAAATGCTTTATCTGATATTTCACACCCATGCCAGGCAATTTCTGATATTTATACCTTAAAAGAACATTTTCAAAAAGAAGATGGTTTCAAGGTTGTTTGGTGTGGAGATTTAAATAATGTTTTATTTAGCTTATTAGAGTCTATGAAATATTTAGTCACATCAAAAATAGATATATTTACTAATAAAAAAATTTATGAAAAAAATCATAATAATTTTCCAAAATCAGAAATATTTCTTATCATTTTGAATTTGATGAAAATTTTAAATAGCAGATTGTGTCATGACTGATGTTTTCAATTCAATGAATGATAAAGATAAAAAAAAGAAGCCAATTTAAAAAAAATTTATGGTTGATCAAGAATTAATGAAAAAACTTCTACTCTGCAGTTTTTATGCATTGCCTGCCTGCAAAAATAGGTTCAGAAGTTTCAAATGATGTAATAAAGGACCAAAATCCATTGTTTTGAAACAAGCAAAGAATAGGATGGTAGCTCAGAAGGAATCATGAAATGGTTAAATTATAAGTTTATTTTTATTTTTTTTTTTTATTGGGGTTTTGAAATGAATAGTAAACAAATAATCAAGCCTGAAATTTACATATGATACAATTAAATTCAATACTGTTTCAAAAATACTTGTAAATAAATTTGAAACTGAAAGTCCCGATCATGAAATTATGAGTGAGATTATTCAGTATTGGTTTGACAATAGAATAAAAACAGATGGGTTTGATGGCAATTTATCTGTAAAGTAAACAAATTCAATATGATAGAGAAAAAAAAAGACTATTACAAATTTTCTATTTCATTATCCTTAGAGTTTATGAAAAAAAATCCTCAACGAACATTAAAACTTATAATGTAAACACAAAAAAATATGGTGAAATAGTTGGAAATTTGCTATTAAAGATCAAGATAATCTTGATATAAACTTGATGCATAAGTCTCTTGAGAGCATTTCTTCAAAGCTTAAGGAAATAAATTAATTTTTCCAGAAAGAGGAAGAAATAAAATTAAAATAGTAAGCATTTCAAGTCTCCTAAAAACATTGTGAGTTAAAATTGTTTTAGAATAATCACTAAAGGTTGAATAATTCCTTTCTGGCCAATAATATCTCCAACTGGCCAACATTTGAAATAGCTGGAAGGCGGCTGAAATACATGTTAAAAAATCAAACCACTAAATGATATAATAGTGCTGAAGAAGCAAAGTAAAAATATATAAAAAGAAAAACTCATCCCGACTCATAAGTTGATTCAGGAATACTTTTATTAAATTTAAATATGCAATAACAGCATGAGGGTTTAAGCATTTTTTAAAATGCAAGCTTAATATTTAAAAAGTATTTGAAATCTGAATACCTTCAACCCACCTGTTGTTGATCGGCAACCTCCAATAAACATCAAAATTAAAAAATAAAACAAAAGCAAAATTTTCCCCAAACTTTCAAAGTTTTCCTTACATACCTTCCTGAAATGATGAAATAGTATTAAAGAAATAGTTATTATTTTTTGAAATAAATTTCCATCAATACATTTCAGCAAAAAAATAAATAATGAATATAGATAAAAATAATATTAATAAAATATTCTTATTTGGGTGTTTCTTTAAGTTGAAAAAATATTATTGATACTGTTTGGGCTTTTAACAAAAATGGAAACTACCTATAATCATAAAAATAATAGCTATAAATAATATTGAATTACTTTGAAAATAAGCAAAAGATTGATCATGGTTGAAAAACCACCTGTAGAAATTGTTGTAAAGCTATGAGCTAATGATCAAAAATTCCCATCCATAGAAAAATAAAAAATTATCAAAATCAGGTCAGAAGAATATACAAAATAACTATCTTGATATACAGATGAAATTTTGGGTAAAAATTTTCAAAAGGATCATCACCTTCTAGATGAAAAAGTTGCATTCCACCAACTCGCAAAAAGGGCAAGATAAATAATGCAATTACTATAATTCCAATACCTCCTAACCATTGAAGCATTGCCCTCCAAATCAGAATTCCTTTTGGAAGATAATCAAGATTATTAATTACAGTTGATCCAGTGGTAGTAATACCACTCATAGACTCAAAAAGAGCATCTACAACACTTAAGTTTACTTTTGTGTAAATAAAAGGGACGGCACTAAGGAAGGCAAGAAGTATCCATGATAAAACTGTAATAATAAAAGCCTCCTTTATAGATATTTTGAGCTCAATATTTCGATTAGTTATAACAAAAGATCCACCTACAATAAGATAAATAAGAATAGGTACAGCATAGGATTGCCAAGACTCAGATTGATAAAATATTTCAGTTATCAAAGGAATAAAAAAGTAAAAAACCTACAGCACATACAACTGTTCCTCCGACTAGAGCAATTGGTTTTAAATTGAGCATTTAAATTTAATGAAGATTTTTTTTATTATAAGGACTATCTAGAGAGAATGTTGGAATATCAATTTTTATTTGTTCCCCATTATCTTGAGACATAAGATAAAATCCCTGCATTATCCCATTAGTTGTTTTTAGTGGAGTACCACTAGTATATTCAAAACTCTCACCAGGTTTAAGTATGGGAAATTCCCCAACCACGCCTTCACCTTGGACGTTAATAATTTTTCCATTCGCATCAATAATCACCCAATTTCGATGATTTAACTTTATTGTTATGGGACTAGTATTTTTTATATTTACTTGATAGGCCCAAACATAGTGACTTTCCTGGGGTGAGGATTGATCATCAAGAAAGTATGGAGTTACAGTAACGGTCACTCCGCTAGTGGTTTTAGAATACATGTTAGAAATTATACCCCAATTAAGGGGTATAGTTAATTAAATTTGGAATATTAAAAATTAAAATAAGCCTTGAATTAACCTTTTCATCAAGCATATTTAATTAGCACTTGGAACTCTTGGTAGACCAGGCATTGTCATTATGGCTCCGGGTTTCAACTACTATAAATCCTGCACCTGCTGAAACCTCACCTCTCTTACAGGAACCGTAAATCCTGTTGGCGCACCTCTAAGAGCTGGATTAGTAGAGAAACTGTATTGAGTTTTTGCAATACAGATTGGGAGTTTTCCATATCCGCCTTTCTTCAAAACCTTTAAGCTGATCGCTAACTGCTTTATCAATGACAATATCATCGGCACGATAAATTTTTTGTGCTACCGCCCTGATTTTATCTTCTAATGACATGTCGTCATCATAGGTAAAAGTAAACTTTGACGTATCACTTGACTCAGCAATTTTTACAACTTCTTCTGCTAATTCTTTTGTGCCTTCACTGCCATTTGCCCAGTGTGAGCAAACTACCGCTTTTACACCTAATTTTTCACAACCTTCAGAGATGACTTTACCTTCCGCTTCTGTATCTAGAGTAAAGCTATTGATAGCAACAATTGTCTGCAATCCAAAAGATTGGATATTTTCAATATGACGCTGAAGGTTAGAAAAACCTTTTTCAACAGCAGATACATTTTCATTATTGAGATCAGCTTTTTCTACTCCACCATGAGATTTAAGCGCTCTTACAGTTGCAACAATTACTACTACATTAGGAGTTAAGCCAGCCTTACGGCATTTAATATCAAGAAACTTTTCTGCACCAAGGTCGGCGCCAAAACCAGCTTCAGTTACAACATAGTCAGCAAGCTTAAGTCCAGTTTGAGTAGCTATAACTGTATTACAACCATGAGCTATATTTGCAAAAGGTCCACCATGAATAATTGCAGGGTTATTTTCAAGAGTTTGTACTAAGTTAGGCATTAATGCATTTTTCAAAAGAACAGTCATTGGACCGTCGCCTTTAACATCTCTAGCATAAATCGGTGACTTATCTCTTCGATAAGCAATAATAATATCACCAATTCTTTTTTGTAAATCTTCGATACTTGTGGCTAAACAGAAAATAGCCATGATTTCAGAAGCAACAGTAATATCAAATTTATCTTCTCGAGGGAAACCATTTGATATACCGCCTAAGTTGACGTTAACTTTTCTAAGTGCTCTATCACCCAAGTCAACTACGCGACCCCAAGTAATTCTTCTTTGATCTATACCTAATTCATTGCCCCAATAAATATGATTGTCAATTAATGATGAGAGAAGATTATGTGCAGAAGTAATAGCATGGAAATCTCCTGTAAAATGTAAATTAATTTCTTCCATTGGCACCACTTGAGCATAACCGCCACCAGCAGCTCCACCTTTCATACCAAAATTAGGACCAAGGCTTGGCTCTCTTAAACAACGATTGATTTTTCCAATTGCATTTAAGCCGTCATTAAGGCCAACAGATGTAGTTGTTTTACCTTCGCCAGCTGGAGTAGGGCTAATTGCGTTACAAGGATTAGCTTACCGTCAGGATTAGATTTACTTTTTTCAATAAAATCAAAGTTAATTTTAGCTATATCATGTCCGTAAGGGACTAAACTTTCTTCTGGAATATCTATTTTGGCAGCTACATCACGAATATGTATTTTACTGGCAGCTCTTGCAATTTCTATATCTGACATTTGAACTTAAGTTCCTTTCTCCTCAATATGTGGTATACAATATACCAGTATCTTTAAAATTTATTAAGTATTTAAATCAAAAAATTTGAATATTTCCTTAATAATTTTAAGCCCATGTGTCGCATTTTGACATCATGGTGATGCTATGTTTTAATGATTAAAAGGAGACTGATAATGTTTAAAAAAATACTTGTTGTGATCGGTTTATTGGCCTTTGCTGGATTTGCCAATGCTGAATCAAGACTCCAAAAAATCCAAGAATCAGGAAAGTTGCGTGTGGGAACCACTGGAGACTGGAATCCTATGTCGATGATTGATCCTTCTAATAACTCTTATGAGGGATTTGATATTGATGTTGTAACGCAATTGGCGTCAGACATGGGCGTCGAATTAGAATTAGTTCCAACCGATTGGAAATCTATTGTTGCTGGTATAACTGCAGATAAATATGATATCTCTACCAGTGCTTCTTTAAGCCCAAAAAGAGCTTTAGTTTCTGGTTATACTAATTCCTATTTCAAGCTCGCTACTGTCCCACTAACTCTAAAGAAAAATTTAGATCAGTTTCAAAGCTGGGATGATATCAACCAAAGTGAAGTAGTGGTAGCAGTTACCCTTGGTACAACACAGGAAATGCAAGCCAAGTCTTATTTTCCAGATGCGCAGATCAAGGCTATTGAGTCTCCTGCTCGAGACTTTCAAGAAGTTTTAGCAGGTCGTGCAGATGCACATATTACCTCAAATGTTGAAGCGGCCACATTAGTGGAAACTTACCCAGAACTTGCAATTGTACCAGTTGAAGAACCAAAATCACCTACACCTTTAGCATGGTTGATCGATCAAGATGATCAGGTCTGGATAAACTACATTAATCATTGGATTGAACTTAAAAAAGCCCAAGGATTTTTTAATGGGTTAATGAATAAGTGGAATTTGAAAAGCCTGTAGTTTAATAAAAAATTCATAAATCAAAATTAGGGGCTTTAAAGCCCCTAATTTAACTAAATTTATAATCTTCAAAAAATAATTATTGAGCGAGTCTAATTTTGAACTAAATTGATAGTTCTTGAAGATACTTGTATTAGGGCTTGGGTATGTAGGCACAGCTAATGCTGTTTTGCTGTCTCAACAAAATGAAGTTGTTTGTTATGACCTTAATGTTGATCGTATCAATTTAATTAATGATAAAAAATCTCCTATTGAAGACAAGAAGGCATCTGAATATATCTCTCAAAAAAATTTAAATCTTAAGGGGAGTTGTAAAATTTCCATCACAAAATGATTTTGATTTTGTTGTCATCGCTACTCCAACTAATTACGATCCTGATACAAATAATTTTGATACCTCTACAGTAGAGTCATGTATTGAAAATTTGATCTCACAAAATTCTAAAGCTACAATTATTATTCGATCAACTCTTCCAGTAGGTTTTATTGAACGCATCCAAAAAAAATACTCTTATCAAGAAATTATATTTGTCCCTGAATTTTTACGAGAGGGTAAAGCCTTGTATGATAGCCTTCATCCATCGAGAATTGTTGTAGGTTCTCATTCTGATCAAGCTAAAAAATTCGCTCAATTATTATTAGAGGGAGCTACCAAAAAAGACGTTGAAGTACTTTATACCAAGCCCACAGAAGCGGAGTCCTCTAAGCTTTTTGCAAATGCTTTTTTAGCTATGCGGGTAACATTTTTCAATGAACTTGATACTTTTGCCATGGCAAGAAATCTTGATACCAAAGAGATAGTAAAAGCGGTGAGTCTAGATCCACGAATAGGAGATTATTATAACAACCCTTCTTTTGGTTATGGGGGCTACTGCCTTCCTAAAGACACCAAACAACTTTTACGTAATTTTGAACAAGTTCCTCAAAAAATTATGGAAGCAATTATTGACTCTAATACAATGCGAAAAGATTTTTTAGGTATAGAAATTGCTAAATTAAAGCCAAAAAAAGTTGGGGTTTACAGATTGGCTATGAAAGAGGGCTCTGATAATATCCGTGAGTCAAGCATGCAAGGTATAATGAAAAGGGTAAAAGCCAAAGGAATACCAATGATTATTTATGAACCTTTAATAAAAGAAGAAACATTTTTTAACTCACCTGTATATAATGATTTAGAGAAATTTAAAAAAGACTCAGATTTAATTATATGCAATCGTAATTCATCTGAATTAAGTGACGTACAAGATAAAATCTTTACCCGAGATATATTTCAGCAAGATTAATTATTTCTAATTATTGGATAAACTTTAGGGCTTAAGTTTTTATAAGTATCTAAGATAATCAATGCCATTGTAAAAATACCCGTTAACAAGTAAACCAAGAAAATATTTAACAAGTCAAAGTGCCATTGAATATTAAAAATATAATGAACCACTAGATATGAAGCGGTAAAGCTAATGAGCAATGTGAGTATAATTGTATTGAAAAATAAAATAATAAATTCTAATAAACTGGTTTTGATAATTTGATTTTTATTCAGTCCCAAAATTTTAAATACTAAATTTTGATAAATTTTATTTTTGCCTTGAACTAGTATTGCACTGCTAATCACCAATAAACCAATAAAGATAATGATTGCCGCTAAAGCTAATACCGCAATATTCACTTGATTTAAGAGTTGGTTGATTTTTTGAGCGTAGTTTGCAATCTTGATAGAAGAAATATTTGGAAAAATTTTTAAAAGTTCATACTCTTGAAAATTATTTTGTTCAGATAATTTTACTGTAGCTAGATACTCATGAGGTATCGAATTGGCATAATTTGTATTTAAAAGTATCGCAAAGTTGATGGTAAAATCTGCATAATCAACATATCGGAAGTTTTTAACGATACCCGTTACATCTCTACCATAGATAGATAAAGTGATGGTATCATTGATTTTAATCCCTAAATCTTGAGCTGCATCATGGTCAAAGGAGATATACATCTGATCTGAGGGGTTATCTTCCCACCATTGACCTTCTACTATGGGATTATTGGAGGCCGGCTCATCAACCCAAGAAATTCTTCTTTCTTCTTGAATAACCCAGTATGAGGGGTTTTGACGTTCGATATAAGTTCTAGGATCAATACCGTTGATCGACTGAATTTTAGCGGTAGCTATGGGCACGACTACCAAATCACTCAGAGAGTCAGCACCCATTACGAAATCTTGAAAATCTTTTTTTAATGATTGGTCAATACCAATAAAAAAGAAATCAGGAGCTTTTGTATCCACATTTTTTTGAATTAAGTTTTGAAAAGACCCTGCAATAGTTAAAATTGTAAGCAAAAGGGAAATGCCTATACCCAAAGTAGTTAAAATCAATGGCCCTACTGAACTAGGACTGGTTATATTTCTCTTAGCTAATAAAATATTTAGTTCTTGGATAAATTTTAATTTACTAAAAAAATAATTAAATAATTTAAAGACGTAATAAAAAAGGCTGATAGCAACCAAAAATCCAAAAAGAAAAATTACATTATAAAACCACAAGCTATTGCCAAGAGTGAATATACCAATCAACATTAAGATTAGGATAATGATTAAAATAACAGTCTTTATTGAGAAACGAAAACTAACAAACTCATAGGTGTTACGAAATAAACTATTAGCAGAAAGTTGTTGAATTGAATTGAGAGCTGGAAGAAGAAAAATAGTAATCGCTATAAATGCTACTGAAGTTATTTTTATAAAAATTAAAAAACTACTTGAGTTGGATAAAGAAAAGTTAAGTCCTGAAGGAAGAAGAGTATTGACCATACCAGGTGCCAGGCTACTTAAAAAGAAGGCAATGATACAAATGACCAGTGTTATAAAAAATATTTGGTATCCAAGGATACCTTGAATAATTCTCGTATTTAGTCCTAGTGATTTTTGCACGGCAATTGCATTATAATTTTGATTGATATAAGCGATAACTGTGTTGGAGATGCCTATGCCAGCAATCAAAATTGCAGCTAAAGAGATTAAACTCAAAAAATTTGCAAAATTATCTAAAGTTCGTTGAATGAAGTTGGATGTATTTTCAGGAAAGCGAACTCTAATTTCTGGCTCAGAGGAAAATATATTTTGTAGTTTTTGTTTTCCAAGATCTTCACTAATACTATCAAAATATTTCACACGATATTCAAACTCAAAAAAATTCTCTGAAGATGGAATTGATAAATTATTAAGTCCTGATTGAGAAATAACAACCAAATCTCCAAATAAACCAGCCCCTCCTAAATCAGGCATTTGTTCAATGATGGAATGAACAGTAAAATTTTGATCTCTTATTTTTAGAACATCGCCCTCCTTTAGTTGAAGATTGGCTGCTAAATTTTCGTTGATGATGGCTTGATTTGAATTTTCAAAAAAGTCTATATCTACTTTACCTCTTGTTGTGATGAAATCACCGTAAAGTGGATACAGATTATCAACAGCTCTTAATTGTACAAAAGATGTTTTAGGTGTACTAAGATTTTCATTAGCCACCATGGAGGCAATCGTGGTATTTATGGAGACTTCTGCAAAACTCTTAATTGATTTCACTATATCTTCATTTAATTCTTTATTATTAACTTCAATTTCTGCATCTCCCCCTAGGATAGATTTAGTATTTGATCTAATTTCTTGAAGTAAAGATTGATTTAAGGTGCTTATGACAAATAAAATAAAAACACTGATAAAAATCGTTATAAAAATTGTTATTTTTTTTTGAAGACTTCGCTTTAAGTCCTTGAACGCTTGACGATGGATAAAAAGTAATTGATTAAATAATTGTACCATTATCAATTTTCATCAATCGATCACATTTATTTGCTAATTCTAGATCGTGGGTGACAAGGCAAAGGCTTTTTTGATATTTATGAGAAACATTAAATAATAAGTCAGCAATAACTTGAGAGTTTTCTTCATCAAGATTACCTGTGGGTTCATCAGCTAAAATTAATTCAGGTTTGTTTATAATAGCTCTTGCGATCGCTACTCGTTGTTGTTCACCTCCAGAGAGCTGATTTGGGAAATGATAAAGTCGATCTTTAAGCCCTAAATCTGTTAATATTTCTTCAGCTTGTACAAGAGCATTTTTTTGAAAATTTATCTCTAGAGACAAAGCAACATTTTCCAATGCTGTATAACTAGGAATTAAATAGAAAGATTGAAAGACGATTCCTATATTTTTTTTTCGAAAGTCTGTTAACTGGTCTTCAGAGTATGTTGTTAATTCTTGATTTTGAAACTTAATACTACCCAATGTAGGTTTTTCTAAACCAGCCATTAACATGAGTAATGAAGTTTTTCCTGATCCACTTTTTCCAACAATAGCTAATCTTTCATTTTGATTAATCGAAAAATTAATACCTTTAATTACCTCTGTTAGGTTTTGTCCATTTTGATATTGTAAGTGGACATCTGAGAATTGAAGAAGTGTATTCATGAAAAAAATAATCTTTATTTTAGTTTTACTTATATGTCCATTCATTACGCAAGCTCAAGACCTTAAGATTATTCTTTTTGGCGACTCTTTAATGGCTGGTTATGGTCTTGATCAATCAAGCCATTTAGATCGACTTTTAGAAAAAGATCTTTTAGACAGAGGTATTGCAAGCAAGATAACCAATGCATCAGTTTCAGGAGACACTTCTAATGGAGGTCTCAACAGAATTAACTGGAGCCTGCAAGATGACTATGATCTTTTCATCTTGGGCTTAGGCGCAAATGACATGTTAAGGGGTATTTCACCTGAGAATACAAAAACAAACTTGGAAGAAATAATTAAATCTGTGCAAAAAAAAAATATTCCTATTCTTTTAACGGGAATGCAGGCCCCTAGTTCTTATGGACAAGACTATCAGTCTTCTTTTAACTCTATTTATCCCGAGTTAGCAGAGGAATATGAAATTTTTCTTTATCCATTTCTTTTAGAGGGCGTAGCTTTAAATGCAGAACTGAACCAATCTGATGGAAAGCACCCTAACTCAAAAGGAATAGCTTTGATAAGCAAAAAAATAGCTGAAAAAATAAAAAATATCTTAAATTAATGACTGTTTAACTTCATATCTGCTCAAGAATAGTCTATATTGCAAAAGCTTATAATTATAAGGAGGAAAATAATGACAAAAATTAAGTCTTTATTTGTATCTCTTCTTTTAACACTAGGTGTTTCAACAGCTATCGCTGGTAGCCACGGAAGCACTCTAGATCTAGTAAAAGAAAGAGGAAAACTAATGTGTGGTTCCAACACAGGTCTTGCGGGCTTTGGTGCTCCTAACGATGCTGGTGTTTGGGAAGGCATTGACGTGGACGTATGTAGAGCTGTTGCAGCTGCTGTATTAGGTGATGCTTCAAAAGTTGAATACGTACCAACAACATCAAAAGTACGTTTTACTGTTCTTCAGTCAGGTGAAATTGATATGCTTTCAAGAAACACAACTTGGACTTTATCAAGAGACGTTGATCTTGGTTTAGAATTCGTTGGTGTTAACTATTATGATGGTCAAGGTTTTATGGTTAGAAAAGACCTTGGTGTATCAAGTGCTATGGAATTAGATGGTGCATCTGTTTGTATCCAAGTTGGTACTACAACAGAGATGAACCTTGCTGATTTTTTTAAAGCAAATGGTATGAGCTATGAGTCAGTTCCAGTTGAAACAAACTCTGAAGCAGATGCAGCTTATTTAGCTGGTAGATGTGATATCTACACTACTGATGCATCAGGATTATATGCAAGTAGAGCTGGTTATCCAGATCCATCTGCTCACGTTGTTTTACCAGAAATTGTATCTAAAGAGCCTTTAGGCCCTGCAGTTCGACACGGTGATAGTGAGTGGGCAGACATCGTAAGATGGTCTCTGAACGCTATGATCATTGGTGAAGAGCTAGGTATCACTTCAAGTAATGTTGAAGAGATGAAAGGTTCTAATAACCCTGAGGTTCTAAGACTTTTAGGTGTTGAGTCAGGATATGGCGCAATGCTTGGTCTATCTGATGACTGGGCTGCTAACATCCTATCTCAAGTAGGTAACTACTCAGAGAGCTTTGAAAAACATATTGGTCCAAACACACCAATTAACATTCAAAGAGGCTTAAACGCGCTATACAAAGATGGTGGTATATTATACGCACCTCCATTTAGATAAAAAATATAGGGTATGGGCTTAACGCCCATACCCTCAAACAAGGATTTCCACTGATGCAGACCAATTTTCTTAGAAGGTTAATATTTGATGAAAAATCAAGATCCCTCCTAATTCAAACTCTTGTCATTGGTCTTTTTGCTTTATTTATTTACCTAATAGCCCAGCAAACTGCCTATAACCTTGAAAAGAGAGGAATTAGCTCAGGTTTTGATTTTTTAAATATAGCTGCTGGTTATGATATTAGTATCAGTTTAATTCCATTTACAAGTGAAGATACTCATCTTAGAGCTTATTTTGTAGGATTACTAAATACCCTTATGATTGCTGTATGTGGGTGCATACTAGCAACCATTATAGGATTTTTAGTTGGTATAATTAGATTATCAAGTAACTGGTTATTTAGAAATATTGCTTATGTTTATGTCGAATTTACAAGAAATGTTCCAGTTCTTCTTCAAATAATTTTGTATTATAGCATCTTACTAAATCTTCCAAAAATTAAACAAGCATTTGTAATTTTTGATACTTTTTATTTAACTAATAGAGGTTTATTTTCTCCTTCACCTATATTTAAAGAAGGCTTTTCTATAGTTCTTTGGAGTTTTATTTTTGCAATAATTTTTTCAATTTTACTAAAAAGATTTTTAAAGAAAAAACAAGAACAAACAGGTAAACAGTATCCAATTTTTTTAATAAATAGTGCTATTATAATTTTTACCCCAATTTTTTTTTTTATGTCATGGGAATGCCATTAGAGTTTGACTCTCCTGTCTTAAAAGGTTTTAATTTTAAAGGTGGTATGGTTATCCGACCTGAATTCCTTGGCATGCTTTTTGGTTTATCTATTTATACTGCAGCCTTTATATCTGAAACAGTAAGATCTGGAATTATCTCTGTATCAAAAGGACAAAGAGAGGCCTCACAAGCACTGGGTTTGAAGAGTAGTTTTGTAATGAGATTAATCATTATTCCACAAGCCTTAAGAGTAATAATTCCTCCTTTAACATCTCAATATCTTAACTTAACCAAAAACTCATCACTTGGTATTGCAATAGGTTATGCAGATTTAGTTCATGGTTTTGGTGGTATATCTCTAAATCAAACAGGTAGAGCAATTGAGATTATGCTTATAGTGATGTTAACTTATCTTTCTATCAGTCTAACTATTTCTTTATTTATGAATATTTATAATAAGTCAGTTCAATTCAAGGGTAACGCATGAGTATAGTTACTCAAAATTTTTCTAGAAATAAATACTTCAATTGGTTAGTAAAAAACCTGTTTTCATCATGGGTAAATACTATTTTAACAATAATTGCCCTCATTTTTGTTTATCAGGTTGGAAGTTTTTGCTTGAATTGGGCATTCTTTTCAGCTGATTTTAGATACAATTTTCAAGGAGAGCTAATTACTGATCGCGGACTTTGCTCAAAGAATATCATGCCTGGAGAATATGGAGCTTGTTGGGCTATCATTTATGCTCGATGGGATCAGTTTATGTATGGTCTTTACCCCATTGAAGAAGCTTGGAGAGTAAATTTAGTTTACGCTCTTTTACCCCTAGCAATAATCGGTATCCTTTTTGATAAAATCCCATTTCGTAAATATTTTATTTATTTTACTTTTGTTTATCCCTTCCTTGCTTATTTCATGCTTTATGGTGGACCTGGTTTAAGTGTTGTAGGAACAAATAAGTGGGGTGGTCTTTTAGTAACGCTTTTTTTGGGAGTTACTGGCATAGGTTTAGCCTTTCCCTTAAGTATTCTTCTAGCGCTAGGTAGACGATCGAAGATGCCTATTATCAAATCTCTTTGTGTTGTTTTTATTGAATTTATTCGAGGCGTTCCTTTGATCACTTTGCTATTTACTGCAAATGTAATGCTCCCATTATTTCTTCCTGATGGTGTTAACCCAGATAATTTATTAAGAGCCTTGGTTGCAGTTACATTGTTCCAATCAGCTTATATGGCAGAAGCAATAAGAGGAGGTTTACAGGCTATACCTCGAGGTCAAGTAGAGGCTGCTCAATCATTGGGTTTAAGTTATTGGCAGACCACTAGAAAAATTGTTTTACCTCAAGCTCTGAAGATAGCAATACCTCCAATTGTTAATACTTGTATCGGGCTATTTAAGGATACATCGCTAGTATTAATTATTGGTCTATTTGATCTATTGGGAATAGGTAGAGCAGCTTTAGCTGATATGACTTGGACTAAATTATATTATGAGGTTTATGTTTTTATTTCTTTAGTTTTCTTTATATTCTGCTTTGGTATGTCGAGGTATAGTTTATATTTAGAAAAGAAATTGAAGACGGATAATAGTTAAAATGACAGAGCAAGTAATCCAGCTAGAGAAAGTCAATAAGTGGTATGACGACTTTCATGTTCTCAAAGATATTGATTTATCTGTTGATAAAGGTCAAAAAATTGTGATTTGTGGTCCTAGTGGCTCTGGTAAATCAACCATGATCCGTTGTATTAATCGTCTTGAAGCTCATCAAGAAGGTAAAATTGTAGTTCATGGAACTGAGCTTACTAATGACCTCAAAAATATTGATTTAATTAGAAAGAACGTTGGAATGGTTTTTCAGCAGTTTAATCTTTTTCCTCACTTATCAGTTTTGGATAATATTTCTTTGGCTCCAATTTGGGTTAAAAAAATGCCTAAAAAAGAAGCTGAAGAAATTGCCATGTCATACTTGGAAAAGGTAAAAATTCCTGAACAGGCAGAAAAGTTTCCTGGACAATTATCAGGTGGTCAGCAACAGCGTGTAGCTATTGCGAGATCTCTTGCGATGAACCCAGATATCATGCTATTTGATGAGCCTACCTCGGCTCTTGATCCTGAAATGATTAAAGAGGTTTTAGATGTGATGATCCAATTAGCGGAAGAAGGTATGACTATGCTGGTGGTGACTCACGAAATGGGTTTTGCAAAAACCGTAGCTGATCAAATGATATTTATGGATGAAGGGCGTATAGTAGAGCAAGCAAAACCAGACGAATTCTTTAACAATCCAAAAAGCGACAGAACAAAACTTTTCCTAAGCCAAATTTTGAATCACTAAAAATCTTTTTTAGATGCATGAAATATTTTTAGCTCTTCTTTCGGGCTGGATTGTATTTTATTTTGCAGTTTTCCTTCCAGGACCAAATACTTTTTTTGTTGCCTCAGTGGGCATGGGTGGAAATAAATATCAAATTTGGGGAGCCGCTATAGGAACTGCCGTTGGATCTTTTACTTGGTGTCTATTAGCTACTACCGGAATATCCTTTTTAATCTCTCAATTAATGGGCTGGGGTTTTTATGCTTTAAAAATATTGGCTAGTGCTTACATGCTCTATCTGGCTTACCAAATAGGAAAGCAATACTTCAACTCTCAAAATGAATTAATTAAGTCGACTAATGAAAAAAACTTCTTCTACAGTATGCGAAAAGCTATCATCGTTGCCTACACTAATCCCAAGGCTTTTGCTTTTTGGTCAGCCTTAGCAACAATCAAATTCAGTGAGAATTTAACCTTTCAAATAGCTTTGATTTTTTCGATTGGGTCTTTTTTTATTTCGGCAATGAATTACTCTATTATAGGGCATTTTTTTGGGTTGAAGAAATTTTCAAATTACTTTAGTAGACCTAAAAATATCGTAAATTTAATCTTTTCTGGATTATTTATATTTGTGGCTGTGGAGATCTGGCTATTGGGCTAAAGGCCCTTTCTTTTCAGAAAAGGGCTCTTTAAAATTTTCTTGTAAAACGAGTATCGATCTCTTTTTGTCGACGCTCCAAATCGAACAAGTCTGCTGACCCTGCAAGATATAATTCATCTCGATTGAGAACTTTGGAGTCTTTCACCTTTTTAATCAGGATCACTTGTTGAAGAGTTTTGAAAATACTATTCATTAAGCAGCTTGTTTTAAAGGTGATGGGAATGATTTATTCTTTTGATAGTGAGAATATGCCCACTGCCAATCAGTGCCATATTCAGTTTTGCAAAAGTTCTCAATTCCATCTTCTTTTGTAGATGTAATAAAGTCAAAAAGACCAAGCCAAAACTTGATTGATCTTCCTGTGAATGCATAAGATTTGTTCATTTTTGTATTTCCTTTCAAACATATATATATGCTCAATTAAAAAATTTACTTTTGCTAATATAGAACAGCTAATGTCTCTTTATGAGACCACAAGCAATAATCCGACCAAAACCATCACACTGCCTGTAATTTGATTTAATCTTTTAGCAGCTGAAGGTTTCGTTACCCAAGACTTAATTTGATTTCCCGCTCCGCAAACAACTACCAAAGAAGCAAAAACGCTAAAATAAACAGTAAGAATAATTTGAATACCTGTCATCAAACTAATATTTGATAGGTCTAAAAAAAGAGGAATAAAAGAAAGATAGAATAAAATTACCTTTGGATTTGTTCCTCCAATTAAAAATCCCATCAAAAATTGTTTAACTGTATTTGTTGGGATCTGATTGGAAGAGTCTAACTCAAGTTGAGATAGTCGAAATTGCATAACTCCTAGATAAATTAAATAACCTGCGCCAATCCAACGAACAACATACATGACTGGCTCAAGGTAAACTGATAAATATCCCAAAGAAAGGATAGCCATAGTCAAATAAACAACATCTCCAACTGCCTCTCCAGCTCCTAAAATTAAACCGGAGCGAAGTCCTTGGGATGTGGAAACAGAAAGGGCGGCTAAAGTCCCTGGACCCGGAGAGATTCCAAAAACAAAAGCTGCTCCAGCTAAAGATAAAAAAGTCGCCAAATCCATCGAGCGAACATTAAACTTTTCCTATATGGTCACAACTACAAAATGTTATTATGAAATTTAAATGAATTATTCCATTTTTGATGGCCATAACGATGTGCTCTTTCGTTTATTTTTAAAAAATAAAATCAATGCTCATGAAGATTTCCTCTTAGGAGATAATGAGGGTCATTTAGATTTACCTAGAATGGAAGAAGTAGATTTTAGAGGGGGGTTTTTTGCAATTTATGTTCCTTCACCTGAGGCTGAAGTTAGCACCAGTGATAAACCTATCCGCTATGACGATATGGAAAAAGATGAATATTCCCTTCCATTACCTGACTTAATCGGAAGCGATCAAGCCCTACCTATTGTAATAAGAAAAATATCTCTTTTATCTCAAATCGAAAAACACTCTCAAGGAAAAGTTAAAATCTGTCTTTCTGGCTCAGATTTGGAAAAAAGCTTTCAACAAAGAAGTCTCTCTATTCTAATGCACATTGAGGGGCAGAGTGTATTGATGATAATTTTTATAATTTAGAGGCCCTTTATCGATCAGGCCTTCGTTCGATCGGGCCCGTGTGGTCGCGTCCAACTATTTTTGGAGAAGGGTACCTTTTGCCTTTCCACATTCACCTGATACAGGAAAAGGACTTACAAGCAAAGGAGTAGAGTTAATCAAACATTGTAATGATTTAAAAATCATAGTTGATAATTCTCATTTAAATGAAAAAGGTTTTTGGGATATAGCCAAATATCTCATAATCCTTTAGTGGCAACTCATAGCAATGCCCATCAACTATGTCCTCATACTAGAAACTTAACGAATAAACAACTTGATGCGATTAAAGAGACTAAAGGAATGGTTGGAGTAAATTTTGCTCCAGCTTTTTTAAGACCTGATGGGAAAATGATTGCGGAAACAGATATTCAACTAATAGTCGATCACTTTAAATATTTTATTGATTATCTGGGAGAAGAATATGTTGGATTTGGCTCAGATTTTGATGGCGCCATGATGCCGAAGAACCTATCAAGTGTCTTGGGGATGACACTTTAATTGAATTAATGGTCAAGCAAGGTTTTAGTGAAGATTTAATGAAAAAACTTTGTCATCAAAATTGGCTATCTCTAATAAAAAGAACTTTGACATAAAAAATTTAATCAGAAACTTTAGTCTTATATTTTATATGCTATAATTTTGTTATGGGACTTCATTTTGACTATAAATCTAAAGCGGGTGAGCGTGCGATGGAAAAAGAACGCAAACGCCAAGAGAAGTTAGCAGCTAAAAAGGCTAAGAGAGAAGCTAAAAAAGAAGCTGAAGAATTGGCTGAATTAGAGCGTTTAACTAATCCTAATGCATCACCTGAAGATAATCAGGAAACTTAAAACTGATTATTTTCAAAAAAATATTTTTTTTCGATCACTAGTATCGACTTACCCATCTTTTGTCTTGTATGCTTTTTGCTCTAAGCTCATTGATTTTATCTGACCTTGATACCATTTTTTGAAATCATCTGAGGTATCGGAATAGAGCATCACTTTTTTTCTGATTAAAAACAACCCTAAGTCCGCTTCAGGAATTCCGACAAAAGTTTGTCTTTCGGTATGCATAACTTTAGTAGAGGAGGGCAGTGGTTCCTCTTTACAAAGAAAATATCCATAATGTTCTCCCCACACATAACGAATAATAGGAGTTGTTGCTTCCACCATCATGGAAACATACTTTTGCTCATTTTTAAGAAAAGACTCCATCCCTGGAACTGGCTGGTGAATGGCAGCAAAGGTTAAACCAATTTTTTCTTTGGGCACCCATACTGAAGGAAAAGAGACATGAAGAGCGATTAATTTATTACTTCGATGAAAAACTGCTAAATCTTCTTGAATAACAAAACCCAATTCTTGAAAATTATTAAAGGATGTTAGTTTAGAAGGATATTCTTTTGATAGGATAGTTTGAATTTTTTTACAAATGATCTGATCGTGATCAGATGTATACATTTCGTCAAAGTATATATTCTCTTTTGCTTTTCTTTTTAAATTTAAATAACGATTTTCTTCTTCATCAAATTCAATAATTGGCAATTCCCCAATTTTTTTTATTCCAGGAGCAACTGTATAAATAGGTCCATAGGATTGCCAATCAATCATTTTGTAACTAAAATTATTATTCCTATAAATAAAATAGCAATAATTATTAATTTTTTGAATAAAACCTCTGAAATTTTTCTGTGAACCAGATAACCTAACCAAACACTAATCATCACCATAAAAGCAATTGGATAGTAAGTAGATACAATTTCTAAATAGCTTCCACCCAATAAAATATAAAATATTACCCGAAGACTATTGATAATAAAAAAGTAGCCTGCCATTGTAGATCGCAGTTCTTGCTTTGAAGAAAAATGATCTTTGTATCCCATTAACACAAAAGGACCACCTATGGTGTACACCCCTTGAATAAAACCTCCCAAAATGACCAGAGCTTTTTTGAGAATTTCTGGGATGAGTAGATTTGGTAAAAATAAATTAAAACAAGCGTATACGATCAATAGTAACGCAAAAAATTTGATCAACCACTCAGAGGTTATTGAAGAAATCAATAGCGTTCCTACTAAGGCACCTGGGATAGTATAAGCTAAAATTTTTACTAAATGACGCCAAGATAGATGTTTGTAAGATTGAATTAATACTGCTAGCCCAGAGGAGAGGCCTACAATCATTGCTAGTTTTAGCAACGAATTAAAATCAAAAAAAAGCCCACTAAGACCAAGGAATATGATCGTTCCCCCAAAACCAAAAATACTCTCAATTCCATAGGCAATACAAGCAATCGTAGCGATAATAGGGAAACTTGGCATAGTGAATAAATCTCGAATTAATTTAGAGTGTTTTATGTTAAAAGTAATCTATGTATTTCAAATCACTTATTATTCTGATTTGTATTTTCATATTTAAATTCAATACTGTGATCGCGCTAACTCAAGATTTATCTCTGACAATTTTAGTTAAATCTCCCATTACAATGGAATATGTTTTGGCAAAAAGTGTCTGTAAATTACTTGATCGTGAGTTAAGAATATCTCATAGTTTTGGCGGATCCAACACCCTTGACTGTTTCACGCGCTTAGACGATAGCGTAGATGAAATAATAAAAAAAATTGAACAAAACCAATTTCAATATGCCATTATCAAGAAAGCAGACCTTGCAAACAGACCCTTAAATCTTGCAATAAGATCTATTTTATATTTTCCAGCTGGTGAAGATTATGTCTTTATCACTAATCAAAACGTCGACCCCACAATAATTAAAGATATCAACTACGGCATCCTCAATCATTTATTAGAATTTCGTTATTTGCATGAAGCCTTCTATAACTTTGATGAAGAAAATTTAATTGTTAAGCAAGATATTCCTATGCATATGGGAACCTTGAGATTTAGTGATGAATGGAAGACTGATAAAAAAAGAAGATTTATAGAGGTAGACTGATTTTTGTGAAACCTTCAGTTACAACATAAATAAAAAACAAAGCAAAGAAAACGGCTCCTATAAATACTCTCATAAGGGAAACTTACTAAATAGATTTTAAGAGTAAAGTCTATAAACTGTGCAAAATTGTCATGAGCGAATTTCTATTTGGTTTTACTACTGGCCTGAGCTTCATTCTGGCTATTGGAGCTCAAAATCTTTTTGTTATCGAACAAGGTATTAAGAAAAATCATATATTTCTGGTCACCACAATCTGCGCATTCAGTGATTTTTTATTAATTTTTCTGGGTATTTTTATTTTTTATTCAATCCAATCAATAATGACCACTAAAGTAACTTTGTTTCTCAATTTAGCCCTAATTGCATTTTTACTGCATTTTATATGGGGAAAAATTAAATCATTTCATACACCATTAGAGGTAAATACTTCAAAAGAAGCTATTCCTAAATCAGCCATAATAGCTCAAACATTAGGCTTCACCTTTTTAAATCCCCATGTGTATTCTGATACAGTTTTTATTTTAGGTAATCTCTCTAAATCTTTTGATTTCTTAAATCAAAAAATTTTATTTGGATTGGGCGCTACCTTGGCTTCTTTTCTCTTTTTTTATTTTATTGGTTATATGGGATATTTTCTTAGGCGTTATTTTCTAAATAAAAAAATCTGGAATATTGCTAATGTTATTATCATTATCTACCTGATTGGTTTAGTTATCTTTCTAGTTTTTTCAGAGTTTTTCTAAAACCATCTAATCATTCCAATAATTCCTGCACTAGCATAAAAGAATTGTAAAAATAAAATCCCTTTGTGTTTTCCTAGATAGGCCCAGACTCCAATAGCTATCGCAGATATTAAAAGTAATGTAAAACCTAAAAACTCAGCACCTATATTGAATGCGACTAACAATGAGTAAACAATAGCTGTAATCACACCAAACCACTCTAATGATTTTTGTAGATTCATAAAAAATACTTTACTGTCTAAAAAATTAATAAGCTAATGGTATTTAACTTGCGCATACTTATTGTGCAAACTTGGCAATACTCATTTTAAATAATTTTAGTAAGTTACTTATTGAGAAGAGTGGAAATAACAAATTTTATTAAGTTTAACATAAGATTCTCAGCTATTCCCTCCTAAAAAGATAACTGACCGCTCTTCTCTTTTAACTTCAAACATGAGTAACTTCACTACACTTTATCCAGCATTACTCTTCCCTGCTATTCCATTAATGATGATCTCATTTGGAAACAGATACACTTCTCTTGCTTCCTTAATTAGAAAAATTCATGATTTAATTGTACTTAATAAACACTCCAAAAAAACCGCAGGGCATTATTTTGATCAAATTCTAATATTAACAAAGCGTTTAAATTTAGTTAGATCTGTACAAACTCTATCAGGGCTAAGTTTCCTTTGTAATCTTTTTAGTATCTTTGCTAGTTATTTAGAGGAATACCAGTTGGCATTAAACTCCTTTGGTCTTGGTGTTTTAATATTTGCTATCGCAATTTTAATGTTCATTTACGAAATTCAATTATCTACTAGCGCTCTTAGTAAACACTTAGAAGATTTAAAAGACCTGAGTTAGATCTGGTTTTCTAACCTACTTCCGCTATTTTATTGATTATTAATGAAAAGATTTACTCTTTTATTTTCGGCTTTTTTTTTAACTAGCTGTGCTGGAACATATAATTTTGCATGGTTTTCTATTAATCCTTTTCATCCCCAAGGATCATCTAACATTGAGTTTTTAATTGGAGGACTTTGGACTACAATTTGGATATCATTAGTCAGTTTAATTTTAGCGGCGATATTAGGACTTATAGTAACTCTTCCCAACTTTAGCTCAAAAAAATCTATTCGATCAATAAATCTTATATATGTAGAAATTTTTAGAGCAATACCAGTATTGGTTCTTTTGCTCTGGATTTATTATGGTTTACCATCCATATTTGGTGGAGGCTTATCTTTTAATCCTTTTGTTGCTGGTGTCATTACTCTAGTTTTGCATGAGTCAGCTTTCATCTCTGAAATTTATCGATCAGGCATTCAGGCAATTAAAAAAGGTCAAATCGAAGCTGCACGATCTTTAGGTCTTAAACCTAGTTTGGTTTTTTTAAAAGTGACTTTACCTCAAGCGATTAGAATTATCACACCTGCACTAATGAATCAGGGTATCTATATTTTGAAAATGAGCTCACTTATATCAGTTATAGGTTTAGGAGATCTTACAAGAAGAGCTAATGAATTAATAGTTACTACGTATCGTCCTTTGGAAATTTACTCATTCTTAGTTTTAGAATATCTAGTCTTAATCTTAATAGCCTCTTTTTTTGTCCGTAAATTAGAGAAGAAATTTGAAATTAAGTAACAGGATTAGTCTTAAGAGCTAATCCCTCTTTTTTAATTAAATATCGCATATGAAAGAAAATTAAGAAGGCGGCGATGATATTACTGCAAAGGATAGCCCACCAGATACCATTCAACCCAAGCCCTAAAGTTTGAGAAAAAAAGTAAAAAGTAAAGGGAGGAATAATTGCGAGTCTTAAGAGAGTATAAAAAGCATTAATTGTAGGCTTTTTCATACCCGATAGAACTGAGCCGCTTTGATGTATCACCTGATAGACAAAAGTAAGAAACGCAGCCATGAATAAATAGCTTCCAGCTATTTTAATTACTTCAGTATCTCGAGTGAATAAATATGCCATTTGTTCACCTGCGAGAAAGAGAATGGCTGAGCCAAAGACCATTAGTAATAAAGCTAATTTAAGCGAAGTAACAAAGGCCTCATAAATTCTGTCAAAATTTTTAGCCCCATAGTTTTGGCCTGTCATACTTAACATTGCTGTATTAAGACCAATAGCAGGTAAAAGGATAATTTGTTCTATTCTTAAAGCTATACCATATCCGGCACTAGCACTTGCTCCATAACCTGTCACATATTTTTGAATAATAAAAAAACCTATTCCAATAAGTAACATGTTCATACTTGCTGGAAGAGCCTGCTTGAAAATATCAATAGCCATCTTAATTTGGAGTTTACAGTAGCTAAATTGAAATTTTTTGGACAAAGGACTTTTAAGAACAAAATATCCTAAATAAATGACATTAAATATTTGGCAAAGAATGGTGGCAATTGCAATGCCCATTGTTCCCAATGCAGGGAAAGGACCAATACCTAAAGACAGAATAGGGTTAAAGATCAAATTTATTATAAAACCAATAATAAGAGCATTTCTATTTTTTTTTGTATCACCTTGTGCATATAAAAAAGAGTTGATGACATTGGCAAAAATAAAAAAAGGAGCACCATATGCTAGAGTTTGCATATAGCGAAGACCATTTTCCAAAAAAAGATCACTAGCTCCAAAAAATATAAAAACAGGTTCTGAAATTTTATAGGTGATATATCCAATTAAAACTGAAAGAATTAGAGAAATCGTTAAAGATTGAATGTATATGTAAACAGCATCTTCTTCTTTTTTTGCTCCTAGTAAGTTTGAAACTAACGCTGTTGTTCCTTGTCCAAAACCTACTGCAAAAGCTAACAGTATGAAATAGACTGGGAAAGAAATGGCAAGTCCTGCTAAAGCCTCGGTGCTAATAAGACCAGCGTAAAATGTATCAACGACATTATAAAGCGTGTAAAAAAGCATCCCAATACCAGCTGGCACGGCCATGCTTATCAACTGCTTTCGAATATTACCCTGTGTGAGATCCATAAATTAAAAAGGTTTCACTACTACAAGTATAACAATTAAGACAAGAAGGATAGTTGGAACTTCATTGATTATTCGTAAATATCTCGAGGTATAATCTCTGTAATTATGCTCTAAGTTTTTTCTGATTTTTGCTAAGTACATGTGAAACCAAGTTAAAATAGCGACTAATATTAACTTCAAAATCAACCACCAAGCAAAACCAACATAGTGAATTAACCCCAAGCCAAAAACCCAAGTTAAGATCATGGCTGGATTCATGATAATTCGAAGAAGCTTGTATTCCATTTTTTGAAAAACTTCATTCATTTCTTTATTGGTGTTATTTTCAATGTGGTAAACAAATAATCTTGGTAGATAAAAGAGTCCTGCAAACCAAGAGACAAAAGAAATAATATGAAGTATTTTTAATGTCTCATACATTGTTTAATTCCATTTTGCCTCTGGAGGCATTGACATAAGTATGGCATCAATATTACCACCTGTTTTTAAACCAAATAAAGTTCCCCGGTCATATAATAGATTAAATTCCACATAACGAGATCTTTTTTGAGATAGGGTTCTTAAATCATCTTTGTTGTAATCAAAATCTTTCTTTCGATTTACATTATCGATAATGAAGTTAATAAAATACTGACCAATGTCTTTAATAAAAAATAAATCTTTTTCAAAATTATTACTAATATAGTCGAAAAAAACTCCTCCAACTCCCCTCGGCTCTTTTCGATGTTTCAAATAAAAGTATTCATCACATTGTTTTTTAAATTTTTCGTAATATTCTTTATCATGAGGGTCGCATGTTCTTTTTAAGCCCTCATGAAAATTTTCAGTTTCTTTATCTTCCGGAATAGCAGGTGTTAAATCACATCCTCCGCCAAACCACTGTTTTCCTTTTGTGGTAATATAGCGAGTATTGAAATGAGCAGCTGCAATTTTAGGATTTTTCATGTGAGCCACGACGGAAATGCCACTAGCCCAAAAACTTGGATCTTCCTCAGTCCCCGGCATATTACCTCTAAATTCTTCACTAAATTCACCATGTACTGTAGAAATATTCACACCAACTTTTTCAAAGATCTCGCCCTTAAGAATAGACATTAATCCACCTCCTCCTCCAGGTCTTTGCCATTCATTTTCCTGAAAAGTTGAACCATCAACTTTTTGGATAGCGCCAACCATTTGATTACGTAGTTCTTTAAACCATTTTTCAGCTTGTTTTTGTTGATTTTGTACTAGTTCGCTCATACCCATCCATGCAATTCGTTTTCCAATAACGAAGTTAGGAGGAGTATATGATCATCTCGATCATTAAGACAGGGGATATATCCAAATTTTTTCCCACCATTTTCCATAAAAATTTCTCTATTTTCTTCATTTAGTTCTTCAATGGTCTCTAGGCAATCAGAAGAAAAGGCAGGGCTAATAACATGGATATCATCGGTACCTTCTTTAGCTAAACTTTCAATTGTCTTATCAGTATAGGGTTGTAGCCACTCTGCAGGACCAAACCTTGATTGAAAAGTTGTCATATAACTATCTTCAGGTAAGTTCATGGACTCTGCAACTAGTCGTGTTGTTTTCCTACAGAAGCAGTGATAGGGGTCTCCTTTGTCTAAATATTTTTTTGGAATTCCGTGGTAACTAAAAAGTAGTTTTTTTGGTTTATCATTTTTACTCCAAAATTCTTCAATACTATTTTTCAGTGCTTGAATATAGAGAGGTTGATCATAATAACTTCCAATAAATCTTAAAGAAGGAACCCAACGCCATTTTTGAAGCTCTAAGGCAACTGCGTCAAAAGTTGAACCCGTTGTAGCGGCACAATATTGAGGGTAAAGGGGAAGAACAATAATGCGATCACAATTTTGTTTTCTTAGATTATTTAAACCTTCTGCAATACTAGGATTGCCATATCTCATCCCAATATCAAAAACTAGATTGGAATATTTTTTTTCTAATTTCTCTTTGATGAGGCTTTTTTGTTTTTTTGTGTAAAGCAATAAAGGTGAACCATCATCTGTCCAAACTGATTGATAGGCCTTTGCAGATTTAGCGGGCCTTGTGCGAAGAACTATACCATTTAAAATTAACCACCAAATTGGTTTTGGAGTTTCGATTACCCTCTCATCACTTAAGAATTGTCGGAGGTATGTTTTCAAAGAAGGAGCTGTTGGTTCATCTGGCGTTCCTAAATTTGTCAAAAGGATACCTGTTTTTAAACCAGATCCGTGGATATACAGCTCGTTGCCTTTGAAGTTTGCCATTGAAAAAAGGTACGTTTTTTAGGCTAATTTAGTTCTTATTTGTTCGATAAAAAGGTGAATATTGGTCTCAGGTGTGATCTTTTGCACTCCATGATCTAAGCTTGCAATCCAGCCAGAGCGTTGACTGACATCAAAGGATTGACATAAATCAATGTATTCGTTAAGTGCCATTAGAAAATCAGATTTTTCAGGAATAGCTAAAAGTTCATTGGAAAAATTACCCTGTAAGGATAGGTGGGTTTGAGAAAGTTCCTTAAAAATATTATGCTGTGTTCCAAGAACAGTTAATTGTAAATTTGATATTCCTTTAAGAAGTTCAAACTTAGAGTGAGAAATATTTTTCGTGAAATAACCAATACGATTAGGATATTGATCAGCTATTTGTTCGATAAAGGGAAGACAATAGTCCTCGAACTCCTTATCCGTTAGCTGATTAGCCTCAGTGTCAAAGATCATTAATAGATCAATGTCATTTTGAAATTGGATATCAATATTTTTTTAAAATCTTTTCTAATACTGGTAGGGCTTCAATTAATAAATTATCAGTAATTGGATTATTGCGAACTGCAAAGTGGTATAAAGTGATAGGACCCCCTGTAAACCCAATGAGAGATTTATTTTGAGGAAGAGATGAGCGAATATTTTGAAGAGCTAGGTGCTGGAATTGGATGTATTCTTCAAAGGCATCTAAGTGAATATTATCGAGCATCGATCTAGATAAATTTTTCTCAAAGACTGGACCAGGACTAAAAGATAGTCCCATACCTAAAAATCAAGTGGGAAAAGTATATCGCTAAACAGAATGGCAGCATCAAAATCAAATTCTTGAATAGGACCTAATGTTACTTCACAAGCTAGTTCAGGCTCACGACATAGCTGTTCAAAAGTATATTTTTGTTTGAGTTGTTGATAGTGATTATGATACCGACCAGCTTGGCGCATCATCCAAATAGGGGGAACAGCTTGATCTACTTTTTGAAGAGCATTGCTGAATGATTGATTATAAATGTGAGACAATATCTCTAGCTCCATAGGTGATGATGTAATCTGCCTTAGCGCGACTAAACACATTCAAAGACTCCATTAATAAATCAGGGTATTTGCCCAGCCCTTGGGAGTCTAATAATTTTAAACTCGCGAATTCTCCACTGACTTGATAGGCCCCTGTAGGAAGTAAGGTTTCCGCCTTAATTTCTTGAATTAAATCAATTGAAGTCATTCCGGGCTTCACCATTAAATAATTAGCTCCTTGAGCAGCATTAATAATTGAACTTTGAATAGCTTTAGATCGATCATTGACTGGAAGTTGATAAGAGGATCGGTCATAGCCTTTAGGCGTTGAATTAGCAGCCTCACGAAATGGACCATAAAATCCACTTTTGAATTTAGAGGAATAGCTCATTATCTGAGCAGCATTAAAATTATTTTCATTAAATATTTTTCTTAAATACTTGGTTGTATCTTTCATCATATCACTCGGAGCAATAATATCTGCCCCTGCTTCTAGATAAGTGTTTGCAGCTAATCCCAAAGCATAGTGAGTTTCTGGTAAATTAATTTTTTTATTATGAGATATGCCACAATGACCATCTGGAGTAATAGAACATAAGCAAGTATCGATCAACAATGTGAGATCTTTTTTAAACTGTGTTTTTAATGATCGAATAACCTCATAATGAAAACTAAAATCTTCTGGCAGTTTTTGCTTTTCTTTTGGAACTATAAAGAAAAGAAAATTACGCAAACCTTTTTTTAAGTCTTTTTCAACCGCTTTAAGGATAGTGGATTGAGGCCAACTATAGTTTTCTCCTAAGCCTTTAATTTTTTTTGGAGATTTAAGCCTTTGATCAACAAACATTGGTTGAATTAACATTTGTTTAGAGAGTTTATTTGTTTTTCTAATTGGAAAATAGGATTTCATTTAAGTTCATATTTTTTAAAGTCTTCATAACTAAGATATACATTTAATTGTTCTTTAGGAATAATTTTAGAGATTTCTTGATAGGTATTACCTGGCCCACAAGCATTCTTTTTATTTAAGATATCAGGACGAAGTTGAATAGCCAATTTAAAGGCTGAATAACTCATCCAATAAAAACTCTCTGCTAGAAAAAGATTATCAATCGTCTGCTCATTTAATGATGGAACTAATTGATAATGAGCAAAAGGCTGAAAGGAATTAGATACCTTATTCTTTTTATAAGTCAGTTTAATAGGTTTTGATTTGGATTGAATATAATAGCTTTCAATAGGCCGATATTTTTCCCCAAAACCATCAAAGCTATAGTTGACCTTGACTCCAGTTTTATTGAATTTTCGCCAACTAGTTACACCAGCAGTTCCCAAAAATCCAGCTTTAGAAATCTTTGATTTGGGCAAATTTTCTGTTCTTGTTGCAAGAATATGTTTATGAGAGAGGTCTTTTTTTAGAGGTAATGGCTCCCGATTAAACATTTTATAATTTTTAAGATTAGCAGGAAAAATATACTTTACTTTTTTAGTTCTAGGTTTTGATAAGTATTTTTTTTCATGAAAATATTTTTTAGTATGTTCATCTTTTCCTCTAGCAAAAAGAATTTGTTGATCTAAAAAACTTTCAACCGTCACACCAATATCTAACGCACATCCTCCACCCCATCGTGATAAAAATTTCCTTTCTAACTGAGCTTGATGAAAAGAATGAGGGTCATTGATTGATTGTAGAATATTATCTAATTTTCTATTTTTTGCTGAGTACTCTAAAGCAATACATCCTTGTGCTGCGGCAGCTGGAAAATTGGATAAAGGTAAAATGATATACTCAAACTGATTAAAATATTTTCTAAATTTTTGAAATTCTTTATTATTAATTTTCTGACCATATTGAAAAACACGATCAATTGCAGCTTTTGCCATAAAAACTCCATCATGTTTGTTTGATAAAATTATTTTTTCTAATCGAGTGGTAATATTTCCACGAATGCTATTCGATTTAAATTTTTTGTTTGGTAAGAATTCACGCAAATGGCGGAGATAAAATCTTCTCCTTGGCGAGGATGTGGCGATTGTGAGAGAAGATCGGTGAATTGATTTTTTTTTGATCAATAAAACATCACGAGGATCGTCTCGATTCAAGCAAATAAATTTGGATTTTTTTGAATGTTTGACAGGCAGGTCTTTAAAGGAATGAACAACTAAATCAGTTTTATTTAAATGAAGTTGTTTGCTGAGAGAGTTAGTAAAAACTCCAAAACCATGTTTTTCCCATGACTTTGAAGAAGTATCGTATCCCCAATTGACTCAGTGTATTGGATAGAAATTGGACCTTTGAAAATAGTTTTAATTTTTTTAATGGCTAAATGAGTTTGTATTTGAGCAAGAAAGCTTGATCGAGATAAGACTTTAATTTCTTTCATTTAAACTAAACTATAGATTATTCGTATTTTAACTAAATCTTTTAGACAAAAAAATGGAAATTGGAATAGATAGTTTTGCTGGCTTAAGAGAGGGTGAACATGATGGCGCCGCAGCCATTAATGAACTTCTTGAGCGCATTCAATTTGCTGATCAAGTAGGCCTACACACTTTTGGAATAGGAGAGCATCATCGTCAAGAGTTTCTTGACTCCTCCCCATTTAATATTCTATCAGCGGCAGCGGCAAAAACTGAAAAAATTAAGTTGATCAGTGCTGTGACTGTTTTAAGTGCTTCAGACCCTGTGCGAACTTTTCAAAGTTTGTCTACTCTTGATCTGATTTCAAAAGGAAGAGCTGAAATGGTTGCGGGCAGAGGTTCTTTCTCTGAGGCATTTCCTTTATTTGGTTTTGATTTTAAGGACTATGATGATCTCTTTATTGAGAAATTAGATCTCTTACTTCAAATTCGTAATAATGAGTTTGTGAATTGGTCAGGAAAATTTCGACCTGCTATTAATAATCTTCCAATCTATCCTCGTCCTATACAAGATCCACTTCCCATATGGCTAGGAGTAGGAGGAACACCTCAATCTTTTGCTAGGGCAGGTGTTTTAGGATTGCCTTTAATGGTAGCTATCATTGGGGGAAATACCCATCGTTTTAAACCCTTGGTAGATATCTACCGAGAAGCTTGGATGCAAGCGGGCCATCCTCCAGAAAAACTACAAGTTGGATTACATTCATTAGGATTCGTAGGAAAAACTATGGAAGAGGCTATTGACCTTTATTATGAGGGTTATGCAAAAATGTTTACTAAAATTGGTCGAGAGCGAGGTTGGGGACCAGTGACTCGAGAACAATTTGATCAACTAATTGGCCCATTAGGAGCTATAGTTTTAGGAAGCCCAGAGCAAGTTGCAGAGAAAATACTAAGACATAGTGAGGCACTAGGTGGAATTACCCGTTTCCAATTTCAAATGGATATTGCTGACATTACCCATCAAAAACTCCTTAATTCTATTGAATTAATTGGTAAAGAGGTAATACCTCTTATTAATAAGTAGTAAGAATTTTATTTTTGATGCCTTATGCGTCTAATTTTCTATTTCTTTTGGAAAGGAAGCTACATATTTTAAATTTGTGAAAACACATAATTGGAAATCAAATTATTTTAGCACTCTTGAGACAGAGATAGATAAGATCAAAGAAGAGGGTCATTACCGAGTTTTTAATAATATTGAGAGAAAAGCTGGTCAATATCCTAAAGCTACTCGTCATCATGAGGGAAATACAGAAGAGATAGATGTTTGGTGTTCAAATGACTATCTGGGTATGAGCCAAAACAAACACGTCATCTCAGCAATGCAATCAGCTGCAGAAAAATTAGGTGCAGGTAGTGGTGGAACTAGAAATATCTCCGGGACAACAAATTTCCATATTCAATTAGAAAAAGAAATTGCAGCTCTTCATCAAAAAGAAAGAGCTCTTGCTTTTAACTCAGGATATAGTGCTAATGAGTCAGCACTTAAGTCAATTATATCTGCCTTTGATAATTGCTTAGTATTAAGTGATGAATTAAATCATGCCTCTTTAATAGAAGGTATTCGTGGAAGTAAAAAAGAAAAAGCTATTTTTAGACATAATGATGTCAAACATCTAAAAGATATTTTACAAGGGGTTGAATTTTCTCGACCAAAGATAATTGTATTAGAGTCAGTTTATTCAATGGAAGCAGACTTTGCACCCTTAGAGGATGTAATTGAAGTAGCTCAGGATAATGGTGCTTTAATTTACTTAGATGAAGTTCATGCAGTAGGATTGTATGGTCCAAATGCAGCTGGAGTTGCGGAACAAAAGGGTGTTGCAGAACATATAGATATAATTAATGGCACCTTAGCTAAAGCTTTTGGACTAGCAGGCGGTTATATTGCTTCATCAAATACCATTATTGATTTTGTTCGAAGTTTTTCTAAAGGTTTTATTTTTACTACTTCTATGTGCCCAGCAGTAGCGGCAGGAAGCCTAGAAAGCATTCAACAAGTTAAGCAAAATGCAGAAGTAAGAGACTCATTTTTTGAGAACGTTAATTTTGTGAAATCTCAATTACGATCTGCAGGTATCCCATTTCTTGACTCAGGTTCGCATATCATCCCTGTTTTGATTGGAGATAGCAAACTATGTAAGCAAATCAGCGATTATTTACTTGATGAACATCAAGTTTATGTTCAACCAATTAATTATCCCACTGTCCCCAAAGGAACAGAACGTATTCGTATTACTCCTACCCCTTGTCATTCAGAAGAAGCTACAGAAAAGTTTGTTGAAGCATTAAAAGATGCTTGGTTAAAATTTATGCCTCTTTTGTCTAAATTTGAAAATGACTTTGCTGGTAAAGTAAAATCCATATAAAATAATTTCTATTCTACTATGAAAAATGTATCTGTAATTGCGTTTTATAGCTTTTTTAGGATAGATAACCTTGAATTACTGGAAAATCAAATTCAGGATTTTTTACAACCCATTGATATTAAAGGAACTATTTTAATTGGACCTGAGGGTCTTAATGGAACAATCGCTATTCCCTTAAATGAAGAAAAAAAAACTATTCAGTATTTAGAAAAACTTGGAGTGCAATCTCAAAATATTAAAGTATCTAAATTTGATGGAAAGAGAGTCTTCAATCGTTTCAAAACAAAAATTAAAAAAGAAATTGTTACTTCAGATTTTGATTTAAGTATTGAAGAAATTGAACAAGGTCAATTTATTGATCCTGATCAGTGGGATAATTTTATTAATCAAGATGATGTTGAGATTATTGATACCCGAAATGATTATGAATTTAAAGTTGGACATTTTCAAAATGCTACTAACCCCGATATAAAAACTTTTCGAGAGTTTAAAAAATACATCGAAGGGCGAAAAGAGGAACTTCAAAATAAAAAAGTAGCAATTTATTGCACAGGAGGCATTCGTTGTGAGAAGGCAGGGCCTTTAATGCAAAAATATGGAATCGATACCTATCAACTCAAAGGAGGGATCCTCAAATATTTTGAAGATACACCAGCATCTAAATGGAATGGAGAGTGTTTTGTGTTTGATTATCGAGTTTCTGTAGATAAACAACTTCAACCTGGCTCCAACGAGCTTTGTTTTGGATGTAATATGCCCCTTACACCAGAGGAGAAAAAATCACCTCATTATGAAGAGGGATTTACATGTCCTGACTGCTACGACCAATTGACGGAGAAGAAGCGACGCTCATTGACAGATAAAAGAGATCATTGGAAGCGAATTTTATGATTTTTTTTGACAATCAATCTTGACCAAATGATAAATTAGTTTATTTTACGCCAATGGCAAAAAAGTCGACTTATCAATTAAAACAGCTTATTCCTGAAGAAAAACCAGAAACAGGAACCAAGTATATTGTCCGTAAACCAACAAAAGGAATGAAAGTTTCTGATAAATTAAGACAAAGAAAGTACGATCCCGTCTTAAAACAACATGTTTGGTTTGTTGAAAAGAAAATGCCTCCTCATAGCAAATAATTTTGCTAAAATCTTATCATCGAACATAAATCATTATATTGGCTACGCCGAGACCTTCGTTTAGAAGATAATCCCGCTTTACTCTCTTTACAAAAAAGCCAAAACCCAGCTTTATTTGTTTATATCTACGACTCAGTGGAATGTCATGCGACAGGGGAGGCAGGGCATTGGTGGCTCAATGAGTCTTTAAAAAGACTGCAAGAATCTTATCGCTCTCGTTTTGGAGCATCACTGATCATCTTAGAGGGCGAGGCACTAGAGGTTTTACAAAAATTAGTCAAAAAATATAAAATCAATCAAGTCTTATGGAATCGTCTTTATTCACCTGAGACAATAAAAAGAGACACGATCATCAAGAAAACATTTCAAGACCAAGGAGTTGATGTTGAGACATTTAATGGACATCTATTAAATGAGCCTTGGGAGGTTCAAAATAATTCTGGACAATATTTTAAAGTATTTACTCCATACTGGAGAAAAGCTTTTGAAGTTTATCAATCAAAAAAAGAGAAATTAGAAAAACTCAAATCTATAAATGTAATAAGTCATCAAGAAAATCTTACCTTTAATTTTTTACCAAAAAAAAATTGGTATCAAAAATTTTCAAAATATTGGACTCCAGGTGAAAAAGCTGCTCAAGATCAACTCTCGCAATATTTAAAAACTAATATCGATATCTATAAAGAGGCGAGGGATCGACCTGACTTAGATCAGACCTCAAAACTCTCCCCCTATTTGCGGTTTGGAGAAATTTCTCCTCGAACGATTGTATTAAATATTTTAAAGTCCAAAAAATTATCAGCTTCTGTTTTAACCTATTTATCAGAAATTGGCTGGAGAGAATTTTCATACTCTTTGTTGTATTATTCTAAAAATTTAGCGTCTGTTCCTATCAACATGAAGTTTCAAAAGTTTCCATGGAGGAAAAGCAGTAAAGACTTAGATTTGTGGAAAAAGGGTAAAACCGGTATTCCCTTAGTAGATGCTGCTATGAAGCAAATTTATGAAAAAGGTTGGATGCATAATCGTCTTCGTATGGTGGTTGGAAGCTTTTTAGTTAAAAACTTATTATTGAACTGGACTTTAGGAGAGCGGTACTTTCAGGAAACCCTTCTAGATTACGACGAAGCTAGCAATGCTGCTGGTTGGCAATGGATTGCAGGATGTGGAGCTGATGCATCTCCTTATTTTCGTGTGTTCAACCCGATCTTGCAGTCAGAGCGATTTGACCCTCAAGCAAAATTTATTTTGCAGTATTTACCCCAATTACAAACTTTACAAAAACCCTCCTCAATTTTTCAACCACATTTACAAGAACAAGCATTCCAATCCTTGATCAATCAAAGCCTATATTATGAACCTCTTGTTGATTTAAAGGACTCCCGTAATCGAGCCTTAGAAGCCTATCAAAAGATAAAATAATAGCGTGAAAAAAAAATTAGCAATTATCGGTTCAGGAATTGCAGGACTATCGTCTGCTTATTTTCTCCAAAATGATTTTGATGTAACATTATTTGAAAAAAATGATTATCTCGGTGGTCATGCAAATACTCGCAAGGTCCAAGACTCTCAGGGAAATTCAATTCCAATAGATACGGGGTTTATTGTCTATAATGAATTAACATATCCAAATCTAACAAAGTTATTTCATCAATTGCAGGTCCCGATTGCTAATAGCGATATGTCTTTTAGTTTCTATAATCCTACTAACCAATTTGAATATGGGGGAGGAAGCTTAAGAGCTTTGTTTGCCGATCCTAGCAATCTAATTAATAAAAGATTTTATAGAATGGTAAAAGATATCGTTAAGTTTTATAAAACCTTTCAAACTGGTAAACCAGATCAAAAAATTTCTATTCGAGAATATTTAAAAAGTCATCGTTATTCTAAGGAATTTATTGATTTTCATTTTATCCCTTTGATTTCCAGTATTTGGTCTACACCTGATCAAAATTCTCTTGATCAACCTTTAACCAGTATTGTGAGTTTTTTTCAAAATCATAAACTTTTTAATTTTTTCAACCGACCTCAATGGAAAACTGTTCGTGGTGGTTCCCGAAATTATATCGATTGTTTAATGAACACCTCTCATTTTCAGGTTCAACTATCATCTCAGATTACTTCCATTTATCGAAGTCCTCAAATTCAAATACAAACTCGTAATGACAAACAATCTTTTGATTATTTAGTTTTTGCTTGTCCACCTAATATGTTTTTACCTATATTAATGGATAAGACCGCACAGGAAATTGAACTATTTTCGTCTTTTCGATTTCAATCTAATCTTACACAGCTTCATCAAAATCAAGACCTCATGCCACCTCATCGTGCAGCTTGGTCGAGCTGGAATTTTCACACCAATGAAGATCAGTTATGCACATTAAGTTATTGGATGAATAGATTGCAGCCTTTAAAAACAAACGATCAATTCTTTGTCTCTTTAAATCAAAATCAAAAAAACCCTTTATACCAAACAGTTTATGATCATCCCATTTTTTCTATGTCGACTTTGCAAGCCCAAAAAGATATTGGTCGTCTTCAGGGTAACCAACAAACTTTTTATGCAGGGAGTTATTTGGGTTATGGTTTCCATGAAGATGGTATTCAGTCTGCTTTAAAAATATGTCAACAATTACAAATTCAACCCAAAGGCTTTGTTAACCCGGATACCTCACGAATATTATGGAATTAATTCCTCATCATAGTTTTGGCCAAGGATATATAATCCACAAAAGAACTTGGGATACTGAAAACTTTTTTCAATACAATGCACCTTACCTCAGCCTCAATCTAAATGACTCACGCTCATTACCTTGGTTTATTTCTTTTAATAAATTTAATTGTTTATCAATTTTTTATCGACAACATGGCTATCGCCAAAAACAAAATTCTCTTTTGCAGTTTGCAACCGATCTAGCAAAAAAATATCAAATTGATTTTCACCAGGTGAATTTGATTACAATCCCATCTTTTTTTGGATATTCATTTAACCCGATTAGTTTTTACTTATTTCTAGATCATAACAACCAATTAGTATCTATTTTATATGAAGTAAAAAATACATTTGGCGATCAGGTTCATTACCTCTCTTTAAAAGATTTCAATCAAAAAAAATTTAAAAAAAATATGTACGTCTCACCTTTTATCCAAATGGACTGCACTTATAAGATAACAGTCAAAATTCCAGACCCCCATCGGTTTCAATGTTTTATCAATCAATTTGATGAGAATGAGAATCAGATCTTTTATGCCTCTATTGATTTACCTTTAACTGAATTAACGGCTTATAAGGGTTTTTTATTTTTTTTTAGTAATATTTTTGGAAGTTTGAAGGCTATTATCCTAATTCATTTTCAAGCGATGAAACTATATATGAAAAAAAGTCATTTCTTTAAATATTCCAAACGCATCAAAGATAAACTATACTTAGATTAATCTGTTGGAGGATTAAGGTATTGATTTTTGACCGCTATATAAGACGGGTGTGTTCGAATATAGTTTTTGGAGAGCTATATCTGAATGTCAAAGGCACCCATTATCATTTTCAAGGGTCTAAACCAGGACCCACTGTTTCCCTGACTGTTAATAAGCTCAGTATGCTATGGGATTTGTATTTTCGAGGTTCTGTTGGATTGGGAGAGGCTTACATCAAACAGAAGTTTGAAGCAGATGATTTAAGTAAATTCTTAGAATTTGGCGCCCTCAATGAACAAGCTTTTGGTGGAGAGATGAGCGGATCATGGGCTTACCGACTTTTATCTAAGCCTTATATGAGCCAAACTGAAAATTCTGTAAAACAAAGTAAAAAAAATATTCACGCACATTATGATTTGGGAAATAAATTTTATGAGGAGTGGCTTGATGATACCCTAACTTATTCTTCTGGTTATTACAAAACAGGAGAGGAAACTCTAACTCAAGCACAAGAAAATAAATTTGAGAGTTTAATCAAAGGTAACGAACCCCAACCAGGAGACCATATTTTAGAAATCGGTTCAGGATGGGGTAGTTTTGCTTTTTATCTTTTATCTCGTTTTCCAGATATAAAAATTGACACCTTGACTATCTCTCGTGAGCAACATGATTTTGTTCAAAACAAAATTCATCAATTAGGACTAGAGGATCGTATGCAAGTTATTTATCGAGACTATCGAGATCATATTGGACAATACTCACGTATCTACTCTATTGAAATGTTTGAAGCAGTTGGCATGCAATATTGGCAGACATATTTTGATAAGGTTAAAGATCTATTAAAGCCCTCTGGTGTTTTCTCAATGCAAACAATTGTTATTTTTGATGGACTATTTGACCGATATGCAAAAAAAATTGATTTTCATTCAAAAATACATTTTCCTGGAGGATGTTGCCTAGCCCATCCACTTTGGAGAAAATAGCTGAAAAAATAAATTTAATTTCTCGATAAAAATCAAATGGCCGACAGTTACCATCAAACTTTGGAAGCATGGAGAGAAAATTTTAATAAAAATGGTTCAGATAAAAATTAGGCTATTCTGATGAATTTAAAAGAATGTGGAATTTTTATTTATCTTATTGTTCCGGTGGTTTTAAAGCCAAAACGATCGATGTATATCAAATAGACTTTAGTAAAAAATAAATAAGTATTTTCTAGCAATTGCTTAATACAAAGAGATCTAGTTTAAAAGGTCTTCGTAGTTAGTCATAGTGCATGTTCAAAAAAGGCTTAATACTGGGGTTTTTGGTTCTAATCGTAACAGGATGTTCAAATATGAAACTTGAAGATTTCGCAGACAAAAAACCTGAATTTAAATTAGAAGAATATTTTTTAGGAAAAACAACAGCCTCTGGCTTATTCATTGACCTCTTTGGTAAGGTCAAACGTCAATTCACAGTTGAAATGGAAGGTATTCAACAAGGAGATGTCTTTATACTCAATGAGACATTCCTTTACGACAATGGGGAAGAAGAATTTCGCCGTTGGGAGATTACTAAAACTGGAGAGAAAACCTATGAGGGTAATTCTTCAGATATCATTGGCGTAGCGAAAGGTGAAAGATCAGGCAATGCTGTTAATTGGCATTATACCCTTAAACTTAAATACGGCGATGGCATCTTGAATGTCAAATTTGACGACTGGCTGATCATGCAGGATGAAAAAAATGTCTTCAATAAGGCTACTATGAAAAAGTTTGGCTTACGTTTAGGAGATGTTTATTTATTCTTTAGGAAACCGTAGTTGAAGAAAGCTGAGCAGCTTTTTCTTTAGCTTTTTTTTCTTTTTCCGCTTTGCGCTGTCCTTTTTCAACTAACAATTCAAGATCTTCATAGGAACATAGACCTAAATCCATAGGATTGCGAAATTCGGTAATTGGTTGAGATTGGTTACCCGCACGAATATTAGCAACGGTCGGCTTAGTTGAACTAGTTAGTTTTGCAATTTGAGTATCTGTTAAAACCTTGCCGTACTCGCGGATTAACCAAGCAATGGCCTTAGGCCTTTCTTGTCTAACAGATAAAGGTAAGTATTTTTTAGCTTTAATATTAGTTTGAATAGACTCTGATTTTTTATTTTGCAATTGGAGAGCAGCAGTTGGATCTTGTTCACAGCGCTTAATTTCATCCATAGTGAGCTGACCACTTGCTATAGGATTAAGACCCTGCATTTTGTAAGCATCTTCACCATCCGCAATACTTTGAACCTCTAATTCATGTAACTGACAAAACTGAGAAATTTGTGAAAAACTTAAGGCAGTATTATCAACTAACCATACGGCAGTTGCTAAAGGCATTAAAGGTTTGTTATCAGACATTTTTAAAAGCAGATATTATATCTTAAAAGATTTGTACTTATTTTTAAATCTTGCTACACGACCGCCGGAGTCTACCATTTTGCCAGAACCTTGGCTCCAAGCTGGGTGTGATAGGGGGTCAATTTCTAATTTCATTGTATCGCCGGCTTTTCCCCAAGTTGAGCGTGTTTTATAAGTAGAACCATCAGTACGTTCTACGGTAATTTCGTGATAATCAGGGTGTATCTTTTCTTTCATGGTGTAGAGAAAATAGTGATCAAAGATATAAAAATCAAGTAAATATTTACAGATTTTTAAGCAATTCACTACTAATAGCTGCACTGGATGCTATAAGACAGTCATCTTCAATAGCATCAAAATCATTTCCTTTATCGTTTAAACAAATTCCTCCAGCTTCTCTAACTAGAATTAGTCCCGCGGCAATATCCCATAAATTTAGTCTTTTACACCAAAAACCATCAAATTTACCAGCAGCAACATTGGCTAGGTCAAGAGCAGAGGATCCTAAAATTCTAACGCTAGTTTTTCTTTGTAAGTTTCCAATTTGAGATATTCCTTCATCAAGGACATCTTGATGCTTAATTTGAACCCCAGAGGTAAACATACAGCCATCTAGTTTATCTCTTTGAGAAACTCTTAAACGTTGATTATTTATCCAAGATCCTGACCCTTTGTGTGCCCAAAATAATTCATTCAATATTGGGTTATATGTAACTCCAGCTATTACTTCTTTCTTATGAACCAATCCAATAGTTACTGCAAAGTAACCATTACCATGTATAAAGTTTTTGGTACCATCCAGTGGATCTGAGATGAAAACAGGAGTGTCGCCTTTCAATTTTTCTGAGTCTTCTTTTTTAAAAGTTTCTTCATCTATTTGTAAAAAATCAGGCCTATCTTTATTTAAATGATAACTAATACTCTCTGATGCACGTAAGTCAGCTGAAGAGACAAAGTCATTTTTATCTTTCTTAGAAATTTGTAACTTTTCTAGCTCACCAAAATCTCGCACCAATCCCTTTGCAGCACTTCGACATGCTTTTTCCATAACAAAAATAATTGGAGGGATGATAGCCATGAGAAACTTACTTAGATTTTTCTATGTAAGTTAATTCTTTCGTATTAATTTTTATTTTATCTCCTGTCTCAATGTGAGGAGGAACTGTAACTCGAACTCCATTTGTTAAAACAGCAGGTTTGTATGATGAGGATGCAGTTTGGCCTTTAACAACAGCTTCTGTTTCAGCAATTTCTACAACTAAATTTTCTGGAGGGTTAACGGTCATTGGTTTTTCATCATAAAACTCAATAGATACCTCCATGCCATCTTGCAAAAACTTAGCAGTTTCTTCATTGACCTGATTTGTATTTAAAACAATTTGCTCATAGGTTTGATTGTTCATAAACGTGAAATCATCTCCACTTCGAAAAAGAAATTGATGATCAATTTCCTCAGCTCTGATCTTTTCAATAGACTCTGCGCTTCGAAACCGTTCGTTTAACTTTGACTGGTTTGTAATATTTTTCATTTCTGCTTGAATATAAGCGCCACCTTTACCAGGCTGTGTATGAGAGAGCTTAGTTACTTTCCATAAAGCATTATTATGTTGGATGATATTGCCTATTTTTAAATCAATAGCGTTTATTTTCATTTAGATTTATAAATTTGAATCATTTGATCAAGAAGAGCTAAAGAGTCTTCTCTGGTTCGTTGAAAACAATTACGTCCGATAATTGAACCATTACCACCACCGAAGTGAATAGCTTTAATCTCTTCCATGAGGGCTTTATCATCTTTTGCATCACCTCCAGAGAATACAACTAGGCGCTTTCCTTCGAAAGCAACTTTTTTGATATGAGCCACTCTCTCTTGAAGAGTGCCTATAGCAATATTATTATTTTCAAAAGCAGCTTTAGTTGGATCTTCTTCCAGAAAATCACTTGGTAATTTCACTTTAATAATATTTGCTCCTAACAAAGCAGACATATGTGCAGCATAAGAAATTATATTCATTGCTGTCTCACCTTTTTTGCTAATATTTGATCCACGCGCATATGCCCAAAGAACAACCGCTAGACCCTTTGCTTTTGCCTCAAGGCTTAGTTCCCTATATTCTTCCATTAAGGAGAAATTATGATCTGAACCAGGGTAGATGGTAAATCCTATCGCAGCACAACCTAATTTGAGTGCATCATCAATACTACCTGTAACTGCTTGATCGAGAGAGGTAGCGAGAGTATTAGAGCTATTAATTTTTAAAATTGTTGGTATCTGTCCATGAAAGCTATCTGAACTGGTTTGTAATAAACCCAAAGGAGCTGCATAAGCTGAGAGACCTGCATCAATAGCTAATTGATGATGATAATTAGGATCATAGGCTGGAGGGTTAATTGCAAAGCTTCGATCTGGACCATGCTCGAACCCTTGATCAACTGGAAGAATGATCATTCGACCAGTGCCACCTAATTTTCCTTGACCTAACATGCGCATTAAATTGGAACGCACGCCTACATTCTCATGTGTGTAGTGAGAAATAATTTTTTTTGTAGTTGATGTTACTTTCATATCTTCTCCTATAATTTACAAACCTGTTGCGAAGTCTCAAGCATTCTATTGGAAAATCCCCACTCATTATCATACCAAGTAAGAATTCTTCCAAAAGTATCGGAAACTGTGGTTGTTTCGGTCAAATCTAAAATAGAACTACGAGAATCATGGTTATAATCGCTAGAAACCTTTGGATCTGTATCTACGCCTAATATTCCTATTAAGGGACCATTAGCATATTCTTTAAATTTAGCATTCAAAGTATCAACGGATATAGGTTTTTTAGTGTTAAATTTAAAATCCACCAAAGAGACGTTTGGAGTAGGAACACGAATTGCGGTGCCATCTAGTTTTCCTTTAAGATGAGGTAAAACTAAACCCACTGCTTTTGCAGCACCTGTGCTTGTGGGAATAATGTTACTAGCGGCTGCTCGCGCTCTTCTCAAATCTTTATGAAATGTATCGACTGTGCTTTGATCACCTGTATAAGAATGAATAGTAGTCATATAACCATTTTCAATACCAAATTCTTTATCAACTACATAAGCTACAGGAGAAAGACAATTTGTAGTACAGGATGCATTTGAAATTACTACATGGTCATTATTTAAATCTTGATGATTGACACCCTGCACAACAGTAAAGTCAGCATTTGTACAAGGGGCAGAAACGATTACTTTGTTCGCACCACTCTCAATTTGACTCATTGCTTTTTCTTTTGATGCAAATACACCCGTACACTCTAGAATAATATCAACTCCTTTATCGCCCCATTTGAGATCAACGGGATTGCGCTCTGAGGTAACAATGATCTCATTATCACCAATTGAAAATTTATTTTCAGCTGTTTTGTTGATTTCTTGGTTTAATGCACCATGGACACTGTCATATTTTAACAAGTGAATGTTTGAGTCAATATCAGCTAAATCATTGATATAAGCAATTTCAAATGTTTCGTTAAATTCTTTTACTCTCTCTATGTAAGCACGAAAAACTAATCTACCTATACGACCAAAACCATTAATCGCAATTTTCTTTTTTGACATATTTTTATTTAATCCTCTTTCTAATAGTCGATGATATTTTTTTTGGTGTTAATCCAAATTTATGAAAAACATCCTTGGCAGGTGCACTGGCACCAAAATCATCAATTCCAAAGATATTTTCTGATGATGTAAATTTATTCCAATACATTGTTGAACCGGCCTCAATTACAAAGATTTGACTCAATTTAGATTGAAATAATTTTTTTTGAAAAGATGCTGGTTGTTGATCAAAAAGTGAAGTACTAGGCATGGAGATAACCCTAGCTGAAACATTCTCTTTTTGAAGAAGGTCGGCAGTTTCTATTGCAAGGGAAACTTCAGAACCAGTAGCAATAATCGTAATGTCATTATTTTTAGCTGTTTCATATATGACATAGGCACCTTTAAAATTTTTAAGATTGATCTTTTTATTTGATATTTGGGGTAAATTTTGTCGAGAGAGACATATAAAAGAGGGAGCATTTGAAATCTTTAATGCTTCTTTCCAACAAATAATAGTCTCCATCATATCACAAGGACGAAATACAAAACTGTTAGGAATTAAACGAAGCATATTTAATTGTTCAATAGGTTGATGAGTAGGTCCATCTTCACCCAAACCAATAGAGTCATGAGTGAAAACTTGAATTGGATCAATTTGCATAAGAGCGGCTAATCGGAGACTTGGCTTCATATAATCTGCAAAACTCAAAAAAGTTCCTGAATAAGTTTTGAATAGTTTTGTTGCAGCTATTCCATTCATGATCGCAGCCATTCCATGTTCGCGTACGCCATAATGGATATACTGACCTAGAAAATTATTCTGATTTAAAACATCCATACCTTTACCTTTAGTATTATTTGAGCCTGTTAAATCTGCAGATCCTCCCAAGATCGGCATAGAGGTATGAAGATAATTTAAAACACCCTCGGATGATTTTCTAGTCGCTTGAGGTGTATCAAAAGATTTAAAATCAGAAGCGATTATATCAAAAAATTTGTCCATTTGATTTTCAAATTTTTTAATAGAGTTTTTAATCTTTATGGATTTTTGATATTGAGTATAAATTTTTTGATTTCTATTTGCAGATTTTCTCCACGCAGATAATAAGTTGGACGGAATAGTAAATGGTTTTGCATTCCATTTAAGTTTTTGTTTTGTGAGTAGAATTTCATCTTTACCCAGAGGGGATCCATGAGAAGACGCCTTAGCGGATTTATTTGGTGAACCAAAACCAATGATGGTTTTGAAATTCATCAAAATTGGTTTTTTAGAGTTCTGTGCTTTTTTAAAAAGTTGATTAATGTTTTTATGATCATGCCCTTTTCCATTGAGAACGCTCCAATTTACAGATTGAAAGCGAAGATTAGTATCATCGCTAAAAGCTAAGTCAGTAGAACCATCGATACTGATTTTGTTGTTATCATAGACTAAAATAAGGTTATCTAGTTTAAGATGACCAGCAAGACTGATCGCTTCTTGACTGATACCTTCCATTAAACATCCATCTCCACAAAAAACATAAACTTTCGGGGTCCTTTTAAGTTTATTTTCTTGGCAATATTTTTTGAGAGCTAGTGCCATGCCTACACCATTTGATATGCCTTGACCAAGCGGTCCTGTTGTAATTTCAATCCCTGCATCAGGCTCATACTCAGGGTGTCCTGCGGTTATTGCTCCTAGTTGTCGAAAGTTTTTTATCTGACTTATGGTCATTTTTTTATAGCCAGTCAAATAAAGTAGTGAGTATAAGAGCATCGATCCATGACCGTTTGAGAGAACGAATCGATCTCGAAGATTCCAAGTTGGATCTTTTGGATTATGAACTAAAAAGTCATGGAATAAGACGGTTGCAATATCTGCCATACCCATTGGCATTCCAGGATGACCTGATTTTGCTTTTTCAACTGCCTCAACTGACAAAAATCGGATACAGTTGGCAAGGTCTGTGTAATTTTTCAATGGAATAACTCTGTGTAATACTTAATAATTAATGTATGAACGAATTTCAACAACAAATACTGCAAAAAATCGAGCAAATTGCCCTAAAACTAGAAAATTATAAAACCAATAACCTAGAATTAACTAAATCGAAAGATGAGCTTGAAGCAAAAGTCAATTATCTCGAAAGAAGAGAGCAAGAATTAAAAAATCAATTGGAACAAAAGCAAATGGAACTTTCTGAGAAATCTGAACTTATTGATAAAGCCACTAATAAAATTGAAGATCTTTTAGGATCAATCGATATAGATGCCTAATCTTACCTTAAGCATAGGCGGCAGACCCTTAAAAATTCAATGCTCTGACCATAATGTTGAAAGAGTTAAAGAAATTGGGCAGACAATAAGCAAGCTTATTGATGATGAAAAAAAAGAAAATGTTCCTTTTTTAACTTCCACACTGATCGCTTACTTAAAATCTATGGAAGATATTTTAAAAAAGAGAAATTTTACAAGACTCACTTAATCAGAAATTATTTTATGAAAGCCGTATCCAGGAACTTCAAAATGAAAATCAAAATTTAAAATCTGATATTGAACAAATTTTCCAAAAATTAAATCATCAATTATCAATTGAATAAAAAGAAATTCGCAAACACCATCTCAAAATTCGCCAAGAGATGTCCCTAACTAATGTAAAGGATAATTCATTATTAATTAATGATAGAATTTTAAATTTACTTAATGAATTTGATTCAGCTAAGAGTATTGGTCTTTTTTATCCTTATAAAAATGAAGTTGATGTAATTTTGATGGCTTTAGAATTAGAAAAGAGGGGATTGGCTTGTTTGCTACCTAAAGTGATTGATGAGCACAATCCACTAAAATATTTTTTCTATTCTCCAAATTCCTCAAATCTTGAAAAAGGATACGGTGGGATTATGGAACCCACTGGTAATGAAGCTAAAGATCCAGATATTATCATTGCTTCATGTTCTGCTTTTAATGAAAAGGGCTATCGAGTTGGATATGGAGGAGGGTTTTTTGATAGAACCCTTAGTCAGTTAAAACATAAAAAGAAAATTATTTCTATTCTTGCTGCTTTTGAAAACCAAAAAACTACGTATCAATTTCAAGATAGTTATGATGAAAAAGTTGATTATATCTGTACAGAGAATAATACTTATCAAATATGAATTTTTTTAATTATTGGAGATGTCGTTGGACGTACTGGCAGAAATGCTCTTCAAAATAATTTAAAAAAAATCCAAAAGAAATTCTCTATTGATTTTACAATCATCAATGGCGAAAATTCTGCAGGAGGTTATGGAATTACAGGAAAAATTTATGAAGATATGGTGAGTTGGGGTGCGGATGCAATTACCTTAGGCAATCATGCATGGAAACAAGAAGAAATTATCACATACATGAAAGATAATCCCGATCACAATATAATAAGACCGCTAAATTTCACTGAAGACTCTCCTGGTCAAGGATATAAGATTTTTACTCATTCTAATGGAGAAAGAATACTAGTCTCACAAGTACACGGAAAACTTTTATGATTTACCTTTAAGTAATCCTTTTGAAGCAATCGATACAAAACTTTTATCCATAATCAACGATCACCAAATCAACTATTCTTTTTAGAGGTTCATGCTGAAGTTACCTCGGAAAAAAATGGTATAGCTCAAAATTATGATGGAAAATTTACAGCCATTTATGGAACACATGTCCATATTCCCACTATGGACGCGAGAGTTCTAGATAAAGGTACATGCTTTCAAACTGATATTGGTATGACCGGTGATTACAATTCAGTCATTGGTATGAAAAAAGAGAATGCCATTAAAAGAATGAGAGCAGAGTCCAATACTCCTCGATTAGAGCCAGCGGAAGGAGAAGCTACAATTTCTGGAGCAATTATAACCTCCAACAAGGGACAAAAAATACTATTCAATCGATTCAAATTGGTGGTGTTTTAGATCGTAATTTACTATCTTAAGTTATGGCAGGACATTCCAAATTTAAAAATATTCAATATCGAAAAGGTGCCCAAGATAAGAAAAGAGCAAAACAGTTTGCTAAAATTGGAAGAGAAATTCAAATAGCTGTCAAAATTGGAGGTACTGATCCTGAGTCTAATCCCCGTCTTCGTCTTGCAATAAATAATGCGCGAAGTGTGAATATGCCAAAGGACAATGTTGATCGAGCAATAAATAAAAACAATTCTGATACTACTGATTACACAGAAGTTCGTTATGAGGGTTATGGCCCTTTTGGAACAGCATTTATAGTTGAGGCTTTAACTGATAACAAAAATAGAACAGCTTCTGAAATTAGATCCATTTTTTCAAAAAATGGAGGAAATTTAGGAGAAACTGGAAGTGTAAGTTTTAATTTTGACAAAGTTGGTGAAATTCAAACTAAAGGTAACATGGATGACTCAACCCTGGAGCAGTTACTAGATTGTGGTTTGGATGATTATATCTCAGAGGATGGCATGACTTATATATATTGTAAATTTGAAGATTTAGCCTCATTAGAAAAAGCAATGAGAGAAAAAAATATGGAAATTGAAAGTGCATCAATTATTTGGAAACCAAATATGACAGTCAATATTGAAAAAGAAGATGAATTAAATCGTTTGATAAAGTTAAACGAAGACTTAGAGGATAATGATGATGTACAAAATTGTTTCTCCAACTTAGATTTTGATAGCTCATTATTGGATAGTTCTAATGCCTGATAAAGCTTGGAAGAATAGAGAGCGATTAGTTGCTAGATTTTTTGGTGGAGTTCGTAACGCTTTAAGTGGAATTAATTCTAAAGTCACTCACTCTGATGTTGTACATGATAGCCTATTTATTGAATGCAAATTAAGAGCAAAACACACCGCTATAAAACTTTGGGATGACACTAAAGTATTAGCTGATAAAGAAAAAAAAACCCCAGTTATTGCATTATGTGAAAAAAATAGACCTGGTTTTTGGATAATGGTACATTCAGATGATTTTGTTGAGGTTTCTAAAGAGCTAAAAAATAAAATAAATTCTGACGAAATAGAAAATAACGAGGATTAAATAATGGAAGAAGTTGTAAACTTAGCAGCACTAGAAGGGTCGATTGATTTTTCTATGTTCGGGATGTTTTTAAAGTCTGATTGGGTTGTAAAATTAGTAATCATTTTACTTGTCATTTTCTCCATTCAATCATGGAAAATTATTATCCAAAAGATTTTGCTAATTAATAAGCAAAAAAAAATTTCTAAACAATTTGAAAATCATTTTTGGTCAGGCATCTCTTTAGATGAACTGCATCAGCAAATAGATGACTTTGATCAAGAAAGTTACTCTAATATTTTTAGAAATATAATGGGAGAGTATGAAAAGTCTCGTTTACAAAAAAATAAAATAGACTCTGCATTTATTCAAAGATTGTACACTTCATTAGATCTTTCAATAGCAACAGAAGACACAAGTCTTAATAAAGGTCTTTCATTTCTTGCTTCTTCGGGTTCTGTTGCGCCATTTGTTGGACTCTTTGGAACTGTTTGGGGAATCATGAATAGTTTTCAAGCTATAGCTATTGCTCAAAATACTAACTTAGCGGTGGTAGCCCCTGGAATAGCAGAGGCACTTTTCGTAACTGCTCTTGGCTTGTTCGTGGCTATCCCCTCTACCGCATTTTATAATATGATTACCTCTAGAATTGATGCTTATTTATCAGAGGCGGAAAGTTTTGGAAAGGACTTGGTAAACATTATTTCTCGTCAAGTTAACTAAATGAGAAAAAAAAATCGTCCAGTCTCCAATATAAACGTTACTCCAATGGTTGATGTAATGTTAGTGTTGCTTATTGTTTTTATGGTCACCGCGCCACTTCTTACCGTAGGAGTCCCAGTTAACCTTCCTAAAGTTGAAGCTAATTCACTAGATGCTCAAAAGGAGCCATTAGAAATATCTATAAATGAAAGTAATGAAATTTATTTAGGTGAGGATTTGATTGCTTTCGAAGAATTAATTTCCAAAGTTAAAATTATTGCTGGTTCCAATAATGACATTCGTATTTTTCTTAGAGCAGATACTTCAATTAATTATGGTGAGGTAATGAAAGTTTTGGGAGCTTTAAATACATCTGGATTTTTAAAAATAGCTCTTGTAACTAAAAAACCAAGTTAAGTGAGCACAATCTCTCTTTATAATCCTTTTCGCAGATTATTTTTATTTTTTGAGGACTTTTCATATAGAAAAGGTGATCTTTTTTTTCAGTTTTTATCTTTCTTAATCCATCTTTTGATACTAATTCCAATGATTAATTTCACTTTTCAAAAAGAAGTGAGTGATATTCCAATGATATTACCTGTTGAAATGTTCATTGTAGAGGAAGAAACAGCTGCGCCTGAGTTTCAAGAGGAGGTCAATGAAATAATCCCAACTTTACAAGAGGAAGTGATCGAAGAAGTAATAGAAGTTGAAAAGGCTCCTGAAATAACCGAACCAGTTGTAGAAGAAACTTTGCCCGAGGTATCTGAGCCTGAACCACCAGTAAAAGAGATAGTTTCTGAAATAGTAGAACCTGAAATAAGTGAGGTTGAGGAAATACTGTTAGATAATTCTTCTGATCAGGCAAATGAATTCGTAATTGAAGAAGTTCCTGAAGAAAAAATTAAAGAACCAGAGGAGGTTGCTCCAGCGCCTATTGAAAATGACTTTGAAATACAGTTAAAGAAAAAACCGGAACCAAAAGAAATTGAACAACCTTTTGATAATTTACAAATAGTAGTTAAGAAAAACCAAATAAAAAATCATTCAATGTTAGTACAGTTTTAAAAGATTTAGAAAATGTCGATCAAGATTTTAAAAAAGTACAAGAAGAAACAGAAGTTAAACAAGAAGAGGTCTTTACAGAAAAAGTTGCTGCAACTATGACTATTTCATGAAATTGATCTTTAAGACAACAGCTTCATCTTGTCTAAATTAAATGTTGGTGTGCTAATCCTAAAGAATTAAACCAGTTATTTTCATTGAGGTAAATCCAGACAGAACTGTAAAGAGTAGCGAAAGTAGTGAATCAAGAAAGATTGATTGATCCATCTTTTAGAACAGCGGCAGAGGCTGCAATGAGAGCGGTTAACAACCCTGATTGTAGTCCCTTACTTCTTCCAGAAGATAAATATGATTTGTGGAAAGAAATCAATTTTACTTTTGATTTCAGCTGGATGTTTGATTAATAAATAATTAATATATCCACCCTATTAGTATGTTATTATTCAACTGGAAATATAATGTTTAAATATTTAATTATTTTTATATTTTTCGCTCTCAAATCTCATGGAGCTCTAGAAGTTACTATTGCTCAAGGTAAAGTAGAACCAACGCCTATAGCCATAACACAGGTTTTTGGAGAAGATGCAGATACGTCTAGATATGGCAACACTATTAGACAAATAATTTCTAATAATCTTACTAACTCAGGACTTTTTTATACTGTAAATGAGGACTTATATATCCAATCGGATAACCTTGTAGAAAAAGTTCCTAGATTTGAAGATTGGAAGTTAATTAAAGCACAATTTTTATTAAGTGCGGATGTTACCAAAACTGACAAAGGTATTCGCTAAGAATGAGGTTGTATGATGTTTTTAATGCTAAAGAGATTGAAAAGTTACAGCTTACTATTCCTGATGAAGGATTGATTAGAAGAGTAGGCCACACTGTAGTGATATTGTTTATGAAAGGATCACTGGTGAAACGGTTATTTGATACAGAATAGTTTATGTTCTGAAGTAGGGCCTTTAGATCAAAGAATTAAAAGATTAGCATCATGGATCAAGATGGACATCTTGATAGTCATCAATTTTTAACTGATGGAAAAAACCTAGTTCTCACCCCAAGGTTTGCACCTAATAATCAAACTATTACATATATGGAATACAAAAACAATCTTCCAAGAGTTTATATTTATGATTTAAAAAACTGGTGAAAGAGAAATCGTTGGTGATTTTCCTGGTATGACCTTTGCTCCACGTTTTTCACCTGATAGCAAAAGTGTTGTAATGTCTTTTTCAGACTCAAAGACAGCAAATTCAGAAATTTATTCTATGGATCTAAATACTAGATCCATAACAAGGCTTACTAATGACTCAGGAATAGACACTTCACCATCTTATTCACCAGATGGAGAGAAAATAGTTTTTAACTCTGATCGTAGTGGTAGCCCGCAGCTTTATATTATGGATAAAGATGGAAGCAATATTAAAAGGATTTCAAAAGGTAAAGGTGTTTATGGAAATCCAGTTTGGTCTCCAAGAGGAGATTTAATAGCTTTTGTTAAAAATAGAAAACCAAATTTTTATATAGGTGTCATGGATACGAATGGAGATAATGAGAGAATTATTGTTCAAGACTTTGCACTAGAATCACCAGCATGGTCGCCTAATGGAAGATATTTAATTTTTTATCGTCAGCAAAAATCAAATTTGGATGGAACCGGTGGTGAAACTACTATCCATTTTATTGATATAACAGGCTATAATGAGAGAATCATTCCAACCCCGCGAGATGGAAGTGACCCAGCCTGGTCACCACTTTTATAAATAAATTACTAAATTAGCTAATTTTCTAAACTTAAATTGGGTAATTATTAACAAATATTAACTTGATTTCCCAGAAATTCAGTGTTTATGTATCACAACTATAGTTAAAATATATTTACGCGGAGATAATAATGTTAAAAAAATTACTACTTTTAGTTGTAACTGGCTTTTTCCTAGCTTCATGTGCGGCTACAAATACCCAACAAGGTGGAGACGTAGATGCTGCTTCTTCCAGCACTAGCTCTGGATCAGATAGTAGTATTACTGCAGGAACCCAAGAAGATTTAATCGTAAATGTTGGCGATAGAGTATTCTTTGAGTTTGATAGCTCAGAATTGACTGTTGATGCTCAAGCTACGCTTGATGCTCAAGCTGCTTGGTTAATGCAATACGCTGATACTAATATAACAATTGAAGGTCACGCAGATGAGCGTGGAACTAGAGAATACAACTTAGCTCTTGGAGATAAAAGAGCTTTTGCTGTCTATTCTTATTTAGCTCAAGCTGGAATTGATACTAATAGAATGGAATATATCAGCTGGGGTAAAGAAAGACCTGAAGTTGTTGGATCAGATGAAACAGCTTACAGTCAAAATAGACGTGGCGTTACTACAGTAACCAACTAACTTAAATTTCTTTAAGGTGCCCAGTATATTGGGCACCAAAATCTAAAAATGTTTTTTGTTAAAATTATTTTTTCAACATTTTTTATTTTTTTAAGCTCATATTCTTTCTCACAAAATCACAATAAAATTGAAGTTGAAATTGAAAGAGTCAAAAAAGACATAATCGATTTACAAAAATTTGTTTACCAAAACAATTCTCCCGATACTGTTGACTCGACTAATCAAGATTTAGAGAAAATAAATAATCAAATACAGCTCTTGCTAGAAAAATTTGATTCTTTTGAAAAGCAAATTAAAGATATGAAAGATGATATAGCAAATTTATACCAACTTTATACATCTCCACAATTTGATCAAAATAAATCAATTTCATCTTCTAATGAATTAACTATAGATGAAAGCTCCTCCAACATAGTTACAGAAAAATCAAATGATACTGATCAATTAGAGGAATTTGAAATTACCAATTCTGATATTCAAAATGAAAATATATCAGAAGTAAAAGAGGATTTGCCTGAACAAACTTTAGGTAAGCTCTCAATATCTAGTTTAGAGGAACAAGAAATCATAAACTTAGAACCGAGTGAAGAGGGCCTTGCTACATTGTCCGAATTAGAAGTTTTACTTGAGGAAAAAGAAATTGAGCTTAACAAGCCCAAAATTAATGTAGAAGTACAATTACAACTAGCAAAACAAAGCTTAGCAAGTTTAGAAAATCAAAAAGCTATTGAGAGTTTATTGTTAATTATTGACTCTGACTCAGATAACAAGGAGATGCTATCAGAGGCATACTACCTTTTAGGTAGAACAAACTTTATCGAAAACAACATAATAGAATCAGTTAAGTATTTTGGTATTCGTCATCGAGATTTTTCTGAAATAAATAGGTTCAAAGCTGAAAATTACTTCTGGCTTGGAAGGTCTTTATTTGGAATAGGTGATCAAGAAAATGGATGTTTAATTATGGAGGATATTATTTTTTCTGATGAATACCTAAATAACCCAGAAGTTATTGAAGACTCTAAAGCTCTTCAAGCTGAGCAAGAGTGCGGTCTGATTATTAATTAAATTGCCACTTAACCAAAATCAATTTTTAAAATATCTTCAAAAAAATTTTTCGCCTAAACATAAAATCTTAATTTCTATTTCATGTGGTATAGACAGTACTGTTTTATACGACTTAATTATTAAATCTCAATTCTTTGATCTGAAAAATATTTTTTATATTTTTTTTGACCATCAAAAAAGAGTTGAGGGAAAATATGAAATTGAAAAATTTATAAATTATTATGGAGTTAATAAAAAAAATACTTTCATAAAAAAATTAAAATTAGGAAAAAATGAAACTTCTTTTCAAAATAAAGCTCGCACCGCTAGGTATCAATATATTATAAAATTATCCAAGCTTCTTGGTACTGACGAAGTCTTTCTTGGACATCATTTAGATGATTTTAAAGAAAGTTATTTTCTCCGAAAGATACAGTCCTCTAATGCTTTAGGACTTTCAAATATTTTTAATGAAAAATTTGATAAATTAAATATTCATAGGCCCCTTGTCACTTATACAAAAAAACAAATCAAAGTTTATGCAAGAAAAAATAACTTAATATGGTTTGAGGATCGTAGTAATTTTGAGTTAGACTATACCAGAAATAAAGTTCGATCTTATCTTATATCAAATCCTAAAATTTCTAAATCTATTGAAAAAGATTTGAAAAATTATCAAGACTTAGAATATTTGATGAATTTTTATTCTTCTTATTTTGAAAGATTATCTAAAAAAAGATTTGAGATTAAAGCACAAGAGTTTAAGCGCCTCAATAAAACTCTTCAAACGATTGCTGTACAGTCTTTATATTACAGTTTGAGATTTAACTTAAAAAAACAGCCTAGAAATGAAAATATTATGAATTTTATTGAGGTTGTATCAGGTTTTAATCATAATATAAGATTAAAAAGATCTGTTTTTGGAGGAAAAATAGGTTTTTTTGGAAAAAAATTATGTTTAAATCTTACATAGGGGTTTAAACGTAAGTAAAGTTAACTATATATAAAGTAACAATAATTTATGAAAAATTTCTCAAAAAACATATTTGTTTGGATAATTATAAGCTTAATACTTTTGGGTTTATTTAACGTTTTCAAAAACTCACAAAGAGATTACTCATCAGTAACCTATACTTACTCAACTTTGCTCGATAAAGCTGAAAATGGTGAAATTAAGTCGGTTGAAATTCAAGGTAATAATATTTATGGACAAACTATGGATGGTATTGATTTTTCTACTTATGCCCCAAGAGATCCTAATTTAATTGAAACTCTTAATGAAAATAATGTAGCCATTAATGCAAAGCCTGAACAATCAGGGATGCATCCACTACTTAGTATTTTTGTATCTTGGTTTCCAATGTTGCTTTTAATAGGTGTATGGATATTTTTTATGCGTCAAATGCAATCTGGAAAAGGGGGTGGTGCCCTAGGTTTTGGTCGATCAAAAGCAAAACTTTTAAATGAAAATAAGATCAGAGTGACTTTCAATGATGTTGCTGGAATAGATGAGGCAAAACAAGAATTAGAAGAAGTTGTTTCATTTTTGAAAGACCCACACAAGTTTCAAAGATTAGGTGCTAAAATTCCTAAAGGTGCTCTTCTTGTTGGCCCCCCAGGTACAGGTAAAACACTTTTAGCCAGAGCTATTGCTGGTGAGGCTGGTGTACCTTTCTTCTCTATCTCAGGTTCTGATTTTGTTGAAATGTTTGTAGGTGTTGGTGCAAGTCGAGTAAGAGATATGTTTGAACAAGGTAAAAAAAATGCGCCTTGTATAATTTTTATTGATGAAATAGATGCTGTTGGAAGGCATCGCGGAGCAGGCTTAGGTGGAGGAAACGATGAACGTGAACAAACACTAAATCAACTCCTTGTAGAAATGGATGGTTTTGAAGCTAATGAAGGCGTTATAATTGTTGCAGCAACCAATAGACCAGATGTTTTAGACCCGGCACTTTTAAGACCAGGAAGATTTGATAGACAGGTTGTTGTTCCTGCTCCAGACATTATCGGTCGAGACAAAATTTTAAAAGTTCATACCAAGAAAATTAAAATGGATAAATCAGTTAAAACAATTGCTATTGCAAGATCTACCCCTGGATTTTCAGGTGCTGATTTGGCGAACATTGTTAATGAAGCAGCTTTAATAGCAGCAAGAAAAAATAAGAAAATTGTAACTATGGATGATTTTGAAGATGCCAAAGATAAAGTTATGCTTGGTACTCAAAATAAATCCAAAATTATTTCTGACTCTGAAAAAGAAGTTATAGCCTACCATGAAGCTGGACATGCTTTGGCAAATTTACACTGTAAACACGCAGATCCCATATATAAATCTTCCATTATACCAACTGGTCGAGCTTTAGGTTTTGTGATGAGCGTCCCAGAACAAGATAAAGTTATTCACCGTAAAGATGAATATCTTGATAAACTTGTGGTAACGGTAGCTGCCCGCATAGCTGAAGAACTAATATTTGGACCAGAAAAAATTGGCTCAGGCGCAGCAGGTGATATTCAACAAGTAACTAATTTAGCAAGAGCAATGGTTACCCAAATGGGTTACAGTGAAAAGCTAGGAAGAGTTCGTTACACTGGTAATGAGCAGGAAGTATTTTTAGGCCACTCTGTGACTCAGTCTAAAAATATTTCAGAAGAAACTGCACGCATTATAGATCAAGAAGTAATCCGTTTAGTTCAAGAAGCTGAAACTAAGGCTAGAAAAATTCTAACTGAAAATATGAAAGATCTTCATGTAATTGCTAAAGGTCTGCTCGAATATGAAACTTTAACAGGTGATGAAATTAAAAATCTGTTAAAAGGCATTAAACCTAAAAGAGATGATGATTTGTCTGATGATGCGGATAAACCTTCAGATGATGCTCAAAAAAGCCCTTCCAACAAAGGCCCTTTACCTTCTTTTACAAAAGATCAAAATTTTCCACTTCCAAATTAAAGCTATTTCAAATAAGAAATTATCTTTATGAGATTATTTGGAACAGATGGTATTCGCGGTGAGGTAGGTAAGTATCCACTAACTGCAGAGAATATTTTAAAGCTAGCTAAGGCTGCTTCACTTGTCCTTAAAAAGAAAAATTCAATATCTAGAGTTGTCATTAAATAAAGATACTCGTTTATCCGGTTATATTTTTGAACCAGCACTTACTGCAGGTTTTATTTCAATGGGAGTAAATGTAGTTTTAGTGGGACCACTGCCAACACCAGCTCTAACCATACTAAGTAAGTCTTTGAGAGCAGACTTTTCTGTGATGATCACGGCTTCACACAACCCCTATCAAGATAATGGTTTAAAATTTTTTTCAAGTATTGGTTATAAAATTACAGCTGAAGAAGAAAAAGAAAAATAGAGGATTACTTTTTTAATTATGATTTTGATAATTTTAAAATAAAACCGTCTAATTACGGTAAAGCAGTCAGACTTAAAGATGCTATAGGAAGATACTCTGAGGCACTTAAACAAAATACATTTAAAAATTTAGATTATACAAAATTAAAAGTTGTTTTAGATTGTGCTAATGGTGCAGCCTATAAAGTTGCACCTGAGGTATTATTTGAAATAGGTGTAGAGTTAGACACCTTAGGTGATAAGCCCAATGGTATTAATATTAATGAAAAATGTGGTTCTTTATTCCCCGAGAGAGCCTCTAAGCTTGTTAAGAAAAGAAAATCAGATGTGGGTATATGTCTAGATGGAGATGGGGATAGACTTATAATTATTGATGAAAAGGGTGAAACTATTTTTGGAGAAGAACTAATATTCATTCTAGCTAAATTTTATTTAAAAAATAAAATTATTAAAAAAGGATCTACTATTGTCACCAATGAGATTGCTAATTTTGGCCTTGATGTATCTTTAAAGAAAATAGGATTAAAACTTAAAAGGGTTAAGGTAGGTGATAAAAATATTTTACAAGAGATACGAAACAATGGTCACTATTTTGGTGGAGAACCCTCAGGTCATTTTATTTTTAAAGATGATACTTTGATAGGTGATGGTATGTCTACAGCATTACGTGTTTTAACTATTATGTTGAAAGAAAATAAAAAGCTTTCAGAATTAAAGAAAGGTCTCGACTTGCTGAAGGTAGTTGAAATTAATCAAAGAATTGATCGTGAAAAGTTTTTCCAAAATGAAGCCAAGATTTATAGAGATTTAAACTCTCTTTTAAAATCCAAAAACTTATTTTTTGTAATTCGTCCTTCTGGCACAGAGCCTTTGTTGAGAGTAAACTTGCAATATCAGCCAAGAAATATAAAAGTATCAGATCTAAGAAAATTACAGAAAAATATAATAGAAATTATTACAAATGCTTGTTAGCTCTTTTGACACTAAATACTCTCAGACAGCTACCAAATATGAATATTTAGATAATAACTTTACAAATTTAATAAGTAAGGATCGAAGGTTTTCACGCATTTTTACATCAGTTATTGAAAATCAAAAATTAGATTTATCTTCAGATATAGTTCTTCGCTCAGATATGACTGGTCAAGTTATAAATACAATTTTAACTCATGACTTCAAATCTGAACATTTTTTATACTATATGGGAGACGTATTTAAGCCGGATCTCGTTAATAAAAGCATCAAACAATATCGTCAACATGGTTTAGAGATTATTAATCGACCTAAGATGGAGTCGTTTATTGAAGTAATTAAGGTGCTAGATAAACTTTTAAGAAAAATTCTTAAAAATAATTTTATCTATATTTTTACTGATCCTAAGATCAATAGTAAATCTAACTTTGTTTTTAACTCAACAACTCCTCTCAATAATAAAATAAAAGCTTATACTAATGCATTTTCTAAAGTAGTTAGATCTCCTTATGAGTTGAATCTTGAAAAAAATTTTTTCTCAAAAGATTATCATCAAGATATTTTCTTTTATGTTTACTCCAATAAATCAAAAAAAATCTTAGCCCAAGGTGGTGGTTATCATTATAAGCAAAATCAAAAAAAAATTGATGGTTTTGGTTTTTCTTGCAATGTCGATAACTTAGCGGAAATCATTTAATGAATAAGGCAGTTATTGGATTACAATGGGGTGATGAAGGAAAAGGTAAAATTGTAGATTTTTTATCTGAGAATTTTGACTTAGTTGCTCGTTATCAAGGTGGCAATAATGCAGGCCATACGGTGATAGTTGAAGATATTACTTACAAATTGAATTTAATTCCATCAGGTGTAATTAGAGGAAAAGTTTGTTTTCTTGGACAGGGCATAGTGCTTGATCCAGAACATTTCATAAAAGAATATGAGCAAATTTGTAAAAAAATTTCTAATCCAAAGATATATCTGTCTTCAAATATTCCTCTGATATTACCTTACCATAAACAATTAGATAAAATTAACGAGTCTATCTTATCTGGAGAGGATAAAATTGGTACTACAGCTAAGGGCATAGGCCCTGCATATCAAGATAAAGTCGGAAGAAAAAGCATTAAATTATATGATCTTAAAAAGCTCGGATAAAGTTAGAGAAAAACTTGAAAATATTAAGAAATTCTATGATCCCGTTTTAAATGCATATCAAGAAGAACCTATAAATATTGAGCAATACTTATCTATTCTTGATAGTTTTTATACAAAAGTTGGCACGCTAATTGTTGATAATAGTTACATAAAGAAGAATTTTAATCAAAATAATATTCTGTTTGAGGGCGCTCAAGGTGCTTTGCTAGATTTAGATCATGGTTCTTATCCTTTTGTCACTTCCTCAAATACAATTTCCTCAAATATTATGATTGGTTCCGGTTTACAAGTCGATTATCAGACAGTCGGTATTTTCAAAGCATACGCAACTAGAGTGGGAATGGTCCATTTCCCTCAGAACTTTTTGATGAAATTGGAGATTATATAGCTGAAACTGGTGTAGAGTTTGGAACAGTTACAAAAAGAAAAAGAAGATGTGGTTGGTTAGATTTAGTATCTTTAAAGTATAGCTGTCAGGTTAATCGAGTAAATGAGCTTTGTATCACTAAAATAGATGTATTGAACAACTTAAAAGAAATCAAAATTTGCAAAAGTTATCAAGGCCATTCTTTTGAAGAAATAAATTTTAATGACAGCGACTCTTTAAAATCACTATCGTTAATTAAAGATGATTTTGAAGTATTTGAGTCCTGGGGGGATATCAGTGAAGTTAAAAACTTTGACTCAATGCCTCAATCTTTAAAACTTTATATTCAATTCATAGAGGAATACTTAGAAATACCAATTAAGATTATCTCTTTAGGTCCCGAAAGAAACCAAACAATTATTCGATAAAATTAGTTTTTTGGAAGTAATTTAGTTTCAGAAATTAATTTAATTTCCTCTTGTAATTTTTTTATAGCTTTATTTTCAATTTGACGAACTCGCTCTCTACTTATTGAATATTTTTGACTTAGATCCTCAAGGGTCTTGGGTTCTTCATCTAATCTTCTAGCAGTTAAGATTTCTAGTTCACGAGGTTCTAATTTTTTAACAGCTTGATTATAAAGAGCTTTGCGTTTATCGAGTTCATCTCTTTCCTCAACTCTAGTGACGACATCTATATTTTCATCTTCAACTTGGTCAATCCATTCGGAGTCATTTTCATCATTTAAAGGTGTATTTAATGAGAAGTCTTGATTAAAAACCCTACCCTCCATTTGTTTAACTTCATCTTCAGTAACCCCCAAGTCTTGAGAGATCGATTTTATCTGGTCATTTGTAAGATATCCTTCTTCGTATTTTTTTAATTGGTTTCTTAGTCTACGAAGATTAAAAAATAATTTTTTTTGAGCAGCAGTTGTACCAATTTTTACTAAAGACCAACTATGTAAAACATACTCTTGTATTGAAGCTCTGATCCACCAAATCGCATATGTTGCAAGCCTAAAACCTTTATCTGGATCAAATTTTCTTATAGCTTGAATGAGCCCTAAATTACCCTCAGAAATTAAATCAAAAAGAGGTAGGCCATATCCTCGATATCCCATTGCTATCTTTGCTACTAATCTCAAATGACTTGTAACCAGTTTTTGAGCAGCTTTTGTGTTCCCATTTTTTAACCAATCTATGGCAAGTTTTTTTTCTTCTTCATCAGTAAGCATAGGGAACTGATTAATTTTTTTTAAATATGGATAAATATCATTTTCAGATGTAATTACAGGCAATAAATTTTTATTTTCTATGCTCATAGTAAGTTTTGCTCTAAATCTTTCATGTCATCAGGCATATCACAAGTTATTTTAACTTCTTTTTGACTTTTTGGATGAATAAAACTTAGTTTATGAGAGTGAAGTGCTTGTCTAGGAAAACTTGTGACAGTTTCTCTTACATTATTAGGTAAATTAGCTAATCGAAATTTTTGTTCTTTATTTAACTGATATTGCTTATCTCCAATTATAGGAAGTCCTAAACTAAGTAAATGAACTCTAATTTGATGTGTTCTACCTGTAATTATTTGACAATTTAATTTACTAATTGAGCCATAAAATATTTTTTGATTTTCAACATAGGTTAGTGCATTTTTACCTCCTGTTTCAGTTGTATCAAATTTTGTTCTTTGAAATTTTTGTCTAGAAATATTCTTGTCAATCTGAATAAAATTTTGATCAAGCACACCATAGCTAAAAGCTAAATAATTTTTTTCTAACTCTCTATTTTTGAATTTATTTTGAAAAAGAATTTTAATTTCTTTATTTTTGGCAATGATAATTATCCCACTCGTGTCAACGTCAAGTCTATGCACTATTCCTTCTTTTAAAACTTCATCATCTTTTATATCGAAGTTAATTTTAAACTTTCAGCTAGAGATGGAGACTCATCGATAGGTTTTTTATGAGTAAGAGGCCAGATGGTTTATTTAATATTGCTATATCATTATCCTCATATAAAATTTCAATATTAAAGTTTTGGTATAGATAAGAATTACTCATTTATTGATGTTAAAAAAAAATTTTTTACTTAGCCTTGTTATATTTCAGGGCATACTAATTGTTGTAGCCATTATAGCAATTATAATAGGTGTTTTCTATAAATTCGGTGAAGAAGAAAATTCACAATATATATCATTAAGCGATATTAATGTTGAAGAGATATCTCTTTTAGATGAAAAGCATTACCAACATAAAATTATTAAGGATGATAAAATTATTTTTCAAATAATTGACATTGAAAATAATAAAATAAAAAGAGAAATCATTATTGAAAAATAGTATTAGACATATTGTTATAGCCGGTTCTTCCGGTGGTCATATTTTACCTGCAATAAAATATTTAAATGAACTTTCTCATTACTATAGTTCAGAGCAAATTATTTTCATTACAAATGAAGTAGGAGCAGATTACTTACATTTGATTGAATATGAAAAAAAGAATGTAATTCAAATAAACTCTAAAAAAAGTCTTTTTATCCTGAAGATTATTAAAGAAATTTGGAAAATTTTGCTTTTTAATAAAAAATAACTTTATTAGGATTTGGCGGGTTTATATCAGTTCCGTATTATTTTTGCAAAAATTACAAATATTTTATTTTTAAAAGACCATAAAATAAATTTTCATGAGCAAAATTATATATATGGACTTGCTAATAAATTTAATTATTTTATTGCTCATCGTGTATTTACATCATTCCCTAATAATTATTTAAAATCAAAAGAGATTTTTGTAGGTAATTTTTTTACTAATTTAGAAAAAAAATATGAAAAATTAGATAATAAATTTATCAATATTTTATTAATTGGGGGTAGTGCAGGTTCTTTGGAACTCAATAAATTTCTATCCAATCAACTTTTGAAAATAGATAGAACATTGATAAAAAATTTCAAATTTTACATTCAAGTTCCAAAAAAGTTTTTAGAAGAAATTTCTAGAGAATATGAGAATTTAAAATTAGATATAGAATTTTTTACGTTCAATGAAAATTTAAATTTTAAAGATTTTGATCTTATTATTTCTCGTTCTGGATCAGGTTCATTGCATGAAATACTCTATTTTAATAATAAAGTTTATTTTATTCCACATTTGCATTCACGTGATGGTCATCAAAGTTTAAATTTAAGATACTTTAAAGAAAATAGTTATTCTTTAAAAGATTTTGAAATACCTATATCTAAAAAAATCTCTAAAGAATATCTTAATTCCTTAATTAACCCTTTTTCTATGCAAAAAATTTTGTGTTACTTAACTAGATGAAACTATTGAATCTCATTAATAAAAAAGTCCATATTATTGGAATAAATGGAATAGGGATGAGCGCTTTAGCTGTATATTTAAAAAAAAATAAGATAGATGTCAGCGGTAGTGATATAGCCAGTAACTCTAATACAAAAATTTTAGAAAAAAATGGAATACCAGTTCAAATAGGACATAAGCCCTCTAATGTTAAAGGTAAAGATATGATATTCTATTCTACTGCTATCAAAGATAATCCAGAAATTGATGCTGCAAAAAAGAGCAATATACCATTTTATAATAGATCAAAACTTTTACAGTTAATATGCAACGATAAGTTTACAATTGTTGTAACAGGCTCTCACGGAAAAAACTACTACCACTTCAATGCTAGGTCATCTTTTAGTTTGCTCAGGATTAAGTCCTACAATTATAACTGGAGGAATTATGAACAATTTTGGGCAGAATATATATTTAACTGATAGTAATTATGTAGTTGTCGAGGCTGATGAAAGTGATGGAACTGTCTTTAAGCTTAATCCTAAGATTTTAATTTATCTCAATGTTGATAAAGAGCACTTGGATTATTATAAAAGCTATACAAAATTAAAGGCTAAAATTAAAACTTATATAAAAAAGGTTTCCAAGAATTCTTTAGTAATATTAAATAATGATGATATTTTTCTTCAAAAGTTATCTAATATCTCAAAAAATATAATTACATACGGAAAATCAATTAAATCAAATTTTTATTATAAAATAAATAAATTAACTGAAAAAGACTCTAATTTTGATTTTTTTCAACAAAATGAAAAAAAAATCACAAAAATAAAATCACCACTTCTTGGTGAGCACAATATACAAAATTTATGTGCTATCATGGCTGTAATTAAAAATTTGAATATTCAAATTTCTAATAAACATATTATGAGTTTCAAAGGTATTCAAAGAAGAATGAATACTTTAGGAAAAATTAAAAATTCAATTTTAGTTGATGATTATGCTCATCATCCAACAGAAATACAAAAATTAATTGAGGTTTGTAAACTATACAAAAATAAAGACTTCTTCTTAATCATAGAACCACACCGTTTTTCTAGATTAAATGATTTATATTCTGACTATTTAAAAATTCTTAAAAATATTAAAAATTTGATAATTCTTAAAACCTATTCTGCTGGAGAAAATTTCGATAAAAATATGAAAGACTCAAAAAATTTAGTTAATGACCTTAATGTGTTGAGTAACAATAAAGTAAGTTATATTGATACTTATGATGAGTTATTTAAATTATTAGACACTTTGGTTAATGCAAAGAATAGTAAAATAATAGTTACTGCTGGAGCTGGAAGTATTTCTGCACAAATGAGATTTTTTTATGAGTCAAGAAAATATTAGTATTATAAAAAATTATGACTCTTCAAAGATATCTTGGCTTAAGTCTGGTGGTCCTATCTCACAATTTATAAAAATTAAAAATCTAGATGATTTAAAAAAAAATACACAAATAGCATCTAATCAAAATATTATTTCTATTGGGAATTTCTCTAATCTTTTGATAAAGGACAAAGGCTTTAATGGTATCGCTATTAAGCTTGGAGGAGATTTTGCAAAAATTAAATTTGAAAATGACATTATAGTAGTTGGTTCTGCTGTTTTAGATAATTATTTTTCAAAATATTGCTATCAAAACTCTATACAAGGATACGAATTTTTATTTACAATTCCTGGAACAGTCGGGGGAAATATTTATATGAATGCGGGTTGTTATGGAAAAGAAATCAAAGATTATTTAATTAGTGTCATATTTTATGATATGAAAAGCAAAGAAGTAAAAGAGGAAAAAATTGAGAATTTAGACTTTACTTATAGAAGAGGTTTCCAAAAAAAAAATACTATTATTCTCTATGGTAAATTTAAAAAAATATCTGGTAATAAAACTAAAATAAAAAAACAAATGGAATTATATGAACAAAATAGAAATGATACACAGCCACAACGGGTTAATTGCTGTGGTAGTATTTTTAAAAATCCACCTAACCATAATGCTTGGAAACTAATAAAATTAAGTTTAGATGAAAGTTTTTACGAAGGGCCTATAAGATTATCAAAAAAACACTCAAATTTTTTTGAGAATGACCCTAACATAAGTGCAGATAAAGTTATAAAATTTATTGAAACAATTAAATCAAAGGTCAATCAAAAATATCAAATCATACTTGATCAAGAACTCATAATTGTATGAGCTTCAAAGATTTAAAAAAATTAGAATAGTAATTGTTGCCGGAGGGTGGTCGAGTGAAAGATCAGTTTCAATAAATTCAGGTAAAAATGTATTTAATACTCTAAAAAAAATGGCTATAAAGTTACTTTTTTTGATTTAAAGAAATATAATTTACATGAATTATTTAAGTCCAAGCCTGATTTAATATTTAATGCATTACATGGTGAGTTTGGTGAAGATGGTGGAATCTCTTGTCTTGCAAAGAAATACAACATACCCATTACTCACTCAACGGATATTTCATCAGCCTTATGTTTCAATAAAAGACTACTAAAAAAGTTTTTAAAAAATGAATTAAACTTACTCTCACCAAGAGAACTTCATGAAATTAAAAAAATCAAATTCCCATTAATAGCAAAACCAAATGCAGATGGTTCATCTAAGGGTGTTAAAATTATCAATAATCATAAAGAGCTAAAAAAATTAAAGATTGATCAAAATATTTTGATTGAAGAAAAAATAGATGGGATAGAACTAACTGTTACGGTAATAGAAGACAAAAAGAAGGTTAAAGCTTTAGGAGTGACAGAAATTACTTTTAAAAGTGCACACTATGATTTTAAAGCTAAATACACTCATGGAAAAAGTAAACACTATCTTCCAGCAAGGTTATCTAAAAAAAATTATGAGTATTTATTAAATTTATCTAAGATAATTTTTAAGAAATGTAATTGTCGTTCAATAGCAAGATTAGATTTTATTTTAGACTCAAAAAGTAATTGTTTCTATTTTCTAGAACTTAATACTCATCCAGGATTAACTTCGATTTCACTTGCACCAGAGCAAGCTCAATATAATGAAATAAACTACTTATCACTTATTGAAAAAATAATTTCTTCATCATGATTAAAAGAAAATATTATTATAATTTTATTAGTTTTATTTCTTTCTTTTTATTATTTTTTTTTTCATTTCTAGTTTATAAATATTTTCTCAAATCAGAACCTTCTATTGTTAATTTTTATAATAATGAACTCAGTTCAGAGTTTGAAATGGATATAACAAACAACTTAGAAAATCTTGAGAGTTTTTTTGAAAATTATACTTTTATTGAAAAATATTTAATAAATAGAAAAAATTCAGAAATTGATATTAACATACAGATTAAAGAGCCATTTGCAAAAAATCAAATTAATCAAGAAATTATATTTACCGATAACTCCATAGGGTCATTTAGTTTTTTCAAAGAAAAATATATTAATTCAATTGATCTCATTGATATTTCTAATAATCCAATTCAAATAAATAATTATCTTCAGAAAATCATTAGCTGAAATAAATAATTTGTTTGAGATTAATAAAATCGAATATGTAGATGGAAGAAGATATAATTTATATCTCAGTAAAGGCCCAATAATTATGTTACCTAAAAAAATTAATGAAGATTTGTTAATATTTATTAAACAAAATTATGAGATTCTTAAAAATAATACTAACTTCCAGGAGTATTTAGATTTAAGAAATTTTCATGAGAAAACAATAAGAGCCAAATAAATTGGAGCATTTCAACACAATCATAGAAATAGGATCTTTTTCTATCAAGACCATCATATACTCTGAAATTGATGGTAAGCCTAAAATAGAGGGAATTGGTAAATCAAACACCCAAGGGTATGACGGTAATAATGTTCTAGGATTTGATGAATTTGTCGACAGTATTCATAAATCTATAGTTCAGGCTGAAAAACAATCCAATTTTATTATTAAGAGCAGCTATATTCTTTTATCCAACAAAAGTATAAAAATTAAGAAAATTAAAAATAGTTTAAATTTAGAAAGTTCAATTATTGAAAATAATGATTTAAGAAAATTATCTAAATTTAATTTAGATAAAAACACTGAATATAATCAAAACTTATATACCTCTCATTACCAAATCGATGATGATTTAATTACTGATAATCCAATTGGATTAATTTGTAATAAGTTGTCTATGATTTCCCTTGTTTCTTTAATTGAGCAAAAACAAATAAATATTTTAATGAATATTTTTCAAAAACTTCAAATTAAAGTTATTAATTTTTTAGATACAACGACCTCATATTTTTTTTATATGAAAAATAAAAAAATTACTAAAAATAATGTAGCTTTAATTGATTTTGGTTTTACTCATACAAATATTGTTATGGTAAAAAATAAACAACTTTCATTTATTAAAACAATCCCAATAGGGTGTAAATTAATTTCTGATGATCTAGTAAAAATGCTTAATATAAGTTTTGATTTTGCTGAAAAATTAAAAATTTCAACAATTGATTTATTTGATGATAGGAATCCTTCTATAGAAATTCCTGTTTGGGAGGAGTTTGGAAATAATATTAAAAATAAAATTGAACATGACTATATAAAAAAAATTGTTACTTCACGTCTTGATGAAATTTTTAATTTAATTTTTAAAATTTTACCTGAGGATAAAAACTTTTATTCTTATTTGTTTACAGGTGGTGGAGCAAAAATTAAAAACTTCCAAAATTATTTTCGAAGTAAATTTGGTCAAGATATCCAAATATTAGAACCACCTAGTTCTTCGGGAATACCTAGAGTTTTAAATGACTCAAGCTTTATGTCTGTATATTGTGCATACTGGCTACAATCACATAAAGCTTCAGAAAAGGAGGATTTTTTAAAAAAAATTGATTCTTTTTCAAACAAAATATGGTACAAAAGATTCGTAGACCTACTATAAGTAGATATTTGCGGGGATAATATGACACTAGATATAGAACCAGTACTAGATCAAAAAAACTTAAAACCATCTTTAACTGTGATGGGCGTTGGCGGTGCAGGAAGCAATGCAGTCAATAATATGATTCAATCAAATTTAAATAATGTTGAATTTATTGTGGCTAATACTGATGCACAAGCCTTAGAAAATTCACTTTGCTATAATCGTATTCAACTTGGCCTTGAAAAAACTAAGGGGTTAGGTGCTGGTGCCGATCCTTCAGTTGGCAAAGAGGCTGCAGAAGAAAGTATAGATTTAATCTCTGAGGAATTAAGAAATACAAATATGCTATTTATTACGGCAGGCCTTGGTGGGGGCACTGGAACTGGAGCTCTTCCAGTGATAGCTAGTATTGCAAAAAAACTTGGTATAGTAACGGTAGCTATAGTATCAACCCCATTTAATTTTGAAGGAACCAAAAGAATGAACTTAGCCCTTCAAGGTCTTGAGGAAGTAAAAAATAATGTTGATACTCTTTTAATTATTCCTAATCAAAATTTATTTAAAGTTTCAAATGAACAAACCTCTTTTGCAGAAGCATTTAGAAAAGCTGATAATGTTTTATTCGATGGTGTAAAAGGTTTAACTGACTTAATTACCCAACCTGGTTTAATAAACTTAGATTTTGCTGATGTAAGAACAGTAATTAAAGAAATGGGATTTGCTATGATGGGTACGGCTGTAGCTGAAGGTGATAACAAAGCAGTTGAGGCTTCAAACCTTGCATTAACTAATCCACTTATTGAAAATATTGATATGAATACTGCAAAGGGAGTTATTGTAAATATTTCGGGTGGTAGTGATATGACCTTATTAGAGGTAGATCATGCAGCTAATATTATAAGGCAAAGTGTTAATCCCGATGCAAATATTATTTTTGGATCTTTGATTGATGAGACTTTGCAAGGCAAACTAAAAATTAGTATTTTTGCAACTGGTATTGAAGCAACAGGTAAAAAAATCTTATATTATCCTGAATCTGAAAATAGTAATTCTGGTTTTAGTTCAATCCAAAATAAGCTCTCAAGTGAAACTTCACAAGACTCAAACGAAACTGAGTCAATATCTGAGCATAAGAGTGAATTAAATGCACACGATAACCCCAATAATTCTGAATTTAACTTATCTTCCCAAGATGAAGATATTTCTGAGATAGTTGAAGATATTAAAACTGAAAAAGAAGAGGAAATATCAGTAAATTATACAAATTTAGAAGAGAAGAAAAAAACTGGATTTTTTAGTATGCTCTCAAATTTAATGTCTTCTGATAAAGATAAAAAAGAGGTATCGGAAGAAACCCCCTCTAAAGATAAAAAAATTAAGGCCAAAAAGACCAAAACAGATCCAAATTTGTTCCTTTTTAGCGATGTGGTTGAAGAAACAAGCACAGATAACCAGCCTGTTCAGAACGAGGGTGCAGAGATTTCAGATATTACAGAAATTAATGCAGAAAATGAGCTACTTGAGGATATAGATACTCCTTCATACTTGAGAAAAGGTTCAAATCAATAATTCTTAGGCCAATACAAAGTTTTACAATAATAAAGTAATACTTTCGGTGATTTTTCTTAATATTTAATTATATGAAAAATTTTAGTATCCAGAAACCGATATCATTTTCTGGAGTTGGTCTTCACTCAGGTGTCAATACAAATATTACACTTAAGCCCTCTGAAGAAAATACAGGTATCTTCTTTAATAGAACAGATTTAGGCAAAATTATTCCAGCTAGATGGGACCATGTAGTCTCTACAAAATTCTCAACTAATTTAGGTATGAATGATATTGAAGTAAAAACTGTTGAACATCTTTTAAGTGCTTTAGCTGGATTGCATATAAATAATTGTGAGATATTAATTGATAACTTGGAAGTTCCTATCCTAGATGGTAGCTCAAAAATTTTTGTTGATGAGATTTTAAAATCAGGATTAAAAGAACAAATCAATAATCAAAATATTTTAGAAATCAAAAAACCTGTAAGGTTTGAATGTGATTATGGTTTTGCTGAATTATCTACCTAATGAAAGTTTAAACGAAGGCTTAATATTTATCTTCAATCTAGCTTTGATGGAAAATATGAAGATCAAGATATAACTATTCAAAATTTGAATGGTAACTATATTGAGTCAATTTCAAAAGCTAGAACATTTGGCTTCTACCATGAAATTGAATATTTAAAATCTCAAAACTTAATCAAAGGTGGATCTTAGATAATGCTATTGTGATTAAAGATCGTAAACCCTTAAACAAAGATGGTTTGAGATATGAAAATGAATTGATGAGGCATAAAGTTTTAGACGTTGTAGGTGATCTCTACTTAGCTGGATTTCCTATCATTGGTCAGTATAAAGGTTTTAAAACAGGCCACTATATTACTAATAATCTTTTAAAAGAATTATTTAAATCTGAGGATAATTATCTTATCCATCAAATTCACTAAACCATATTTTTCGGATTAGTATACTTATCAAACTCTCCTCAGATAAAGAGGTAAGTTCTAAACAAGATCTTTGAGAGAAATATTTTTATTATAAGCATTGAGAGCTACTTTTGAGGCTAAATCATAGCCAATAATTTTAGTTAAAGGGGTTACTAGCATTAATGAATTATTTAAAAGCTCTTTAATTCTTTTTAGGTTTGCTTTTATTCCAATTAAACAATTTCTATCAAATGACTTGATAGCATCACTGAGTAATTGAATAGCATCAAGAGTATTGTGAATAATAACAGGATTATACACATTAAGTTGAAAATGACCTTGGGTGCATGCAAAGGAAACTGATGATCTAAGGCCTATCACATGTGCACATACCATGACAATGCTCACATTGTGTAGGGTTAATTTTACCTGGCATAATTGAAGATCCAGGTTCATTTTGCGGGAAGGATTAATTCTGCTATACCACTTCTCGGCCCTGATGATAAAACTCGAATATCATTCGCCATTTTAAATAGTGAACTTGTTAAAATTTCCATTGATGACATGACTTCAATAAATACATCATGGGAAGCAAGTGCTTCATACTTATTTGAAGCAGACTTGAAAGGTAGTTTTGTGAATTTTTGTAAATTTTTGATGAAATTTTTTGAGAAATCTTTTGGAGCATTTACTCCTGAACCAACAGCAGTTCCACCTTGAGCTAATTGAAATAATTTATTTAAACTTTGAAGAATTTTCTTTTCTGCATAGTCTATTTGATCATGAAAGGCTAAGAATTCATTAGATAACTTGATTGGAGTTGCGTCTTGTGTATGTGTTCTTCCAATTTTAATTACTTTATTAAATTCTTTTACCTTTTTTTTAAGAGTTTTTTTTTATTTTTGAAATAGCTGGTAGTAATTCTCTTTTAATTAGTAAAACTGTAGCAATGTGCATTGCTGTAGGAATAGTATCATTCGATGATTGTGACTTATTGATATCATCATTAGGATGAAGTGGTTTATTGCTTGGGAGTTTAAAACCTAAAAGCAAATTGGCTTTATTGGCTATAACTTCATTTAAATTCATATTGATTTGAGTACCTGATCCAGTTTGCCATACCACTAAAGGGAAATGATCTTTAAGTTTTTGATCAATAATCAAATCACAAACTTTAGCTATCGTATCGACATGTTTTTTAGAAAGAAGTTTGCAGTTGTAGTTTGCCATTGCAGATGATTTTTTTTTGTAGAGCAAGTGCTTCAATGAAAACCTTTTGAAAATGAAATTTACCAACTCCAATTTGAAAGTTTTGAATAGATCTTTGTGTTTGAGCACCCCAAAGTTTTTCATTCTCAACTTTGACTTCACCTAAGCTATCTTTTTCTATTCGAAATTTGACCATATCTAATAAATACTATATATCACAAATAATGAAAAATATTTTATTAATCCGACACGGTCAAAGTGAATGGAACAAATTAAATTTGTTTACAGGTTTCAAGAATATAGAGTTATCTAGTCAAGGAGTTGAGGAAGCAAATCAAGCAGGCCAAAATTTCAAAGAATTACAATTGAAGTTTGACTTAGTATTTACTAGTGAGCTGAAAAGAGCTCAAGATACAGCCCAAATTATTTTAGAAAATTTATCACAATGGGATGAATTGAATGAAAAAGGTAAATTTATCAAAAATATCAATCTTAATGAAAGAGATTATGGAGATTTAACTGGACTAAACAAACAGGAGACAGCTGATAAGTTTGGAGAAGAGCAAGTTCATAAATGGAGAAGGGGATATTCAGATCAACCTCCGAATGGAGAAAGTTTAGAGGATGTGGTCGCTAGAGTTCGAACATACTTTGATGAGGTGATTTTTAAAGAAATTCAAAATAATGATAATAACAATATTTTGATAGCAGCTCATGGAAACTCTTTAAGAGCACTGTTGATTGTGATGAATATTTATAGTCCAGATGAAATTAATTCAGTTGAGTTATCAACGGGCGTTCCTATTCATGTTCTGTTTGATAACAATAAATTTTTAATAAAGTAATATTTGATCGATATACCTTTAGTTCTGGCTTTGGTATCCTACTATATGGTTATGTTTATCACTCCTGGCCCAAATAATGCTATGCTCACTATTTCAGGTTTAAAATTTGGGTTCAAAAGATCATTACCACATATTTCAGGTATTGCCTTTGGTCACGCTATTCAGGTTTCTTTAATTTGCTTAGGTTTGGGTTTTATTTTAATTGATTACCCAGGACTTCAGATCATATTAAGATGGTTGTGTTTCGCATATCTTTTATATTTAGCATATCAAATGATAGGTTCCATCAAGGAATACCAAAAAGAGTCTGGAAGGCCATTGAGAGCATATGAAGCTGCTTTATTTCAGTGGGTTAACCCCAAAGCTTGGACTATAGCCATTACGGTTGCATCTGGCTTCATGCCCTTAGAAGAGAAATTATGGATAGCTGTCCTTTTCACTGGATTAATGTCCTCTCTAGTTAGTTTCCCTTGTATAAGTATTTGGGCTTTGTTTGGAAGTTTAATCAAAACAATGATTTCAAATCAATTTATAAAGAAATTAATTGAGTTCTTATTTGCTCTTTTACTAATACTGACAGGTTTTTACTTAGTTTTAAATTAAATTTTTTAATAGATTTATATATCTAAAATTTAGATAACCCTTTTTTGAAATATAAAATTCTTCAATACTCTCTTTGTTGAGACTATTTAAAATTGAAGGAAGTAAAGAAGTTAACACTTTACTAAAATGCCTAGAAGACTCTTCTGGCAACGCACTAGGTAGATTATCGACAGCCATAATATCTGTATTCCTAAACTTGTAGTATGGTTTTTTTAAAGTTGTGCTTTTTGAAGTACTAGGAATTGAGCCATTAATATCACAAGTAATATCGCCTATAGTTTGAAAAAAATTTTTATCAACTTCATTCAGTTCAAATAATTTAGGAAATCTTGAGTCCCAATAATGGCATGAAAGAAAAATATTATATTCATTAAAATATTTTGGAAAAATTGACTTATAATCACCTATACCATTGTTTAAATCTTTAAAGCTAAACCTTTTATCAAGCCTTTTATAGTATTCGCTAGGAGATAGAACTTTGAAATAAGAACTAGATTTATTTATTTTTAAATTTTTTTTCTCTTTAATACCTATTTTCTTCAAAAGAAATTGTACACCTTTTGAGACTGACCCCTCCCCAGTAATAAGTATTCGTAAATTCTTCAGATCTTTTTTTGAAAGTATTGATATTAATTCATCAATTTTATATGGGTATTTTGAAGAAGAATTAATTTTAAGGTGCTTTTTAATTGTTAAGAATGCCCCCATGATGCCCGCAAAGTATCCAAATCCAATTAATCTATTTCTTTTTTTATCTTTCAATAATTCATAATCAATAAGAGAGCAGTCATTCTTTAAAATTTTTTTTAAAAGAGGCATATTATATGCCTGTCCTTTAACAGTATGAGAAAACATCATAAAATTTTGATTTGTTTTTATTATCCTTGTAGATACTTCTTTAACAGAGAGGAATAAATCAATATTTTGAGAAGTGTATTTTTTACAGCCCGACTGATAAAAAAGACTGTCTGAAAAAATTCTATTTTTAGATGGCTCTATATAAAAATTATATTTAGGGTATTTTTTTTTTAATAGTTTTATATCCGCAGGAATTAGAGGGGTTCTAAATTCATTAGATTTATTTTCTTTAAGGATACAAATATTCATAATTGTTTAATCTTAATTCCATATTCATTTAATTTATTTAAAATATAATTAACGTTTTTTTCATCATGAAATATTCTATGAATTCCTTTTTTATTTTTTGAATTCATTATGCACTCAATTGTAAAAGCAACAGTATAAGAAACACATTGAGACATAGCAGAGTTTATAATTGGACGAGATTCATCTAGATAGAGAGTTTTATTAAAAATTTCATTGTTATTAGAATTTTTTGAATTTATTTTTACGTATAATAAAACCCTATCATCTTCAAAATTATCATACTGGTTTTCTTCCCATAATTTTTTACTAAGATTTTCTAAATCAATCTTATTTTCAATGTTTTTAAAAATTTCTTCCCAAGCTTTTGACCATCCATCTAGTCTAATTGTACCTCTTTCGAAATGTTCTAAAATATCTGAATATTTGTCTAAGTTGTATTCATTAATATATGGAATTGAGTTTCTATTTGGGTAAGTTTCAAATTTTTCATTATTAAATTTAATAAAATTAATTTTTTGTAAGGTTTTTCTGATTTTATCTCAGAAAAGTTTTTAATATGTTTTGCTGGAGTATTGAGTGCTTTTAAAACACCAAGTGGTGACCAACTAAATTTATATTTAAAATTATTAGGCATATCTGGAAAACCTCCACACATACTTTTAAAATCAATTGATTTGATATCTTGATGATTTTCTTTATCAAATTCTTGAATAAGCTTATGCGCTAATAAATGGTCTATTCCAGGATCTAATCCACATTCGCAAACAAACAGACAATCATTATCAATAAATTTTGGTTCTAACTTTTCATATTGAGGGTCATAATAACTTGAAGTAACGAGGTGACATTTAAACTTTATCGCAAGCTCAGCAATTTCAATATGCATTGAAGCAGGAAGCATTGATACAATTAAATCATTTTTATCTAATTTTTTTGAGAAGTTTGAAATATCTAGCTCATTAACATTAATTTTATTCTTGAGTAGAGTTTTTGCTTTATCCACCGATCTATTCCAAACTAATAAGTCATATCTTTGGTCATTCAGATACAAGATACCTGGGGGTGAAGATAGCCCCACACCCAACCAATGAATTTTGTTTATGATCATCAATGAAACATTAAAATATTATCGTTATAATTAGTATAGATAAATAAAAATGAAACTTATTCCAGAATGGTATGATCATGAGCGCTGCTTAATTGCATGGCCATGCAATTTAGAGCTTTATGGATCTCAAATACACTCTGCAAGAAAAGAAATTTCAAATCTAGCTAATCAATTAGCAGAAGAAGAACCTGTATATATCTATTGTAACTCTCAAGATATAAAAGATTGTAGATTAACAGTTTCTAATCAAAAAATCTCAATCATAGAAGTTAATTTAGATGACTCATGGATGAGGGATATAGCTCCAATATTTTATAAAGAAGAACAACAGCTAAAGTCAATTAATTTTAATTTTAATGGATATGGAAAATATCCAAATTATAAAAATGATAATTTGTTATCAGATATCATATGTGATCAATTCAAGATCCCATATAAGAATTCCTCAATTACGTTAGAGGGTGGTGGAATAACTTATGATGATCAAGGAAATTTATTTACTACTGAAAGTGTTCTTTTAAACTCAAATCGCAATAATCTCTCAAAACAATTTTTGGAAGAAGAATTAAAAAAACAGTTTAGCCTTAAAAACGTTATTTGGCTTAAAGAAGGACTATTTGGCGATGATACTGATGGACATATAGATAATATTTTTTGTCCAATAGGAAATGATCAATATCTAATAGCCAGCACTAAAGACAATACATCTAAAAATTACAATATCCTTCAAGAAGCTAAAGAATTAGTTGAGGAATATCTTTCTAGATTAAATCCAAAAATTGAAATTATTGAAATTCCTTTACCAGGTGAGATTGAAATCGATAATAAAGTTTTAGTTGCCTCATATATTAATTTTTATTTTTGTAAAAATTCTCTTTTAGTTCCAAAATTTAATGTTGATGAGGATTTAGAAGTTTATGATATATTTCAATCACTTTTTCCAAGTAAAAAAATAAAAATGATTGAAACATCAAATATAAATTACGGGGGAGGAAATATTCACTGTGTTACTATGAATATGCCAAAGATATGAAAATTAAAGTAGCTGCTTCTCAATTTCAAACAATAAAAGGAAATATCGAAGACAATATAAATAAAGCTTTAAATTTAGCTGATCAGGCTGTAGCTGAAGGTGTAAATGTCTTATTGTTGCAAGAATTATTTCAAAGTGAGTATTTTTGTTCTACTCAAAATGCTAAATTTTTTGATTACGCTATTTCAAGCTTAGATAATGAGATATTTTCTATTTTTTCAAATTATTGTAAGAAAAATAATATTGTCATTCCAATTAGTTTTTTTGAAAAACAAGGACAAAATTATTTTAATTCATTAATTTTAATTGACTCTCATGGTAAATTAAGTGAGGTTTATCGTAAATCTCATATTCCAGATGGGCCTGGATACAATGAAAAATTTTATTTCACTCCTGGAAATACAGGTTTTAAAGTTTTTAAAACTGATTTTGGAAATATTGGTTGTGGTATTTGTTGGGATCAATGGTTTCCTGAATGTGCAAGATCTATGACTTTGATGGGTGCAGATATTCTCTTATATCCAACTGCTATAGGATCTGAACCACATGATCCTAATATTAATTCTAAACTTCATTGGCAGAACGTTATGATAGGTCATTCTGCAGCAAACCAAATTCCTGTTATTGCATCTAATAGAATTGGAATAGAAACTGAACAAGATATTAGCCTTACTTTTTATGGAAGTTCTTTTATTACTGATCATATGGGTAATATTATCAAAACTATGGATGAAAAATCTGAGGGTATAATTTCTCAAGAATTTGATTTGGAAGAAATAAAAAAATACCGCCAATCTTGGGGAAATTTTAGAGATAGAAGGCCTGATTTATATAAAAAAATCTGTGATTTTTAAATAAAACTATAATAGTATTTAGTACTTAAAATTATATTTAAGAGGAGAGGTCGTATGAAAAAAATTTTATCAATTATCTTTCTTTTAGCGTTTCCTTTAAGTTCGAACGCTGAAGAGCTTTTTATTTATAACTGGTCGGATTATATCGCAGAAGACACTATTGCTAATTTTGAAGCAGAGACCGGTATTGACGTAACTTATGATGTCTTTGACTCTAATGAGGTATTAGAGGCGAAGCTTTTAGCAGGCGGAAGTGGATATGACATAGTTGTTCCTTCGGGTTCATTTATGGAAAACCAAATTAAAGCAGGTGTTTTTCAAAAGTTAGATAAAAGCAAACTTCCTAACTTATCAAACCTTGATCCTAGTGTTTTAGAAAAAACTGATGCCCATGATCCAGGTGGAGAATATTCTGTCAATTATATGTATGGAACAACTGGAATCGGATACAATGTGGCTGCTGTGGAAGAGAGAGGCGGAGATGTTGAGTCATGGGATATTATTTTCAACCCAGATGAAATATCTAAATATGCTGATTGTGGAGTTGCCATGCTTGATGCACCAAGTGAAGTAGTTGAAATAGCATTAAATTATCTTGGGTATGATGCAAATACTGAAAACACAAAAGCAAATGAAGAAGCTTTAGAGCTTTTAAAACAAATCAGACCTTACATAAAATATTTTGACTCATCTCAATATATTGATGATTTGGCAAATGGAGAAATTTGTCTAGCTGTTGGTTGGTCTGGGGATGTTTCTATCGCTGCTTATGAAGAAATCGAAGAGGTGTGGTATTCTATTCCTAATGAGGGAACTGTTATTTGGTTTGATATGATGGGTATTCCAGCTGATGCTAAAAACGTAGATAATGCTCATAAATTTATTGACTATATTTTAAGACCAGAGGTAGTCGCGGAAATCACTAACTACGTCTGGTATTCAAATCCAAACTTAGTTGCTAACACAACTGAGGGTTTAATCGATCCTGAAATATTAGAGGATCCGGCTATTTACCCTACAGAGGAGACCTTACTAAAGCTATTTGCAGATACTGCTGACTCTCCACAAAAATCTAGAATTTCTTCTAGAATCTTCAATAGCTTTAAAGCAGCTCAATAAATAATTCATTTATGAAAAGCACAACTTGTGATTTGCAGGTTGTGCTTTTTTATTTATAGATGTCAGAGTCCTTTCTAAAAATAGAAAGTGTGTCCAAGAGTTTTGGAAATACAAAAGCTTTGGACAATGTCAGCTTAGATATTAACAAGTCAGAACTATTTAGTCTTTTAGGGTCATCTGGCTGTGGAAAATCAACACTATTAAGAATAATAGCTGGCTTTGAAAAGCCTGATAGTGGAAAAATTTATTTAGATGGAGAAGATATAACATCTTTACCTCCTTACTTGAGACCACTTAATATAATGTTCCAAAATTATGCTCTATTCCCACATTTAAATGTAAAAAAAAATATTGAGTTTGGCCTTAAAGAGGAAAATTTAGAAAATAATGAAATTGATCATAGGGTAAAAGAGATAACTGCCTTACTAGAATTAACAGGATTAGAGAATAGAAAAATCACTGAGATTTCTGGAGGGCAGCAACAAAGAGTAGCTTTAGCTCGCTGTCTTGTAAAAAAGCCTAAGCTTTTACTACTTGATGAACCTTTGGCTGCATTAGATAAAAAATTAAGAGTCCAAACCCAGTTTGAGCTAGTAAATCTTCAATATAAATTAGGAATTACCTTCATAATTGTTACTCATGACCAAGAAGAGGCAATGTCCCTTTCTGATAGAATGGCCATTATGAAGGAAGGAAATATACTTCAAGTTGGTAATCCAGTTGAAGTATATGAAAAGCCATCTGATAAATACGTTGCTAATTTTATTGGTACGGCAAATTTATTTCATTTAGATAAAATTAACGAAAAAACACTTATTAAAGAACTAAATGTTGAGGTTTCTAATAACTCCTCTCAAAATAAAAACTTATGCTTAATAAGACCCGAGAAGATAAAAATTCAAAAATTTGAAAATCAAAATACTCAAAATCAATGTTTGGGTGTAGTTAAAGAGGTAGCTTATCTTGGCAGTTATACAAAATATTTAATTGAGTCTAATGGATTTAATTTTTATGCATTTATGCAAAATGAAGAAGTAGCAGAAAATTTAAAAATTAAATGGGATGACAAGGTCATATGTACGTGGAGCGAAGACTCTATTTTTTTCTTTGATGACTAATTTTTTAAAAAAACAAAACTTTTGGTTTGTTTTTACTCCATATTTTTGGTTAGTTTTATTCTTTTTTATCCCGTTAGCTTTAATATTTAAAATTTCTATCTCTGTTTCTGAATGGGGTATGCCACCATATCGAGATATGTTTGCTTTTACCGAGGAAGGATTTTCAATAAATGCAACTTTATCAAATTATGCATTTATTTTTTCAGACTCATTTTATTTAAGATCTTACTTAAATTCTTTAACTCTAGCCTTCACTTCAACATTGATATGTTTGCTAATTGGTTATCCGATTGCTTTTTATGTAGCTAAATCTAAAGAAAATATAAGAAATTTATTACTTATTTTGTTGATTATCCCTTTTTGGACATCTTTTTTATTAAGAGTTTATGCTTGGAAGGTAATTCTGCAAGGTTCGGGAATAATCAATACTATTTTGATAAAGTTTGGATTTATTGATCAACCTTTATCTATGTTGCATAACCACTATGCTGTGATCCTAGGGGTTGTTTATACATACCTGCCTTTTATGATTCTGCCCTTTATATGGATATTTAGTTAAATTTGATTTGAATTTAATTGATGCCTCAAGTGATTTAGGTGCAAAACCTTTTAAAACCTTCTTTAAAGTAATTATCCCTTTATCTTTACCCGGAATTGTAGCTGGAAGTATGTTAGTTTTTATACCTGTGGTAGGGGAGTTTGTTATTCCTGAACTACTTGGTGGAAGTGACAAACTATATTTTGGAAAAATAATTTGGGATGAGTTTTTTGTAAATAGAGACTGGCCAATTGCAAGTGCTTTAGCTATGTCTGGTATATTTATTTTAGTAATTCCAATAATCATATTTCAATTAATGTATGCAAAATATAATTTTAAAAATGAATAAAATATTTCTTAAATCATTTTTCTTAACAATTGGATTTGCTTTTTTATATTTCCCTATTTTGACTTTGATAGCCTTATTCATTTAATGACAATAAAAGAGTGATGGTATGGAAAGGTTTTTCTTTTAGGTGGTATGGTGAACTTTTTCCAAAATGAGGCAAATCTTAGAAGCCTTTATGATAAGTATAAAGATAGCATCTTTGTCTGCTACATTTGCAACTTTATTAGGTGTAATGATCGGATATTCTTTGGTCAGGATACCTAAGATTCCCGGGCGTCCATTTTTTATTTTTTTAAGCTCATCTCCTTTAGTGATGCCAGAAATCATTTTGGGGCTTTCATTATTGCTATTTTTCATTTCTTCAAACCATTTGATGCGGATTTCCTTCAAGTAAAGGACAATTAACAGTTTTAATTTCACATATTACTTTTTCTGTAGCTTTTGTTGCAGTAATAATTCAATCTCGATTAAGCAGTTATGATAGAAATATTGAAGAAGCTGCTCAAGATTTAGGCACAGTGCCTAATAAAATTTTTTGGAAGATTACAGCTCCTGTAATATTACCTTCAATTATTTCGGGTTGGCTTCTTGCATTTACTCTCTCTTTAGATGATTTAGTTGTTGCTAGCTTCACAACTGGTCCTGGAGCAAATACATTACCTATAGTAGTTTTTTCAAAAGTAAGATTAGGCTTAAGCCCTGAAGTGAATGCACTATCATCAATAATTATGTTATTTGTGGTAATAGCCGCAATTATTTTTTATTTTGTTAATCGATCAAACGTTCAAAAGTAAATATTCACGTTCCCAGGCAGTTATTATTTTATTGTAGGCATTAACTTCTAAATCCTTAATTGAACAAAAAAGTTCAACAAAAGTCTCACCAAAAATTTCTTTTGCTTCTTTGGATCGAGAAAACATATCAATTGACTGGTAAATACTTTCTGTGAGTGAAACATTTACGTTATATGCTGCTTTTTTTGTTTCTTGTGTAGCTTTCAATTTCTTTTTTATTCCTAAGTAGCCAGCGGCCAAAGTTGCAGATATTGCTAAATAAGGGTTAACATCTGAACCGCAAAGTCTATTTTCAATTCTTGCTTGTTGAGCTGAATTAAAGTTTGGAACTCTAAATCCACACGTTCTATTTTCATAGCCCCAGTTTAAATTAAATGGAGTGCCTTCTTCCCAATAGCCTCTTAATCTTTTAAAAGAATTTACGTTAGGTGCAAATAAAGGCAGGAAGGATTTTGAATATTTTTGTAATCCTCCAAGATAGCGATCAAAATAATTAGTTGTGTTTAAATCTTTATTCACAAAAACTGGCTTTCCTTTTTTTAATAATGATTGGTGTATGTGCATCGAATTACCAGGTGAGTCCTCTAATGGTTTAGCCATAAAGGTAGCATAGAGATTATGTTTGAGAGCAGTTTGTCTTAATGTTCTTTTAAATAAAAAGACCTGATCTGCTAAATCTAATGGATTACCATGTTTAAAATTAATTTCCATTTGAGCAGGTCCATCCTCATGGTTTATATTCTCAACATCTAAGTCTTGTGCTTCACAATAATCATAAAGATCTTCAAAAATATGATCAAACTCATTAATGGCATCAATGCCATATGATTGATTTCCTTTTTCTATTCTTCCAGATTGTCCTGAAGGTGTCTCAAGTGGATAATCGGGATCGTTATTTTTTTTAACTAAATAGAATTCAATTTCGGGAGCAATGATAGGTTCAAGCCCTATATTATTGAATAAACTTATTACTCTTTTAAGATTCCTCTTGAATAAACCTCAATTTCATTCTCTTTACTATCTACAGCATCACATATTATTTGTGCAGTAGGCTCTTCATACCAGGGCACTACCCTTAGAGTATTAAAATCTGGTTTGAGTATAAAATCTCCGTCAGTAGGATTTAATAGTTGATCATCAATTGAATAAGAAACGCTTCTGGATACTGCCAATTTAAACAAATGAAGAGGAAGTCTTAGTCCACCAGATTCAAAAGAGCTTAAAAATTTTTTGGTTGGAAGAATCTTACCTCTAGGAATACCTGAATTATCGGGAATTAGGCATTCCACCTCTGTAATTTTATTCTTTTTAAACCATTCTATATAATTATTCATGAGTATAAGTGATGTATAAAATTTGTTATTTATGTATCTGATGAATTATTCAGATAATTACTATGTAAGAACAAAAGCATATGAGCTTGATTCTAACAGATTAAATGAAAGCTTACAATGCGATGTTTGTATTATAGGTGCTGGTCTTTCTGGGATAGCTACGGCCTATTACCTAAATAAAACTAACCCAAATCTTAAAATCGTAATTCTAGAGAAAAATAAGATAGGTTGGGGGGCTTCTGGAAGAAATGGTGGGCAACTTTTACATGGTTTTTCATCAGAGGATTATTCAAGTCAAAAACACAGTGAAGATGAAATCAAAACTTTGTGGAATTTTACTGTTGATGCAGTTCGTGAAGTTAAAAAAAACATTAAAGATCTCAATATAGATTGTGATTTAATCGAAGGATATTTGTTAACAAGTGTTACAAAATCCCATGATGAGGAATTAAAAAAATTTATAGATCAACTTCATAATCAATTTGATTATGAGTCAGCTCAATATTTGTCCAAAAATCAAATGCAAGATTATTTTGATAGCCCATATTATCAATCAGCTATGTACGACTCTGAGTGTGGACAAATCCATCCTTTAAACTACTGTCTTGGTTTAGCTAAAGAACTCCTAAAAAATAAAAATTGTAAAGTTTATGAAGAAAGTGAGGTCTTATCATATAAACATGAAGGAAAAATAAAAATTCAACTAACTAATAAATTAGAAGTTATTGCTGACAAAATGGTTCTATGTTGTAATGCTTATTTAGATAACTTGAATAAAGATCTCAGAAGAAAAATCATGCCAGTAAAAACATATGTTTCAGCATACACTGAAATTCCAAATCAAGTTCTATCTAATTACTTTAAAAGGAAAATTACCGTAGGTGACATGCTATTCGTTCTTAATTACTTTAGACTAGATGGAAATAATAACTTGATATTTGGTGGTGGAGTAAGTTATTCAAATATTGATCCAATAAATTTAGAAAATTCATTAAAAAAAAGCATAAGAAAGATACTCCCAGGTATTGAAAAATATAATGCGTGGTGTACTTGGAGTGGTCATGTCGCAATTACTGCAAATAGATTTCCACATATAGGCGCTATCAATAAAGATATTTATTTTGCACAAGGTTATTCTGGTCATGGCCTTGCTTTGACAACCATGGTTGGAAAAATGTTGGCGCAAACTGTAATCTCAAGCAATTCAAATTTTCCCTTGTTTGAAAAATTACAACATAGAAATTTTCCAGGGTTTGGTGTAATTGATACTCCACTTTTGGTTCTTGCGATGAGTTATTTTAAACTTAAAGATTTTTTAGGACTTAAATAGTTTATTAGCTCCAAGATTTTTTTTTGGATCTAAGTAATTTTTTAAATTTTTAAGAAAATCATAATATTCTTTGGATTTATATTTTTTTAGTAGCATATTTTTCTTTTGTCCTAATCCATGCTCTGCCGCAATACTTCCATTAAGTGATAATGTCAAATCGTAAATGAATTCACTTAAAATGTTGATGTCTTTTTTTAATTCATTTTCAACTTTGAAATTACAATGCAAATTACCATCACCTAAATGGCCAAAAAAATAAGGAGTAAATTGTGTATTTTTTTTTGTAAATTTATTAATCTTTAAAATAAAATTTTTCCATTGAGACAAAGGTAATGAGATATCAAATTTATGATTATAATTAAGTTCTTTTTGAATATGAACAAGCTCTTCTCTTTTTTTCCAAATCCAAGAATTCTTTAAATTATTTTCAATTATAATAATTTCAGCAAGATTTTTTTTAAAAATATTTTTTAAAGTTTTTTGAAAGTTGTTTTTTTCATTTGAATGTATTTCCACAATTAAATGGAAATCAGATTTTTTATTTAGCAATATTGAGCTTGGGATAGGAAAAATAATTTCATAGCTAGTTAGATAGTCATAAAATTGATGTCTTAATTCTTTAAACAGTAAAATAGCTTTATTTAAACTTTTTATTTCAAGAAAAAAAGTTGTAATAAATTTTTTTTTAGGCTTTAAATTCAAATTTGCTTTAGTAATAATTCCAAAAATACCCTCTGATCCACAAAAAATTTTCCATAATTTAGGACCAAAGTTGTCTTTTTTTAATTTACTTAAATAATTTAAAACTGTTCCATCTGACATCACAACTTCAAGACCATTTATATGATCCTCAATATTTCCATATTTTAAGGTTTGAAGCCCACCAACATTTGTTGAAATATTTCCTCCTATTGTACATTTATCACTAGGAGCAATATTTACTGGAAAAAATAAATTCTTGGATTGAGATTTTTGGTGAATTTTTTTTAGTGTTACGCCACTCTCAACAGTTAATATTAAGCTATCTGTATCTACTTCTAAAATCTTGTTCATTTTAGAGAAGCTAATAAATAAATTTTTATATTTTTGAACCGCTTTTGTTCCGTCAACTCTATTTGTTTCTCCACCTAGAGGTATAATATTCAGTCCATGTTTATTTGAAAATTTTACTATGTTTGAGACTTCTTTTGTATTTTTTGGATAAGCAATCAGTCTTTTTTTATTTTTTTTGATAATTTTTGGAAACTTCATCTTGCTGCTCTTTTTAAACGATCATTTATCGCTTCTCCAATATCTCGATTGGGTATGGGTGCAATCGATATTGTTTTAAAATCTTTATTTTGATCTGCTAGAAAAATGAAGTGATATAAATTTTTTGCAGCTTCATTTAAGCTTCCTTTTTCACTAAGATTTTTAAATTCTTTCTTGTGTTTTTTTCCAAAATTTAAATAGGCTGATTTATCTACAGGATGTTTGATATTTAAGTATATCTGTTTATTGGGAGAATAATGTTTCTTTGATGTTCCAGGAAAAAATTTTTCCTTATTATTATTAAACAGATTTATATACGGCAATACTTTTTTAATTTGGCTTAAACTTATTTTTCCTGGTCTAATTATTTCTAACTTATTCTTTAAAATTCTTACTAGAGTAGACTCTAATCCAATTTTGCATTTACCTCCATCAATTATCAATAAATTAGTATCCTTAAATTGATCGGAAACCATTTTAGCATTAATTGGACTTAATTTTTTAAACCTATTAGCAGAAGGCATTATCAAAGGTAAACCTATTTTTTTTATTACCTCAATTGTAAAATCATTTTTTGGTATTCTAACAGCACAATCATTATTGATGGTAAGTGATTTTGGAATTTGAAGAGATTTTCTTTTCAAAATTAATGTCAGCGGTCCTGGCCAAAATCTTTTAGCTAATATTTCATTTTCTTGATCTAAGAAAAAAAATTTTTTAACCATTTTCATATCAGAACAATGGAAAATTAATTTCTTGTGAAGAGGTCTTTCTTTTAATTTGTATATCTTTTTTGCAGACTCTATTTTTGTACCAAGACCAGCTAAACCATAGACTGTCTCAGTTGGTAAACCAACCAATTCAAGATTATTCAGCTTTTCTTTAATTATTTTAAAAAGAGAAGATGAATAATTTTTTTTTACAATTATCGTCATAATTTACATATTTAGATATATTTTTAGTGTAAAGCTTAGAACTATTAATATTATTTTACTACTTTATGAAAATTTGCGCCATTATTCTTTCTGCCGGTAAAAGTAAAAGATTTAATTCAGAAAAACCAAAATTTAATCATTCTATTTCAGGTAAGCATTTAATTGATTACAATTTAGAGGCTTTAGAAAAAAATAAAAATATCAATCAAATTAATATTATTTCAAGTAAGGTAAATTCAAAATTTATCCAAAATAAAAATAAATCAATATTTATTCAAAATCCAATTAATGGAACTGGAGGTGCCTTAAAACAGTTTTTCAGTTCTAATAAGAATTTTGACTATTATCTTGTTCTTTTGGCTGATACACCGATATTCGATTATAAGATCATTAATAATTTTTTATCTAAAGGAATTAAATCTAAAATTGATATTTCTGTTATATCTCAAAAAGTAAAAGATCCTACTGGTTATGGCAGAGTCATTTTGAAAAATAATAATTTATTAAAAATTGTAGAAGATGCTGATTGTGACCTTGATGAAAAAAATATTAATTTAGTTAATACAGGTATTTTCCTTATATCAAAAAAAGCTATTAAGAATGTTTCTGGCTTAAAAAAAAATAAGATAAAAAAAGAATTCTACATAACAGATTTGATAGATATTTCACATAAGCAAAATTTAAAATTGAATACTTATATAAATGATAAATCTCCAATATTGGGAGTAAATAATTTTAAAGAATTAAATGATTTAGAAAAAGCCTCTCAAGAACTAATTAAATCAGAATTAATAAGTTCAGGAGTTAAAATCTTACAACCAGAAACTGTTTATATTGAAACTGATGTTCAAATATCAAAAGATGTGATTATAGAACCCAATGTAGTTATTAAAAAAGGTGTAAAAATTATGACCGGAACTATTATTAAATCATTTTCGTATTTAGAAAATTGTTATATCGGAAAAAATTGTTCAATTGGACCTTTTGCAAGACTGAGACCGGAGGCAATTTTACAAAATGAGGTTAAATTGGGTAATTTTGTAGAAATTAAAAAATCTAAGTTGGCAGACAAAGTCAAAGTAAATCATTTGTCTTATTTGGGTGACAGTACAGTGGGCAAAAATACTAATATTGGAGCAGGGACAATAACTTGTAACTATGATGGAAAAAATAAATATCAATCAAAAATTGGTAACAATTGCTTTGTGGGAACAAATTCATCTATTATTGCTCCAGTGAATATTGGTGAAAATTCCTATATCGCAGCAGGTTCGGTAATTACAAAAAACGTTCCAAAAAATTATTTCTCAATAAGTAGGTCCAAACAAAAAAATATTAAAAATTTTAAAAAATAATGTGCGGTATTGTTGGTATTCTAAATTCTCAATCTTTAAAGTTTGATGCAATCGAAATTCTAAAAAAATTAGAATATAGAGGCTATGACTCAGCTGGGATTTCTTTATTTTCTGAACAAAAAATAAGAACTATTAAGAGCATAGGAAAAATTTCAAATTTAGAAAAAAAATCAAAAAATATAAAAGATAAGTCTTTTTCAGGTGTAATTGGTCACACTCGCTGGGCCACTCATGGAGTAGTAAGTAGAAATAATGCACACCCCTTTGCCAATGAGAACCTTACATTGGTATGTAATGGTATAATTGAAAATTATAGTCAAATTCAAAATCGATATAAAGAAATTCCCAAAAATATTAAATCTGATACTGAAGTCAGTTTTTATTATCTAAGTTATTTAATTGATAAATACAAAGATCCAGATGAAGCAATTAAAGTTTTTCAGAAAACAATTCGTGGAAATTTTGCATTCGTTATATTTATAAAAAGAAATAACTGTTTTTATATTTTAAAAAATGGAAGCCCTATATCTATCTCAAATAAAAACCAATCATTTTACATTTGTTCTGACTCATCAATTCTCTCTAATTATCATGATACTATTTTTCATTGTGAGGATGGGGACATTATTAAAATTTATGAAAGGAAAATTAGCTACCTACATAAAAAAATTAAAATAACATTTCAAAAAAATATTTCATATCAAAATCCCTATGACAAAGGTGATTACCAACACTTCATGTTGAAAGAAATACATGAACAGCCAGGTGTACTAAAAAGCACGCAATCAAAATATACTGCAGAATACTTTGTTGATTTTAAGACAAAATTTAGGCATCTTTTTGAAGTAGACAAAATTGTTCTGGTGGGTTGTGGAACCGCATATCATGCATCTATGGTAGGTGAATATTATTTTAATCATTTTACCAATAAAGAAATAAGCACAGAATTAGCTTCTGAGTTGAGATATAAAAAAATTAATAAAAACAAACAAATACTTTTTATTTTCATCTCACAATCAGGTGAGACAATGGATACGTTGATGGCTTTAAAATATGTAAAGAAAATGAAACACAAATCGATTGTTATCACGAATTCTTTAGAAAGTAGCATGGTTAGAGAGGCAGAAGTTACTATTCCTACTTATGCTCAGAAAGAAGTTGGTGTAGCATCAACAAAAGCCTTTACTTGTCAATTACTCAGCTTAGCTAACTTAGCACTAGAAGTTGGAAGAATGGAAAAGACAATATCTAATCAAATATACAAAATGAATATTGGTCTTTTAACAAAATTACCCTCTAAAATTGAAAAACTAATTAAGGAGTTCACTCCAAGTGCTAAAATTATTTCTAAAAAATTAGCTCAAGCAAATGCTTGTTATTTTATTGGAAGAAATATTGCATATCCTATTGCTTTAGAGGGGTCCTTAAAATTAAAAGAAATTTCATACATGCATAGTGAGGGTTTCCCTGGTGGGGAGATGAAGCATGGTCCCATTGCTTTGATTGATAAGGACTCGATTACAGTTTGTCTAATTCCTAAGAATGATTTATTTGAAAAATCTGTATCAAATGCTCAAGAAATCTCTGCCAGAAATGGCAAAATCATCATTTTATCAAGTGTTAGAAATATGGGCAAAATTAATGGCGAAATCAAAGTGAGCAAGATGCCAAAAGAAAACATTATTGACACACCTTTCATTTATACTATTCCACTTCAATTAATTTCATATTACTTTGCTCTAAACGAAGGTACTGATATCGATCAACCAAGAAATTTAGCGAAATCAGTAACTGTAGAGTAAATGGAAGAATTTAAAAATCTAATTGTAAATAATAAAGCCGTTGCAGGCATCTTATCCCAAATATCTCAGACCAATGTCAAATTAAGTAATAATATTGAGGACGATTCTAATTATCATAGTTACTTTTTTCCTCAAAATTTACTTAAAAATAATGAAAAACACACCTTGCTTGATACTTTTGGTATCTTAAGTAAATCAAAGTTATTATTAAGAGAACCAATTAGCGGCAGTCAAATATCTTTTTACTCTGTTGATTATAATCATTCTCAAGCAGATGATGAAAAGGGGTATAGTTTAAAATCAGAAAATGTAAAAAATTTTTACTCGTGTATCTTTGATAACTTAGATCATAAATATTCATCATCTTTTTTTACTAATTTAAAATCAAACAGCAATGTTAGTATAATATTCCCAAATAATAAAAGTGCCCACCTAATTTCTGATAGTGTGAATCAACTCAAGTCTTACGCAAAAAAAATTTTTAATATAAAGATCAATGAAAACCAGATACTTACCTCTTCTCTTCCTTTGGATATTTCAATTTTTGAAGATGGTAAATTAAAAAAAACCATTGCTATTAAAAATAAAAGTTATTTAGGTATTAGCCATCAATTGGCGAATATTTTACATATTTTTTTAAAAGAATCCAAAAATGATATTAAATCAAGTGAGAACTACACAAATTATATCAATAAGATATATTTCACATTTTTTAATTTCTTTCCAAATTTTTTAAATACTCACATATTCAAATTTCTCCTAAGGCTTACTGGTCCTCGTTCTTTTTCTAATCAAATATTAGAGATTAATAATTTTTATACAGACCAAAATTATTTCTTTTCAAATGCTATAGACGATAACCAATCAAGCTCTTTATTTTTTAAAGGAAATTTTTTTCCTGAAATAAAAATTGAAGGTTCATCTAAATCAATTTTTTCACTATTAAAAGGTGAGTCTAATCTGATTTGCTCTTCTAACTTTTCTCCAAAGCAAAAAATCAATACTATATTATTAGCTAACTCATATTCTAAAAATCAATATGACGCCAAAATCACAGATAGTGTATATGAGCTATTAAATTTAGATAAATGTTATTATCTAGTTTCGCCTTCTGGACTAATAACTATGGTTGATTTAAATTCAAATCTTAATCAAAAATCGTCGTTATCTTCGTCAAAATCAAAATATTCAGATACCCAACAAAAGACCCTCGATAACTTTAATGTGAATAAATTTAAACCCTCTTTACCTAAGATAAAATTAAGATTTCCTTTTTTCCAAAAAAACTAATAAAAACTTTAATTTAATATTATTCACAATATAATCCACAGCTCATGAAATGGTCAAAAAATAGTTGGAGAAGTTATAAGGCAAAACAAATGCCTACTTATTCTGATGAGAAAAAATTAAACGGTGTTCTTGATAATTTATCATCAATGCCACCACTAATTTTTGCAGGAGAAACAAGATCATTAAAGTCACAAATCCATCAAGTTCAAAAAGGAGATGCTTTTTATCTTCAAGGCGGGGACTGTGCTGAGAGTTTTAGTGAATTAAACCCAAATACTATAAGAGACACCTTCAAACTTTTACTTCAAATGTCTGTTGTCTTGACTTTTGCAACTAATACACCGGTTGTCAAATTAGGCAGAATTGGAGGTCAATTTGCCAAACCTCGTAGTTCAGATTTTGAAGAAAAAGATGACTTGAAATTACCTAGCTACAGAGGAGATATTATTAATTCATACGAATTTACAAAAGAGTCTCGTGAACCTGATCCACAAAGAATGATGCAGGCTTACAATCATTCAGCTTCAACTTTAAACTTATTAAGAGCTTTTGCTCAAGGTGGATTTGCTAGTTTAACGCAATTAAACAAATGGAATTTAGATTTTGCAAGTAATTTTGAGTCTACTCAAAAATATAAGTTAATTTCTCAAAAAATTGAAGAAAGTATTAATTTCATGAATGCTTGTGGAATTAATGAAAATAACACTCGAGAACTTCGTGAAACTGATTTTTATACAAGCCATGAAGCATTACTTTTACCTTATGAGGAAGCCTTCACGCGCGTAGATAGTACTACCGGTGATTGGTATAATGTAAATTCTCATTTTCTTTGGGTAGGAGATAGAACTAGAGATCCTGATGGTGCCCACATACATTATTTAAGCGGAATTAAAAATCCTCTTGGTTTAAAAGTTGGACCATCCACTAACATAGATGATCTAAAGAAAAATATTGAAATTCTTAATCCTGAAAATGAAGGGGGTAGATTAACTCTGATTGTCAGAATGGGTGCTGAAAAAATTCAGTCTACATTTCCAAACTTATTAAAAGAAATTCATAAATTAGGTCTTAATATAACTTGGGTTTGTGATCCAATGCATGGAAATACTTCAACAAGTAATTCAGGATATAAGACCAGAGCAACAGATAATATTTTAAATGAAATTAAATCATTCTTTGAGATTCATCACTCTCAAGGAAGTATCCCTGGTGGTGTACATTTAGAACTGACAGGACTTAATGTAACAGAATGCGTTGGAGGACCTGAGGACATCAAAGATGAAAATTTAGGAGATAGATATCATACTTTTTGTGATCCAAGACTTAATGTAAATCAATCATTAGAATTATCATTTTTGTTAGCTGATCTATTATCTAATGGTGATAGCCTCTAGTTTTTTTATTCAATATGAATAACAAAACTAAGAAAGATTTTATTAAATCCTACACCGATAATTATTTTTTAAAATCTAAACAGATTATAAATAAATATGGAGATGTGGATGTCTCATATGCTGTATTCATTAGAAGACCAGGCATAATAGCTCTGAAATTAGCAATTGATTGGATAAAATCAGTAGCTAAGGATAGAAAAATAAAAATAAGAACAATTACCCCATTTAAAGAAGGTGAGTATTTTGGTGCGGGAGAACCTATTCTTTATATTAAAGGATCATTTCAAAATATTGTTGATCTTGAGACTCTTTTCTTACAAAAAATTGGTCCTGCTTGTATAGCGGCTGCTAACGCTTATCAAATGTGTATTGACCTTCCAAAAACTTCTTTTATAGCAATGGATGCAAGACATTGTGCTGGTTCTGAAATGTCTGAATTGATGTCCTATGCGGCTTCTGTTGGATCAAAAGCTGCAAAAAAAAATAAAGCTCTTGGCTTTGTTGGTACTTCAATAGCAGCAACTTCTAAATATTTTCCCTCTAATAAAGCTTTAGGTACCATGCCTCATGCGATAATCGGATACGCGGGCTCTACATTAGAGGCTGTGAAAATGTTTCATCAAACTTTCCCAAAAAATGATTTAGTGGTCTTACCAGATTATTTTGGAAAAGAAATTACTGACTCAATACAAGTGTGTAGTTACTTTGATAATTTATCTAAAAAAGGAAAGGTATTTATTAGATTAGATACGCCAAGTGGAAGATATATTGAGGGATTGGATACAGCAAAGTCCTATGAAGTGCTTGAAAAGTTTGCTCCAGGATCAACAAAAGAATATCGATCGGATGATGAGTTAAAACACCTTGTAGGACCAGGTGTTTCAGCATCAGCGATATGGCATCTAAGATCTCAGCTTGATAAATTTGGATATAAAAAAGTTAAGATTATTGCCTCAAGTGGTTTTACAAATGACAAATGTAAAGCTATGGCTTTAGCAAAAACACCTATAGATATAATTGGAACGGGCAGTTATTTGCCAGAAAAATGGTCTGAAACATACGCCACTGCAGATATAATAAAATATGGAAAAACACCAAGAGTAAAGGTATCTAGAGAGTATTTACTTAAAAAATTAAAATGATAACAACACGGTTTGCTCCCAGCCCTACTGGAAATCTTCATTTAGGAAACTTAAGATCATGTTTTTTGAATTGGATATATGCCAAAAAAAATAATGGTAAATTTATTCTTAGATATGACGATACTGACCAAGAAAGAAGTAAGGAGGAATTTATTCTTTCTATTGCATCAGATTTAGAATGGTTAAATATTGATCATGACGAAACTTACTTTCAAAGTAAAAGAGTTGATCGATATAACCAAATCTTTGATCAACTCATATCCAAAAAATTAGTTTATCCTTGTTTTGAGTCCAATGAGGATCTTGAAATCAAAAAAAAATTACAGTTAAAGGCAGGTAAGCCCCCTATTTATGATAGAGAGGCCTTAAATTTAACAAAAGAAGAAATTGAAAAACAAATATTATCTGGCAGCAGACCTTATTGGAGGTTTAAATTATCCCAAAATAAAGTTCAATGGACTGATTTAGTGAAAGGCAAAACTGAGGTAGATTTATCCTCTCAATCTGACCCTGTTTTAAGAAGAGCTGATGGAAGTTATTTGTATCACTTTCCAAGTGTTGTTGATGATATAGATATGAAAATCACTCATATTATAAGAGGTGAAGATCATTTATCAAATTCTGCAGTACATGTAGAAATTTTTCAAAGTTTAGATGCACAGGTGCCTAGTTTTGGACATAACCCTTTAATGTTAAATGAGGATGGAACAAAGTTAAGTAAAAGAAATGTTGACTCAATTTCTATTAAAAAATTTAAAGAAGAGGGATACTCAACTGAAAGTATATTATCGTATTTATATTCAGTTGGGTTAAATGCAGATTATAGCTTTAAAGAAATATCTAAAAATGAATATATTGATTTTGATTTATCTAAAATATCTAAAAATTTACCTAAATTAGATTTATCTAAAATTGATCATTTCCAAAAATTGGCGCTTAGAACATTAAGTCTCAAAGAATTATTAAATGAATTTAACAATTTGATCGATTTTGAAATTAAAGAAAATGAGTGGAATTTAATTAAAAATAATGTTGAAAAATACTCGGATATTCTTGAATTCTTAGAAATAATCAGAAGAAACAAAATTGAAAATAGCCCATCGGAAGATTTCATTAAATTGCTAGTTGAGAACATCGATAAATTTGATGATTTGGATTTTGAAGAATACACCAAGCAAATTAGCCAATTAAACACTAATATCACTAAAAAAGAAATTTTTATAAATACAAGGTATCTTCTTACAGGAAATAATAATGGACCTTCTGTTAAAGATTTATTCGAATATTATGGATTTAATGAAATTAAAAATTATTTAAATGAATTTAAAACTCTTTAATACACTCACAAAAACTAAAGAAGACTTTAATCCTATTAATCATAAATCAATTAAGATGTATGCTTGTGGTCCAACACTTTATAATAATCCTCATATAGGAAATTTTAGACCTATAATTGTTTTTGATATTTTATTTAGAATACTTCAATTAAAATTTGGTGAGGGCAATGTTACTTATGTCAGAAATATTACTGATATTGATGATAAAATAATAAATAAAGCAAATGAGCTTAAAATTTCTACTAAAAATTAGTTGAACAAACTCAAAAAGTTTATCATGAAGATTTAAAATCACTTTCAATCTTAGAACCAACACATGAACCCAAAGCAACTGAATATATCTCTAAAATGATAGATATGATTACAAGTTTAATCCAAAAAGAGTATGCATATGTCTCCTCAAATCATGTTTTGTTTGAGTCAAAAAAATTTAAAAATTATGGTGCTTTATCAAAATTTTCTCTTAAAGATATTATTAGTGGAGCAAGAGTAGAGGTAGCAGAATATAAAAAAAATCCAGAAGATTTTGTTTTGTGGAAACCGTCAAAAGATAATGAACCATACTGGGAAAGTCCGTGGGGAAAAGGGAGACCTGGATGGCACATTGAATGTTCGGCCATGATTGCAGAACTATTAGGACCTACTATTGATATTCATGCTGGTGGACTTGACTTAATTTTTCCTCATCATGAAAATGAAATAGCTCAATCATGTTGTTACCATGATCAGAATATGGCTAATTATTGGCTTCATAACGGATTTATCAATTTTGAGGGAGAAAAGATGTCAAAATCTCTAGGAAACATAACAATAATGAATGATCTTTTAACTCTTCATAACCCCATCTCAATTAAATATGCCATTTTAACAACCCATTACAGACAGCCGATTGATTTTTCTAATGACTTGTTAAAATATTCTTCAAATATTGTCTCAAAATGGAGAGATTTTATTAAAAAATCGACCAATAACCATTTAGATCAAGATTTTCTAAAGGCTTTGGAAGATGATTTAAACACACCTCAGGCTCTAATGAGACTACAACAAATTTTTAATGATCTTAAAAAAGCACCTGAAGACATAGAACTCTCTAATTATTTTAATAATGGATTATCTCTTTTGGGTTTAGTGCCTCATTTCCAAAAATAGAATTAAGCCTTGATAATGATGATATTGAAAATATGATAGCTCGCCGAGCTGATGCAAAATCAAATAAAAATTTTGAATTAGCCGACCAAATTAGAGAAGAACTTTTACAAAATGGAATTATTTTAGAAGATACAAAAAGCGGGACAAAATGGAAGAAAACATAAATCCAAATAAAATATTTTTTTTTGACACTACACTTCGAGATGGCCAGCAAACCACTGGTGTTGATTTTTCAGTAGATGATAAAATAAAATTTTCTTCAGCTTTAGATGAGCTAGGAATTGATTATGTTGAGGGTGGATGGCCAGGATCTAACCCTACAGACGATAAGTTTTTTCAATCAAATGTAAATTTTAATAAGTCAAATCTGGTTGCTTTTGGAATGACAAGGCGACCATCAACTAGTGTATCTAATGATCCTGGTTTAAATAGTTTAATCAATACTAATGTAGGCCATATATGTATCGTAGGTAAATCTTCTGCTTATCAAGTTGAAAAAGCACTGGGTATTTCTAAAGAAGATAATCTTCAAATGATTGGTGAAAGTATTGAATATATTAATCAAAAGGGCATTGAAGCAATGTATGATGCAGAGCATTTTTTTGATGGTTATAAATTAAATCCAGAATTTGCCATGAATTGTTTACTTGAAGCGTATAAAAATAATGCCAGATGGATAGTACTGTGTGATACCAATGGCGGAACACTGCCTCACGAAGTAGAAGAAATTGTCTCTGAAGTTATTAAAAAATTCCAGGAGAAAGACTTGGGATACATGCTCATAATGATACTGAAAATGCCGTTGCTAATTCACTAGCTGCTGTTAGAGCGGGTGTTCGACAAGTCCAAGGAACATAAATGGACTTGGAGAGCGATGTGGAAATGCAAACTTAGTCTCGGTCATACCCTCTATTTTATTAAAAACTGATCTTGACTCCTCTATTCCTAGAGAAAATCTAAGCTTATTAAAAAAAACATCTCTTTTACTGGACGAAATTCTAAATCGAGCTCCTAACAGCCAACAGCCTTATGTTGGAGAGAATGCGTTTTCTCACAAAGGTGGTCTCCATGTATCTGCAATTAATAAAGATCCAAAGACCTATGAACATATCGACCCCCAGTTGGTAGGGAATACAAGAAAAATAGTTATTTCAGATCAATCAGGGCGTTCAAATATTACATCCCTTTTGAATACAGTTGGTATTAACCCTGACGATCATAAAGATAAGTTAGACTTACTTTTACAGAAGGTTAAAGAAAGAGAGTTTCAAGGACATGCTTTTGATCAGGCACTGGCGAGTTTTGAGATTCTAGCAAGAGAGACGCTCTTTGGTATACCTGAATATTTTGAATTAGTAAGATTTAAAGTCATAGATGATCGAAGATGGAATGCCAGAGGTGATTTAGTTACAGAGTCTGAAGCAACCGTAAGAATTATTATCAATAAAAAAGAATATATGAATGTTGAAATTGGTAATGGTCCAGTTAATGCTCTTGATAAAGCACTAAGAAAATCACTTATGGAATTTTATCCAGCTTTAGAAGATTTAGAACTTACTGATTTTAAAGTTAGAATTCTTTCATCTGAAAAAGGCACTGATGCAATAGTAAGAGTTATTATTGAATCTAAAGATAAAGAGGGTAATTTTTGGACTACCGTAGGTGTTTCAACTAATATAATTGATGCTTCTTACAATGCATTAAGAGAAAGTTTAATTTTTAAGCTAATTAAAACTTCTTGAAAAAAAAAATTCAATTTCTTTTTAACAAACCTCAGCTGTCCGAGAATATTGGCATGTCTATTCGATCTTTAGGATGTTTTGGTTTTGATGAAGTTGGCCTAATAAGTCCAAAAAAATCATGGCCAAATGATAAAGGAATTAGGGCTTCAAAACATTTTGAATTAATAGCAAAAAAAGTTAAAACATTTAATTCAATTCCCGAAGCAGTTTCTAAATCAAATATAGTTGTAGCTACCTCAGTTCGTAGAAGGGAATTATTTATACCTTTAATTAACTTTGAGGAAATTGATAAACTTAAAGCCAAAAAAATTACTATTCTATTTGGACAAGAAAATAATGGCTTAAGTAATAAAGAAATATCATATGCTAACTATATCTTGACTATCCCTACTCAAAAAAGCAAATCTCTTAATCTCTCGCATACTGTTGCAGTTGTGGCTTATATGCTAAACAAATCAAACAAAGTTGCTGAAGAAACTATTGTTAAAGATAGTCTCAAATCTCAAGATATTGAAAAATTTATTAGTTATTTGATGCAAATATTAGAAAATCGTCGATTTACAACAATTAAATCTAAAACTCACAATCTTGAGCTATCTTTAAGAAGTTTTCTTAAAACATCAAAGATTGATCAAAAAATGCTAAAAACAGCCTATGGTATTATAAAAAATCTTACAAAATAAATTGACTTAAAATACGAAATCTATATAAAACACCAATTCATGACAAAAAGATTATCTTCCAAGCACAAAATTGATAGAAGACTTGGTTTAAATTTGTGGGGTAGACCAAAAAGCCCATTTAACAGAAGACCTTATGGTCCTGGTCAGCACGGTCAGGCAAGAAAAAGAAAACTATCTGATTTTGGAGTTCAGCTAGCTGCTAAACAGAAACTTAAAAAGTACTATGGAGATATTACTGAAAAGCAGTTTTTGAAGATTTATCAAGAAGCATCAAGAAAAAGAGGCGATACGAGCCAAATTCTAATTGAGCTACTTGAAAGACGTCTTGATGCTGTAGTTTTTAGACTTAAATTTGCTCCTACTGTATTTGCGGCTAGGCAATTAGTTAATCATGGACATGTTATGGTTAATGGCAAAGTAGTTGATAAGAAATCTTATCAAGTTAAAGATGGAGATGAAATTTCTCTACAACAAGAAAGCCAAAATATCCCAATGATTATTCAAACTTTAAGCTCAAATGAAAGAGATGTTCCTGAGTACTTACAACTAGAAATCTCTAAATGTTTAGGTAAGTTTATTCGAGGTCCTCAACTTACTGATGTTCCTTATCCAGTTCAAATGGAACCAAATCTTGTAGTAGAATTTTACTCTAGATAAAAATTTTAACTTATTTCTGTTTTAATTCCTCGAGTATTGAATAATTCAATCAATTCTCCTGATTCAGCCATTTCCTTCATAATATCACAACCGCCTACAAATTCTTTTTTGATATACAGTTGAGGTATTGTGGGCCAATTTGAAAAAACTTTAATACCCTCTCGAATTTCTTCATCATCTAAAACATTACAATGTCCAAATTCTACACCACATTTTTTTAGTATGGCACTAGCTACTGAGGAGAAACCACACATAGGAAAATCAGGATTTCCTTTCATGAAAAGAAATACATCGTTTTCCCCAATCATCTTTTCAATGTTTTCTTTAGTATTATTATCTAGTTCCATTAAGTTGTTCCTTTCGTTTTAAGTTGCATGGCATGTAACTCTGCATCCATTAATCCATCTAAAGACTGATAAACTAACTGATGTTGCTGTATTCTAGAAAGACCATTGAATTTTGAACTTTCAATAGTAACTGAGTAGTGGTTATTATCTCCAGCAGGTCTTCTACTAAATTTTTGACTCTGGAAACTTCTCAGCTATCAGATTCTCTAATTTTTTTTGTTCAATTGGCATTTAATTAATAATTTTTGCAAAATTTTTATAATATTTATTTACCATATCAGAATAATTAAATTTTTTGGAATTTATTTCAAAAGTATTTAATTTGACTTGTCCTAAAGATAAAAAATCAATTTGATCTTTGTTAAGTATTGAAAATACTTCCTCTTTATTTTTTTGATCAATAGCTAAGATATATCCTGCAGAGTATTCACAAAAGATATCTTTTTCATCATTTACCTCTATAGAAAAACCAAGATTTTTTTGAGTCATTTTAATTAAAGACATAAATATCCCACCTCTTGAAATATCATTAGAGGATTGAATAAGATCTTTTTCTGCTGCTTTTTGAATAAATTTAGCAGTTTTTATTTCTAAGTCGATATCAGGAGCTAATAGTTCATTAAATTCACAAATCGAACTTGTAATTTTTTGATCTTGAAGAAAATAGGGGCTAAAGTCACTGTCAAGGCTTTTTCCTAAAATAATTAATTCATCATTCTCTTTTATGAATTTATTTTGTAATAGTTTTTTCCAATTTGAATTACACCCAACCATCCCAATTACTGGAGTCGGATTGATCGGCCTGTCATTAGTTTGATTATAAAGAGAAACATTTCCAGATACGATTGGCGTATCTAAATTTTTTGCTATATCAGACAATCCACTAATTGATAAAACTATTTCTCCCATAATATTTGGATCAAGAGGGCTAGCAAAATTAAGATTATTTGTGATTGCCATAGGCTTAATATTAGAGGCAATAAGGTTTCTATAAGCTTCTAGAACAGTATAAATCATACCTATCTCTGGATTAATGCGGATATAGAGAGGATTGCAATCTGTAGAGGCTCCAATAGCTTTTTCTGAATTATGTATCTTGACTACTCCTGCAGATTGACCTGGTTCTTTTATGGTATCTCCCATAACTGTTGAGTCATACTGGTTGTATACCCAACTCTTATCTAAATAATTTAAATTGTTCATATAATTTGAAATCATTTTTTCGATATTCAATTTAGATGTATCAAAATTTCTTTGCTTTCTCTTTTTTGGAAGTGAAAATTCTCGATCGTACTCGGGGGCATCATCAACAATTATATCTACAGGTAAATCTACAACGATTTTTTCATTTGAAGAAAAAACTACTCTTTTAGTATTTGTTATTTCTCCTATAACTTCATAATCAATCTGCCACTTTTTTAATATTTCCCTAATCTTTTCATTATTATCTCTTTCAATTACAGCCAACATTCTCTCTTGACTTTCAGAGAGTAAAATTTCATAGGGAGTAAGAGGTTGACGCAAGGGTACTTTGTCTAAGTTTATATGCACACCAACATTTCCTTTAGAAGCCATTTCAACAGAAGAAGAAGTTATTCCAGCCGCACCCATATCCTGCATTGACTCAATTAGTCCTGAAGACATTAATTCGAGACAACCTTCCATTAATAATTTCTCCATGAAAGGATCTCCAACTTGAACAGAAGGTCTTTTTTCATCTTCATCATCCTCAGAGAAAACATCAGACGCCATACTGGCTCCATGGATTCCATCTTTTCCAGTTTTTGAACCTATATAAACAATCAAACCACCAATAGTTTTGGGTTTAGAGTAAAATATTGAGTCATTCTTAACATGACCTATAGCCATGGCATTAACTAGGTTATTATAGTCATAGGTTTGATCAAATTCACATTCGCCGCCAATATTAGGAATGCCGATGCAATTTCCGTAGTGTCCGATGCCATGCACAACACCATTTAATAAGTAATTTGTTTTATCTGTAGATATTTCACCAAATCGAATTGAGTCCAAAGTAGCAATAGGTCTTGCACCCATAGTAAAAATATCCCTTAAAATTCCACCAACTCCGGTGGCAGCGCCGTTGAATGGTTCTATATAGCTAGGATGATTATGACTTTCGATTTTGAAAGCGATACCATCATTATCTTTGACATCAATTATTCCTGCATTCTCACCAGGTCCCTGAATAACTATTTCATTACTGGTAGGTAGCTTTTTCAACCATTTCTTTGAAGTTTTATAACAACAATGTTCATTCCACATAGCTGAGAAAATTCCCAACTCTTCAAGGGTCAGGTCCCTTTTTAAATATTCTTTGATAATTTTAAATTCAACCAGAGTCAGACCATGCTGTAAAATTATTTCATCATTCATGATAGGATCGATTCAATAATTTTTTTTCCATCTTTTGAAACGTGAAAATCTTGATAAGCCCTCTCAGGATGAGGCATCATTCCTAGGATATTTCTATTTTTATTAGTAATGCCAGCAATATTATCTAAAGAGCCATTAATATTGCCATCATCAATCGAGCCTTCACCTCTACAGTACTCAAAAGCGATTAGTTCTTCATTTTGTAAATAGCTTAATGTTTCTTGATCGCAGTAAAAGTTTCCTTCATTGTGAGCAACTGGAATTTGGAGAACTTCGGTATCTTTGATATTGCAATTAAATTTATTATCGAATTTTTTTTTTATGTAACAGTCTTTTCCTAAAAATTTTATGGATTTATTTTGAATTAAGGCACCTTTTAGTAAACCAATTTCAGTAAGTATTTGAAAACCATTACATATTCCTAAAAGATATCTTCCATTATTAGCATGATCGATAACATCATGAATGATATTGCTTTTTGAGGCCATTGCTCCTGAGCGTAAATAATCTCCAAAGCTAAAACCCCCTGGTAATATGACTAAATCGACATTGGGTAAAGAAGACTCTTCATGCCAGATATTGAACACTTCTCCATGAGTTAAATCTTTTAGATAGGTTAGGGCATCTCTATCACAATTTGATCCAGGGAAAGTTATTACAGCTGATTTAAAGCTCATCCAAGTACTTCGTACTCTTCAATAATTTCATTAACCAATAGCCTTTTACATGCAACATCAATCTTTTCTGATCTTTCTTTTTCATTAAGACTGTCAGGAAGATCAATTTCAATAAGTTTACCTTGCCTGATATTGCTGAATTCCTCAAAGCCTAAACTTTTAAGTGATTGCTCAATCACTTTACCTTGAGGTTCGAGTATTTGGCTTTTTAATCGGATAAGGATTTTAATTCTCATTATGATTTAATATTCAATCGTTCTAGTACTTCTTGGTAGGCTCCCTCAACATCACCTAAATCTCTTCTAAAGCGATCTTTATCGAGTTTCTTGTTTGTTTTTAAATCCCATAATCGGCATGTATCAGGAGAAATTTCATCAGCAAGGATGACTTCTTTTGTTTTTTTGCAAATTCCAAATTCTAATTTGAAGTCAATTAAATTAATTCCAATAGAATAGAATATGCCTCTTAGTATATCATTTATTCTAAGTGAATATTCATCGATCAATTCTAATTCATCAAATGAACAGAGCCCTATATTCAAAATATGTTCAGAGCTAATATGCGGATCACCAAGCTCATCTGATTTGAGACAATACTCAATTAATGTGTCCGCAAGAGGTGTACCTTCTTTGATGCCAAACTTTTTTGACAATGAGCCAGCAAAATAATTCCTTACTAAAACTTCAATTGGGATGATATCTACTTTTTTTAAAAGTTGAGATTTTTGATTTATTTTTTTCAGAAAGTGAGTTGGTATATTGCAATTATTAAGTACATCAAATAAATAAGAGGAAATAGAATTATTTATAATTCCTTTATTTTTAATAGAACCCTTTTTAAGATTATTAAAAGCAGTCGCATCATCTTTATAAGTAGCAACTACTTGGTTAGCGGATTTTGCATAAATAATTTTTGCTTTACCTTCATACAATTTTTTCATTTTGGAAGCCATCTAAATAACTCTTTTAAAAATCAAATCAACATTTTTAAACAAATTATTGTTGGTAAAAATTTGATCAATTTTTTTTGACAAATTAAATTTTGATAAGGTTGGGTGGCTGAGTAAATTTACTCTAAAGTCAGTTTTTTCATTCCAAGTTTTTAGGGCGCATTCTTGTACAATCTTATATGCATCCTCTCTTGAAACCCCATTTTCAATGAGGAAAATAAGTGCATTTTGAGAGAAAGGGAGTCCTTTTAGTAATTCAACATTTAAAAGCATATTTTTTTTGTGAACAACAAGATTATTAATAATATTAATCATTCTTTGAACAGCAAAATCAAGTGTGATGGTTGCATTTGGGGCGTTAATTCTTTCAACACTCGAATGACTAATATCCCTCTCATGCCATGTTGTAATATTTTCAAGAGCAGGAATAACAAGAGATCTGATGACTTTCGCCAGTCCAGATACATTTTCTGATAATATAGGATTTTTTTTATGAGGCATGGCCGAACTACCTTTTTGCCCTTTTCCAAAACCTTCTTCAACTTCAAGCACTTCTGTTCTTTGTAGGTGTCTTATTTCAGTCGCAAGTCTTTCTAACGAACTTGCTATCAATGAAAATACGCTAAATAGTTCTGCATGTCGGTCTCGTGGAATAATTTGTGTGGAAACAGGCTCAATAGAAAATTTTAATTTTTTAGCAACTATTTTTTCAACTCTTTGGTCAATATTAGAATAGGTACCAATGGGACCTGACATTTGAATAGTTTGAATTTGGTTAATTGCTTTTTTTAACCTCTCTAAATTTCTTTTGTTTTCCTCAAAATATCCAAGAATTTTTAAACCAAAAGTAGTTGTTTCAGCATGGATCCCATGGCTTCGGCCAATACATACTGTATGCTTGTGTTTTAAAGCTAGTTTTTTTAGAACTTTTCCATAATCCTCTAAGCCTTTTTTTATAATATGACTAGCTTGACTGAGTTGAATAGAAAAAGAGGTATCTAAAATATCGCTTGATGTCAGGCCTTTGTGAATAAATCTAGACTCTGGTCCAACATATTTTGCTACATTCGTTAAAAAAGCGATAACGTCATGCTTTGTTTTCTTTTCGATTTGCTCAATTTCTTTGACTTTAAATTTTGCTTTTTTCTTGATTTTAGAGGTAGTACCTTTAGGAATTTGACCTAATTGCTCCATTGCTGAAGAAGCAAGAATTTCAATATCAAGCCATATTTGAAACTTATTTTGGTCTTCCCAAATATCTTTGAGTAATTTTCTAGAGTATCTTGGTATCAATTATAAAAAATCCCGTTTGGAGATTCTGTCAGAATCTCAATCTTATCACCATTTATATATACCGTATGTTCGTATTGAGCGCTAAGTGTTTTATCTTTTGTCACAGCTGTCCATCCATCATTTAGTATTTTTGAATGATATTTGCCAGCATTAATCATAGGCTCAACAGTAAAGATCATGCCATCAACAAATTTAACGTTATCGTAATCTTTATCGTAGTAATGCAAAATACTTGGATTTTCGTGAAAGTTGAGCCCAACTCCATGACCACAAAAGTCTCGTACCACACTAAAATTATTAAAATGAGCTATTTCTTCAATTTTTTTACCAATAAGACTTATTGGAGAACCAGCCTTAATTACATTTAAACTCTCAATTAAACAAGAGTGAGTAATGTTACAAAGATTTTGTGCTTTGACAGAAATATTTCCAACTTTATACATTCTTGACGAGTCACCATGCCAGCCATCAATAATGGTAGTCACATCAACATTTAAGATATCACCTTCTTCAAGCCTTCGATCTTTAGAGGGAATACCATGGCAGATAACACGATTTAAGGAAGTGCATGTAGATTTTGGAAAGCCACGATAAAATAAAGGGGCGGGAGAGCCTCCTAATTTTTTAATTCTATCTAAACAATAGTTATCAATTTCATCAGTGGTAATACCCACGGTAATTAAATCATTTAATTCATCTAAGATTGTAGCAGTAATTTTACTTGCTTCTCTACAAGGATTTATTTCACTTGTTTTATATATTTTAATTTTCATTAATTTTAATTTGTTTTATTACATCTATTCCTTTTTTGGAAACTTCACAGGAAAATGCAATAAACTTCACACCATTTTTTTTAGCAATGATAGAATTTTTATAATATTCCTCATCAATATCTTTGGCTATAGAAAATATATTAATGTCTTTTCGTTGAATTAAGTAAACTAAATAACAATCATGTCCCTGTTTTGACATTTCTCCTAATTCAATTAGGTGTTTAGATCCGCGAGTGGTTTTGGCATCTGGAAATTCAGCTAAACCTTTTACCCTCGATAGGGTCACTGACTTTACTTCAATGAAACAATCTTTTCCTTTTGGATTTTTAATGAAAATATCTACTCTAGAATTTTTTCCATATTTTACCTCTTTTTTAATTTCTGAAGATTACCCTGAAGATTATCTAAAATTTTTTTTTGTTTAATTGCCTCAAAGATTATTCCATTTGGTAAAGAGGTGTTAATACCAACATAAACACCATTATGTTTAATAGCCTCTAATCTATACTTTAATTTTGCTTTTGGGTTATCAACTTTAGCAATCAATACTTTAGCATTTTCATTTAGCATTCCTCTTAAAGAGCCTGTGTTTGGGCAATAAGTTGTTATGATATTTCTGTCTAATACAGCATCTACGAAAAAACGCTTATAGCGTTTTATAAAAAAACCCTCTAAAATTTTCTCTTTATATTTCATTTATGTTTAAAAATAATATTAAAAATGCATGCCTTGTAATTATTGGTAATGAGATTTTAACAGGAAGAACACAAGATAAAAATATAAATCATATAGCTAAAGAGTTATTTAAAGTTGGAATTTTATTAAGTTATGTTTGTGTAATACCAGACATTCAAAAAAAAATTATAAAAGAAATACGAAGATTAAAAAAAAATTATAATTATGTAATAACCACTGGAGGTATTGGGCCCACTCATGATGATATCACTGCTGAGTCCATATCAATCGCTGTTGGTTTAGAATACAAACTTCATCAAGGAGCTTATAAAGAATTAATCAAATACTATAAAAAAATTAAATCCGAATTAACTGATGCCAGAAAAAAAATGGCCTATATGCCATCAAATGCAAAATTAATTAAAAACAAAATAAGCGGCGCCCCTGGATTTAATATTGAGAATATTTATGTCTTTGCTGGCATTCCTTCTATTGTAGAAGCTATGATGAGAGAGTTTATTAAATCAATTAAAAATAAAAATAAGTTTTATAGCTCATCAATCATTACTAAATTATTTGAGAGTAAGATTGCAAATATTCTTAAATATGCAGAAAAAAATTTTACTGATGTTTCAATCGGCAGCTATCCTATTTTTGATGGTAAACCCAGAGGAGTAGAGATTGTTATAAGTTCATTGACTAATAAAAAAAATGCTCAAAAAGCTAAAAAATTTATACAAACAGAAATAAACAAAATTATTTAAGAATTATTGTTTTTAATATAAAACAATAGTTCTCTTGGCGGAGTAGCTCAGTTGGTTAGAGCGGTGGAATCATAATCCATGTGTCGGGGGTTCGAATCCCTCCTCCGCTACCAACTATTGTATTGATATTATTATATTTTTATCATATCTTTCGCTTCTGATCGCGGGGTAGAGCAGCTTGGTAGCTCGTCAGGCTCATAACCTGAAGGTCGTAGGTTCAAATCCTACCCCCGCAACCAAATGTCCACATTTTATTAATCTTTTCAGTCATTTTTTTTAAATTTTTTTACTAAATGCATTTGACAAAGACACGATAAAGTGTAGATATATTCTACTTTTTATTCGATTCATTGGGCCATTAATTGTGCACCAGTGATTCTTGCTCTTTATTATTAGTAAATATGAAATGAATAGACGGTGGGTTTATAACGTTAAATATTGGCTAAGTTAGTATTTGAGAAAAATACTATCTCAATATTTGGCGTCTAACCTACGTCAATTTAAAACTTTGTTTTTTATGAGTAGGTAATTCAACTTAAGAGTTTGATTATGGCTCAGAACGAACGCTTGCTGCATGCTTTATACATGCAAGTCGAACGGAGGCCCTAGCTTGCTAGGTGTCCTTAGTGGCGCACGGGTGAGTAACACGTGGGAACATACCTCATAGTACGGAATAACTGCGGGAAACTGTAGCTAATACCGTATATTCCAGTAATGGGAAAGATTTATCGCTATGAGATTGGCCCGCGCAAGATTAGCTTGTTGGTGAGGTAATGGCTCACCAAGGCTCCGATCTTTAGCTGGTTTGAGAGGACGATCAGCCACACTGGGACTGAGACACGGCCCAGACTCCTACGGGAGGCAGCAGTAGGGAATATTGGACAATGGGGGAAACCCTGATCCAGCAATGCAGCGTGAGTGACGAAGGCCTTAGGGTTGTAAAACTCTTTCATCGGTGAGGATAATGACAGTAGCCGAAGAAGAAGGACCGGCTAATTCCGTGCCAGCAGCCGCGGTAATACGGAAGGTCCTAGCGTTGTTCGGAATTACTGGGCGTAAAGCGCATGTAGGCGGAACAAAAAGTTAGAAGTGAAATCCCTGGGCTCAACCTAGGAATTGCTTTTAAAACTTTTGTTCTGGAATTCAGGAGAGGAAAATGGAATTTCCAGTGTAGAGGTGAAATTCGTAGATATTGGAAGGAACACCAGTGGCGAAGGCGATTTTCTGGACTGATATTGACGCTGAGATGCGAAGGCATGGGTAGCAAACGGGATTAGATACCCCGGTAGTCCATGCAGTAAACGATGGGTGCTAGTCGTCGGACTTTTGTTCGCGTCGTAGCTAACGCGTTAAGCACCCCTGCCTGGGGAGTACTTGGTCGCAAAGATTAAAACTCAAATAAATTGACGGGGACCCGCACAAGCAGTGGAGCATGGTTTAATTCGACGCAACGCGAAGAACCTTACCAGCGTTTGACATGGGAAGTGCCGGTTACAGAATGGTAACCTTCAGTTCGGCTGGCTTCGCACAGGCGCGGCATGGCTGCCGTCAGCTCGTGTCGTGGAGATGTTGGGTTAAGTCCCGCAACGAGCGCAACCCTTATCGTTAGTTACTAACAGTTCATTGAGGACTCTAGCGAAACTGCCGGTGATAAGCCGGAGGAAGGTGGGGATGACGTCAAGTCCTCATGGCCCTTACACGCTGGCCACACGTGCTACAATGGTAACTACAACGGACGCAATACCGCGAGGTGGAGCAAACTCCTCAAAAGTTATCTCAGGCTCCGGATTGCACTCGCAACCTCGAGTGCATGAAGTTGAATTGGGGTAATCGCGGATCAGCATGCCGCGGTGAATACGTTCCCGGGTCTTGTACACACCGCCCGTCACACCACATGAGAGTTGGTTTTATCTTAAGTCAGTGCGCTAACCTTTCAGGGAGGCAGCTGCCCACGGTACGGCCAGCGATTGGGGTGAAGTCAACAAGGTAGCCGTAGGGGAACCTATGGCTGGATCACCTCCTTTCTAAAGGAAAAAACTTTGAACTCAGTGCACGTTCAAAGTAACCACCGTCTATTTGTTTTGCTTTTTTTCAACTATGTTGATGAAAGGCATTAATTGGGCGTGTAGCTCAGTTGGTTAGAGCGCGCGCTTGATGGGCTGTGAGGTCGGAGGTTCAAGTCCTCCTCGCCCACCAACACTGTTCAGGGATTAGCTCAGCTGGGAGAGCGCCTGATTTGCATTCAGGAGGTCAGCGGTTCGATCCCGCTATCCTCCACCATATTCTAATATAAATAATATTAATCTTATTTCGAATTCTTTAAATTGTTAATATGAAAATTAATAACTGATCAAAATAAATTTTTATTTGATTAAAATACGTACAAAATTTTTCTCTGTACGTAATTGCAATCAAGCGCAAAAGGGCATTTAGTGGATGCCTTGGCATCAAGAGTCGATGAAGGACGTGGCAGGCTGCGAAAAGTTAAGGGGAGTTGTCAACACACTTTGATCCTTAAATATCCGAATGGGGAAACCCAACTCTTTAGAGTTACTTATTAGTGAATTCATAGCTAATAAGAGTTAACCTAGTGAATTGAAATATCTTAGTAGCTAGAGGAAAAGAAATTTATTCTGTTAGTAGTGACGAGCGAAAGCGGATCAGGCCAATAATAGTAATTATAATAACTAGAACTTTCTGGAAAGTTAGACCATAGTGGGTGATAGTCCCGTATAGGTAAAAAGTAATTTTATTTTCGAGTAGGGCGGAACACGTGAAATTTTGTCTGAATATGGGAAGACCACTTCCCAAGCCTAAATACTCCTTGATGACCGATAGTGAACAAGTACCGTGAGGGAAAGGTGAAAAGCACCCCGATAGGGGGAATGAAATAGTATCTGAAACCGAATGCCTACAAGCAGTCAGAGCTTCCTTGAGAAGTGATGGCATACCTTTTGTATAATGGGTCAGCGACTTAATCTCATTAGCAAGCTTAAGCCATTTAGGTGTAGGCGTGAAGCGAAAGCGAGTCTGAATAGGGCTACGATTTAGTTAATGGGATTAGGACTCGAAACCGGGTGATCTAGTCATGAGCAGGTTGAAAGTGAAGTAAAATTCACCGGAGGACCGAACCCACTAGCGTTGAAAAGCTACGGATGACTTGTGATTAGGGGTGAAAGGCCAACCAAACTGGAAATAGCTAGTTCTCCGAAAACCATTTAGGTAGTGCGTCGTGTGAATCTTGTCGGGGGTAGAGCACTGAATGGGCTAGGGGGAAGCAATTCCTACCAAACCTAATCAAACCTGAATACCGATAAGTCTGGCACGGCAGACAGTCCATGGGTGCTATGTCCTGGACGAGAGGGAAACAGCCCAGATCAACAGCTAAGGTCCCCAAATAATGATTAAGGTGAAAGGGAGTGGGAACTCCAAGACAGCCAGGAGGCTGGCTTTTACAGCCATCCTTTTAAAGAAAGCGTAACAGCTCACTTCTGGCCTAATTGAGATCCTGCACCGAAAATGTAACGGGGCTCAAATCATTTACCGAAGCTTTGACAATTACTTTGTAATTGGGTAGCGGAGCGTTCTGTAAGCCTGTGAAGGTGATGCGTAAGCATTGCTGGAGGTATCAGAAGTGAATGCTGACATGAGAATGATAAGAATGAAAGACATTTCCGCCGAAATCCTAAGGTTTCCTTGCAGGCGTAAAGCTAATCTGCGCATAGTTAGTCGTGGTCCTCAAGGCGAGGGCGAAAAGCCGTAGTCGATGGGAAGCAGGTTATTCCCGCACCAGCTGGTAGTGACGGATGAAGTAAATTGTAAGTTCTTACTGGATTGAACTGCAGTGAATTTTGTCCCTGGAAATAGCTCCAGCATTAGACCGTACCAAACCGACACAGGTAGGAAGGTAGAGTATGTACCAAGGCGCTTGAGAGAACTATGTTGAAGGAACTCGGCAAATTACACTTGTAACTTCGGGATAAAAGTGACCTGCTATTGGGCAACCAGTAGGAGGTGGCACAGAAGAGGGGGTAGCGACTGTTTACTAAAAACATAGCACTATGCAAAGTCGAGAGACGACGTATATGGTGTGACGCCTGCCCGGTGCCGGAAGGTTAATAGAGGGGCAAGCCCGGAATTGAAGCCCGGTGAACGGCGAACCATAACGGTCCTAAGGTAGCGAAATTCCTTGTCGGGTAAGTTCCGACCGCACGAATGGCGTAACGATTTCCCCACTGTCTCCAACATAGACTCAGTGAAATTGAATTCTCGGTTAAGATGCCGAGTAACCGTGGTTAGACGGAAAGACCCCCGTGCACCTTTACTGCAGCTTTGTATTGGTATTAGGGGACAGATGTGTAGCATAGGTGGGAGACTTTGAAGGATTGGCGCTAGCCAGTCTGGAGTCACCAGTGAAATACCACCTTCTGTTCCTTGATGCCTAAATCCATACACCCGTTATCCGGTGTTGGGACCATGCATGGTGGGCAGTTTGATCAGCGGTCGCCTCCCAAAAGAGTAACGGAGGCGCGCGATGGTAGGCTCAGAACGCTTGGAAACCGTTCGTCGAGTGCAATGGCATAAGCCTGCCTTGACTGCGAGACCCACAAGTCGAGCAGAGACGAAAGTCGGTCATAGTGATCCGTGGCACTGTGGAAGGGCCATCGCTCAACGGATAAAAGGTACGCCGGGGATAACAGGCTGATCTCTCCTAAGAGTCCATATCGACGGGGAGGTTTGGCACCTCGATGTCGGCTCATCGCATCCTGGGGCTGAAGCAGGTCCCAAGGGTTTGGCTGTTCGCCAATTAAAGCGGTACGCGAGCTGGGTTGAACGTCGTGAGACAGTTCGTCCCTATCTGCCATGGTTGTGGAAGCTTGAGAGATTCGCCCTTAGTACGAGAGGACTGGTGGACGTACTTCTCTGGTGTACCTATTGTAGCGCCAGCTGCATCAGTGTAGCTATGTACGGAATGGATAACCGCTGAAAGAGCCCAAGCGGGAAGCCAACCTCAAAACTAGGCTTCGTTATAGGATCGTGGAAGACTACCACGTTGATAGGCTGGGTGTGGAAGTGTGGTAAACACATGAAGCTAACTTCAGTACTAATAATCCAATGCTTGGAATTATAATACACAGCGAAAAGTTTTAACTACAATGTGTTATAAAAAGTTTGTGTGGCGGTCATAGCGGAGTGAAAAAAACCCGATCCCATTTCGAACTCGGTCGTGAAGGCCTCCAGCGCCGATGGTACTTAGTCTTAAGGCTTGGGAGAGAGGACGCCGCCTATTTGTTTACATATTTATATTTTTTTCAATTTTTGTTATTTTTGATTATAAAATGAATTTAAAAAAATCCTTTTATATTTTTATTTGCCGCAAGCTTTGTAGTTGGTGCGGCAAGCTACAAACACAAAAATATCTATCTATTCAAAGACTATATATATAAAAATGATCACTTTATACAATTAAATTCAGCTAAAAAAAAAAAATTGATTTTATCTCTTAATGAAAATTTTCAATTAGTTGATTACTTTATACCTGAGGAGCAACTTGATACAATGTATTTATCTCTATTTTTGCAAAAGTACGTGATATTAATTTATTAACTGGAGATGATAAAAAAGCAAAGGTGGTATTTGTATTGTTAATAATAACCAATTGTCGTAAATGGCTCTATGGAGTTGGTTATAATTCTCGACAATAAAAATAAAGAATTCCTAACTTCAAAAAATTAAATTTTTATGATTTTGATTTAAATAATTTAAAAGTTAACGATGTTTTATGCAATAGAATATTGTTAATAAAGATAAAATTGAAATTATAATTGTCTAGATCAAAAATTTAAAAATGAAAAACACAAATCTATCTTATTGTTATAATTATGATTTGAGCAATAATGTTTCACAACTAAAAATTTTTTGAGTCTAATTTAATCGAAAATAATGCTGGAAGAGGGGTTTTCCCAAAATTTTAAAAAATTTTATTTATCTTTTTCCTCAGATCAACATGATTTAAATAAATTGAATTTGAAATATCCATCCAAGATTTAAAACAATATTCTTGGGGAAAAGTTTTAGAAATAGACTCTATAAAAAATTTCCCTATAAATTTTTTTCGTATGGTCATAAAAATCCACAAGGATTATATTTCTATGAGGATAATATATATTAACAGACATTCCAAAAAATGAGAAATATTAAAATGGTTGGGGAATTTGGTTGGCCATTGTAGCACGGCTCAGATTAAAATTTTATGAACTTTTTAGGAGAATTGGGAAGACATTCTAGATTTACAAACCTATATATTCATGGAATCCAGGTATTGGGATTTCTAATTTAATAGTTTTAATTTTTTCATGACGCCTGAATAATGATCTTATAATCTCTCCTTAAAAAAAGATCTTTTTATAGGGGACGGGAAAAAATGGATATGTAGCGGTTGAGAATATTTTTATTGGGCATAGAATTAAATATTATTCAACATGATAATGAAATCATATTATGGACAGATGATAAGAAAATCATTTTTTTAAAAACACATTATTTCCCATTGATAAAAAATGGGTTGATGTTAGGGGGTCCAATCTTTTTATTGTTTTCATGTCATCACCTCGGCGAGACAAAACCCAAAAAAGTTTGGGACCAACTTTATTGAATATTTTTTCAAAACGTTGGGAGTGATCCATCATAAATTACAGTAGTGTTTAAAAACCAAAATTTAAGTGAATGAGTTAAATTTAAAAGAATATTTATTAGATCCGCAAAAATTTTACCTATTTTTTAAAAAAATTTAATTTAAAAAAAGAACAAGAGGCCAATAAAAATTTTTGAAATTTTAAAAAAATTTGGGTTTCCCCAATAAATTTCAAATATTTATATTTATGAATTTTTTATTAATTTTTCTTTTTTTATATTGTAATAATTAATACTTTATCTTTTTTAAGAAACTAGATTGCAAAAAAGTTCTAATTTTTTTCTATTTAAAAAAATCAAGGTTATTAAATGGTTCATCTATATAATGATTTTTTTATCAAAAAATAATGCCCTTACTATTGAAATGTTTTTTTTTCCCCCACTTAACATGAACATTTTTTTTTATTATACTATCTATTTCAAAGTGTTTTAAAACGCTTTTATAGTTTTTTATAAAATTTGTATTATTTGAAAATAAATTTATATTTTCTTTTTACTTACCCTCGATAAAATTGTAGATTGAGGGAGAAAGAAATATATTTCTTTTTTGAATTTATAAATTTTCAACATTTACTTTTTGTCCCTATAATGGTAGAAATACTTCCTTCAAAAAAAATATTTAAGGAAA
>BOYI01000005.1 GCA_019651435.1 Pelagibacteraceae bacterium
GGATCAATTTTGGTTATAAAAAGCTTTATTTGGTTTTTTTTTTTAAAATGGTTTTTAAAATTGCTTGCGGCCCTTTAACCCCTTTTTTTCAAAAATTAAAAAAAATAATTTAATAAAAATTGGTTTGATTTGGGGGCCCAAACTAAAGGATTTATTGATTTGGAAAAGAATTAAACGGGAAGAATTAAAACTAAAAGAATTATGATGGACTATAGGGATATTTTTAAAATTAAAAATTTTGAAAATTTTTTTGGTATTTTGATCAATGGTTTGGTTGCCGGAGCAACCTGACCTGCATTAATTAAAAATGCAAATCATTTGGTTAAAAGGAAAACCTTAAAAAAGATTTAAAAAAATTTTAAAAAAAAAATTAAATTTTGAAAATGATGAAATTGTTTTGCTTTCGAAGCGTGAGGTGGGGAAGGTTAAATTTGTTTTTGGGAGTAATTATAGGACGGACAGGGGGGAATATTAATAGTAAAAAGGTTTTCAAGGAAGAAAAATTTTGGGTAAATGGGGCATGTTACTTTCCAAATAGATCAATGATAAAAAAAATATGTTAAAGATGTTATTGTGGAAAAAGGTGTATGGAAACTAGTTCTGGACCTGGTTTGCTTCAACTTTTAATTTACGTTTTAAAAAAGATTATGTTAAATAAATATTGGGGTTTAAAGAAATGACCGATGTTTTTTCCTCAAAAAACGACATTTAGAAGGGGGTTTCTTGGGGTTTGAAAATTTTTGGGATCCGATGAAATTGTTTTGGGGGGATGTCAATATTGATTTTATTTATAAAATATTGATGTCATTAAAAATATGTTTTACTGATACTTTATCCCCAAAAGTGTAAAAATTTCAGGTGATCAAGGGTGTTAGAGGAGCTGCTTGGCTTTCCAAAATTTCCCACCCTTTGAAATTATTTTTTATTAAAAAATCATCAAGCCATCCCTTTGACCCTCCGCCCATCCAGTTTTTTACCCCCAAAAAAGGATTTCGGTATTTTGGTAATCCATTTTATAGTAAATTCCATATTCAGAGCTTCAGCAACTTTCCAAATTCTTCCTTTTCCCGGAATAAAATAGAGGCAAGTCCATATGGGTATCATTTGCCATTCGAATTACCTCATCGTCATTTGAAAATTTATAAACTGGCGCTACTGGACCAAATGTTTCTTCAAATGTTATTTTTGCTTTAGTTGATACGTTTGATAAAACTGTTGGCTGATAAAAATTACCTCCTAAAGGATGCACATCCCCACCTACTGCAATTTTAGCTCCAACATTTACTGCATCCTTAACATGATCAATAACCTTCTCTAATGATGATTTATCAATAAGTGGACCTGATACAATCCCTTCTTCTAAACCATTTCCAACTTTTATTTTTTTTACTTCTTTTGTAAATTTTTCTAAAAAAGTATCATACACAGTTTTATGAGCAAAAATCCTATTTGTACAAATACATGTTTGACCACTATTTCTAAATTTGCTCTGTAAAGCACCAGCTACAGCCTCATCAATATCAGCATCTTCAAATACTATAAAAGGTGCATGACCGCCTAATTCCATTGATATCTTTTTTACTGTTGAAGCACTTTGTTCCATTAATATTTTTCCAACTTCAGTTGAACCAGTAAATGATATTTTTTTTACTTTTGGATTTTTAGTTAATTCCATTCCTATTTCTTTTGCTGAACCAGTAATAATATTAAAAACGCCATCTGGAAATCCAGCAACTTTAGCTAATTCAGCTACAGCTAAAGCTGAAAAAGGTGTTTGACTTGCAGGTTTAACTACAGTTGTGCAGCCAACAGCTAAAGCTGCAGCGCATTTTCGGGTTATCATAGAATTAGGAAAATTCCATGGAGTTATTGCCCCAACTACACCTACTGGTTGTTTAATAATTACTATCCTTTTCCCTGGTCTTGGATCAGGAATAATATCACCATAAACTCGTTTTGCTTCCTCTGCATAAAATTCAATGTAGGATGCACCCATCAATATTTCACCTTTAGCTTCTGCAAGAGGTTTGCCCTGTTCAATAGTCATTATTTTCGCAAGATCATCAACATTTTCAATAATAAGATCACTCCATTTTTTTAAAATAATTGACCTTTCTTTTGCTGTGGTATTTTTCCAAGATTGAAAAGCTTTATCAGCATTATCTATTACAGATTTAGTTTCTTCAGCAGAAAAGTTCGGCACTTTACCAATAATCTGCATAGTCGCTGGATTATTAACTTCAATTGTATTGCCTTTTTGACTATCTGCCCATAGCCCGTTTACAAAACATTTTTCTCTAAAAAGTGATTTATTGTTTAATTCCATAAGCGTTAATTATATGAGTTAATCTAAATTAAGGAAATTATAATGACAATAGTAAATTCTTGGAATGAATGGGATACTCTTAAACATGTTATTGTTGGAACTGTAGAAAATTCTAATATACCACCCATGGAACCAGCGTTGAAACCTAAAATAAGCAAAGATAGTGGAATGGCAGGCTCTAATGGACCTCGAAGCAAAGAGTCTATTGATAAAGCTAATACTCAATTAGATAACTTTATTAAAATTCTTCAGTCTCACAATATTAAAGTTGATCGACCAACCCCAATTGATTTTACGAAAGCAATTGAAACTCCAGATTGGCAAAATGATGGTCAATTTGGATGTATGCCTCCAAGAGATGTAATTTTAACTGTTGGTAATGAAATGTTGGAAGCCCCAATGTCATATCGTTGTCGTTGGTTTGAATATCTTGCTTATAGACCGTTACTTGAAAAATATTATGATGAAGATCCTAATATGCGATGGGAGTCAGCTCCAAAACCTCGTTTGACAGATAAAACTTATAAATTAAATTATTTACCTGAAGGTATTACAGAACAAGAAAGATATAAAAAAATTGAAGAAAGGGATATGATATTAACGGAACAAGAACCTCTTTTTGATGCTGCTGAAGTTTTACGATTTGGAAAAGATTTATTTTATCATAATAATTTTACATCTAATTTGAAAGGTTTGAATTGGCTTAAAAGACACTTTCCCAACCATCGTGTCCATCAAATAAACCTACCAGGAGAATTAATACCAACTCACATTGATGCATGTTTCACTCCCATTAAACCAGGAGTTATAATTATCAATCCGAATAGAAAAATTTCAAGTGATCAAAGAAAAATATTTGATGATAATAAATGGGAGATTCATGAAGCTGCACCTTCAATTCACAATACTCCACCACCTATGTGTTATTCATCAATTTGGTTATCAATGAATGTTTTGATTTTGAATCCAAAAACAATTTGCGTTGAAGCTTCTGAAGAAAAAATGATTAAGCAAATGGAAGGTTTTGGTATGGATGTGATTCCTGTTCCTTTTAGAGACGCTTATGCTTTTGGTGGAAGTCTTCATTGTGCAACTACAGATGTTTACAGAGAAGGAGAATGTGAAGATTACTTTCCTAATCAATAATGAATAATTTTAATCAAAATAATTTTAAAGCTGATTTAAAAGAAATCAACCTCAGTAAAGTGGGTGTTATAACTTTATCAACTGATTTAACGATTGAACAAGATTATAGAAAAGTATGTTATAATTTACCTATAGATATTTTTTTTAATAGAATTCCATTTTTGAATCCTCTCACTCACGAAAATTATATCAAGATGGCAGATCATATTTCTGAAACAACAAATCAAATATTACCTAATGAGAAAGTTGATGTAGTGCATATGGATGTACCTCTGGCACAATTGAAATAGGGGAAGAGAGAATTAAATCTGAAATACATAAGTCTAAAGTAGATGCTTTGATAACTACACCAATTACTGCAGCAATTAAGGCCTTTAAATTATCAAATTTCAAAAAAATTGCTGTTCTCACACCCTATCCTAAAGAGGTAAATTTAAAGTATATGAGTATCTAATTAAGCACGGGTTTGATATTAAATCCTTTAGTTCATTTAATTTGAATTATGACTCTGAAATTGCAAAAGGTTACATCAGATAGTTTAGTGAAACAATTTCATCTTAGATTTAACAGACATTGATTGTTTGTTTGTTTCTGTGTACAGCTTTAAAAATTTTAGATTTAATTGAAGATTTAGAAGAAAATTTGAAAACAAACATTATCTCAAGTAATCAGGCTATCATATGGGATTCTTTACGTCTATCAAAAACAAATAATAAAATTGATGGTTTTGGTAAACTTTTTAAATTACATTGATACAGGTTTAAATTGATTACACTTCAACAAATACAAGATGCGCATAAGAAAATTTTACCTTATGTAAATTATACTCCATTGGTGCATTCTCAATATTTATCAAAAAACTCTAAAGTAAAACTTAAACTAGAAAATTTTCAAATTACTGGATCATTTAAATTAAGAGGCGCAGTTAATAAGTTACTCTCCTTAAGTGAGCAAGAAAAGGAACAAGGTGTAATTGCAGTTTCAACAGGAAATCACGGTAAAGGAGTAGCTTATGCTTCAAAAGTATTAGGAATTCAATCAACTATATATATGTCATCAATGGTTCCCAATTATAGAAAAGAGGCTATTGAAAACTTGGGAGCAAAAGTTGAGATAGTTGGAAAAAATAGTGATGAAGCAGATTTATTTGCTAAACAACTTTCAAAAGAAAAAAATATTACTTTAATTCATCCTTTTGATGATGAAGACATAATTATCGGTCAAGGAACTGTTGGTCTTGAAATGTTAAAGGAATTTCCTGAAGTTGATACAGTTATTATACCTACTTCAGGTGGAGGACTTATTTCTGGAATAGCGCAAGCAATTAAACTTCAAAAACCAGATACAAAGGTTATTGCTGTATCTATGGAAAGAGGACCATCTATGTATGAAAGTTTAAAAAAAGGAGAGCCAGTAGATGTTGATGAAATAGAAACTTTAGCAGACTGCTTAGGAGGAAGTATTGGCTTAGATAACAAATTTACATTTAATATTGTAAAACAATATGTAGATGATTTTGTTTTAGTTAGTGAAGAAAAAATAGCAGAGGGTATTAGAATGAATTTCATGGAACATAAAATAGTATCTGAAGGAGCAGCTGCAACAAGTGTTATGGTTGTTAAAGATAAATTAACATCACATCTTGGAAAAAATATAATTTGTTTAATTTGTGGGGGCAATATTGACTCAGAGTTATTTAATAAAGTTTTAAGCAATGCTCATCCTTAAAAAAAAAGATATTATTCAACACGTGGATCTTAATGAAGATCTAATACCAATAATAGAAGAAGCTTTTACAAGTTTATCAAAAGGTGAAACAGTAATGCCTCCTATTATGAGAATTGATATTGAAAAATTTCATGGTGAATCAGATGTTAAGGCTGCATATATTGACGGTTTAGATAGTTTTGCAATAAAAATAGCCTCTGGTTTTTTTGATAATCCCAAATTAGGTTTACCATCTAGCAATGGATTGATGGTTCTGCTAGACTCTGAGACTGGAGTAATAAAATCTGTTTTGTTAGATGAGGGATATTTAACAGATACAAGAACTGCAATAGCAGGTGCAATAGCTGCAAAATACCTATCAAATCAAGATGCTAGTACTGTTGGAATTATTGGAGCTGGAATTCAAGCAAGATTACAACTAAAAGCAATTTTGTTAGTAAGAAAAATTAACAAAATAAATTTATGGGCTCGTGATAAAGTTAAAGTTGATGAATTTATAGATAGTCTAAAAGATTTAAAAATTGACATAAACATATCGGAGTCTTGCAAGGATTTAGCTAGTTCTTCAGATATAATTATAACAACGACTCCAAGTAAAAAACCACTTTTAGAATTTGATTGGATTAAAAAAGGCACTCACATAACAGCTATGGGATCTGACGCAGAACAAAAAAATGAATTACACCCAACTATGATAAAACTATGTGATAAGTATGTTCCAGACAGTCAAGCACAAACAACTATTTTAGGAGAATTACACCATGCCATTAAGGAAAACTTAATATCACCTGATGATAAATTTGATGATCTTGGAAGTATAATAATTGATCCTAGTTTAGGAAGAAAAAATAAAGAAGACATTACAATATGTGATTTGACAGGAACAGGTGTTCAAGATACTGCAATAGCAAGATATACGTATAATATCTGTAAAAGAAATAATTTAGGCATTAAAACTTAATCTATGAGTCAAGCTGTTATTAAGAAAACATCAGATTACTTTAAATCAAAAGGAGTTGTCCTACCAAGTATTAAAGAATTACAAAATCCTGTAAATATTAATGAAGAGATAAAAAATTCTCTTACAAAAATAAATAATAATGATGTTAATCCATTAAATTTATTTAGAGTCCACTGGTTTAATAAAAAAGATCAGTCAGGTTTTGCTGATGAACCTGAACATATTGTTCTTCCATCAGAATTTACAGGAGTTAAAGCAAAAATTATTGTAAATATGGGTAGATATTTTCCTTTGATAACAGCTCATAAGGTTTTAGCAGCTTATGGATGTCTACTACCAAGAATATTAAATGGTACTTTTGATTATGAAAAACATAAAGCTGTTTGGCCATCAACAGGAAATTACTGCAGAGGAGGAGTTGCTATTTCACGTATTATGGGACTTAATAGTATAGCTATACTCCCAGAGGGAATGAGCAATGAAAGATTTGAGTGGCTCAACAACTGGGTTGAAGATAAAAAAAATATTATTAAAACAAAAGGAACTGAAAGTAATGTTAAAGAAATTTATGATGCTTGTAATGAGTTAAAAAAAGATAATCATAATGATATAATAAATCAATTTGATGAATATTATAATTATGGAATTCATCGTTCAGTAACAGGTCCATCATTTGAAAAATCTTTTTTAAAAGTAAAAGGTAATAGTAACTTAACTCCAAGATTTTATGTGAGTGCATCAGGATCAAGTGGTACCTTAGCTGCTGGTGATTATCTTAAAGACAAATATCAAACAAAAATTGCAGTTGTAGAAGCTCTGGAATGTCCTACTTTGCTTCATGGAGGTTATGGTGAACATAATATTCAAGGCATAGGAGATAAACACGTTCCACTAATTCATAACGTAATGAATACTGATTTTGTAGTTGATGTTTCTGATCAAGCAACAAATAATCTTAATATGATTTTTAATACCGATATTGGAAGAAAATTTTTAGTAGAGAAAAAAAATTTTGACCCCAACTTTGTAGATAGATTTCCTGAATTTGGTTTTTCTGCAATAGCTAATATAATTGCTTCAATAAAACTTGCAAAATATATGAATTTGAATGGCGATGATGCAATTATAACGGTTGCTACAGATGGTGCTGATTTGTACATGTCAGAATTAAATAAAACAATTAATGAATTCAAAAATAATTATGATGAGGTTGTATGTGCTGAATTATTTGGAAGACACTTATCAGGATTATCAACAGATAATATGCTCGAGCTTTCTCAATTGGATAAAAATAGAATCTTTAATTTGGGTTACTTTACTTGGGTTGAACAGCAAGGTGTCAGTCTGGAAGATTTTGAGAAAAGAAAAAATCAAGATTTTTGGAATTCTCATTACAATTATATGCTTTCTCTAGACAATAAGATTAAAGAATTTAATAATATAATTAATTTATGAAGACCCAAACTTTACACAATCAATTAGTAGAATGGCGTCATGATTTACATATGCATCCACAAATTAGTTTTGAAGAAGAATATGCTTCAAATAAAGTTTCAACACTTCTTAGAGAATTTGGAATTGAGTTCATAATGGTATTGCAAGAACAGGAGTGTAGGAGTTTTAAAAAAGGAAATAGTTCAAAATCAATAGGTATCAGAGCTGATATGGATGCTCTTCCAATACATGAAAAAAATAATTTTAATTATAAATCAAAGTTTGAAAACCGAATGCAGCTTGTGGACATGATGGCCATACAGCAATGCTTCTTGGTGCTGCAAAATATCTAGCTGAAAAAGGAAATTTTAATGGAACTGTATATTTTATTTTTCAGCCTGATGAAGAAAATACTTTGGAGCTAGAACTATGATTGATGAAGGTCTTTCACAAAATTTGAAATTGATGAAGTATATGCATGCATAATATTCCCAATATGGAAGTTGGAACATTTGGAACAAGAAAAGGAGCTATAACAGCAAGTGAAAATTTATTTGAAATTGAAATAAAAGCTAAAGGTGGACATGCCGCACTACCTCATATGGGTGTCGATGCAATTACTGTTGGCTCTCAGATTGCCATCGCTTTACAATCAATTGTTTCTAGAAAATTAAATCCAGCTGATAATGGTATAGTTTCTATTACAGAATTTATCACTGATGGAAAAAAAAATGTTTTACCAGGAAATGTTAAAATGACAGGTGATGCAAGAGCTCTATCAAAAGAAACGAATGAAAAAATTGCATCAAAAATGTTACAAATTGTTGAAGGTACTTGTAATGCACATGGTGTTAGTGGAAGTGTTAAATATGAAACGACTTGTCCAGTTACTTTCAACTCAAAAGATCAAGTTGAGTCCGCAACTAAAGCAGCTGTTTCATTACTTGGGAGTGAAAAATGTAATGGAGATATTGAGCCTCGTTTATTTTCAGAAGATTTTTCTGTTATGGCAAGTGAAAAACCTGGATGTTTTGTTTTAATGGGAAATGGCACATCAGAACAACACTCTAGACCGTTGCATGCAGATAATTATGATTTTAATGATGAGCTTTTAGTAATAGGTTCATCTTATTGGACTGAATTAGTAGAACAACAATTAAAATAATGTTTGCAGAAAATTTACAAAAACTAAAGAAAAAGATGTCTGAGAATAATATTGATCTTTCAATAATAACAGATGATGATTCGATATATTATTTTACAGGTTATCATGATTTTCTTCATATGGATTTTTATCGGCCAACATTATTAATTGTTTCAAATGATCATCAAACATACTTAATCACACCTCTGTTAGATGTTTTATTAGTTCCAGAAAATTGTCCTGTAGATAAAGTAGAAACATGGAATGATGGAATTGGTAATGAGTGGAGAGAACTTTTACCACAAATTATTAATCGGCATAAAAATGTTTTTATTGAAAAGTTTAAAATTAATCAAATGGTGAAAACGTATTTAGATGAATTATTTAATCAACAACCTGGTGATCTAACAAAAATAATTGATAGTATAAGAATGATTAAATCAGATTATGAATTGAATATAGCACGCCATGCTGGACAAGTTGGGATGGCAATGATGGAAGCTGCAAAAAAAACAATTGGAAATAATGTACCAGAGTATGAAATTGCTCTTGCTCAATCACAGGCTGGAACAAGAAAAGCAGCTGAGCTCTTACAAAAATACTATCCAGAAAATATAAATATGTCACCAAATATTCATTTTTTACCCGTCATAACATCAGGTCAAGATCTTCCTAAAACTCATCACAGAGCATCAACTAAAATAATCAAAAAAGGTGACCCTATATTTGTTTGTTATTGTGGTTCAACAAATTTCCATAGATTTAAACTTGGATTTGATAGAATTTTTTGGGTTGAAGAAATTCAATCTGATGAACAAATAAAAGCTTTTGAAACTGCAGTTAAATCTCAAAAAGCTGCTCTTGAAGTACTTGGTCCTGGAGTTACTGCAGAAGAAGTTCATGCTGCATATGCAGAGACGATACAGGCTGAAGGATATCCATATCCTACTTTTAGATGTGGCAGAGGTACTGGTTTTAGTTTTTTAGAGGAGCCACAACTAGTTGTTGGAAATAAGACTGTACTTGAACCAGGAATGGTATTTGCTGTAGATGGAGGTGCAAGTGCAAATAATTTTAGATCTCAGGTGGGAGATAGTTTTATAATTACTAAAGATGGTTATGAACAAATTACACACCATTCTAAAAAAATAGAAGATCTCATTATCTCAAATGGATGAGATTACAGTTTTTAATACACATTGCTGTGGTGAAATAGGTGATGTTGTAACTGGAATTCAAGATTTAAATTTTAAATCACCGAAAGAAGCATCATCAAAACTTTTTAAAGACAAAAAATGGAGAAATTTTTTTTTTGAATGAACCTAGAGGAGGAGTATTCAAACATTGTAATATTATTTTAGAACCTTCACATAAAAATGCAGATGCAGGTTTTATAATTATGGAACCAGAAGATAATCCACCCATGAGTGGATCAAATGCAATATGTGTAACAACAGTGTTACTAGAAAAAAATATAATTAAAATGCAGTATCCTACAACTGAGCTTACACTTGAGGCTCCAGGAGGATTAATAAAGGTTATTGCAACTTGTGAAAACAAAAAAGTTAAAAGTGTAACACTAACTAACCTAGCTTGTTTTGCAGATAAAGTAGATGTGAATTTAAAAACTAAAAACTTTGGCTCAATAAAAGTAAGTACAGCTTTTGGGGGTGACAGTTTTTTGATCTGTAATGCTAATGATTTTAATCTTAAAATTGAACCTAAGAATGCTAAAAAATTTGTAAATATAGCTAAAGAATTATTGCGAGAAGCTAATTTAACAATCGGATTTGAACACCCTACAATAGAAGGATTAAACTATCTTTCCTTTTGTCAATTTGTTGAACCATTAGAGAAAAATACAAAATCTATTCTTACTGGCTTAAATACTGTTGTAATACGTCCTGGTAAACTAGATCGATCCCCATGTGGAACGGGAACTTCTGCAAGATTAGCAGTAATGAAGGAAAAAAATGAAATACAAATTAATGAAGAATTTATTTCAAGGTCAATTATTGGCTCTACATTCAAGGCTAGTATAGAAAAAGAAGTTTTTATTAATAATAAAAATTGTATTATTCCAAGAATAACTGGAAGTGCATTTATTACTGGGAAACAAAATTTATACATTGATAAAGATGATCCATTTCCAGAAGGTTATAGATTAAACGATACCTGGCCAGATCTATAGAAAACTGCGATTAAATAACACTTGTATCATTATTAGAAACATTTTATTTTGATGATTTAATAGGAAGTGTACTAGAAGATATCACAAATTATGACTAGATTTAATGCATGGAATGTAATTAAGAATGGGTTGAATGGACAATCTGGTTGGTCGAGACAGTGGAGAGATCCAGAACCTAAAAGTAATTATGATGTTATTATTGTTGGTGGCGGTCTACATGGTTTAGCAACGGCATTCTATCTTGCAAAAAATCATAATATTAACAATGTAGCAGTTTTAGAAAAAGGATGGATTGGTGGAGGTAATGCTGGCCGAAATACAACTATCGTTCGTTCAAATTATATGATGCCGGGTAATCACGAATTTTATGAACATTCACTAAAGTTGTGGGAGAATTTAAGTCATGAATTAAACTATAATGTAATGTTTAGTCAAAGAGCACATGTATCTTTATTTCATAGCCCAGGTGCAAGAGACTCTGCTGCTAGAAGATATAATATTATGAAATTGCATGGTACTGATGCTGAACTTTGGGATCTTAAAACATTAAAGAAAAAAATTCCTCATTTAAATTATGATGACTCTAGATTTCCAATCTTAGGTGCAGCAGTTCAAAGGCGAGCTGGAAATGCAAGACATGATGCAGTCGCTTGGGGATATGCCAGAGCAGCAGATTCATTAGGTGTAGATATTCTTCAAAATTGTGAGGTAACTGGAATCACTAGAAAGAATGGTAGTATTGAAAGTATACAAACATCAAGAGGGACAATTAAAGGAAAAAAAGTTGGATTTGCAGTAGCTGGTAATACATCTGTGTTATGGCAAATGGCAGAATTAGGAAATCTACCAATTGAATCTCATAAGCTTCAAGCATTTGTTACAGAGTCAATAAAACCTCTTTTAGATCAAGTTGTTGTTTATGGTGTGGGAGGAGCACATTTTTATATATCTCAATCAGACAAAGGAAGTATGGTTTTTGGAGGAGATCTCGATTGGTACAAGTCATACGCACAAAGAGGGAATCTTCCTATCGTTCAAGATTCAGCTGAAGCAGCCATGGCAATACTTCCTTGCTTAGGTAGAATAAGGTTACTAAGGCATTGGGCAGGAGTCATGGATATGACTATGGATGGTTCATTTTTTATTTGTAAAACACCGATATCAAATCTTTATCTAAATGCTGGCTGGAATTATGGAGGCTTTAAAGCTAGCCCTGCTTCAGGTTGGTATTTTGCAGATTTAATTGCAAATGAAAATCCACATAATTATGTTCATAACCATAATCTTGAAAGATTTGAAAAAGGCATAAACATTGATGAGCGCGGTGCTGGTCCAGATCCTAAATTGCACGGTTAAATGATTAGAATTAATTGTCCTTATTGTGGAGAACGTGATCATAGTGAGTTTAGCTATGGAGGAGATGCTTCAATTAAATATCCCTCTTTAGAAGCATCTGAAAAAGAATGGACGGAAGCTATATTTTTTAGAAAAAATATTAGAGGTTTTCAACTAGAAACATGGCATCATTCAAATGGATGTAGAATGTGGCTAGAAGTTGAGCGTTCAACAGTAACACATGAAATAAAAAGTGTTAGACCATGTCATCCAGATTTACAGAAAGTAGTTGAAAATAATAAATGAAATCAAAGAGATTAAATAACCTTGGCAAAATCGATAGAGATAAAACTCTAAATTTTACGTGGGACAATAAAAAACTTAGTGGTTTTGAGGGCGACTCACTTGCATCTGCTCTTTTAGCTAACAATATTGGTATTGTTGGAAGAAGTTTTAAATATCATAGACCAAGAGGAATATTTTCTAGTGGTGTAGAGGAATCGGGAGCATTAGTTACAATTGGTTCTAAAGATAGAAGAGATCCAAATGTTAGAGCAACTACACAAGAGCTATTTGATGGTTTGAAGGCAAGTGGTCAGAATGCATTTCCAAATGTAAATTTTGATCTAGGTGGAATAAATAATTATATTGGTAGATTCTTTGCTGCAGGTTTTTATTACAAAACTTTCATGGGTATACCGCCTTTCGAATGGGGTAAGGGCACTACTATCTGGATGCTTTTTGAAAAATTAATTAGAAAAGCAGCTGGTATGGGAAGTGCTTCAAGGTTGCCTGATCCTGATTCTTACGAACATGCTCATGATTTTTGTGATGTAATTGTAGTTGGTTCTGGACCCTCTGGTGTTGCAGCAGCCATAGAAGCTGCTGAGAAAAAATTAGATGTTATTTTAGTTGAGCAGGATAGTCTAGTTGGTGGAAATCAATTGTCTGAAAATGATTTTTCTACCTCTGAAATTTTTAATCAACTTAAAAGCTTGGGAATTAAGGTAATGACCAGAACAACTGCTTTTGGCCTCTATGATAATTGTGTTGTTGGTTTGTTAGAAAGAGTAACTGATCATTTATCAATTCCAGACAGCACACTTCCGCGTCAGCGATTTTGGACAATTAGAGCAAAACACATAATTGTTGGATCTGGTGCATTGGAGAGACACATCGCATTTAACAACAATGACATACCGGGAGTTATGACAGTAAATGCTTCAAAGCACTATTTAAATAGGTATGGAGTCTTAACTGGTGAGGATATTGTAATAGCTACTAATAATGATTCTGTTTATGAAACTGCAAATGAACTATCAGAAGCAGGAGCAAATGTAACTGTTTTAGACTCACGAACTAACATTGAAATTGACTCAAATAAAAATTTTGAAATCAGAAAAGGTTTCGTTCCATATAACATCAATGGGACAAAAAAAATTGATAGTTTAGATATTTCTAAAAGTGAAAATATTAATAAAATTGATACAATAAATTGTGATCAAGTTCTTTTATCAGGAGGCTGGTCTCCTGCTGTACATTTGTTATCTCATAGAGGTGTAAAACCCAAATGGGATCCAGAAAATGCATGTTTTATTCCTAGCGATACTAAAGAAAATATTACAATGATTGGCTCTTCAAGAGGATTGTGGAATAAAGATGATTGTATTGCTTCAGGAGTTGCGGGTGCAACAGATGCGTTAAATCGATTAGGTGTATCTAAAACAAATTATTTTTTTCCTAAACCTGGTGGATGGAAAAACCCAATTAAACCACTTTATGAAGTCAAATATAAAAAATCACGTTCAAAAAGTTTTGTAGATTATCAACACGATGTGACAGCAGATGATGTAAGATTAGCTCATCGTGAAGGTTTTATTTCAGTAGAACATCTCAAAAGATATACAACTCTAGGTATGGCTAATGATCAAGGAAAAATGGGAAATATTATTGGTTTATCTTTAATGGCAGATCTTTTAAATAAAGAAATTCCAGAAGTTGGAACGACTGTATTTAGACCACCTTATACTCCTGTTCCTATAGGAGCTTTAACTGGAAGGAACGTTGGAAAACATTTTAGACCATTAAGAGTTACTCCTATGCATCAATGGAATATTGATCATGGAGCAAAAATGATTGAAGTTGGTTTGTATCAACGTCCCTGGTATTACCCAAAAAAAATGAAACACTCAGTGATTCATATATTAGAGAAGCAACAGTTGTAAGAAAGACAGTAGGAATTTGTGATGTAACTTCATTAGGTAAAATTGCAGTACAAGGACCAGATGCAACAGAATTTTTAAATAGAATTTACTCAAATGCCTTTGCTAAACTTCAAGTTGGTAAAGCTAGGTATGGCATCATGCTAAGAGATGATGGTATTGTTATGGATGATGGAACATCTTGGCGTTTATCAGAAAATGAATATTTTATGACTACATCTACTGCCGCAGCTGCAAAAGTAATGGCATGGTTAGAGGAATTATTACAAACAAGATGGACTGATTTGAAAGTAAATGTAACTAGTGTTTCTGAACAGTGGGCAGGTGCAGCTGTGGCTGGTCCGAAATCAAGAGAAGTTCTTAATAATTGTGTTGAAGATCCATCTTTAATTACTAATGAAAATTTTCCTTTTATGGGTGTGATTTCAACTTTTTTAAAAGGAAAAATTCCATGTAGAATTGCAAGAATTAGTTTTTCAGGTGAGCTAGCTTTTGAAGTTTATATTAAATCAGATTTTGCAAATACAATGATGGATTTACTATGGGAAAATGCGCAAAAATATGATGGTTGTTTATATGGATTGGAGGCCTTAGGAGCACTTAGAGTGGAAAAGGGTCATGTTACGGGTGCTGAGTTAGATGGAAGAGTGACAATTGATGATGCTGGATTAGGTAAAATGGCTTCAATAAAAAAATCTTATATTGGAAGTGCTATGAGAAAACGTGGTGTATTAAGTGATGATGATAGAGAAACTTTAGTTGGTTTTTTTTCCTACTGATCTAAAAGAAACATTTAATGCAGGAACAATTGTATGTGAAAAACATAATATTAAAGGTCAGGGAATTGGGAGGATTACTTCTGTTACACATTCTCCAGAGCTTGGACATTGGATTGGTATAGGTTTTGTTGAAGGTGGTTTAGATAAATGGAAAGACACTACTCTTGTTGGCGCAGACCCCGTTAGAAATAAACAAATGAATTTAAAAGTTGTATCACCTCATATGGTCGATCCAACAGGGGAAAGAATGTATGCTTAGACACTCTGCATTAGATACTCTTTATAAGGTTGGTAAATATTCCAGACATGAAAAACATTCATTAGAATTTAAAGAAATCAAAAACTTAGAAATTACACAAATTGCTTGCTGGCCTGAAAAACTTAACGAACTCAATAATCTATTAATTAAAAAATTAAATATTAATAATATTCCTACATTTAATAAAGGGATTGTTTTTGAAAACAATTCTTTGTGGAGAATGGAGCCTTTGAAATTTTGGTTATTGAATAGGGAAATAGAAATAAGTGAGGAAATTGCAACAACTCTAGATATGTCTCATGCCTTTACAGGTATTGAAATTAAAGGTGATAGCTCAACATTATTTTTAAATAGACATCTTCCTATAGATTTAAGAAATAAAAATTTTCCTGATTTATCTTCTGCAAGCACAGCAATTCATCATGTTAGTATTAAATTATTCAAAATATCCTTAAATAATTATCGTATATACATACCAAGAGGTTTTGCCTTATCAATTTGGGAGATCCTTCTTGAAACAGCAGATCAGTTTGGATATGAAGTATTAGAGAGATAAAGAGATTATCTAAAAAATTATGATTTTTTCACAAGAAGAATTTAATTCAAGAATTGCAAAAGTAAAACAGTCTATGAATAAAAGAGGTGTTGATATTCTATTAACTACTGATCCCTCTAATATGAATTATCTAACTGGCTATGATGGATGGTCATTTTATGTTCCACAAGGAGTAATAATTTCTATAGATGAAGATCAACCATTTTGGTTTGGAAGAAAGCAAGATTCGAATGGTGCAAGAATAACAACGCATTTAAATGAAGAAAATATATTTGGTTATCCTGAGCGACTTATTCAATCACCACCATTACATCCATATGATTTTGTTGTTCAATTATTTAAAGATAAAAATTGGTCAGATAAAAATATTGGTGTCGAAATGGATAGCTATTATTATACTGCAGAAAATCATAGGAGATTAAAAGATAATTTAACGAATGCTAAATTTATTAATGCACATCTTCTAATTAATTGGGTAAGATATGTAAAATCTGAAAATGAAATAAAATTTATGAAAGATGCTGGCACACTTGTGAAAGCAGGAATGACAACAGCATTTGATTCAATAAAAGAAGGTGTAAAACAAAGTACAGTTGCAGGAAAAATTCAAAATACTCTAATTGCTGGAAATGATTCAACACAAATTGGAGGAGAATATTCAGGTTTAGGTATAATACTTGCAAGTGGGAGATCAGCATCAGCATCACACTTAACTCCTAGTGATAAAAAATTTGAAAATAATGAAGGAACAATTATTGAATTAGGTGGTGTGAAACATCGTTATCATTGTGCCTTGTCCAGAACAGTATATGTAGGTAAACCTGATCCAAAGATATCGGATACTTTAAAAGCAACAAATGAAGGTATTGAGAAAGCTTTAGAACAAACAAACCCAGGAAATAGTTGTCATAATGTTGCAGTTGCTTTTTGGTCAGTATTAGAAAAATATGGATTAGAAAAAGAGTCAAGAGCTGGTTACTCAATTGGTATTGGTTATCCTCCTGATTGGGGAGAACACACACTTAGTATCCGGAAAAATGAAAAGACACTTTTAGAACCTAATGTTACTTTTCATCTTATGTGTGGAATGTGGATGGATACGTGGGGATTAGAACTAAGTGAGTCAGTAAGGGTAACGAAAAGGCTATGAACTACTTACCAATGTTCTAGAGATTTGTATATAGTAAATTAATCATTAGCATCACCACCACCGCCCTTTTGCTCTTGATTCTTCTGATTCAGGCACAAAAGTTCTAAAAGCAATTTCGGGTATTTTTCAAGATTTTAAC
>BOYI01000006.1 GCA_019651435.1 Pelagibacteraceae bacterium
TTAGCTTATGAAATTTTAAAAGAAAACAACATTCATTGTTCTATTATTAGTATGCATACAATAAAGCCCTTTGATAAAGATACATTTTTTAGAATTTTCTAAAAACTCCAAAGCGATCTTAACTATAGAAGAACATAGTATATTTGGGGGGCTTGGAGAATGCTGTGCAAACCTAATTGCTCAAAACAATATAGATACAAACCTCAAAATACTTGGAATCCCTGATGAATATATGATTAATGGATCTCAATCTGATGTGTTAGATTACTATAATATGAGCCCAGAGAGGATAGTTGAAATATCTAAGGATTTACTGAATAAATGAGTTATCTGACTATTGACTCAAGCACATCTTCTACAACAGTTCTTGTATTTAATGAAAAATTAGAAGCAATAAAAAGATTTCAAAAAGAACATCGCCAAATAATTACAGAAGAAGGATATATCGAGCACGATTTAGAGGAGATTTATCAAAACTTACTTGACTTAATTAAAGATGCATCTGAAATAATGCCTAATCCCAAGTTCATTAGTCTAACTAATCAGAGAGAAACATTTACTCTTTTTACTAAAAAGGACGGGAAGCCAATACATAATGCAGTTGTTTGGCAATGTACTAGAGGTCAAAAAATTTGTGAAGATATTCTGAAAGATGAATTAAAAAGTGATGAAATTCTGAAGTAAAAACAGGTCTCAAACCAAATACATTTTTTTCGGGAAGTAAATTTAAATGGCTATATAACAACAAATCAGAAATTAAATCGAAGATTGATAACGGTGATATTTTATTTGGGACAATTGAGACATATCTCATTTACCGACTCACAAACTTTAGTTCATATGTCACAGACACAACTAATGCATCAAGAACTTTATTATTTAATTGTTTGAATAATTCTTGGGATGATGAATTGTTAAATATTTTTGATGGTACTAATCTCAATTTTCCAAAAATAATTAAAAGCTCAGAGATATTTGGAGAGAGTGATTTTAATAAAGCTTTCAAAAATCCAATACAAATAATTGGAGTAGCTGGTGATGCACAAGCATCACTTTTTGCTAATTTTTGTTTTGATAAAGGTGATACGAAAATTACAACTGGAACAGGTTTTAATATTCAAACAAATATTGGCAATGAGATGGTAATTGATGAAAATTCACTTACCTCACTTGCTTTCACAAGTGATAAAGAAAATATTTATGCATTAGAGTGTTTGAACTCATTTGCTGGAGGAACAATCTCATGGTTAAAGAATAGTTTAAATTTAATTGAAACAGCTAGCGAAAGTGAAATCTATTCAAAAAAAGAAAAAGATAGTAATGGAGTGTGCTTCATTCCTGCTTTCTCTGGACTGGGTCCACCATTTTGGAAATCTAACGCAAGAGCTGCTTTCTTTGGTATCAGTGCATCAACAAATAGAAATCATTTAGTTAGAGCTGGATTAGAGTCAGTTGCTTATCAAATGGTGGTATATTTAGAAACTATGAAGAAATCGAGAAATTTGGATTTAAAAAGTTTATCTATTGATGGTGGAATGATAAAAAATAGGTTTTTTCTTCAAATAATTAGTGATCTATTAGAGATTGATTTAACTATTCCTGAGATGGAAGATATGTCTTCCTATGGAGCCTACTTTTGGGATGCAATATTTTCATAATTTTAAAAATTTGGACGATTTGAGAGATTTTAAAGTAAAAAGTTCAGTAATTAGCCCCGGTGATAATGAATTACAAGAAACTCCTATAACTTATGGAAAGATATCGTAGATAAACATTTTATCAAAAATCAAGACTAAAAATTAAAATTTAACTAGTAAGTTAGCATAACAATAAGATATTGTTGTGATGACTATATATAGGAGGAAATAACTATGAGAAAATTATCTCTAGTTCTAGCTTCACTTATGGCAGTTGCTTTTACTTTTGCTACTATGCCAGCAAAAGCAGGAAGCCATGCTGTTGAAGCTTGCTTAATTACAAAAACAGACATCAATCCTTTCTTCGTTAAAATGAAAGAAGGTGCAGAGGCGAGAGCTAATGAATTAGGTGTCAAATTATCATTCTTTGCGGGTAAAGTTGATGGTGACCATGAGACTCAAGTAAGAGCTATTGAGACTTGTATTGCTTCAGGTGCAAAAGGTATTTTAATTGCTGCATCTGACACAAAAGCTATTGTTACTCCATTAAAAAATGCTCAAGACAATGGTTTACTAGTCATTGCTCTTGACACACCACTAGAGCCAATTACAGCTGCAGACTCTACTTTTGCAACTGATAACTTCAAGGCAGGTGAATTAGGTGGAGCATGGGTTGCGGCAAAGTTAGGAGCAGATGCTGCTAATGCCAAAATTGCAATGTTAGACCTTAACGAGAGTCAACCTTCTGTTGGTGTTCTTAGAGATCAAGGTTTCTTAACTGGATTTGGAATCGATGTAAAAGATGTTTCCAGATGGGGAGATGAAGATGATCCAAGAATTATCTGTAATGAAGTTACAAACGGTAACGAAGAAGGTGGAAGAACTGCAATGGAAAAATGTCTTCAAAAAGATCCAGACATAAACGTTGTTTACACTATTAATGAGCCAGCAGCTGTTGGTGCTTATGAGGCGTTAAAAGCAGTTGGTAAAGATGATGGTAGTGTTCTCATTGCTTCAGTTGACGGAGGTTGCCCAGGTGTAGCTGACGTTGAAAGAGGTATCATTGGTGCTACATCTCAACAATACCCATTATTAATGGCTTCTTTAGGTGTTGAAGCTATTAAAGCTTGGGCTGAAGATGGATCAAAGCCTGAAAATACTCCAGGTCTTGACTTCTTTAACACTGGTGTGAACTTAGTTACAGATGATGCTGCTAGCGGAGTTCCATCAATTAGTGTCAAAGAAGGTATGGACAGATGTTGGGGTTAATCCAATAATTTTATTATTCAGGGCAGATTATTCTGCCCTGAAACTTTGCATTTTTAATATGAATAAAATTTCTGATGACATTTCTAAAGATTTAAAGGATCAACCTAAATTTACAACTGATATCGGTGAGAAAGATCAAGATCATCACTCATTTGATTTAGGTGAACAGACCACACTAAAAAAAATTCAACATTTTCTTCATGGTAACCCAACTATTGTTCCTGTTATAATTTTGATTTTAAGCGTTATCGCTTTCGGTTTTATAGCTGGAGGAAAATTTTTCTCTGCTTTCAATTTATCTTTAATTGTTCAACAAGTTACAATCGTTGGGATACTTGCAGCTGCTCAGACGCTAATTATTCTCACTGCTGGTATTGACCTAAGTGTTGCTGCTATGATGGTTTTGGCATCAGTTTTTATGGGTAAACTTTCTGTCGAAATGGGCATACCTACATTACCTGCTATTCTTGTTGGAATGATATCAGGTGTTGCGACAGGAGCATTCAATGGATTATTAGTTACAAGATTAAGATTGCCTCCATTTATTGTTACATTGGGAACTTGGAACATATTCTTTGCTTTAGTGATCTTTTTTACTGGGTCTCAATCTATTAGAAGCTCTGACATTGAAGTAAATGCTCCTCTTTTACATTTTTGGGGAGAAAGAATTAATCTTGGAGGCTTTGTATTTACCTATGGCGCTTTCCTTATGATTGGAATTTTCATTTTTTAGGGTTTTTTGCTTAACAGAACAGCATGGGGCAGACATGTTTATGCAATTGGTGATGATAAAGAAGCTGCAGAACTCTCAGGTATTAGAACAGATAGAATGCTTGTTTCAATATATGCAGTGGCAGGTTTTGTAGTTGCAATTGGAGCTTGGGTTTCAATAGGCAGAGTTGGCTCAGTATCACCTACAAGTTTCTATGAAGGTAACTTAGACTCAATTACTGCTGTTGTTATAGGTGGAACCTCACTATTTGGAGGAAGGGGAACAATAATTGGCTCACTATTTGGAGCGTTAATTGTGGGAGTCTTTAGTTCTGGATTATCAATAGCGGGCTTAGATGTTTTATGGCAGCGATTTGCTTTGGGTTGTCTTATAATAGTTGCCGTTGGAATAGATCAATGGATAAGGAAGGTGTCAAACTAATGGATCCAGTTCTTGTTGCGAAAAAAACTGTCAAAAAAATACGGAAAAGTAGTAGCGTTAGATAATGCTGATCTTGAATTGTACCCAGGTGAAGTTTTAGGAGTAATTGGTGACAATGGTGCAGGAAAATCAACATTGATTAAAGCTCTTTGTGGTGCAGTAATTCCAGATAGTGGTGAAATTCAATTGGATGGAAATAAAGTTTCTTTTACTTCTCCGATTGAAGCTAGAAAGTTAGGTATTGAAACTGTTTATCAGAACCTTGCACTCTCTCCAGCTTTAACTATTGCTGATAACATGTTTTTAGGCAGAGAAATTCATACAAAAAGGCTTCATGGGTAAGTTCTTTAGATTTTTAGATCAATCAGGTATGCAAGAACTTGCTAGAACAAAATTATCAGATCTTGGGTTTGTTAACTATTCAAAACATTAATCAGCTTGTCGAAACACTCTCAGGAGGACAAAGACAAGGTGTTGCGGTTGCACGAGCTACCTCTTTTGGAACTAAAGTTGGTAATTATGGATGAGCCTACTGCAGCACTTGGGTGTAAAAGAAAGTAGAAGAGTTTTAGAATTAATTGGTGAAGTAAAATCTAGGGGGATTCCGATTATTCTTATTTCTCATAACATGCCTCATGTCTTTGAAGTTTCTGATAGAATTCACATACATCGATTAGGCAAAAGACTTTGTGTAATTGATCCTAAAAAAATATGAAATGTCAGATGCTGTTGCATTTATGACTGGTGCTAAAGAACCTCCACTAAATTAATTTAGTAAGAATATAGTCAGCTAGAATACTATTTTTTAAAACATTCACACCATTTGGTAGATCGTTTTCATAAACTTTTTCATCAATCTCTTCTTTTGGTAAATTGAAATTTTCCCATCGTTCAATTAGTCTTTTTTCTAAAATTTTTTGTTTTGTGTTAATCATTACAGTTGAATTAAAAAATTTATGTAATTCCCTCCAAGGATAGGAATTTAATAAAATATAATTACCCTCTACAATAACAACTCTAGATTTCTTTAGAAATAATCACAGCTGAAGATCTTGACAATTCAAGAGAACGATCAAAAATAGGTATAGCTACTTCATTTTCATTTTGTAATCGAAATAAAAAATTTAAAAAACCCATAACATCAAATGTCTCTGGAGCACCTTTTTTTAAAAGAAGACTCTTTTGCTTTAAAATTTGGTCATCATAATGGAAACCATCCATTTGAAGTATACTAGAGTTGTGTCCTTTCAGAGTAAGATCTTTTGCTAATTTTTCAGATATTGTACTTTTTCCAGAGGCAGGTGGGCCAGAAAGAGCAATAAAATAACGATTTTTTAAATCATCATTGATGTTATCAAGAAGTTTAATTAATAATTGATCATAATTTAAATCTGACATAATTTAAAAAAACTATTTAACATAGTAATTTTTCCAATCATTAAATCGATCTTTAAGAAGTGAATTTAGATTTGAGTCCTTTTCAATAATTTTTTTAACAGTCGGTGGTTTTAAAACATCACTGATGATTTAAGATTATTAAAACCTAAAAATGCTAACCTTGCAGCACCATATGCTGCCATTGCATCTGATGCTTCTGTAATAGCTAAATCTCTATCTAGTATTGATGCTAACAGTTTTATCCAATATTCATTTTTGGACCCACCACCAATTACAAATAAATTATTCAATTTGATGCCAGTTTTTGAAGAGCTTGGTAGTTATCAAAAGACCAAAAGAAATACCTTCGATTAAACTATAAACAAGTGTATTTTTATCTGTTTCAATTCCCATATTATGAAAACTTGCTCGAACGTGTGGGTCATTTAATGGAGTTCTTTCTCCTGTCAAATAAGGCAAGTAATAAGGTGAGTTACTCATTGAAGTATCAGAACTCATAGACTCTTTCAAACACTTTGTAATTTCATCAATTGAAGAGTCAAAAGTATTTATAAACCAATTAATGTTTGAAGTGCAGGAGAGCATTACCGACATAAGATGCCAAGTATTAGGCAAACAATGGCAAAAAGAGTGTATTGCATCATCATAATTTTTTAAGAATTTCTTTGTGGACCCAAATATAACGCCTGAAGTACCTAGTGATATTGATGCATCACCCTCTTCATATAATCCTAACCCGACGCAGCAGCTGCGTTATCTCCTGCGCCACCGTAAACCTTGCATTCATATTGAAGCCATATTTGTCAGCTATATCCTTTTTAATAATACCAGTTTGATCAGTACCCTCACAAACATTTGGCATTTGTGAAATATTCATAGAGCTTGCTTCAAGTAATTTTGTAGACCAATCTCGTTTTCCTACGTCTAGCCAATAAGTTCCAGAAGCATCAGATAAATCGCTGAAAAATTCTCCTGTTAGGTAAAATCTTAAGTAATCTTTTGGCAAAAGAACCTTATAGATTTTATTAAAATTTTCATTTTCATTTCTTTTAATCCATAGAACTTTTGGTGCTGTAAAACCAGGCATTGCAATGTTTCCGGCTATATCCATGACAGATTTATCTGTCATTATCTCTGAACACTCTTGATGGCTTCTTGTGTCATTCCAAAGTATACAGGGTCTGATTATTTCATAATCCTTATTAATACAGTAGCACCATGCATATGCCCTGAAAAAGAAACTGAATTTATTTCGTTAATGTTAATTTTACTTTTTAATCTTAACATACATTGATCAAGAGCAACTATCCAAGAGGATGGATCTTGTTCAGACCATCCACTTTGAGGGTTAGATGAAGGTATATCTTCGCTAGAGACACTATGAATAATTTCCTGCTCTTCACCAATGACTAAGCATTTCATTGATGAAGTTCCAAGATCTATACCTAAATACATAACTATTACTATACAATCTTTAAATAAATTTTCTATTTATACTGTGAGAAATTTGATGATAAAGTTTTAATATAATGAATAAATCTTTAGAGACGAAATTACAAAAAATAAAAAAACAAATTTACAAACCCAAAGATTTTATTATTGCAGATGCAAAAGATGGTGATATGGCAATGGGCATCATAACGCCTGGTCCTAAAAGAGATAGTAAGGGTAAAATTTTAAAATCTTATAAGAAGCTAGATGATTATAAGCAAGCTATGATATCTATGTCTAAATCAAATCTTGTTGATATTATGTTGATGTCTGCATCAACTGGTGAAGAATTAATTAAAAAAAAAAATATTTATTAATTCCAAAGTTACTCCTGCTATTCGAATGAATGATACTACAGATATTTGGTTAATGAGAAATGGTAATTACAGATCTACTTATCCAAGACCATTCCAATCTGCTCGTCTAAAAAGTGTTTCAAAATTTGCAAATTTAGGATTATTTTCAATGACATTCTCTAAAAATGTAGATTTTGATTTAGCAATGTTAAATGCTTATAGAGATTTTAGAATTGAAGCTACTAAATATAAATTTAATCATTTTTTGGAGGTATTTAACCCTCCAATTAATATCGGCATGAAATCAAATAATCTGGGTGACTACATTAATGATTGCATCATTAAAGCCATTGCGGGACAAACTAAAGAAGAAAGACCCTTATTTTTGAAAATTGCATACAATGGCCCAAAAGCGATGGAGGAACTGGCAACTTATGATCCTGCAAATTTAATTGTTGGTATATTAGGCGGTAGTAAAGGAACCACACGAGATTGTTTTGAATTAATTAAAAAAGCTAGTCATTATGGTGCAAGAGTTGCTCTTTTTGGTAGAAAAATAAATCTTGCAGAGGATCCAATCTTGTTAGTGAAGCTAATGAGGGCAGTAATAGAAAAAGATTTAAAAACTATTGAAGCTGTGAAGTTATATCATAGTGAATTAAATAAAAAAAATTTAAGACCAGATCACTCTCTTAATAAAGATCTTCAAATAACTGATCCTATTTTAAAATTATAATTTTTTGATATTAGGTAAATTACCTGAAGATGAGTCAATTTTCATCATAGCTGATCCTGCTGCATGAGACTTCCTCAGTGTAACTTCAATATCCCAGTCTTCATGCACGCCAAAAATAAATCCTGCGCAAAAAGCATCCCCTGCACCAACAGCATTTTTAATATTTTTTTTTTGAATTTTGGGAGACTCTGAGTGATAAATATCTTTTTTAGAAATATAAAGTGATTCATAGGGACTATGTATAATAAAAGCTCTTTGTAGGCCTTTTTGAAAAATTTTTCTAGACAAGTTTATAATGAGTTTTTTGTCTAATCGGTTTTTTGAATTTATAATTTTTTTTTTAAAAAGTAATTGTGCTTCAATTTCATTTAGTAAAAGATAGTCAGTATAAGGAAGAGCACTAAAAATAATTTTCTGAAAATTTGGAATATTGTTTGATGCTAAATCAATGATATTAATAATATCTTTTTTTTTTGACTCCTTTAAAACTTTACAAAGTCTTGTTTCTTTACCACTAAATTCGTCTAATCTTCCTAAAAGGCTGAGATATCCTACATATAAAATTTTAGGATAATTGCTAAGTTTACTTAATCTAAAATGATCTATGTCTAGTAAATCATTTGCCCCAGAGTAGTAGAGAAAAGTTCTTTCATTTTGTTTCTCAGACATGCACAAAGAATATGAAGTTGGGATATTAGATGAAACTGAAAGGTATTTTGAAATAATGCCATTACTTCGACAATGATTTTTAATAAGTTTAGAATTATCATCATTTCCTATTGATCCCATGGCAATTAAATCATATTTAAAACCAAGAGAAGATAAGTTTGTTAATACATTATTAGGACCGCCGCCAACACATTGATATTGACCTTTGATAGACACAAGCTTGCCTCTCTCAGGAAGGTGGTCAATTTTATAAGTTGTATCTACGCACCATATACCTAATCCTACAACCCCACGGCGCATTAAACTTCATTCCATAAGGGATGAAGAGGTGGCTCATCTTCTTGTATCTGACTAAATCTTCCAACTTGCTCAAGAAAATAATTGTCATTATTGTCATCATTGACTTGGGACACTTCTCCAGCCATAACCATTCCAGAACCTTTAACAGAATAAAATCTATGAAAAATATTTCTCTCAACAGTAACGCTTTGACCCTTTTTTAAAATCAAAGGTTCATGTGGATCTAGTTCTATTTTTTCTCCATCAACAAGAACAGTAATTTTTTTTGATAATTGCTTGTTATTATTATCAATTTCTAAAAACTCAATTGCTAAATCTCCACCACCTCTATTTATAATATCTTCCAATTTAATCTTATGACTATGAAAAGGGATTTCCTGGCCCTCTTGCATGAAGAGTAATTTTTTCTGCATAAGGTTTATCATCAAAATTACTTTGAATGCCATTCCTAATACAAAAAAGTGTTATACCTTGACTATTAAAATTATCTTTTCCAAAATCTGTTACATCCCAGCCCATTTGATGATCTTTGAGGTATTTAGTCATCTCGGGATTGTTGTTATAATCTTCCTTTGACCAATAACCCCATTTTGGAAGTGTCCAATTATATGTATCCATCATTTTTTTTGCTGTTTCTATAGCATTATTAATCTCTGAGCGCTTCATGGAGTTAGATTATCAAAAATAAAAATAATTGATATAATCATGTAATGAAAACAATTATTGTCGATCCATTTCCACGTAAAATGGAATTAATTTTTAAATCTAGTAAACTTAAACTTTTAAAAAAAAAATTTAATATAATTAATGCACCTAAAGAAAATAAACTAAAATTTTATAAACAAAATATTCCTAATGCTGATTTTATTATTGGCCAACCTGATCTACCAAAATCAATATTAATTTTAGGTAAAAAACTTAAAGCTATTTTCAATGTTGAAAGTAATTTTATGGATAACATGGACTATGATTACTGCTTTAATAACAATATCTATGTTTTATCCACGGCTCCTGTTTTTGCTCAGAGTGTTGCTGAAATAGCTATTGGTTTAACTATTTCTTTGAAAAGAGAAATACATAAAGCACATTTAGATTTTATACAAAAAAAGGAAAAGTATGGCTTAGAAAGCAATAAGCGAAGCAGTCTATTGCTCAACAATAAAATCGGCATTGTCGGTTTTGGTGACTTAGCTAAAAGTCTTAAACCTATGTTGGTACCTTATACTTCAGATTTTCTAGTTTATGATCCTTGGCTTCCAAATAAACTTATAGAGGATAATGGTTGCAGGCCAGCATCATTAAGTAAAATTTTCAAAAATTGTGAGGTAATATACATACTTACTACAATAACAAAAAAAAATAAAAACATGATAGATGAAAAACTCTTAAGATTAATGAAAAAAGATGCTTGTTTAATCATTCTAAGTAGAGCTAATGTAATTAATTTTCAAGATTTAAATAAAATTTTAAAGAAAGGTAAAATTAAAGTTGCCACTGATGTTTTTCCTCAAGAACCTGTTCCTAAAAATGATCCGATAAGAAGACAAAAAAATATTCTTTTTTCTTCTCACAGGGCGGGAGCTTTAAATAGTGTTTTTTTTGAAATGGGAGAAATTGTTTATGAGGATTTAAATTTGATCACAAAAGGACTACCCTCCTAAATTATGTCGTCGAGCAGAATTGGAAACTGTCAAAAATTTAAGATCTAAGCCAGTTGTTATAAATTAATTATATTGAATATAGTTAATTTATTTAGTTCTATAGGTATATGTTAATTAATATTGATCCAATTCTTGGACCTGAGGTTCTTCACACCCTTCGTGCTATGGGCCATGGTGACAAACTCATTTTATGTGACTCAAACTTTCCAGCTTACTCTATGAATTCAGTTGTACATCGTTTAGATGGAGTTGATGCAGCCAAAGCGGCGAAAGCTATATTATCTATTTTCCCTCTGGATAGTTTTATAGAGTTTCCAATACTAAGAATGCAAATCGATAACAAGCCTGATGAGCTCAACGATGTTCATAAAGAAATTATTGATGTAACTAGAAGTGTAGCAGGTGAAAACTGGAAAATAGGATCAATCGAAAGATTTATGTTTTATGAAGAGGCAAAAAAAGCCTTTGCAATTATCACAACTAATGAGACACGACCATTTGGTTGTTTTATTTTAACAAAAGGAGTTGTTAAACCTGATGGTACTGTTTGGGTACTAGATAAGTGAGTATTTGTGTATTTGGGATATTCGTTGCAGATCTATGTTTTTTTGCAAATGATATTCCAATACCAGGTCAAACGGTATTAGGTAAAAAATACATCATCGGACCAGGTGGTAAAGGGTCTAACCAAGCAATAGCAGCAGCAAGAGCTGGAGGTAATGTATCATTTATAAGTAAAGTAGGTAAAGATAGCTATGCCGATCTTGCAATCTCTTTATATGACAAAGATAAAATAAATTATGATGGTTTGGTTATCTCTGAAAATGAATCAACTGGGGCTGCAGGTATTTTGATTAATGAAAAAACTGGGCAAAATGCAATAAATGTTGTTCCAGGAGCCTGCTGGTACAATCGATGAAAAGTTAATCGACTCAAAGTTAAAAATAATAGAGTCTTCTGATGTTTTTTAACTCAGTTAGAGACACCAAAAGAGGTAACACTCTATGCTCTAAAAAAGCGAAAAATTTTAATTGTACAACAATTCTAAATCCAGCACCCGCCAGTGAAATAACTGATGATAACTTTCAATATTTTGATTTTTTACCCCGAATGAAACGGAGGCAAGTTTTTATTATGGTCAATCAATTAAAAATGAGGAAGACTGTAAAAAAGCAGGAAGTTTTTTTTAGATAAAGGGATAAAAAATATAATTATTACACTTGGAGAAA
>BOYI01000007.1 GCA_019651435.1 Pelagibacteraceae bacterium
AAAAAACCCATCAGGTAATTCAGATTCATGAATTGTCATTGTATGTGAATGTTGTTCCCTAATACTTTTGGATTCAGAAAACTGCTGACCATATCTTTCTTTAATTTTTGAAATACAGTCTTGTATATTTTTTTATTATATATTTGTCCAAGCCATTGATTTTTATTCTCTAGCATAATAGACCTTAAAATATCTTTCCTGGATTCATAATGTTAAATGGGTCTAAAGCTTTTTAATATTTTTCATAAAATCAACTGAACCGCCTAATTCTTCAACAAGGTACTGTTTTTCCTTGCCCTATTCCATGTTCCCCAGTGCAAGTTCCATCAAGTAAAATTGCTCTTTTTGACAAATCATCAAGAAATTTGTTTAGGTTTTTAATTTCATTTTCATTTTTAGGATCTACCATTAATTGAACATGAAAATTTCCATCACCTACATGTCCAACAATATGACCAAATAAATTATACTTTGTTAAATCGTTTTGAGTTTTTCAATGCACTCTGATAACCTTGAAATTGGTACACAAACGTCAGTAGCAATATATTCAAGATCAGGTTTACATGATTTAGTTGCATAATAAGCGTCATGTCTTGCTTTCCAGAGCTTGTTTCTTTCATCATTATTTGAGGTCCACTCAAAATTATTTCCACCAAAATCTGATACAATCTCTGAAAAAATTCAGATTGTTCCTTTACAGAAGATTCACTCCCATGAAACTCAAGCAATAATAGAGGCTCTTCTGGCAGATTAAGTTTAGAATAGTTATTACAGGCCTTAACTTGTTCTTGATCTAATAATTCTATTCTAGCAACAGGAATTCCAGCTTGTATTACCATTATCACTGCTTCAGTAGCATCCTTTATTGATGGAAATGTTACTCTTCCTCCTGCTATCACTTCTGGTATACCATAGAGTTTAATTGTAATTTCTGTAATTATACCAAGCGTACCTTCTGAACCAACAATCAATCTTGTTAAATCGTAACCAGCTGAACTCTTTTTTGCTCTATTAGATGTTTTAATAATTTCACCATTAGGCATTACACATTTCAAAGAAATTACATTATCTTTCATTGTTCCATATCTAACAGCATTCGTGCCAGAAGCATTTGTACTTGTCATTCCTCCTAAAGATGCATTTGCACCAGGATCAATTGGAAAAAAAAGTCCTGTATCTCTTAAATAAATATTTAATTGTTCTCTAGTAACACCTGGTTGTACAACTGCATATCCATCCTCAGGAGAGACGTATAAAATTTTATTCATATTATTTAGATCAATCGAAATGCCACCATACAAAGCATTGACATGACCTTCAAGTGATGAACCAACACCAAAAGGAATTATTGGACATTTAAATTTTTGGCAAATTTCAACTGTTTTCTTAACATCTATTTCATTTTCTGCAAAAACAACTCCATCAGGTAGTTTTGAAGGATGTATTGTAGTTGTATCAGTATGTTGCTCTCTTACACTTTTTGAAATAGAAAATTGCTGACCAAATTCTTTTGTTAATTCTGTAACTGCATCTTTTTTATTAAACTCAAAATTAAAGTCAGATATTTCGAGTTCTTTTTCTAACACGCTCACTTGTCATACCTATCCAAATTAATATACATATGATACTACTACATTAAATATAATTAAATTTAAAATGAAAAATATTACTAAAAATTCAATATTTGCTGGTGAATGCATGATCGAGGTCAGTGGAAATACTGATGACTTGGACAAAAAACAGATAAAAATGAATTTAAATTTTGGGGGTGATACTTTTAATGCAGCAGTTTATTTTTCTAGGTTAACTAAAAAACAATTTAATACTTTTTATTTTACTGGGTTAGGTCAAGATCATTTATCTGAGATGATGGTAAAAAGATTTAAATATGAAAATTTAAAAACTGACTTAATACAAATAATTAAAGATAAATACCCAGGTCTTTATTCTATTCAAACAGATAAAAGGAATAGAAGTTTTCATATTGGAGAAATGACTCAGCAGCAAAAAAAATGATAGAAAGATGTAACCTAGATGAAATAGACAAGTTTATAAGTAATTCTGAATTATTTTACTATACAGGTATTTCATTAGGAATTTTAAAACAGAAAGATCAAAATAAATTAATTGATTTATCAAAAAAATCTAAACTTACAGCTTTTGATTTTAATTACCGAAATAGTTTCCATGGCAACAAAATTAAATCTCAAAGTTTATTTAAAAAAAGTAACCTTAGTTCTAATATAAATTTTATTTCATTTGATGATATAATCGAAATCTTTGGCAAATCTGATCCAATTGAATTTATTAATACATTTAAAAGAAAAGATAACATTATTATTTTAAAGCATTTTGAAAAAATATTTTATTCTGAGTTTAACAAAATTGGATCAATAAATATTCCAATTATTAAAGCAATCGACACGACTGCAGCAGGAGATTCATTCAATGGATCTTTTTTAGCATATCACCTAATAAAAGAAAATTTATCAATTGAAGATAAAATTTTAATGTCTCACAACATTACAAAAAATGTGCTTAAATATAGAGGCGCAATTATTCCAAAATCAAAAATGAAATTATAATTAGAGGTATAAATGAAAATTGAAAAAATGTATTAATTATGTCATTATTTCCAAACGAAATAACTCAACTTTTTGATCAAACGTTTAATACGTTCAAATCATATGAGCAAGAAAATCCAGAAAAATTTATTGAAAGTTTAAGTGATAAAATTGATGCTATTGCAGTTATGGGAGGAACAAATGTTTCTAGTGAACTTATAAAAAAACTTCCTAATTTAAAAATAATTGCAAACTATGTGTAGGTTATGATGCCGTTGATGTAGATCAAGCTACATTATCTAATGTGAAAGTAACAAATACCCCTGATGTTCTTAACGATGAAGTCGCAGACACTGCTGTAGCTTTAACATTATGTGTTTATAAAAACATCTCCTCCGCAAATAATTTTTTATTAGAAAAAAAATGGCTTAAATCTGAGTTTCCACTTTCTAAAAAGTTTTCAGGCACAAAATTTGGCATCTTAGGAATGGGAAGAATAGGAAAAACTATAGCAAAAAGAATTGAAGCTTTTAATTGTGAAATTTGTTACCACTCAAGAAATGAAAAAGATGTAAAATATAAATTTTTTTCAAAATTAGAAGAACTGGCTGAATATGTAGATACTCTCTGTGTGATTACACCAGGAGGTGAAGAAACAAAACATTTAGTCAATTCAAACATTTTACAAAAACTTGGCAAAAATGGTTTTTTAATTAACATTGCAAGAGGATCAGTTATTGATCAACAGGCACTTATTCATGCTCTACAAAATAATATCATTTGTGGTGCTGGTTTAGATGTTTTTGAAAATGAGCCGAATGTACCTGATAATTTGATGAAATTAGATAATGTTATTCTTACACCCCACATTGGATCAGCTACTGTTGAAACAAGATATGATATGGGAAAACTTGTTTATGATAATGTTGTCAAAATGCTAACAACGAACTCTACAATTAGCCCAGTCAATTAATGATTATCTCTTGGTAAAGATTTTTTTACTTTTTGATAATTGACAGCATTTTCTAAAACCCCACCGTCAGACATGTGACCAACATGATTTCTATAAATTTCTTGCCAAGGTGTTTGATTTTCAGGATATTTAGGAGGACCATCTTTTTTTCTGTTTTCTATTTCATCCTGATCAACTAACATATTTGCCGTAAATTTATTCAAATCAATTTGAATGGTGTCTCCAGTTTTCAACCATGCCAATCCTCCACCAATAGCACTTTCTGGAGATGCATTTAATATTGAAGGACTTCCTGAAGTCCCTGATTGTCTTCCGTCACCTATACATGGTAATTCTGTGATGCCTTGTTTAATTAATTTATCTGATGGTTGCATGTTTACAACTTCAGCAGAACCAGGCCATCCAATTGGTCCAGCTCCTCTAATAACAAGTATACAATTCTCATCCATATTGAGTGATTCATCATTTACACGATCGTGATAATCTTCAGACCCTTCAAAAACTATAGCCCTACCCTCTAAGACACCTTCTTTACCTGGTTTGGATAAAAACTTTTTTCGAAATTCATCAGAAATAACTGAAGTTTTCATAATTGCTGATTCAAATAAATTTCCTTTTAAAACAATAAAACCTGCTCTTTGTTTTAAAGGATTTTTAAACTCTGTAATCACATCTTTATCTTTAATTTTATGACCATCTAAACAAGAAGATAACTTTTTCCCAGAAACTGTAATTACATCCCCATGAATTTTATTATTTGATAATAATTCACTCATTACCGCAGCAGTTCCACCAGCCCTATGATAACTTTCACAAAGGTGTTTTCCTGCTGGTTGTACATTAACCATTAAAGGAATATCATACCCAACATTTTGCCAAGCATCTGTTTCTAAATTAATACCAACATGTCTGGCGATTGCTGTTATATGAATTTGTGCATTAGTTGATCCTCCAATTGCAGAATTAACAACTATTGCATTTTCAAAAGCTTTACGTGTCATAATTTTAGAAGGAGTTAAGTCTTCATTTACCATCTCAACAATTCTAAGACCTGTTCTATAAGCCATTTGTCCTCTCTCTCTATATGGAGCAGGAATATTAGCATTCCCAGTTAAACTCATACCAAGAGCCTCAGCTAAAGAATTCATTGTTGAAGCAGTTCCCATTGTATTGCAATGTCCATCTGATGGTGCAGATGATGTAACTATGTCCATGAATTCATCATAATTAATTCTGCCAGCTGATAACTCAACTCGACTATCCCAAACAGCCATACCTGATCCAGCTAACTTTCCGTCATGCCACCCATCAAGCATTGGGCCACCTGACAAAACTATCGCCGGAATATCAACAGTACCAGCTGCCATTAAGCAAGCAGGAGTGGTTTTATCACAACCAGTTGTTAAGACAACACCATCAATTGGATATCCATGTAAAATTTCAACTAAACCTAAATAAGCAAGATTTCTATCAAGGGATGCAGTTGGTCTTTTTAATGTCTCTTGAATAGGATGAACTGGAAATTCTAGAGCAATCCCTCCTGCACTTCTAATTCCTTCTCTAATTCTTTCTGCTAATTTGATATGAACTCTGTTACAAGGAGAAATATCAGAGCCTGTCTGTGCAATTCCTATAATGGGTTTCCCAGATCTCAACTCTTCAGGTGTCAATCCAAAATTTAAAGATCTCTCTATATATAAAGCTGTCATTCCTGGGTTTTCTGGATTATCAAACCATTGTTGACTTCTTAGTTTTGCATTAAATTTTTTTGACATATTTTCTCCTTAATTTTTATATCATCCAATTTCTATAGGTAAGTTTTCGTCGGTTGCCCATTCACTCATTGAATTATCATAAATTTCTATATCATCATACCCTAATTGAAATAAAACGAATGCATCTAATGATGCTGCTATTCCACCACCACAATAATTCAAAACACGTGAATCTTGAGAAATGCCTTTCTTTTTAAAAACTTCTAAACATTCACTTGGAGATTTAAAACATCCTTTTTCTAAGTCTGTTAACTCATGGAAAGGAATATTTAAACTACCTGGTATTCTTCCCGGTCTACCATATCTTGGGTTTTCTCCATTATGCAAATCTTCAGTTAAAGAATTTAATATCACACATTCTTTTGTATTCATCGATCCCAAAACTCTATTTTTATCAACAAAAATTTTATTATTGATTTCAATTTTAAATTCCGATTTTTCAAAAATATTTATTTTACTTTCAGTAGGTAAATTATTTTTTTTCCATTCATTAAAACTACCATCTAAAATACTAAGATTTTTAAATCCCAAAACATACAACATCCACCAAATTCTTGTGGCCCATTGTAACCCATTCCTTGAATATAAAACTATATGAAAATCATCACCAACACCAAGATTTGAAAAATTTTTTGCTAGAGTATGATAATCTGGGAGTGTAAATCGAAACTTACTTGAATTATCAGATAAATCTTTTTGAAGATCTAAATAAGCAGAATTTTTTATATGCGAAATTTGATATTCTCTAAAACCACTTTCTACAATGTAAGGCAATGAAGGATCATCATCTTGATAAAGTAAATATGTAGTACAATCAAAAATTCTTACTTTCTCATCATCCAAATTATCATTTAACCATTCAAAAGAAGATATATATTCTGGGAATTTCCAATTTATTTCGTTCATATCTAAATATTATTTAAAATCAATTAAGGTTTCAAATATAAACTTCCACCACCCGTTCTTGATTCTAAAAGATCATGAGCTTGAGAAACATCTTTTAGATCAAAACATATTTTTTTTTCAAATGAATAAACATTATTTTTAAATAGATTGAATACTGATTTACTCATATTTTCAAATAAGTTTCTTTGATTTGTATAATGAAATAAAATAGGACGAGAAATTGATAAGATTTTTGTCAAGTTTTGACATTTCCATTGCTGGTATTGGACCTGATGATTGACCAAAGTTTATTAAATAACCACAGTTAGACGCTAAATCAAAAGATTGTTCAAAAGTATCAAAACCTACTGAGTCATAAACTAGATCAAATCCAATTCCTTTAGTAATATCTTTTGAATATTCACATATCTTTTTATCGTTATATATAAATGCCTCTTTACACCCCCAGGATTTAGCTACCTTGATTTTTTCTTCAGAACCAACCGTTCCTATTACAATTTTGCCTATAGAATTTAAATACTGACAAAGCAATCTTCCAACACCACCTGCAGCTGCTGTTACTAAAACAGTTGTTTTATCTTTTAAATTAAAAACTTGTTCAGTTAACATATTAACAGTCAAAGCTCTTGAAAAATTTGTAGCCATAGTTGCATCGTCAAGTTCATTAGGTATCTTTGCTACAATATTATGATTTATCACTCTATGAGAAGCATAGGCTCCGTAGGAACCTGTTATATAAACAACTCTATCACCAATATTTAAATTATTTACATTACGCCCTTTTTTTTCGACAACTCCAGCTGCTTCAATTCCAGGAATACCAGGTAAATTTAATGTTTTATACAATCCAGTTCTAACATACACATCATGAAAATGAATCCCAATCGCAGTTTGTTTTATTAAAATTTCATCATCTGCAGGATCATTTACATAAATTTTTTCAATGTTTAAAACATTAGATTTCCCATATGTCCTTTGCATTATAGCTTCTGGCATTTTTTCTCCAGTTAAAAATTAAAACATTTACTCTAATTTCATTGTTAAATAATTTTAAAATCATATAATAAAAAACTAAAATTTAATAATCATTTATCAAAGGAATAATCGCTATGAGTGTTGATGATATACTAACTATAAAACTAAATCCTAATGATAATGTTGCAACAGCTTTTAAAAATATTTCTAAAGGTGAAACCACTCAAAACATTAAAGCTGAAAATAATATACCAAAAGGTCATAAAATCGCTTTGAAGAAAATTTTAAAAGGGGAAAGAATTATCAAATATGATCAAATTATTGGGCTTGCAAGAAATGATATAAATATAGGAGAACACGTTCATGTAGATAATACAGAGTTCAAGTCTACAGAACATGATTATGAATTTTCAACATCAGTAAGATTGCCAAATTTTGTACCTGAAAACCAAAGACCAACATTTGATGGTTTTAAAAGACCAAATGGTCAGGTAGGAACCAGAAATTATATTGGTATTTTAACCTCAGTGAACTGTTCTGCAACTGCAGCAAGAAACATTGCGAATGCTTTTGATGATAAAATACTATCAGAATACCCTAATGTTGATGGAGTTGTGTCTTTTACTCATGGAACAGGTTGTGGTATGGCAGACTCTGGTGACGGCTTTGAAGCTTTGCAGAGAGTTTTACTAGGTTACATTCAACATCCAAATCTAGCAGGTGTCCTTTTGATTGGATTAGGATGTGAAGCAAATCAAATAAAATTTTTACTTGATGCCTATAATTTAAATGAAAATCCTTTCTTTCAAACAATGACAATTCAAGAAATGGGAGGTTTAAGAAAAACGATTGAAGAAGGTATAAAACGCATACATGCTATGTTACCAGAAATCAATCAATTACAAAGATCAGCACAGTCAGTTGAACATCTTTCTCTAGCACTTCAATGTGGTGGATCAGATGCATGGTCAGGCATTACATCAAATCCTGCATTAGGTCATGCAGCAGATCTATTAGTTAAAAATGGAGGGACTGCAGTTTTAGCTGAAACTCCTGAAATTTATGGAGCTGAACATTTACTTACAAGAAGAGCTATAAATAAAAATGTTGGTGATAAATTGGTAGATAGAATTTTATGGTGGGAAGATTATGTAGATAGAAATAAAGGAAGTCTTAACAATAATCCTTCTCCAGGAAATAAAGCTGGAGGTTTAACTACTATATTAGAAAAATCTTTAGGTGCTGCTGCAAAGGGAGGAACAACACCCTTAAATGATGTTTTAATGTATGCTGAAAAGTCAAAATCTAAAGGTTTCTTATTCATGGATAGTCCAGGATATGATCCTGCATCAGTCACTGGACAAATAGCTACAGGTTGTAATCTTGTAAGTTTTACAACTGGAAGAGGTTCAGCTTTTGGTTCAAAACCATCACCATCTATTAAAATAGCCACTAATACTGAAATGTATCAACATATGGAAGAAGATATGGATGTAAATGCAGGGAAAATTGTTACAGATAATGAAAGTATAGAAACAGTTGGAAATGAAATCTTTGACCTTCTAGTAAGAGTTGCTTCTGGAGAAAAATCAAAATCAGAAAAACAAGGTCTTGGTGATCTGGAATTTGTTCCATGGCAAATTGGAGCAACGATGTAATTATTAAATTTATTAAAAGTAATATAAAAATTAGGAGATAAAAATGAAGCTATTAAGATTTGGAAATTCTGGGGAAGAAAAACCTGGAATAATTGATGAAAACGGAAAAATTAGAGATTTATCAGATGTAATAGATGATATAAATGGTAATACAATCTCGCCAGAAAGCTTAGATAAATTGAAAAGTTTAGATGTTTCATCTTTAGCTAAGTAACAGGTAACCCTCGAATTGGTCCATGTGTAAATAAGGTAGGGAAAATTTCTATGTATAGGTCTAAATTTTTCAGATCACGCTGCTGAAACTGGACTAGAACCTCCAGAAGAACCAATTTTGTTTTCAAAAGCAACGTCTGCGATTATTGGTCCTAATGATAATGTTGAAATACCAAGAACTTCTACTGCAACTGACTAAGTTGAATTAGGTGTTATTATTGGTAAAAAGCAAAATATATTTCAGAAGTGAAGCTAAAATTACATTGCAGGATATTGTGTAGTCAATGATGTCTCTGAAAGAGATTTTAAATAAAAAGATCAGGACAATGGACTAAAGGTAAATCTTGTGACACCTTTGGTCCAATTGGTCCGTATTTAGTGACAACAGATGAAATTGAAGATGTTCAAAATCTTTCTATGTATTTAGATGTAAATGGTAAAAGAATGCAAACTGGATCAACCAAAACAATGATCTTTTCAGCGTATCACATTGTTCATTACCTCTCCCAGTTCATGACTTTATTTCCGGAGATGTAATTGCTATGGAACTCCACTGGAGTGGTATGGGAATGCAAACCACCAGTTTATCTAAAACCAGGAGATGTTATGAAACTTGGAATTGATAAATAGGTGATCAAGAACAAAAATGTGTTAGTGGCTAATCTATGACAAAAGGTGCTTGTTATATACGAAAAAGGGTCACCTGATGTATTTAAATGGGAAAATATTGATGTTCCAGATCCAAAGTTTGATGAAGTATTGATTAAAACACAGCTGTAGGTGTTAACTATATCGATACCTATCATAGAAGAGGCATGCCTCATCCATGGCCAGTACCAGATCTTCCTATAGTTCTTGGAATAGAAGGTGTAGAATTGTTGAAGATATTGGATCAATATTATTGATTTTAAAAGGGTGATCGAGTAGCTTATGCCCTTCCACCCCATGGAGCATATAGTGAAAAAGTTACCGCTAAAAAATTAATAAAAATAAA